>NZ_LGDY01000102.1 GCF_001279525.1 Nocardia sp. NRRL S-836 | reverse complement strand
GCGACGACGACAGCGGCCGCACCGGCCAACCCGACGTCCTTCTCGCTCAACGGTTCGGCGTGCGCCGTCCGGTGATGAGGGCACTGCTCGCCCTCCTGGTGGTGGGTTCGGTCGCGCTCGCCCTCCTCGTCGGGCGCGCCGAACCCACCCCTGACCTCAGCCGGGGAGTCGACGGCATCGCCGACTGGCTGCACCGGCTGACCGACGAGTGCGCGACGGTCCGGCACGGTGAGGACTTCACCGCGTTCGCCGGACCGGTGCGCGCCAAGGTCTACGCGCCGTACATCGCGGAGTGGGGGACCTGCAGCAAGGCGCCGTACGAACGGCTCGGGCTGCTGGTCCTGCGGCCAGGACTGGACCAGGCCTGGCGGACGGCGCTCGCGAACGGCGAGGTCCGGGGCGACCCGGACCTCGCCTTCGGCGACGGCTTCGCGCTGACCGGCTCGGAGGGCATGGAGTACCTGGGGCTCAACAGACTCGAGTGCACGCCCACCGCGTGTTCGCTCATGCCGATCAAACACCATTGAGAGACAGGAGATCCGGAGCAATGAGGCTCAACGGACAAAGGCGGTGGGCCGCGGCGGGTGTCGTGGTCGCCACCGCCGTGGCGACGTTCGGGGTGGCGCTGAGCGCACCCGCGGGCGCCGCACCCGGTTGCCGGGTGGACTACAAGGCGAACAGCTGGGGCGGCGGTCAGTTCGGCGCCACGGTGAAGATCACCAACCTGGGTGACGCCGTGTCGGGCGGCTGGACGCTCAAGTTCACCTTCCCCGGCAGCCAGCGCGTCAGCCAGGGGTGGAGCGCGAGCTGGTCGCAGTCGGGCGCCGACGTCACCGCGACGAGCATGTCGTGGAACGGCAACCTGGGCACCGGCGCCTCGATCGATCTCGGCTTCAACGGCAGCAACGCCGGCAGCAGCGACGCCAACCCGTCCACGTTCACCCTGAACGGGACGACCTGCACCGGCGACGTCGGGCCGACGACGACCACGACCACGACGACGACCACCACGACCACCACGTCGAACGGTCCTGGTCCTGGCCCCGGCAAGGTCGACAACCCGTACGTGGGCGCGAAGCAGTACGTGAACCCGGACTGGTCGGCCAAGGCCGCCGCGGAGCCCGGTGGCAGCCGGGTCGCGAACCAGCCGACCGGTGTCTGGATCGACCGCATCGCGGCGATCACCGGCACCGTCGACTCGCGGGGCATCGAGGGACACCTGAACGAGGCGGTGCGCCAGGCGGCGGGCTCACCACTCGTGATCCAGTTCGTCATCTACAACCTGCCCGGTCGTGACTGCTCGGCACTGGCGTCGAACGGTGAGCTCAAGCCCACCGAGATCGACCGCTACAAGACCGAGTACATCGACCCGATCGCGGCGATCTTCGCCAAGCCGGCGTACAAGGACCTGCGGATCGTCACGACGGTGGAGATCGACTCGCTGCCGAACCTGATCACCAACGTCTCGCCGCGGCCGACCGCTGTGCCGGCCTGCGACGTGATGAAGGCCAACGGCAACTACATCACCGGTGTCGGCTACGCGCTGGCCAAGCTGGGTGCCGTGTCGAACGTCTACAACTACCTCGACATCGGCCACCACGGCTGGATCGGCTGGGACGACAACTTCGGCGCGACGGCCGACCTGCTGTTCCAGGCGGCGAACGCCTCCGGTAGCACGAAGGCGAACGTGCAGGGCTTCATCGCCAACACCGCGAACTACGGCGCGTTGCGCGAGCCCTACTTCAAGATCGAGGACTCGGTGAACGGGACCTCGGTGCGCCAGTCGAAGTGGGTGGACTGGAACCGGTACGTCGACGAGCTGTCCTACGCGCAGGCGTTCCGGCAGAAGGCCGTGCAGGCGGGCTTCGACGCGAACGTCGGCATGCTGATCGACACCAGCCGCAACGGCTGGGGCGGCAGCGCCCGGCCGACGGGCCCCGGCCCGACGACCGGTGTGGACGCCTACGTCAACGGTGGTCGCCTGGACCGCCGCATCCACCTCGGCAACTGGTGCAACCAGTCGGGTGCCGGCCTCGGTGAGCGGCCGACGGCGGCTCCGGCGGCCGGTATCGACGCCTACGTGTGGATGAAGCCCCCGGGCGAGTCCGACGGTGCGAGCAAGGAGATCCCGAACAACGAGGGCAAGGGCGCGGACAAGATGTGCGACCCGACCTACACCGGGAACGTGCGCAACGGCAACAACCTGTCCGGTGCGCTTCCGGACGCCCCGTTGTCCGGCAAGTGGTTCTCCGCGCAGTTCCAGGAGCTCATGCGCAACGCCTACCCCGCGCTGTGAGCGAAGTGCCGCTGTGAACCGGCTCCTGCGCGACTTCCGCTCGCGCAGGAGCCCCCGCCGCCGCCGTGGCCGCACCCCCGGCGGCGGCGCCCGGCGGGTGCGTTCGACGTGGTTCGAAGGCAGCCGTCGAACCGAGCTGATCTTGTGTTCGGCTCGGTTCGACACCACGCTGCGGATGGCCAAGGCCCCTGCGAAAGGTCATGCGCAATGCCAGAATCCCCGCGCCACGACGTGCTTTCCGTTGGCGCACCGGTCCCGCACGTGCGGATCGGCCCCGCCCGCCAGGACTTCGGCGTGGCCGCGGAACCGTTCCCGCTCGGCGCGGTCGCTCTGCTGCCGGGACCGTTCCTGGACAACACCGCCCGCACCCACGCGTACCTGAGGTTCCTCGACCCCGATCGGCTCCTGCACACCTTCCGGCGCAACGTCGGGCTGCCCTCCGGCGTGGTTCCCTGCGGTGGCTGGGAGTCGCCGGACAGCGAGCTGCGCGGCCACTCGACCGGGCACGTGCTCTCCGCGCTGGCACAGGCGTTCGCGAGCACCGGCGACCGGGCGTTCTCGGTCAGGGCCGACTACCTGGTCGAGCAGCTCGCGATGTGCCAGGACCGCGCGAGGATCGCCGGCTACAGCACCGGGTACCTCTCGGCGTTCCCCGAGGGCTTCATCGGCCACGCCGAGGCGCGGGAACCGGTCTGGTCGCCGTACCACACCCTGCACAAGATCATGGCCGGTCTGCTCGACGTGCACGTGCTCGTGGGCAGCCCGCGGGCGTTGCGCGTGCTGACCAGGATGGCGGCGTGGGTGGGCTGGCGGGCCGGCCGGTTGACCGAGGCCCACCGCCAGGAGGTGCTGCGCACCGGGACCGGCGGCATGAACGAGGTGCTGACGAACCTCTACCAGCTCACCGGCGACCCGGCGCACCTGACCGCCGCGCGGTACTTCGAGCACGGCGAGGTGTTCGACCCGCTGGCGCTGGGCACCGACGAGCTCAACGGCCTGCACGCGGGCACGCAGGCCCAGAAGGTGCTCGGGGCGCTGCGGGCCTACCACGCCACCGGCACCGCGCGGTACCGCGACATCGCCGTGCACTTCTGGCGGATCGTGACGAGCGCGCACACCTACGCGATCGGCGGCAGTTCGAACAACGGGCAGTTCCGGCCGCCCAACCGGATCGCCACCGAGCTGTCCGACCACACCTGCGAGTGCTGCACCACCGACACGGTGCTCAAGCTGACCCGGCAGCTCTTCCGCACCGACCCCGGCCGGGCGCGCTACTTCGACCACTACGAGAAGGCGCTGTACAACCACCTGCTCGGCGCGCAGGACCCGCGGTCCGCGCACGGCCACCACTGCTACTTCGTGCCGTTGCGCGCGGGCGGGACCCGCAGCTACAGCAGCGACTACGACGACTTCACCTGCTGCCACGGCACCGGCATGGAGACCAACACCCGGCACGGCGGCAGCATCTACTTCCACGCCGGGAACACGTTGTACGTCAACCTGTTCATCCCGTCCGTGCTCACCTGGTCCGGCCGGGGCGTCTCGGTGCGCCAGGACACGTCCTTCCCGGAGTCGGGCGCCACCCGGCTCACGATCACCGGTTCCCGCCGGATCGACCTGCGCGTGCGCGTCCCGTCCTGGGCGGCGGGCGCGCGGCTGCTGGTGAACGGCGTCGAGGAACACCCAGCCACACCGGGCACCTACGCGCGGATCGACCGCCACTGGAGCAGCGGGGACGTCGTGGACCTGACCCTGCCGATGGCGCTGCGCCTGGAGCGCGCGCCGGACGACAAGCGGGTGCGGACGGTCCAGGTCGGCCCGATCGTGCTCGCGGGCGAGTACGGCACGAACGACCTCGCGTTCCTGCCGACGTTGCGCGCCGCGACGCTGCGACCGGCAGGCACCCCGTTGCGGTACACCGCGATGGCGAGCACCGGACCGGTGACGCTGGTGCCGTTCTACCGGGTGCACGGCCAGCGCTACACCGTCTACTGGCGGGTGGGTGACGCCCCCGCGCCGCCGCCGTTCATCGCGCACTTCCGGCTCGGCGAGGGACACGGTTCGACCGCCGCGGACGCGACCGGCAGCGGCCGGCGCGCGACGCTGGCCGGCGGCGCGCGGTGGACCACCGGACGCGCCGGTGCCGCGGTGTCGCTCGACGGGGCCGGCGGGCACGTGGTGCTGCCGGCCGGGCTGCTCGCCGGTGCCGCGGAGTTCAGCGTGGCGGTGTGGCTGCGGCTGCGCTCGGCCGCCACCGAGGCGCGGGTCTTCGACTTCGGCAGCGGCGTCAACTCCTACCTGTGCCTCACGCCGCTCAGCGCGGGCGGCGGCCTGCGGTACGCGATCACCACCGGTGGCACGGGCGCGGAGCGGCACCTGGACGCGGAACCGGTTCCGGTGGGCGAGTGGACGCACGTGGCCGTGACCCACGCCGGTGAGCTCGGCGTGCTCTACGTGAACGGCGCGGAGGTGGCGCGGCACGCGGGGCTGGCGGTGAGCCCGGCCGCGCTGGGCAGCACGACCCAGAACTGGCTCGGGCGCTCGCAGCACGCGGGCGACCCGTACCTCGACGCCGTTGTCGAGGACCTGCGGGTGTACGGCCGGGCACTGACCCCCGCCGAGGTGGCGGACCTCCGCGCAGCCGCTGATCGGAGGTTGTGAACGTGCCCAACCGGCAAGTTTCCATACAGTGCGGAATTCGTCTGGACCACTCGAAATGACCAATGTTAACGCGAACATCACTCTTGTAACGAGCTGATCCGTATCTCTATGGTGTCGGAACGCTGCACAGAGTGAGTGCGGGAGAGGGGGCGGTGTGGTCACCATCGCGGACGTCGCGCGGCACGCTGGGGTCGCCCCGAGCACCGTTTCCTACGTGCTGACGGGCAAGCGGTCGATCTCCGCGGGCACGAAGTCGAGGGTCAGGGAGAGCATCAGGGCGCTGGGCTACCAGCCGCACGTGACCGACCGGGGCCTGTCTTCGAGCCGCACGAACGTGATCGGGCTCGTGCTGCCGCTGCGGGCGGGCATGCACCTGCCGGGCATGATGCGGTTCGTCACCGCCGCGGTCACCACGGCGCGCAGGTACGACATGGACCTGCTGCTGATGACCGCCGACGACGGCGCCTCGGGCCTGCGCAGGGCCGCGAACAGCGCCCAGGTGGACGGCTTCCTGGTGATGGACGTGGAGATGGACGACGACCGCGTGCCGTTGCTGCGGCAGCTGTCCAAGCCGTCCGTCCTCATCGGACATCCGGCCACCGCACGCGGGCTCACCTGCGTCGACCTCGACTTCGAGGCGGCCGGCGCGAAGTGCGTCGACCACCTCGCCGACCTGGGGCACCGCTCCATCGGCTTCCTGGGCGCGCCGAGCGCGGTGTACCGGCGCAGCACCGGATCCGCGCACCGCACGATGAACGGCTTCAGCGCGGCCGCGATGCGCAGAGGCGTCGCGGCGACGGCGTTGTCCGTTGAGGACGACCACGACTCGGTGCTCAGGGCCACCAAGGCACTGGTCCGCGCGCACCCGTCGATGACGGCGCTGGTCGTGCACAACGAGGCGGCACTGGGCTGGATCACCGCCTGCCTGCGCGCGGCCGGGCGCCAGGTGCCCGGCGACGTGGCCGTGGTCGCGATCTGCCCCGACGAGCTCGCCGAGCAGATGTCGCCGCCGCTCACGTCGGTGCGGCTGCCGGCGGAAGAGCTCGGCAGGCACGCGGTCGACCTGCTGGCGGCCAAGCTCGACGGCAAGCAGCCACCGCCGCTGATGCTGCTGCCACCGCGGCTGTCGCGGCGGGCGAGCACCCCGGACCCGGCGGCACACCGCAGGGTGAGCTCGTAGGGGCTGACCGGTTCCGCTGCCGCGGAGGTGCCCAGGACCGGGCGGTCGACGGACGACGGCCCGCGTGCGGAATGCGGCCCGCACGCGTGGACGTCGTCCCAGAACACCGTCCTGGAGGAGTGCGCGACGCTCGGAGTGAGAGTCGCGCACTCCTTCCCTCAGGCCTTGGCCCAGCGCTGGTTCGCGCCACCCTGACAGGTCGCCACCGTCACGGCCGCACCGTTGGCCGTCCCGGCGGAGGTCAGGCAGAGTCCGGTTTGGACACTGGTCACCGTGCCACCGGCGGTCAGCTGCCACGCCTGGTTCGCGCCACCGTTGCAGTCCCAGATCTGCACCCGCGTGCCGGAACCGGCGTTGGTGGGCGCGTCCAGGCACTTGCCGGTCACCCGCAACGTCTGCCCGTCCTGGGTGAACTGCTGGTTGGCGTTGGTGTGGCAGTCCCACGTGATCAGCTGCGCGCCGTTGGCCGTGCTCGCGCCGTTGACGTCGAGACAGCGGCCGGCGGCCTCACCGCGCAGCCGGAACGTGGTCGGCGCCGGCGGCGCCTCACCGGTGAAGAACGCCCACACCTCGTTCTTCACCCAGCTGCGGGCACCGCTCTCGCACCCCGCGCACCCGTCCACGGGCCCCTGCTGGTGGCCGCCGTCGAACGGCGCCCACACCACCGGGTAGCCGGCCCGGCAGTTCGCGTACTTCGTCGTGATGTGCGTGCGGCTGTTGGGACCGGGTTCCGGTGCGTTCTGCGGGGTGCAGCCGTTGTTCCTGACCCACCGGTCGCGCTGGCTGCGGCCCGAGCCGATGTTGTCGTTGATGCCGTGGATGCCCATGTACGCGACGGGCGCGGTGCCACCGGCGCAGCCGCTGATCTCGCCGGGGGAGGAGATGGCGGCGATGGCGCGGAACACGGTCGGGCGTGAGCACGCGAGGGAGATGCTCATCGCGCCGCCGTAGCTGAAGCCGAGCGAGAACCGCTGCGTGGTGTCGACGCAGAGGTCGTTCTCGATCCGGCTCATCATGTCGTCGACGAACCGGACGTCCTCGCCACCGGAGTTGCCCCAGCCGTTGTTGAGGCCCTGCGGCGCGACGAAGATCGTCGAGTTGTTCGCCAGCCTGCGCAGGCCGTAGTAGGCGTAGACGTCGCCGTCGCTGCCACCGCCCGCCACCTGCTGCGCGGTGCCGCCCAGCCAGTGCAGGCCGAAGACGAGCTTGTACTGGCGGGTGTTGTCGTAGTTGTCCGGGATGCTCAGGATGTACGAGCGGGTCTTGCCGCTGCTCTGGATCGTCTGGTTGCCGCTGCGCAGCGTGGGGGCCTTGCCGCAGCCGGCGGTGCCCGCGAGCGCGGTCGGCTCGGAGGGCACCTGCGCCTGGGCGACGCTGCTGCCCGACAGCGCCAGTGCGGCGGCCGCGAGCAGCCACGACGCCCGGCGGAGGATGTGCTTGGTGCGCATCAGGTTGGTCGCGCTCTCTGTAGTGGGGGTCATGCGGACGTGCACGTCTTCCCGTTGAGGGTGAACTGGGACGGCGCGGCGGTGTTGCCGGTGTGCGTGGCCTGGAAGCCGATGCTGGTCGACGTGCCCGGCGCGATGTCGCCGTTGTAGGAGACGTTGGTCGCGCCCACCCGCCCGGTGGTCGAGTCGTAGGTGGCGTTCCAGCCGCCGGTGATGCTCTGCCCGCTGCCCAGCGTGAAGCCCAGCAACCAGCCGCTGATCGGCGCCGTGCCGGTGTTCGTGATGGTGATGCTCGCCGTCAGCCCGTTGTTCCAGGCGTTGACCTCCGCGCCGACCTTGCAGTCGCCCACGGGCAGCGGCGTCGTGGTGACGGGGGACGTCGTGGTCGTGGTCGTGGTGCTGGTGGGGTCACCGCCGCCGGCGAACTGGGTGAGGAACTTCCAGACCTCGCCGGAGGTCCAGGTGCGCCAGCCGTCACCGCCGGAGTCGATCGGGCCGGGCGTGTGCCCGCCGTCGAACGCCGCCCACACCACCGGGTACCCGGCCCGGCAGCCGCTGTAGTTCGTGACGATGTGCCTCCTGCTGCCGGCGGCCGGTTCGGGCGCGTTCTGCGGCGTGCAGCCGTTGTTGCGCACGAACGTGTCGCGCAGCCCGCGGCCCAGGCCGATGCCGAGCACGTTGTCGCTGACGCCGTGGACGCCCATGTACCCGATGGGCTGGGTGCCGCCGTCACAGCCGCTGAGCTGGGCGCCCGAGTAGACCACCACGGCGCGGAAGACGTTGGCGCGCGCACAGGCGACCTCGTACGACATGCCGCCGCCGTAGCTGAAGCCGCCGGCGAACCGCTGCGTCGTGTCGATGCACAGGCTCGAGCCGAGCAGGTTGACCAGGTCGTCGACGAACTTCAGGTCCTGCCCGCCCGGGTTGGCCCAGCCGTTGCCGTTGCCCTGCGGCGCCACGAAGATCGTGCCGTTGTTCGCGGCGTCGGACAGCTTGCGCAGGCCGTAGTACGACCAGTTGTAGCCGTCGGTGCCACCGGAGTCGACGTCGTTCGCGGTGCCTCCCCTCCAGTGGAAGCCCACGAACAACCGGTACTGCCGGTTGCTGTCGTAACCGGGTGGCAGCCGCAGGATGTAGCTGCGGTTCTGACCGCCGCTGCTGATGGTGTGCTGGCCGCTCGACAGCGCCGGTGCCTTGCCGCACCCCGCCGTGGCCGCCGCCGCGCCGACACCGCCGCTCACCGTGCCGCCGAGCGCGATGCCGGCCGCGCCCAGCAGGACCACGGCGCTCGCGAGGGCCATCGCCAGCACAGTCCTATGCCGTGCCATGACAGCGCCCTTCGGGTTGCTGGAACATCGTCGTCCCTTCGGTTGTCAGACTGGTTGGAGTTGGAACCGCTGGTTCTCGGCGCCGTTCGGGGTCCACTGCGACACGCGGGTGCCGTCGGTGGTCGCCGCGTTCCAGACGTCCATGGCGAGACCGCTCTGCCGGTTGACCAGGCTGATCACCCCACCGCCCTGGTCAACCACGCGCCACTGCTGGCTGGTCGCGCCGGTGTCGGTCTGCTGGGTGATGTCGGCGCCGGTGTTCGAGTTCGCGACCTGCAGCACGAGACCGCTGTGGCGGGCCCGCACGCGGTAGTAGCCGCCGCCCGAGTCGAGGAAGTCGAACTGCTGGTTGAGACCGGTGGTCTGGGACCACTGCTGCAGCAACGCGCCCGCCGCCGTGGACACGCCGCTGATGTCGGCGTACTTCCCGCTGTGCCGCGCGACCAGCCGGTAGTACACGCCCGGCCGCACCACGGCCGAGCCGGAGCCCTGACCGCTCGCGCGGTAGGTGTGCCCGGCCAGCCCGGAGAACTCGGCGACACCGGCCTCCGGCTGGGCCGGCTGGATCACCGTGCCGGTCGTGGTGTCGCGCAGCTCGAAGGTGCCGCCGAAGATCCGGTTCCGCACGCGGACGGTGCCGTCGCGGTCCGGCGTGACGGTCAGGGTCACGGCGCCGTCGGCGGCCCAGGTCGCGCCGACGGTGTACCCGCCCCGCCCGCGCAGCCCCGTGACGCTGCCGGCGGACCACGCCGGTGGCAGCGCGGGCAGCACGTGCAGCTCGCCGTTGTGGCTGTGCAGCAACATCTCCGCGATGCCGGAGGTGGCGCCGAAGTTGCCGTCGATCTGGAACGGCGGGTGCAGGTCGAACATGTTGGGCGCCAGGCGGTCCGTGGTCACCAGCGAGCGGAGCAGGTCGTGCGCCCGCGAACCCTCCTCCAGCCGCGCCCAGTAGTTGATCTTCCACGCGAGCGACCACCCGGTGCCCGCGTCACCGCGCAGCTCCAGCGTCCTGCGGGCGGCGGCGTGCAGCTGGGGCGTGCCGCGCTTGGTGATCTGGTTGCTCGGGTGCAGGCCGTAGAGGTGCGAGACGTGCCGGTGGTTCGGCTCGGTCTCCACCCAGTCGTACAGCCACTCCATGACGTTGCCGCGGGAGCCGACCTTGGTGGGCGCCAGGCGCTGCCGGGCCGCCCGCACCTGCGTGCGCAGGTCGGCGTCGACGCCCAGCACCTCCGACGCGCTCGCGCAGCCGTCGAACAGGTCGCGCAGGATCTGCATGTCCATCGTCGGTCCCGCGCACACGCTGACACCGGAGTGGTGGTTGAGCTCCGGCGAGTTCGACGGGTTCGTGACGAGGAAGCCCAGGCTCGGCTCGGTGACGAGGGTGTCGAGGAAGAACTGCGCGCACCCCTTGAGCGCCGGGTAGTACGTGCGCAGGAAGTTCACGTCGCCGGTGAACCGGTAGTGGTCCCAGATCATGGTCGACAGCCACGCGCCGCCGGTCTGCCACATGCCGGCCGCGGCGAAGTCGACCACCGAGGAACCGCGCCAGGCGTCGGTGTTGTGGTGGGTGACCCAGCCGCGGGCGTTGTACTGCACCTGGGCGGTGCGCGCGCCGGTGACCGTGAGGTCGTTGATCATGCGGAACACCGGCTGGTAGCACTCGCCGAGGTTCGTGGTGTCGGCCGGCCAGTAGTTCATCGGCAGGTTGGCGTTGAGCGTGTACTTCGAGTCCCACGACGGTGCCATCTGGTCGTTCCAGATGCCCTGCAGGTTCGCCGGTTGCGTGCCGGGCCGCGACGAGGAGATCAGCAGGTACCGGCCGTACTGGAACAGCAGGGTGGCGAACTGCGGGTCGCTGGTGCCGGAGTGCCGGCTGATCCGGACGTCGGTCGGCTGGTCGGCCGCCGCCGTGCGCCCCAGGTCGAGCGTGACGCGTCCGAACAGCGCCTGGTAGTCGGCGACGTGGCGCGACCGCAACGTGTCGTAGGGGACGCCCTGGGCGGCGCTGAGGCGGGTGCGGGCGAGGCCCTGGTAGTCGCCGTTGACCGTGCGGTGGTCGACGTAGCTGGTGCCGATGGAGATCAGCAGGGTGACGGCGTTGGCGCCGCTCACCCGCAGCGAGCCGCCGGAGCTGCTGACGGTGCCGCCCTCCGCGACGGCTCTGGCCAGCGCGAGGAACCTCACCGTGCCCGCGATGTTGCGCTGCGTGCCGGAGATGCCGTCCAGCGCGATGGTCGTGGCGTCCGGGCTGGACGCCGTCGTGCGCTGCGGCGAGGTGAACGACGCGGTGAACGTGATCGAGCCCGGCGTCTCCGCGGTCAGCCGCACGACGACCACCTGGTCCGGCGCGCTCGCGAACACCTCACGGCGGTAGCGCACGTTGTTCGCCGTGTAGGTCACGGCGGTGGTCGCGGTCGTGAGGTCCAGCGAGCGCTGGTAGTTCGTGGCGGTCGCGGAGGGCAGCGCCAGCCGCAGGTCGCCGACCGGCTGGTAGGCGAGCTGACCGGCGGGGCTGCCCAGCATCGTCTGGTCGATCAGCGTCTGCGCCTGCGACCACTGGTTCGAGAACACGAGCTGCCGGATCTGGGCCAGTGCGCCCGCTCCGCGCGGGTTGCTGTAGTCGTGCGGGCCGCCCGCCCAGACCGTGTCCTCGTTGAGCTGCAGGCGTTCGGTGTCGGTGTTGCCGAACACCATCGCGCCCAGCCGGCCGTTGCCCACCGGCAGCGCGCGCAGCCAGTCGGACCCGGCCGGCCGGTCGTACCACAGCGAGAGGTCGTCGGCCGCCCGCGCCTGCGGTGGTGCGGCACCGGCGGTCGCCGTCCACCCTGCCTGCGTCAGCACGGCTCCCGTGCCGAGCTTCATGAGCTGCCGCCGGTTCAGGTCGGCCATGCCGGTCCTCCAATGGGTGTGCGCGGGTCGCTGAAGTGCCCCCGGTGGTCTGCCACGAGGAGCCGGTGCTCGGACCTGGGCCGCGTGCCGAGCGCACGCTGCGCGACCCCGCCGCCATTGCCGGCCGGGAAGTCCGCGGGTACCACCTGGGTGTCCTGGTGGGACCCGCGGACGTCGCCGCAGGTCAGGCCGCGGTGCAGCGCGCGCCGTTGAGCGTGAAGCCGGTCGCGGCCGCGCTGTCACCGGTGTGCGTGGCCTGGAAGCCGATCGACACCGAACCGTTCGGCGGGATCTGGCCGTTGTAGTCGACGTTGCGCGCGGTCACCTCGCCGGTGGCGGGGGAGTAGCTCGCGCTCCAGCCGCCGGTGATGGCCTGCCCGCCCGGCAACGTGAAGCGCAGCTGCCAGCCGCTCACGGCCGCGGTCGACGTGTTGCTGATCGTGATCGTCTCGGTCAGGCCGGTGTTCCAGGCGTTGACCGTCGCGGCCACCTTGCACCCGCCGGTGGGCGGCGGCGTGGTCGTGGTGGTCGTCGTGGTCGTTGTGGTGGTCGTCGTTGTGGTCGTGGTCGTCGTGGTGGGCGGGGCGTCCAGACCGAGGAACGAGATCGCGTACGCGATCATCCCCGACTGCGGCAGGTCGTGACCGACGCCCTGGACGCTGATGCCCTCGACGGTCGCCGTGGTGCCGGTGTCGCCGTACCGGGTGCGGGTCCAGTTCGACCGCGGCTGGTCGGTGAACGACGGCGTCCGGCTCAGCCCGTGGAGGTTCGTCCACTGGTCGAGCTCCTCGCCGAAGTTCGGGTAGGCCAGCGTGGTGTCGTTGGTGCCGTGCCACAGCTGCATCCGCGGGTAGCGGCCGGTGTAGCCGGGGTACATCGCCCTGGCCTGGTCACCCCACTGCTGCGGGGTCTTCAGCAGGTTTCCGCCGGAGCACTGGCTGTTCCACGTCGAGCCGTCCGTGGTGGCGAAGCACCCGGCCGGCACACCGGAGAACGCGGAGCCCGCGCTGAACACGTCCGGGTACTGCGCCGCCAGCACGTTCGTCATCATCGCGCCGGAGGAGATGCCGGCGACGACGATCCGCGCCGGGTCCACGTTGTAGGCCTGCCGCGCGTGCGTCACCATCGACATGATGCCCGTGGAGTCGCTGCCCCCGTTGCGCCGCAACGCGTTCTGGGTGGACACGTCGAAGCAGTGGCCCTCGCGCGTGGCCTCGGGGTAGACGATCACGTACCCGAGGCGGTCCGCCGCGGTGACGAAGTCGCGCCCGCCGCCGTTGTGGACCGCGCTCGCGGACCCGGTGCAGTAGTGCACCATCACCAGCAACGCCGGCTTCGGCGCGACCCGGTCCGGCACGTAGACGTACATGTTCAGGCCGGTCGGGTTGGTGCCGAAGTTGGTGACGCGGACCAGTGACGCGGCACGGGCCGGCTGCGGCACCAGCGCGAGCGCGACGGCGGCGGCCAGGACCAGCAGCGCCGAGAACAGCGCGATGACCGAGGGCCTGGTCGGGTGCGGCCGGGCGGTCATGACGCGGCACACTTCGAGCCGGCCGGATCGCCGTCGAGCGCGGCCCGCGGACCGCCCGGCGTGGTGACAGGCGTGCACATGGCATCTCCTGTGGTCTGGTTCGAGGCGGCGGCCGCGGTACCGGCCGTGAACTGCCACCAGTTCAGGTTGAGCAGGTAACCGCTGCCACCGCTGAACCTCAGGTACAGGTCGCGGGTGCCGGTCAGCCCGCTCACCGGGCACGTGACGGTGGTCCACGTCTGCCAGCCGCCGGTGTTGGGCACCGAGCAGCGGCCAGCGAGCGTGCCGGTCGGACCGCCGGAGCGGACCTCGACGGAGCTGCCGGCGACGGTGGACGCGACGCGGGCCGTGAACGTGGTGGCACCGTTGCCGAACGCGACGTTCTTCAGCTTCACGTAGTCGCCGTTGTTGGTGTGGCTCAGGTTCAGACCGCCCTCACCGGAGACCTCGGTCTCGACACCGCTGCCCCAGGCGATCGTCTCGCCCTCCTGCCGGGTGTAGGGGTTCAGCGTGTCCGCGGGCGGAGGCCCGGCCGTGCTCATGGTGAGCTGGGGGATGGTGCCGTCGGAGTTGTAGTTGAACTTCTCCACGGCCACGGAACGGGTGAAACCGCCGCCGCCGGGCAGCGCGCCGTTGTGGTAGAAGAAGTACGAGCTGCCCTTGAAGTCGACGACACCGGCGTGGTTGGTGAAGGCGCTGCCCTGGGTGGGCATCACGGTGCCGCGGTAGGTCCACGGCCCGGTGGGGCCCGGCGCGGTGGAGTAGGCGATGAACTCCGAGCAGCACTTCGCGGCGAAGACGTTGTAGTACTGGCCGTTGCGCTGGTAGACCCAGGGCGCTTCCTCGTAGAGGGTGGGCCGCTTCGCGTCTCCGGTGCGGGTGCCGTACCCCGCGGTGGTGAGCGGGATCTGGTTGATACCACCGGAGAACGAGATCATGTCCGGGTTGAGGCGCACGTACCAGAGGTTGGGGTTGCCCCAGTACAGGTACGCCTGCCCGGAGCTGTCGATCATCACCGACGGGTCGATCTCGCCGTTCTCCAGCAGCGGGCGGCCGATGGCGTCGCGGAACGGGCCGGTGGGGCTGTCGGAGACACCGACGCCGATGGCCATGCGCCCGGTGGCGCGGTTGACGACCGGCACGTACCAGTAGAACTTGCCGTTGCGCTCCACGGTCTGCCCGGCCCACGCGTCCTTGCTGGCCCAGCTGAACGTGGCGAGGCTCATGGGGGAGCCGTGGTCGGTCCAGTTCACCATGTCGGCCGACGAGAAGACCCGCCACTCCTTCATGGTGAACCAGGTCGAGCCGTCCTCGTCGTGACCGGTGTAGAGGTACACCCGTCCGTTGTGGACCATCGGTGCGGGATCCGCGGTGTAGATGTGCTGCACGACCGGGTTGTCCGCCCTCGCCGGGGCGGTCACCGCCAGGAGCAGCCCCGCCACCACGGCGATGCGCGTCCAGAACCTTCGTGTTGTGACCATCGTTGTCTCCCGAGGGCAGGGGAGGCCCGCGGACCGGGCTGCGTGCCCGGTCCGCGGAACCGTCCTCGGCTGGTGCTGGTGCCGGACGTCAGCGCGTGGAGCAGGTCGGGTTGAGGCCCGATCCGCTGCCGCTGCCCTGGAAGCCGAACTCGGTGGACTGGCCGGCCGGCACGCTGCCGTTGTAGTCCACGTTGGTCCAGTTGACGGTGCCGCTGGTACCACTGCCGTTGGCACCCCACGAGCCGGTGACCGAGCCGCCGGACAGGGTCGTCGTGACCCGCCAGCCGTTCAGTGCCGACGACCCGGCGGTGACCTTCACCGTGGCGACGAAGCCGCCGTTCCACTGGTTCAGCGACACCGAGGCGGTGCAGTCACCGGGGGGAACGGGGTCGGTGGTCGTCGTCGTGGTGGTCGTCGTGGTCGTGGTGGTGGTCGTCGTCGGGCCGGGGCCACCCGCGTTCAGCGCGTTCAGCACCGACGTGTACGCGGGCTTCTTGGCGCCCGAGCTGGTGAACAGCAACGGGTTCTCGCCGCCGCGCCAGGAGTCGCTGTCGCGGATGCCCCACACCGTGATGCCGGCGCAGCGGGTGACCGCCATGCACGCCCTGGTCACCGCGCCGTAGGCGTTGGCCTGGTTGGACCCGGAGATGTCCAGCTCGGTGATCTGCACCTCGACGCCGAGGTCGGCGAAGCGCTGGAGGTTGGCCTGGTAGTCCGACGGCGCGTTGTTGCTCAGGTGGGACTGCATCCCGACGCAGTCGATCGGCACGCCGCGGGCCTTGAAGTCGCGGACCATGTTGTAGATGCCGGTCGACTTCGGGTTGATGCTGTCGGTGTTGTAGTCGTTGTAGCAGAGCTTCGCGCCGGGGTCGGCGGCACGGGCGGCCCTGAACGCCGCCTCGATCCAGTCGTTGCCGGTGCGTTGCAGGTTGGAGTCGCGCCGGCCGCCGCTGTTGCCGTCGGCGAACGCCTCGTTCACGACGTCCCAGGCGTAGATCTTCCCCTTGTAGTGGGTGGCGACCTGGGTGACGTGGTTGATGGCGGCCTGGCGCAGGTCCGAGCCGCTGAGCCCCTGGGCCCAGCGCGGCTGCTGCTGGTACCACAGCAGGGCGTGACCGCGCACGCGCTTGCCGTTGTTCAACGCGTGGTTGAGGATGCGGTCGCCGCCGGAGTAGTTGAACTGACCGCGGTTGGGCTCGGTCGCGTCCCACTTCATCTCGTTCTCGGCGGTGACCATGTTGAACTCCGTGTTGAGGAGGTTCACGTAGGTCGAGTCGCCGAGCTTCTGGGCGGCCACGGCGGTGCCGAAATAACGACCGCTCTGAGCCGCTGCGGCGCCGAGAGTGGTGGCCGCGTTCGCGGTGGCGGTGACGACCAGTGTCGTACCGAGTGCCGCCGCGACGACTGCCGAAACGATTGGCACAAGTGACACTGACCTCGATGTCAGTTTCATCTTCCACACTTTCGAAACATGCCCGAATGCCGGGCTCGATGGGCAGGGCGAACAGTTCGCACGGGCTGAGCGCCCGGTGCGCCGGTGCCGGGCCTCGCTGCGTGCGTCGAAGGTGTTGCCTTTCCTGTCAAGGAGTGTGGCAGCTCCATGTTCACGCTCACAAGGCGATGGCAACGGTTTGCCGGCGAGATTGAGCTGAACGGGCTACCAAATGCAGGGAGCGCTCCCAGTCCGCTCATCGAATCCGTCGAACGCGATTTGTTGAAGGGCGGTCGAACGCCCAACGCTAAAGTTAACGCTCACATTTTTAGCGTTTGACCCGTCCTCGAAGCCGTGCCTACGGTGGGTTCGATCCAGACGAGCGGCTGAGTGGACATTTCCGCCACATTGCTTGTGAGAGCGCTCTCATGATTGTTCGGCCCCATATCGGAACAGCAACGACGCTGCGAGGACCTGAATGAGAACAACCGATCCTGCACGCGCCGGCGCCAGCACGCCGACCCGTGGTTCCTCGTCCCTGCCCCACCGTCCGGCCGGCACGTGGCGGCGGGCGGCGGGCGCCTGCGCGGCCGCGGGCGCCCTGGTGGCCGGGACCGTCGTCATGGCGGTGAGCGGTGGCGCGACCGTCAGCGCCGCGGAGTCGGCGTTCTACGTCGACCCGTCGAGCTCCAGCGCGAAGTGGGTGGCCGCCAACCCCGGCGACTCGCGGGCCGCGCTCATCCGCGACCGGATCGCCTCCGTGCCGCAGCCGCGGTGGTACACCACCACCAACACCTCGACGGTCCGGTCGGAGGTCAGCTCGTTCGTCGGCGCGGCCGCCGCGGCCGGGAAGATCCCGATCCTGGTGGTCTACAACATCCCCAACCGCGACTGCGGCGGCGCCAGCGGCGGCGGCGCACCGTCGCACCAGGCGTACCGGGCGTGGGTGGACGAGGTGGCGGCGGGTCTGGGCGGCCGGCCGGCGACGATCATCCTCGAGCCCGACGTCCTGCCGATCATGACCAGCTGCCAGAGCGCCGACCAGCAGAACCAGACGAAGGCCTCGATGGCCTACGCGGGCAAGAAGCTCAAGTCCGGTTCCGCGCAGGCCAAGGTGTACTTCGACATCGGCCACAGCGCGTGGCTGAACGCCGGTGAGGCCGCGAACCGCCTGCGTGCCGCGGACATCTCCAACAGCGCAGACGGCATCTCGACCAACGTGTCGAACTACCGCTCGACCGGTGACGAGGTGAACTTCGCCAAGTCCGTGCTGAACGCCGTCGGCGACAGCCGCCTCAAGGCCGTGATCGACACCAGCCGCAACGGCAACGGCCCCGCCGGCAGCGAGTGGTGCGACCCGGGCGGCCGCGCGATCGGCACGCCCAGCACGGCGAACACCGGCGACAGCAAGATCGACGCGTTCCTGTGGATCAAGCTGCCCGGCGAGTCGGACGGCTGCATCGGACCGGCCGGCCAGTTCGTGCCGCAGCGCGCCTATGAGCTCGCGCTGGCGGCGGGCCCGATCACCACCACGACCACCACCACCACGACGACTACGACCACCACGACCACCACGACGACCGGCGGCAACCCCGGCAGCGGCTGCCGGGCGAGCCACCGCGTGATCAGCCAGTGGCAGGGCGGCTACAGCGCCGAGATCGTGCTGGAGAACCGCGGCTCCGCCGTCAACGGCTGGACCTTCACCTTCTCCGCGCCCGGCGTGACCGTCACGCAGGGCTGGAGCGGCACGTGGAGCGACAACGGTGACACGGTCAGCGTCGCCAACGCGGCGTGGAACGGCTCGATCCCGTCCGGTGGCCAGGTGTCCATCGGCTACAACGCGAACTACACCGGGTCGGCGCCGCCGTTCGCGTCGCCGGCGCTGAACGGAGCGGTCTGCTCCTCCTGACGTTCCTCCGGCAGGGAACCGGTTCCCCGTCACGGCCAGCACCCCGGCCGTGGCGGGGCACTGCCGTGCGCCGTGAGTGCGGAGACCGGACGGCGCCGGTCCCCGCACCCCGCCGCGCGGCTCAGCCGCGCAACGCCCACTGCTGGTTCGTTCCGCCGTGGCAGGTCCAGAGCTGGACCAGCGTGCCGTTCGCCGTGCCGTTGCCGCTGGCGTCCAGGCACAGCCCGGACTGCGCGCCGCTGATGCTGCCGTCGGCGTTGACGTTCCACTGCTGGTTCAGGCCGCCGTGGCAGTCCCACAGGATCGCCGCGGTGCCGTTGGTCGTGCCCTGACCGGAGGCGTCGAGGCACTTGCCCTGCACCGTCAGCTGCTTGCCCGCCGTGTGGCTCCAGCGCTGGTTCGCGCTGCCCGTGCAGTCCCACAGCCGCGCCTGCGTGTTGTTGGTCGCGGCGGCCACGTCCAGGCAGCGGTTCGACTGGGCGCCGACGACCGCGACGTTCTCCCGGCCGCCGCCACCGGTGCCGCCGGGTCCGGCGTTCGCCATCACCGCCTGGGCACCCGCCGGCCAGTTGCCGTTGGACACCACGACGTTGCCGTTGACGACGTTGCCGCGGTCGCCGTTGGTGATGTTGGTGCTGTTGTTGGTCGACCAGTTGTTGCTGACGGTCCAGTTGCCCATGTTCTCGCCACCCCAGTAGTTCGCGGTGGCCCAGGTGCCGGTGGCGGAGAAGACGTTGCCGGTGGCGCGGTAGTACTTCGAGCCCTCGTCGAAGTACAGGCCGAACCAGCCGTTGGTGCGCAGGCAGTGGTTACCGCTGATCTCGGCGTTCGGGTTCCACCCGAGCGTGTAGATGCAGCCGCCGTCGGTCATCTGCTGCATGACGTCGTGCACGTAGTTGTTGAGCAGCCGGTTGCCGGTCGCGGTCGTCGGCGTCGAGTACCGCGGCTGGTAGTTGTACAGGCCGCGGTTGGCGTAGTGGTTGCTGCCGCCCGCGTCGTTGGCGCCCCAGCCGTACCCGAGGGACAGGCCGGAGTACGGCAGGTTGTAGATCTCGTTCTGCGCCACGGTCGCGCCGTTGACGTACGTGTTGAGCACCGACACGTTGCCGCGGTACTCGACGGCGATGTCGTGGATGCGGTTGTAGCTCACCGTGATGTCCCGGTTGACCATGCGCTGGTCGCTCGGGTGGTGGGCGTCGGCCCGCACGCCACCGACGACGACGCCACCGGCCGAGGTGCGCGCGATCTCCGAGCGGGTGACCGTGATGCCGGACGCGCCCAGCCCGACGCCGCTGGCGTGGGCGTTGGCGTCGTTGCCGATCCCGATGGCGGTCTGACCCAGGTTGAAGAACCGCGAGTCGGTGAACGTGATGCCGCTGGCCGCGGAGACCTGCACCGCCGCCGGCATCTGCGACCAGTGCGGCCGCACCGCCTCGAACTGCGCGCAGCCGCTCTGGCAGGAGTTGATCCGGTCGGCGGGCCAGTTCTGGTTGCCCGACATGTACGCGCCGGTCTGCTGGTCGGCGAAGCCCTGGTTGCTGCTGGGGCCGAGCCACGACGTGCCGGTGAAGGTGATGCCGCTGAAGGTGATGTTGCGCGCGGGAGCGTCGTAGGTGCCGCCGACGTTCACGAGCGACTGCAGCGTCGGCAGCTCGACGCTGACGTTGCTCATGTTCTGCCCGGCCAGCGGGATGTAGTAGAGCGTGCCGGTACCGGGGTTGAGGTACCACTCGCCCTGCGCGTCCAGGAACTCGTAGGCGTTGGCCAGGTACAGCGGCCCGGCGCGGTGCGGCTTGCTCAGCGTGTCGTAGCCGAACGTGTTGTTGTTCCAGGCGGGCTGCTGCATCGTGAGGAAGTTGCCGCTGATGCTCTGCACCGGCGAGTACCGGTCGGTGAACGAGTTGACGCTCTCCACCTCGACGCGGTTCTGGTTCGCCAGGGTGTTCAGGTAGTTCAGCGCGCTGTTCGAGAAGCGCATGCCCGTGTCGGTGAACGTGAAGTCCGCCCGGTTGACCTGCGTGCGCGCGCGGCTGGCGATGGCGCCGTTGACGTAGAGCTGGCGGCTGTCGACGCCGGTGCCGACGTTCGCCCGCCAGATGTTCTTCCCGGAGTCGGCGACCGACCACCCGGTGACCGCCCTGGCGCCGCTGATGACCGGCTTCGCCGACGCGGCGGCCTGCCACAGCACGCGGTAGCCGCCGGTGCCGGAGTCCGCCGAGGTGAAGCGCAGCGGCTGGGAGAGCCGGTACACGCCGTCGGCCAGCTCCACGACGATGTCGCCGGTCATCGAGCCGGTGCGGGAGCGCACCGCGGCCTGTGCCGCGGGCAGCGCGCACGGTTCCGTGGCGGTGCAGGCGGTACCGGTACCGGTGGGGGAGGCGTAGAGGGTGGTGGTGGCCGCGGTGGCGGGGGGAGCGGTGGCGAGCGCGGCGGCCACCACCGCCGTGACGGCGAACGCGGCCCGCCTGCGCGTGTCGGGGAACGAGGACGTGGACAAGGGACCTCCTGGTGAGGGGTGTGGCCTGGTCACCCTCCCGTTGCGGCGGACGGGGCAGAGTTGTGTCCGGTGTGGACGACGAGGTGGAGCTGCCGTGGTGGTGGAGGACGACCACGGTGGCCGGTGCGCCGGGATCCGCTGGAAGCGGTGTGACACCCGCGTCAGGAAACAAGTCGGAACGTAACTCGTATGACGTGTGACGTCAATGGTGTTACGTATACTGTCGGATCGCCGCCACCGACGTCGGGCAGCGCAACGGAGGCAAGATGTCAGCGACACGTTCGCAGCCGGAGCCGGCCACCGCCGTGCGTCCCGGCTGGACGCGGCGACCGGCCAACCTCGCGACGGCCGTCACCGCGGAGCTCGTGCAGCGGATCGTGCGCGGCAACTACCCGCCGGGCACGACGCTGCCGCCGGAGCCGGTGCTCTGCGAGACCTTCTCGGTGAGCAGGACCGTGGTCCGCGAGGCCGTGAAGGTGCTGCAGGAGAAGGGCTTGGTCCGGGTGCGCCAGGGCGCGGGCACCACGGTGACACCGCAGGCCCAGTGGAACATGCTCGACGAGCTGGTCCTCGGCGCCACGATCGCCGAGGACGAGACGCTCGCGATCCTCGACGACGTGGTCGTCACCCGGCGGCTGCTGGAGTCGGACATGGCCCAGGTCGCCGCCCGCACGCTGGAGCAGGACGTGCTGGACCGGTTGCGCGCGCTGGTGGACCGGATGGACGAGCTGGTCGACGACACCCCCACCTACGAGGAGCACGACCGGCTGTTCCACGACACGATCATGCAGGCGTCCGGCAACCGCATCGCCCGCGGTGTCGTGCGCGCGCTGGAGGGCCAGGTGATCCACACGTCCGGCTACCAGGGCAAGAGCGACCGGGACCTGTGCAAGGCCTCCAACAAGGGGCACCGCCGCATCTACGAGCGCCTCGCGGCCCGCGACGCGCCCGGCGCGGCGAAGGCGATGTTCACCCACATCACCGAGGCGTGGCTGGTGCGCCGCGGCAGGGCCGGCGACCCCGGCCGGCTCAAGCGGTAGGGCCGGCGCCCGCCCGGTGGTCCCTCCGCCAGGACCGCCCGGCGAACGCCAGGCCCGCGAACGTGTGAACCACAAGCATTTCGTGCAACCTTCCGACCGGATGAGCGGTCGGAACCCGTACTGCGACGGGAGGCGGATCCGGAGTGGGACGAACGCGCGTGACACTGGCCGACGTGGCGGCCGCGAGCGGGGTGTCGGTCACCACGGCGTCACTCGTCCTGACCGGCCGCGCACGCGAGCTGCGCATCTCGGAGGCGGCTGAGCGCAGGGTGCGCTCCACCGCCCAGGAACTGGGCTACCGGCGCAACAGCGCACTGGCCGCGAGCCCGCGCACCGGCCGTTCGCAGACGATCGGCTTCGTCTCGGACACGGTCGCGTCATCGGGCCTGGCCGGCGACATGGTGCGCGGCGCCGTGGATGCCGCCTACCAGCACGGTTTCATGCTGTTCGTCGGCGAGTCCGGCGGCGACCAGGTGATCGAACGGGCACTGGTCGAGTCGATGCGCGACCGCCGCGCGGACGGCATCATCTTCGCCGCCATGCACACCAGGGCGATCGTCGTGCCGGAGGGCGTGAACGACGGACCGGCCGTGCTGCTCAACGCCACCGCCTGGACCCGCTCCGGCGCCCCGTCGGTGGTCCCCGACGAACTGCAGGCCGGCCGCTCGGCCGCACTCGTGCTGGTCGAGGCCGGCCACGAACACGGCGTCCACCTGATCGGCGCCGGCCCCGGCGCCTACGACGTGCCACCGAACAGCATCGCGGCCGTGGAACGCCTCCTCGGCCTGCGCGACGTCTTCACCGCCGCAGGCGTCGAGGTGGTCAGCGCCCACCGCTGTCCGAAGTGGACACCCGAACACGGCTACGACGCCACCAGGGACCTGCTGCGCCACCACCTGCCCAAGGCCCTGGTCTGCTTCAACGACCGCCTGGCCTTCGGCGCGTACCAGGCCCTCGCCGAAGCCGGCCTCTCGGTCCCCGACGACGTCTCGGTCATCGGCTTCGACGACCACCCGGTCGCGTCGTGGATGCGCCCCCGGCTGACCACCATCGCCCTGCCGCACCACGAGCTGGGCGCCCAGGCCGTCAAGGTGCTGGTCGACATGGTGGAACGGCGCGGCCGTGACGCTCGGGCGCCGATGGTGCACCGGGTGCCGATGCCGGTGCGGGAGGGTGGCTCGGTGGCGCCTCCGCGCGGCTGACCTGGGGCCGGGTGGTGAGGGGCAGGGGCGGCGGGCGGCGGACCTGGGCGTCGGGCGCGGCGGACCTGGGCGTCGGGCGGCGACGTCCAGAATTGTCGGTCCCTGTGAGTAGGTTGGGTCGCGGGGGGCCCGGCTTTGCGGGGGACCCCTGCGTGAGCTTGCGATGCTGCGAGCCTGGGTTGCCGCGGGGCTGGGGTGCCGGTGCGGAGGGGTGGCTCGGTGGCGCCTCCCTGCGGCTGACCTGGGTGCGGGCGTCGAGGGGGCGAAACTGTCGGTCCCCGTGAGTAGGTTGGGTCGCGGGGGGTCTGAGTCCGCGGGGGACCCCTGCGCGAGCCTGTGATGCCTTCGGGTTGCTCGCTGCAGCGCTGGGCGCCATTGCAAGGCTGGCGGATCGCGGGGTCGGGCGCATCGCAGGGCTGGCGTACCGCAGTGCCTGGCGTACCGCAGGCGGTGCGTAGCAGGGCGGGGTGCACGCAGAGCCGGCGTACCGCTGGCCTGCCCGCCACTGGCCTGCCCGCCGAGTCGAGTTCGCCCCTGTGCCACCGCCGGCTCGGCCTCTCGCGCAGCCTCGACCACCCGGAGCGCCCCGCGCCCCGTACACCGACAGCCCACCCACCTCGGGCCAAATGTTCGCGCTAACAGTCTACCCCCGCGTCGAACGGCATTCGACGCCCAAACCAGCGCACAGCTAAAGGTTAACGCTCACAACTTTAGCTTTGACCCCCTGTGACTGCCTGGTTACATTGCTGGGAGTCGGCCCCTGCGCTGACCGCTCGTCAACGAAGACGCAGGGAGACCTCGGGCCTACCACCCGGTCTCCCGGGAAGGCTCACCCATGCCGAGCCCGCTCAAAGCGCTGTGCGCAGCCGTCATCGCTGTGCTGCTGGTGGCACCGCCCGCGGTCGCGGGGGAGTCCTCTGTGGACGTCCAGGCCGATCCGGTGCGGGTCATGCCGCTCGGCGACTCGATCACCCAGGGCGGCTCTATCGGTGGTTACCGCCTCGACCTGGGGGCGAGGCTGCGGGCGGCTGGGCGCAACGTCGACTTCGTCGGGTCGCTCGCCGACGGGCCCTCCTCGATGCCCGACCGCAACCACGAGGGTCATCCGGGCTGGACCATCGCGCAGGTCGACGCCAACGTCGTGAACTGGTTGCGCACCTACACGCCGCGGACGATCTTGCTGCACATCGGCACCAACGACATGTACAGCAGCGACCCGGCCGGTGCGCCGCGGCGGTTGTCCGCGCTGGTGGACAAGATCACCGCGCAGGCGCCGTCGGCGGAGGTGTTCGTCTCCACGATCATCCCGATCCGGTTCGCCGACCCGACCGTGCGCGGCTACAACGCGGCGATCGTGCCGTTGCTGCGGGCGAAGGCGGCGGCGGGCAAGCGGGTGCACGTGGTCGACATGTACTCGGCGGTGCCGATCTCCGACCTGCCCGACGGCATCCACCCCAACGCCGCCGGCTACAGCAAGATGGCCGCGGTCTGGTTCAACGCGCTGTCCGCGGTGCCCGGCAGCATCGGCGAGCCGCAGCAGCCCGGTGGTGGCTCGTGCACCGCGACGGCCCAGGTGACCGGGCACTGGGACGGTGGCTTCCAGGCCGAGGTGACCGTCGCCAACCCCACCGCGGCGGCGCTCAGCGGCTGGACGGTCCGGTTCAGCCTGCCCGGCGGGCACACCGTCAGCCAGATCTGGGGTGGTACCGCCAGCGGCTCGGTCACGGTCACCAACGCCGGCTACAACGGCACGGTCGCGCCCGGTGCCGGCACGACGTTCGGCTTCCTCGCCGCCGGCTCGGCCGCCCCCGCGGTCGGCGCCGCGACCTGCAGCAGCCCCTGACCCCCGCTCGCCCGACCCTCCGACGACGAAGGGTGATCATGTTCTTCGCACGACGACTGTTCACGTCCCGCCGGGCCCGGCTCACGGTCCTGGCCGCGGTGCCGCTCATGGCGGTGTCCGCGCTGACCGCGGTGGCACTGCCGCCCGCGTCGGCGGCCCCCGGCTGCTCGGTCACCTACGCCGCACCGTCGCAATGGGACGGTGGGTTCACCGCGAGCGTCACCGTCACCAACCTCGGCGACGCCGTCGACGGCTGGACGCTGACCTGGAGCTACGGCGCCGGCCAGAAGGTGACGCAGGCGTGGAACGCCCAGGTGGCCCAGTCCGGTGCCGAGGTGACCGCGCGCAACGTCTCCTACAACGCCGCGATCCCCACCGGCGGCCGGGTCGAGTTCGGGTTCAACGGGACCGCCAGCGGCACGAGCAACCCGAACCCCACCGCGTTCACCCTCAACGGCACCCTGTGCACCGGTGACGTCGGCCCCACCACCACGACGACCACGACCACCACGACGACGACCACGACCGGCAACCCGCCCGTCGGCAACCTGCCGTCGAGCTTCCGCTGGTCCTCCAGCGGCGCGCTGATCGCTCCGAAGCCGGACTCGGCGCACCGGACCGTGTACTCGGTCAAGGACCCGAGCGTCGTCTACCACGACGGCAAGTACCACGTGTTCGCCTCGGTGTACACCAACGGCTACAACCTGATGTACACGAGCTTCAGCGACTGGTCGCAGGCGTCCTCGGCACCGCACTACTACCTGGACCGCACGGCCGTGGGCACCGGTTACAAGGCGGCGCCGCACGTGTTCTACTTCGCGCCCCAGCGCCTGTGGTACCTGGTGTACCAGACGGGGTCGAACGCGTCGTACTCCACGACGACCGACATCTCCAACCCGTCGTCGTGGTCGGCGCCGAAGAACTTCTACGCGAACGGCATGCCGCAGATCATCCGCGACAACATCGGCAACGGCTACTGGGTCGACTTCTGGGTCGTGTGCGACACCGCCAAGTGCTACCTGTTCTCCTCCGACGACAACGGTCACCTGTACCGCTCCGAGACGACCGTGGCGCAGTACCCCAACGGGTTCACCAACACCGTGATCGCGTTGCAGGACTCGAACCGCAACCGGTTGTTCGAGGCCTCCAACGTCTACAAGGTCGCGGGCAAGAACCAGTACCTGCTGGTGCACGAGGCCATCGGCTCGGACGGCCGGCGCTGGTTCCGCACCTGGACCGCCCCGGCGATCACCGGCCCGTGGACGGCGCTGGCCGCCGAGGAGTCGAACCCGTTCGCCAGGCACAACAACGTCACGTTCCCGAGTGGACAGTGGACGCGCGACATCAGCCACGGCGAGATGATCCGCTCCGGCATCGACCAGACGATGGAGATCAACCCGTGTCAGCTGCGCTACCTCTACCAGGGCATGGATCCCAACGCCGGGGGTGACTACAACCAGCTGCCCTGGAAGCTCGGCCTGCTGACCCAGACCAACTCGGCCTGCTGACGCCGGACCGGGCTCGGCCCGCTGATTCCGAACCGACCTCGGCCCGCCGATCCAGGGCCGACCGCAGCCCGCCGACCCAGAACGACCTCGACCTGCCGACCCCCAAGACGGACGCCGCCGGCCACCCGCTCCGGCGGCGTCCTCCCCCTGCCAGAAAGAGGCCACGATGCGCTCTCGGACCAGAAGACTGGCGCACCTAGCCGTCGCCGTGCTGGCGGCGGTAGCGACCGTCACCGCCAACCCCGTCGCGTCGCCGCCCGTCGCCGCCGCGGCGCCCGGCAGTCCGGCGCTGACCCCGCCGCTGGGCTGGAACAGCTGGAACAGCTTCGGCTGCGGCATCACCGAGGCACAGGTCCGCCAGGCCGCCGACGCGATGGTGTCCTCCGGCATGCGCGACGCCGGCTACCAGTACGTGGTCGTGGACGACTGCTGGTTCGACCCGCAGCGCGACTCGGCGGGCAACCTGCGGGCGCACCCGACGAAGTTCGCGAGCGGCATGAAGGCGCTGGGCGACTACATCCACTCGCGCGGCCTGAAGTTCGGCATCTACCAGGTGCCCAACGAGAAGACGTGCGCGCAGGGCACCGGCGCCTTCCCCGGCGCCACCGGCAGCAAGGGCCACGAGGCCCAGGACGCCCGCACGTTCGCCTCGTGGGGCGTGGACTACCTGAAGTACGACTGGTGCTCGGGCGCCGGCACCCGTGACGAGCAGGTCGCGCGGTTCTCGATCATGCGGGACGCCCTGCGCGCCACCGGCCGCCCGATCGTCTACAGCATCAACCCCAACAGCTTCCACGCCATCACCGGCGACCGGTACAACTGGGGTGAGGTCGCCGACCTCTGGCGCACCACCGAGGACCTGCTGGACATCTGGCAGAACGGCAACGTCAACAGCTACCCGATGGGCGTGGGCAACGTCCTGGACGTCACCGCCCCGCTCGCCGCCCAGGCCGGTCCCGGCCACTGGAACGACCCCGACATGCTCGTCGTGGGCCGTCCCGGGCTCACCATCACCGAGTCCCGCGCGCACTTCGCGCTGTGGTCGCTGATGGCCGCGCCGCTCATGGCGGGCAACGACATCCGCACCATGTCCGCGGACGTGAGCGCGGTCCTGCGCAACACGCGGCTGATCGCGGTGAACCAGGACAGCCTGGGCGCGGGCGGGCGCCGGGTGCGTGACGACGGCGCCACCGAGGTGTTCGCCAAGCCGCTCGCGGACGGCTCGGTCGCCGTCGGCCTGTTCAACCGGGGCAGCGGCACCGCGACCGTGTCCACCATTGCCGCCCAGATCGGCCTGTCGGGCAGCGGTTTCACGCTGACCGACCTGTGGACCGGTGCCACCTCGTCGACCTCGGGCGCGATCTCCGCCTCCGTGCCCGCGCACGGCGTGGCCGCCTTCCGGGTGACCGGCGGCAGCCCGCTGACGGGCACCACCGCGCGACTGCGCGGCACGGGCGCGAACCGCTGCCTTGACTCCGAGAACGGCGCCACCGCCGCGGGCACCAACGCCGTGATCCAGGACTGCAACACCGCCGCGAGCCAGCAGTGGACCACCTGGGCGAGCGGTGAGGTGCGCGTGTTCGGCGACAAGTGCCTCGACGGCTACAACCAGGGCACCACCAACGGCACCCGCGTGATCATCTGGCAGTGCAACGGCCAGGCCAACCAGCAGTGGACCGCCCAGGCAGACGGAACGCTGCGCAACACCCAGTCCGGCCTGTGCCTCGACGTCGAACGGGCCGCGACCACCAACGGATCCAAGCTGGTCCTGTGGACCTGCAACGGGCAGAACAACCAGAAGTGGACGCGGTCATGAGGCGCGCACCCCTCGCGGCCGGGCTGGCCGCGCTCACCCTCGTGGCCGCCGGACTCGCCGCGACCACGGCGGCACACGCGGCTCCCGGCTGCTCGGTCACCTACACCAAGACCTCCGAGTGGCAGGGCGGCTTCGGTGCGTCCGTGTCGATCACGAACACCGGCGACGCGCTCAACGGCTGGACCCTCGAATGGACCTACGCCTCCGGTCAGCAGGTCGGGCAGCACTGGAACGCCACGATCACGCAGAGCGGGGACCAGGTCAGTGCCCGCAACGTGTCCTACAACGGCTCCGTGCCCACCGGCGGCAAGGTGGAGTTCGGGTTCAACGCCACGGTCACCTCGACCAACCCCGACCCGGTGTCCTTCCGCCTGAACGGCACCACGTGCGACGACACCGGCACGCCTACCACGACAACGACCACCACCACTACGACGACCACGACCACGACCAGCACGCCCCGGCCGTCGTCGTTCACCAACCCGGTGCTGTGGCAGGACTTCGCGGACATCGACATCATCCGCGTCGACGACGCCTACTACTACTCGGCGTCCACCATGCACTACTCGCCGGGCGCGCCGGTGCTGCGTTCCTACGACCTGGTCAACTGGGAGTTCGCCGGCCACTCCGTGCCGCGGCTGGACTTCGGCAGCAAGTACGACCTCAACGGCGGCCGCGGCTACGTGCGGGGCATCTGGGCGTCGTTCCTGCAGCACCGCAAGAGCAACAAGACGTTCTACTGGGGCGGGTGCGTGGACTTCGCCCAGACCCACATCTACACGGCCACCGCCGTCGACGGGCAGTGGTCCAAGCACGCCACCATTCCCAAGTGCTACTACGACGCCGGCATGCTGGTCGACGACAACGACACGATGTACGTCGCCTACGGCAACACCACGATCAGCGTCGCGCAGCTGTCGGCGGACGGGAAGTCCGAGGTGCGTTCGCAGCAGGTGTTCCAGACGCCCTCGAACATCGGAACGCTGGAGGGTTCCCGGTTCTACAAGCGGGGCGGCAACTACTACATCTGGCTGACCAAGCCGGCGAACGGCCAGTACGTGCTCAAGTCGTCCAGCCCGTGGGGCCCCTACACCGTCCAGCAGGTGCTGCTGAACATGCCCACGCCGATCCAGGGCGGCGGGGTGCCGCACCAGGGCGGCCTGGTGCAGACGCAGAACGGTGACTGGTACTACATGGCGTTCGTCGACGCCTACCCCGGTGGCCGCGTGCCGGTGCTCGCACCGGTCACCTGGACCTCCGACGGCTGGCCGCGCATCACCACGGTCAACGGCGGCTGGGGCGCGAACTACCCGATGCCGAACCTGCCCGCACCACCACGTCAGGTCAAACCCATGACCGGCGTGGACACGTTCCAGGGCACACAGCTCGGGCCGCAGTGGGAGTGGAACCACAACCCCGACACCACGAAGTACAGCGTGAACAACGGTCTGCGGCTCTCGACCGCCACGGTCACCAACGACCTGTACAACGCCCGCAACACCCTGACCCACCGCGTGCAGGGCCCGACCTCCACGGCCACCGTCGAGCTCGACGTGAGCGCGATGCGCGACGGCGACCGCAGCGGTCTGGCGATGCTGAGGGACTCCTCGGCCTGGATCGGCATAAAACGCGACAGCGGCCGCAACCGCGTGGTCATGGTCAACGGCCTGACCATGGACTCGAACTGGAACACGACCGGCACCGGCACGGAGGTCGCGAGCGCGAACTTCACCGGCACCCGGATCTGGTTGCGCGCCAACGCCGACATCAGACCCGGCAGCGGCAGGCAGGCCCGGTTCTCCTACAGCACCGACGGGGTGAACTTCAGCTCGCTCGGCAGCGGGTTCACGCTGAAGAGCGACTGGCAGTTCTTCATGGGCTACCGGTTCGGCATCTTCAACCACGCCACGCAGGCGCTGGGCGGATCGGTCGGGGTGTCGCGGTTCGCGCTGACCACGCCCTAGCCGGAGATCTGGCCGAGTTTCTCGAAGAAGAACTCGTGCTTGAGGAACGACACGTCGTACTCGCCACCCGGATGGGGCGGAAGCAGTTGCGCGGCCTGGAACAACCGCCAGCCGTCCCGCAACGCGGCCACCCCGTCCGGGTACGGCGGCTCGTCCGAGTCGCCGGTGGTGGGCCGCGACGCGCCCGTGCCGTCGTAGCGCGCCCAGCCGACCACGTGCGAGTCGAGCGCGGAGGTGGACAGGTACAGCACCAGGACCTGCTGCCGGACGGTCATGAGCGGCTCCGCTGCGAGGGACGGTTCGTGACGCGGGTGACCCAGTGCTCGACGTCGAACGAGTCGTCGCCGGTCAGCGCACGCCACAACCGCACCCGGTTGTGGACCTCCAGGCGGCCGGTGGCCTGCTCGTACCACGGGAAGTAGCGGCCCAGCTCGGTCGTGACCGCGGGGTCGGCCAGGTCGGCGGTGTCCCACAACCGCACCTGCGGCACGGTCGGGTTGAACCGGATCTTGAACATGTACCGGCGCCGGGCGCTGTCGTTGCGGCGCCCGCCGTGCCAGATCCCGTGGTGCAGCAACAGGACCGTGCCCGCCGGGCAGACCAGGCGGGTCTGGCCGCGCAGGTTCTGGTAGCGGCCGGTGTCGCTCTCGTTGGTGCGGCGCAGGTGGCTGCCCGGCACGAGCAGCGTGCCGCCCATGTCCGCCGTGACCTCCTGCGGGTAGTACATGAGCTGCACGTCGAACGCGTCCGGGCGCACGTCGATGATCGCGTCGCCGTGCAGCGGCTGGGCGTGGCCCTCGTGCGGTTCGCGGACGTGCACCGCGTGGTGGTCCACGGTCGGCGACGGCCCGACGAGCGACCGCAGGGCGCCCGCGACGGCCGGGAGTTCGACCAGCCGCCGGGGCAGCGACCCCGGCGGGTAGGCGTCGGCCAACGGGGTGCCGTGGGGGACGTCCGGCAGGCCGGCCGGGAGCAGGTCGAGTGCTTCCCGGTTCAGCTCCGCCGGCACGACCGCGTCCAGCCGCAGGTGGCCGTGCGCGACGAACCGGGCCAGCTGCACCGAGGTGAGCAGCGGGGGAGTAGTGGTTGGCATGCCACGAAAGTAGGCGGCGGGTCCGTGCGCGGCGTGGGTTGAAATCACCCACTGCTGGTAGTTTTTCACCCGTGCGTCAGGTCGTGCTGCCCCTGGGCGAGGCGCCGGTGGTGGCCGACGCCGGGGTGGCGGTGCACGGGACCACGGTGCTGGAGGACGTCTTCCGGCTGCCCGGCCTGTGGCAGCTGCACCTCTACGGCTACGAGGGCGTGCTCGAGCTCGGCGGCACGCGGCACCGCATCGCCCCCGGCCACGTCAGCCTCGTCCCGCCCGGCACCGAGGTCCGCTTCCGGTACCGCGGCCGGTCCGAGCACCTCTACGCCCACCTGCGCCTGCCGGCCGGCGACGGGCACCGGGTGGCGCCGGTGATGCAGGACGCCGGTCCGAACAGGACGGTCATCGACCGGCTGATGCGCGGAGCCCTCGCCGCCGCACCGCCACGCGCCGCCGCGCACCTGTGGACCGTGCTGTGGCAGCTGACCGACGCGGCGCCGGCCGGGCGCGGCCGGCCGGACCCGGTGGCGGTGGCCGCCGCGCACATCGAGGCGAACCTCGCGGGCCCGCTGTCGGTGGCGGAGGTCGCCGAGGTGGCCGGGGTGTCGCACAACCACCTGACCCGGCTGTTCCGCGCCCGCACCGGCACCACCGTGGTGGCCTACCTGCGCCGCCGTCGCGTGGAGCGGGCACACCACCTGCTCACCGCCTCGACGCTGTCGGTCACCGCCGTCGCGGCGGCCGTCGGCATCCCGGACCTGCAGGCGTTCAACAAGGTGTGCCGCCGGGAGCTGGGCGCGTCACCGCAGGCGATCCGCGGGGCCCAGCTGTGCTGACTCGTGACGTTGTCGACGTCCAAGGGGTCAGTCGGGGGTGATGGGTGGCCGCCGAAGGCGGTGTGGGCGCGTTCGTAGCGGATGCCGCTGTGGCGGCGGCACACCGGCAGGCCGGTGATCGGGTCGGCCACGGCCAGGGCGGGCTCGCCGCGGCCGCGCAGAATCCGGCCTGTCGTGGAGGCCAGCAGGCCGGACAGGTCCACCGGGCCGCGTCGTACCTCCCGCCGCACGGCCGGAATGCGGTCCTCGACCTCGGCCGGTGTCCGGGCGGGGCTGCGAGCTGCGATCTGCCAGGCCCACGCCGCCCTCAGGTCGGTGCCAGGCCGGCCACTTGTGCACGGTGGCCCTTGAGATGCCCAGCTGGTCCGCGACACCTGCCGGTCACAGCGGCGAGGACCACCGCCGTGACCGGCACGACACCCCGATCAGTCCGAGGTGGACAGACCGTAGACCGTCTCCTGGTGGTAGGCCTCGCCCGGCCGCAGCACGGTGCTGGGGAAGTCGGGGCGGTTCGGCGAGTCGGGGAAGTGCTGCGCCTCCAGCGCGAAACCGGCGCCCCGGCGGTACGGGCGGCCACCGGTGCCGACCAGGTCCTCGGTGAGGAAGTTGCCGGAGTAGAACTGCAGGCCCGGCTCGGTGGTCCACATGGTCAGGCGGCGCCCGGACACCGGGTCGTCGGCCTGTGCGGCGAACGCGGGCGTCGCCGGGTCGGCGTCGTCGAGCACCCAGTTGTGGTCGTAGCCGCCGGCCAGCAGCAGCTGGGGGTCGGGGCCGTCGATGCGGGCGCCGATCGGGGTCGGCTCGCGGAAGTCGAACGGCGTCGACTCGACCGGCACCGGGCTGCCCACCGGGATCAGCGTGTCGTCGACCGGGCAGAACCGGCTCGCGTCGATCCGCAGCGAGTGGCCGAAGACGTCGCCGTTGCCCTCCCCGGCCAGGTTCCAGTAGGTGTGGTTGGTCAGGTTGAGCACGGTCGGCGCGTCGGCGGTCGCGCTGTAGGTGATGCTCAGGCGGTTGTCGCGACTGAGGCGGTAGGTCACCTGGGTCGTGACGGTGGCGGGGAAGCCCTGGTCGCCGGCCGGGCTCACCAGCTCCAGCCGCACGCCCACGCTGTCGGGCTCGTGCAGCTCGGTCGCCGACCACACCTGCGCGTCGAAGCCGTCCGGGCCGCCGTGCAGGGTGTTCGGGCCGTTGTTGACGGGCAGCCGGTACGTCGTGCCGTCCAGGGTGAACGTGCCGCCCGCGATGCGGTTGGCGTACCGGCCGACCAGCGCGCCCAGGAACACCCTGGACGCACCGGGCTGGTTGTTCGCCACGTAGTCGTCCAGTGCCGGGAACCCGAGCACCACGTTGCCGGGGACGCCCCGGCGGTCCGGCGCCTCCAGTGACTGGATCACGCCACCGTAGTCGAGCACCCGCACGGTGAGACCGCCTGGCCAGGCCAGGACGTACCGGTGCACCTCGGCGTCACCGACCCGGCCGAACGGTTCACGGCCGAGCTCGGGTTCCCGCTGCGACATCGAACTCCTCTGATCAGTTGAACAGGGCCCGGCAGTGCTGAGGCCGGATCCGTTGTGGTGCGACGCTCTCCAGGGCCGGCACGACCGGCTTGATCGTGCCGTCCCCCGCGAAGGTCATCTTGTCGATGGTGGTCTCTCGGCGCACGCCGTCCCCGCCCGGGATGGCGAAGCGGTGGTAGGCGAGGTACCAGTCGTCGGTGCCCGGCACCCGCAGCATCGAGCTGTGCCCGGTGCCCTTGATCCCGAGCCGGGTGTCCTTGCTCAGGATGAGACCGCGAGCGGTGAACGGGCCGGTGGGGCCGGGTGCGGTCGCGTAGGCGACGCGGTAGTCCTCGCTGCGGGTGTCGTCGACCGACCAGCTGAGGTAGTAGGTGCCCTTGCGCTCCACCATGAACAGGCCCTCGCGGAAGTCCGGCAGGCCGTCGATGCGGGTGATCTCGGCGGGGTCGTAGGAGATCATGTCGTCGTTCAGCGGAACGACGTACGCCTCGCCGTTGCCCCAGTACAGGTAGGGCTGCCCGGAGCGGTCGAGGAACACCGCCGGGTCGATGGCCTGGCCGTTGCCGCTGGGGTTGCGCGCGATCAGCGGCTTGCCGGAGTCCACGAAGGGACCGGTGGGGGAGCCGCCGACCGCGACACCGATCTTGGCATCGGCGCAGAAGTAGAAGTAGTACTTCCCGCCGCGCTCGGCGATCGTCGGTGCCCAGGCGCGGCCGTCCGCCCAGCTCACGTCCGGTCCGAGGTCGAGGACGACGCCCTCGTCCTTCCAGTCGACGAGGTTCTTGGACGACCAGGCGGAGAACCTCGTGCCGCTCCAGCCGGGGAAGCCGTCCGCCGTCGGGTACAGGTAGTAGGTGTCGCCGAACGCCACGATGTTCGGGTCGGCGTTCAGGCCCGGCAGCACCGGGCTGCGCATCTCGCGGGCCTCGACCGTCCACACCCGGCGGTCGCCCTGCGCGCCGGTGACCGTGAACTTCCGCGGCTTGCGCAGGTCGACGGTGCCGGCCGGGGTGATCCGGGCGCCGGGGGCGAGACCGAACCGTGGCGCGAGCCTGCGCAGGTCGGTGCCGGGCTTGACCGGCAGCACGACGGAGCCCGCCGCGGAGTCGATGATCGCGGGCACCTTGAGCGACGCCAGCTCGACCGACCGGATGATGGTGCTGTTCGACGGCAGCGCGGCGATCTCGGCACCGGACAGCGCGCGGTTGTAGAGCCGGACGTCCTTCATCTTCCCGGTGAGGTTCCGGTCGGCCGCGTAGACCGACCGCCCGAGGTAGTTCGCCGCCGTCACGCCGCCACCGAGGTCCGACGGCTTGATGGTCGCACCGGTGTTGCGGCCGACCTCGACGCCGTCGAGGTAGAGCACAGCCACGCCGTCGCCGACGGTCAGCGCCACGTTCTTCCAGACACCGCGCGGCAACGCGCTGCCGGAGTCGACGCCCTGCTCGGTCGTCCAGTTCCCGGTCGCGATGGCGCCGCGGTAGGTGTCGCCGGTGCTGAACAGGTACCCGTCACCGGCGCCGGTGGTGCCGGTGTTGCCGAAGCCGTAGAGGAAGTAGGGAGTCCGCTGGGCCGGGTCGACCAGCACGTCGGCGGCCACCGTGACCGCGGTGGCACCGGTGAGCAGGTTGTTCGGCAGCTGGACGTGCCCGGTGCGGCCGCCGAACGACAACGCGCCGCCGGACCAGCTCACGTCACCCGCGAGCACGCCGTCGTGGCCGTGGCCGGTGGCGTCCTTCGCGACCAGACCGGAGGTGGCGTTGAGCGGCCAGTGCGCGACGAGACCCCTGCTGTCGGCCTTGACCGGGGGCGGGGGAGCGGTCAGCCGGTCCAGTTCGGCCTGGGTCACCGGCAGCACCGTGCCGTGCCGCGGTGAGGCGGGCAGCCGGGCGCCGGTGGACATGGTCCACCGGCCGGAGGCGAGGTCGGTGGTCTCGAACGGCACGTAGCCGCGGCCGCCGTACTCGTCGACGAACAGGTACCACCGGTCCTCGGTGTTGGACTTGAAGCCCGTGGGACCCTCACCCGCGCTCAGGCCGGGGCTGGTCGCCGTGCCCTTGCCGATGCACTCGGAGACGAAGTCGTACCTGAGGTCCAGCAGGTCGGTGGACTTCTCGGCGGTGATGTACTTGCTGCACGGCGAGGTCGAGGAGTTGTTGCGCTCGTCCTTGGTGTAGCGGTAGTAGGTGCCCCGGTGCTCGATGACGGTCGAGTCGATGACCGAGTAGCCGGGGTCGATCCACACCTCCGCCGGGCTGAACGTGACGAAGTCGCGCGTGGTCGCGTACATCATCCGGTTGTAGCTGTCGCCGGTGTGGCCGGGGTCGTTCTCCGCGTACAGCTTCGAGGCCCAGTAGACGACGTAGGTGCCGCGCTGCGCGTCCCAGTGCGCCTCCGGTGCCCACGTGTTGCCCGCGGTCGGCGGCGACACCTCGACGCTGCGCTGGCGCGACCAGTTCCGCAGGTCGGCCGACTCCCACACCATGATCGACCGGCTGCCGGTGCGCTGCGCCGCGTCCCAGCCGCGACCACCGTTGATCTTGAGGTCCGTCGCGAGCAGGAAGAACCGGTCGCCCTCGGGGGAGCGCAGGATGAACGGGTCGCGCACGCCGAGCTCGCCCAGGCTGGACCGGAGAACCGGCCGGCCGTTGTTGACCTCGGAGAAGTCCAGCGGGTTGTTGCCGTTGCTGGCGGCGGCGTAGATCTGCTCGCCGTCCGGGCTGCCCTCGCCGGTGAAGTAGAAGAAGCCGTAGCCCGCCAACGGTTCCTTGGCGGGCAACGGCGCGACGGTGGCGGTGATGGCACGGGTGGTGCTCTGCCGCCCGCGGCTCACCTTGGCCGTCAGCACGACCCTCACCGGCTTCGCGCCGGCCGGCGGTCTGCTGACCTCACCGGTCGGCGTGATCACCTTCTGGTTCGACGACGCCCACGTGATGGTGGTGCCGTCCGGACCGGTCACCGGCAGGGTGAGGTGACCGCGGACGTCATCGGCGTTCGGCACCTCCACCGCGTTCGCCGCCGCACGCAGCGGCGACTCGGCGGCGGAGGCAACCGGTGAGGGGAGCAGTGCGGCCGTGACGGCCACGACGACTCCGAAATGGCGCAGGGAGAACAACACCGTTGTTGTCCGCCTTTCCGGGTTTGTGTGGTCGGACGATCAGGCGCGGCGCTTGGTCCACACGTCGTAGGCGACCGCCGCGAGCAGGACGAGGCCCTTCACGAGCATCACGCGCTCACTCGGCGCGCCGATCAGCGACATGCCGTTGTTGATCACGCCCATGATCAGGCCGCCGGTGATCGCGCCGACCACCTTGCCGACGCCGCCCTGCACCGCCGCGCCGCCGATGAACGCCGCCGCGATGGCGTCGAGCTCGAACGCCGTGCCGGCGGTCGGACCCGCCTGGTTGAGCCGTCCGGCGAAGATGACGCCCGCGAGCGCGGCCAGCGCGCCCATGTTGACGAACACCCAGAACGTGACGGCCTTGACCTTCACACCCGACAGCGTGGCGGCCTGCAGGTTGCCGCCGATCGAGTAGATGTGCCGGCCGAACACCGAGTTGTTCGCCATCAGCGAGTAGCCGAGCGTCAGCACGACGAGCAGCACCAGCACCCATGGGAGGTTGCGGAAGCGCGCCAGCTGCACCACGACCGCCATGACGACCACGGCCACGCCGACGATCTTGAGCACGAACACCGGCATCGGCTCCACGGTCTGGCCGTAGCCCAGCCGGGCCGCGCGCTTGCGCCACTGCGACAGCGCGAACCCGGCGACGCACGCGATCCCGGCGAGCAGGCTCACCAGGTCGGCACCGCCCAGCGGGCCGAGGCCGACGTTGCCGAGGTAGCCGCCGGTGAAGCCGTTGGACAGCGACCGGATCTCGTCGGGGAACGGGCCGATGCCCTGGTTGCCGAGCGTGGTCAGCGTCAGCGCGCGGAACACGAGCATGCCGGCCAGCGTGACGATGAACGCCGGGATGCCGAAGTAGGCGATCCAGTAGCCCTGCGCCGCACCGATGAGCGCACCCGCCAGGAGCGTCAGCAGCACCGCCACCGGCCACGGCAGTCCCCATTGGACGGTCAGCACCGCGCAGACCGCGCCGGTCAGCGCGACCGTGGAGCCCACCGACAGGTCGATGTGCCCGCCGATGATCACCAGGATCATGCCGACCGCGAGGATCAGCACGTACGAGTTCTGCACGATGATGTTCGAGATGTTCTGCGGCTGCAGGAGGGCACCGTCGGTCAGCACCGCGAACAGCACGACGATCAACGCGAACGCGACGTAGATGCCGGACTGCCGGAGGTTGATCGAGAACCGGCGGGACGCCGCCGGCGGGGAGGCGACCGGGGAGGGCGCGGTCTTGGTGGTCATTGGTCCTGTCCTCGCGTCATCAACTGCATCAGGCGTTCCTGCGTGGCCTCGGCGCGGTCCACCTCACCGGTGATCCGGCCCTCCGACAGCGCGTACACGCGGTCGCAGAGGCCGAGCAGCTCCGGCAGCTCCGAGGAGATCACCAGCACCGCGCGGCCCTGCGCCGCGAGGTCGTTGATGATCGAGTAGATCTCGTACTTGGCGCCGACGTCGATGCCGCGCGTCGGTTCGTCCAGCACCAGCACGTCCGGGTCGGTGAACATCCACTTCGCCAGCACGACCTTCTGCTGGTTGCCGCCGGACAGCGTGCCCGTCGGCGTCGTCACGGTGGAGGTCCTGATGCCCATCGACCGCCGGAACCGCTCCGCGACGGTGTACTCCTCGTTCTCGTCGACCCAGCCGCGCGTCGAGAGCTTGCCCAGCGCGGCGGCGGAGACGTTGCGCTGCACGCCCTCGATCAGGTTGAGGCCGTAGCGCTTGCGGTCCTCGCTGACGTACGCGAGACCGTTGCGGATCGCGGCGCGCACGGTGCGGGTGTCGATCTCCCGGCCGTCCTTCAGGACCCGGCCGGAGATGCCCACGCCGTAGGAGCGGCCGAACACGCTCATCGCGAGCTCGGTGCGGCCGGCGCCCATCAGCCCGGCGAGACCGACGATCTCCCCGCGCCGCAGCGACAGCGTGGCGCGGTCGACGACCACCCGGTCCGGCTGGGCCGGGCTGTGCACGGTCCAGTCCTCGATGCGCAGCACCTCGTCACCGATGTCGGGCGTGCGTGGCGGGAACCGGTGTTCGAGGTCGCGGCCGACCATGCCGGAGATGATGCGGTCCTCGCTGAGGCCCTTGGCCGGCAGCGTCTCGATCGTCTTGCCGTCACGCAGCACGGTGACCGTGTCGGCGACCCTGGTGACCTCGCCCAGCTTGTGCGAGATGATCACCGAGGTGATGCCCTGGTCCCGCAGGCCTTCGAGCAGGTCGAGCAGGTGCTGCGAGTCGTCGTCGTTCAGCGCGGCGGTCGGCTCGTCCAGGATCAGCAGGCTGACCTCTTTGGACAGTGCCTTGGCGATCTCGACCAGCTGCTGCTTGCCGACACCGAGGTCGTTCACCGGCGTCGTCGGGTTCTCCCGCAGTCCCACCCGGTCGAGCAGGGCCTGCGCCTCGTGGTTGGTGCGGTTCCAGTCGATGAACCCGCGCCGCGCCCTTTCGTTGCCCAGGAACAGGTTCTCCGCGATGGAGAGCTGCCCGCACAGCGCGAGCTCCTGGTGGATGATCACAATGCCGCGGCGTTCGCTGTCGCGGACGCCGTGGAACGCGCACGGTTCGCCCTCGAAGAGGATGTCACCGTCGTACGTGCCGTGCGGGTGCACACCGGACAGCACCTTCATCAGCGTGGACTTGCCAGCGCCGTTCTCTCCGCAGATCGCGTGGATCTCACCGCGCCGCACCGTCAGCGTGACGTCGTGCAGCGCGGTGACCCCCGCGAACCTCTTGGTGATGCCGCGCATCACCAGGATGTCGTCGGACATGACCTACCTGAGCTGATCGGCGGTGTAGTAGCCGGAGTCGACGAGTTCCTTCTGGTAGTTGGCCTTGTCGATGGTGACCGGCTGCAGGAGGTACGACGGGACGACCTTGACACCGTTGTCGTAGTCCTTGGTGTTGTTCACCTCGGGCTTGCCACCCTTGAGGACCGCGTCGGCCATCTTCACCGTGATGTCGGCGAGCTGACGGGTGTCCTTGTGGATGGTGGAGTACTGCTCACCGGCGATGATCGACTTGACCGAGGCCACCTCGGCGTCCTGACCGGTCACGATCGGGTACGCCTGGCCGGCCGTGCCGTAGCCGCTGCTCTTGAGCGCGGACAGGATGCCGATCGACAGGCCGTCGTAGGGGGAGAGCACGCCGTCGACCTTGGCGCCGCCGTAGGTCGAGGTGAGGATGTCCTCCATGCGCTTCTGCGCGGTGGCCGGGTCCCAGCGCAGGATCGCGACCGTCTTGAAGTCCTTCTGGCCGGACTTGACGTTCAGCTTGCCCTGGTCGATCAGCGGCTGGAGCACCGACATGGCGCCGTTGAAGAAGAACGTCGCGTTGTTGTCGTCGGGCGAACCGGCGAACAGCTCGACGTTGAACGGGCCCTCGCCGCGCGTCTTCAGGCCGGCCAGCAGCGAGTTCGCCTGCTCGACGCCGACCTTGAAGTTGTCGAACGTCGCGTAGTAGTCGACGTTCGGGCTCTTGCGGATCAACCGGTCGTAGGCGATCACCGGGATCTTCGCGTCCGCCGCCTGCTGCAGCTGCGACGTGATCGCGGTGCCGTCGATCGAGGCCACGATCAGGAGCTTGGCGCCCTTGGTGATCTGGTTCTCGATCTGGTTGGCCTGGGTGGGGATGTCGTTCTCCGCGTACTGGAGGTCGACCTTGTACCCCTTGGCCTCCAGGGCCTTCTTGATGTTGTCGCCGTCGTGGATCCAGCGTTCCGACGAACGGGTCGGCATGGTGACGCCGACCGTCGCACCCTCGCTCGACCCGCTCTTCTGGTCGACCGTCTTCTCCGCCGAACCGCAGGCGGAGAGGGTGACGGCGAGCGCGGCGGTGGCGGCCGCGATCCGGACAAGCCTCATTGGTTCTCCTTGATGTCACCGACAGGCAACAGTGCTGTAGGCGGCGAGTGTTATCGCTAACAATGGACCAGTCAAGTGACAGTCTGATAACCCCTGGTCATTCCTGTTAGCGCTCACAGGACGCTTGTCCGGCTTGGGTGGCGGCGGGTTCGCGCAGGTGGCGGGCGGGGGAGGGGTGGTCCGTTCCCGAGGGTGAAAAGGCGGTCACGCGGAGCGGGTGGCGGACGCGTTCAGACAGGGGTCCACGGCCGGTTGGCCAGGTCGCACATCAGGCGCCAACCGCCCACATCGGCCGATCACCACCGGCGTGAACGCGAAACGCGCCCGCCACCGCGGATGCGGTGACGGGCGCGTTCGGTGGTGCGGGATCAGCCGGTCTTGCAGCTCTTGCCGTTGATCGTGAAGGCGGTCGGGTCGCCCCCGGCTCCGGAGGCGTTGAACCCGATGTAGACGGACTTGCCGGCCTCCACCTTGCCGTTCCACGACATGTTCGTCGCGGTCACGTCACGGCCGGTCTGGCTCCAGTTCGCCGACCACCCGGCGGTGACCTGCTGGGTGCCGGGCAGCGCGAAGCCGAGCTTCCACGACGTCCACGCGGTGGTGCCGGTGTTCTTCACCGCCACGTTCGCCGACAGGCCGCTCGACCACCGGTTCGCCGTGAAGGTGACCTCGCAGTCCGCCACGGGCACCGGCGGCTTGCCGGACTTCTCGGCCGCCCAGCCGCTGACCCACGCGAGGGCGGAGTTCCAGTTCACCGCCACCTCGTTGACCGAGTAGGCGCCGATGTCGTCCACCCAGCACTTCTGCTGCGGGCACCCCGGCAGCAGCCGCTGCACGATCGGGTCCTGCAGGCCGCTGTTCGGGCCGCCGGAGAGCGATCCGGGCGGCGCGATCGGCAGCGTCGGGTCGTTCTGCTTCGCCCAGAACCGGTGGTGCACGTTCTGCACGGCCTGCTCGCCGTAGCCCGCCACGTACGAGGTGCTCAGCGGGTTGCGGCCGAGGAGGTAGTGCAGCGCCTCGAACACGCCGTCGCGGTACTTGTCGGCACCGGTGAAGTCGTGTGCCAGCGCGAGCACCTGGGCGTTGTTCAGCACCGCCGAGTTCGAGCCCCAGACGTAGCCGTCGACGCTGTTGTCGTACGGCGTCGCGTAGCCCATCTGGGCCATGGCGGCCAGGTGCTGGTCGGCGACGGTGGCGAACGCCGTCTTGATCGCCGTGACGTCCGCCGCCGGAAGGCCGGTGGGGACCAGTGCGAGCGTGATGTCACCCAGGGGCGCCGTTCCGCCCCAGTAGAAGCCGGCCCTGGTCAGGCTGGCCGCCTTGTAGTGCGGTGACGAGGTCACGTCGGTGCCGTAGGCGCTCTCGCCGGTGGTGGCGTACAGCTCCGCGGCGGCCCAGTAGAACTCGTCGCTCACGGTGTTGTCGCTGTAGGCGCCGCCGCCGGTGCCGTCGTTCGGGTCGGCGATCTTGTTCGGGTTCGCCTTGGCCGCCGCGTAGGCCTTGCGCGCCGCGGTGAGCAGCTTCGCGGAGTACGTCGCGTCGACGCTCTTCCACAGCCGGGACGCCTGCGCCGCCACGGCCGCCAGGTTCAGCGTCGCCGCGGTGCTGGTCGCGGACAGCCTGCGCGGCTGGTCGTCCAGCTCCGGCCTGGTCGGCAGCGCCGTCCAGTTGGCGTCGTGGACCTTGTGGTGCGCCATGCCGTCCGGTGCCTGCATCTTGAGCAGGAAGTCGACCTCCCAGCGCGCCTCGTCGAGCAGGTCGGGCACGCCGTTGGCCTTCTCCGGGATGGCCAGCGTGCCGTCGCGGAACGCCGAGGCGTCACCGATGCGGGCCGCCCGCTCGTAGGAGTTGAGCAGCTGCCAGGCCGAGATGCCGCCGTTGACCACGTACTTGCCGTGGTCGCCCGCGTCGTACCAGCCGCCGCGCACGTCGAGGGTGTAGCCGCACGCGAGGTCCGCGCGGCACGGCACGTTGTTGTCACCCTGGTTGGGGGCGACGTTGATGTGACCGGCCGGGCGCGCGTACTGGTCGCCGACGTACTGCGCCTCGATCGGGGTGCCGCTGCGCTGGTGGTAGAAGAACGCGAGCGCGTCGTAGCGCAGCTTCTTCACCACGTCGGCCGAGATGTCGAACGGGAAGCTGCTGTCCGTGCCGACCACCAGCGTGTAGCCGGTGCCCGGCGTGTCGAACGACGAGAAGTCGATCGAGTGCACCGAGTCGCCGGACGTGGCGTCCGCGCCCTTGGGCGTGCTCTGCCCGCTGGCGACCGTCGCGCCCGCGGAGTTCTTGAGCGTCCACGTCTGGGGCGTGGTGGCGGTGGACACGAGCGTGGCGCGCTTGGGCAGGCCCGGCACGTACCCGACCTGGTCGACCTGGACCTTCCTGGTCGGGTTGGGGACGACGCCGCCGGGCGGCTTCACCCCGCCGACCAGCGACACGTTGTCGACGCAGATCGTGTTGTCCGCGGTCTGGCCGCCCAGCTGGAAGGCGACCTGGCCGTTGCCCGCGTCCGGGAAGTCCAGCGTGGACGTGAAGCTGAAGGTGAAGTGCTGCTTGGTCGGCGTGACCGCGAACTCCTGCCGGGCAATGCCCCGGTACGGGCTCACGCTCTCGCCGGCCGCCGCCGCGACCGGTTGCGCGGTCGTGGCGTGCGCGTCGAAGGACAGGGTGTAGGACTGGCCGCTCTCGAACGGAACGCCGTTCTGACCGACCAGCGCGTCCCAGGGGTTCGTCGTGCCGCCGGTGACCGACGCGCAGAGCTCGCCGCCGGTGATCCGGTTGGTCACGCCGGCGCTGCTCCACCAGGGGTCGGCGGAGCCGCTGTCGAACTTTCCGTTGAGCACGCGCTCGTACTCCGCAGCCTCGGCTGTGCCCGCCGCCGGTATCGCGGTCGCCGCGAGCGCCGTGAGCAGGGCGGCAGCGAGCAGGCGTGGGGGTTGCGATCTCATGTGGTGAGGTTCTCCGTCCTCGTCGACGGGATTTCTGGGAGCGCTCCCAGGAGACCGTAGGTCGGCCTCCGCGTTGCCTGCAAGCGCCGTTCAGCCCCTACCGCACGGCGTCACTCGGGCTGACGTGCCTGGTCCATGTGCCGCAGCCGCGACACCTCAGCCGAACGTCCACTGCTGGTTGGCGCCACCGTGGCAGGTCCACAGGATGACCTTGCTGCCGTTGGCGGTGGCCGCGCCGTTGACGTCCAGGCACAGGCCGGACTGCCCGCCGGTGACCGTGCCGTTGGCGTTGAGCTGCCAGCGCTGGCCCGCTCCGCCGTCGCACGCGGCGATCACCACCGCCGTGCCCGGCGCGGTCTGGTTGTTCTGCGCCGCCGCACACCGGGTCGTGTCTCCACTGTAGACGGTCAGCTGGCCGGACGCGGTGCGGGTCCACGTCTGGTTGGCGCCCGCGTGGCAGTCCCAGATCTGCACGGCGGTGCCCGGCGTGGTGCTGCCCGCGTTGACGTCCAGGCACCGGCCGGACGCCAGCCCGCGCACCGCCCCGGTCGAGCCGCTGCCGCCGCCGGTGCTGTAGCCGGCCGCGATGATGTTGGCCTGCACGGCGTTCTCGGTCGCGTCGGACGGGTAGCCCGACACCATGGCGCCCTCGTAGAACGTGCCCGCGCTGAGGTTCGCGCCGCCGTCGGGCTTGCAGCAGTCACCGCCGCTGCCGAGGATGATCGCGCCCTGCTTCTTCATGGGGCTGTAGCCCGGTGGCAGGGAGCCGTCCCACAACGTCGTCATGGTCCCGTTCTGCGCGTTGCCGCCCTTGAGCGCGAACCGCGTGGTGCCGTTGTTCTTCAGCATCGCGGTCACGAACTTGTTCGGGAACGCCCGCTGGTTGGGGTTCCACGACTGGCTGCCGCCGGGGAACAGGCCCCATTCGAGGTCGGCCTGCACCCACGGACCGGTTCCCTGGCAGCCGCCGAACCAGCACTGCGTGCTGAAGTTGATGGCGTCCATTGCACCGGCCGCGTCCGCCTTGCGGGTCGTCTCGCTGTTGCCGTAGTCGAAGCAGCAGCCGCCGTTGACGTGCGTGCCGCTGGTGACCATGTACATGCCCTCCGGCGCGCTGCCGGTGGGAACGCCGGTCAGGTGGCCGTCGCGCCAGTAGCTGTTGCCGGGGTTGATGTAGAGCGAGTAGGCCTTGTCGCCGCCGACGGCGAGCGACTCGGAGGTCGCGACCGCCGGCCTGCTCTGCGGCGAGCCGGGCACGACGCTCGACCCCTGGTACCACAGGTCGTTGCCGCGGCCGGACTGGTCGTAGACCACCGTGACCACGCAGGAGGTGCCCGCGCAGAACGTGTCCTGAGTGGACGCGTTGGCGTTGCCGCCCGCGGTCAGCACCGGGATGTTCCTGGTCGTGTTGTCCGACGAACGCCGGACCTGGTAGAGGTTGCCGGCGTACGAGCCGAATAGCGCTCGCACGGTGCTGTGCGCGGCGACGCAGGGTGTGCCGCCGGACGCGTAGATGTCGCACGGTCCGGTCGTGGCCGCTGCCGCCGGTGTCGAGGTCGCCGCGCTGACCGGCACAATGGTCATCGCAACGGCCGTGCAGATGCCTGATACCGCGTGCAGAAGGCGCCGCGGCCTGGTCCGGGTGGTTGTCATGATCCGCTCCACTGCGTTGTGGGGGTTCGGAGAACGTGGGGAGGTCCGGACCGCGTGCGCGATCCGGACCCGGTCGCTACCGGCCCCAGAGCCGCCAGGTCTGGTTCAGCTGGCTGCCCTGGTTCGCGGCCTTGCACGTCCACTGGATGATCCGGGCACCGGCGGCGGTGGAGACGCCGTTGACGTCGACGCACTTGCCGCTGCTGCGGGCCACGAGCTGGAAGTCGTGCGGGTCGTTGCCGCTGTAGGTGACCTTGCGCAGCGCGTACTGCTGGCTCGTCGAACCGGGCGAGCAGGTCTGCTGCACGACGGCGGCACCGTCGGCGGTCGAGGACACGTCGAGGCACTTGCCCGACTGCCGGTTGGTCACGGTGTAGGTGTCGGCGACACCCGTGACCGGCGTGAAGTTCCACAGCTGCTGGTCGCCGCCCTCGCAGGGGAACTGCTGCTGCTGGTTGCCGTCCGCCGGGCTCAGGTTCGTGTTGTCCAGGCACTGCTGGGAGTGCTGGGCGGCGGCGACGGACTGGAAGCCGGCGTCACCGGGCGGGAGCAACGTGATCGTGGACGTCTCGTTGACGTCGTTGTGCGGCACGGTGACCGTGACGGCGTTGCCGGACACCGGCACCACCGAGTTCTGCACCGTGACCGGTCCCTGCACCGCACCGCCGTTGTTGTGCGGGATGCGTTGCACGAGCACGCGGACCTGGCCGTTCTGCACCAGACCGGTCGTGGTGTCCAGGCGCTGCAACGAGACCGCGACGTTGCCGGTCGTGCTGCCGCCGCCGATCAGCACCTTCGCCACGCCGCCGGCCTTGGTGGCGAACGAGTCGTAGGACTGGCTCGGCGTCGAGGCCACGATCTCGCCGGTCTGCCCGGCGTAGAAGCGGTAGACCCACCACTCACCCTTGGGCTGGTGCTGTCCCGCGGAGTTGCGGACCAGCAGGTTGCCGAGGTCGTTGTGCAGGTTGCCGCTGCTGGCCCAGTTGGCGCGCAACCCGTCGGCACCGGCGCGTTCCAGCCGCGAGATGTACCACGCGCCGTCGCCGGGGTTCTGCTCGTTCGACGCGCCGTACTCGTTGATCTGGTACGGCCGCGGGTGAGGGATGCCGCGCGCGTCGAGCGTCTGGTTCGCCGTCGCGACGTTGACCACCGGGTCGCTGGGCAGCGCGTGCCAGCTGAAGATGTCGGGGACGACGTTGTTGGCGCGCACGAAGTCCAGGTACTGGGTCCACCAGCCCCCGGTCGACGGCACGCCCGCGTGGCTCGGCCCGACGATCAGGTGCGACGGGAACGCCGCACGGACGCGCTGGTAGGTGCGCCGCCACAGCTCGAAGTACTGCGCCTGCGGGCGGTTCCAGAACGTCGTGATGTTCGGTTCGTTCCACAGGTCCCACTGCACCGGCGCGCCGGTGGCCCGCACGTCGTCGATCAGGCGGGTGAGGAAGTTGTCGTAGTCGGTCCAGCTGCCGTTGTCGCCGGGGAAGCGGGAGATCGGGTAGCCGTCCGCGCCCCACAGGTCGTGGGGGAGCAGCACGAACTCGCCGCCCAGCGACCGGGTGCGCAGCAGTTGCGCACGGGTGGAGTTCCAGCGGCGGTCGTACTTCCCGGAGACCCAGCCGCCGGGGCTGTCGAGCTGGGCGCCGCCCGCGCGCATGGCGCGGAACTCGACGTCGCGGTAGAAGTGGTCGGCGGGCCCGGACGCGTTCTCCGTCATGCCGTAGATCCAGCCGGAGGCGCGGTGGGTCGGGGTGCCGGTGGTGGCCGAGAAGTTGACGCTGATGGACTCGTTCGCGGCCTGGGCGGGTGCGGGGAATGCCAGTGCGGATGCCATGACTGCCAACAGGACTGTGGTGGTTCGTCGCTGAACCATGAGGGGCTCCGTAACGGGTCAGGGGCGACGGAGACTCGAACCGGTTCGATCGATGAGTGAAAGTACGCGCACAGCAGAGTTCACGGCAAGGGGCTGGTAAGTCGAACCGGTTCGGCCGGTGTCAGGCACCCCGGCGCGCGCCGGTGCTGGAGCGCAATGTGATGGGCGGCGCGAGCAGCGCGTGCCGCGGCGTGGCCGACCGGTCGCCGATCTGCTCCAGCAGCAGGTCGACCGCCAGCTGCGCCATCTGCCCGGCCGGCACGTCGGCGGCGGTCAGCGGCGGGTGGAAGTCCTCGGCCAGCCGGTCGGCGATCACGCCGGTGAGCGAGAAGTCGCGCGGCACGTCGAGCCGGGCCTGGTGCAACGCGCGCTGCACGCCGGGCAGCGCGGCCTCGTTGATCGTCACCGCCGCCGTCACCTCCGGCCAATGCGACCGGATGTGCTCGAAGCAGGCGAGGCCGGCGGCGGGGTCATCGGCGCAGCACACGTCGTGCGCGGTCAGCCCGCACTCCCGCGCGGTCCGCAGGAACGCCGCCGTGGCGCGCACCGCGGGGCCGTAGCCGGAGGCGACCAGCTCGTCGGACCGGTTGACCAGCACGACGTCGCGGTGGCCGAGGTCGGCCAGGTGCCGCACGCACCGGCTGATCAGGCCGCCGTAGTCGACGTCGACCCACCACGACGCGGCCGGGTCCTCGACGTGGCCGATCGTGACGAACGGCAGGCCGAGGCTGGTGAGCCGCTCGACCCGCGGGTCGTGCAGCAGGATCTCCATCAGGATCACGCCGTCGACCCTGCGGCCGGTCACGACGCGGTCGAACGACCGGTGGTGGTCGCCCCCGCTCGGCGACAGCAGCACGTCGTGGTCGTGCGCGGCGGCGGCCTCGACGACGCTCGCCACGAAGCTCAGCTGCACGTCGGTCAGCCGGGTGCTCGCGGGCGGGATCACGAGCCCCAGCGTCCTGGTCTTGCCCTCGGCGAGTGCGCGGGCGCTGGCGTTGGGCCGGTACCCGAGCTCGGCGATGACGTCGTTGATCCGCCGCACCGTCGCGGCCGAGACCGGCCGCTTTCCGCTCAGCGCGTACGACACGGTGCTGCGGGAGACCCCGGCCCGCCTGGCGATCTCACCGATGTTCATGCCGCTTCTCCTCGTCGAAGGAACCGATTCGACAGGTCGACATCGTAGGCCAGAGGTCTTGCACCCGGTCACTTGACTTGGCTAGGTTGACCCGGCTGCTCGAAAATCGAACCGGTTCGATGATTGTCGGCGATGACGCCGACAGGGAGGACCACCCATGCGGCGCGCAGCCCTCACCCTCCTCGCGGCCGGCCTCGCCGTGACCGCGTGCACCTCGGCGCCCGGCACCGGTGCGCCGGACACGTTCTCCGTCTGGGACCCCTACCCGCAGTTCACCGCCGACTCCGAGTGGGCGAAGACCATCGACCGGTGCGGGAGCGAGGCCGGGGTCAAGGTCGCGCGGCAGGCGTTCGACACCACCGACCTGACGAGCAAGGTGCTGCTCGCCGCACAGCAGCGCACCGCGCCGCAGGTCCTGGTCGTCGACAACCCCGTGGTGTCGACGCTCGCCGAGGGCGGTGTGCTGCGGCCGAACTCCGAGGTCGGTCTCGACGCGTCCGCCGCGGCACCCAACCTCGTGTCGGCCGGGACGCTCGACGGGCAGACCTACGGCGTTCCCGTCGGGGCCAACACCCTGGCCCTCTACTACAACAGGGCGGTGCTGACCGCCGCCGGTGTCGACCCGGCCGCGATCACGGACTGGGCGGCGCTGACAGCGGCGCTCGCCAAGGTGAAGTCGGCGGGCAAGAAGGGCATCACGTTCTCCGCGATCGGCACCGAGGAGGGCACCTTCCAGTTCCTGCCGTGGTTCTGGGGCTCCGGCGCGGCGCTCACCGACCTGGGCTCCGGCCAGGCCGCGAGCGCGCTGGCGCTGTGGAAGTCGTGGCTGGACCAGGGTTTCGCGCCCAACTCGGTGATCGGCAACACGCAGACCACCAGCTGGCAGGAGTTCGCCACCGGCGAGTACGCGTTCGCCGAGAACGGCACCTGGCAGCTGCAGAACGCGAAGAAGACCGGCTTCGAGTACGGCGTGATCGCGATCCCCGGCCGCACCGGTGGCACCGCGCCCGCGCCGACGGGAGGCGAGTTCGTGACCGTGCCCGTGCAGGCCGACAAGGCCACCGAGACCAAGGCCGGTCAGATCGCCGCCTGTCTCACCAGCCCCGAGCGGGTGCTCGCGGCCGACACCGCGCTGACCTACGTCTCCGCCGTGCAGTCGGTGCAGCAACAGCAGGTGGCGGCGTTGCCCGAGCTGCGGGTCTGGGTGGAGGCGGTGAACAAGGCCAAGGGCCGCACCGGCGACAACCTCGGCACCCGCTACCCGCGGATCTCGCAGCCGCTGTGGGGTGCCGTGCAGGCCGCGCTCACCGGTGCGAAGACACCGGAGGCCGCGCTGAAGGACGCCCAGGCCGCCGCGGCCGCCGCGAAGTAGCCGTGCGCGCACGGCTCGCCGCCTGGGCGTTCGCGGCCCCGCTCGTGGCCTACCTGCTGGTCTGCTACGCGTATCCCCTGTACACCAACGTGGAGCTGAGCGTGCGCGGCACCACCGTGCGCACGTTCGTCCAGGGCGGTGCGCCGTTCGTCGGCTTCGCGAACTACGCCGCGGTGTTCGCCGATCCGACGTTCCGCACGGCGGTGCTGAACACGGTCGCCTTCACGGTCGTGTCGCTGGTGTTCCAGTACACGATCGGGCTGGCGCTGGCGGTGTTCTTCGCCCGCGACTTCCCGCTGTCGGCGACGTTGCGCGCGTTGTTCCTGGTGCCCTGGCTGCTGCCGCTGATCGTGTCGGCCTCGACGTGGGCGTGGCTGCTCAACAGCGAGTCCGGCCTGGTCAACGCGGTGCTGGCGGCGTTCGGCGCCGACCGGGTCAACTGGCTGACCTCGCCGTCGTGGTCGCTGGTGTCGGTCACCGCCGCCAACATCTGGATCGGCGTGCCGTTCAACCTCGTGGTCCTCTACAGCGGCCTGCGCACCATCCCGCCCGAGGTGTACGAGGCGTCCTCACTGGACGGTGCGAGCGGCTGGCAGACGTTCCGGCACGTCACGTTCCCCATGCTGCGCCCGGTCTCGGCGATCACGCTGCTGCTCGGGCTGGTCTACACGCTCAAGGTGTTCGACCTCATCTGGATCATGACCAGGGGCGGGCCGAGCGGGACGTCCACGACGCTCGCCACCTGGTCCTACGAGCTCGGCTTCGGCAACGCGCTGCCCCGGTTCGGGCCGAGCGCCGCGGTCGGCAACGTCCTGATCCTGTTCGCGCTGGTCGCCGGGCTGCTCTACGCCCGCGTGCAGGAACGCCGATGAGGGCCCGGTCCTGGCGCACGGCCGTCGGCGTCGTGCTGACCGCGGTGATGCTGTTCCCGGTCTACTGGATGGTCACCGTGTCGCTCACGCCCGCGGTCGACATGCGCAGGTCGCCACCGAGCCTGTTCCCGTCCTCGCCCACGCTGGAGGGCTACGAACGGGTGCTGGGCGAGCAGCTGCCGTACTTCGGCACGAGCCTGCTGGTCGCGGTCGGCACCGTCGGGCTCACGCTGCTGCTGGCCGCGCCCGCCGCGTACGCGCTGGCGAAGCTGTGGCCGGCCGGACGGCGCGTGCTCGGGTTCGTGCTGCTGGTCGCGCAGATGATCCCCGGCATCATCATGGCGCTCGGCTTCTACGGCGTCTACGTGCGCCTGGGCATCACGAACACGGTGTGGGGCCTCGTCTTCGCCGACTCGACCGTGGCCGTGCCGTTCGCCGTGCTGATCCTCACCTCGTTCATCGCCGCGGTGCCGGACGAGCTGCTGCAGGCCGCCCGCATCGACGGCGCGGGAGCGTGGCGCACGTTCGTCTCGATCGTGCTGCCCGCGAGCCGCAACGGCGTGGTGACCGCGGCGCTGTTCTCGTTCCTGTGGGCGTGGTCGGACTTCCTGTTCGCGGCCACGCTCGACTCCGGTGGCGCGCTGCAACCGCTGACGCTCGGCATCTACCGCTACATCGGCAACAACAACCAGGAGTGGAACTCGATCATGGCCACCGCCGTGGTCGCGTCGGTGCCGGCCGCCGTGCTGCTCGTGGTGGCCCAGCGCTACGTCGCCGCCGGGGTGACCTCCGGCGCCGTGAAGGACTGAGAGGAACCCCCGTGGCAACCGAGTTCTCCGTGCGCGAGATCCCGTTCAGCCGCTCCGGCGCCTGGTTCGGCCTCTCGCCCGTGATCGGGCTGGCCTCCTACGCCGAGGAGGTGCACCTCGTCTCGCACCGCAACGGCATGCACCCGTTGCTGTCGCTCGTGCCGGTGTTGAACGGCAAGCCGGTGGCGGCCGAGGTGACCGCGGACCCGGCGACGTTGACGTGGCGCACCGAGCAGGGGCTCGTCACCGCGGTGTACTCGGCGCCGGACGTGCTGCGGATCTCCGGCACCGGCGCCGGCCTGCTGCTCAGCGCCACGCAGCGGACGCTGACCCCGTTCACCGGCACGTACTTCTTCGCCGACCCGGCCGGCGGGCTCGTCTTCACCTCCTACGAGACCGGGCACCGGCTGCGCCTGACCGTCCTGTCCGGACAGTGGAGCCAGATCGGCGACCAAGAGCTCGGCACGGCCCGGCGCGCGGTCGTGCTGGGCGCGGGCGAGCCGTGGGAGCTGGTGGTCGAGGAGCTGGGCACGGCCCGCGCGGTGTCGCGGCCCACCACCGCGTTCGCCGACGACGTGACGGCCGTGCGCGCGGAGTTCACCCGGTTCGCCGACGCCGTGGCACCGTGGCGCGACGACCGCACGCCGGCCGCCGAGCTCGCCTGTTACGTGCTCTGGTCGGCGACCGTGCGCCCGGCGGGGTTCGTGCGCCGGCCCGCGGTGCTGATGTCCAAGCACTGGATGGACAAGGTGTGGAGCTGGGACCACTGCTTCACCGCGCTGGCACTGGCCTGCGGCGCGCCGGACCTGGCCTGGGAGCAGTTCCAGGTGGTGTTCGACCACCAGGACGCCGAGGGCGCGCTGCCGGACTCGGTCACGCACTCCGAGGTGCTGCGCAACTTCGTGAAACCTCCCGTGCACGGCTGGGCGCTGTCGTTGCTGCGCCGCCGGCTCCCCGGTGGGCTGCCGGACGTGGCCACCGCGTACCGGCAGCTGTCGGCGTGGACGTCGTTCTGGCTGGACCACCGCCGCGCGCCGGGCAGCCGCCTGCCGCACTACGAGCACGGCAACGACAGCGGCTGGGACAACTCGACGGTGTTCCTGGAGGAACGCCTCGTCCGCTCACCCGACCTGGCCGCTTTCCTGGTGCTGCAGTGCAAGGAGCTCGCCGTGCTCGCCGCCGAGGTGGGCGAGTCGCCGGTCCGCTGGGCCGCGCTGGCGGACGAGCTGCTGGCCGTGCTGCTCGACGAGCTCTGGCAGGGCAACGGCTTCGTCAGCCAGGGCGTGACGAGCGGGACGAAGCGGCGCAGCGCGAGCCTGCTCGACCTGATGCCCGTCGTGCTGGGTGAGCACCTGCCGCCCGAGGTCTTCGCCGGCCTCTGCGACGGTGTCGCCAAACACCTCACGTCCGTCGGGCTCGCCACCGAGCTGCCGGGCTCGCGGTGGTACGACCCGGACGGCTACTGGCGCGGACCGGTGTGGGCACCGGCCACCGTGCTGGTCGAGGACGGCCTGCGCCGCGGCGGCGCGGTGGAGCTGGCCGACCAGGTGCGCGCCCGGTTCCTGGCCACGTGCGAGAAGTCCGGGTTCGCCGAGAACTTCGACGCGCTGACGGGGGAGGGGCTGCGCGACCGCGCCTACACGTGGACGGCGGCGGCGTACCTGCTGCTCGGCGAGAACGGCGGTGTCGGCCAGAACCGGGCCCGTGCCTGAACCGGGGCACCGCTTGCCGGGGGACGGGCCGGCGTGGGCAGGCCACGGCCGGTGGGGAGGTCTCCGCACAGCCGTGGGCCGCGATCGCGCGTGACGTCATCGCGGCGACCGGCTGGCTGCCGCGATGACCCCATGCCCGGCTGGTCAGACCCAGACGACCTGCCACTGCTGGTTCTCGGCGCCGTTGGCCTGCCACTGGACCACCTTGGCGCCGTCGGTCTGGGCACCGCCCTCCACGTCCGCGCACCAGCCGGTGCGCACGTTGACGAGCTGGACGTGCCCGCCGCCCGCGTCGACGACCTTCCACCACTGGTCGGTGCTGCCGGTGTCGGCGCGTTGTTCGAGCTGGGCGCCCTGGGCTGAGCCGCCCGCACCGGTGAGCACCCGGCCGCTGTGCCGTGCGACGAGGCGGGACGAGCCGTCCGCGTTGGGCTGCAGCTGCCACTGCTGGTTGGTGCTGCCCGACCACGTCCACTGGACGACCTTGGCGCCGTCGGCGGTGCTCGCGCCGGTCACGTCGAGCGCCTTGCCGCTGCGCCGGTTGACCAGCCGGAACCAACTGCTCTGCAAGGAGATCGCGAAGTCCGTGCGCTGCCCCGCGGCCAGCGTGACCTGCCGGGCGTGCGGGCCGAGCGGTGACGGCGCGACCGGTGCGGTGGTCGTCAGCGCCGACATGCCGCGGCGGCTGATCAGGGTGACGGTCTGGTCGACGGCCGAGGTGACCGACATCGTGGCGGTGCGGGCGGTCAGGTCCCAGCCGAGGCTGTGCACGCGGATCCGGCCGCGCGCCCGCACACCGGTGATCGTGCCCCTGGTCAGCTGGCCGGGCAGCGCGGGCAGCACCTCCAGCACGCCGGGCCGCGAGTAGAGCAGCGCCTCGGCCAGCACAGCGGGGATCGCGTTCGCGGCGTCGGCGTTGTAGATGTCGAGGTTCGGGTTGTGGGAGGTCATCAGCGACCGGAAGACCATGTTGTTGCCGATGATCTTGCGCAGGTTGTCGTAGACCTTGCCGCCGTCCTTCAGCCGGGCGCCGGCCAGCGCGCGGTGCAGGCTGCCGTGGGCGGAGATGTTCTGGTCGCCGCGGACCTCCAGCGCGCGCAGGCCCGTGCGGACGAGGTCCGGTGTCTCCTCGGGGTTGATCTCGTGCAACGGCCAGGCGCCGTAGAGCTGCTGCACGTGCCGGTGGGAGTACTGGTCGGTGAGGCTCGGCCACGACCACTCGGCGAGCGCGTTGTCGCTGTTGGTGCGGTAGGCGGGCATCCTGGCCAGCAACGCCTTCCAGCGCTGCACGCCCTGGCCCGCGCCCTGCTCCACGCCGAGCGCGTTCGCGGCGAAGACCGCGGCCTGCAGCGCGTGCTTGCCGGCCATGATCTCGCCGGTGGCGTTGATGCTCAGGTGCACGCCGGTGTTGCCGGGCGCGTTCTCCACCGAGAAGCACGGCACGAAGACGACCTTGCCGTTCGAGTCGGTGCGGGTCAGGAAGTCCTCGTAGAACAGGGCCAGCTCCATCAGCGCGGGCCCGAGCCGGTCACGCAGGAACGCCTGGTCGCCGGTGACCTCGTAGTGCTCCAGCAACGGGTAGAGCAGCCAGTCGGCGCCACCGGTCCACGTGTGGCCGGGGAAACCTGCGTCGAAGTGCAGCATGTGGCCGTACTCGCCGTCGGTGCGGGTCGGCGCGAGGAAACCACGTGCGCCGTAGAGGTTCCTGGCGTTGGTGCGCCAGTGCGCCAGCTGCCCGAGCACCAGGGTGAAGTAGCCCTGCATGGCCTCGGTCGTGTCGAGGATGTTGCCGCCGGCGACCTGGAGGTTGACGTTGGCGTCGGTGGTGAAGTCGTCGGCCCACGCACCGGACCACGTGCCGGTCCAGATGCCGGTGAGCCGGGGCGGCAGCACACCGCTGGAGCTGATGAACAGGTAGCGGCCGCTGTCGTAGAGCCGCTCCAGCAACGCGAGGTCGATGACGCCCCTGTTGGCGTTCTGGCGGGCGATCAGCTCGCTGGTGGACAGCTTCCGGTCGGCCGCGGACACGCCCAGGTCCAGCCGCGACCGGTCGTACATCTCGGTGTGCACGGCGGTGTGCCGGGAACGCAGCGCCGGGTAGTCGGTGCCGATCGCCGCCAGCGCCGCGTGCAACGGCCTGGCGTCCCACACGGCCGGCGACTCGTAGCGGTCGAGCTTGGTGAGCAGCACCAGCTTGCTCGCCCCGGTCACGACGATCGTGGCGCCGTTCGCCGTGGTGCTGCCGCCGGTGGCCACGACCCTGGTGACGCCCTCGTAGCCGAACGCGCCCTGCCCCGACGGGTAGGTGCCGCGCAGGTTCAGGTAGCCGGAGCCGTTGGAGATCGTGGTCAGGGTGGCGTACCGGACGCTCGACGGTGCGCCGTCCAGCGCGGTGCTGACGCTGAGAGTGGTGTCGATCGTGCGGCCGGGCGGGGGCAGGAGCTCGTGCACGACCACGTTGTCGGCGCGGGACACGAACACCCTGCGGGTCCACGTTCCGGCGCCGTCGGTCCAGCTGGTGACGACCTCGCCGGTGCGGAAGTCGGTGACCCGGCCGTAGTCGCCGACGGTCAGGCCGGGCGTGGTGATCCGCAGCTCGTAGCCGGGGTGGTAGGTCTGCGTCCACCGCAACGACCAGCCCGCGGCGAAGTCCCGGTTGGCGCCGGCGTAGTCACCCGCGAGCGCCTTGTCCCGCACCGCGTTCAGCCGGCCCGACAGCACCGGGGGAGTGACCGAGCGCGTGCCGTTCGGCAGCACCAGCCGGTGGTGGTTGAAGATCACCTTCTCGGCGGTGGGACCGCCGTGCACCACGGCGCCGTACTCGCCGTTGCCGGTGAGGAACCCGTCCGTCCAGGACGTGGCCGGGCTCGTGTCGAAGATGCCGCGCTCGGGCACCGTGAGCTGGGGAGGCACCGCGGCGTTCGAGCGGGCGCCGGGTAACGCCGCGGCGCCGGCCGCCAGTGCCGTGACGGCGAGGAAGCGCCGTCGGTCGAGGTGGTGGTCCGTCACGTGAACTCCCTTGTACCGTGCGGATGTCGTGCTCGTGCGGGTCAGTCCTGGGCTTTGCCCCCGGTGACCCGCGACAGCGCCAGCGCGATGAGGATGATGGTGCCGTTGAGCGCCCCGATCCACTGGGCGGGGACACCGGCGAGCGTGAGCACGTTCTGGATGAGGAAGAGCAGCAGGATGCCGGTGAAGGCGCCGAACATGGTGCCCTTGCCGCCGTTGAGGCTGATGCCGCCGATGACGGCCGCGGCGAACACGGTGAAGATGTACCCGTTGCCCTGCGCGGAGGCGACCGAGGCCAGCCGCCCGGACAGCAGGAGACCGGCGAGCGCCGCGAGCAGGCTCGCGGTCACGATGACGAGCCACAGCACCCGGTCCGTGCGGATGCCCGCCGCCTTCGCCGCGTCGACGTTGCCGCCGATCGCGTACAACGACCGGCCGAAGCTCGTGAAGCCCAGCACCACGATGCCCGCGGCGAACAGGGCCAGGCACAGCCACACCGACGCGGGCATGCCGAGCCACTGGGTCGTGCCGAGGTACAGCATGGACTCCGGCAGCCGGAAGAACGTCTGACCGCCGGAGATGCCGGTCAGGACGCCGCGCAGCACGATCAGCATGCCGAGCGTCACGATGAAGCCGTTGAGCCCGAACCGGATGATGAACAACGCGTTGACCACGCCGACGAGCACACCGACCGCCAGCGTGATCGGCACCGACCAGCCGCCGGGCAGCAGCCCCAGCCCGTGGCCCGCGCCGACCGGCACGGTGAGCCAGGCGGCGACACCGGGCGCGAGGCCGACCGTGGACTCCAGCGACAGGTCCATCTTCTTCACGATCAGCACCAGCGTCTGCGCCAGCACCAGGACCGCGATCTCCGACATGGTCTGCAGCACGTTGACCAGGTTGTCGCCGCGCAGGAACACCGGGCTGACCAGCTGGCCGACCACCGCGATCACGATGATCGCCGGGATCAGCGCCAGGTCGCGCAGCCGGGCGAACGCGATCCGCCTGCCGGTGCCGGTGGCGTTCGCCGCCGGTGCCGCCGCCGTGAGCTCCGTGGTCTCAGCCATCGAGGTCGACTCCTTCCATCGCGGCCACGAGCTGGTGGTCGTGCCAGCCGCGGGGGATCTCGGCGACCACGCGGCCCCCGAACACCACCAGGACCCGGTCGCACAGGCGCAGGTCGTCGAGCTCGTCGGAGGCGATGAGCACGCCCGCGCCGGACTCGGCGACCTCCTCGACCTTGCCGAGGAGGAACTCCTTGGACCGCACGTCGACGCCGGCGGTCGGGTTGACCAGCACCAGCAGCCGCGGGTCGTTCGCGAGCGCGCGGGCCATCACGACCTTCTGCTGGTTGCCGCCGGAGAGCCCGGACACCGGCAGCTCCGGCCCCGGCGTCTTGATCTCCAGCTTGCCGATCATGTCGCGGGCGAAGCCGTCGCGGCGGCGGCCGTCGATGAACCCCGCGCGGCCCAGCCGTTCCGGGATGGTCAGGGTGCCGTTGTCCGCGATGGACAGCTGCGCCACGTACCCCTGGTGGTGCCGGTCCTGCGGCACGAACCCGACGCCCGCCTTCAACGCCGCGGGCACGCTGCCCGGCCGTGGCCGCGTCCCGGCGATCGTCACCGTGCCCGCGGTGGCGGCCCGCAGACCCGCGATCGTCTCCGCGACCTCGATGCGGCCGCTGCTCGCCGCACCGGCGAGACCGACGACCTCGCCCGCCCGGACGTGCAGCGACACGTCGTCGTACCCGCCCTCCAGCGACACGTCCGCCAGCTCCAGCACGGTGGGGGCGTCCGCGGCCGGAGCCCGGCGGGTGGCACCGGTCTGCGCCGCCACCTCCCCGGTCATCGCGGCCACCAGCTCGGCCCGTGGCAGCGCGTCGACCCGCGCGGTCAGCACGTGCCGGGCGTCGCGGAACACGGTGACCGTGTCGCAGATCTCGTAGATCTCCTGCAGGTGGTGGCTGATGAACAGGAACGTGACGCCTTGCTGCTGCAGCTCGGTGATGCGGCCGAACAACCGGGTGATCGCGGCGGCGTCGAGCTGGGCGGTCGGCTCGTCGAGGATGATGAACCGAGCCCCGAACGACAGCGCCCGCGCGATCTCCACGAACTGCCGCTGCTCCACGTCGAGGTCACCGGCGGGCAGCCGCACGTCCACGTCGACCGACCAGGCGTCGAGCAGCTCGCGTGCCTTGCCGCGCAGCGTCCGCCAGCTGATCAGGCCGCTGCGGCCGCGGTCGTAGCGGTTGAGGAACAGGTTCTCCGCGACCGTCAGCCCGGGGATGATCGTGGACTTCTGGTAGACGCAGGCCACCCGCTGCCGCCACGCGTCGCGGTCGGTGAGCCGCGGAGCCGGTGCGCCGCCGAAGGTGATGGTGCCCTCGTCCGGCGCCTGCAGTCCGGTGAGGACGGACACCAGCGTCGACTTGCCGGCCCCGTTGCGCCCCACCAGGGCGTGGGTCTGCCCCTGCTCGATGAGGATGGCGGCCTCGTGCAGGGCCACGGTGGAGCCGTACCGCTTCGTCACTCCCGTCGCCTCGACGACGGGCGCAGCTGCGACCATGGTTGTCTCCCGCGTTGTCGCCGGCTCAGCCGAGCTTGGTGCCCCACAACGACTTGTCGTCGTGCTTGAGGCTGGTCACGCCGTCGGAGGTGCCGCCGTCGGCGGTGACCAGCGGAGCGGAGAGCTGGTCCTCCAGCAGGCCGGGGCGGACCTGGACGATCGTGCTGTCGTGGTCGGTCTTGCCGGGGTTGAACGTCTTGCCCTCGATCGCGGCCTTGACGTACTGCAGCGCGTACTTGGCGTACAGGTCGGCCGGCTGGGACACGGTGGCGTCGATGTTGCCCTCGGCGATGTTCTTGAGCTCCTCGGGGATGCCGTCGTTGGACACGATGAACACGTGCTTGGGGTCCGTGGGCGGCACCAGCAGGTTCTTCTGCTTGAGCACCTGCAGCGTGCCGGAGAGCGCGAAGCTCGACTGCATGTAGACGCCCTTGACGTCCGGGTTGGCGGTGAGGTCGGTCTGCAGCTTCTGCGCCGCGACCGCGCCGTCCCAGTTCGTGGCCTCGCCGAGCACGGTGATGCCGGGGTAGTTGGCCTTCATGCAGTCGTTGAACGCCTCGGTGCGGTCCCTGCCGTTGATCGAGGAGAGGTCGCCCTGCAGCATCACGACCTTGCCCTTGCCTGCGAGCTTCGCGCCGAGGAACCGGCAGGCCTTCTCGCCGTAGGCCCGGTTGTCGGCGCGCACGACCATGAACACGTCACCGCTGTCGGGCCGGGTGTCGACGGTGACGACCGGGATCTTCTTGGCGGCCAGCTGTTCCAGCGTCGGTGCGATCGCCGCGGTGTCCTGCGGCGCCATCGCGACGCCCTTCACGCCCTGGCTGATGAACGTCTGGACGTTGGCGGTGAGCTTGGCGACGTCGTTCTGCGAGTTCGTGGTCTTGAGCTCCAGGCCGAGCTCCTTGCCGAACTCGGGGGTGTACTTGATGTAGGAGTTCCAGAAGTCGGTGTCGGAGCGCGGGTAGTCGACACCGACCACCTGCCCGCCCGCACCGGTGCTCGACGAGCCGCACGCGGTGAGCGCGGCGGTGAGGAGCGCGACGAGACCGAGACAGGCGCGGGTTCTGGTGTTCACGGCGGGTCTCCTAACGGGTGACGGGATGGGTGCGTCGACGCTCAGGCGGTGACCTGCCCGTTCCAGACGGGCCCGTCCGGGAAGCGGTGGGCGGCGATGGAGGCCGGGTGCAGCTGTGCGCTGATGCCGGGGGCCGTCGGTGCGAGGTAGTGGCCGTCGCGGACGCGCACCGGGTCGGTGAAGTGCTCGTGCAGGTGGTCGACGTACTCGACGACGCGGTTCTCGGTGGTGCCGCTGACCGCCACGTAGTCGAACATCGCCAGGTGCTGGACCATCTCGCACAGCCCGACACCACCGGCGTGCGGGCAGACCGGCACGCCGAACTTGGCCGCCAGCAACAGGATCGCGACGTTCTCGGTGACGCCGGCGGTGCGGCTCGCGTCGAGCTGCAGGACGTCGATGGCGTCGAGCTGCAGCAGCTGCTTGAACATCACCTGGTTGTGCGTGTGCTCGCCGGTGGCGACCTTCACCGGCGCGACGGCCCGGCGGATGGTGGCGTGGCCGAGGACGTCGTCGGGTGAGGTCGGCTCCTCGATCCAGTACGGGTCGTAGGGCGTCAGCTCGGCCATCCAGTCGATTGCCTGCCGCACACCCCACGCCTGGTTGGCGTCGACGGCGATCTTGATGTCGGGACCGACCGCCTCACGGGCCAGCCGCAGCCGCCGCAGGTCGTCCTCGGCGTTGGCGCCGACCTTGAGCTTGATCAGGGTGAACCCGTCGGCGACGGCCTGCCGTGACAACCGCACGAGCTTCTCGTCGTCGTAGCCCAGCCAGCCGGGCGTGGTCGTGTAGGCGGGATAACCGTGGCTGCGCAGGTGGGCGGTGCGCGCGGCACGACCCGGTTCGGCGCGCCGGAGGATGGCGAGCGCCTCGTCGCGGGTGAGCGCGTCCTCCAGGTAGCGGAAGTCGACGAGGTCGACCAGCTGCTCCGGTGACAGCTCGGAGAGCAGCTGCCACACGGGTTTGCCCTCCCGCCGTGCGTAGAGGTCCCACACCGCGTTCACGATCGCGGCAGCGGCCATGTGGATGGCGCCCTTCTCCGGGCCGAGCCACCGCAGCTGACTGTCACCGGTCAGCAGGCGTGAGAACGCACCGAGGTCGCCGAGGACCTCGTCCACCGGCAGCCCGGTCACCAGCGGGGCCAGCGCGCGCACGGCGGCGACCTCGACGTCGTTGCCCCGTCCCACGGTGAACGCGAGCCCGTACCCCTCCGCGCCCCCGCTCGTGCGGATGGTCACGTAGGCGGCCGAGTAGTCGGGCTCGGGGTTCATCGCGTCCGACCCGTCGAGCTCACGCGAGGTGGGGAACCGGACGTCGATCGCCTCGACCGCGGTGATCAGCTCGGTCCGGTGCATTGCAACCACCCCATCGTCGTGTGTCAGCGGCGTGTCCGCGGAGCAACGATCCGTGAGCGGACATGGGATGGATTTATAGGCCACGGCGACTAGACGTGTCCATCGTCTTCGGGCAAATTGCACTCAAATGCCTGCTGCAGGCAGCGATGCTGTTCGAGGCGCGTGGATGCGGACGACCCATCTCTTCGGCAGAGATGGGATGTGTTGCTACCCTGCGCGGATGTCACTGACCGACAAGGCCATCGACCGCATCCGGGACCTGATCGGGTCGGGCGAGCTGCCGCCGGGGTCGAAGCTGCCGCCGGAGCAGCAACTGGCCGCCGAGCTGGGCCTGTCCCGCAACCTGATGCGCGAGGCGGTCAAGGCCCTGGTGGTGGCGCGGGTCCTGGAGATCCGGCGCGGTGACGGCACCTACGTGACGAGCCTGGAACCGTCGGTGCTGCTCGGCGGCATCTCCTCGGCCGTCGAACTGCTGCGCGGCGACACCCTCCTGGAGCTGACCGAGGTGCGCAGGCTCTTCGAACCGGTCGCGACCGCACTCGCCGCGACCCGCATCTCCGACCGCGAACTGCGGGAGGTCGAACAGCACCTGGACGCGATGCGCGCCGCCCGCGACGACGTCGAACTGCTCAACCTCCACGACGCCGCCTTCCACCGCGCGGTCGTCGCCGCCACCGGCAACGCCACGCTGACCACGTTGCTGGAGGGCATCTCCAGCCGCACGGTCCGCGCCAGGGTGTGGCGCGGCCTGGTCGACGACAACGCCGCCAGCCGTACCCTCGCCGAGCACGAGGCGATCCACCAGGCACTGGCCGACCGCGACCCCGCACTCGCACAGGCCGCCGCCCTGATGCACATCAACACGACCGAACGCTGGTTGCGCGAGCACGTGGGCCGCGAGGCCTGAGCCCGTCCCTCAGCACCCCACCCGCCGCGACCCGAGCGCGATGTCGTCGAGCCACAGGTCGTGGGCGCCGTCGTGGGGCTGGTACAGCTGCCAGCCGATCTTGACCGTGTCGAAGGCGGGGAACACGAAGTCCACCGGATTGCCGCCGTGCGACCGAGTTGAGACCGTGAGGTCCGGCTGCGGCACACCGTCGAACCACAGCTCGACGCGGTTGTCGGAGGCGTCCATCCGCCACTCGACGCACTGCCACACGTCCGCACGCGAGGGCGCCGACTCCCGCCAGTTCGTCCAGTCACCGGTCGGCCCGCCGTCGGCGCCCACACCCCACAGCGCCCGATCGGCGGTCGGCACGTACTGACCACCCAGCGGCCGCACGACCTCCGGTCCATCCCCGGTGGCCTCGACCAGGGTGTAGTGCGCCCAGTCCGGCTGCTTCGGGAAGGCGTCGACCTTCAGCCGCATCCGCCCGTAGAAGCTGTTGCCCGGCGCCGAGAAGTCGTCCACGCGCAGGAAGGCGCGCCCGTTGCCCTCGGTGTGCACGTGCAGCACCCGCTGACCGCGCGCGGCTTTCTCCACGGTGAGCGTGCCGTGCCGGGTGTCCACGCCCCAGTCGAGACTGGTCGCACCACCCAGCGGCACCGACTGGAAGTCCTCGCAGAACAACAACCCCGGGCGAGCGCACGAGCGCGGGTGCGCGGTCGCGGCCGGCAGGGCCGTGAGGAGGAGGGGGAGAGCCAGGATCACGGACAACGCTTTCCGCAAAGGCATGCCCGGCAATCTACGAGGTCGGCCGCAAACGGTGCCAGCAAAGGCTTTCCGGCACGCGTCTTCGACTCGAATTCGATCGATGCCGGGCGGGCTGTGCCGCGACCGTTGCCGGGCAGGCTGTGCCGCGACCGCTGTCCGGCGCGCCGGACACCGACGGGCGGGCTGCGCGGGACCGTCGCCGGGCGAGGGGCGTGCGACAACCACCGCCGGGCATGCCGTGCCGCGACGGCTGTGGGGCGGGCTGTGCCGCGCCCCCTGTCGGGCAGGGGCGCGCCCAGGGCTATCGCCAGGCCGACCTGGCCGCCATCCCGCCGCCCGCCGTTGCAACCCCAGCCCCAGCCACCAGCCGCCGCCAAGCCGGCTCCGTTGCTGCCCCCGGCTCCGCCGCCCGCCGCCGCCCCACCGCGCCTCGCCGCCGCCGCGCCCCTCCCCGCCGTGCCGTCACCCGCGAATGCCGCCCCACTCGCCAGCCGTGCCTCACCGCGACCACCAGCCGTGCCCGGCCCGGACCGCCGACCCTCCCCAGGCCGTGTGCGATCACTCCAGCCGATGGGCGGTTCCCCCCGAACACCTCGCCATCAGCCCATTTGGCCAGCTAACGTACAAATCGTGGGGGGACCAGGTGGCGAGGTCCGGATCCTCGGGCCCGTGGAGGTGTGCGGCCCGCGTGGTCGGGCCGAGCTGAACGGCGCCCGGCAGCGCAGCGTCGTGGCGGTGCTGGCGCTGCGCGCGGGTACGCCGGTTCCCGTCGACCGCCTCGTGGACGTGTTGTGGGGGGATGACCCGCCGCGCACGGCCGTGCGGTCGTTGCACAGTTATGTCGCGCGGGTGCGGCAGGCGCTGGCTGACTGCGGCATGCCCGGCGCGGTCGTGACCAAGCCCGGTGGCTACCAGCTGGACGCCTCGGTCGACGCGGAGCGGTTCGAGCGGACCAGGGACCTCAGCCTGTGGCGGGGCGAGCCGCTGGCGGGCGTCGAGCTGTTCGGGTGGGGGCGTGCGGAGGTCGACCGGCTGCGGGAGCAGCGGATCGCCGCGCTGGAGGGGCATTGGGCCGAGCGGCTCGGCCGTGAGGACGCGGTCGCCGAGCTCGAACGGCTCGTGGTGAGCCACCCGACCAGGGAACGGCTCGTCGGTCTGCTGATGCGGGCGCTGCACCTCGACGGGAGGCACGCGGACGCGCTCGAAGCGTTCCAGCGCCTCAGATCCCGGCTCGCCGACGAGCTCGGTGCCGACCCGGGGCCCGAGCTGAGCGCCCTGCACACCGCCATCCTGCGGCGCGATCCCTCCCTGCACAGCGCGAAACCCGCTCCGCGCACCGCGAAGCCCGCCCAGCTGCCCGCGCGCGCCGGGCACTTCACGGGCCGTGCCGCCGAGTTCGCCGCGCTGGCCGGCCTGCCGCCGATCGTCGTGGTCTCCGGTGTCGCCGGGGTCGGCAAGACGACGTTCGCCGTCGAGTGGGCGCACCGCGTGGCCGACCGCTTCCCCGACGGGCAGGTGTTCCTGGACCTGCAACGCCTCACGCCGGAGCAGGCGCTGACCGAGATGCTGCACACCCTCGGCGTCCCCGCGGACCGCACGCCCGCCGACCCGGCCGCGCTGTACCGGACGTTGTTGCACGGCAAGCGGGTGCTGATCGTGCTCGACGACGTCCGCCGCGCGCGGGACGTGCTGCCGCTCGTGCCCGGCGACCAGGGCAACCTGCTGCTGGTCACCAGCCGCGACACGCTCTCGGCGCTCGGCACGCACCACGCCGTGCACACCGTGCGCCTCGGTTTGCTGAGCGAACCCGAGGCGCACGACCTGCTGGCCGACATCCTGGGCGCGCCACGAGTGCGTGCGGAGTCCGACGCGACCGCGGCCCTGGCCGTCCACTGTGGACGGCTGCCGCTCGCGCTGCGGATCGCGGCGGCACGGCTGGCGGTGCGGCCGGGGCGGCGGATCGCCGACCTCGTGCGGGAGCTGACCCGCAACGACCCGCTGGACGTGCTGGCGGTCGACGGCGACGACCGCACGGTCCGCACGGTGTTCGCGAGCGCGCACCGCACGCTGAGCCCGCAGGCGGCGCACCTGTTCCGCGTGCTCGGCGAGCACCCCGGCGCGAGCTTTCCCGCCGACCTCGCCGACGCGCTGGGGCCCGGCCTCGACGAGCTGGTCGCGTCGCACCTCGTCAGCGAGGTGGGCAACGGCCGGTACGCGTTGCACGACCTGATCCGGTTGTTCGCGCGGCAGAGCGGTGACCTCGGCGACGGGGTGCGGCGGCTGCTCGACCGGTACCTCACGATCGCGCACGCGGCCAACGGCGTGCTCAACCCGCGCCACGACCTCGTGCGCCGCCCGCACTGCGACGACCTGCCGTTCGCGCCGAACCGCGTCGAGGTGCTCGCCCACCTCGACGCCGAACGCGACAACATGCTGCACGTGATCCGGCTGGCCGCGCGCTCCGGTCTGCGGCGGGAGACCTGGCAGCTGGCGTACCTGCTGACGAGCTACTTCGAGGCGCGCGGCAACTGGGCGGCCCGCGTCGAGCAGTGCGAGCACGCCGTCGAGGCCGCCCGCGCGCTCGGCGACCGGCGGGCGGAGGCGGAGATGCTGCGCGGGCTCGGGATCGCGCTGCAGATGACCTCGCGCATCGCGGACGCCATGGTGGTGCAACGGCAGGCGCTCGTCCTCGCGCGCGAGGCCGGCGACCTGCGCGGGGAAGCCCGGCTGCACAACAACATCGGCAACGCGCACTCCGAGCTGCGCGAGTTCGACCTGGCGCTGGAGTCGTACGAGGCGGCGATGCGCGTGCACCGGGCGGCGGGCGACGAGGTCGGTGTGGCGCTGGCCCGGCGCAACCTCGGCTACACCCGCGTGCGGATGGGCCGGCCGGACCGGGCGGTGGAACCGCTGTTCGCGGCGCTGGAGACGTTCCGCGCGGTCGGGAACTCACGGCTGGAAGCGGCGACGCTGATGTCGCTGGGCAACGCGTTCCACCAGCTCGCCGACCGCGCACCGGCGCTGCGCTACTTCGGTGACGCGCTGCGGATCAGCCGCGAGATCGCCGACCACCGGTTCGAGGCCGACGCGCTGGCCCACCTCGGGGTCACCCAGCTCGCGCTCGGCGACCCGGCCGTGGCACGCGAGCACCTGACCGGCGCGCTCGCGGTGTGCCGTGCGCTCGGTGATCGGCACCGCGAAGCCTCGGCACTGCACCACCTCGGTGAGACCGAGCTGGCGCTGGGCGACCTCGCCGCCGCCCGCGCCCACCTCACGGCCGCGCTCGCGGTGCGCGCGCAGGCACCGGACGCGTTCGAGGAGGCCTCGGTCCACCGCAGCTCCGCCGACCTGGCCGGTCGGTGCGGGCGGTGGACCGAGGCCGCACGGCACTGGGCTCAGGCCCTCGCCCTGTTCACCACTTGCCGCCGATCGTGAACACGGCGACGCCCTTGCCGATCTGGCCGTACCTCACCGCGGTGATCTGCAGCGAGAACTGCTTCTGCTGATCGCTCACCCGCAACACGGTGTAGGGCACCCCGGCGGAGGTCTGGCCCGCCTTGATCGTCACCGTTCCGCTCGGCACGGCCTTGTAGTCCTCGCCCAGCTTCGCGGTGCCGTCGACGAACCTGTACGACACCTCGACGTCCTGCCTCGACGCGCCGTTGCGCAGCTTGAGCACCGCGGCGGACGACTCCGCCCTCTCGTGCACCGGCCCGTCGAGCGCGTCCACGACCACCGGGCAGTCGGGCGGTTCGCAGTCCGCTGCGCCGTGTGCGGGCACGATTCCCAGCAAGAGCAGTAACAACACCATGATCGTCTTCATTGACAACCCCTTCGACGGATCCGGCTCCGTTCAACGGAGTCGGACCCGCCGAAGCTGATACTCACTCCTTGTCGTTGATCCGGTACTGGGCACCGCCGAGGTCGAGGCCCTGCGCGTCGACCTGGTGCACCTCGAGCACCGCCGGCTCGGCCTCCACCTGGGTCGCGAACGTCAGCGCGATCTCGACGCGCTCGTCGGCCTTGAGCGTGAGGCCGTCGAAGCGGGCGAGCTTCGGCTCGACCAGCTGGAACTGCGTCTCGCCGACCTGCTTCACGCCGACGCCCCGCTGGCCGGTGGCCTTCCACCGTGCCGCGAGGTCACGCCCGAGGTCGACCGTCACCGTGCCCGCGAACGGCCGCTCCGGCTGCTCGAAGAGCAGGTTCTGCCGGGTGTCGAACGGTTCCGGGTTGCCGATCGTGTACGGCACGGTGACCGGCCGGGACGGGTAGACCCGCACCGAGTCGACGTTGCGCCACGCGATGTTGTTGTTGCGCTGGGCGTTGAGCTGCGTGTTGGCGACCTCGGCGAACGTCATCGGGTCGGCGTTCGACACCCACCTGGCGAGCAGGCAGAAGTGGGCAGGACCGGGCACGTTCCAGCCGGGCCAGGTGATCATGACCGTGGTGCCGCTGACCGGCACGCTCGCCGCCGCGTTGCCGATGTAGGTCCAGCCGCCCGGCCACGCCGTCCCGCCGCCGAGGTTGCTGCGGTACAGGACGAGGTTGCCGTCCACGTTGCCCAGTGGGGTGGCCTTGCGGCGCAACGTCACGAACACGTAGTTGGTCGCCCCGGCGATCGGGTTCTGCGACACCGCGCAGAGCACCGGGGTGTGGCACACCTTGATGTCCGGGCTGTAGTAGATGCTGCCGGTGCTGGGCTCGTTGCCCACGTCGCTCGCGTTGTCCCGCACGTAGACGTCGCGGTAGTTCGGTGTGGCGCTCGCCGTCGGCACGACGAGCCCCACCACCGCGAGCAATCCGACCAGTACCGCCGCCAGCTTGGCTCTCACCATGTCCTCCTCGGTTGTGCTCTGCTGACCGAAGGAGTACCGGCGTGCTGTTGTAGCGCGGTTGTCGTGCTGTTGTCACTGCCGCGCAACGACGCTATGCGGGGTCTTCGAGGTGCCACACCTCCTGCATCGGCACCCACCAGTGACCGGAGCCCGGCTCGGCCAGCGACTCCTGGCACGGGTCCGTGAACGTCCACCAGCGCTGCGTCTCCGGGTCGGCGGCGATGCGGGCCTGGTCTGCGTCGTGGTCGTCGCCGACGTACTCGTAGTAACCGAACAGCAGGTCGCCGTGCAGGAAGATGGTGAAGTTGCGCATGTTCGCGTCGAGCATCGTCTTCTCGACGGCGGGCCAGACGGCCGAGTGCAGCCGCAGGTACTCCTCGCGGTGCTCCGGGCGCAGCCGGATCACCATGCCGAAGCGCTGGGGTCGGTCCATGTCGGTTCTCCTCGGAGTCCGGCGGCACGCGGTGCCACGTGCGGGGTGCGGGTTCGGTGCTACAGGTCGGGGCCGGGGTCGTTCTGGGCGGGCTCGACCGCGTGCAGGCGGCGTCCCGCGCGTTCCGGCCGGATGTGCGGACCGCCGGCCAGCGGGTCGGGCAGCAGGTCGCCTGACGCGGCGATCTTCTCCTCGTCGATGCGCAGCCCCAGACCGGGGCTGTCACCGAGGACGTACGCCCCGTCCTCGACGGTCAGGTCGATCGCGACGCCCACCGCGGGCCGCAGGTCCTGCAGCTCGCTGACCAGGTGGTTGGGCAACGACGCCGCGGCGTGCAGCAGGCCGATCGGGCTGGTGCCGATCGGGCTCACCGGCAGGTCGTGGGCGTGGGCCAGCGTGCTGACCCGCAGGAAGTGGGTCACGCCCCAGACCGCGGCGGTCTGGACGACGTCCACGGCGCCCGCGGCCATCAGCGGCCGGTGCTGTTCGAGGCCGGTGAGGTTCTCACCGGTGGCGACCGAGGCGCGGATGCCGCGGCCCACCGCCGCGTGGCCCTCCACGTCCCAGCGCCGCACCGGCTCCTCGACCCAGGTCAGGTCGAAGGTGCGTTCGAGCTCGCAGACGTAGCGCACGGCCTGCTTGCGCGTCCAGGTCTCGTTGACGTCGAGCATCAGGCTCGGCCGGGCGCCGCGGCCCGCCTCGGTGAGGATGTCGCGGACCAGGGCGAGGCGGTGGCGGTCGCGGTCGACGTCGAGGCCCCCCTTGAGCTTCGCCGCGCGCAGGCCGTGCGCCGCGTAGTTCTGGTACACGGCGACGAGCTCGTCGTCGGTCAGCGCGGCGCACAGGCCGGAGGCGTAGGCGGGCACGCGGCGGTCGCGGCCGCCGAGCAGCCGCCACAGCGGTTCTCCCGCCGCCTGCGCCTTGATGTCCCACAGCGCGGTGTCGACGGCGCCGATGGTGCCGAACACCGCGCCGGAGTGCCCCGCCTTGAACGTGTGGCGCAGCATCCGGTCGTAGAGGGCGGTCACGGACCGCGGGTCCTCGCCCTCGATGGCGGCGAAGACGCTGTCGATCTCCACGTGCGGCCCGAGACCGACACCGGTGAGGCCGGTGTCCGTCTCGACGACGACGATCGGGACCCGGACGAGCCCGTCGGCGTAGACGCCGTTGGCGTCACCGACCGGCCGGCCCCAGTCCTGGACCGTGGTGAGGGTCCGCAGACCAGTGATGCGCATGTCAGCCCTTCGTCGACCCGGCGGTGACCCCGTCGGCGATCTGTCGTTGCAGGAACAGGTACACGACCAGGACGGGGACCGCGGCGATCAGCACACCGGAGGCGAACGTGGGGATGTCGTCGGAGTACTGCCCGCGCAACGACGTCACCCCGACCATGAGCGTGCGGTGCTCGGCGGACGGCATCATCAGCAACGAGATGAGCACGTCGTTCCAGCAGAAGAGCGCGTTGAGCACGCCGACCGACAGCAGCGCGGGCGCGCCGATCGGGAGCATGATCCGCCAGTAGACGCCGTAGACGGAGTTCCCGTCGATGCGCGCGGCGTCCACGATCTCCGGCGGCACGGTCGAGTAGTAGCTGGTCAGCAGGAAGATCGTGAACGGCAGGAACTGCGCCACGTAGGCGAGGACCAGCCCGGGGTAGGTGTCCACGAGACCGGTGTCGGCCATGATCCGCGCCAGCGGCACCATGATCACCTGGAACGGGATGAACAACGCCGCGAGCACCCCCAGGAACAGCGCGGAGGAACCGCGGAAGCGCAGCCGGGCGAGCGCGAAGCCCGCCATCGACCCGATCAGCAGCAGCAACGCGACCGAGCACGTCACGACGACCACCGAGTTCAGGAAGTACCGCGACATCCCCACGCTCGTCCACGCCTTGACGACGTTGTCGAGGCTGAACGACTCGGCCAGGGAGAACCGGTCGAGGACGTACTCGCGGCGGGTCTTCATGGCGACGTTGGTGGTGAACACCAGCGGGTAGACCGTCGCCAGCGCGAGCAGCGCCATCGGGATCGCGACCACCCACCTGGTCAGCCGGGTGCCGGTCATCAGTCCTCCTTGCCCGCGCGCCGCAGGATCCCGATCTGGGCCAGCCCCACCACGAGCATGATCAGGAACAACGCGGTGGACGCCGCCGAGGCGAGCGCGGGCTGGTTCATCTGCCCCTGCTGGATCCAGACGTAGTACTCGGGCAGGTAGGTCGACCCCTCCGGCCCGCCGCTCGTCATCACGTACACCAGGCCGAACATCGACGTCAGCATGCCGATCATCGTGGTGACGAAGACGAACTGGATCGTGCGGGACAGGCTCGGCACGACCACGTGCCGGATCGTCTGCCCCAGCGACGCGCCGTCGACCTTCGCCGCGTCGAGCAGCGAGGCGTCGAGCGTGGCGAACCCGGCCAGGAAGACCACCAGTGCCATGCCGAACGTCGCCCACACGTGCACGCCGACGACCGCGAAGATCGCCACGTCGGGGTCGCCCAGCCAGTCCACCGGCCCGAGGCCCAGCCCGCCGAGCAGCGCGTTGAGCGGGCCGTCGAACGCCAGCAGCAGGGTGAAGATCGCACCGACGATGACCGGCGACAGCACGGCGGGGAAGAAGTACACGCCGCGGTACAGCCGGTGTCCCGGCACCTTCAGGAAGATGAACGTCGCGAGCAGGCCGGGGATCGCCACCGCCACCGGAAGCAGCAGCACGAGCAGGCCGACGTTGCGCAGCGCGGTGCGGAAGAGCGGGTCGTGCAGCAGGGTCACGTAGTTGTCGAAGCCGACCGGCAGGCCGTTGCGCTCGCCGTCGCCGGTGAAGGAGAAGTTGATCCCGAGCACCAGCGGCCACAGCCGCAGGCCGGCGATGACGAGCACGGCCGGTGCCAGCAGGACCAGGGGAGCCAGGCGCTCGGACCGCGGGCCGCCGCGGGGCCGCCGTGCGGGGCGCGCGGTCGCCCCGGCGGGCCCGGTCGTGGCCGGGCCCGCGGGAGACAGAGGGGGTGCCGTCACGCCGGTCAGCCCGTCTTGTCGGAGGCGGCCAGCTGCTGCAGCACCTCGTCCACCGTGGTCGAGCCGCTGAGCAGCTGCTGCGAGAGCCGTCCCATGAGGTCGATCGTCTTGGACGACAAGGCGACGTGCAGGGCGGGCTTGCCGGACTTGACCTCGGTGACGATCGTCTTGACCGCGGGACCGCCGGCGGAGGTGTCGATCGTGGTGTCGGAGGCGATCGCGCCACCGTCGAGGTAGAACGCCTTGAGCGCCTCGGTCGAGGTCAGCGACCGCACCAGGTCCGCGGCGAGCTTCTGGTCCTTCGTCCACTTCGCGACCGCGTAGCCGATGCCGCCGTCGTAGGCCAGGCTCGGCTTCGCGGCCGGGTTGACCACCGGCGCCCGCATGACGCCGACCTTCTCCGGCGTGAGGAACTCGGCGAAGTCCTTCCAGTGCCCGACATCGGACATCAGGCCGATGACGTTGGCCGCCTTGGCGGAGTTGAACGCGGCGAACGCGTCGTTGAACATCGCGGTGGAGTTGGCGCCGTCGGTGTTGAGCCCGGCCTCACCGGTCTGCTTCCACAGCTCGAAGATCCGCTTGACGTCCGGTGAGGACCAGTCGCGCTTCCCGGCGATCCAGTCGTCGTACTCCTGCGGGGTCAGCACCGCCGATCCCATGGCGGACAGGAAGAACTGGATGCCGATGCCCTCCTTGTTGCCCAGCGCGAAGCACTTCGCGCCGGTCTTCTGGGTGATGGCACCGCAGTTGCGGACGAAGTCGTCCCAGGTCTTCGCGGGGGCCTCGGGGTCCAGACCGGCCTTCTGGTAGAGGTCCTTGTTGTAGTAGATCGGGTGGCCCTGCAACGTCACCGGCTCCGCGTAGACCTTGCCGTCCTTGGTGAACGCGTCCCAGCCGGCCAGCCGCGCGCGGTCCTCGGCGACGTGGGAGTCGAGCGGGGCGAGCGCGTCGGACCGGTCGCGGATCTGGCCGCCGCCGTTGAACAGGATGACGTCGGGACCCTTGCCGGACTGGATGGCCGCTCCGAGCAGGGTGTAGTACTGGTCGAACGGCTGCGCCACGAACTCGACCTTGACGTCGGGGTGCTTCTTCGCGAAGTCCGCCTTGGCCTTCTCCAGGTAGCCGGCCGCCTTCGCGTCGCCGGACTTCCAGTCCCAGACCACGAGCTTGTCACCGGAGCCGCCGGACGACGTGCCGGGTCCGGCGGCGCTCCCGCATCCCGCTGTCAACGCCAGCCCCGCCACCAGGGCGGCAGACCACAGTGTCCGCTGCTTCATCGCTGCTCACTTCTCGAGACGGATGGCCGGGCGAAAGCGGCCCGACGAGGTGTGTGCTGAACGTAAGTCGTATGACGTATTACGTCAACGGGTCATTCGGGGTAGGCTCGTTGCACGCCGCGGTGCTTCGGCCGGGGCGCGACCGGAGGAACGAATGACGGCATCGGGCCAGCAACCGAACGCGACGGTGGGCGCGCACTCCGCGCCGGGCTGGGTGCGCCGGCCGGCGAACCTGGCCAGGGCGATCACGACAGAGCTGGTGGAGCGGATCGTGCGCGGCGACCACCCGTCGGGCACCTCGCTGCCGCCGGAACCCGTGCTGTGCGAGACCTTCTCGGTGAGCAGGACCGTCATCCGCGAGGCGGTGAAGGTGTTGCAGGAGAAGGGTTTGGTCCAGGTTCGCCAGGGTGCGGGCACCATGGTCACGCCGCCGTCGATGTGGAACGTGCTCGACGAGCTGGTGCTGGGGGCTGTGGTCGCCGAGGACGAGACGCTGGGCGTCCTGGACGACCTGGTGGTCACCCGCAGGCTGCTGGAGTCCGACATGGCGCAGGTCGCCGCCCGCACCGCGGACGAGGCCACCGTCGCCGCGCTGCGCGACCTCGTGGACCTGATGGACCAGCTGGTGGACGACCCGGTCGCCTACCGCGAGCAGGACCACGCCTTCCACGACACGATCATGCGCGCGTCCGGCAACCGGATCGCCAGGGGTGTCGTGCGGTCGCTGGAGAGCCAGGTCTTCAACACCGCCCGCTACATGGGCAGAACCGACCGCGAGCTGTGCGCGGCCTCCAACCAGGGGCACCGCCGCATCTGCGAGCGCATCGCGGCGCACGACCCGGAAGGTGCCGCCGAGGCCATGTTCACCCACATCACCGAGGCGTGGCTGGTGCGGCGCACCGGCGTGGGCGAACCCGGCCGCCTGGACCGGTAGACCACCTGCGCTGCCGCCGCGCACCGGGCGACGCCTCCGCGCTGCGGACGCAATTCGCCTGTCCCGCAAGCATTCGACGAACGGAGCGATCGGTCATGGGTGACTTCGACGGGCTGGTGGCGCTGGTCACCGGTGGTGGTTCCGGCATCGGCAGGAGCACCGCCGAGCTGCTGGCCGCCCGCGGTGCGCGCGTCGCCGTGCTCGACCTCGCGGCGGAGGACCTGCCGGAGGGCATGTTGTTCGTGCGGGCCGACGTCACGGACGACGAGAGCGTCCGCGCGGCCGTGGCGGCGGTGGCCGAGCACTTCGGCGGCCTCGACGTCGTGGTGAACAACGCGGGCATCGGCGCGCAGGGTGACGTGACCGCCGCGACCGACGCCGAGTGGCTGAAGGTGTTCGACGTCAACGTGCTGGGGATGGCCAGGGTGGCCCGCGCCGCCCTGCCGCACCTGCGGAAGTCCAGCGCCGCCGCCATCGTGAACACCGGCTCGATCGCCGGGACCGCCGGTCTGCCGCAACGGGCCGTCTACTCGGCGAGCAAGGGTGCCGTGCACGCGCTGACCCGCGCGCTCGCCGCCGACCACGTCCGCGAGGGCGTCCGCGTGAACGCCGTGGCGCCCGGCACCGCCGACACCCCGTGGGTGCGCAGGCTCCTCGACTCGACGACGGACCCGGCGGCCGAGCTCGCGGCGCTGGAGGCCAGGCAACCGCACGGCCGGCTCGTCAGCGCCGACGAGGTGGCCGGGGCGATCGCGTACCTCGCGAGCCCGCTGTCCGGTTCCACCACGGGAACCGTGCTCGCCGTCGACGGCGGCATGGACGCGCTGCGGCTGCGTCCCCGTGGCTGACCAGCGCAGCCGGCTCGGCCTCGGCACGTCCCCGCTGGGCAACCTGTACACCGAGGTGAGCGACGACGCCGCCCGCGCGGTCGTCGACGCGGCGTGGGAGGCCGGCGTCCGGATCTTCGACACCGCTCCGCACTACGGGCTGGGCCTCGCGGAACGACGGCTGGGCGCCGCACTGCGGGACCGGCCGCGTGCCGAGTTCGTGGTGTCCACCAAGGTGGGACGGCTGCTGGTGCCCGACGCCGGTGGTGCCGGGCTCGACCCGGAGGGCTTCGCGGTACCGGCGACGCACCGCCGCGTGTGGGACTTCAGCGCGGACGGCGTGCGCAGGAGCCTGGAGTCGTCGCTGGACCGCCTCGGGCTCGACCGGGTGGACGTGGTGTACCTGCACGACCCGGACGACCACTGGGAGCAGGCGGCCGGCGAGGCGCTGCCCGCACTGGTGGAGCTGCGCGAGCAGGGCGTCGTCGGCGCGATCGGGGCCGGGATGAACCAGTGGGAGCTGCTCGCTCGGTTCGTGCGCGCGTCCGAAGTGGACACGGTCGACGCGGTGCTGCTCGCCAACCGCTACACCCTGCTCGAACAGCCCGCACTGGCCGAGCTCCTGCCGCTGTGCGCGGAGCGCGGGGTGGACGTGGTCGCCGCCGGGCTGTTCAACTCCGGCCTGCTCGCCACGCAGGACGTGCCGGACGACGCCACCTACGACTACCGGACCGCCCCGGCGGAGGTCGTCGGCCGGGCCCGCCGGATCGCCGCCGTCTGCGCACGGCACGGCACGACGCTGCCGGCCGCGGCGCTGTGGTTCCCCCTCGGCCACCCGGCGGTGACCGGCGTGCTGGTCGGTGCCCGCACCGAGGCCGAGATCCGCGCGAACGTGGCCGCGTTCGACACGCCCCCGCCCGCCGGGCTGTGGGCGGAGCTGCGCGACGAAGGACTGCTCGGGGCCGGCGTACCGACCCCCTGACTCCGACAACGGCATCGACGAAGAACGGATGAGGAACGGCAATGCGACTGCTGCGAGTGGGCGATCCCGGCACCGAGATCCCCGTGGTGCTGGACGACGCCGGCCAGGCGCGTGACCTGCGCCCGGTGACGAGCGAGATCAGCGGTGACTTCCTCGCGGACGGCGGTGTGGCACGGGTGCGTGCCGCGCTGGCCGGACTGCCGGAGCTGGACGTCACCGGACTGCGGATCGGCGCGCCGGTCGCCCGTCCCGGTGCGCTGGTCTGCATCGGGCTCAACTACTCCGACCACGCGGCGGAGACCTCGGCGCAACCGCCGAGTGAACCCGTGGTGTTCATGAAGAACACCAACACGGTCGTCGGGCCGAACGACACCGTGCTGATCCCCAGGAAGAGCACGAAGACCGACTACGAGGTGGAGCTGGCGGTCGTTCTCGGTGCCACCGCGCGGTATCTGGACAGCCCGGCGGACGCGGCGGGCGTGATCGCGGGCTACGCGGTCTCCGACGACGTCAGCGAGCGCGAGTTCCAGATCGAGCGCGGCGGCCAGTGGACCAAGGGCAAGTCCTGCGAGACGTTCAACCCGCTGGGGCCGTGGCTGGTCACCGCGGACGAGGTGGGCGACCCGCAGGCGCTCGGGCTGCGGCTGAGCGTCAACGGCGAGCTGCGCCAGGACGGGAACACGAAGAACATGGTGTTCGGCGTGCACCACGTCATCTGGTACCTCAGCCAGTTCATGGTCCTCGAACCCGGTGACGTGGTGAACACCGGCACGCCCGCCGGGGTGGCGCTCGGCGTGAACGACTTCGGCTACCTGCGCGAGGGCGACACCGTCGAGGTGAGCGTCGACCGCCTGGGCGTGCAGCGGCACCGGATCGGACAGGCATGACCGCGCCGCGCCGGATCGACGCCCACCACCACCTGTGGGACCTGTCCGCCCGGCCGCAGGACTGGCTCGACGCGCCGGAGGTCGAGCGGATCCGGCGCGACTTCGGTCCCGCCGACCTCCGCGCGGTGACCGAGCTGGCCGGGGTGGATGCCACGGTGCTGGTCCAGGTGCTTCCCGACGTCGAGGAGACGGCGGAGTTCCTGGCGCTGGCGAAGGACTCCGACCTGATCGCCGGTGTCGTGGGCTGGGTGGACCTCACCGCGCCCGACGTGGCCGAGCAGCTGGACCGGCTGAGGTCGGGGCCCGGCGGCGACCGGCTGGTGGGCGTGCGGCACCTCGTGCAGTCCGAGCCGGACCCGGACTGGCTCATGCGGCCCGCGGTGCTGGCCGGGCTGCGGGCGGTGCGCGACGCCGGGCTGGCCTACGACGTGCTGACCCGGCCGCACCAGCTGCCCGCGGCGCTGGTGGCGGTGCGGTCGGTGCCGGACCTGCGGTTCGCCGTCGACCACCTGTCCAAACCGGACATCGCGCACCGGGAGTACCAGCCGTGGGCGACACACCTCGCGGCGCTGGCGGCCGAGCCGAACGTGACCGCGAAGGTGTCCGGGCTGGTGACCGAGGCGGGTCCACAGTGGACCGCAGAGGACCTGCGGCCGGTCGTCGACGTCGCGCTGGAGGTGTTCGGGCCCGGTCGGCTGATGGTCGGCTCGGACTGGCCGGTGTGCCTGCTCGCCGCCTCCTACGAGGACGTGCTGGGCGCCGCGGAGGAGCTGACCGCGGGCCTGTCGGCGGACGAGCGCGCCGAGGTGTTCGCCGGCACGGCCGCCCGCGTCTACCGGTTGGGGGAGCGGTGATGCGGACCGTGCGGCTGGCCTACGGCGAGACCGGGCTGGACCTCCGCGTCGACCCGGCGGTGACCACGGTCGTGACACCGCGGCACCACCGGGTCTCCGAGCCACCGCGGGACGTTCTGCGGCGGGCGTTGCGGTCCCCGGTCGCGGGTCCGCCGCTGCGCAGCCGGGTGCGGCGCGGCCAGACCGTGGCGATCTCGGCCTGCGACGGCACGCGCCCGCAGCCGCGGCACCTGATGATCCCGGCGGTCCTGGAGGAGCTCGACGGGCTGGTCGACCCCGCCGACGTCGTGGTGCTGGTCGCCACCGGCACCCACCGCGGCAACACCGACGCCGAGCTGCGGGCGATGTTCGGCGACGAGGTGGTCGACTCGGTGCGGATCGTCAACCACGACGCCCGTGACCGCGACAGCCTGACGTGGCTGGGCCGGCTCGGCGCGGACGTGCCGGTGTGGCTCAACAGCGAGTGGGTCGCCGCGGACGTGCGGATCACCACCGGGTTCGTCGAACCGCACTTCTTCGCCGGGTTCTCCGGCGGGCCGAAGCTCGTCGCGCCGGGCCTCGCCGCGCTGGAGACGGTGCTGGTGCTGCACGACGCGCGGCGGATCGGGCACCCGCGGGCGACGTGGGGCGTCATCGAGGGCAACCCGGTGCACGACGACGTGCGCGCCATCGCGGCCGCCACCGGCGTGACCTTCGGGTTCGACGTCGTGCTGAACCAGGACAAGGAGGTCGTCGCCGCGTTCGGCGGAGACCTGCTCGACATGCACGCGGAGGCCGTGCGCACGGCCCGTGAAGTCGCGATGCAGCCGGTGCCGCACCTGTTCGACGTCGTGGTGACGACCAACTCCGGCTACCCGCTCGACCAGAACCTCTACCAGTCGGTGAAGGGCATGTCGGCGGCCTACCAGGTGGTGCGGCCGGGCGGCACGATCGTGTGCGCCGCCGAGTGCCGCGACGGTTTCCCCGACCACGGCTCGTACCGCGAGGTCCTCGCCTCCGCCGACTCGCCGGCGGCGTTGTTCGCGGAGATCTCCGCGCGCGAGGTCACCGTGCCCGACCAGTGGCAGGTGCAGATCCAGGCGCGCATCCAGGCCGACTGCCGGGTGGTCATGCACACCTCGCACCTCAGCGACGCCGACCTGGCCACCGCGCACCTGGAGCAGACGGCGGACATCTCCCTCGCGGTGCGGGAGGCGCTCGCGGCGGCGGGGCCCGGTGCCCGCCTGTGCGTGCTTCCCGAAGGGCCGCAGACGATCCCGTACGTCACCGGGGGCCGCCGATGAGCGGCAAGGTGCTCGTCTGCCTCGACAAGTTCCGCGGCTGCCTGACCGCGGCGCAGGCCTGTGCCGCCGTTGTCGCCGGGGTGGTCGACGCGGGCGGTGCCGCGGTGGCGATGCCGGTCGCGGACGGCGGCGAGGGCACGCTCGCGGCACTGGCCCAGGCCGGGTACCGCGAGGTCCACGTCGACGTCACCGGCCCCACCGGACGGCCGGTGCGGGCCGCGTTCGCCGTGCGCGGTACCCGCGCGGTGGTCGAGCTGGCCACGGCGAGCGGCCTCGACGCGTTACCGGACGGCCGGCTCGCCCCGCTGGTCGCCGACAGCCACGGCACCGGCGAGCTGATCCGTGCCGCGCTCGACCACGGCTGCCTCGACATCGTGCTCGCGGTGGGCGGCAGCGCCACGACCGACGGGGGAGCGGGCCTGCTGCGCGCACTCGGCGCCCGGATCACCGACTCCCGCGGCGCGCCGGTCGGGCCGGGCGGTGCCGCGCTGACCGGCGTGGCCCACGTGGACCTGTCCGGTCTGGACTTCCGGCTGCGGCTGGCACGGGTGACGCTGGTGTCCGATGTGGACAACCCGCTGACCGGCCCGTCCGGTGCCGCCGCGGTGTTCGGCCCGCAGAAGGGCGCGTCACCGCGGGACGTGGAGGTGCTGGAACGCGGCCTGCGCCGGTTCGCGGCCGTCCTCGCCGCCGAGACCGGCCGTGACCTGAGCGGCGAACCGGGTGCGGGTGCGGCCGGTGGCACCGGCTTCGCCGCGCTGGCCGCCCTCGGCGCCCGCCGCGCGTCCGGCGCGGACTTCGTCCTGGCCGAGATCGGCGTCGAGGAGGCCCTGCGCACCGCCGCGCTCGTCGTGGTCGGCGAGGGCCGGTTCGACGAGCAGAGCCTGCGCGGCAAGGCCCCCGTCGGCGTGACGGAGGCGGCCCGGCGGCACGGCGTCCCGGTCGTGGTCGTCGCGGGCGACGTCCGCCTCTCCGCGGACCAGCTGCGCGCGGCCGGCGTGAGCGCGGCGTGGTCGTTGCTGGCCCGCGCCGGAAACCTCGACGCCGCCGTCAGCCGGGCGCCGGAGCTGCTGGCGCAGATCGGGCGCGAGCTGCCGTCCGTCGTGGCGAGGGGAGGGGCGGCGTGACCGGACCGGACGCCGTGGACCTGGGTTTCGCCAGGGTGGACGTCGGCCGCGAGGCCCGCCAGGGACTGCCGGAGGTCGTCTACGGCACCGGCAAGACCGCGGCCCAGATCACCTCGATCGTCCGCACCCTGCTGCGGCACAACGACGGTCCGGTGCTCGCCACCCGCGTTGCCCCTGAAGTCGCGGCCGCTGTGGTGAGTGAGGTGCCCGACGGCACGTACGACCCCGCGGCCCGCCTCCTCGGCTGGCGCCCGGCCGCACCGACCGGGTTCACCGTCGTGGTCGCCGCCGCCGGTACCGCCGACCAGCCCGTGGCCCACGAGGCCGCCGCCATCGCCACGGCCGTCGGGCTCGACGTCACCACCGTCACCGACGTGGGCGTGGCCGGGCTGCACCGCCTGCTCGCCGAGCAGGACCGGTTGCGCGCGGCGGACACCGTGATCGTCGTCGCGGGCATGGAGGGTGCGCTGGCCAGCGCGATCGGTGGGCTCGTCGCGTGCCCGGTGGTCGCCGTGCCGACGTCGACCGGGTACGGCGCCGGGCTGGAGGGGATCACCGCGTTGCTGGCGATGCACGCGTCCTGCGCGGCCGGGATCACCGTGGTGAACATCGACTCCGGGTTCGGGGCGGCGATGGCGGCGTTCCGGCTGTCACGGGTGGCTCGCCGGGGCGCGCTGTGAACCGGGAACGCGGTTCGGCCGCCGTGGTGTCCGCGTCCGGCCGGGGTGGCGTGATGAGCCGGGAACGCGGTTCGGGCGTGTCTGCGGTTTGCCGGGGGGTGTGTGGGATGCGGGGTTCGCGCGTGTCTGGAGCCCGCTGTGTCGTGGGCGGGGCTTGTGGTTCGGGTGCCGTGGTGTCCGGGTCTTGCCGGGGTGTGGTCGCGGGCCGGGCCTGCGGTCCGGTTGCCGTGGCGTTCGGGTCCCGGCCGAGCGCCGTCCCGAGCCCGGCTCGCGGTTCCGTCGCTGTACCTGGCCTTCTCCGCTGGAGCGCGCCATGAACCGGATCTGCGTCATCGCGCCGTTCACCGGGCTGGCCGGTGACATGCTGCTGGCCGCGCTGGTCGACGCCGGCGCGTCGCTGGACGCCGTCCGCGCCGCCGTCGCCGACACCGGCCTGACCGGCTGGGACCTCACCGTCGAACGGGTCCTCACCCACGGCCTCAGCGCCCGCCGGGCGGTCGTCGCGGTCTCCGACGACGCCACGAGCCGCAAGGCGGGCGACTTGATCGCCATGGCCCGCCGGGTGCGCTCCCGGCCCGTCGCGGACCTGGCGGTGGCCGCCCTGCGGGCCGTGGCCGAGGTGGAGGGCCGCCTGCACGGCGAGGACCCCGACGAGGTGCACCTGCACGAGCTCGGCGGCCACGACACGCTCGTGGACGTCGTCGGCGTCGCCGCCGCCCTGCACGCGCTCGGTGTCGGAACCGTCCACTGCGAGCCGCTGCCGCTCGGTACCGGCTCGGTCAGGACGGCCCACGGCGTGCTGCCCTGCCCGGCACCGGCGACCGCGGCACTGCTGGAGGGCGCGGTGGTCACCGGCACGCCCCTGACCGGCGAGACCGTCACCCCGACCGCCGCCGCCCTGCTGCGCGCGATGTCGGCCGACTACCGCCCGCCCCCGCCGATGCGGTTGACCGCCACCGGCTACGGGGCGGGAACGAGGACACTGCCCGACCGGCCGAACGTCGCCGTGGTGCGGATCGGCGACCCGGTGGGAGCGCACCGCACCGGCGCGGTGGCCGGGGAGGCCCGTGGCCTCGCCGCCGCGGCGGGTGCCGACCACGGCAGCACTGCTGCGGTGCACGGCGACACGGACAAACGCCGTGGCCTCGGTGCTGCGGTGGGTGCCGCCCACACCGGCGCGGTGGCCGGGAACACCCGTGGCCTCGCCGTCACGGACGCCGACCACGCCGGCGCCTCGGGCGGGGACACCGGTAGCAGCGCGGCGGCGGTGGGCACCGTTCACGGTGTCGGCGACGCAGGCGAATCCCGTGGCCTCGGTGCGGTACGTGTCGCCCACACGGGCGCGCTGGAAGGCGCGACCGCAGCCTCCGCCGCAGCCGAACCCGACACCGGCGACGCCCAGGGCGGCGAAATCCCGAGCCGCGCGGCCGTGATGGGGGCCGCCCCGAGTGCCGCCGCGGCCAGCGGAACCACGGATGTTGCCGCCGTAGGCGCCGACCCGCGCGTCCCCAGGGTCGGTGAAGCCGCCAGTCGCGCGGCCGTGGTGGGGGCCGCCCCGAGTGCCGCCGCGGCCAGCGGAACCACGGATGTTGCCGCCGTAGGCGCCGACCCGCGCGTCCCCGGGGTCGGTGAAGCCGCCAGTCGCGCGGCCGTGGTGGGAGCCGCCCCGTGTGTCGCCGCGGCCAGCGGAACCACGGGCGTTGCCGCCCCCGGTGCCCCCGCAGCCGACGGAACCGCCAGTTGCGCGGCCGAAGCCGCCCCCGGCGCCCCCACCGCCGACGACCCCCAGCTCCTCGACACCGCCGCCCCGCCGCACCACCAACCACCGCCACACCACCAACCACCGCCACACCACCCGCCACCGGACACGCGGGACCTCGTCGTGCTGGAGACCAACCTCGACGACGTCACCGGCGAGGTCCTCGGCCACGTCGTCGGCCTGCTGCTCGACAGCGGCGCCCTCGACAGCTGGACCACCCCGGCCGTGATGAAGAAGGGCCGGCCCGCGCACGTGCTGCACGCACTGGCCACGCCCGAGAACGCCGACGCGCTCGAACGGCTGATGTTCGCCGAGACCGGCACCCTCGGTGTGCGGCGGACGGCGGTGCGGCGCACGGCCGTGGCCCGCACCAGCGATGTCGTGCGGGTGCACGGCATGCCGGTGCGCCGCAAGCACGGACCGCACCACGGCAAGCCCGAGTACGACGACGCCGCCGCCGTGGCCAGGCAGACGGGGCTGCCGCTGCGCTCCGTGCTGGCCATGGCCGCGGAACTGCCGAAGGAGCATTGATGCACACCGCCACCACCGCGGCCCGGCTCGTCGTGCGGCTCGCCGGGATCGGGCCGGTCGCGGTCGCGTTCTCCGGCGGCGCGGACTCGGCGCTGGTGCTGGCCGCCGCCGTGCGGGCCAGTGGGCCGGACGCCGTTCTCGCGGTCACCGCCGACTCGGCCAGTCTCGCCGCCGCCGAGCTCACGGGCGCCGTCGCCTTCGCGCACGACCTCGGGGTGCGGCACATCGCGCCCGCCACCTCCGAGCTGGACAGTCCCGGGTACGTCGCGAACGGCCGTGACCGGTGCTACTTCTGCAAGTCCACGGTCCTGGACGCCATCACGGCGGTCGCGCGGGAGCACGGGCTGACGGCGGTGGCGACCGGCACGAACGCCGACGACGCGCGGGACCCGTTCCGGCCCGGCATCCGCGCCGGTGACGAGATCGGTGTGCACACGCCGTTGCGGGAGCTGGGGATGACGAAGGCCGACGTCCGGGCGGTGAGCCGGCTGTGGCGGCTGTCCACGTGGGACAAACCGGCGCAGCCGTGCCTGGCGAGCCGGGTGCGGTACGGGCTCACGATCACGCCCGCGCGACTGGCCAGGGTGGAACGCGCCGAGGTGGCCGTGCGGGCCTGGCTGGCCGACGCCGGCACGCCCTCCAGGGACCTGCGGGTGCGCGACCTCGGCGACGTCGGGCGGGTCGAGCTCGACCCGCAGCTGGCCGAGCGGCCGGAGGTCAGGGCGGGGCTGGCCGAGGTGGTGCGCGCCGCGGGGTTCGGCGGTGCGGAGCTCGCGGTGTTCCGGTCGGGGGCGCTCAACCACGAGTGACCGGCAGCAGCCGGTCGAGCAGGTCGTGCCAGCCCGCCTCCAGCCGGTGCGCGGTCATGCCGTGGTCGGTCACCAGGTGGCCCACGAGGACGACGTCCACCGAGGCCAGCAGGGTGTGGGCGAGCAGGTCGGCGTCGGCGCCCGGGAGCAGCGTGCGGACCAGTGCCGCGACGTGGGCGTGGCGCAGCCGTTTGGCCGGGACCGCGAACCGGCGCTGCGGCGTGGGTTCGGCGGCGAGGTAGAGGTCGCGGTGCGTGCGTTCGTGGCGCAGCAGGGCCGGTCCGAACGCACGGAGCCGCGCGTCCGCGTCGGCGCCGGGGCCCAACGGTGGCGGGCCGCTGAGGAACGCCTCCTGGAACTGCCGTTCCGCGTGGTCGAGCAACGCCTGCAGCAGGCCGTTGCGGTCGCCGAAGCGGCGCGACACCGTGCCCTTGCCGACGCCGGCCGCGGCCGCCACCATCTCCATGGTGAGCGCGGCCGCGCCGTGCTCGGCCGCCAGCCTGGCCGCGGCCTCCAGCAGGCGGGCCCGGTTGCGCACCGCGTCCGCACGCAGGTGTGGCTCCGTGCCCACGAGGGGCAGGGGTGTGCCGCTGATCACCTCAGGAGCCTAACCGGAAGATAACCGGGCCGCGTCCCGTTTACGCTGGTGTCATCCTGTTCGACCCGCACTCAGGAGCATTCACATGGCCGTCCGCATTCTCACCCTCGTCGGCAGCCTCCGCGCCGGATCGCACAACCGCAGGCTCGCGGAGGCTGCGGTGCAGATCGCGCCGGAGCACGTCGAGGTGAGCCTGTTCGACGGGCTCGACACCGTGCCGTTCTACAACGAGGACATCGACGTCGAGGGCACCGTCCCCGCGCAGGCCGTCAAGCTGCGCGAGGCCGCGGGTGACGCCGACGCGCTGCTCTTGGTCTCGCCCGAGTACAACGGCACCATCCCCGCGGTGCTGAAGAACGCCATCGACTGGCTGTCGCGCCCCTACGGCGCCGGCGCCCTGTCCGGCAAGCCGGTCGCCGTCGTCGGCACCGCGTTCGGCCAGTACGGCGGCGTGTGGGCGCAGGACGAGGCGCGCAAGGCCGTCCGGATCGCCGGCGCCGACGTCGCGGAGGACCTGACGCTGTCGATCCCCGGCTCGGTGGTCCGCTTCGCCGAGCTGCACCCGGTCGACGACCCCGAGGTCACCGAGAAGCTGTCCGCCGTCATCGAGGGCCTGGCCGCTCGCGCCAGCGCCACCGCCACCGTCTGACCCGCCCGACCGACATACGGCCGTGGTGCCCGCACGGGCACCACGGCCGAATGCTGTCATGCGCCGCAGGCCGCCTGGTTGAGCGTGACGGCCGAGGGTGCGCTCGCCGTCCCGTTGGCGGTGAAACCGAGCGACACGGCCGCTCCCGGTGCCAGGGACGTGCTGTGCGACGGCGCGGTCACGGTGACCGTGGTGCCGCTCTGGCTGAAGGTGCCGTTCCAGCCGTTGACGATGGTGGCCCCCGCGGGCAGCGTGAACGTGACCTTCCACGGGTTGGCCGCGCTGGTGCCGGTGTTGGTCACCGTCAGCGCGCCCTGGAACCCGCCCTGCCACGAGTTGTCCAGCTTCCACGCCGACCTGCAGGCACCGGTGCCGGGGCCGGGGGTGGTCGTGGTGCTCGTCGGACCGGTCCCGCCACCGGTCGGCGGGATGAGGTAGGGCTGCAGGATGCTCTGCTTCGCCTGGTTGACCGTGGTCCAGTCGTCGCCGACGATGCCGCCGGTGTCACCGGAGTTGGGGTTCCACGACCAGTAGGTGAACGACATGCCGTTGACGCCGGTCCCGGTGTAGGCCATGAGGTTCTCCAGCCACACCTTGTCGACCGGGTTGGCCAGCGTGGTGCCGAACTCACCCATCATCAGCGGCGCGATGTTCTGCTTGTACAGGTAACCCCAGTACTTGTCCCAGATCGCGGGCATGTTGGCCGGGTAGTCGGGCGCGCTGAACCACGGCTGGTTGTAGACCGAGGTCGCGTACTCGTGCGGCGAGTACACCAGCCGGTTGGCCACGGACAGGCGCACCGGGAACTCACCGGCCTTCGACAGGTTCCCGCCCCACCAGCCGCAGTCCTCGTCGTTGGTCGGGTCGCCGTCCCACACGTTCGACAGCCCGCCGCTCGGGCAGCTGACGCCCTCGACGAAGATCAGCCAGTTCGGCTGCACGCCCAGGATCGCGTTGCCCGCGCGTTCCGCGGCCAGCCGCCAGTCGCGGGCGGTGTCGCCGCAGCCCCAGCACGACCCGGTCGCGGCCGGGTTGGTGCCCTCGGCGTGCGGCTCGTTGTGCAGGTCGGCGCCGATGACCGTGCTGTTGCCCGCGTAGCGCTGGGCGAGCATCTTCCAGTCGTTGATCCAGGTCGACTCCGGGACACCGGCGGTGTACCAGAGCGCGGTCTGGCCGGCGCTGGTCGGGCGGTGCCGGTCGAGGATGACCCGCATCCCCTTCTGCCCCACGTAGTCGATCACCTTGTCGAGGATCTGCAACGGGGACAGCCCGACCAGGTCGGGGTTGGTGTAGTCGTTGATGCCGGTGGCCTTGGCGTCGGGCTTGAGCGCGTCGTTGGAGAACGGGATGCGCAACGTGTTGTAGCCCAGCTGCGCCATCTGGTCGAGCTGCTGGCGCCACGTCCGGCTGGCCCACAGGCCGTGGAAGGTCTTGTTGTCGGTCTCCATCCCGAACCAGTTGATGCCGGTCAGCCGGACCGTCGCACCGGTGCTGTCCAGGATCTTGCTGCCGCTGGTGTGCAGGTACCCGGTGCCCGTTCCGCCCGCGGCCGCCGCCGTGACCTGGCTCGCCGTGCCGAGGGCGACCATCCCGCTCACGGCCACCACGGCCGCGACCAGCGCGCCTGAAATCTTGTTCCGCCGCTTCATCTGCTCTCCTTTGAGCAACGCCGCAGTGACGTTCTGGGAGCGCTCCCAGAGGGCGAGCGTAGTGAGCCGGGCGGCGGTGTCAAGGGTGCGTCGATATTCGACAACATCCACAGTGGACCGTCCGGTCACGTCGGTGCCCAGACGGTCCACTGTGGATCAGTGGGAGTTGCTCAGGTTGTGCGGCAGAGGGTTCCGTTCAGCGTGAACGCCGTCGGCGGGATGTTCGGCCCGGTGTAGCTGCCGACGAAGCCGGTGCCGACGGTCGCGCCCGGTTCGATGCGGCCGGTGCCGACGACGGTGACCGTGCTGCCGGCCTGGCTCCAGGTCGCGTTCCAGCCCGACGACACCTGTTGCAGGGCGGTGGGCCAGGTGAAGGTCAGCGTCCAGTCGGCGATCGCACGGGTGCCGGTGTTCGTGATGTCGACGCTGCCGACGAAGCCGCTGCTCCAGTCGCTCACGTTGCCCAGGCGGACCGAGCACGTGCTCGTGGCCGGGCTGCCGGTGGTCAGGGTGAGTGGGGGAGAGGCCCACGACAGGGCGCCGGAACCGTCCCGTGCCAGCACGTTGACCGTGTACCGGGTGCCGGGGCGCAGGTTCGGGACGGTGAACGAGGTGCCGGTCGTCTCACCCCACTGCTCGCTGGTGGTGCCGACCTGGCGGTGGACCTCGTACTTCACGCCACCGGGCACGGCCGGCCAGGTGATCGTGGCCGTGCGGTCGGTGACCGAGCTGAGCGCCGGTCGTCCTGGCGCGGCGGGCAGCTGCGCCGTCGCGGCCGGGTGCAGGACGAGGGTGGTGAGCGAGAACGGCGGCAGGGTGCGGCTGGTCGCGGTGCCGTCCGCCGACGTCACGACGCCGGTCGCGCCGTTGGTCAACGTGTGCACGGTCGGCGCGCCCGCGGCCGGGGTGTAGCCCGCGTAGTCGATGGTGACCGTGCGCGGGTTGTCCTGGTCGGCGTTGAGGAGCAGCACGGCGAGGTCGCCGTTCGGTCTGCGGACCGCGTGCGCCCTGACCGACGCGTCGTCGGAGCCGGCGCGGACGAGCTGGTCGCCCGGCCGTGCGAAGAGGCTGAGGACCTTCAACGCGTGGTACGGCGCGAACGGCGTGTTCAACGGCGGTTCACACGCGCCGTCGGGCAGGCAGCCACCGCTGGAGAGCAGCCCGAAGTCGTCGAAGTCCGGCTGACCGGCCACGGTCGAGGCCCGGCCGGGACCGTTGTGGGTGTTCCACCAGTCGACGGTGAAGACACCGTTCTCCAGCAACGAGGTGTAGGCCTCCGCCGCGAACAGCGCGCCCGGCTGGGTGTTGCGGCCGTAGGACGAGTTCAGCTCGGTCATGGCGATGCCCAGGCGGCCGGGGTCCGGCCCGGCGTACCTGGTGATCTGCTGGCGCAGCAGGTACGTCATGTCCGCGATCTGGTCCGTGGCCGCCAGCGTCTGCGCCGTCGTGGAACCGGACGGGTACCAGTGCACGATCACGAAGTCCACGTGCGGGCCCGCGATCGACAGCACGGTCTGGTTCCAGCTCGCGGCGTCGCCCTCGGCGACGATCGCGTCCGGCCAGTTCGCCGGGGTGGTCAGCACGGCGCCGACCTTGATGGTCGGGTCGGCCGCCTTCATCGCCTGGGCGAACGCCACGGTCTCCCGCGCGTACCCGGCCGGGCTCTTGTCCGGGTGGTCGTCCGCCTCCCACCCCGAGCCGTAGTGGCCGTTGCCGTAGAGCTCGTTGCCGATCTCCCAGTACTTCACGCCGTAGCCCTTGGTGACGTTGGCGTAGCGCACCCACTCGGCGGCTTCCTGCGGCGTGCCGGTGCCGTAGTTCGCGATGACGATCGGCTGGGCCTGAGCGCGGCGCACGCCGGTCATGAACGTGTCGAAGTCGGTGTTCGGCGCCACGTACCCGCCGGGAGCGGTGTGGTCCTTCCAGTGGTAGATGTCGCCGTACGACCCGCCGGGGTAGCGCATCATCCGCACGCCCGCGTCACCGAGCAGGTCGGCGACCGCCGGGGTGCCGAGCTGGCTGTCCCAGATCGCGTGGTTCACCCCGAGCGCGGTGTCCGGCACGGTCGCCAGCCCCGCTTTCGCGTTGACCACGACGGTGGCGTCCGCGGCCTGTCTGCCCGCGGCGGCGGTGCTCGCCACGGCGGGCAGGCAGGCCGCGACGAGCACGGTCACCAGGAGGAGCCGGCGGCTGGCCATGCGCATCACGTCCTCGTCGACGGAAGTTCTGGGAGCGCTCCCAGGTTCGTCGGCTGCCGCCCGAGGGTCAAGACGGCGTTCGGAGCCATCGGAAGCGTGGATGACCGGGCAGTCCACTTTCGACGGTCGATTCGACGCGAACGCACCCGAAGGGCGGAGCGGACTCGGCGGAGCCGCGGGAGTTCCTCTGCCACACGTGGCAAAGCCCGGTTGCCGGGCACCGGTGACCGTCAGCGCAACGTCACGGCACGCCACTGCTGGGCGTCGTCCGCGTCGCCGCCGGGCTTGTTCCGCTGGTACCAGTCCACGATCCGGCGCCTGCCCGCGTCGGTGATGTGGTAGCCGAGGTGCTCGCCGACGGGCGCCCAGATGAGCTCCGCGCGCAGCGCGTGCTCGATGGCGTCCCCGCGGCACATGCTCTGCAGCAGCCACGGCCACACCATGCCCTGCGCGGTCATCCACAGCACCCGCAGCACCGCCGTGTCGGGCAGCGCCGGGGCGTCGTCACCCGAGCTGTCGTAGAACCTGCCGGTCCGCATCCTGCAACCCCCGCTCTTCTCTCCCACTCACACCGCGTAGTACGGCCTGGTCCCGGCCCGGGTTCAGGCCGCGGGGCAACTACTTCGGCGTCGAATGGGTCCGCGTCGATTCGGGCCGGCGCGTTCGGAAGTGCGTCAGGCGCTGGCCCTGCGCACGAGCGAGGTGGGCAGCAGCATCGAGAGGGGCAGCTTCTCCTCGCCCGCGAGCTCGGCGAGCAGCCGCCAGGTCATGGTGCGGCCGAACTGCTCCAGGTCCTGCCGCACGGTGGTCAGCGGCGGCACCGCGGTCGAGGCGAGCACCGAGTCGTCGAACCCGACGACCGCCACGTCGTCGGGGATGCGGTAGCCGCGGGCCTGGAGCACGCGCAGGGCACCCAGCGCCATGATGTCCGCCGCGACGAACACCGCGTCGAGGTCGGGTGCCCTGCGCAGCAGCTCCTCCATCGCGAGTGCCCCGGCCTCGGGCGTGAAGTCGCTGTGCACCACCAGCGACACGGACAGGCCGTGCTCGGCGAGCCCGCAGCGCCACCCGCTGAGCCGGTCCATGCCCACCGCCATGTCCCGCGGGCCCGCGATCGTGGCGACCTTCTCACGGCCCAGGGACACCAGGAGCCGCACGGCTTCCAGCGAGCCGTTGAAGTTGTCCGAGTCGACGAACGGGACGGTGCCGCCCGCGAGGGGGCGGCCGCCCACCACGATGGGCAGCCCCGCCTCGTGCAACGTCCTCGGCAACGGGTCCTCGCCGTGCAGGCTCACGACGAGCGCGCCGTCGACGTGCCCGCCGGTGAGGTAGGCGACCTGGTCCTGGCCGTCCAGCGGCTGGTTCATCATCAGCAGCAGCTGGACGTGCCGTCCCGCCAGCTCGGCGTGCACCCCGCGCAGCACACCGGCGAAGAACGGGTCGGCGAGCACCCGGCTGCCCTGCTCCGAGATCACCAGCGCGATCGCGTTGGCCTTGCTGCCGGCCAGGGTCCGCGCGGCGTGGTTGGGGCTGTACCCGAGCAGGGCGATCGCGCGGTGCACGGACTGGCGCGACCGCTCGCTCACGTACTTCTCCCCGTTGATCACCCGGGAGACGGTGGACTTCGACACCCCGGCCACGCGCGCGACCTCCTCGATGCGCGGGCCGGGGCGCCGAGTCCTGCCTTCCGTCATGAGACGGCGACCAACGCGTTGTCGCGGGCCACTCGGGCGAACCACCTCGCACTCATCTTCGGTGTGCGGATCTGGGTCGCGTAGTCCACGTGGACGATGCCGAACCGCTTCGCGTACCCCTCGGCCCACTCGAAGTTGTCCATCAGCGACCAGCAGAAGTAGCCGCGCAGGTCGACGCCCGCCTCGATCGCCGCGTGCGCCGCACGCAGGTGCGAGGCGATGAACCCGGTCCGGTCGACGTCGTCGATCGCGCCGTTGACCGAGAAGTCGTCGCGGAACGCGGCACCGTTCTCGGTGATGTAGAGCGGCAGGCGCGGGTAGTCGTGGTGCAGCCGCAGCAGCACGGCGGTGAGACCGTCCGGGTGGACTTCCCAGTCCATGTCGGTGCGGGGAGCGTCACGGCGCGGGAACGACGCGTGCTGCACACCGACCCACGGCGAAGGCGCGTTGTCGCTGCCGTTCGGCGACGCGCTGACGTAGTGCTCGGAGTAGTAGTTCACGCCGAGCATGGCCATCGGCGCGGAGATCACGTCGAGGTCGCCGTCGCGCACGTGCTCGCTGAACCCGAACGGTTCGAGGTCCGCCACGATGTCCGCGGGGTACTCGCCGCGCAGCAACGGGTCCAGGAAGATCCGCTGCTGCAGCCCGTCGAGCCGGCGCGCCACGTCCAGGTCGGCCGGGTCGGAGGGGTCGACCGGGATGATCGGGTACATGTTGAGCGTGATGCCGACCTTCGCGTCCGGCACGGTCGCGCGGATGGTGTCCGCGGCGAGCCCGTGGCCGAGCAGCAGGTGGTGCACCGCGGCGACGGCGGCGCTCGGGTCGGTGCGGCCCGGTGCGTGCACGCCGGACGCGTAGCCGAGGAACGCCGAGCACCACGGCTCGTTCAGCGTCGTCCACGTGTCCACGCGGTCACCGAGGGCCTCGACGGTGGCGGCGGCGTAGTCGGCGAACCGGTAGGCCGTGTCACGGGAGGTCCAGCCGCCCGACTCCTCCAGCGTCTGCGGCAGGTCCCAGTGGTAGAGCGTCGGCCACGGCACGATGTCGTGCGCCAGCAACGTGTCCACGAGCCGCTGGTAGAAGTCGAGACCCTTGGGGTTCACCTCGCCGCCGTCCGGGCGCACCCGCGGCCACGCGATCGAGAACCGGTAGGCCTTGAGGCCGAGCTCGGCCATCATGGCCACGTCCTGCTCGAACCGCCGGTAGTGGTCGGCGGCGGGTTCGCCGCAGTCGCCGCCGACGACCTTGCCGGGCACCCGGCAGAAGGCGTCCCAGATGGAGTCGGTGCGGCCGTCCACGGCGGTCGCACCCTCAACCTGGAACGCCGCGGTCGCGGCTCCCCACAGAAAACCCTGCGGGAAAACAATGTTCTCCATTTTCACCCCTTGACGGCGCCCTGCATCACACCGGCGACGATCTGCCGCCCGAGCACGAGGAACACGATGAGAACCGGAATCGTCGCGAGCGTGGTTCCGGCGAGGACGAGCGAGTAGTCGACGTAGTAGCCGCTCTGCAGCTTCTCCAGTGCGACCTGGAGCGTCGGGTTGTCGGCGTTGAGCACGACGAGCGGCCAGAGGAAGTCGTTCCAGGACTGCATGAACGTGAACACGCCCAGCATCGCCGCGGCTGGCCGGGCCGCGGGGAGGGCGACGTGCCAGAACGTGCGCCACAGGCTGCAGCCGTCCATGCGCGCCGCCTCGACCAGTTCGTCGGGGATGGCGTCGAGGAGGTACTGCCGCATCCAGAACACGCCGAACGCGGTGACGAGGTTCGGCACGATCACGGCTTCCAGCTCACCGGCCCAGCCGAACTCGGCCATCGCCATGTAGAGCGGGATGATGCCGAGCTGGGTCGGCACGGCCAGCGTCGCCACCACGAACAGGAACAGCACCCCGCGACCGCGGAACCGCAGCTTGGCGAAGGCGAAACCGGCCAGCGTCGACAGCAGCACCACCGACAGCGTCACGGTCCCGGACACGATGAAGCTGTTGGCCAGCGCCTTCCAGAACGGGATCGTGTCGATCACCCTGGCGGCGTTCGTGAAGAAGTTGCCGCCGGGGATCAACGTGAAGTCACCGGTCAGGACAGCGTTGTCGCGGCTCGCGACCAGGTACGACCAGTAGAACGGGAACGCCGAGCCGAGCACGAACGCGCCGAGCAGCCCGTAGATCAGGAAAGACGGTCTGCGGTTCGTCATCGCACCGCCCTCCTGGTGAGGAAGAAGTTGAGCGCGGCGACACTGATCACGATCAGGAACAGCACCCACGCGATCGCGGACGCGTACCCGAGGTCGAGACCCTGGAACGCCGACTGGTACAGGTAGAGCACGACCGTCTGGTACTGGTGCTCCGTGCCGCCGCCACTGCCACCGGACGGTTCGAACAGCTTCGGCTCGGTGAAGATCTGCAGGCCGCCGATGGTCGAGGTGACGATCACGAAGATCAGCGTCGGCTTGAGCAGCGGCAGCGTGATGCTGAAGAACCGCCGCAGCGCCCCGGCGCCGTCGACGACCGCGGCCTCGTACACGTCACGCGGGATCGCCTGCATCGCGGCGAGCACGATCAGCGCGTTGTAGCCCGTCCACCGCCAGTTGACCATGGACGCGATGGCGACGTGGCTGCCGAACGTCGAGGCCTGCCAGTCGATCGGGCCGATGCCCACCAGGGTGAGGAAGTCGTTCACCAGACCGTACTGCGGCCCGAACAGGTTGCCGAAGATGATCGTCAACGCCACGAGGCTGGCGACGTAGGGGAGCAGCACACCCATCCGCCAGCCGGTGCGGGCGCGCAGGTTCTCGTTGAGCAGCGCCGCGAGCACGACCGCGACGACGACCTGCGGGGCGCTGGAGAGCACGAAGATGCTGAACGTGTTGAACAGCGCGTTCCAGAACTGGTCGTCCTCGAACAACGTCTTGTAGTTGTCGAGACCGATGAACGTCGGGTTGTCCGCGCCCACCTCCCACTCGAAGAGGGAGACGTACGCCGTGTACAGCAACGGGAACAGCCCGACCGCGCCGAACAGCACGAAGAACGGCGCGACGAAGAGGTACGGCGAGACCTTGCTGTCCAACTTGGACAGCCGGTGCCGCCGCGGCGCCCGCGGGCGAGTCTCCTGGACTCGCCCGCGGTCGACCTTGGAGAGAACGGCGGTCACTTGGCCGCCTTCTGGGCGCCTTCGACGGCGGTCTTCCACGCCTCGTCGGCGTTCTTGCCCTGTTCGACGGACTGCAGGGCCGGGCTGAACACGGTCTCCTGGATCTGGCCGTCAGCCGGACCCTTGTACTGCGCGGCCTTGACCTTCTTGGCCTGCGTGGCGAACAGCGCGCCGGCCTTCACGTCACCGAAGTAGGCGTTGGTCTGCTGCAGCAGCTCCGGGGCGTCGAGCGCCTTCACCTGGCTGGGGAAGGTGCCCTTGGCCTTGAACGCCTTGACCTGCTGCTCCGGCGCGGTCAGCCAGGCGGCGAGCTCGGCGGCCTTCTTCGCGTTCTTGCTCTGCTTGGGAACGCTCAGGTACGAGCCACCCCAGTTGCCGCCACCGTTCGGGAACGCGTCGGTGACCGCCCACTTGCCGGCGTTCTCGGGACCGGCCTGCGACTCCACCACGCCGAGCATCCACGACGGGCACGTCTTGGTGGCGAACTTGCCGAGCTTGAAGCCGGTGTTCCACTCGTTGCTGAACGCGCCGAGCCGCGCCGACTGTCCCTTCGCGACAGCGGCGGTCACCGCGGTCCAGTCCGACTTGATGTCGGGGTTGGTGTCCACGACCAGCTTGTCGGACTTGTCGTAGTAGCCGACCTCGTGCTGGTTGTGCATGGCGTTGAACACCTGGGCGGCGCTGTCGAACCACGCCACACCGGGAACCTTGGCGACGAACGTGTCACCGGCGGCGAAGTAGCTGTCCCACGTGGCGAAGAGCGCCTTGACGCCCTCGGGGTCGGACGGCAGCCCGGCCTGCGCGAACAGGTCCTTGCGGTAGCACATCGCCAGCGGGCCGATGTCCGTGCCGTAACCGATCAGCTTGCCGTCCTTGGTGGTGACCGCGTCGGTCTTCCACTGCAGCCAGCGGCCGTCCTCGATCTTCGGACCGATCTCCTTGAGATCGTTGAACTGCCCCGACTTCGACATGACCTGGCTGAGGTAGCCCTCTTCGACGGCCTCGATGTCAGCGAGACCCGACCCGGCACCGAGCTTGGTGAACAGGTTCTGGTGGTGCGGCTGACCCTGCCCGGTCTTCCGCTGCGTGATCTTGACGTCCGGGTGGGCTGCTTCGTACTCCTTGAACAGGTCCTCGTACCCGAACTCGTTGAACGTGGCGATCGTCAGCTCAGTCTTGCCATCGGCGGACTGAGTGGCGCCACCCGAGCCGCACGCTGTCGTGGCTGCGGCGGACACGGCGGCACAGATCAGCACGCTGACCCAACGGTGTCGCACGGGAGAACTCCTCTGGTCTCGGCGGGCGGATTCTGGGAGCGCTCCCAGGTGCCGAGGAGTGTCGTACTGGTGTCGAGAGTGTGTCAAGACACACTCCGGCCCGGATCAGGCAGTTCCGGCCGTGGTGAGGGGGGTGACCTCGGGTTCTCGGCGGAGGTCACAGTTGGGAAAACTGGGAGCGTTCCCGGAAGAGTGTCGTTTGGGTTAACGCTGTGTGCGGGTACAGGTACGGACAGCGTCAACGGGCCTGCGACCGGTTGGCCTAGCAAGCGTTCGGTCACGCAGACGCGCACGCTGCCCACCCGGCCGGGACACGGATGTTTCCGCGACGAATGCGTTGTCGGGCTGCGCGTTGTGCGGCCGCTCGACGGTGGGTCCCGTGTTGCCGCGCCGCCCACGCCAACGCCTCGCCGACGCCGACCGGCTCACCATCGACAGCTGACCCGCACCCCTGACCCCGCTGCTGCTAGGCGCACGCGGGGAGGTTTCGTCCTCCAGGAGCGTGCGAAAGCTCCCCGCGTGGCAGACCGCGGCGGCTGGCGGTGCGGCGGCGTCGGTTACGCGCTCGCGCGCCGCACCAGCGACGTCGGCAGCAGCAGCGACGGCGGCAACCCGTCCTCCCCGGCGAGCGCGCCGAGCAGCCGCCAGGTCATCGTCCGCCCGAGCTGTTCCACGTCCTGGCGGACCGTCGTGAGCGGCGGGGTCGCGGTCGAGGCCAGCAGCGAGTCGTCGAACCCCACCACCGCCACGTCCTGCGGCACCCGCCGGCCCCGCGCGTGCAGCACCTGCAGGGCGCCGACCGCGATGATGTCGGCCGCGACGAACACGGCGTCGAGGTCGGGTGCCCGGTCGAGCAGCGCGGCCATCGCCGAGGCGCCGCTCTCCGGCGTGAAGTCCGCTTCCGCCACCAGGTCCGCGGGCAGCTGGGCCTCGCCGAGGCCGCGCCGCCACCCGCTGAGCCGGTCCTGGCCCGCGGCCATGTCGCGCGGGCCGGTCACGGTCGCGATCCGGCCGCGGCCCAGTGACACCAGGTGCCGGGCCGCCTCCAGGCCGCCGGTGAAGTTGTCCGAGTCGACGAACGGAACGCTCGCCTCGCCGAGCGGGCGGCCGCCGACGACCACGGGCAGGCCGAGCTCGTGCAGCCGCCGGGGGAGCGGGTCGTCGCCGTGCAGGCTCACGAGCAGCGCACCGTCGACGTGGCCGCCGGTGAGGTAGGCGACGAGGTCGTCGTGGTCCTGCGGCTGGCTCAGCATGAGCAGCAGCTGAACGTGCCGCCCGGCGAGCTCGGAGTGCACCCCGCGCAGCACGCCGGCGAAGAACGGGTCGCCCAGCACGCGGCTGCCCTGTTCGGAGACGACCAACGCGATGGCGCTCGCCCTGCTGCCCGCCAGCGTCCTGGCCGCCTGGTTCGGGCTGTAGCGCAGGTGGCTGATCGCCTCGTGCACCGCGTCGCGGGCCTTGGTGCTCACGTACGGCTCGTCGTTGATCACGCGGGAGACGGTCGACTTGGACACCCCGGCCAGTCGCGCGACTTCCTCGATGCGCGGACCGGGCCGCCGGTGCCTGTCAATCTCCGTCATGCCGCTCATCGTAGGAGTCAGCGGCCGTCAGTTCGAAAACGGGCGAACTGCGTCGGGGCGCGTCCCCGGCACCACGCTGTGCCGGGGACGCGGCTGGGACCGGCCCGTGGCCGGAAGTGGGATCGGCGCGGAACGCCTGGGCGCGCAGAACGCCCCGCACCGAAGCTCTGTCAGGGTTCGGCACCCCACGCCAGCGCGCCGGCGGTGTAGGCGGTCACCCGGTCGAAGTCGGTGAGCGTGGAGCTCACCCGGTAGCTGTGGTCGTCGGACTGGTCGAACGCGGACCAGTCGGACTTCGCCACCCGCAGCTGGATCTCGCCGGTGCCCGCGCCGGGGGCGAGGCTGCCGGACGGGAACGACACCTCGACGTAGGCGTCGGCGCCCGGACGGGCGGTGGCGAGCTTGACCACGCGCAGGCTGATGTTGGCGCAGCCCATCTGGGCCCAGTCGCACCACACCTGGTAGCCGGCCGACGCGGAGTCACCGGTGAACCAGTACCGCGCCGTCGTCGTGGCGAGGTTCGCCGCCGTGGTGCCGCGGTTGGTGAGCTGGACCGTGGCACCGATCTGGTTCGTCCTGGCCGTGCCGGAACCCTTCTGCTGCACCGTCAGGGTGCTGCGGACACCGGGCAACGTCCTGGTGCTGACCGGCGTGCCGGCCGCGGACACGTTGCCCGCCGCGTCCCTAGCCCGCACCGCGAACGAGTACGGCGTGTCCGGCGTGAGGCCGGTGAGCAGCAGGCTCGTGGTGCTCACCGCGCCGACGACCGTCGTGCCGTCGAGGACCTCGTACCCGGTGACGCCCACGTTGTCGGTCGAGGCGGTCCAGCTCAGCGTCACGCTGGTGCTGCCGGCGTTCGCGGCGATGAGTCCACTCGGGACGGTCGGTGCCTCGCCGTCGTCGACGGCACCGCCGGGCTCCTGGCCCCACACCGTGCGCCCGTCCTGGCGCAGCACCACCCGGTCGGTCTGGGCGACCGTGTTGCCGCTGCCCAGCCCGACGTAGGACCAGTCGTTGGCCGGGTCCCACGTGCCGGTGCTGGTGATCCGGAACTGGACCTCCTTGCGGTACGCGGACTGCCCGGCCGGAGCCACGCCGGTGCACGGGATCTCGACGTAGTACACCGCGCCCCGGTACTGCGCGGGCTGGCTCGCGGCACCGCACTGGTTGTAGTTCGTGGTGACGCTGATCTGGCTCGGCGTCGTGGCGCCGTCGAGCGTGAAGTAGTAGCGCAGCGTGCCGTTGAACGTCCTGGCCGGCCAAGCGCTCTTGTTCAGCACGAACGCCTTGACCTCCGTGAACTGCGCCGCGCCCTGGTTCACCGACGCCTGCACGGTCAGCTCGGGGCCGTCGGGGGTCTCGGCCACCGGGAAGTTCGCCAGCGGGGTGCCGCCGTACTCCTGGTACAGCCGGGCGAGCGCGCTGGTGAAGCCCGCGTTGTAGTCGAGCGCGACCTCGTTCATCACGTAGTCGCTGCGGCTGTCGGTGTAGGCGTCGTTGTTCGTGCTGGGCCCGCCGACCAGGGCGCCGTAGAGCACGTGCCGGCTGGTGACCGGGTCCTGGATGGTGTCGGCCCACGCGCCGTGCGCGGTGCGGTGGTGCGGGTTGCGCGGCGGGTTCGCGCCGAAGCCGACGACGTAGCTCGCGTTGCGCGGGTTGTCGCCGAGGGCGTAGTTGACCTGGCGCACGCCGAAGTCGTGGTAGGTCTTGGCCCGCGTGCTGTCGCGAGTGGACAGCCAGTCCGAGTAGACCAGCGCGGCGAACGCGGTGTTGGCGGCGTAGCGCAGCGAACCCCAGCTGTCGAGCACGGCCTGGCCACCGGGGGAGTAGCGCACCCGGTTGCCGTTGTAGCCGGTGGTCCAGTAGTCCAGCCAGCGGTTGGCGTCGGTGATGTAGGTCTGCTCACCGGTCAGCTTGGCCATCAGCACGTAAGCGCCGTACGACTTGTCGTCCCACGCGATGGTCCACTTGTAGGAACGCTCGGTGCTCTGCTGCTCGGTGCTGAGCTTCGTGTACTCGGACTTGGCCTTGGCCAGGTAGGTCGCGTCACCGGTCGCGCGGTGCAGCCAGATCGCACCCCACACCAGCTCGTCCTGGTAGCCGCTCCAGGAGTTGTAGAAGCTCGCGGCGTCGGTGATGCACGAGCTGTACTTGCCGCGGTAGGTGTCCGCGAACGAGTAGAGCTGCTTGGCGTGCGTCAGCAGGGTGGCCGCGTAGGCCGGGTCGGTGTCCTTGAAGACCATCGAGGCCGACGCCATCGCGGCGGCGTACTCGCCGGCCAGGTCGGAACCGGGGCAGGAGGCGTCCACCTTGTACGACGGCCGCGCCATCGGCATGACCTCGACCGGGCCCCACCAGGCGTGGTCGGGGTTGCCCGCGCCGACCTGCCCGTAGACGACGTTGGGCGACGGGTGCGCCTTGATGATCCAGTCGGTGCCCCACCGCAGGTTCGCCATCAGGTGCTGCAGCTGTCCCGAGCTCGCGTAGGCGGCGCGGTTCTCGACGGCGCCCCAGGCGAGCATCGACATGCTGAACGCGAACGGCAGCCCGAACTTGACGTGATCACCGGCGTCGTAGAAACCGCCGGACAGGTCGAGCCCGACATCGGAACCGTCGCGCAGCGCCGAGTCCCCGCGCCAGCTCACCCGGTTGTCCTGCGGGAGCTTCCCGGACCGCTGGGCGTCGTAGAACCAGACGGACTTCTGCAGTGCCTCGGCGTAGTTGAACGCGGGCGCGGCCACCGAGCTCGAGGCCAGCGGGCCGGTCAGCACCACGAGCAGGGCGACGAGGGCGGCTGTCGCAGCTCTCGACATGCGACTGTGCATGTGAGCCTCCGATGGCAGGGGTGTCGGTCTGGGAGCGCTCCCAGGTCCCGGACTGTAACGGTCACGAAACCGCTCCGACAGGCCCCTTGTGCTGTTTTCTTCGCGCATTCCGCCGTTTGCCGCAACTTTCGCTTAACGGCCGCGCAGTTGCCATGATCGTCAATTTCGGGGCGGTCGCCGGAATGGCCGAGCGTCTCGGAAAAACCGGTGACGAAATGTGCTCGGGCACCGTTTTCCGGCGGCTGAGGTTCATCGTAACGCGTGAGCGAACGCGCTTTCGCCGATCACCCGGAGTGCAACGTGAGGTTCGCTTTCAATTCGACCGGTGTTCGACAGGTCTTCCCGATCGGCTCCCGGCGTGGTTACAGTCCGGCAATCGACTGGGAGCGCTCCCAGCTCCTGAGCCAGGGGTCGAACAGGGCGCGGATCGCCACGGTGCGGCGTCGTGGCGGCTGCGACGGCCCCTTCGAGCACTCCCTCCGAACGTGCGGTTCGGAGGGAGTGCTCCTGCACCCGCGCCGGGCTCGGAAAGGCGTGCCATGACCGGACTTCGCGACAGGTTCCAGGCGGTTCGCCGTGGTGGCGCCGCGCTGGCGGCGGCACTCGTGGCGGTGGCGGGGACCATCGGCCTGGCCGCCGTCACCCCGGCCGCGGCGGCACCCGGCTGCAAGGTCGACTACGCGGTGGCCAGCCAGTGGTCCGGCGGCTTCACCGCGAACGTCGCGGTGACCAACGTCGGTGACCGGGTCGACGGCTGGCGGCTGACCTGGGCGTGGCCGTCCGGCCAGCAGGTGTCCCAGGCGTGGAACGCGACGGTGACGTCGTCGGGCAACCAGGTCACGGCCACGAACGCGGGCTACAACGCGGTGATCGAGCCGAACGCCTCGGTCTCCTTCGGCTTCAACGCCAGCTGGTCCGGCACCAACACGGCGCCGCAGTCGTTCGCGCTCAACGGCGTGACCTGCACGGGCGTCCCCGGCACGCCACCGACGACCACGACCACCACCACGACCACGTCCGGCAACCCGGCGCCCGGTGACGCGATGGCCCAGGTCGCGGCGATGCAGCCGGGCTGGAACCTCGGCAACTCGCTGGACGCGACGGGTGCCGACGAGACGTCGTGGGGCAACCCGCGGGTCACGGAAGCGTTGCTGGACAACGTGAAGGCGCAGGGCTTCAAGAGCATCCGCATCCCGGTGACCTGGGGCCAGCACCAGGGCCCGGCACCGGGCTACACCATCGAGCCCGCCTACCTCGCCCGCGTCAAGGAGGTCGTCGGCTGGGCGCTCGCGGACGGCTTCCACGTGCTGATCAACATCCACCACGACTCGTGGCAGTGGATCAACACCATGCCGACCGACCGGACCGGTGTGCTGGCCCGCTACAACGCCACCTGGACGCAGCTCGCCGCCGCCTTCAAGGATTCCCCGGCGAAGCTCGTGCTGGAGAGCGTGAACGAACCCCAGTTCACCGGCAGCTCCGGCGACGCGCAGAACGCCCAGCTGCTGCACGAGCTCAACGCGTCGTTCCGCGACATCGTGCGGCGCTCCGGCGGCAACAACACCAGCCGCCTGCTCGTCCTGCCGACCCTGCACACCTCGTCCGACCAGGCCCGGATCGACGAGCTGACGGCGTCGCTGACCACGTTCAACGACCCGAACATCGCCGCGACGGTCCACTACTACGGCTATTGGCCGTTCAGCGTGAACGTGGCCGGCGGCACGCATTTCGACGCCACCGCGCAAAAGGACCTCACGGACTCGTTCGACCGCGTGTACAACTCGTTCGTCGCGCGGGGCATCCCGGTGATCCTCGGCGAGTACGGCCTGCTCGGGTTCGACCGGCACACCGGCACGATCGAGCAGGGCGAGAAGCTGAAGTTCTTCGAGTACTTCGGCTACTACGCGAAGGCCAAGAAGATCACCACGATGCTGTGGGACAACGGCCAGCACTTCGGCCGCACGTCGTTCCAGTGGAGTGATCCCGAGCTGATCGCGCAGATCAGGTCCAGCTGGACCACGCGGTCCGGCACCGCCTCGACCGACCAGGTGTTCAGTGCGAAGTCGAGCCCGGTCACCGCCAAGACGATCACGTTGAACCTCAACGGGACCACGTTCAGCGGCCTGCGCCAGGGCACGGCGGAACTGGTGCGCGGCACCGACTACACCGTGCAGGGCGACCAGCTCACCCTGACCGCGGCGGCGCTGACCCGGCTGAGCGGAGCCCGCGAGTACGGCACGAACGCCACGATCACGGCGCACTTCTCGCAGGGCGTGCCGTGGCGGATCAACCTGGTCACCTACGACGTGCCCGTGCTGCGGAACGCGACCGGCACCACCGCGGCGTTCGCGATCCCGACGACCTTCCGCGGCGACCTGCTCGCCACGATGGAGGCGAAGTACGACGACGGGTCGAACGCGGGCCCGCAGAACTGGACCTCCTTCAAGGAGTTCGACCGCACGTTCGCGCCGAACTACACCGCGGGCACCACGACGCTCACGCCGGAGTTCTTCGCGGAGGTCGCCGACAACCGGCGGGTCACCCTGACGTTCCACTACTGGAGCGGCGCGAAGCTCACCTACTACGTCACGAAGTCCGGCAGCGCGGTCACCGGGACGGTGGGCTGAGCCCGGCCGCCCGAGCGGCGCGCGCGGCCAGGTCGGCGAACGCGTCGCGCAGCTCGGGCGGACTCACCACCTCGACCTCGGTGTCGAAGCGGGCCAGCTTCGCCGCGAGCGCGGCCCACGACCAGGACCCGGTGAGCAGCCGGGTCCGGCCGGGCCCGGCGTCGTGCGCGGTGTCCTCGCCCGCGAACGGCGCGACCTCGCTGACCGGCAGGTCGAGCACCACCTCGCCCCGGCACGGCCACGCCGTGGTGTCCGAACCCTTAAACCGCGCGGACAGGAACGCGGCGACGTCGCCACCGGGCACCTCCCGCGGCGTGAACCGTGGTCCGTTCGGGGTCCGCAGGGTCATCCGGTCGGCCCGGTAGGTCCGCCAGTCGCCGCGCTCGGCGCTCCACCCGACGACGTACCAGCGACCGGCCCGGCTCACCAGGTGGTGCGGCTGCACCCGGCGCGGCGGCCCGTCGCCCTCCGCGGCACCGGGAGCGCGGTAGTCGAACCGCAGCTCCTCCCGCGCACGGACGGCAGCGCTCACCGCGAGCAGGACCTCGGTGTCCACCTGCGGCCCGCCACCGGCCGACCCGACGTCCAGCACGTCGATGCGCCGCCGCAGCCGTGCCGGCAGCACCTGGCGCAGCGTCACCAGCGCCCGCGCGGCCGCCTCCTCGATGCCCGCTCCCGTCCCGACCGCGATCCGCAGCGCCACGGTCAGCGCGACCGCCTGCTCCTCGTCGAACAGCAACGGCGGCACCGCGCTGCCCGCCTCCAGCCGGTACCCGCCGTCGGGCCCCTTGACGGCGTGCACCAGGTAACCCAGCTCGCGCAACCGGTCGACGTCACGCCGCACCGTGCGCTCGCTGACCCCCAGCCGGTCGGCGAGCAGCCCGCCCGGCCAGTCGCGGCGGACCTGCAGCAGCGACAGCAACGACAGCAGGCGCCCGGAGGTGGTGGTCGAGGAAGCGATCGGCATGGTTGCCAGCCTCGCACAAGTAGCGGACGTTCCCTGTCCGCTACTACCGGCATCGTGGTCCTCGTCGCCGGAAACCTCCGGTGCGGAACCACTCCCCAGGGGACATCAATGTCGCTCAACGCAGTCACCCACCTGAACTTCCGCGGCCAGGCCAGGGAGGCCCTGGAGTTCTACGGCGCGGTGTTCGGCGGCAAGACCACCATCGCCACCTACGGCGACTTCGGCATGCCCGCCGAGCTGCCCGGCGCGGCGAAGGTGGTGTTCGGCCAGGTCGTCGCCGACAACGGCTTCCGCGTCATGGCCTACGACGTGCCGGGCGCCGACGAGGCGGTCGCCTCCGGCGAGCCCACCACGCGCAGGGAGAACGGCACGACCGTCACCACCGAGCCCTTCTTCCTGTCCGTGCGCGGCGAGAGCGTCGAGGAGGTCGCCGCGCACTGGGACCGGCTCGCCGAGGGTGCGACGGTGATCGAGCAGTTCGGCCCCGCGCAGTGGGCCCCGGCCTTCGGGATGCTGACCGACCGGTTCGGCGTCACCTGGATCCTCGACGTGGCGGCCGGGTACTGAGCTGCGTCCCGGCGGCTGCGAGTGCGTGTTCACCCGTAGCCGCCAACCGAAGCGACGGTGCTGTTGCAGGACCCGGTGACCCGTTGGCGTCAGCGGACAGCGGACGCCAGTGAGTCCAGGTCGACATCGACATCGGCGACGGGGCGTTCGGGCCGGCTGTTGGAGTTGCCGACCTCAGTGGTGGTCGCGTCAGAGTTGAGGTTGCTGTTCAGCAACCCGATGTGACCGAGGAGGTCGGCGTTGTTGGCCGAGCCGTCGAGCAGACCGGCGTGTGCGGCCGGCGCGGCCAACAACGCCGCACCGGCCGCGGCGGTGGCGATGGCAATTTTCTCGATCATGCGCATGGGGATGACGGCCTTCCACAATCGACGGTGAACCGCCAATGATTCCTGATTCCACCGGCGAGTGTGGACAGCCACGCACACCAAAGGCTCCACGTTCAGGTGAATCGCCAGAACGGCGCGTTCAACGGCAGGTGGCCACCCCGGCTGCACAGCCGCCCAGGGCAGCCCGGCCTCTCGCCGGCGCTGACCCGTGCCGGCCGGGACGTGCCCGGCCGGCACGGTGCCGATCACACCCGGTGGATGATCCAGCGCTGGTCGCTCCGATCGGCATCACACGCCGCGAGGACCAGTTCCTTGTACACGCCGTTGTGCGTGATGCACCGGCCGGTGTCACCCAGCTCGAACAGCCAGGAGTGGTAACCGTCGTAGGACGAGCCCTTCCACCGCTGGGCGTGCGAGCCGTCGCACGAGCGGCCTGCCAGCTTGCCGTCGATCGAGGTCACGCACCAGTCGTACCGCACGCTCCTGATGCCACCGTCATCGGAGATGTACCACTTCTGGTTGTCCTCGTTGTGGCGCGGGTGGGGGATGACCGGGTACTCGGGGTCCCAGGCCCAGTTGGTCTGGTCCCACACATCGCCGGGCCGGGTGACGCTCTCGATCATCCACACGTTCTCCTGCGCATCGGGTGGGGCTGCGTTGGAGACCGGTGCGACGAGCAGCGCCGAGGCGGCCACGGCGACCACGGCGGCGACTCTTCCGAAGATCATGTCTTGTGCCTCCAGTTGACGGCGTTCGCTTGCACCGTCGAGTAAAGGCGCCGGGCAGGTCCAGTGCGCTGCTGGAACCACCATGGTGGCGTTGAATAACACTGCCTGGTCAGCAAGAGGCCGCGCCGGTCACGGAAGCGGGAGGTGATGAGTATCCGACCGGGTACTTCAGCCCGGTAAATCGATGGGTTCCAGCGCGCCGGCGAGAACAGCGCCCTTCGCAGGCGGTCCGCTACCGCGCTTCCGGCTACCGCGAGCCCTCGGCCGACGCCGTTGGGCGATCAGCTCGGAACGAGTTCCCGCAGGCGGATGATCGAGCAGGCCGGGGCGGGCATCGCCTGGTGGATGTCGGCTCGGCGCTCGGTGCGGACCTTCACCGGGGGAGGTAGCGCCGCAGCGGCTGTGACTCCCGCACCAGCTTCCTGAGGTCGGCCAGCGTGCCGTGCGTCGCGCCGACGGCACGTGCCTGCACCAGGACGTTGCCGAGCGCGGTCGCCTCGGCGGGCCCGGCGAGGACGGGGAGGCCGCACGCGTCGGCGGTGAGCTGGCACAGCAGTTCGTTGCGCGAGCCGCCGCCGACGACGTGCACGACCCGGACCTCCTTGCCGGACAACCGTTGCGCGTCCGCGATGGCGTCGCGGTGGGCGATCGCGAGGCTGTCCAGGACGGACCGGACGATCTCGGCGGGGGTGTCCGGCACGCGCAGGTCGTGCGCGCGGCACCACCGCTGGATCCTGGCCGGCATGTCGCCGGGCGGCAGGAACACCGGGTCGTTGGGGTCGAACACCGTGCCCCGGGCGTGCGCGGCTGCCCGCAGCAGCGGTTCCAGCGCGGTGTTCCAGCGGCGCAGGCACTCCTGCAACAGCCACAGGCCCATCACGTTGCGCAGGTAACGGATCGTGCCGTCGACGCCGCCCTCGTTGGTGAAGTTGGCGGCCCTGCTCGCCGCGGTCAGCACGGGGGAGTGCAGCTCGACACCGACCAACGACCAGGTGCCGCAGGAGATGTAGGCGAACCGGTCGTCGGCGGCGGGCACGGCCACCACGGCGGACGCGGTGTCGTGCGAGCCGACCGCGATGACCGGGACGCCCTCGAAGGTGCCGGCCGGGTCGCCGGGGTGGCGCAGGTCCGGGAGCAGACCCCGTGGCAGGGCACGGGTCAGCTCGGCCGACCACCGTCCACTCCGGACGTCGATCAGGCCCGTCGTGGTGGCGTTGGTGTACTCGGCGCCGCGTTCGCCGGTCAGCCAGTAGGTCAGCAGGTCCGGGATCAGCAGCAGCTGGGCCGCGTGCGGCAGCAGCGGTTCGGCCTGGAGCTGGAACATCGTGTTGAACGGCTGGAACTGCAGGCCGTTGACCTCGTACAGGCCGTCCGGCGCGGTGATGCCGGCCGTGCGGGCGTCGCGGTGGTGCACCGGGTTGCCGAGCAACGCCCCGCGCTCGTCCAGCAGACCGTAGTCGACGGCCCAGCTGTCGATGCCGATGCCGTCGACCTCACCGGCGAGCGCGAGCCCGGTCAGGACCTCCCGGTACAGCCCCAGCACGTCCCAGTGCAGCGTGTCGTGCAGGCGCACCGGCCCGTTCGGGAACCGGTGCACCTCCTCGACGTGCACGGTGCCGTCGCCGACGGCACCGCGCACCACCCGGCCGCTGGACGCGCCGAGGTCGACCGCCGCGACCGCCCTCATCGCAGGAACGCCGCCGCCACACCGGCGTCGACCGGGATGTGCAGCCCGGTCGTGAGCGACAGCTCGCCCGCCGTCAGCGCCACCACGGCCGCGGCGACGTGCTCGGGCAGCACCTCCCGCTTGAGCAGCGTGCGCCGGGCGTAGAACGCGCCGAGCTCCTCTTCCGGCACGCCGTACACGGCGGCCCGTTGCGCGCCCCAGCCGCCGGCGAAGATGCCGGAGCCGCGGACCACGCCGTCGGGGTTGATGCCGTTGACGCGGATGCCGTCACCGCCCAGCTCGGCCGCGAGCAGCCGGACCTGGTGCGCCTGGTCGGCCTTCGCCGCCCCGTACGCCACGTTGTCCGGTCCGGCGAACACCGCGTTCTTGCTGGAGATGTAGACGATGTCGCCGCCCATGCCCTGTGCCCGCATCACCTTCGCGGCCTGCTGAGACACCAGGAACGAGCCCTTGGCCATCACGTCGTGCTGCAGGTCCCAGTCGGCCTCGGTGGTCTCGGCGAGCGGCTTGGAGATCGACAGACCGGCGTTGTTGACCACCAGGTCCACGCCGCCGAACGCGAGCACCGCGGTCCGGAACGCCTCCGCGACCCCGGCCGCGTCCGTGACGTCGACCGTCACCGGCACCGCCACGTCCGCGTTCCCGATGCTCTCGGCGACCTCACGTGCGGTGTCACCGTTGCGGTCGGCGACCACCACGCACGCACCTTCGGCGGCCAGCCGTCGCGCGATGGCCCTGCCGATGCCCGACCCGCCACCGGTGACGAGCGCGACGCGGGTGGCGAGCGCCTTGGGCTTCGGCATCCGCGCCAGCTTGGCCTCCTCCAGCGCCCAGTACTCGATGCGGAACTTCTCGCGTTCCTCGATCGGCGCGTACCGCGACACCGACTCGGCGCCCCGCATCACGTTGATCGCGTTGACGTAGAACTCACCGGCCACCCGCGCTGTCTGCTCGTCGCGGCCGAAGTTGAACATGCCCACGCCCGGCACCAGGACGACCGCCGGGTCCGCGCCGCGCATCGGCGGGCTGTCCGGTTCCGCGTGCCGTTCGTAGTAGGCCCGGTAGTCCGCGCGGTAGGCGTCGTGCAGCTCTCTCAGGCGCGTGACCACGTCCGGCAGCGGCGCGGACGGCGGCAGGTCGAGCACCAGCGGCCGGACCTTGGTGCGCAGGAAGTGGTCGGGGCACGACGTGCCGAGCGCGGCCAGCTCGGGATGCCGTGCGCGGGAGAGGAAGTCGAGCACCACGCCGGCGTCGGTGAAGTGACCGACCTGCGGTGCGTCGGTCGAGGCCAGGCCGCGCAGGACCGGCGCGAGCTCGGCGGCCCTCACCCAGCGCTCGGCCTCGGGCAACGGCTCGTGCACCACCGGCCCGAACGGCTCCGCGCGGCCGTGCTCGTCGAGGTACCGCTGCGCGGTCCGGATGATCTCCAGCGACCGCGCCTCGCACTCCTCGCTCGTCGCGCCCCACGCGGTGATGCCGTGCCCGCCGAGGACCACGCCGATCGCCCGCGGGTGCTCACGTTGCACCGCCGCGATGTCCAGCCCCAGCTGGAACCCCGGCCGCCGCCACGGCACCCACACCACCCGGTCGCCGAAGCAGGCCCGCACCAGCGCCTCGCCGTCGGCCGCGGTGGCGAACGCGATCCCGGCGTCCGGGTGCAGGTGGTCGACGTGCGCGGCCTCCACCAGCCCGTGCATCGCCGTGTCGATCGACGGCGCCGCGCCACCCCTGCCGTGCAGGCAGTGGTCGAACGCGGCGACCATCTCGTCCTCGCGCTCGACGCCGGGGTAGACCTGTCGCAACGCCCGCAACCGGTCCAGCCGCAGCACCGCGAGCCCGGCCGCGGTGAGCGTGCCCAGGTCGCCGCCGGACCCCTTGACCCACAGCAGTTCCACCGGCTGCCCGGTCACCGGGTCGACCGCCGTCTCCTTGGCGGAGGTGTTGCCGCCCGCGTAGTTGGTGTTGCGCGGGTCGGCACCCAGCCGGTTGCTCCGCCCCAGCAGCGCTTCGACCTCGCCCATCACGCACTCCACCCGGCGGCCTCGCCACCGACCCGGTCCCGGACGATCCGCTCGGCGTACCCGGACCGCCGGTAGGCGGCCATCGGGTCGGGATCCAGTCCCATGTCCTCGCGCAGCTCCCGCAGCAGCGGCCGCACATCGGTGTTGTAGGCGTCCATCAACGCGCCGTTCGCGGTGAGCACGTCACCGGTCCGTTGCGCGGCCCGGAGTGCCTCGCGGTCGACCAGCAGCGCCTTGGCCGTGGCCTCCTGGACGTTGAGCACCGACCGGATGATCGCCGGGATCTTCGGCTCGATGTTGTGGCACTGGTCGAGCATGAACGCGATGCCCGCCGCGGGCCTCAGCGCGTCGGCGAGCACGATCTCGTGCATGATCCGGAACAGCTGGAACGGGTCGGCCGAGCCCACCATCAGGTCGTCGTCGGCGTAGAAGCGCGAGTTGAAGTCGAACGCCCCGAGCTTGCCGGCCCGCAGCAGGAACGACACGATGAACTCGATGTTCGTGCCCGGCGCGTGGTGCCCGGTGTCGATCACCACCTGCGCCTTGTCACCCAGCTGCGTGCAGTGCGCGTACGCCGTGCCCCAGTCCGGCACGTCGGTGACGTAGAACGCCGGCTCGAACAGCTTGTACTCCAGCAACATCCGCTGGCCGGCGCCGAGGCGTTCACAGGTCGCGTGCAGGGCCTCGGCGAGCCGGTCCTGCCGGGAGCGGATGTCGTCCTGGCCGGGGTAGTTGAGGCCGTCGGCGAACCACAGCTTCAGGTCGCGCGACCCCGTCCGGTCCATGATGTCGACGCACTCCAGCAGGTGCGCCAGGGCTTTGCGCCGCACCACCGGGTCGGGGTGCGTGACGCTGCCGAGCCGGTAGTCGTCGTCCTGGAAGACGTTGGCGTTGATCGCACCCAGCGCCACCCCGCGGTCACGCGCGTGCGCCGCGAGCTTGCCGTAGTCGTCCACCTCGTCCCACGGGATGTGCAACGCGACCGTCGGCGCGACCCCGGTCAGCCGGTGCACCACCGCAGCGTCGTCGATCTTCTCGTACGGCGTGCGCGGGACACCCTGCTGCGCGAACACCTTGAACCGGGTGCCCGAGTTCGCGTACGCCCACGACGGCGTCTCGATCCGCTGCTCGCGCAGCGCGGCCTTCACGTCCATGCTCGTCCCCAAAAAGATCAGTCGAGGTGGAAGACCTCGGTGAGCGGCCGCATCCGGTCGTCGGCGTTGCCCTCACCGACGAAGAACCCGGCCATCTCGGCTTGCCAGCGGGCGTTCACGCCGGTCCGCGCCATCCGGGCCAGCGCGGAGTCGAAGTCGTCGCACTCGAGGTAGCCGATCAGCAGGCCGTCCCCGGCGAGGAAGAGGGAGTAGTTGCGCCACCCCGCTTCGCTGAGGGCGGCCCGCATCTCGGGCCACACCTCGCGGTGCCGTTCCCGGTACTCGGCCACGCGGTCCGGCCGGACCCGCAGCGTGAAGCAGACCCGCATGGTCAGAAGTCGAACTTCTCGATGTTGTCCCTGGTGAACACCGTCGGCGGCCCGAGCACGACCTCGCCCTTGGCGCCGATGGTGTACTCACCCAGCTCGCCCGCCTTGAACTTCTCGCCCTGCGCACCGGTGATCTGCCCGGACGCGAGCGCCGCGGCGGCGTAGGTCGCGAGGTAGCCGAGCTTGCTCGGGTCCCACAGCGCGAACGAGCCGACCGTGCCGTCCTGCACGAACTTGCGCATCTGGTTCGGCGTGCCGAGCCCGGTCAGCGCGACCTTGCCCTTGTACTCCGACGAGCTGAGGTAGCGCGCCGCCGCGGCGACGCCGACGGTGGTCGGCGAGATGATGCCCTTGAGGTTCGGGTGCGCCTGCAGCAGACCCTGCGTCTTCTGGAACGACGTCTGGTCGTCGTCGTTGCCGTACGCGGTATCCACCAGCTCGACCTTCGCGTACTCGGGCTTCGCGAGCTCGGTCTTCATGGTCTCGATCCACGCGTTCTGGTTGGTGGCGTTGGGGGTCGCCGACAGGATCGCGATCTCGCCGGACCCGCCGATCGCCTCCGCGATCAGCTTCACCTGGCCCACCGCGATGTCCTGCGGCGTGGCCTGGTTGACGAAGACGTCACGGGCGTCCGGTGCGGCGTCGGAGTCGAACGTGACTACCTTCAGCCCCTGCTGGCGCGCGGACTTCAACGCCGGCGCGACCGCGTTGGCGTCGTTGGCGGAGATCACCAGCGCGTTCTGGCGCTGCTGCGCGGCGGTGTTGATGTAGGTGACCTGGGAGGAGGCGGCCGCATCGGACGGGCCGGTCGCCTTGACCTCGGCCTTGGTCGCCGTGCCCGCCTGCTCGGCGCCCTTCTGCGCCACGGTGAAGTACGGGTTGTTGACCTGCTTGGGCAGGAAGGTGATCTTCAGGCCTTCCTTGATCGGCGCGTTCGGGTCGGCGGCCGCGGTGTTCGCCGCCGTGTTCGCCTGCTGACCGGCGCTGTCCTTCGTCGTGCCACCGCAGGCGGTGAGCGCGACGGCCCCGGACACCACCAGGGCGAGCGCCAAGCGTGCGTTCATGTCGTTGCCTTCCTGAGCGTTCCGAGGCGTCGGGTGATCGAGGGAGCGAGCACGCTGACCAGCAGCAGGAGACCGGTCACGATGGTGAGCACCTCGGTGGAGGTGTCCCGCAGGATCAGCAGGTTGCGCAGACCGCCCAGCAGCAGCACACCCGCGAGCACGCCGAGCAGCGATCCCTTGCCGCCGAAGATGGACACGCCGCCGAGCAGCACCGCGGCGACGACGGCCAGTTCGAGGCCCAGGCCGTTGTCGGCACGGGCGCTGGAGAAGCGGAACGTGTAGACGACGCCGGCGATCGCGGCCACCGCACCGGCGAGCACGAACAGGCTGAGCTTGATCCGCCTGACCCGGATGCCGGAGAACCGCGCGGCCTCCTCGTTCGCGCCGATCGCGTAGACGGAGCGCCCGAACGTGCTGGCGTGCAACGCGATCCCGAACAGCACCGCGAGCACGGCGGCGAGCACGACCGGGTACGGGACGTTCGTGCCGGGCAGCGGTGTGGTGCCGAACGCCGTGTAGGCGGCCGGGAAGTCGGCCACCGCGGTGTCGCCGAGCACGACCAGCGCGAGCCCGCGGTACAGCGCCAGCGTGCCGATCGTGACCGCCAGCGACGGCAGGCCGAGCCGGGTCACCAGCAGGCCGTTGACCGCGCCGGCCACAGCGCCGATGCCGACCACGACCGGCAGGATCGTCTCCAGCGGCCAGCCCGCGTTCCAGAACCAGCCGATCAACGCGCTGGACAGCCCGAGCACCGACGCGACGGACAGGTCGATCTCGCCGGCCACGACCACCAGCGTCAGCGGCAGCGCGATCAACGCGATCTCGCCGATGTCGAGGCCGAGGTAGAAGAGGTTGCCGCCGGACAGGAACGCGCCGTCCGTGCCGACCTGGCCGCCGAGCGCGACCACGACCAGCAGGAGGACCAGCGCGGTCTCCCAGCGCAGCAGACTACGCACGGCTGCTCCCTTCCGAGCGGCGCAGCGCCCTGGCCAGCCGCAGCGCCAGCAGCCGGTCGACGGTGATCGCGCTCAGCAGCAGCGCGCCCGCGATGGCCTGCTGCCAGAACGCGGGGATCCGCAGCACCACCAGGCAGCTCGTGATCGTGGCGAGCAGCAACGCCCCGAGCGCCGCACCCGCCACCGTTCCGGACCCGCCGAAGATCGCCACGCCACCGACCACGACGGCCGCGACGACCTGCAGCTCCAGCCCGGTGCCCGCGGCCGCGTCGACCGTGCCGTAGCGGGCCACCCACAGCGCACCGGCCAGTCCCGCGACGAGCCCGGACGCGACGAACGCGGTGAGCGTGCGCCGCGCGACCGGGATACCGGCCAGGACGGCGGCCTCCGGGTTGGAGCCGATCGCGTAGAGCTCGCGGCCGGACCGGTAGGAACGCAGGTGCACCGCGGCGACGGCGATCACCACGACGGTGACCAGCACGAGCACCGGAACGCCCGCGACCCGCGCGCTGCCCAGGTCGAGCAGCGCGTCGGGGAGGTTGGCCGCGTTGACCTGGCGGCCCTGCGCCAGCGCGTAGTCGACGCCGCGGAACACGTACAGCGTGCCGAGGGTGACGACGAGGCTGGGAACGTTGCCCAGCGCCACGAGCAGGCCGTTGAGCAGCCCGCAGGCGAGGCCGACGGCGACGCCGAACCCGATGCCCGCTACCAGCGGCGTGCCGGGGTGGTCTGCGAACTGCCGCGCGGTCAGGAAAGCGGACAGGCCGAGGACCGAGCCGACGGACAGGTCGACGTTGCGGGTCACCACGACGAGGGTCTGGCCGACGGCGAGCAGGGCGACGATCGAGGCGTTGAGCAGGAGGTCGCGCAGGCTCTGCGGCTGGACGAACCGCGGGTTCACCAGCGCCGTCGGCACGACGACCAGGGCGAGGGCGACGAGGATGCCGAGCTCGCGGACCCGGCCGACGCGGTTGCTCAGCGTGCGTGCGGTGCGGCCGGTCGTGTGTGGGGCGGCGGTGTCGAGCTGCGCGGTCATCCGGCCACCGCCCGCAGGTCGCCGGCGGGGGCAGAAGACGTTGCCGGGGCGGCGTTGGCGAGCGCCGCGGCGAGCGGTGCCGGGTCGGCGTTGGCGGGGGCGGTGGGCGGTGCCGGGTCGGCGTCGGCGGGCGCCGCGGCGAACGTTGCCGGGTCGGCGTGGGCGAGCGCCGCGGCGAGCGTTGCCGGGGCGGCGTCGGCGGGTGCCGCGGCGAGCGGTGCCGGGTCGGCGTTGGCGGGTGCGGTGGGCGTCATCGCGTCACCGCCTGTCCCGCGGCGGCCAGCGCGACCCGTTCCTCGGTGGCCTCGGCCCTGGACAGCTCCTCGACCAGCCGTCCCTCGTGCATCACCAGCACCCGGTCGGCCATCCCGAGCACCTCCGGCAGCTCCGAGGAGATCATCAGCACCGCCACGCCCTGCCCGGCGAGCTCGGACAGCAGCCGGTGCACCTCCGCCTTGGTGCCGACGTCGATGCCGCGGGTGGGTTCGTCGACGATCAGCACGGAAGGATTGCGCGACAACCACTTCGCGAGCACGACCTTCTGCTGGTTGCCGCCGGAGAGCACCCCGGCCGGGTCGCTGAGGCGGGCGAACCTGAGCCGCAGCCGGACCGCCCAGTCCTGCGCCAGCGCGCGTTCGGTGCGGCGGCGCAGCAGGCCGAACGTCGACAGGCGGCCCAGCGAGGCGAGCGCGGTGTTGCGTTCGATCGAGGCCTCCACGACCAGTCCCTGCTGGCGGCGGTCCTCCGGCACGAAACCGATGCCCGCGGCCATCGCGGCGGTGGGGGAGCCGCGCTTCACCGCCTTGCCGTGCACCAGGACCTCGCCCGCGTCGGAGCGGTCGACACCGAAGATCGCGCGGGCGACCTCGCTGCGGCCCGCGCCGACCAGGCCGGACAGCGCGACGATCTCGCCGGACCGCACGCCGAACGACACGTCGGTGAACACGCCCTCGCGGGTCAGCCGCCGCACCTCCAGCAGCACCTCGCCGGTCGTGGTGTCCTGCTTGGGGTAGAGCTGCGACAGCTCGCGGCCGACCATCCTGCGCACCAGCGAGTCCGGCGTCTCCTCCGCCAGCTCGCCCGACCACACGAACGCGCCGTCGCGCAGCACCGTGGCCCGCTGGCACAGCGCGAAGACCTCGTCCAGGCGGTGCGAGACGAACAGGACGGCGGCGTTCTGCTCGCGCAACGCCCGCACCACACCGAAGAGCCGCCGGACCTCGTGCGCGGAGAGCGCGGCCGTGGGCTCGTCCATCACGATCACGCGTGCGTCGAACGACAGCGCCTTGGCGATCTCCACGAGCTGCTGGTCCGCAATGGACAGTCCACGCGCCGGGCGGGCCGGGTCGAGCCGCACTCCCAGGCGCGAGAACAGCTCCGCGGTCCTCGCCTCCATCGACGCCACGTCGATGCGGCGGCCGAACCCGAGGGGCTGGCGGCCCATGAAGACGTTCTCGGCCACCGTCAGGTCACCGAACAGGGTCGGCTCCTGGTAGATGATCGCGATCCCGGCCGCGAGCGCGTCGCCGGGCCCGGAGAACCGCCGCTCCCGTCCCGCCACGAGCACCCGTCCGGCGTCCGGGCGGTGCACGCCGGCCAGCGTCTTGATCAGTGTCGACTTGCCGGCGCCGTTCTCGCCGAGCAACGCGTGCGCCTCGCCGGGCAGCAGCCGCAACGACACCCCCGACAGCGCGCGGACGGCACCGAACGCCTTGCTCACCTCGGCCAGCTCCACCACGGGAGGCCCCACCATGTCTCCTCGATGTTGAAACGTTTTAAAACATGGGTTACGTGCAGCCTGGGTGCGTCAAGTGGGGAAGTCAAGACTTGACGAGCTAGGATTCGTTGTCACGTTTCAAGCAAGGAGTCAGCCGTGAAACCTAGCGTGGGCATCCGCGAGGTCGCCCGTCACGCCGGTGTCTCGAACGCGACGGTGTCGAACGTGCTGAACCGCCCGGACGTCGTCGCGACCGCCACGCGGGAACGGGTGCTGGCCGCGATCGCGGAGCTGGGTTTCGTGCGCAACGAGTCGGCGCGCCAGCTCAGGGCGGGCCGCAGCCGGGTGCTCGCCTACGTGGTGCTCGACGCGGCGAACCCGTTCTTCACCGACGTGGCCCGCGGGGTCGAGGACGCGGCGAGGGAGGCCGGTCTGGCGCTGTACCTGTGCAACAGCGCCTCCGACCACGGCCGGGAGCGCGAGTACCTGGAGCTGCTGCACGAGCAGCGGGTCGAGGGCATCCTGCTCACGCCGGTCGGTGCGGAGTTCACCGACGTGCCCAGCCGCGGCACGCCGGTCGTGCTGGTCGACCGCGAGGCGCGCGACGGCACGCACTGCTCGGTGGCCGTCGACGACGTGCTCGGCGGCGAGCTCGCGGTGACCCACCTGGTCGAAACCGGTCACACCCGCATCGCGATGGTCGGCGGCCCGATGTCGATCCAGCAGGTCCGCGACCGCCGCCAGGGCGCGTTGCGGGCACTGGCTCAGGCCGGCCTCCCGCCGGAGGCGCTGACCGTGCTGGAGACGAACGGCCTGCGCGTCGCGGAGGGCCGCAGCGCGGGGGAGCGGCTGGTCGGGCTGCCCTCGGTACGCCGTCCGACGGCGGCGTTCTGCGCCAACGACCTGCTGGCGCTCGGCCTGCTGCAGTCGATGACCCAGCAGGGCCTGAGCGTGCCGGACGACCTCGCCGTGGTCGGCTACGACGACATCGAGTTCGCGGCGGCCGCGGCGGTGCCGCTCACGTCGGTGCGGCAGCCACGCGACCGGCTGGGCCGCACGGCCGCGCAGCTGCTGCTGGCCGAGAACGAGCCGGACCACGAGCACCGGCACGTGAAGTTCCAGCCGGAGCTCGTGGTCCGCGCGTCGACCAGAACGCGCAGGAACTAACTGACGATCGTCATTTCCCGCGCTTCGTCGACCACCGTGGAATCGCTCGGCGGAACGTAGACGTTGAGCAAGGCCGACGTGAAAGCGACACCGGCCCGGAACGCCTTCGTCCGCGACACCACGGTCACGCTGACCTTTTCGTAGTTCCCGCTGCACGGCACACTCGGAACGTATTTGTCGCCGATCGCGAGCTCGCCGCGCACGTTCTGGGTGATCTGCACCCACAACGTCCCGGTCGCACCGTTCTGGCACATCACCCGCATCGGCGCGGTGACGGCGGCACCGCGCGCCTCCAGCCTGCCCTGCGGCTGGAGCGCGACGGCGGCCGCCACGTCGGCGGAGGCGGGCAACGCGGTGGCCACCAGAGCGGCGGTGGCCAGAACGAACGTCGAAACAACACGCACGGTTTCACCTCGTGGTCGTGAGAAAAGGCGGACCGGCGCGGGGATGTGGCGCCGGGTCCGTTTGTTGCGCCTTTTTCGGGTGCGGCAACGACGTTAGTCACGGGGTGAGTGCGTGAACGAGGGGCCAAATCGATCTCCGGTTCACGCCGGGGCGCTCCGGGGTGCTCCGGTGCGGTGACGACCTGCCCGGAACGGTTGGTGGTGCGGCCCCGGCCGTGGAAGCTCGCGCTGTACGCGGTGGGCGCCTTCGTGTGGTGCCCGGCCGTCGCCACCGCCCGCGCGGAACGAGCGTTCGCGATCCCCGGCGAGTCGGGGACCGCGAACCCGGTCGCCCCGACGGTCACTTCTCCTCGTGCGGCTCCCGGTGGGCGCGCAGCGAACCGGGGTGCGCCTTGGCCGACGGGTCGTTGCGCGTCTTGACCAGGCTGGCCACCGTCACGACCACCAGGATCGAGATGATCACGCCGAGGCTCAGCGGCGTGGGCACCTCGGGCACGCGCGGGTCGATGTCGACGTGCGCCCAGTGCAGGATCAGCTTGACACCGATGAACGCGAGGATGACCGCGAGGCCGGCCGACAGGTACACCAGCCGGTCGAGCAGGCCCTTGACGAGGAAGAACAGCGCGCGCAGGCCGAGCAGCGCGAACGCGTTGGCGGTGAAGACGATGTAGGGCTCCTCGGTCACGCCGAACACCGCGGGGATCGAGTCGAGCGCGAACAGCAGGTCGACGCCGCCGATCGCCACCAGCACGACGAACAGGGGAGTGGCCATCCTGCGGCCGTCGACGCGGGTGAAGATCTTGCCGCCCACGTAGTCGTCGGTGACCGGCAGCAGCTTGCGGGCGGTCTTCACGACGACGTTGTTCTCGACGTCGGGGTCCTCGTTGCGGTGCCGGAACAGCTGGACCGCCGTGTAGATCAGCAGCAGGCCGAACAGCAGGAACATGAACGAGAACAGCGAGAGCAGCGTCGCGCCGACCGCGATGAAGATGCCGCGCATGATCAGCGCCAGCACGATGCCGAACGTCAGCACCTTGTGCTGGTGCTCCTCCGGCACCAGGAACGTGGTCATGATGATCACGAACACGAACAGGTTGTCGACCGAGAGGCTCTTCTCGACGATGTAGCCGGCGAAGTACTCCGTGCCGTACCCACCGCCGTAGGCGCTCATGAACCAGATGCCGAACCCGATCGCGACCAGGATGTAGAAGACCGACCACAGGGTGGCTTCGCGGAAGCCGATCCGGTGCGGGCGGGCGGCGGCGAGCACGAGGTCGACCGCCAGCAGGAGGACGATCACCCCGATCGTGACCGCCCACGTCAGTCCGCTGATCTCAAGCACAGGTGCCTCTCCCTCGGTGGTCTATTTGTCTGAATTGGACGTTACCGGATCCTGCGTATCCTCGGCTGATGGATCTGGTGAACGCGCTGGCCGACCGGGTGGCCGTGGTCGACGGCGGGCTGTCGACCGCCCTCGAACAGGCTGGTCACGACCTGTCCGACGAGCTGTGGACCGCACGTCTGCTGCTGACCGACCCGGACGCGGTGAAGGCGGCACACCTCGCCTACTACCGCGCGGGTGCCGACGTCGTGATCACCTCCAGCTACCAGGCCTCCTTCGCGGGTTTCGCCCGCCGCAGTCTGACCGATGAGCAGACCGTCGGCCTGTTGAGGACCAGCGTGTCGCTCGCGCGATCAGCCGCGTCCGAAGTGGACGGACCGCGCTGGGTCGCCGCGTCGGTGGGCCCGTACGGGGCGGTGCTGGCCGACGGGTCGGAGTACCGCGGCCGCTACGGCCTGACCACGGACGAGCTGGAGCACTTCCACCGGCGCCGCATCGAGGTGCTCGCCGAGGCCGGGCCCGACCTGCTGGCGGTGGAGACGATCCCGGACGTGCAGGAGGCGGAGGCGGTCCTGCGGGTGGTCGCGGGCAGCGGGGTGCCCGCCTGGCTCTCCTACAGCGTCCGTGACGGCCGCACGTGCGCCGGTCAGCCGCTGGAGGAGGCGTTCGGGCTCGTCGACGGCGTGGCCGAGGTGGTGGCGGTGGGGCTCAACTGCTCGGCGCCCGAGGAGGTCGCCGGTGCCGTGGCCACCGCCCGCGCGGTCACCGGACTGCCGGTCGTCGTCTACCCGAACACCGGCGAGCGGTGGAACGCCGCCACGCACGAGTGGACCGGCGGTGTGGAGTCGTTCGCCGTCGGGCAGTGGGCCGAGCAGGGCGCCCGGCTGATCGGCGGCTGCTGCCGGGTGGGACCCGCGGGCATCGCCGAGATCGCCGGGGTGCTCAAGGCGTGAGGTGGCCGCCGGAACCGGCGCACCTCGCGCGCTGGTCGTGGCGCGATAACGGCCCGTCGGCGTGTAGGGGACGTGTAGATCGGCTCGCTATGTTCCCGCTCGTTCCATCGGGGGAGTCCTTGGAGGGGGTTGGCGTGAGAAGGTTCTTGTCCCTGGTCACCGCTGTCGTCACAGCGCTGGTGGTCGCCCAGGTCCCGCAGGCCCACGCGGCCACGAGCGTCACGTTCGCGCCGCAGACCGTGCTCGGACCGGGGGTGCCGACGACGCCGCACACGTTCGACCAGAACGTCGTGCCGGTCGGGTCGATCTCGCTGGACATGGCCGCGGACCAGACCGCGTACGTGGTCTCGGTGATGCGGGCCAACAGCGCGACGATCCGCACGTTGTTCGAGAACGAGGTCCGCTGCCGCTGGGCGGGCGGTGAGAAGACCATGCTGATGGGCCAGAACGTCTACGAGGCGTCCACCGCCACCCCGCAGTGGGCGGACATCTGGCTGACCACCCGGTTCCTCGTGCACCCCGGCGTCGCGACCACGGTCACCTGCACGGCCAACGTCCGCACGGCCTCGCTGGCCTACGAGGCCTCGACGATCCGCCTGGTCGGCGGCTCGATGCGGTTCGCGGACACCTCGATCGACAACACCACGACCGGTCAGCCGGCCCAGAGCAGCGTGCCGGCCGGACTGCTCAACGTCGACGCCACCACGCCCGTGCAGCGGGAGCCGTCGATCGACGCGTTCGAGCTCGCACCCGGCTTCCGCGGCCTGAGCGTGTTCGGCGACACCGAGTACATGATCTGCCACCTGGACGCGCCGTGCGACAAGAAGAGGTCGTCACAGGCGTCGTTCACGCTGTTCGTCAACCAGTGGAAGGCCGACGGGTCGCTGTGCCAGACCGACTCCTCCGCCACCGTGACCCTGGACGTGCCGTACTACGTCCACCACGTCTACGTGCCGCTGAACAAGCCGGACTTCATGATCAGGACGGACTCCGGGTGCGTGCCGAAGTTCTCCACCTACGTCCGGACCCGGTGGCTCGGCGGTGAGACCGGCGCGGTGCAGGGCGTCGCGCAGAACATGACCGACTCGCGCGGCTCGGCCGCCAAGCACGACTCGGACATGAGCCACGCCTACGCGGTGCCGTTCCGGTAGCCCCTCACGGGGACGGCCGCGTGGGACGGTGTGAGGGGGCCGTCCCACGCGGCCTTTGGTAGAAAGGCGGCCATGATCGATGTGGTCGCGACGCTGCGTGCGGCGGGATGCGTGTTCGCGGAGGACGAGGCACGCCTGCTGCTCGACGCCGCGGCCACCCCCGCCGAGCTGGACGAGCTGGTCCGCAGGCGGGTAGCGGGCGAGCCGCTGGAGGTGATCGTCGGCTGGGCGGAGTTCCTCGGCCGCCGGGTCGCCGTCGACGCCGGGGTGTTCGTGCCGCGGCAGCGGTCGGCGTTCGTGGTGGAGAACGCGGTGGCCTTGGCCCGGCCCGGCGCCGTGGTGCTCGACCTGTGCTGTGGCGCCGGGGCCCTGGGGCTGGCGGTCGCGGCCGCCGTCGAGGGTGTCGAGCTGCACGCCGCCGACATCGAGCCCGCCGCGGTGGCCTGCGCCCGCCGCAACCTCGCCGGCACGGGCCGGGTCTACGAGGGCGACCTGTACGAACCGCTGCCGGAGACCTTGCGCGGCCGGGTGGACGTCCTCGTGGTGAACGCGCCGTACGTGCCGACCGACGAGATCGCGATGATGCCGCCGGAGGCCCGCGACCACGAGCCGGTGGTGGCGCTGGACGGTGGCTCCGACGGCGTGGCGGTGCACCGCCGGGTCGCGGCCGGTGCGCCGCGGTGGCTCGCCCCCGGCGGCCACCTGCTGATCGAGACCAGCGAGCACCAGGCACCGCTGACCGCCGCGGCCATGGCGGAGCACGGGCTGGTGCCGCGGGTGACCACGTCGGACGAGCACTACTGCACCGTCGTGATCGGGACGAACGCCGGATAGCCACCCGCCGGGGGTGTGATGATCGTCCGGTGGACGAGACCTGCGGGCGCACGGCGGAGTCGGCCTGGCGGTGGGTGCTGGACCAGGTGCGGTACGACGGCAGCGTGTGGGTTCCGCCGTCACCGGGGGCCGAGCCCGACCCGGCCCACCGCGACGGCATGCACGAGGGTGCCGGTGGGCTGGCGCTGACGCTGGCGGAGATCCGGGCCGTGCGACCGTGGACGGCGCGGGAGCGCGGGTTGGCGGACGCGATCGGCGAGCAGGTCACCGCGGGCATCGCGACGAGCACGGACCACAGCCTGTTCCACGGCCTGGTCAGCGCCATCGGCACGCTCACCGCGCTGGGCGAGCCGGCCCCGGACGCCGCCGTGGCGCGGATGCTCGAGCTCGCCGGACCGGACGGGTGGCCGCAGACGTTCGCCGGGCCACCGCGCTACCGCGACGGCGCGCGGGTCAGCGACGTCGTGCTGGGCACCGCCGGTGTGCTGCTCGGTGCCGTCTGGGCGCGGCGGCACGGCGCCAGGGCCGACGAACTGGCCGAGGTCGCGGCCGGGGTCCTGCTCGCCGAGCGCGAGGAGGTGCCGTCCGGGCTGAACTGGCGGATGGTGCCGCCCCGGTTCTCCCCGGTCGAGCGGCAGCTGCCGAACTTCTCGCACGGCCTGGCGGGCGTCGCGACGTCGCTGGCACTGGCCGGGGCCGAGTTCGGCCGCCCGGAGTGGGTCGCGGCCGCGCTCGACGGCGCCCGGCACCTCGTGACGCTCGCGGACCTGTCCGGCGGCGGGTTCCGGGCACCGTTGCGGATCCCGCGGCTCGACGACGACTTCGAGGAGTACAGCTACAACTGGTGCCACGGCCCGGCCGGAACCTCGCTGCTGTGGAAGGCGCTGGAGCACGCCGGGGTGTTCGAGGTGGATGGCCTGACCACGGCGGAGCTGCACCGCCGGTGCGTGCGCACGCTCCGCACGTGCGGCCTGCCCGAACGGTTGTGGCCCGGTTTCTGGGACAACGACGGGCGCTGCTGCGGTACCGCGGGTGTGGGCGCCGTGCTGCTGGACGCCGGTGCGGAGCCGGAGTTCGCGCGGCACCTCGCCGACGTCCTCGTCGACCGTGCCGTCCCGGACGGTGACGGGGTCTGCTGGCGGTTCGTCGAGCACCGCGCGGAGGAGCCGCTGCTGCCACCCGGCGTCGGCTGGATGCAGGGTGCGGCGGGCATCGCGGCGTTCCTGTTCCAGGCGAGCAGGGGCGGTCCCGGGGTGCCCCGGATGGACAACTGGTGGGCGACTGACAGCCACTGACAGCGTGCTGTGCGCGCGTTGCCAGCGCACGGGCGCACAGTCCTCCCGGACACAGGGAGGAACGGACGATGTCGCTGGCGATCAGGGCAGAGGGCCTGGTCAAGCACTACGGGGAGACCAAGGCCCTCGACGGTGTGGACCTCGAGGTACCGGAGGGAAAGGTCGTGGGGGTGCTCGGGCCGAACGGCGCGGGCAAGACCACGGCGGTGCGGGTGCTGGCCACGTTGCTGCGCCCGGACGCGGGGCACGCCACGGTCTGCGGGCACGACGTGCTCAAGGACCCGGTGGCGGTGCGCGCGCTGATCGGGCTGACCGGGCAGTACGCGTCGGTCGACGAGGACCTCTCCGGCACGGAGAACCTCGTGCTGCTGGCCCGGCTGCTCGACCACTCCCGTGCGGGGGCACGGGCACGGGCGGCGGAGCTGCTGGAGCAGTTCGAGCTCACCGACGCGGCGGGACGGGCCGCCAAGACCTACTCGGGGGGCATGCGGCGGCGGCTCGACCTCGCCGCCAGCCTCGTGGGGAGCCCGCGCGTGCTGTACCTGGACGAGCCGACCACCGGCCTGGACCCGCACGCGCGCAACGAGGTGTGGGCGGTCGTGCGCAGGCTCGTCGCGAACGGCACGACGGTCCTGCTCACCACGCAGTACCTGGAGGAGGCCGACCAGCTCGCGGACACGATCACGGTGTTCGACCACGGCCGGGTGGTGGCCGAGGGGCGCCCCGACGAGCTGAAGCGCCGCGTCGGCGGCCAGACGCTGCAGGTGCGGCCGACCTCGGCGCGCGACCTCGACGCGGTGCAGCGCATCCTGGGCGACCTGACCGGGGAGCGGCCGTCGCGGGACGACGACACGGGGCTGCTGACCGCGCCGGTCAACGACCCGGTGCTGCTGTCCACGCTGGTCCGCAAGCTCGACGAGGCCGGCATCACCGCCGACGAGCTGGCGCTGCGGCTGCCGTCGCTGGACGAGGTCTTCCTCGCGCTGACCGGGAAGAAGACCATCGAGCCGGAGAGGAGCCTGGTGTGAGCACGATCGCGTCGGACAAGGGCGTGCGCCACGGGTTCTCCCTGGCGTGGCGGGGGATCCTCAAGATCCGCAAGAACCCCGAGCAGCTGATGGACGTGACGATCGCGCCGATCGTCTTCCTGCTGATGTTCACCTACCTGTTCGGCGGGGCGCTCGCCGGCAGCACGGAGGCGTACCTGCAGATGCTCGTGCCGGGCATCATGGTGATGAACCTGTTGCAGGCCAGCATGACCGCGGGTGTGCAGCTGAACACCGACGCGGCCAAGGGCGTGTTCGACCGGTTCCGCGCCATGCCGATCGCGCGGTCGGCACCGCTGGTCGGCGCGGTGCTGGCCGACGTCGTGCGGTACGTGGTGTGCGTCGTGGTGCTGCTGGTCGTCGCCACGGTCATGGGCTACCGGGTGCAGACCGGCCCGGTGGAGCTGCTGATCGCGGTGGCGCTGGGCCTCCTGTTCGCGCTGTGCTTCTGCTGGGCGTCGGTGTTCATCGGCATGCTGCTCAAGACCCCGCAGGCCGTGCAGGGCCTGATGTTCGTGCTGATCATGCCGTTGACGTTCGGCAGCAACGTGTTCGTCGGCACCTCGACGATGCCGGGCTGGCTCAAGACGTGGGCCGACATCAGCCCGGTGTCGCTGATGGCCGACGCGTTGCGCGGGCTGCTCAACGGCGGGCCGATCGCGGGGCCGTTGACCGGGTCGCTGATCTGGATGGTCGGCGCGGTGGCGGTGTTCTTCCCGCTGGCCATGTGGGCCTACCGCAGGCGGGTCTGAGCACACCTCGTGCGACCGGGGCGGGCGTCAGCCGATGACGCCCGCCTCCCTGCGGATCTCGCGCATCGCCTCGTCCTTCGGCACGGTCGCCGCGTCCGGATCGCCGAGCGCGGCGACGAGGTCGCGCACACCGGGGTCGCCGAGGTCGAGACCGCCGCGGACGAGCTTGGCCAGCCCGAGCAGCCGCCACGCGACGTCGTCGGCGCCCTGGTCGTGCCGGACCCGGGCGAGGATCTCCACCGCCGCGGCGAGGTCGGGCATGTCGTTGCGCGCCGACGTCAGCTCGACCGCCACCGCGACGGCCCGCTCCGCTTCGGCGTGCCGGCCCTCCACCAGGCAGATGCGGGCTTCGAGCAGCGCGGACCACTCGGCGGCGAACGTGCCGAGCAGCTCGGAGTCGCCCACCGCGCGGAAGCTGTCGGCCAGCTCCCTGGCCTCCGCCACCGCGCCGGAACGCAACCGGATCTCCGCCTTGGCGTACCAGATCAGCGCCGTCATCTGGTCGTTGCCCGTCTCCCGCACGAACCGCTCGGCCTCGGCCAGCTGTTCCTGCGCCGCTGCCAGGTCGCCCATGCGGGCGTACTCGACCGCGATCCGCCAGTGCTGCTGCACGACGTCGTCCTGCGAGCGCAGCTCCCGCGCCAACGCCAGCCCGCGCTCGTACAGGGCGATCGCGCCGCGGTTGTCACCGGTCTGCGACAGGAACGCCGCCTTCATCCCGAGCGACATCGACGTGCCCCACCGGTCGCCGGTGGCCGTGAACAGCTCGTACGCGCGGTCGCGGGCCAGCGCCGCACCGGCCAGGTCGCCGTCGTCGACCAGGATGAAGCTGCGCGCCCACTCCGCTGCCGCCCGCGCCCACGGATCGGAGCTCGCCGCCGCCCGCCGCACCTCCCGGTGGCCGAGGTCCCTGTTCTTGCTGAGGAACGCCAGCATCGGCAGCGCGATCGCCAGCGCCGCAAAGCGGTCGATCGACGCGGCGCGCACGCACTCGTCGATGGCGGCCTCGGTCTCGGCGGGGTCGGGGATGCCCGGCATCGCCTGCATCATCAGCCGCATCGCGTTGAGCGCGGCGGCCACGTCGGCCGGCAGCCGGTCGCCGAACGCGAGCACGTCGTGCACCGCGGCGGTGGCGCGGTCGTTGTCGCCCTTCACCATCCAGTACCAGAAGATGCCGATGAGCAGGCCCGCGGCGGCGTCGGGGTCCTCGTCGTCGACCGCCCCGCGCAGCGCAGCCACGATGTTGTCGTGCTCGGCCTCGTAGCCGACGATCACCTCCAGCTGCCGGGCGGTGCGGGTGAGCGGCTCCCAGCTCTCGGTCAGCTCCCGGTAGTGCTCGCGGAAGCGCGCCACCACCTCGGCGGTCTCGCCGGACTCCGCGAGCTGCTCCGCGGCGTACACCCGGATCGTCTCCAGCATCCGGTAGCGCGGCTCGTCGTGGTCCAGGACGTCCACGATGGACTTCTCGACCAGCGACGTGAGCACGTACAGGTCGTGGCGGCAGATCCGTTCGATCGCGGCGAGGTCGGCGCCGGAGGGGAACACCGACAGCCGCCTGGCCAGCTCGCGTTCCTCCTCGGTCAGCAGGTCCCAGCTCCACTCGACCACCGCGCGCAACGTGCGCTGGCGGGGCAGCGCGGTGCGGCTGCCCGAGGTGAGCAGCCGGAACCGGTCGTCCAGGCGCTGGGTGATCTGGTGGACCGTCATCGACCGCAGCCGTGCGGCGGCCAGCTCCAGCGCGAGCGGCATGCCGTCGAGCCGTCGGCAGATCAGCTTCACGTCGGCCGCGGTGGACTCGTCCAGCCGGAAGCCGGGTTTCACCGCGACCGCCCGGTCCAGGAACAGCCGTACCGCGCCGTACCCGGAGATGTCGGCCTGCCCGTTCGGCACGGCGAGCGGACCGACCGGGCACAGCGACTCGCCCTCGATGGCCAGCGGCTCGCGGCTGGTGGCGAGCACCCGGACGGTCGGCACCAGCCGCAGCAACCGGCCCGTGAACTCGGCGGCGGCGTCGACCAGGTGCTCGCAGTTGTCCAGCACCAGCAGCGACTCGCCGGCCGCCAGCACCTCGGCGATCCGGCTCATGCCGTCGCCGCCCCTGCGCATCGGGTCGCTCGTGGCGAAGCTCAGGTCGAACGCGCTGAGCACCGCGCCGATCAGGTCGTCGGCCGCCCGCACACCGGCCAGCGGCAGGAACCACACCCGCCCCTTGGCGTGCAGCCGGTGCCGTGCGGCGGCCTCGGTCGCGAGCCGCGTCTTGCCCGCGCCACCCGGCCCGACGAGCGTGACGAGCCGCGCCTGGCCGAGCCGCTCGGCGATGCGCCCCAGCTCCTCCTCCCGGCCGACGAAGCTGGTGAGCCGCACCGGCAGCCGGTCGGCCACGACCCGTGGCGCCAGCTCACCGCGCACCGCCGCGAGGTGGACTTCCCGCAGCTCCGGCGACGGGTCCACGCCCAGCTCGTCGGCGAGCGTGCGGCGCACGTCCTCGTAGACGCGCAACGCCTCCGACTGCCGGCCCTGCGCGCACAACGCCCGCATCAGCAGCCCGGCGAGCCGTTCCCGCAGCGGGTGCCGCGCGTGCATCGCGGTCAGCTGCACGACGTCGAGCTCGCCCCGCGCGTACCTGTCCTCTTCCGCACTCAGGCGTGCTTCGTCCAGTTTGGCCGCCGCGATGTGCGCGAACGGCGCCTCGCGCACGTCCGCCAACGGCTCGCCACGCCACAGCCGCAGCGCCTCGTCCAGCCGCCCGTCCGCGCGGAGCCGTTCGAACCGGAACACGTCGACGTCGTCGGGCGCCAGCGCGAGCCGGTACCCGCCGGGCTCCAGAGCGACGTCCGGGCACACCTTCCGCAGCCGCGACACCAGCGACTGCAACGCGTTCGTCGCGTCCGCCGGCGGCTGCTCACCCCACAGGTCGTCGATCAGGGTGCCGGGCGCGACCGGGCGGCCGGGGTCGAGCGCCAGCCGGGCGAGGAGCATCCTGACCCTGGCACCACCGATGTCCACCGGTGTGCCGTCGTCGTCCTCGACCCTGAGCGGTCCCAGCAACGCCACACGCACACGACCAGCTTCCCAGATCGACAGACCACGCACGCGCGCCTTTACCGAAGACCGGCCACCGCCGTGTCGAGCGCCCGTGTGACCAGCCGCTCCACGCCCTCGTCGGTGCTGCCCCGCGGCACCCGTTCGGTGAGCATGACGAGGTAGAGGTACGCCTGGTAGGCGGCCAGCCGCACCCGGTCCGCGTCGGTGAACGCGAACCCGTAACCGGCCAGGAAGTCCACATCGGCCTCGATGCCGCCGAACAGCGCCGGCGACACGAACTCCGCGACCGGGTCACCCCAGAACGCCCGCTCCCCGTCGACCAGCCCGGTCAGGCCGCCGTCGGCCAGCACGTTGCCGTCCTACAGGTCGAAGTGCACCAGCACGGGCCGTTCGACCTGGGCGAACAACGCCCTGTGCTGCCCGACCGGGACGTCCGGGAGCACGACCCCGAAGCGGTCCGCGTCCGCGAGCACCGCGTCGACCATCCCGAGGAACGCCGCCGACCACGTCCCGTGCAACCCCAGCTGCGGGTAGCCGAACCCCGGCCCCTCGACCGCGTGCAACGCCGCGACCGCCTCGCCGAGCTGCCGGCGCACGACCGGCCGGTCCACATCGGACCGTCCGAACAGGGGAGTGCCGGGCAGCAGGGTGGTCACCAGGACGTCACCGTCGACGAGCGTGCACGAGAAGTCGGTGTGCACGACCTCCGGCACCGGCGCGACCTCCGACCCGAGCGCGCAGAACAACGCCTCGGTGCGCATCAGGTCCCGCTCGTACGTCAGCCCCGGCTGATCACCCGGACTGATCTTCACCACGAACTCGCCCTCGCCGGCCGAGACCCGGAACACCCGGTTGTAGGTGCCACCGCCGAGCGGCTCGACCTGGCGCACACCGAGTCCGGTAATGCGCTCCGTAGCTTCAGTGCTGACCAAAACCAACCCTACCTGTCGGTCACCTCGTCGCAGGTCACCGGCCGTCCAGGAGCAGCTGTGGAACTCGCCCACACCCGCTCGCCGTCGAGCAGGATGCGGCACGACAGCACCTCGTCGCCCGTCGGCGTGGCGGTGACCTCCGCCTTCTGCCCCGAGTTGACCACAACCTCCGCCGTCCACGGCAGTGCGCCGTCGACCGAGATCGTCCGCGGCGCGTCCCGCTTGCGGGGACTCGGGTTCTCGGTGTAGCTGATCTTCACCGGCGCGCCGGCCCGCCCGGTGACCTCGTAGGTGACGGCCCAGGCCTTGCCGGTGATCTCCGACCAGCCGAAGTGCTTGACCGCGACCACGAAACCCGCGCCGACGAGGACCAGCGCGGCCACCACTGCGAGCGTCTTCACGACGGTCAACGGTATGGGGGTGGCGCGCGAGCGGGCATCGTTCGCCGGGTTGACGGCGTGTCATCCCGCGGTGCCGGCGCGCGGCGCGACTGGTCCGGTGCCCGACGGGCACCGGACCCCGGAACGACCTACGCCGGTACCGTCCAGCGCTGGTTCGGCCCGCCCGTGCACGACCAGATCTGCAGCCGCGCGCCGTTCGCCGTGTTGCCGTCCCGCACGTCGAGGCACCTGTTGCTCCCGGCGTTCACCAGCGTCCCGCCGGACGCGGTCCACCGCTGGTTCGGGCCGCCGAAGCAGTCCCACAGCTGCACCGCGGCGCCGTCGGCGGTGCTGTTGCCGGTGACGTCGAGGCACTTGCCGAGGCCGCGGACCGTGCCGTCGGTGCCGAGCGTCCACGTCTGGTTCGGGCCGCCGACGCAGTCCCACAGCTGGGGCTGGTTGCCGTTGGCGGTGTTGCCGTCGGTGACGTCGAGGCACTTGCCGCCCAGGCCGGTGATGGGGCCGGTGCGGGTGCCGGGCTGGCCGGGGTCGAGCGTGCCCGGCCAGGTGAAGGTGGCCATGGCGCCGGCGGGCAGGCGGTAGCCGAAGGTCTGGCCGCCGTAGGAGACCTGGAAGTTCTGGTCGCCGCCGGTGTTGAGGGCGACCAGGGCGATGGAGCCGTCCGGGTTGCGGAAGGCGACGTTCTGGACGCCGCCCTCGCCGTAGCCGGTGGAGTCGACGCGGACGGCGCCGGGCTTCACGAACTTCGCGAGGTGGCCGAGGACGTAGTACTCGGCGTTGTAGGTGACGGAGGAGCCGTTGGTCGTCACCACGCCGGTGCAGTTGGTGCAGCTGCCGATGACCGGGCCGTTGTTCTGGTCGAGCGCCAGGTTCCACAGCGCGACCGTGCGGGCGTGGTTGCGGGTGGCGCCGATCGCGAGGTTCGTGCCCTGCCAGCGCAACGTGTCGCGGAACGTCGCCGCGTCGGTGGCCGAGCGGGTGCCGGAGCACTCGGTGAAGAAGATGTCCTTGCCCGGCTGGTTGTTCTTCACCACCGACTGTCCACCCGGGTTGCCGCCGTAGCAGTGCCAGGCGGAGCCGATGACGTTGGTGCCGGCGCCGTTGTTCACGGTCTGCGGGTAGGTGGTGTCGTCCCAGTTGTGGTCGTAGCCGAGCAGGCGGGCCTGCTGGCCGGCCGCGCGCAGCTTCGGGACCAGCGTGTTGATGACGTTGACCTGCTGCTGCGCGGACATCCGCATGCCGGGGTAGCCGGGTGGTTCGAAGTTCGGCTCGTTCTGGACGCTCAGGTAGTCGATCGGCGCGCCCGCGGCCTGGTAGGCCTGGGTGAACTTGACCAGGTAGTCGGCGTAGACGCCGATCCGGCTGTCGTTCAGCGAGCCCTGGATGAGGCTGTTGTTGTTCTTCATCCACGCCGGGGCGCTCCACGGCGTGGCCATGATGCTGAGCTGCGGGTTCAGCGCCTTCGCCTGCCGGATGAGCGGCAGGACGTAGGCGTTGTCGCGGGCGGTGGAGAACCGGGCGAGCGTGGGGTCCGCCGCGCCGTCGTCGTAGGTGTAGAAGCTGCGCGAGAAGTCCGAGGCGCCGATCGGCTGGCGCAGGAAGCTCAGGCCGATGCCGCTGCCCGGGTTGAACAGGTTGTTCATGATCTCGTCACGGCGTGGCGAGTTGAAGACGTTCCACGCGGCCGAGTCGGTGAACGACGCACCGAACCCGACCATGGACTGGTAGGTGGTGTTCGGGTTGACGGTGATCACCGGGCCGCTGCCGCCGCTGCCGAACGCCACGCCCGCCTGCTGGCGCAGGAGGTTCGTGCGGTCGGCGGTGGTCAGCCAGACGTTCGCGGTGGTCGCCGCGGTTGCCGGGGTGGCGAGGTACGTGCCCGCCGTCACGGCCACGACGGCCGAGACGAGGGCGGCACTGCGCCAACGGCGTGTTCCAGGGGACATTGGCCCTCCTTGCAGGGGTTCGGGCGCCCGGACTCACTCGTACAGCCGGATGTCGGCGATGCTCCACCAGTTGCTCGCGGCACCGGTGGCGGTGATCCGCAGGAAACGTGCGCTCGTGCGGACGTCGATGGTCGTCAGCTGGCCCGTGCTCTGTCCATTTGCGACGGTGCGCCAGGTCGTGCCGTCGCGGCTCACGTCCAGCTGCCAGGTGCGGGCGTAGTCGCCCAGGTTGCCGCCGCTGTCGATCGCGACCCGGCGGAAGTCGCGGTTGCGGCCCAGGTCGACCTGGAGGAACTGGCCCTGGGCCTGGGCGGCGCCGCTGGACCAGCGGGTCGAGGCGTCGTCGTCCACGGCCAGTGCGGCGCCCGTGCCCAGCGAAGCCGTGGCGGTGGCGCCGGTGAGCGGGACGAGGTCGAGCCTCGTCTTGAGCCTGTGGTGGGCGGGCCAGGTGAACGTGGCCAGTGCGCCGCCGGGCAGGGTGTACTCGAACGTGCGGTCGCCGACGTTGACGGCGAACGTGCGCGGGTCGTCGTTCTCGTTGTGCACCACCAGGGCGGTGGAGCCGTCCGGGTTGCGGAACGCCACGTCCATGACCTGGCCGTTCCAGCCGGTGGTGCCGAACGACGTGCTGGCGATGCGGCGCGCGCCCGGCTGCACGAACTTCGAGAGGTGACCGATCGTGTAGTACTCGGCGTCGGTGGTGACCGAACCGTCCGGCTGCACCGTCACCAGGCCGGTGCACGTGCCGCAGCCGCCGTTGTGCGGGCCGCCGGTGCTGTTCAGCGCGATGTTCCAGTTGACCGCGCTGCGGGCCCAGTTGCGGGTGGTGCCGAGCACGACGTTGCGGGCGTGCCAGCGCAGCGTGTCGCTGAAGACCTTGGCGGGCGGGTCGGTGGCGCCCTTCGAGCCGGAGCACTCGGTGAACCAGATGCTCTTGTCCGGGAAGGCGTTGTGCAGCGCGTTCTGCGCGCTCGGGTCGCCGTAGTAGCAGTGGAAGGCGGTGCCGGCGACCCACCTCGCGGCTTTGTCTCGCAGAACCTGGTACGGGTAGTCGGCTTCCGCCGTGCCGTCGTTGGGGTGCGTGGCCCAGTTGTGGTCGTAGGCGAGGATCTTCGTGCGCGGGCTGGCGACGCGGAGCTTCGGGCCGAGCGCCTCGATCACTGTCAGCTGGTCGGCGACGGGCATGTCGGTGCCGGGGTAGGCGTCCGGCTTGCGGTTCTGCGGTTCGTTCTGCACGGACAGGAAGTCGACCGGCACACCCGCCCGCGCGTAGGCCTGCACGAACTTCACCAGGTACCGCGCGTAGGCGTCGTGGATCCGCGGGTCGTCCTTGAGGCGACCGCCGACGAGCGAGTCGTTGTCCTTCATCCACGCCGGCGGGCTCCACGGCGTGGCCATGACCTTCAGCCGCGGGTTGAGCCGCTTCGCTTCACGCAGCAACGGGAGGATCTTCGCCTCGTCGTGGCGGACGCTGAAGTGCCGCAGCGCGAAGTCGGTCTGCCCGGCCGGCACGTCGTCGTAGGTGTAGTGCTCGGCCGCGGCGGTGAAGTCAGAGGACCCGACCGGCTGGCGCAGGAAGCTCACGCCGATGCCGCTCTTCGGGTCGAACAACCTGCGCATCGTCTCGGCGCGCACTGCGGGCGCGAGGTTCGAGAGCACCTCGGCACTCGAGTCCGTGATCGACGCGCCGAAGCCGTCGACCGTCTGATGTTGGCGGCCGGGGTCCACCACGATCGTCGGGTGCGTGGAGGTGGCGGTGCCGAACGCGACGCGCGGGCGTTCGTGCAGCAGCTCGGCCCGGTCCGGGCTGGTCACCCACACCCGTGCCTCCGGCGTGCCGGACGCCTCGGCGGTCGGCACGGCGGTCAGGCCGAGCACCAGAGCCACGATCGCGGTTGTTCTCATCGCCGTCCTTGTAACAGGAGTTCATCATCTTGAAACGTCTGCTTCCAGGATGAAACACCTCGGCGTGGTGGCGGTCAATGGCTTGCTTCAGTTCCGGTACAGTGACCAGGTGGAACGTGCTTCCGGCTCGATGAAACACCGGGCCAGCCTCCGGGACATCGCCGCGGAGACCGGCGTGTCGATCGCGACCGTCTCGCGCGTGCTGAACGACCACGTGAACGTGGCCCCGCGGACCCGCGACCTGGTGCTCCAGGCGCTCGAACGCCGCAAGCAGGACACCCGGCAACGGACCGTCTACGTGCGCTGCCCGTACGTCCTCACCGACTACTTCGGCCTGATCGTCTCCTCGGTCGCGGAGACCCTGAAGCTCCACGGCGTGCGCCTGCTGCTGGACGCGGGGGAGTCGGCGCAGCACACCGAGGCGTTGCGCGGCCTGCCCGGCCAGGAGGACGTGCACGGCGCGATCCTCATCCTGCCGCCGGAGGAGGGCGACGAGCTCGTCGCGCTGGCCCAGGCCGGTTTCCCGTTCGTCGTCGTCGACCCGCGCACGCCACCGCCGCCGGACATCGCCTCGGTCTCCGCCGCCCACTCGTCCGGCGCCCGCGCGGTGGCCGACCACCTGATCTCGCTGGGCCACCGGGACATCGCGGTGATCGCCGGTCCGTCGGAGTGGCTGGCCGGCGACGCGCGGCTCGCCGGTCACCGGTCCGCACTGGCCCAGGCGGGCGTGCTGCTGACGCCGGACCGGTTGCGGTGCATCGAACCCACGACCGCGGAGGGCCGCCGGGCGGCGCTGGAACTGCTCGCGCCGCAACCGCGGCCGACGGCGGTCGTGTGCTTCAGCGACAAGGTGGCGGTCGGCACGATGCAGGCCGCGCGGTCACTCGGGCTGAAGGTGCCGCAGGACCTGTCGGTCGTGGGGTTCGACGACATCGACCTGAGCGAGGCGACCGATCCGCCGCTCACCACCGTGCGGCAACCGTTGCAGGAGATGGGGAGCATCGCCGTCACGCAACTGATGCGGATGCTCGACGGTCACCGGCCGGAGGCGTTGCACATCGAGCTCGCGACCTCGTTGGTGGTGCGGGAGTCGACCGCTAGTGCATGACGCCCCAGGTGCGGGTGGCGGGGTCGATGAGGACCTGGAACTGCTGCTGGCCGTCGAAGTGGTGGCACCAGTGGCTCGCCTCGAAACCACTGTCCCCCAGCGGGATCCACAAGGTCAGCCGGTGTGAGGTCGACTCGCCGTCGTCGTGCGCCTCGCTGTCCAGGACGTCGGCGAGCACGGTCCTGCCCGTGGCGCGCAAGGCGGTGGTCTCCTGCGCGTTCGCCGATGCCGACGACCACAACGCCATCATGAGCAGCACGACCACGAGCATGCCCAGCTCGCACAGGGCGAGGCCCCACCACGGCAGGTCCGACAGGGCGAACGCGACACCGCCCGCCACGGCGGCGATGATCGAGGCTCCGGCGAGCACCTTCTGGACCCTGGCCGAGCCACGGCTGGTCAGGACGACTTCGGCGGGCGTCGTGGTCACCGGCCGATCTTATGCGGCGGTGACGGGCGTTCGAGGCGCTCTGCGACAAGTTGCCTGTGAGGCGTGGATGGGAGTCGGACTCCGCGTCCACGTACCGCGTGCTGGCCGGAGGCCGCGGCACCAGCAGCCGAACCGGGGAGGCGGCGGACTCAAATCCGTCCAGTGTGCGTTCGAGTCGCACCGGGGGCACGAACTGCATTCACACTGACGTCTACCTGCGGGTTTGCTGGTATGACGTGCGTCTGAGGTGGATCGTCCGATTGCCGTAGCGCGGTCGCGGCGGCGGCGACCGCAGGAACGTCGTCTTCGGGCAATGTGATCACCAGGGTGGCTTCGCGGGTCTGGTGGTGAATCTCGATCTTCAGCTGGGTCAGCTCGTACAGGCGTCGTTGCAGGTCCTCCGGTGCCCGGCGCAGGTTGAGCGCCAGGTGGGGGAGTGTGTCCAGCAGATCCAGGTCGGTCTCGTCCGGTCGTCGGGTCTGTGTGATGTCCTGGGTGTCGAGTTCGACGACTTGGTCGAGAACGAGACGTCGTTCCGTCTGCAGGTCGTTGTAGCGCTGACGTAGCCCGAGGGTGAAAACGGGTCGTCGGGTTCGGCGCTCTCGGCTTGTCTGAGCAGGTTGTCCTGTCGGCGTGCCAGGTCGGCGGCGTGGCGCTGTAGGCGGGCCCGTTCGTCGGAGCGCTGTCGGTTTGCCTGCTGTTCGGCCTGGTCGATGTCCTGGGTGAGCAGGGTGCGCCGGCCTGGGTGGAAGAGGAACTCGCTGTATGCGTGCTCGACCGCCGTCATGATCGCTTCTTCGCGCACGTAGACAGTGCGGGGGTGCCCGGCGTGCTTGTCGGGACGGCCCCGGTTGTTGTTGGTCGGCCAGCAGCGGTAGTACGTGTATCTCAGCTTGTGGCGGTACCCCATCATGCGTCGGCCGCAGTCGCGCACCACGCGACTTCGAAACAGGTACGTGCGCTTGGTGTAGCGGTGGGTGTTGGGCTCGGCGCCGTCGCGCGACCCCTTGCGCTGGTCGCTGGTGGCGTTCACCGCGTCGAACATCTACTTGGGGATCAGAGGTTCGTGGGCGGGTTCGGGCGACCACACCCACATTTCCGGCGGGTTGGGCTTGTTCCGCCCACCGCGGCTGCGCCGGGCCCGTCGGTTGTAGACCTGTTCGAACTCCGCCCATTCTTGGGCTTGTCGGGTCGCGGTATTCGCCACCAGGGCGCAGCGCTCGGCGGCGTGTGATGAACGAGCGGTGGTGACGCAGGACGTCGTCGTTGTAGACGGCGACGTAGGTCTGGGTCGTGTTCAGGTCGTTGTGTCCAAGCAGTTTTGCGGCGATGTGCACCGGCAGACCGGCGGAGACGGCTTCAGTGGCGAAGATCCGCCTGAAGTCGTGTGGCGTGTAGCTGAGCAGGTTTCCGTCGGGGCCGACCAGCTCGGCGCGTTGGATGGCGAGCTTGAGCAGGCGGTGGGTAGTCGCCGCGCTCATGACGCGGATCTCGGCGCCATGGCGGCGCTGGAACAGGTGCGGTAGTGGCGCGCTGGTCACACGCTCGTACGGGTCGTAGCGCGCTACCAGCGGAACCCGTTCGTTGCCGGCGCGGACCCGGTACACGATGCGCGCGAGGACGTGGGCCAGCTCTGGGGCGACCAGCAGCACGCGCTCTTGGTCGAGTTTGGACGGTGCGATCTGCAAGAGCGGCACGACCTCGCCGGTGTCGGGCAGAGTGTGCGTGGTCAGCGCGAGGTGAGTCAGCTCCAGCATCTCTTCGTGCCGAATCCCGGTGTGCCGAAGGGTTTCCACGACTGCCCAGGTCCAGAACGCTTCGTCTTCGGCGCGCTCGACGTCGATGTGCTCACCTGTGTCGCAGCGTTCCACGCGTACCCGGCAGGCTCCGCGCTGGTTGCCTGTGCGGGCGTCGGCGGCAACCTGGACACGGCGGAACTTTGTGCCGTCGACGCCGAATTCGTCGCCGACCGCCGCGTCCGATGCCGCGGCGAGCAGTTTCTCCACCTGTTCCAGCTGCCGCTCGACACTGGTGACGAGGTCGGGCAGCAACGGCGCGAGGGTGCGGGTGCGCTGGTGCATGCGAGCGCGGCGTTGCCGCTGGTGCTTCATGGCGCCGCGGACGTCTTCGTCGCGGATCGGGCAGCGAAAGACCCAGTGCGCGATGTCGAGATAGAGCGCGCGAACGGCGAAGAAGACGCTGTACCGGTCCGCGCGGGGTTGCCCCTTGCTGGAGCTTCGGCGCTTGAATCCAGCCCGTTCCTTCCACGCGGCGGCGACCTCTGGCGGGAGGTCGATCATGTCCAGGCCGGGGTCGTGCTCTTCGATGTCCTTCCAGAACACACCAGCGAGCAGGCCAACGAGGCTACGCAGAGACACGTGGTCCATCTCGGCAGCACGTTCGCGCAGGTAGCGAATCAGCAAGGCCCGCACCGGTTCGCTACGCAGCTCGTGGCGGTCGACGAGGTCCTCGACGCTGAGCTGCCCGCGGTGGCGAGCGGCACGCATCGTCGGTGTTCCGGGCGGGAACACGTTGTGCGAGCGCAACAGGTCCCATGCCAGGCCGACCGAGTCGCCGTTGCGTCCAGAGGCGCGCAGTGCGGCGTGGCATTCGTGCAGATCGTCTGGTGTCAGCTCGCGGGGGCCACGGCCGGTATGCATCACGACGCGGGTGAGGTGGTTGAGCGCATCGACTCGGACGCGTTCGCGGACGCCGTCTCGCTCCGCCGTGGCGTCGATCTCGGCGAAGAACTCCGGGTCGGTCGCCGCCTGGACGTGTCGGTAGGTGTCGGAGAAGTGGTTGGTGATCATCCAGTCGTAGCCGGGCCGCAGCACGCGCAGGCTGATCAGGCAGCTCATGCCGAGCGTAAACAGCCTGCGGGCGTTGAACTGGCTCATTGCCTCCGCCGCGACAAGCGCGTCGACGCCCGCGTCACGCCAGCCTTTGCCGTACGATTCGGCGCCGCTGGCCTCCCATCGCGCCTGCCAGGTCGCGCCCGGCCAGGACTCCAGCCACATCAGCAGCCGCGTCACTCCATTGCGGCGGGACTGCCGCTTGTCCGGGTGCTGATCTCCGACCGGCAGGTCATAGGCCAGTTGCGCGAGCTCGTCGCCGTGCAGCTGAGTCTGCGGCCATGCGTCCGCACGGCGCGTTGTGTCCGTCGTCGAGCTGGAAGGAGCTGTTGGTGATGGTCGATTGCTTGGCTTCTTCTGCACGGGTGCCGTGGTCATCCGCGGAACCCAGGTTGCCAGCCGAACAGCTCCCGCAGGTCCGCCGAGTCGTAGCCGACGGCCGGCGCCGCATCGGTCGGTCGGCGTTCGTCTCGCCGCTGGTGGTGTTGGCGGACATGATCGACGAGCTGGTCCAGGCGCAGCCGCTCTGGCGAGGTCAGATATCGCAACTGTCTGAATGCCTCGGATTGGCAGTCAACGGACCATGGGTTTCGGGCTCTCCGCATCAGTTGACGTTATCGTCGAGTCCAGCGATTGCCGTGATGTCCTCGGGGGACATGTGCAGGACCGTAGCGATCTCCTTGGCGAGAACCGGGTGCGGGTTCAGGCGTCCGCTGCGAAGCATGTGGATGGTCGACATCGATCGAGCGGTGTCCATTGCCATGTCCTTGACTGGGATGCCGCGCAGGTTCATCAGCCTGGTGAACACCTTTGCGAACGGATGAGGTTCCAGCTGGCCAGCGGGTGCCTGTGCGGGACCGATAACTATGTCGCCGATCTTGGGTTGGAATCGGATCAGTTGGTCGCTCTCAAACCTGACCTTCGCGACGAACGGCAAGGTGTCACCGCTGTCGGAGCTGACGGTGCCTGGCACGGATACCTCGGTGAACCTGGTGTTGGAGCGATCGTGATCGCCTGCGATCTCCAAGGGGATGCCGGGCTCGATGTGGGCGACTTTCCAGTCGCGATTCCACCACGGAAGGTCCTGCAACATATCGTTGAAGAAGGGGACCAGGGCGGTGAGATCTACCGGCTTCGGCGGGAAATTCTGGCCAGGGACAATGGCGCTTGGCCAGTATGTCAGTGCCGCGATCACGTCTGCGCTCAGCGTGCGGTTGGCAGGACTTATCGCCAGAGCTTATCGATCGCAGGCATCAGCAATGGAATCCGTGAACGCTGCTTGCGGGCTGTTGCTGCGGTGGCTGACTTCTGCCGCGTAGCTCGTCCAGTCGCCGCTGCTGGCGCGTTGCCAGGCGACCGCGACGGTGATGTGGATGCCGAGCATCTTGGCGAGGATGGCAGCGGGCAGGTCCGTGGCGAGTTGGAACAGGGCGGTGGATCGTGCTTGTCCTGGCTGCAGTCCGAGTTGGCGGAGTCGTTGGCCGAGTTGGTAGGAGCTGATGGGGCGGCCGGGTTGTCCTCCGGGGAACAGCCAGGGCGAGGCTCCTTTGTCGCCGATCGCGGCGTGACCGCGGCGGGAAGCGAACCGTTGCCGTAGAAGGCCTCCTACTCATCGGAACACAAAGACAGCACATCTATCCACTGTAGAATCGGAGGGATGAACTGGATCGGCGCGATGGGGAGGACCGCTTCTCAACGACGCGTGCGCCATGCTCGTCATCGCCGCCGACAACACCGGCGACGCGAGGACGCATCTGCAAGCGATCAGAGTGTCGGGTTCGGTATCCACGGCAGCGGTACCGGTTCCTATCGTGGGGGGAGACTGCTGGGGAGTGGGGAACAACCCGAGCGACTCAGAACGCCGACCATGACCAGGGCTGTTCGATTTCGCCGCGCAGGCATGCCACCCGATGCCGGACCTGTTCGGCTGCCTCCGTGCTGGTTTTGGCTTTGCCGAGGACGAAGGCGGTCCAGCGCAGTTCTCTGATGGTCGCCAGGGTGCGGTAGCCAGACCACGCGGTCATGTCATAACCGCCGTAGGCGTCCACGAAAGCCCGGTAGTCCGAGTCCGTGAGCCGGGCGAAGTCGGTGTGGTCGACGGCCAAGGAGACCAGGTCCCACTCCCGAGGCCCGATTCCGACGTGGTCGAGATCCAGCAGCACGGGGTCGCCACCCGCCGTGGGCACGACAACGTTGCCCTGCCACGCATCCCCGTGAATGACGCAACGAGACAGGCCCGGAACCAGCGCCGAGTACTCGCCGTGCAACCGCTTCACGAGATTTCGTAGCCAGGCTCGGTCGTCCTCCGGCAAGGTGGTACCGCCGTCGATCGCTTCGTGCAGTCCCTCGAACGGGTCGACGACGGCGAACGACGGCGACTGCGGCACGTCCAGCGCGTGCAGGCGCCTCAGAACCGCGCCCAGTTCCCCTGGTGTGGCGTGGCGGTGGTCAGGTAGCTGTACCCACCACGTCACGGGTCGAGTTCCCACCACCGTCGGCTGGTCGATGTCGTCGACGGCGCGGACGACCGTGATCCCGGCATCAGCCAGCCAACGCGACGCCTGGATCTGCCGGGCGGCAGCCGGCGTCGAGCCTGCAGGGCCCACACGAGCCACGACACCGCCGGTCAACTCGTAGATGACGTTCGCGCCGTCACGGATCAGGGTCACTTCCGCGGCGGGCACCCCGGCTTTCTCGGCCGCCACCGCCAGCACATCACGCGGGTCTCCGGCCAGAGCCGGACTCGTGTCCACTTCAGACATCGGTGGTGCCGGACTTCACGAGTGCCGAGAACTCGGCCACTTCGGGTATCGCACGGTGTTGTCGACTCGCTCGCACCAGCTTCGCGAGCTCCTGGTCCATCCGACGTGAGTGCAACATCGCGGCATCATCGACGACCTGCCGTCCGAGGAGAACGGCTTCACGCGGATCCCCGATCGTCATGTGCAAGGTGGCCAGGCGCGCCCGTGAAAACGCCCGAGAGCGCGGATAGGCGTCGCTGTGCGCACGAATCGCGGAGACGAGTCGTTCGGCGGCATCCCCTGGCTGTTTGTCCGCTACGGCGAGCGGAATCAGCGCCTGCGCGCTACTGCCTGCGTGCTCAGCCTCGTCGTAGTAGACCAGCCAGGGCGGGTCGATCTCCGGTTGGCGCTGGGCAAAGCAGGCGTCCGCGCGGCCGACTTCGGCTCGCGCTTCACCGTGACGGCCCAGCACCGCCAGCAACCGAGCCCGGACCACACCGATCATGGCACGCGCGGTGGCGGTCAACCGGTCAGCTCGCACCTGGGCGAACTCGATCAGGGACAACGCCTCGTCCCAATTCCCCAGATAAATCGCCTGGCGTGCCATGTCGGCGAGGATTGCGGCACGCAGCTCCCACGAGCCGCCTTGCTCGGAGCACCACAGACCGAAGCGAAAGCATCGAGCGGCTGCCTCGTGGTCTCCAACGTCGAAAGCCGAGAACGCCACCACGCCGGCGAGGTTGCCGACAGCTTCGAACATGCCAGCTTCAACAGCGGTGCTGGCTCGGGCACCCAGCAGACGGCCGGCCCATCGCAGATGTGCGGCCCCTGCTTCCCCGGCCATACCTCCGCCGTAGAGGTTCTCGCTGGCAGCCAAAGCGCTCGTCATCAACTTGACCTGTTTGACCTCGGCCCAGCCCACCCGCCGCGACGACTTCACGGTCAGGGTGAGGGACTCGATCAACTCAGCCGGGGCCCACTGCACGCGCTCCCGACGAGGCCGCCGGCACCACTCTGCACTGCCGGCATGAACACATCAGATCCAGTACGCACACGGACTCAGGGGCCACCAGCATCAGCCCGGCAGCTCACCCCCGTCGGGCTTTGCCCGCATGCCTCCTCACCACCTTTGATGCTATCCCTTCATCGCGCTGGCTCACATCGCACATGCCGTGCCGCCATCCTCACGCTGCTCAGTGGAGCAGGAGATGGCGATCACGCCACGCCAGGCGCAGCAAGGTCAAAGAGCTGGCGGACAGACGCGGCTCGAGCCGGTCGATCGCTTCGCCGGTGAAGGGCATGTCGGACCGACCGCCTTCACCGACGACGTGTCCTTCATCGTTGGTCGTCACCAAGCCGGTGAACAAACGGTCGAAGATCTCGTCATCGACCACGGCAACGGTGCATTGGCCAGCCCCCAGGGTAAGAGCGTTCATGGCCAAGCCGTAGTGCCAGAGCCGGAACCGGCCGTCTGCGCGAGCCTGCTCAAAGGAGCGGAACGGCTCCTGCCCGGCGTAGTCGATGGAGCTGGGCCCGGCCCCGTCATGTTCGGGGTTCCCGAGGAACTCCTCGGAGTACTCCCGCATGATGTTGCGCCACAGGGAGAAGTCGTTGTGAACGTCAGCCGCGGCGAGCGATGAGGGCTGGAATTCTCCAGCGGGCATGACGGTGCACATGCCGCCGCCGTCGGCAACGGCACGGCCGTCGCGCTGGTGCATCATGAACCGGTGCTCTCCCCGCCGGTCCCTGCGGATCGTCACAGTGCTGATGCCAGGTGACATCAAGATTCGAGCGGGGTCGAACGGGTCGCTGATCGCCGAGCGCAGCGGTAGTGCGCTCCAGTCCGGGACCGACCCACCTGATGCCAGCCAGGCAGCCTTGAACTCGTGAGCAAGACATTCTCTGAAGTCGAGCACCTCGAAGAAGGTGGTGGTCCCGAAGGTGAGCTCGAGTCCATCGCTCTGGGACACCCCCAACAGCCGGTAGCTGAGCCGGTTCTCCAGCAGCCGGGGCCGTACGAGGTCTCGAACGGCGCGGCTGTAGCCGGCATAGCGCTCACCGCGAGCCGTGAGCGGCAGAACGTGGTCCACAGGCTCCAGCTTCGGCACCGGGCGCGCGGTGTCGGAGAACTTCAGCCGTACCGAGTCCAGCTCGACGGGTGTGTCCAGTAGCCAGCCCGAGCCGGTCAACACATGGCCGCCGGGCGCCCTCATGGTCACCGGGTACAGCCATGCGGCCAGTTCGGCCAGTTCACGCCCTCGCGTGCCCACAGCGCGACGGACCCGAAGCCACTTCTCCTGGCTCCGACGGACGTTTTCGGCGATCACAGGACCAGGTGCATCATCCAGATCAACCTGATCCGCAGACCGCTGCGGCGGCCCCGCGGTCGAGGTGAGGGACTCGGGAAACTCAGCCAGGGTCCACTGCCCGCGATCCTGACCAGAGGCATTCGGGTTCGGATCGACATGGTCGGACACGAGCAGGATATCGGCCAGTTCCTTAGCGGACAGCCCGAGCGCTCTCGCTAGTCGCAACTGCACGAGCGGTCCTGGACTGTTCTCGCCGCGTTCCCAGCGGCCGACAGCGCCGATGCCGACCTCCAGGAGCTCCGCCAACCGCTCCTGGGTGTAACCCGCAGCTTGCCGGCGAGCCGCAAGCGCTCTCCTGGGTGTCGTCATGAATCCCCCGCACCATCCGAAGCACAGCCACAGACACCCTAGCTTGCGTCAACTGCAAATTGGCCATTCAGTTCAGATAACTTCGATTTCACCCGATCGGTGCATCTGATTGTTTACGTTGGTAGATGTGCCGTCTGGCCCGTTTCATGCTGTACGTCGGACCGATTTGCATAAGGACACTTCGCTGGTGCATAGATTTCTGTGTATCACTGGCAGGCAACCATGTCTTTGCTCATGGTCCAGTTTCGCGGGAGCGGCCAGAGATGCCTCGTAGATACAAGTGGCAGTCGCATGACGGTCGCCGCTACGCGACACTTAAGGCTTGATATTCGCGATGTCAACCGCACACTGTGCGGTCTGCAAATCACGATCGGACCGGACGTATGGTCCGACTGTGAACGATGTCGGCCTACGTGCACCGAGTGCGACCGCGCATGGCGAGAGGCGGAGAACATTGTTCCTTGGCCACGGAGTGCGTCGGGCGGGCGCTCATCGCGACCGGCACGGCACCGGCAGGCAGCTCGGCTAGATCGGTCGGGTTGCGCGGGGGTGCACCGGAAGGCGCACTTGACCGCGCTCACAGATGCGCCGCACACGTCCAATCGAACATACGTGCGATGACGGTGATAGGTTCTCGCCTCATGGATCGGCAGGCTCTCGGACCGTCCCGAATGGACGGCAGGCTCACGTTCAGGTACGACTCCACCGGCCAGCCGGTCGCGCTCTTGCCTGCGAGGTGCAAGCTCGGCCGGCACACCCTCGGTCACTCCCGGTTCCGGGCGATCGTGCACGACGGTGAGGCTCGCATCAGCTGTCTCGCCTGCGCGGCCGAGAGCGCCGACCACTGCTGGCGACTCGTCTCCACCACGGCCGCTCCCGACCGCGCCGAGCTGTCCGAGGAGCGTTACGTCGAACTCGTCCGGAGTCGGTCCCAGGCGACTTTCGCAGTTGGCTGCGGTGATCATGCTCAGTAGTGCCTTCACCGTCTGGGAGGGCGACAGCGTGCACGGCCGGAGGGCCGTTGTCACAGGCGTCTCGGTTCAGCTGGACCGCCTTTTCCCGCGCGCACCCGGCGCCCAGAGGCATGTCATCGCAACCGGTCTAGACCTGACCGGCACGGTGAAGGGACGGCTGCACGGCCGCTTCCCCAGTGTCGAGGGCGACTGGCTCGGCGTTGTCAACTACGAGATCGGCTACGCCGACGGTCGACCCGCCAAGGTGCATCTGGTCGACCAACTCGTTCCGTTCCACGTGCTACGGCTGCGCAATCACGGCGGGCCGCGCTGAGAGGCGATGTCAGGCCCAATCCTGGGCCCGCTCGTACCGCCTGCGCTGCTCGGTCCTTATCCCGGTGTGGTCGTCCGCGGACAGTTCCTCTCCGAGCTGCGCCACGAACACTCTCGACTCCCGTTCGTCCATACTGGACTCGTGGAGGGCGCGGATGGTCGACCGGTAGTCGAGAGCAGCTTCGCCTTCGAGGACGAGGGTGGAGTTCTCGCGCTCCACGTAGACCAACGGCGCGTACGTCTCGAAGGTCAGCCAGGTAAACGATCCGCACACGCCGGCATGGGCCCCATGGGCGGCGGGCACCACTCGAATCTGGACCTTCGGACGCACTGCCATCTGCAGAAGGTGGTGGATCTGTTCAGCGTGAACTTCACTTCCGCCGACAGGCAGGCGCAGCGCCGACTCGTGCAGGTAGTAGCTACCTGCGATGTCGATCCATCTAGGGTGCTCACGCACTTTCGCCTGCGCTTGCATGCAGTTCTCCAGCTCGGCGGCGGTCACCCGAGGGGAAGCAGCGATCAACGCACGCATGTAGGCGGGCGTCTGCAGGAACAGCGGCATCACGTGGTTGTGCCAGCTGACCAACATCTCGGCGATCGCGAGGTGGTCGACGACCGCGGGAGCGGGCATCCCGGCCTCGTGTCGCTGCAACCAGCTTCCGGAGAACATGTTGTCGGCGAGAGCGAGCAGCCGGTCGCGTTCGGCAGGTGTAACGCGGCAGATACCAAGCAGCAGGGCGAGGTCGGTTGGGCTGGCTGTGACCTTGCCGTGCATCAGGTTCGAGATCTTCGATGGGTCCCAGCCGAGAAGCTCAGCGATCCCACGCCCGTTGAACTGCGCGTGGCTGATCGCCGCGCGCAGGCCAAGTCCGAACTCGCGGCTTCGAGCCGTGGATGCGTGTGACGACAACATGCGGGTTTCCTTGCGATGACTGGTGGTCTGTCCACTCGGACGGATCTGAAGCCAACCTCCGCACACCACGCCCCACCAGCCCACGAATCGCGCGTGGATCTGCCGGGAATCGGCCATGCGCCGGTGCTACCTGGGACGACCGATCCGGCATCCGATCCGACCCGATCGGGTGGTTGAATCCGCAGAAATCATGATCACGTCGGGCACCTCTGCGACTGTGCGGCCGCCAGACCACCGCACACCGCCGATCTCGATGCCGTATACGTAAGTGCGTGGTCACTGCTGTCGTGTTCGATGTGGGCGAGACGCTGCTGGATGATTCGCGTGAGTGGGGTGCGTGGGCCGACTGGATCGGCGTGTCGCGCCACACGTTCTCCACGGTGTTGGGCGCGGTGACCGCGGCCGGCAGGGACAACGCGGAGACGTTCCAGTACTTCCGGCCCGGCTTCGACGTGGCACGCGAGCGGCAGCTCCGCGAGGACGCGGGACAGGGCGAGCACATCGGTGAGTCCGACCTCTACCCGGATGTCCGGTCGGGCCTCGGGGCGCTTCGTGACCTGGGCCTGTGGGTGGGGATCGTCGGCAACCAGACGGCACGTGCCGCTGATCTGCTCCGCGGACTCGGACTGCCGGCGGACTACGTCTCGACCTCAGGTGAATGGGGCGTCGCCAAGCCCGCGCCGGCCTTCTTCGACCGTGTGATCGACGTTGCGCCAGGAGCCGGTGGCGAGATCGTGTACGTCGGCGATCACCGGGACAACGATATCGTTCCCGCGAAGGCCGCGGGACTGCGAACAGCGCTCATCCGACGCGGGCCTTGGGGACATCTATGGGCAGACGATCCATTGGTACGGCGGGACGCCGACTGGGTGATCGATTCGTTGGACGAACTTCCCGCGTTGCTGACGGCGTAGCCGGCGCTCAGATCCCTCGCGCGCCCGCCCACGCCGCCAGCTCGACCACCCTGCTGTTCCCCGGCCGACGCCGAAGAAGCGCTGCGAGGGCGCGCTTGGCCCGCGGGTGTTCGCGGGCGTGTTGAGGAGCGGCGTCGCGGGCCAGTTCGATGGACTCGTGAGCGTCGTCGAGACGGCCCAGGTCGAGTTGAGCGCTGCCCAGGTCGATGAAGTAGTGGGATCGGCGCTCCGCGCGAACCTCGTTCGGTGGGTGCCAGGTGGCCGCGCGCTCGATCCCCGCTGGATCGCCGAGCTCGGCGGCGACCGCCAGTTCGTGGATGCGCATGGAGTGCGAACCGAAAGCAGTGCCGCGGTAGATCCTCTCCTGCGCGGCCTCGGCTGCTCGCCGAGCTTCTCGTAGATGCTCGGCGGCCGCGCTGCTCGCACTGGTTCGGCCGGCCACCACAGCCGCCCTCATGTGCAGGGATCTATACGCGGCCGCGGTGTGCGGATCACCGTTCCGCAGGCGGCCGACCTCGTCAGCTGCCTTGAGCAGAGCCCTTCCAGTACTACCGAGGTCGCCGTCGGCGAAGAACGTCTCGGTGCGGACGTACTCGGCCGCGGCGACCAGGAGGGGGTCGTCGGCCTCCGCGGCTGAGTGTCGGATCAGATCGACAAGACGAGCTGAAAGGTCGAGATATCCGAACTTGAAAGCGACGCTGTCTGCCGCCCGAATCGCCAACGCCCGCAGCACTGCGACCCGGCGACGGGTATGCGGACGCCGACTTGGCCACCGCGGTACCGGGTGAGACGGTGACAGTGTTCGGCCACCGGCGAGTTCATCGCTCGAAGTGGCGCCGACCCGCTCGGGTAGCGAGGGCCGGGATCGCCGCGATCTTGGCCGGATCCAGCTTCGACCACACGATGCCGGCGGGCCGTCGCGGCGGGCCGCACTCGATCACCTGGGTCGGAGTGACGATCGAGTCGACCGAGAAGTCGTGGTCGGTTTCCGGCAGGTCTCCCTCGACGATCTGGAGGTCGTGGACTGTGGTGACGATGGTGGTCGTCTGGCTGATGAGGCCTGCCTCCTGCAGCAGAGCGACCTCGATGTCGCTGTAGCCGGCGCCCTTGCCGAGCCGGGCACCGTGCCGGTTGACGGCGACGGAACCGCACACGACGAGATCGACGTGTGGCATGTCGTCGGTGTCGACGGTTCTCGCGAAGGCCGCGGCGAGCTTGGGCACTGCCGCTTCTGCCGGCGCGACGGCCAGCGTGGAGGGATCGAGCTCGTAGAACGGCTTCTCGGCAGCGATCTTGGGCACCGCCACGTAGAGCAGCTTGCCTTGTTCGAGAGCGAGTACCCGGACTGGCGCCTGAGGTTTGTCCGGCACCGCCTTCACCACGCGCGCTTCCTGCCACACCGCCAGTTCAGCGAGCCTGGCGGCCGCATGCTCGGCCCCGGCGAAGTTGGGGATGGTGCCGTGGACGTCGGGCGGTGCGGCGCCTCGTTCGGCCAGCAAGTCCCAGACGCGGTGGCGAGCTTCGTTCTTGGCGTCGTCGCGCGTCACGGGCAGCCTCTCTACGTTGCCGCCATCACCGTCAGCAGGCGGTCGTACACCTGATCTACCACAGGTTCCTTCCGCCATGGGCGCATCTGCCGCGCGGCGTCGAACACGACGTTGATGCCACCGCCGCCCCACGTTCCCTCAACCAGGTCGATGGCGAGGTGCAGCGTCGCCGCCGCGGTGTGCAGGTCCTGTTCGAGCAGGTGCGCCACGCTGAGGTTGGCCAGCACGATGCTGCGCGACTTCGACCGGGACGAGGACTGGGCCGCGACACGTTCCAGAGCTGGCTTTGCCTTCTTGGCGTCCTTCAGGCGCAGGTGGCACGAACCTGCCAGACGGTCATAGTGAGTTTCGGAGAACATGTCCGCGGCTGGCTCGTCGGGCGAGGTCCGCTCGAACTGCTGTTGTGCGCGACCGAGAGAGTCGTCGCATGCGCGGCGCTCGCCACGCATCGCGTGCGCCTCGGCAGCGTGGAGGCTGGCAAGTCCCGCGAGCACCGGGCTGCGCCCTCGTGCCGCGTCTTCGGCGGACAAGGTGAGCGCTAGTCCACTGCGAGGATCCTTGTTGCCGTACAGCTTGAGATACGAGGTTCGAAGAAGCGCAACGCCTTCCAAGATCGGGTCATTGATCTGCCGTGCCGCCTTGGTCGCACAAGCGAAGTGCCCGTGGGACTCGTCGTGGCCGCGCCGCTGGGACACGTCCCACACGAGCTGGCCCATCAGGATCGACGCTTCCGCCTCTGCCACAAGCAGGTCGCGTCTGACGCCGTACCTCTGGGCGTGTTCGAGCAACAGCCGGGCTTCGCCGAGCGCCTGGCCGGCCTCGGCGAGCAAGGCGGTCGAACGTTCACTGTCGTAGCGGAGGTTCAACTCCGCGACACGATCGCGGAGCTCCGCTGCTGCGGCGAAGTCGACCTTGGCCGGGTTGGCGACGGCCCAGCGCACGCGATCCCGACCGGCATCGTCCAGGTCCGGGTCGTCACCGTTGGCGGGAAGAAGTAGATCCGCAGCCTCCTTGGTGGTCAGCCCGATCGCCTTGGCCAGACGCGGCTGCAGAAGCGGCTCCGGAACGTTCTCACCGCGTTCCCAGCGCCCGATCGTGCCGACGCTGACGCCGAGGAGCTCCGCCAGCTGCTCCTGGGTGTAGCCCGCTGCTTTCCGGCGGGCCGCAAGTGCTTTCCTCGGCGTCGCCATCGATCTCCCCTGAACGATCCGGCGCATAGTCATAGGCAGCCTAGCTTGGATCAACTACAAATCGGCGGCTCAGCCCAGCGAAATTCTGTTTCACCCAATTAGGGCATCGGGACGTTCGGGCAGGTAGACGCCCCAGTCGATGGATCCTTGCTAGATCTGCGGCTGATTCGTGTGCTGGTTCTTCGCCAGTACATCGATTTCCGTGGATCACTGCCGGACAACACGCGCTTGGTCGCGTTCCATGTTTCGCGGGAGTGATCGGACATGTCTCGCAGCTATAAATGGCAGCCGCACGACGGCGGCCGTCATGCGATACCTCAGGAGCTTGCTGTTCACGATGTCGGTCGCACGCTGTGCGGCCTGAAGGTCGTGGTCGGGCCAGATGTCTGGCCGGCCTGCGAGCGGTGCTGGCCCACGTGCGTCAAGTGCGATCGCGCCTGGCGAGCGGCGGAGAACACCCTCCCTTGGCCGAGGGAAGAGGACTCGTACGCTGGAGCCGAGGTCTCCGCGGGCGAGGAAGTGGCTTCGCTCTCATGAGCTACGACGGGTTCGACTCACACGAGCAGGCGCAGTCCGGGTTCGAGCAGATCGTCTTCGACGAGTTCCGGCGCCAGCAGAGGAACGTCAGTGACCTCGGTGTCCAGTGGGGTCTCAGCGCGGTCGGGCATCAGCTGCAGACTCAGCCGACGGGTGTTGAATGGGCGCTTGAGCTCATCGTGACGCACGGGGACGAACGGGTGCTCGTCTCAGCGGCGAGCCTCATGGCATCGATCCTGCTCGACGGTGTTCCACGCGATCAGCTCATGTCGCCGGTCAAGATCCCGGTGTCTTTCGCGCTGCCCGGCGGTGTCGACGCCGAGGACCGCCTTGCGTGGCAGGAGAACGTCAAGGTCGCCTCCGCTGTCGTGTCCGCTTTCGCGGCACGGGACGCTGCCGCGATCGAGAAGGCCATCTCCGTTCTCCGCGGCGAAGGCGCGTTCGAGGTGATGGTCGTCCTGGTGTCCGCGGCGGCACGCACACTCGAACGCCACGCCGCATGGTTGATCGAGGCCATGCGCTGCGCCGGCATGCCCGCGACGGAACCCACCTCACCGGCGAGCGACACGTGAAGATCATCGACAACGTCCCGAAGGACTCGCGGCTCACCTGGAACCGAAGGGGCGGCCTGGTGCTGACGGCGCTGCTCACGCGAGTCGGCCGTCAGCTGACGACGGGCCGACTCGTGCGGTTGACCGGCCTCACCACCGCAGACGTGGGCAAGCAGGCCGCCAGGTTCGCCAAGGCAGGCGTGCTGTCCCGGCGCACCGACCTCGACGCGTGCCCGGCCAAGGACTACTTCCGCCTGCCCAAGGGCAGCGTCACGAAGGCACGCACGCAACTACAGCTGGTCGACGACGAGGTCTTGCGCGAGCTCGCCGAGGAACGGGGACTCGACGTCGATACCGCATTCGGCCAGTTCCCGGAACGACAGCCGTACGCGACCGCGTTGGGAAAGGCTTTGCGGACCGTTCGCGAGGACCTGGGATGGAGCCTCAAAGACGTGGAGAAGCTGGTGCCGGTGTCGACGGCCACCATGTCGAACTTCGAGACCGGAGGCCGACTGCCCACCCTGATCACGCTGGCCGAGCTCGCACGTGCGTACGGAGCAGACGTCGTCGAGCTGATCGTGCACGCCGCCTGCCACTCGCAGCCCGACAAGAAGGTCCAGCGCCTGAGAATCGCGGACCCGACCTTCCGGGCGGTGCTCACCCACCTGTACGCCGCCCATGATCAACGAGAGCGGGCTCGCCTGAGAGTCACGCAGCCGCAAGGAGTCACCACTCAAGCGAGCTGATCCCGCGAATGCTCGACCGCTGGACCCTTGGTTGCGACAACGCGCACCGGCAGTCGTGGGGCGGCTTATGGAGGTTCGGAGCCGTGTTCACGTAGTAGGCATTGACGACCCCGCGGTGCTGCACGCCCGACCACCGTGCGGCCTCGGATCGACGAGAGCGAACAGCGGTGTCGAGCTTCATGGTCAGCGTTCGGCCCGCGTCGTCATAGCTGAACTCCGTGAGCTGCGATGTCGCGAGTGATCCCGCGGCGCGCGGACTTGGTCAGAGTCGGCCAGGTGGAGACGGGTACGTGTGCGCCGAGCAGGTCGAGCAGCACGGGCAGGAGTTCGGTATCGGTGCGTGGGGTGAGTCCTGCGGCACGAGCGGCGGCGAGCATGTCGCGGACACGGCTGTCGGTGAAGGCCGGGACCTCGGTGCTGGGCGGTAGACCGGTCCAGGGTAATGTGTGCCAGTTGTCCGTGTGGGGGTCTTGGAAGAACACGGTGCGGGCATCGCGGGGGTCGCGGTGGATCTGCCAGGTGCCACGATGGCGCCCGCTTCGCGTGGACGGACCGTCGCGGTAAGGGTTCAGGGCAGGGCTGTCGTACCACAGCCCTCGGATCTTGACGCCACGTCGACGGTGGATGGCGACGTGGTGAGCGGGAAGCAGCTGGTAGTACAGCTCGGGTGCGGGGATGTGCAGGGCGAATCCGCCTTGCGCCATCGCCGCGGCGAACGGGGTGTTCGGGCTATGGCCGCCTGCAGGGTCCCAGCTTGGGGCGTCCAGCGCGAAGGTGTAGTCGTCCTTGCCCTGTCGTGTGACGTCTTCGGCGAGGCTGGCCCCCGCGCCGAGGGAGGGCAGAGCTGTGAAGGAGGCGGCGGTCGCGGCGAACAGTCCGAGCGCTTTGCGGCGTTCCATGGAGCGTTCCTCACATTCGGTTGGTGGGAAGGGCGCGACGGTCGGTGGTGCGGCTGCTCAGACGAGTGCGCTCAGTGGTCTGGTGGACGTCTTCGCGGGGCGGGCGAGGACGAGCAGGCCCACCATGGACAGCGCGGCGCACGTCATCATCAGCAGGGCCATCGGCACCGCGGTGTGCTCGCCGCCGAGCCCGGCGATCGGGGCGATGACGCCGGCGGCGGTCCACTGGACGAAGCCGAGGACCGCCGATCCGGTGCCTGGGTGCTCGGGGACCTCCGCGGAGGCGAGTGCGCCGCCGTTGGGACCGATGAGGCCCTGCGCGGTCATGAGCACGGCGAAGCACACGAGCGCAAGCGGCAGTGGGGTGTCCCACCACAGCGCACCGGCGAGCATCGCCACGCCGGCAAGGAGGGCGGCGATCTGCCCGGCGGCGATAACCTTGCGTGTCGCGACGCGTCCGGCGAGCCGGGCGGCGATCAGCGCGGCGGCCGTCATACCGGCGGCGTTGGCGGCGAAGTCAGCCGAGTACGCGACCGGGGACATCCCGTTCATCGATTGCAGCACGAACGCCGACGTCGCCACGTAGGCGAACACCGCACCCATCGCCGACCCGCTGACCAGCACATACCCGAGGTAGCGGCGCTGGCGCAGCACGTGCCGCCCGTTGCTCACGAACGTCCGCAGACCGCCGCCGTGCCGCTGCTCGACCGGCAGCGTCTCCGGTACGGCCACCAGCACGGCAAGGGTCATCGCGACGCCCATCGCCGCGACGGCCCAGAACGACACTCGCCAGTGCGACAGCTGCAGGATGACCGCGCCGAGCAACGGCCCGACAATGGGCGCGATGCCGCCGACGGCCGCGATGACGTTCAGGATGCGCACCAGCCGGGCGCCACGAGCGAGGTCGACGATGACGGCCCGGCCGATCACCATGGCCCAGCCGCCGGCGAAGCCCTGCAGGAAGCGTCCCGCCATCATGACCGCGATGGAGGGGGTGAGAGCGCACACGACCGAGGCGGCCGTCATCGCGACGATCGAGGCGATCAGCAGCCGCCGGCGGCCGTACTGGTCCGAGACCGGGCCTCCGATGAGCTGGCCGAGGGCCATGCCGACGAAGAAGGTCGTCAGAGTCAGCTGGACCTGCGTCGCCGTCGCCGACAACTCGCCCGCGACGCGGGGGAACGCCGGCACGTACATGTCGGTGGCCAGCGGCGCGATCGCGGTCAAGAAGATCACGGTGGCGACCAGGCCGGCGGTGAGCCGCGCCTGGCGAACCAACGGGCGAACCACACCCCTGACGGCCGGCGCCGTTGGCGCGGAGATCGGTGAGGGCATGTGTTCGAGCAAACCCGCTGCGGGCGGCACGAAGAAGACACCAGCCATAGGTGTACTGGCAGTACATCCCAGTTCAGCGGGATGCGTCGTACCGTCGAGAACGTGAACAACCGAGCCGAAGTGCACGACTTCCTCACCTCGCGGCGTGCCAAGGTCACGCCCGAGCGGGCCGGTCTGCCGACCGCGGGGCAGCGCCGCGTCCCTGGGCTGCGCCGCACCGAGGTGGCCGCGCTGGCCGGGATGAGTGTGGAGTACTACGCCAAGCTCGAGCGCGGACAGCTCGCCGGGGTTTCCCCCGGTGTGCTGGAGGCAGTCGCCCGCGCCCTGCAGCTGGACGACGCCGAGCGCGCACACCTGCTGCGCCTGGCACAGGAGGCCAACGGCAGCGGCGCGCTGTTGCGTCCCACCCGCAAGCCGAAACAGCGCGCGATCCGGCCGAGCCTGCAGTGGTCGCTCGACAGCATCACCAGCCCGGCGATCGTGGTGAACCTGCGCCAGGACCTGCTCGCCGCGAACCTGCTCGGCCGCGCGATGTACAGCGACGCCTACACCGACTCAACCGGTGTGCCGAACTTCGGCCGGTTCACCTTCCTGGAACCCATGGCGCGCCGGTTCTACCCGAACTGGGACCTCGCCGCCGACATGCTCGTGGCCAACCTCCGCACCGCCGCAGGCGTCGATCCGCACGACAAAAGCCTGCACGACCTCGTGGGTGAGCTGTCCACCCGCAGCGACGAGTTCCGCCGCCGCTGGGGCGCGCACAACGTCCGTATCCACGGCACCGGCAAGAAGACCTTCCACCACCACGTCGTCGGCGATCTCGACCTGGCGTACGAGAGCATGGACCTGCGGGCCGAGCCGGACCTCACCATGACGATCTACTCCGCCGAACCCGACTCGCCGACCGCACAGGCGCTGTCGCTGCTCGCCTCCTGGGCAGCCTCCGAGACCAGCACCGTGTCCACGCCCGAACGCTGAACACCACACGACCGCACCACTGGCCGATGCCTGCGGGACCTGGCTCGCGCCGGTTCGCATTCCCGGTTTCCGCGGTGTCATGCCGACGAAGGATGCCCTGCCAGTACACCTACCGGCAGTGCCTTCCCCAGGCGAATCAGGGCGCGTTCCTGGGTACGGAACAAGTGGGACCCGATGTTGCGGGGCGCGAGCCGCCGCGGCAGGGCCGGCGTTCCAGCGGGCCGATTCGGACCGCATCTTCCTCACCGGCGAACCACCGTCCGCGTGAGGCACCAGCCACCTCAGCACCGGAAGGACCCTCATGCGCGGAGCAGTGATCCACGCCCCCGGCGACGTCCGCTTCGAAACCCTGGACGACCCGAAGATCCTCCACCCGACCGACGCGATCATCCGCACGGCCGTCACCTGCGTGTGCGGTTCGGACCTCTGGCCCTGGCGCGGCCTGGAGCCGATCGGCGACGCGCACCCGATGGGACACGAGTACGTCGGCTTCGTCGAGGAAGTCGGCGCCGAGGTCACCTCGGTCAAGCCCGGCCAGTTCGTCGTCGGGTCCTTCGCCACCTCGGACAACACCTGCGCGAACTGCCGCAACGGCTTCCAGTCGAACTGCCTGCACCGCGAGTTCATGAGCACCTGCCAAGCCGAGTACGTGCGCATTCCCAACGCCCAGGGCACCCTCGTCGCCACCGACGACGTGCCCGGCGAACAGCTCTGGCCCGGCCTGCTGGCCGTGTCCGACGTCATGGGCACCGGCTGGTGGGCCGCCGACGCCGCGCAGGTCAAGCCCGGCTCGACCGCCGTGGTCGTCGGCGACGGCGCAGTGGGCCTGTGCGGGGTGATCGCGGCCAAGGAGATGGGCGCGGAACGGATCATCGCCATGTCCCGGCACACCACCCGGCAAGACCTCGCCCGGCAATTCGGCGCCACCGACATCGTCACCGAACGCGGCGAGGACGGCATCGCCGCGATCAAGGAGCTCACCGGCGGCATCGGCGCCGACTCCGTCCTGGAATGCGTCGGCACCGCACAGGCCATGCAACAAGCCCTGCACTCCGCCCGGCCCGGCGGCAACGTCGGCTTCGTCGGCGTCCCCCACGACGTCGCCGTCGACGGCCAAGAGCTGTTCTTCTCCCACGTCGGACTGCGCGGCGGCCCCGCCCCCGTGCGCCGCTATCTGCCCGACCTCATCGACCGCGTCCTGTCGAGCCGGATCGACCCCGGCAAGGTCTTCGACCTCACCCTGCCCCTCGAGCAGGTCGCCGAGGGCTACCGGGCCATGGACGAACGCCGCGCCATCAAAACCCTCCTCACGCCCTGATCCACACACACCACGGAGGAGAAACGACCGTGCAGATCACCCGAAGCTCGATCGACACCGCGAAGGGGCCCGCCGATTGGTTCACCGGCGACGTCTACATCGACGCCGTCGCCGCGGCTCCCGCCCCATCGCGGGTCACCGCCAACCTGGTGCACTTCATGCCCGGCGCACGAACCCACTGGCACCGCCACCCACTGGGCCAGACCGTCTTCGTCACCGAAGGAATCGGCCTGTGCCAGCGCCGGGGCGGCCCCGTCGAAGTCATCCGGCCCGGCGACCGCGTGCTGTTCGAAGCCGCCGAAGAGCACTGGCACGGCGCGGCACCCAACCGGCTGATGGTCCATCTGGCCATCAACGAGGGCGACGCCGACCACGACGTCGTGCACTGGCTGACCCCCGTCACCGACGAGGAATATGCCGCAGCCCCGCCCACCGCCTGAACGCGCGAAACCAGCCAGATCAGGCAGCAATGGGCCGACATGACGCTGGCCGCAACAGGAGGCCGCATGATCCGCGCGCCCTGCGGAACGCGGCACTGCGACGGACTTATCGCAGACGAACCGGTCGGCCGCCTCGGCAAACCCCAAAGAGATTGCCTCCACCGCGCTGCGCTTGCGGTCGCGTGATGCCCAGCAGCCGTAGCCGCCGCACGGTCGCGGCCGGCCCGCGCGGCACGAGCATGCCGCCCTCCAGACAGGTCAGATTCTTGATCGGGCCGAAACTGAAACAGGTCGCCACCCCTGGCCGGGCGCCGACGAGCGCCGAGCCGTGCCGGGACCCGAAGGCGTGGGCGGCGTCCTCGATCACCGTGATGCCGCGTGTGTCGCGGTTGGTGGGGTGAGAAGCCGGGCCTGCCAGCCCGCGGCGGTATCGCCGAGTTCGTCGACCAGGGCGTGGAGGTCGTCGGCTCTGTGCTCGGCGAGGATGTTTGCTCCCTGCCGGGCGAGGAGGTCGAGCAAGGGCGGGTAGATCGTGCCGGCCTGACAGAGATCGGTTTCGCCGTCGCAGCCGACCAGCACCGCGGGCCGGTCGAGGCAGTCGCGCACGGCGTCGACGAACAGTGGGTCGGCCCCGTAGCAGGCGCCGATCACGATGATCGGCGCCGTGATGCCCTGGCCGTGGTGGTCGCGGATACGGTGCCCGGTCAGCTCAAGCCGGCCGACGCGCGGCGGCAGGTAGCCGTGCCCGTCGAGCACGACCATGTCGGCGGGCGTGCGCAGCAGCGGCGGGATCTCGTGAGTGTGCTGGGGCGTCGCGACGGTGACGGTGACCGCGGAGGATCCGGCGTGTGCTGCGGTGGCGTCCCGAACGTGCTGGGCGACGCGGCTCGCGCTGTTCCAGACGACGAACAGCGCTGTCGGCGTCCGGGACGTGCTGGTCCGGGGTCGCGCGGTCTGCTGGTGCACCGGAATCCTCCTATCGCCGAACGCGATGAGATCGATGGGGCAGATGCGGACGAACTGTGAAGGGCTGCTCCTGGTCGGCCATCGACAGTCCCGGCGCGTTGTCCGGGAGAGCCAGTATGCCGGGACCCGCATAGTCCATGCCGCAGCCGAGTTGGCGCTGCGCGGCTACGCCAGCCACGCCGCTTTTGATGGTCTGATCCGGGCTGAGCCTGCGCTGCGAGCCGGCGAAGACCCTCACCGCGGCTGAGTGCGTGTTCGGCGCGCACCTGATCACGCAGTAGAGCCCGGCCAGTGCAGCCCGTCCACGCGGCCGCCCGAGGCCTCACCCGTCACTGACTCGCAGTCCGGTGGGCGTCGCCTGGCCGCCGTGTCCGGAGCCGTGGTCGAGTCACGGTGACGGCTTGAGTTCGGCGCCGCGCAGGCGGCCCCAGGCGTGTAAGTCTGCCGGTGTGCCCCGGCGACTCGTGCTGGCTGCGATGTCATGGCCGCCGAGTTCCAAGCTCGTCGAGCCGGCGCGGTGGTTGCTCAGTGGCCATTCCCCGCCGGGCCCGCCCCGCGGGCGAGACCGGCGCTCGGCGCCGCGCGGGGAGCACGCAGCATGGACGCGCAACTCCACGATTCCCGGCGAACCATCCCCGCGTACGCGGGGAGCACGACGAGAACGCAGGTCGTTCGGTACCGCAGTGCGGACCATCCCCGCGTGCGCGGGGAGCACCCCTGCACGAGCAGAGGCAGCGGGATCGGCGCGGGATCACCCCCGCGTGCGCGGGGAGCACTTGGCGTCCGACGGTGACTGGCGGCAGTCGTACGGATCACCCCCGCGAGCGCGGGGAGCACTTGAACCCGCTGTTGTCGCCCGAGATGAGGCCCGGATCACCCCCGCGAGCGTAGGGAGCACACGTCGCGCTTGGTGCGCGTAAGTCCGCCATCGGGATCACCCCCGCGAGCGCGGGGAGCACCAGCCCACCAGGTCCGCGACCACCTCGGGTGCGGGATCACCCCCCGCGAGCGCGGGGAGCACCATGGCAAGGGGATCCGGGGCGTCGAGGGTGCGGGATCACCCCCGCGAGCGCGGGGAGCACGCCAAGCCGGCCAAACCGCGACGTGCCGGCGGGGATCACCCCGCGTGCGCGGGGAGCACGGCGACAGCATCTACCGCAAGGAGTGGTGCGCGGGATCACCCCCGCGTGCGCGGGGAGCACCCCGCTCTCGGGGTAAAGCGCCGGATCCAGGCGGGATCACCCCCCGCGTGCGCGGGGAGCACACGCTGGTCCTGTTCGCCCCGGACCCGTACTTCGGATCACCCCCGCGTGCGCGGGGAGCACACTTGCTGACCAGCCTGTTTGTTCGAGTGAGGTGTGTTTTTGATTCATCTTTGTCGGTCAGCGTCCGTAGCGTCGCCGTTTGCTGGCGTTGCTCCACCCTTGTCGCCGTGGCTCTGACGGTTCGCTGGCGTTCTCAGTGTCGGCCGCGGGGCGCAGCATGAGCGTGATTCCCTCGAAGTCGACCGGTTTCCAGTTGTGGTCGTGAACTTGGAACGAGAGCCCTTGTTCGTTGTCCGCTGCGTGGACCATGATCGCTCGTCCGGTGCTGACCATCTCGACGACGCGGATCCACATGAGGGTGCGGACTCGCGCGGTCACCTTCCCGACGAAGACTCCGGGCGAGATCTCCAGCAGTCAGCGGGTGAGGTGTCCCCGCAGTCCGACGGGGCAGGCGGCGACCACGATGACCGTCATTCGTCATCTGTACAACTTCGCCTCCACGGTCTGCGTTCTGCTCAGCGCGCTGTGACTGCCTGTCAGTACGTCTCGAACGGTTGCCATTGCACGGACTCCGGCCGTACACCGGTCTGCGCGAACTCGAGCAATGCCGCCCGCGCCAGTGCTGCCGGGATGATCGCGTTGCGAGGAAACTCCGTCTCGTTCGCCGTGTCCACGTACAGCGTCGGTACGTCGCCAGGCGCAATATCCTCGGAGTATGTCACCCATGCCCGACGTTCGAGCGCGACGTCAAGGCCACCCGTTTGAGGGGAGTTGGTGTCCACGTCGATTTCGTGCGTCCTGCCCACGTTCCGCATGACCATCAGCTCAATCTGAAGCCTCGTCGGCCGCGCCTGTTCCGGCAGGTCTTCCCGTACCCAGTGCTTGACCAGCCGCACCGCCCGCTGCACATCCTTCGGGCCGAAGTAGTGCAGCGCGACGTACTCGCCGGCCGGGGAGAGATCCAGCTTGAACATCCGGTCGGGAATCTTCGCGGGGCCGAACCTGGGCAGTTCCCGCGCCGCGATCTGTGTGGGATGCGGCTGCGGTTCCTCGAGGATCGCCGCCAGCGTCCGCTTGAGGTCGGATTCGGTACGGACCTCGACTGGCTCCGTAGCGCGGTTCGCGCCCTTGTAGAAGTAGAAGTCGAGCGTGTAGCTCACCGCGCATCCCTTCCCTGGAACACGTGCGAACCTACCGGATCATGCACGATCAACGCCTGGCCTGGTCGAAGGATGTACGGCAGGGTCACGTGGCATCCCAGCATGCCAGCACACACCTCCTTGTTCACGACCAGTTCAATCACGTCGACCTCTGACTGCCGCATGCGCCAGGCGACCTTGGCTTCGACGTGCTTGGTGACCTCCGCCTTCTGGCCGGGCCACACGACGCCCTGGCCGGCCAGGTGGTCGTTGATGCGGTCGTGTTCGCCGTCGGCTTCCCGCCCGCTCTGCACAAGGTCTGAGTGTCCGTCGGCATCCCGCCAGATTCCACTGGTCTTGTAGTGGGGCAACTGGGATCGAGCCCAGACAACCCAGGCCGGGTTCTTTCCCAGGCCGCCGCCCAGGCCCCCGCTGCCACCGCTTCCGCCGCCGCTGTTGCCGCCTCCACTGCTTCCGCTGGACGCCGGCGCGGACGTCGACGCGAATGCATCCCGTATCCGGCTGACGCCCTCGCGCGCCTCACGCAGCTCGTTGATCAGCGTCTGCGCCCTGGACCGCACCTGCTCAAACCGGACAAGCACCGCCGCGGCGTCCGCCTCGTTCGTACCCGCCGACGCAGCCCTGATCAGGCCCTCGGCCTCACCGGCCAACTCGCAGGCCAGCTGCAACATCGCAATGGCCCGGTCAGCCATCCCCATGACTTGATCCAGCTGTGCCCTGACCTCCGCGAACGTCGCCACACCAGCCCTCCCCGACTGGTCCGATCCTCGCACGGGATACCGACAATGGTGCGATGCGAGACCGCGGTGAACAGGGTGTCCATGACGACGAACGCCCGTTGACCTTGGCCCACGCGGGTGTAGAGGCGGGCCAGGTCGGTGGTTGGTTCTGCCTTGGTCGAAAGCTGCGCGCTGGACAGTGGGACGATGCCACAGGACGCGCTAACCGTCCTGACCACAGTGCTTCCTCATGCCGAAGAGATCATTGTGGGTGCCTGCCCAGTGCGGCACCGGAGCCACGTCACCGGGTAGGCGCGTTGCGGCGACCGTCATGGCTGTGCGGCCGTGCCCAGATGATCAGAGGGCTAAGCGTGTCAGATGATGTGTCTTGGCAGACGTGCCCGCCGAGGGGCCACCCCCCCGTGCGGGGAGAACGGGTGTCCTGCAGATACAGGACTCACAGCGACGGGACCACCCCCGCATGCGCGGGGAGAACTCGAACACCATGCCCGACACCGCGTCGTCGCCGGGACCACCCCCGCGTGCGCGGGGAGAACTTCGCGAACTGGGCAGCAACGGCCAACTTGCCGGGACCACTCCCGCGTGCGCGGGGAGAACCCCGCGGCGCCACACCCCCTCTTGTCCCGCAGTGGACCACCCCCGCGTGCGCGGGGAGAACGGTGGGAGCGAGCTCCCGCCACTGCGCGACCCGGGACCACCCCCGCGTGCGCGGGGAGAACTCCTGGTCCTCGACCGAGACGCCGAGGTGCAGGGGACCACCCCCGCGTGCGCGGGGAGAACGCGGCGAGCTCGGCTCGGCTGCCGGGGAAGTAGGGACCACCCCCGCGTGCGCGGGGAGAACGAGCTGGACGCGGTGAAGGCGGCCGTCGGTCAGGGACCACCCCGCGTGCGCGGGGAGAACGCGAAGCCCGCAGGGTTGTCGTTGCCGTTAATGGGGCCATCCCCGCGTGCGCGGGGAGCACCGGTGGAACGACATCGACAGCGTGCGTGAGATGGGACCACCCCCGCGTGTGCGAGGAGCACGGCGGCTACTCCAGCGGCGTCGTCCACTGGGAACCACCCCTGTGTGCGCGGGAAGCGAGGGTACTTCCGTTTGACCAAGCCCTCGCTGTACGAGCAGGACCACCCGCCTGGGAACAGGACACGCGAGATCCGAATGGCAAAGGACCTCCCGCGTCCGCGGGGAGCATCTACACCAGAGCTGCAGCCTGCTAGGCGGTTGAGCCACCGAGGTGTAAGCGAAGGTTGACTGCTTATCCGTTGTGGAGTTGTCAAAGATCGGTTGCGCGTCCAGAGGCCCCTTGAGGCGAGTGACAGTGGAACAAGATAGCTGTACCTAACCGCTGACAGCCTCTCTGGAGGCTCCGGTCCAGTTGACTGAACTGTCGATAAGTCGAAATTACCTGAAGATCAGAGCATCTTTAGTGCAAGTGGGTGATCTTCGATCCGAATGGCGTACTGCCTCCGGATCTCATCGAACGATGCTTCGTGATCTGCTTTCATGGCCGCTCTCGCTTGTCGTGATGGTGAGCGTCTGATCGGGTGTGGAGTGCGGTGAGCGTTGATGGTCACAAGCCGTCGACCTGGGCGGCTTGGGGAAAGTCTGCGGGTCGCGGTATTCCGCATCCGCTGTTGTGCCACGTGGTGGACACGGCGAATGTGGCTTCGCGCTTGTTCGATCTGGTGCTGGGGCCACGTAGCCGCGATGAGCTGCGGAATGCGTTCTCGGTGCTGGGTGATGCCGTTGGCTGGATAGCTCTGCTGTGTGGTCTGCATGACCTGGGGAAGTACTCGCCGACATTCCAGGCGTTGCATGTGGATCTCGCGGAACAGCGTTTCGGTGAGATAGCGGAGGCCGACCTGCGGCGAGTGCAACGGCAACGCGGCCTGCCGCGTCTGGACACACCGCATGGACTTGTCACGGCGCTACACATGAAAGACATGCTTCTCGGCTGGGGTGCGGAGAGCAGCGTGGCCGAGCGGATCGCAGTCGCGCTCGGTGGGCATCATGGTCATTTCCCGGCTGGCCAGGAGCTCGTGCAGACGCGGGCGCAAGTCAACAATCACGGTGGGGCACGTTGGAAGGCATGGCGTGACGATCTGGTGGACGCGGTGATCAAGGCGCGCGGCCTGCCTGATGCGCGCACGCTTCCCTGGAACGAATTGCGTCTGAGCACGACAGCTGCTGTCGCCCTCGCCGGGTTGACCACGGCCAGCGACTGGATTGCCTCAGTAGAGCGCAACTTCCCATCACCCGAGGACGAAGCCGATTTCGACGACTACCTCCGCTCCTCCGGCGCTCGAGCGGTCAAGGCTGTCGACGGACTTGACCTGCAGCCGTGGGAGCCTCCAAAGGACACCAGCTTTGTCGCTCTGTTCGCTGCCGCCCCGCGGCCTGTGCAGGCGGTGATCGAGCGGCTGGTCCAAGGTCGTACCGAACCCACGATGCTCGTCGTGGAGGCCCCGACCGGCGAGGGCAAGTCCAAGGGGGCTTTGCAGGCCATAGCGACCTTGGTCAGCGGCCTCGGGCTCGCCGGCGGCTACATCGGGATGCCGACGCAGGCGACGAGCCACCAGGTACTGGGCGAGTTCGAGACGATGCTGACCCACCTCGGCGACTCGACGGCAGTGCGCTTGATTCACTCCAACGCCAAGGAGTTCCTGGACAGCAAAGCCGCCACACCCACCGAAGTCGGACCGGACCACCCCGAGGACTCCGATGTCGCCGCTCAGGAGTGGTTTACGCGCAAGAGGAGCCTGCTCTCGCCTTTGGGGGTAGGCACGGTCGATCAGGTGTTGAAGGCGGCGATCCGGTCGGGGCATGTGTTCGTGCGGCTTGCAGCGCTGTCGAACAAAGTGGTGGTGATCGACGAGGTACATGCCTACGACACCTACATGTCGACCTTGCTGGACCGGCTGTTGATGTGGCTGGGCCGCATGGGCGTGTCGGTGCTGCTGCTGTCGGCGACATTGCCGTCACGGCGACGCGAGGAGCTCACCGCGGCGTGGCGAGCCGGAATGCTGGATTGCGTGCCGGGCGGTGTTTCGGCGTTGCCGTCGTCGACGGCGTATCCGCGGGTCACCATGGTCGGCAGCGGCACAAGCGTGGTCGAGTCGACAGGTGTGTCCGAGCTGAATCGTGAACGCTCTGTACAGCTGGAATGGGTCGACGATGACGACATCGTGAACTGGGCCCTCAAACGCGCCGCCGGCGGCGAAAGCGTCGCCATCGTGCACAATCTCGTCAACCGGGCGACAACAACCAGCGACGCGCTGAGGACGAGGATCGCCACGCTGCCGGCGTCGAAGCGGCCGCAGCTGATCACGATCACCGGTCAGCTTGCCGATGGTCATCGCAGGACGGTGGAAACCGATCTGCGCGCCGCGTTCGGACCTGGCGGCAGCAGACCCAAACGCGGCGCGATCGTGGTCGGGACTCAGGTGCTGGAGCAGAGTCTCGATCTCGACTTCGACGCGATGCTCACCGACATGGCCCCGATCGACTCGCTGATCCAGCGTGCCGGACGCGTGCATCGCCACGACCGAGACAAGGGACGCGGCACGCTCACGCTGGCGATCACCGGCGTCACGGACACGCCAGCAGGCCCGGTGTTCCCACCATATCTGACCAACATCTACCAGCCGATGGTGCTGCTACGAACATGGGCCCTCCTGCGCCGCAAGAAGAAGCTGATCTCGCCCGATGAAGTGCCGGTGCTGATTGACGCGGTGTACGGGCCCTCCGAGGCGGTTGAGTGTCCGCCGGGGTGGGAGCAGGCGTGGCAGCGTGCCCACGAGCGGCTGAATCGTGCGCATGCCAAGGACACCCACGATGCGCGACTGATGTATCTGCCGCTGCCGGTCGCGACGCATCGGCTGGCCGACATGACCGTGCGCCCTCAGAACCCCAGCAAGACGAGAAAGAGTCGCTACCGGTGATCGAAGACCATGACGACGAGACGCGTGAACTCCGGGTCGATGTCGTGCTGCTGCATCGCATCGACGGTGGACGGACTTTCGCGGTGTGTGGAGGCCTGCCGGTCTTGTTGTCCACGGCAGAGCCGATTCCGGCAGACGTGCTCCCAGAGCTCTTGGATTCCCGCGCGACCTTGACCTCGCCCGCGGGTGTGCCGGCCGCCGTCGTCCGGACGCTGCTGGACACCGCGGTACCGCCGTTGTTCGAACAGTCGCCCTGGCTGCGCAAGCACCGAGCAGTGGTCCTCGTCGACGGTCGATGCCCGGTCGGTGACCACGTTCTCGCCTACGACGAGAGGATCGGCGTCTACGCCGAAGAAGTCCAGTGACCATAACCCAACCCGCTTCCTTCGACCTGCGCACCGAGCCCTGGCTACCCGTGGTCGACCTCAACGGCCACCAGGAACTCGTCAGCCTGGCCCGTCTCCTGACCAGCGCACATCGCTTGCGCCGTATCGCCGGAGAGACGTCGTCCATGACCGCGGCGCTGCACCGGCTCGTGCTCGCGTTGATACACAGGGTCTACGGGCCGCCCTCGGAAGCCGCGTGGGCTGAACTGTGGAAGGCACCGCGGTTGCCATTCGCGCCACTGGCCACGTACCTGCGCGACAAGAAAAGCAGCTTCGACCTCTTCGATGACCGGCATCCGTTCATGCAGTGCCCAGGCCTGTCCACGCTGACACCCGCCACGGCGGCCAAGCTGGTGCCATATCGGTCGGTCGGCAGAAACGTCACATTGTTCGACAAGACCCTGGCGACCGACCAGATCCTGCTCACGCCCGCCGAGGCCGCGCGCTGGCTGGTCACCGCGCAAGCGTTCGACCCAGGAGGCACGAAGACGCCGTATCAAAAAGACAAGTATTCCGAACGCGCACCATGCGGTTCGCTCGGCATCGCTGTCGTAGAAGGCAACACGCTCAAAGAAACGCTGCTCCTTAACTCCATGATCTACCGCCCCGACCACGAACAGCCGGCACCGAACACGGCCGACGACGGCCCGGCGTGGGAACAGATGCTCCCGCCGGATCCCGCACCGGGCAAACGCGCCACGCGGGGATGGACTGATCTCCTGACGTGGCCTGCCCGCCGAATCCTGCTGTCACAGAAACGAACTGACGACGGCCTGATGGTCGATGGAGTGATCTTGACACCGGGCACACGCTTGGACGCTGTTGCCGCGGACGAGGAGATGATGGCGGCGTTTCGCAAGCCGACCGATCAGAAAGGCAAGACGAAGCGGGGCGCGCCGATGCTGCCGGTTCGCCTGCACCCGGTACGTGGCGTGTGGCGCCACAGCGTGGAACTGCTGATGACCAACCTCTGGGAAGAAGGCAAAACACGGCAACGTCCCCGTACCCTGGAACAGATCTCCGAGCTGGCCGAACACGGACACATCCCCGCCCATGCGGTGTACACGCTGCGCGTGTTCGATCAACAGCTGGACGATAATGCCACGGTAGTCGAGACCTGGCTTGAAGAAGTTGTCCCGGCGCCGGTTGCGCTGTTGCGCGCCCGAGACGAGACGCTCGGGGCGCTTCTGGGATGCGCGATCGCCTATGCCGACAACATCGGCGCCGCGCTGCGCCACATGCAACGCAGCTACCGCAAAGAGAAGCGCGGCAACCGGGAGAACAAGCGCGAGAAGCCAACCTGGAGCCTCGACGTTGAGTACTGGCCAAGACTGGCACGGCCGTTCGCGGAGTTCCTCACCGACATCGCTCAAGCACATGACGCCGACGAGACTAAGACCACGGCCGTCGAAGCATGGCAAAACCAGGTTGCCACGATCGCACTACGCGCCACCGACCACTGGGCAGAAGGCTCACCCGCTGAGGGACATGACCTCGTTGTCGTGGGCAAACACTACGGCCAATTTCTCGGACGCCTCGACAAACTCACCCGCATCTTCCATACCGAGATCGCGGCCTACATCACCACGAAAGGAGCCGCGTGACCACGCCGATCGTCGACCGGCGCCGCGCCTTCACTGCCTACCTTTACGGCCTGCACAGCGGCCTGTCTTCGGGGAGAGCAGAGCGCGTGTCTCAGGCCCGGCAAGTCCTGGCTCGGCTGCGCCGCAGCTTCTCCGGCCCCCGTCAACAGGCCGAGGCCTACGACATCGTCTTCGCACACAACCCGCCCGAGTCCGAGCAAGAGGTCTGGCTGCTGGTGGCCGGGTTGTTCGCCCTGCACCCGCAGCCCCGCCGGAACACACGCTCGCTCGGCGCCTCCATGGGAAAGCTCGCGACACAGCGCGGAGCATCGGTGAACCGCCGGTTCACCCAACTCCTCGCCCGCGACCGCGCCGCACTGGCCCATCAACTGCGCCAGACCATCCGCTTGCTCGACAGCGAGGACGTACCGGTCGACTACGACGAGCTCCTCACCGACCTCGTCACCCTTCTCGGGGATCGCTACCGCGACGACGAGGCACAGCGCATCCGACTCCGCTGGGCCCGCGAATTCCACTACCGCCCGGCACCCCGCGAGTCCACCGAGGACCACGACCAACCCGACGAACCCGCCGACATCCACTGAAAATCGCGGAGAACCTCCAGTGATCATCGAACTGCACCTGCTCCAGTCGTTCCCGGTCAGCAACCTCAACCGCGACGACGTCGGCCAGCCCAAGACCGCCACCTTCGGTGGTCACACCCGCGGCAGGGTCTCCAGCCAGTGCCTCAAGCGCGCGGCTCGCCAGCTGTTCAACGACTACGGCCTCGACAAGTCCGAGACCGCGGTACGCACCAAGCGACTGCTCGAACGTGCCGCCGACGCACTGGCCACCAGCGGGCGTGACGCCGAGCTCGCGGCGAAGGTCGTCGCGACCGGACTGCAGCAGCTCGGGTTCGGCGTGGACAAGAACAAAGGCCTCACCGAATACCTGCTGTTCGTCGGCCGGCACGCCATCGATCACCTGACCAGTTACTGCGACACGAACTGGGACACGCTGCACGCCATCGCAGCCAAGGCCGACGCCGATGCCGATGCAGCGAAAGCCAAGCGCGGTAAGAAGACCGATGGTGCCGAGCCGAAGACAAACGGCAAGGTGAGCAAGCCAAGCAAGGAAGCGATCGCGGAAGCACGCCGCATCCTCGACGCCAGCCGCGTCGCCGACATCGCCCTGTTCGGCCGCATGATCGCCGACAACAAGGACTTCAGCGTCGAAGCAGCCTCCCAGGTCGCTCACGCCATCAGCACCCACGCCGTGGTCAACGAGTTCGACTACTACACCGCAGTGGACGACCTCAAGCCCAAGGAAGAGTCCGGCGCCGACATGATCGGCACCATCGACTTCAACTCCGCCTGCTACTACCGCTACGCCAACCTCAACCTCGACCAACTCGCCAATAACCTCGCCGGCGACCAGGACCTGATCACCCGCACCGCCCGCGCCTGGTTGTACTCCTTCATCCACGCGGTGCCCAGCGGCGCACAGAACTCCATGGCCGCCCGCACGATGCCCGACACCCTCCTCGGCGTCGTCCGCGACCGCGGCGCCTGGAACCTCGCCAACGCCTTCCAGAAACCCGTCACCGACCCCGACATCATGAGCGCCTCCACCGACCGCCTCACCCAGCACTTCCACCAGCTGCGCACCTTCTACGGCACCACCGACCTCCGCACCGTCGCCGCAGCCTCCGTCTCCGGCGACGTGCCACACCTCGACGACACCGACATCGTCGCCAGCATCGACGACTTCACCAGCCGGATCCTCACCGGAGCAACGGCCTGACCATGGCGATGTCACTGGCCTTGTGCTTCGACGCACCCATGCAGTCATGGGGAACCCGGTCACGAGGCGTCATCCGAGACACCACCACCGAACCCACCAAATCCGGCGTCGTCGGCCTGCTCGCCGCCGCGCTCGGCATCTCACGCGAAGACGACGACGCCATCGCCGAGCTCGCGCAGCTGCAGCTCGCTGTCCGCGTCGACCGCGAAGGCATCCTCGAACGCGACTACCACACCACCCAGAACGTTCCCACCACCATGGGAACCGGCCGACGCACGGTCGTCAGCGAACGCTACTACCTCGCCGACGCACTGTTCCTCGTCGTGCTGCAAGGCGACGAAGGCTTGCTGACCCGCATCGCTTCGGTCGTCGACCGCCCGCACTGGCCGCTGTTCTTCGGCCGGCGAGCCTTCGTTCCCGCACGGCCGCTGCTACCGCCGAACGGAGGGCCAGTCGCCCTCGCCGCGAAAGACCTACTCGAGGGCCATCCGTGGTTGGAGACCTCGAAATCCGCGCGAAACAACGAACTCGTCAAGGTCGAGCGGATCGGGCTGCGCACCGTCATCGACTGCCCGGCCCAAGCCACCAACGCCGAAGTCCGCCACGACCACCCCCTCAGCCTCGCAGAGGGCCGGCGGCGTTTCGCCACCCGGACCGTGCTCGTCGACCAGGTCCCCCTGCTTGACAGCATGATCACTACCGGAGATCCATCGTGTTCCTGAGCAAGCTCACCATCAACGTGCGATCACGCGAGTTCCGCCGCGACTACGCCAACGTCCACGACATGCACCGCACCATCATGAGCGCCTACCCCAACGTCACCGGCGACACACCGGCACGGCTCGAACACAAGATCCTCTGGCGCCTCGACGCCACCCAGACCGGATACACCCAGTACATCCAAAGCCACACCGTCCCCGACTGGCGCAAGCTCCCCGCGGGACACCTCATGACACCTGCCGAAGTGCGACCGTTGCAGCCAGTGCTCAACGCCATCGCCGCAGGAAGGAAGTTCTCGTTCCGCCTGCTTGCCAACCCCACCTGGAGCACCCACGCCGGCCAAGGCCGCAACGTCCACAGACGATTCGCCCACCGCAAACCGGAAGCCCAGATCGAATGGCTCATCGGCCGCGGGGAACGACACGGCTTCGTCATCCCGACGACCCGCCGAGGCGAACCTGACGTCGCACCCTCGCCCGTGCCCACCCTCACCGGCCAGAAGAAGGACCAGGGCAAGATCACGGTCGAACCCGTGCGATTCGATGGACATCTGATCGTCACCGACACCGAGGCGTTCACCGACGCGCTGATCAACGGCGTCGGGCCAGCGAAAGCCTACGGCTGCGGCCTGATCAGCATCGCGCCCCCGCGCCTCGCCCAGTGACTTGTCCACAAGCAGGCGTCGACACACGCCTCGGCGACATCGCCGAGGCGTGTGTCGTTATCACATAGGTCGTTCGACACCGGCGCTGTGAGTTGGCGCGGGACTCTCTTTGCCTGCGACGGCACGGCGTTGAGCCAAGCCGGAGTGGTAGCCGCTCCAGACCGTCCCCGTGCATATGTGCGGAAGCACCGGTGGAGCTGCCGGCCCCGCCGGTCCCGATAAACACTCCCGCGCGTGCGTGGAAAACATCGTCTGCATCTGGATGAATGGGTGGTGTTGGGATCAACCTCGCGCGTGCGGGGAGAACACCATGACGGCCTACTCCAGCGACAGACTACGGGCGCCACCACCGCGGGGGCGGGGAGAACGTCACCGTGAAGGAAACCGCGCCCTGCAATTGGGACCACCGCCGCGTGCGCGGGGAGACGGGATCACGCGGGCCGCCGGGGACGATGTCGCCGGCGGGCGCGAGGCGGTCGGGACCACCTCGCGTGCGTACGGAGGACGGCTTGCGCTCGCCGAACTCGCGGATCCTCACCAGGCCCCCCGCGTGCGCGGGGAGAACCCCAACTGGTTCCTACTAGTTCCCGGAACCGGGGACCACCACCGCGTGCGCGGGGAGAACGAAGAACTCGGACTCGGCGGTGTTCTTCTCACCCGGCCCCCGTCTGCGCGGCGAGAACTCGCCGTCTTCCCACAGGCCAGCTTCGACGTCCGGACCCACCCCCGCCTGCGCGGGGAGAACGTGCACACCGCGTCGAAGGCTCGCGGCTTCACCGGACCACCCCGTCTGCGCGGGGAGAACTGGGCTCTCTCCACCAGGGCAGCGCAGCAGACGGGACCACCCCGCGTGCGCGGGGAGAACCCGCACGACCCCTACGGCGGCATCTACCCCAAGGGACCACCGCCGCGTGCGGGGCGCACCGCCGTGCTCAAGCAGCGCGGTGGCGGCGGATCGGACCACCTCCGCGCACAACCGGCGCCTGACCGTGCTGGTCTACAAGGACGGACCACCCCCACGCGAGCGGGAAGCACGTGCTCTGCTGCAACGGAACCGCGAACTCCACGGGACCACCCCGCGCGTGCGGGGAGCACGGCAGCTACGACCTGACCGCCGATCTGCGGGACGGACCACCCCCCGCGTCCGGGGAGCACAACTGGAAGTGGCCTAACCCGGCCCCCGACCAGGGACCATCCCCGCGCGTGCGGGGAGCATTCCGGGCCGGCTGTCCACGACTGGTACTCGTAGGGACCACCCCCGCGCGTGCGGGCAGCACCCCGGCTGCCACTGCTCGATCAGGCCGCGTGCCCAGACGGCGGGCGGGGCTGTTGCGTTCGGCGAGCAGTTGCTGAGCCATGACGACGCCTCTGCCGGTGAGCGTGCAATCGGCACCGCCGAAGGTGGAGCGGTCGCTGGCCAGCCCGCGGTCGACGATGAAGTCCACGACCAGGTGCCCGTTGGCCTTGTCGATCTCGTGCTGCTCGAAGTAGCCGGCCGCCTCGTTCTCGGCGCTCTGTCCCAGGTACAGCAGCAAGCCTTCGGCATGGTGTTCGATGTTGATCCTCATATAGCCGGTCCTCGTGTGTCTGTGTCGCCACCGGAGCGCGTCGCCTCGGTGGCCTGCGGGAACGAGCAGTGAGCAGAGAACGGTATCGAACACGTGTTCTCTGCTCGACCCGACACGCGTAGCGCGTGAGGTAGGCCGGCTTCACGCGATCCGGTCCGGCGGACATGGGAGCACCAGCCGCTGGCGATGCTGGTCACTCCACATGGACGATCTGCGTCGCAGAGTGGGGATCGGTTGCGCAGCTCGACCATCCACTCGTCGGCCTCGATGACCAACACGTACCCGCCCGCACAGTCGGGACGGTCCAGCTCGACGCGCTGCCCGTCACGCGTCCTATCCACAATCCGCCGAACTATGCGACCGCTTAGGCATCCGGCGGCGGTGAGATCACCGCGCGGCAGGTGCTCGGTCCCCGATGAGGCTCCAAGAAAGCTGTCACCTTTGTGGACAGATCGTCAGAAGGGCTCTGCGCCCGCCTAGGTCGGCTTCGAGTTCCGAGAACCGGTCGTGACGGGGGTGCGGCTGGGCGGGAACGTGTTCCCGCCGAGCCGCACCTTCGATCGGTGGTGATGTCGGGCAGGTGGTGGTTGGTCAGTACTGGGTTGCCCCGGTGACGCCCGAGCAGGTGGTCTCGCCCTTCAGGCTGATGTAGACGTAGCCGGGGGACGGGTTGCTCACGGTGATCGCTTCGGTGTTGTCGACGCCGACCGAGCGCTGAGTGGCGTTCGCGGTGGTCGTCCACGAGCTCGGGCTGAAGGATCCGCCCCCGCCCGTTTCGAGCACGCGTGAGCGCTCTGCTCGCTGCCGCAGGGGACGTTCACCATGCCGTCGCCGGCTACGCGCTGCCTGACGAGGATGATCCCATCGCCTCGGTGCTCGCCGAACTCCGGATCGCGCCTCTGCGGACTTCGCCAGGCCCGAACGCGGCCGAACACGTGCTGCTGGCCCACGCCCGCCGCCTGCACACCGAACACCGATGCCGCGACTTCGCCGTCTGCTCCGCCGACCGCGCCTTCGCCGAACTCGCCGAACTCGGCCGCCTCGAGCTCGTGGTCTTCACCGGCCAACCGATCTCGACCCGACTCTCCGATGCCGCACACCAGGTGCGCGAAGTGGAACGGCCAACCACGGATCCGGTCGCATCGCTCATCGAGCACGTCTCGCCACCAGCAGACACGGTCTCCAGACCGGCCGCGCCAGCATGTCCAGCCGTAGCGTCTGACCATCTACCACGCACCCTGATCACAGCCGTCGTCCCCGGATTCGGCTTCGCGGCCGGTGCCCGACTCGCCGACCGGATACTCGGTCGCAAGATCTGAGCGGCGATGGTTAACCCGCGCGAACTCAGCGGGTGATCCCGAGCTGGCGCGGGAACGCGGTTGGGTCCGGGGCGGGGAAACGGCCGGCCGCGAGTGCGCCGAGCGCGATGATCTCCCTCATCCGGGAGTCGCGTTCTTCCCGTTTCCGGAGTTGCGCCGCCAGCACAGTGGCCCAAGCACAGGCGTAGTAGCGGGCGTCATAGCCGCCATATGCGAAGCTGTTGCCATCGATCATATATGCGCACCGCCGAGAGCGATGCCGGCCGGTGACGATCGAGAACCAGACAAGCCTGAAACCGTGTCACTGTCGCGGAGGGGCTCACGCGCCCGGCGGGGTGACGTTCAGGGCATAACGTCGTAGCGGCTTGTCTCCGAAGGCAAGAGTGCCGGTCCGGGAATCCCTCGCGACGTTCCGACGAAGCATTCCCGGACCGGCCTGTCGATGCGGTCGCGCGAACTCACCGGCATCGGCTGGCTCAAGGCGAACCTTCAGCCTGCCTGCCACGGCGGCCACTGCCGCGGTCGTGCAGTGAATGCGTCCATCACCATGCTCAGTGGGCGGTGCTATCCAGCGCTACGTCCGTCTTTGATTACCGCATAGATCTCGACATATACGTCAAGGTCATTTAGGTCGACGGACACCTCGACCGAGTTCCCGAGGCTGCTGCTGCTGTTGTACTGGGCCTTGCAGCCGGTGCTGGCGAGGCTGTTCAGGTTGACACTGGGGCAGTTGACTGTCTGGGCCGAGGCGGTGCCGGCCATGCCCAGCCCGATCAGCAGGGCAGCAGGCAGACAGGCTGCCGCGGTGAGGATGCGGCGGGTACGGTTCATCATTAGCTCCATCTCCACCCTCTGGGTGCGGTCCGCGGGTGTCCTGCCAGGGAGTTCCACCGCGGCCCTAGTGGGCTTTCTTGTTGTCGTTCCAGCGGTTCCTGCAGAGTCCGACCGCCTGCCTGGGCGCGCCGCCGCCCGATCGGGCGGCGAATCGAGGGAACCCTGCCAGGTGATGTGGGTTACTCATCGGGGAGATCGTGCGTTCCCCGTCGTCGCGTTACCGGCCATTCGGGTGAACGCAATCGAGCCATTCGCGGTATGCGGGGACCGGAGGAGGAGCCACCGGGCTGCGGGGTGCGCATCACCGGCGACGTGCGCAGGCAGCGGGCCCCGCATCATCCGCGCACCACCACCTCACCATCGGCATGCCGGCCACCTCGGTCGGCTGCAGAGCCCGGAAGCCCCCGCTAGTGCCGCGTCACGCACCCTTGGTCGGGTATCGCGCCATGAGGCGCCGTGTGACGCGGGCTGGTGGCCGAGCAATCCCCGACCTGTTCCGCGGGCCTCGGCCCGGTGTCAGGCGTCCACGAAGCGCACGGACCAGAGCTGGAACGTGGTGGTGTTGCCGGGATCGACGCGGAAGCCGGCCAGGTAGCAGTACGGGTCGCTGTAGACGACCGCGGTTCTGTCGGTGTCATTGTGGGCGGAGAGAATGGTGGGGGTGAGGGTATAGCAGGCGCCGGTCGTCGGGTCCTTGAGCTCGTTGTACCCGTTGACGAGGTCGGAGGTGTAGAACGAGCCGTGGGCGACGCTCGAGGCGGACGCGGGGATCGCCGTGGCGCCGATCAGTAGCGCCGCCGTGCTCAGCGCCGTGAACGTCATTCGGACTGCGTGTTTCATTTCCACTCCTAAACTGATTGCGCGACCCTCTCTGCCGCCGAACTCGCGCGTGGACCACCCCGCGCAATCGGCCGTGCCGCACCGGAGACGGTTGTGCCGTTACGGCCGGCGGCTATTACGGGCTGCGGAGTACGTGTGAACGGCGAAACGCGGCATGCGGAGATGTGCTTCTGCGGAGATGAAGGCCGTTGGGATGGAAAGCATGCGCTCCGTTCGCCGGAGCACTCAATAGCCCATTCGGGTGTCGACGCCTGCCGCTCTCGTCAGAGTTCCGGTCGAGCACGATGCTCGGCGACCGGTCCGCGGATGTTGTTGCGCTCCATTCCTTTGCAGAACCGGGCCCGTAGTTGCTCCATTTTGGACTCGCTGCGTTTGGGGCCCATCGCGCGGCGCAGTTCATCGGCCTCGGCCGGAGTGAACCCGGCGACGTCGATCGCGATCTGCATCACCTGCTCTTGTTCTACGGCTTTCGCGTGTCTCATGAGCCGCCGAAGAGGCAACAGGGGATCGTTGCGCGGTGAGCAGCGCCACTAACCAAGCCGGTGCTGCTGGTTGGTCAATCGCTGCGTGAGCGTTCACCAGGCCCGAGAAGTTGACCAACGACCACACTGTGCCGCAGATGTATTTGCGGCGGTTCGGCTGGCAACAGAGGTCGCACAGCAACAGTGGTTCATCGCCGCGCGTCGAGTTGAGGAGCTGGGTCAGCCGTTCGGCTCAAGGTCGGGAACGTTGCCGCCATCACCGACTTCCATGGTGAACGGCTCGAGTGCCCAGCATGTGAGGTTCGGTCTGTGAAGGGGGTCGAGTTGGAGAACGTTCACCTCGTCGCGCACCCGGAGGCGAGGCATCATGTCGACGGTGTGGTGGGGATGCTTCGACTCCGATCTCACGGACAAGGGCGTCGGCGACCGGCTTGCCAACAGCACCTGCTCGACCAGGTGACAACGGAGGGGCACGAGGGACTCGTGGTGAAGCTACGGGCCCCGTCTACAAGCCGGGCAGCTGCCCGGAGTCGTGGTGCTAACACCCCCGTCACGCACACGACAGAAGTAATTCTCTGCGGATGGCGTTTAGGTGAGGGTCGGTTTACCGGCATGACCGGCGGTCTCCTGTTCGGGACCCACGACCCCGACACCGGCGATCTGATCTACCTCGGTGACGTCGGCACCGGCTTCACCGAGACCACCCGCAAGGAACTACAGGTCCTGCTGCGACCGCTGGAGTACAGCGGTCATCCGTGCGTGGCTGATCCGTCCCGTGAGGACGTCCGCCGCGGACGTGGGAAGACTCCGCCGCGCGGTGGCCGGTGTGTTGGTCGCCGCGCGGCGGAGTCGGTGGGTGGGGGTGGGGTTCTAGCAGCTGGTGGTGGTGTCGCCTGGGTCGGTGGTGCAGGTGTCGGTGCCCAGGCCGCCGTTGGCGGTGTCGCCGCCGGTGCCGTCCTGGACGTCGATGGTGTCGTTGCCCAGCGAGCCGGACATGGTGTCGGTGCCGTCGTGGTCGATCAGGGTGTCGTTGCCGTTCTGGCCGTCGAGGTTGTCGTTGCCGGGGCCGCCGTCGATGGTGTCGTTGCCGTTGTCGAACAGGCCGAGCAGGTTGTCGAGCAGGCTTTCGCCCTTGCTGGTGTCGTTGCCGGGGCCGCCGTAGAGGAAGTCGGCGCCGTTGCCGCCGACCAGCACGTCGTCACCGGAGCCGGCGTAGATGGTGTCGGCGCCGTTGCCGCCGGTGATGGTGTCGTTGCCGCCCAGGCCGCAGATGACGTCGTTGCCGTTGGTGCCGGTGAGGGTGTCGTTGCCGTTGGTGCCGGTGATGGTGCAGCCCAGCGCGTTGTTCACCGTGGTCGACTCGACCTGGGAGTTGTTGCCCGTGTTCGGATCGGTCTGGTCGGGGTTGCCCACGCCGAAGGTGCGGGAGAACGTGCCGGTGGCGGTGGGGGACACGGTGATGGTCACGGTGGCCGAGGCGGAGGCGGCGATCGTGCCCAGCGCGCAGTTCACGCTCGGACTGCTGACGGTGCACGAGCCCTGGCTGGTGGTGACGGACACGACGCCCGCCAAGGCGCCCGAGAGTTGCCCGCTCGACAGCCCGGCCGCGGTCGCCGTCGACGGGCCGGCGTTGGTCACGGTCACGGCGTAGGTGGCGGTCCCGCCCAGCGACACCGGGTCGGGGGAGTCGGACACCGACACCGACACGTCCGCGCCCGCGGGTGCTCCGGCCGCCCAGTCGAGGTTGGGGATGAATCCGGCTTGGAGCGGGGTCCGGTCGGTGCCGTCGGGGTCCATCAGGGCCAGGCCGCTGCCGTTGGTGAAGGCGATCCTTGTGCCGTCCGGGGACCAGACCGGCAGACCGTCACGGGTGTTGGCGCCGGAGATGTTGGTCTGACCGGTGCCGTCGGAGTTGATCGAGTAGACCTTCTCGATGAACTCCTCCCCGTCTTCGATGATGACACCGAAGGTGAGCTTGCTGTTGTCGGGGGACCAGTCCGGCTTGTAGTAGAACGTGCCGGACGGGGCGGTGGCCAGAATGGTGTCCCCGGTTCCGTCGGGGTGGATGGTGTGGATGTCGCTGCCCGAGGAGTAGGCGATCCTGGTGCCGTCGGGGGACCAGGAGGGGTTGTTGCCGCCCACGCCCAGCGGGGCGGGGTCGGTGCCGTCGGCATCGATGACCGTCAGGTTCCCGCCGGGGGTGTAGACGAGCCGGGTGCCGTCGGGCGACCAGGCCAGCGACCCGTCGAAGGCGGTGGTGTTGGTGGTGATCTGGGTTTCGCCGGTGCCGTCCGGGTTCATCGTGAAGATCTCGTTCGTACTCGTTTCGTCGACGTACCGCAGGAAGGCGACTTTGGTCGCGGTGGCGTTGACCCGCGGGGTCCCGGAACCCCACTCGGAGGTGGTGATCTGGGTGAGGCCGGTGCCGTCGGGGCTGATCGAGTAGATCTGGTCGTTCAGGTCGAGGTAGATCAGTCCGTTGGTGCCGGGAAACGCCGCGTGCGCCGGCGCGCTGACCGCGACCAGCGAGGCCAGGGTCAACAACGCGGTGCCGGCGAGGGTTCCCAATCGCCGCGCGAGCGGGCTGCGCGGTCTGGAAGTGGTGGTGGACAAGACAACCTCGATTCGACGTGGGTGGAGCAGGGCGGTGCGGACCGCCGTATTCCAACCGTGTGGGAGCCGCGCCCCGGGCCCGGTACAGGAACGGGCATCGGCCAACCACCCAATGCTTTACCGTGAACAGAACTATTCACAGAGCCGAAAGGCTTCAGTCCACCCGCGAGAACAGCGCTCGAATGCCCGACGGGACTACTCACGGTAGTCCCGTCCGGCTTCGTGACGGAAAGGTGAACACAATACGAACGGGAACTGCGGTATGCGGCACCGCGGCCGCAGGTTTCGCGATCCAGGTGGAATACGAATGGCTTCCCCGCAAAACGTGAATATGGTTCCTGAGTGGCCGAATGCCGATGTGCCGACCGGTCCCGCCTGCCGGGAGCTACCCGACAACAGACCGTTATCCGGTGAAGGGATCCACACCGGCCGGGGGCGGGCTGCGGAGACCGCCCAGTGACCACTACGCCACTCCCGCACGTTATGCGGTAGGTCGATAGGGGCGGTCTGCTCGTAGTTGCGACGGTGACGGAGCCGGAGACCAGGCGGACGGGGACCAGCGTCGGCGGCGGGCCGACCGTGCGCGAGGGCGGTCGACGTCTTCCTCGACGCGCCGAAGGTGAAGACCAATCCGAACACCCACTGCGCGCCTTCCGCGGCACCCGCCTGATCGTCGTGGCCAACCACCTGAGCTCCCAGCGCGGCGACGACCCCACCTTCGGCCGCTTCCAGCCGCCCCGCACACCCA
>NZ_LGDY01000101.1 GCF_001279525.1 Nocardia sp. NRRL S-836 | reverse complement strand
GCTCGACCCCGGCCGCCGCCTGCACATCCCGCAACCGCCCGTGCGGCAACGCCGGGTCAAGCGGCACGTACGTCCCACCCGCCTGCACCACACCGAGAACCGCCACCACGAGGTCCACGGACCGCTCGAACCACAGCCCGACCCGCGTCTCCTCCCGCACACCAGCGGCCCGCAACCCGGCCGCCACCCGAGCCACCCGCTCACCCAGCTCCGCATAGGTCAGCTCGCGGCCGTCACCACGGAGGGCGACCCGGTCGGCGAAGTCGTTGGCCGCCAACCGGAACCGCTCCGCCAGCCCGACGTACGGCCCGTCGAAGGCAGCGCCCGCGCTCCACCCGGTCACCGGTGCCGGCGTCACCTCGCGCACGAGCCGGTCGGGTCCGGCCACGGCGGTGGCGAGCACGGCCTGCAGCTGGTCGAGCAGCCGGTCCACGGTGGCCGCGTCGAACGCGCCGGTGGAGAACTCGGCCTCGATCTTGAGCGTGTCCTCCAGGTCGACGGCGAACGCGATCGGGTAGTTGACCTGCTCGATGGAGTCGAGCGCGCCGAAGCGGTCCTCGTCGTCGCTGTCCTCGTCCTCGGGCAGCAGGGCCTGCGGGTAGTTGCCGAACACGACGATGCTGTCGAAGACACCGCTGCCGCGCGGCAGGTCGGACCACCGCTTGATGTCCGACAGCGCGGTGAACTCGTAGCGCTGCACCGCGACCTGGTTCTCCTGCAGCTCTCCGAGCCAGTCGGCGAACGTGCGCTCCCACGACACCCGCACGCGCACCGGCAGCGTGTTGATGAACACGCCCACCATCGACTCGACGCCGGGCAGGTCGGCGGGGCGCCCGGACACGGTGAGGCCGTAGACGACCTCGTCGTCACCGGAGTAGGCGGCCAGCAGCAGCGCCCAGGCGGCCTGGATCACGGTCGACGGCGTGACGCGCCTGCGGCGGGCGAGGTCCATGACCGCGGTGGTGAGGTCCTGCGGCAGCTCGACGCGGCGGCGGCTCTGCGCCCAGTGGTCGCGCACCGAACGGTCGACGGGCAGCGCCGTCGGCGCGTCGAACCCGGCCAGGTAGTCCCGCCAGAACGACTCGGCCTCCGCGCGGTCGCGCTTGCCCAGCCAGGCGATGAAGTCCCGGTACGGCCGCACGGGTTCGAGCTCGGGCGTCGTGCCGCGGCACAGGGCGTCGTAGGTGGCGCCGACCTCTTCGAGGACGACGGGCACGCTCCAGCCGTCGCACAGCCCGGAGTAGAGGGCCCACACCATCCGGTGGTGGCCGGTGCCGTCGGTGATGACGTGCACGCGCATGAGCGGTGGCTTGGTGAGGTCGAAGCCCTGGGCGCGGTCGTGCGCGAGCAGCGCGTCGAGCGCGGCCTGCCGGTCGGTCACGGCGGTCCAGTCGTGCACCTCGAAGGGCACCTCGACGTCGCTCATGACGACCTGGAGCGGCTCCGGGACGCCCTCCCACACGAAACCGGTGCGCAGCACGGCGTGGCGGGCGACCACCAGCTCCCACGCGCGCCTCATGGCGCCGACGTCGAGCACCCCGTCGAATTCGTAAAGCCCCTGCGCCCAGTAGACACCTTTGTCCGATTTCGCCTCCAGGACATGAAATAGCATGCCCTGCTGCACAGGCGCCAACGGATACATGTCTTCGATCACAGATCCCCCGCCCCACTTCCACTCCCTGACGAATTTTTACACAGCTGTCACATGAAGGGTCAAGGAATGCGCAAAAAACCTATAGAACATGTGAATGGAGATCATTTGTTGCGGCCATGACACAACTTAAAATGGCATGCCGAAATAAGCATTCATGACGCCGCGTAATTCATTGCACCGGTTGCGGACCGCCGGTGCGCTGTTTGCCCCCCGGTTGTGGCGCGATCACCCGCCCATCTGCTTGAGCACGGCGGCGAGACTCGCTTGATCGATGTTGGCCAGCGGGAAGTCCGACGGGGTGACGCCGCCTGCTCCTGACTGACAGTGCTCGACCAGCTCGCGCAACGCGGTGATGTACCGCGCCGCGAGCCGTTCGACCGTGGCCGGCCGGTGCACGTTGGTGCTGAAGTACCACTCGACCAGCAGGCGACCGTCCGAGGTTTGCTCGGCCTCGATCTGCAGCAGGTGGGAACGGCTGCCCTGTTCGTTCTCCGTGGGACCGCAGAGATCGGCGGGCAGTTCTTCGCTGATCAGTCCGACGGCGTCGTCGCCCGCCGCGTCGAATGCGCCCAGGTAGTTGAACAGCACCGGGCGCGCGGGTGCGCCGACTACGCCGTCCGCACGTTCGAGGTAACGCAGAACCCCGTATCCGACGCCGCGGCGCGGAACTGTGCGCAGTTGTTCCTTCACGGATTTGATCAGCTCGCCGCTGTCGCCGAGGCGGTGGTGGCGCAGGCGCACCGGGAAGATCGACGTGAACCACCCGACGGTGCGGGACAGGTCGACGCCGTCGGTGATCGCCTCGCGGCCGTGGCTCTCGAGGTCGATCGTGACGTCGCCGGTGCCCGCCCACTCGCCCAGGGTCCTGAGCAGCGCGGCGAGCAGCAGGTCGTTGATCTGCGTGCGGTAGGCCTTGTGGGCCTCGCCGAGCAGCACCTCCGTGGCGGCCGCGTCGAGCCAGGTGCGGACAGTCTCGGCCGACGCCTCGGTGTTGGCGCCGTGGCCGTCGACGGGTAGTGCGGTGACCCGTTCGGTCTGCGCGGCCCAGTGGTCGCGCTCGGTCGCGGGGTCGTCGGCGTGCAGCACCTCGGCCCACTGCCGGAACGAGGTCGTCTTCGGCCCCAGCGCCGCCGGCCCCGCCCGGTAGGCGGTGTCGAGGTCCTCCAGCAGGATGTTCCACGCCACACCGTCCATGACGAGGTGGTGCGCGGTGAGCCCCAGCCAGGCCGGTTGCTCGCCGCGGTCGAGGTAGAGCGCCGCCACCAGCGGGCCTTCGGCCAGCCGCAACGACTTCTGCGCCGCGGTCATGTGCGCGACGACCTCGTCGTCGTCCCGCGCGGTGACGACGCGCAGCACCTGCCGGAGCTCGCCGTCGTTGTCCTGCACCCAGGTGTCGCCGTTCTGGCGGAACCGGATGCGCAGGGCGTCGTGGTGGGCGACGACGGCGTCGAGTGCCCGTGCGAGCCGGTCCGGATCGGTGCCGGCGGCCAGTTCGAACACACCCGACCAGTTCCAGTGGTCGCGGTCGGGGACGTCCTGCTCCACGAACCAGTGCTGGATCGGCGTGAGCGGCACGGGCCCGGTGACGACACCCTGTTCCGCCAGCGTCGCCTTGGGCGTGTCGCGCACGACGGGTGCGAGCTCGGCGATGGTCTGGTGGGCGAACACGTCCGCCACGTCGACACCCCAGCCCGCCGCCCTCGTCCTGGCCACGATCTGCAGGCTCAGGATCGAGTCACCGCCGAGCTCGAAGAAGTTGTCGTGGACACCGACCCGTTCGAGGCCCAGGACCTGCGCCCACACCGCTGCCAGGGTGTCCTCGACGGACGTCCGCGGCGCCTCGAAGACCTCGCCGACCGCTTCGGGCTCCGGATCGGGCAACCCGCGCCGGTCGACCTTGCCGTTCGGGGTGAGCGGCAACCGTTCCAAGGCGACGAACACCGACGGCACCAGGTAGTCCGGCACCCGCTCCCGCAACCAGGACCGCAGGACCTTCGCGTTGAAGTCGCCTTCCGCGACGACATACGCGACAAGCCGTTTGCCGCCGTGCGGGCCGCCATCCCGTGCGACCACAACAACATCACGCACGTCCGGGTGGTCGCCGAGGACGACCTCGACCTCGCCGGGCTCCACCCGGTAACCCCGGATCTTGACCTGCTCGTCCACCCGCCCCAGGAACTCGATCGTCCCGTCGGCACGCCACCGCGCCCGGTCGCCCGTGCGATAAAGCCGCCCACCGGAACCGGTGAACACGTCGGGCACGAACCGTTCCGCGGTCAGGCCGGGCCGGTTCAGGTACCCCCGCGCCACGCCGGGGCCACCGACGAGCAGCTCACCGGGGACACCGACGGGCGCCGGGCGCATCGCGTGGTCGACGATCACGGCGCGGGCACCGGCCAGCGGTGTGCCGATGGGCACCACGGCCTGCGGGTGGTCGTCGGCGACCGGGTGGAAGATCGAGTCGATCGCCGCCTCGGTGACGCCGAAGACGTTGCCCGCCACCGCGTTCGGTGCCACCTCGGCGACGGCTGTGGTGAGCGCTTCGTGAGTCCACAGGTCCGTACCGGAGATCACCAGCCGCAGACTGTCCACCGGACCGGCCGTGCGGCAGTGTGCCGCCAGGTCACGCAGGAGCATGCCGGGCACGATCTCCGCGATCGCCACACCGTCAGCGGACAGCGTGCTGTGCAACGACTCCACGGACACGTGCTCGTCGTGCGGCAGGAACACCACGGTCTGCCCGAACGCCAGCGCACGCGTCATGTCACCGATCGACACGTCGAACCCAGGCCCCGACATCGACAGCACCGCACCCGGACCGCCCACGTCCGCGAGCCCAGCCCGCCATCCCGCCACGTACGACGACAGCGCGCCGTGCGTGACCGCGACGCCCTTCGGACGGCCGGTCGAGCCCGACGTGTAAGCGATGTACGCCAACGAGTCGGGATCGATCGGCGCCAGCGGCTCACCGCAGACTTCTGCGGTGCCGCCGACCAGCAGCACCTCGCCCGTGAACCCGGCCAGCTCACCGGCCAGGGCCTCGGTGGTGACCGCCGCGACCGCGCCGGAGTCGGCCAGCAGGAACTCCAGCCGTTCGGCGGGAAGCCCCGGGTTGATCGGCACGTAGACACCGCCGGAGCGCAGCACGCCCTGGAACGCCACCGCCAGCTCGATCCCCCGTGGCACCAGCACGGCGACCGGCGACTCCACGGTCACACCGGCCTGCCGGAGCCGACCGGCCAGTGCGTCCGCACGAGCACCGAGCTCGGCGAACGTCAGCCGTTCGGCACCGCACTTCGCGGCCACCGCGTCGGTGTGCACCCAGCTGTGGACCAGGTCGGGCACCGGCTGTTCGGCCCGTGGCACCGTCGTCTCGCCCTGCGCCACGAGCCGCGCCGCTTGCTCGGGACGGTGCAACGGCAGGTCGGCGACCGCGAGCTCCGGCTCGTGGGCGACGGCGGTGAGGACGACGACGAGCTGGTCGAGGACGCGTTCGACGGTGGTGGCGTCGAACGCCGCCGTGGAGAACTCGGCCTCGATCTTGAGCGTGTCCTCCAGGTCGACGGCGAAGGTGAGCGGGTAGTTGCCCTGCTCCACCGACTCGACGGCGTCGGCCCAGTCCTCGCCGGTGTCGGCGGGTGCCTCCTCCTGCGGGTAGTTGCCGAACACCACGATGCTGTCGAACAACCCGCGGCCATGCGGAACAGCCGACCACCGTTGCACGTCGACCAGCGGCGTGTGCTCGAACCGTTGCAGGGCAACCTGGTTGTCCTGCAGTTCGGGCAGCCAGGCGGCGAACGACCTGCCCGTGGGCACGGTCGCGCGCACCGGCAGCGTGTTGATGAACAACCCGACCATCGACTCGACCCCGGCCAGATCGGCCGGGCGTCCGGACACGGTCAGGCCGAACACCACGTCGTCCTCGCCCGAGGACGCCGACAGCACCTTGGCCCACGCCGCCTGCACGACCGTCGAGAGCGTGACGCGTTCCCGCCGGGCCAGCTCCACCAGCCGGGTGGTGACGTCCCTGTCGAGGTGGGTGCGCCGGCGGTCCTGCTCGTGGTGGCTCGCGGCCAGGCGGTCCACCGGCAGTGCCGTGGGCGCCTCGAACCCGGCCAGGTAGGTGCGCCAGAACTCTTCGGTGTCAGCGGGATCGCGCCGGTCGAGCCAGGCGATGTAGTCGCGGTACGGCCGTGCCGGCGGCAGCGACCCCCGCTGGTAGGCGACGGACACCTCGTCCATCACCACGGGCAGGCTCCACCCGTCGCACAACCCCTGGTAGAGGCCCCAGATCAGCCAGTTCTGCCCGTTGCCGCGGTCGACGAGGTACAGCCGCAGCAACGGCGGCGCCGCCAGGTCGAACCCCAGCGCGCGGTCCTCGTCCAGCAACTCCTGCAACCGCACCTGTTGCGTCGCCTCGTCCAGGCCGGACCAGTCACGGGTGGCGAGCGGCACGTCGACCTCGGACAGCACGATCTGCACGGGTTCGCTGACGCCCTCCCACACGAACCCGCTGCGCAGCGCCGGATGCCGGGCGATCACCTCCCGCCACGCACCGGCCAGCCGGTCGGCGTCGATCGAACCGGCCAGGTCGTAGACGCCCTGACCCCAGTAGAGGCCGTCGACCGGCGACCCGACGACACCGAACACCATGCCCGACTGGACCGGTGCGAGCCGGTACACGTCCACAAGGGACGGACGGCGTGCCACGAGCCCGTCGACCTCGTCCTGCGTGAGGGATGCCAACGGGAAGTCCGACGGCGTGAACCCACCGGCAGCAGATCGGCAATGGTCGACCAGCTCGCGCAACGCCTCGACGTACCGCGCGGCGACCCGTTCGACCGTGGCGGTGTCGTGGTTGTCGGTGGAGTGGAACCACTCGATCGACAGCCGCCCGTCAGCGGTCTGCTGCACCTCGACCTGCAGCAGGTGCGACCGCGTCCCACCCGCGCACTCGCTCGGCCCGGCCAGGTCACCGTCCAGCTCCCGGCGGATCAGCCCGGCCGTGTCGTCGGACGCGTCGTGCGCGCCGAGGTAGTTGAACAGCACGGGCCGGTCCGGTGCGTCGGTCAGGTCGTTGCGCAGCCACCGCAGCACCCCGTAACCCACGCCACGGCGTGGCACAGCCCGGAGTTCTTCCTTGACCGCCTTGATCGCCGCCGCCGGATCGCGCTGGTGGGTGAGACGCACCGGGAAGATCGAGGTGAACCACCCGACCGTCCGGGACAGGTCCGCACCCTCACGGCCGTGGCTCTCCAGGTCGAGGGTGACGTGGTCGCTGCCGGCCCACTCCCCCAGCGCCTGGGCGAGAGCGGTCAGCAGCAGGTCGTTGCCCTGGGTGCGGTACGCCTTGTGCGCATCACCGAGCAGTGCCGCGGTCGTGTCGGCGTCCAGCCACGACTGCACGATCGCCTCGGACGCGTCCGTGTTCGGACCGTTGCCGTCGGCCGGAAGCGCCACGACGTCCGCGGTCGCCGCAACCCAGTGGTCACGTTCACCGCTCGCGTCATCGTCCTGCAACTGCAATGCCCACTGCTGGAACGACGTCGTCTTCGGCCCGAGCTCGCCACCGTGATAGACGGTGTCGAGGTCCTCCAACAGGATGGTCCACGACACGCCGTCCATCACCAGGTGATGCACGGTCAACCCCAGCCACGGCGGCTGGTCACCGCGATCGAGGTACACAGCGGCGAGCAACGGACCATCGGCCAGCCGCAACGACTCCTGCGCCGCGGTCATGTGCTCGACCACGTCCCCGTCGACCACACGCAGGAACCTGCTGTGGTCACTCGGCGCGTTGTGCTGGCTGTCCGGCGTGAACCGGATGCGCAATGCGTCGTGGTGAGCGACGAGCGCGTCGATCGCCCGTGCGAGCCGGTCGGGATCAGTGCCGGCTGCCAGTTCGAACATGCCCGACCAGTTCCAGTGGTCCCGGTTCGGGATGTCCTGCGCCAGAAACCACCGCTGGATCGGCGTGAACGGAACGGGCCCGGTGACCACGCCCTGCTCGGCGAGCGTCGCGGCCGGGGCGTCCCGCACGACCGACGCCAGCTCGGCCACCGACTGGTGGGCGAACACGTCCGCCACGTCGACGCCAAGCCCGGCGGCACGAGCCCGAGCCACGATCTGCAGGCTCAGGATCGAGTCGCCACCCAGCTCGAAGAAGTTGTCGTGCACACCGACGCGCCCGACGCCCAGCACGCCACTCCACACCGACGCGAGCGTCTCCTCGGCAGCGGTCCGCGGCGCGACATACGCCTCGCCGGCCGTCTCGGGCTCCGGGTCGGGCAGCCCACGCCGGTCGACCTTGCCGTTCGGGGTGAGCGGCAACCGTTCCAGGCCAACGAACACCGAGGGAACCAGGTAGTCCGGCACCCTCTCCCGCAGCCACGACCGCAACGCCGACCCGCTGAACTCCCCTTCGGCCACGACGTACGCGACGAGCCGCTTGCCGCCGTGCGGTCCACCATCCCGCGCCACCACAACAACATCACGCACACCGGGGTGATCGCCGAGGACAACTTCGACCTCGCCGGGCTCCACCCGATAGCCGCGGATTTTGACCTGCTCGTCCATCCGGCCCAGGAACTCGATCGTCCCGTCGGCACGCCACCGCGCTCGGTCACCGGTCCGGTAGAGCCGGCCGCCCGCCGTGCCGAACACGTCAGGAACGAACCGTTCCGAGGTCAGATCCGGCCGACCCACATACCCCTGCGCCACACCCGGACCACCGACCAGCAACTCACCCGGCACACCGACCGGCACCGGCCGCAACGACCCGTCCACCACGAACGCCTGCGCACCCGCGAGCGGAGTACCGATCGGCACCACGGCGGCGGGGTGGTCCTCGCCCACCGGGTGGAAGATCGAGTCGATCGCCGCCTCGGTCACGCCGAAGACGTTGCCCGCCACCGCGTTGGGTGCGACGTCCGCGACAGCGCTGGTGAGCGCGTCGTGCGTCCACATGTCCGTACCGGAGATCACCAGGCGCAGGCTCTCCACCGGACCGGCGGTGCGGCAGTGTGCCGCGAGGTCGCGCAGCAGCATGCCGGGCACGATCTCGGCGATCGCCACGTCGTGCGTGGAGAGCGTGCGGTGCAACGACTCGACGGACACGTGCTCGTCGTGCGGCAGGAACACCACCGTCTGCCCGAACGCCAGCGCACGCGTCATGTCACCGATGGACACGTCGAACCCAGGGCCCGACATCGACAGCACCGGCCCAGGCCCGTCCAACGCGCGCAACCCGTCCCGCCACCCCGCCACGTACGACGAGAGCGCGCCGTGCGTCACGGCGACGCCCTTCGGCCGCCCGGTCGATCCCGACGTGTACGCCACATACGCCAGCGCGGCCGGATCGATCGGCGGGAGCGGCTGTGCCGAAGCGGCTGAGTCGACAACCGCGGCCCGGTCCGGCGACGCGGCGCGGTCGGCCGACGCGCCCGCCCCGGACGCGTCGCGCACCAGCAGCACCGCGCCCGTGAACCCGGCCAACTCCCCGCCCAGCTCCGACGTCGTCACCGCGGCAACCACCCCGGCGTCGGCCAGCAGGAACTCCAGCCGGTCAGCGGGAAGCCCCGGGTTGATCGGCACGTACACCCCACCAGCCCGCAACACCCCCTGGAAGGCGACCGCCAGCTCGATCCCGCGCGGCACGAGCACGGCCACCGGCGCCCCGACCGTCACACCGCCCTGCCGCAGCCGCAGAGCCAACGCATCCGCCAGCACACCCAGCTCGGCGAACGTCAGCCGTTCGGCACCGCAGATCGCCGCGACCTCCGCCGACGCCCATCCGGCGATCAGGTCCGGCACCGGCCGTTCGACCGCCGCCGGCGCGGTGCTGCCCCACTCCACGACCTGGGCGGCCTGAGCCGGGCGGTGCAGCGGGACGTCCCGCACCAGCAGGTCCGGCCGCTCGGCCACGGTGGTCAGCACGACCTTGAGCTGGTCGAGGACCCGTTCCACCGTGACCGCGTCGAACGCCGCCGTCGAGAACTCTGCCTCGACCTTGAGCGTCGCCTCCAGGTCGATCGCGAACGTGAGCGGGTAGTTGCCCTGCTCCACCGAGTCGGCGGCCTGCACCCCGCCCAGGTCCTCCGGCTGTTCCTCCTGCGGGTAGTTGCCGAACACCACGATGCTGTCGAACAACGCACGCCCGTGCGATACCGCCGACCACCGCTGGACATCCACCAACGGCGTGTACTCAAACCGTTGCAGCGCAACCTGGTTGTCCCGCAACTCGTGCAACCACGACGTGAACGGCACGTCCACCGGCACCACAGCCCGCACCGGCAATGTGTTGATGAACAACCCGACCATCGACTCGACGCCGGCCAGGTCCGCCGGGCGTCCGGACACAGTGAGGCCGAACACCACGTCGTCCTCACCCGACGACGCCGACAACACCTTCGCCCACGCCGCCTGCACCACAGTCGACAACGTGACCCGCTCACGTCGAGCCAACTCCACCAGCCTGGCCGTCACACCCTCACTCAGGCGCGTACGCCGCCGGTCCTGGTCGTAGTGGCTCGCGGCCAGCCGGTCGGCGGGCAGCGGGGTGGGCGCCTCGAACCCGCTGAGGTAGGTGCGCCAGAAGGCTTCCGGCTCGGCCGGGTCACGCCCGTCCAGCCAGGCGATGAAGTCCCGGTAGGGCCGGGTGGGTTCAAGCTCGCTGCCCTGGTAGGCGGCGGACACCTCGTCCATCACGACCGGCAGGCTCCACCCGTCGCACAAGCCCTGGTACAGGCCCCAGATCAGCCAGTTCTGCCCGTTGCCGCGGTCAACGAGGTACAGCCGCAGCAATGGTGGCGCCGCCAGGTCGAACCCGAGCGCGCGGTCCTCCGCCAGCAACTCCTGCAACCGCACCTGTTGCGCAGCATCGTCCAGCCCCGACCAGTCGTGAGTGGCGAGCGGCACCTCGACCTCGCCGAGCACCACCTGCACCGGCTCGGCCACGCCCTCCCACACGAACCCGCTGCGCAGCGCCGGGTGCCGGCCGACCACCGCACGCCACGCTGCCGCGAACCGTTCCACCTCGATCGGCCCGGCCAGGTCGTAGACGCTCTGGCCCCAGTAGAGTCCCTCGACCGGCGAACCGACGACACCGAACAGCATGCCCGACTGCACCGGCGCCAACCGGTACACGTCCACCAACCGATACCGCTCCGCCAACCCGTCGACCTCGGACTGGGCCAGCGACGCCAGCGGGAAGTCCGACGGCGTGAAACCACCGGCCGTCGACCGGCAGTGTTCGACCAGCTCGCGCAACGCCTCGACGTACCGCGCGGCAACCCGTTCGACCGTGGCGGTGTCGTGCCGGTTGGTGGAGTGGAACCACTCGATCGACAGCCGTCCGTCAGCAGCCTGCTGCACCTCCAGCTGCAACTCGTGCGACCGCGTCCCGCCAGCACCTTCACTCGGGCCGGCGAGCGCACCGTCGAGCTCCCGCCGGATCAGCCCGGCCGAGTCACCGACGTCGTGGGCGCCGAGGTAGTTGAACAGCACCGGCCGATCCGACGCGTCGGTCAGGTCGTTCCGCAGCCACCGCAGCACCCCGTAGCCCACGCCACGGCGTGGCACGGCCCGCAGCTCTTCCTTGACCGCCTTGATCGCCGCCGCCGGATCGCGCTGGTGCGTCAGGCGAACCGGGAAGATCGACGTGAACCACCCGACCGTGCGCGACAGGTCCGCGCCTTCACGGCCGTGGCTTTCCAGGTCAATCGTGATGTGGTCGCTGCCGGCCCACTCCCCCAACGTCTGTGCAAGTGCGGCGAGCAACAGGTCGTTACCCTGCGTGCGGTACGCCCTGTGCGCATCACCGAGCAGCGCCGCGGTCGTCCCGGCGTCCAGCCAGGACTGCACGATCGCCTCGGACGTGTGGCTGTTCGGACCATCGCCGTCAGCGGGAAGCGCGACCACATCGCCAGTCGCCGCAACCCAATGCTCACGTTCGCCGCTCGCATCGTCGTCCTGCAGTTGCAGTGCCCACTGCTGGAACGACGTCGTCTTCGGCCCGAGCTTGCCGCCGCCGTAGACGGTGTCCAGGTCCTCCAGCAAGACGTTCCACGACACCCCGTCCATCACCAGGTGATGCACGGTCAACCCAAGCCACGCAGGTAGTTCGCCCCGGTCGAAGTACACAGCAGCAAGCAACGGACCATCCGCCAGCCGCAACGACTCCTGCGCCGCCGTCATGTGCTCGACCACATCCCCGTCAACCACATGCAAGAACCCGCCGTGGTCAACCGGAGCGTTGTACTGACCATCCAACGTGAACCGGATCCGAAGCGCGTCGTGATGGGCGACAACGGATTCGAGCGCACGCGCGAGCCGTTCCGGATCGGTGCCGGCGGCCAGTTCGAACACACCCGACCAGTTCCAGTGATCACGGTTCGGAATGTCCTGCGCCAAGAACCACCGCTGAATCGGCGTGAACGGCACCGGCCCGGCCACAACACCCTGATCGGCCACCGTCGCCGCAGGCGCGTCACGCACGGCAAGGGCGAGCTCCGCGATGGTCTGGTGGGCGAACACGTCCGCCACGTCGACACCCCAGCCCGCCGCCCTGGTCCTGGCCACGATCTGCAGACTCAGGATCGAGTCACCGCCGAGTTCGAAGAAGTTGTCGTGCACACCGACCCGTTCGGCACCCAGCACCTGCGCCCACACCGCCGCAAGCCTCTCCTCGACCGCGGTTCGTGGCGCGACATAGGTTTCAGTCGCCTCGGGCTCGGGGTCAGGCAGCCCGCGCCGGTCGACCTTGCCGTTCGGGGTGAGCGGCAGGCGTTCCAGGGCGACGAACACCGACGGCACAAGATAATCCGGCACACGCTCCCGCAACCAGGACCGCAGGACCTTCGCGTTGAAGTCGCCTTCCGTGACGACGTACGCGACAAGCCGTTTGCCGCCATGCTGCCCGCCATCCCGTGCGACCACAACGACATCACGCACGTTGGGGTGGTCGCCGAGGACGACCTCGACCTCACCCGGCTCCACCCGGTAGCCACGGATCTTGACCTGCTCGTCCACCCGCCCCAGGAACTCGATCGTGCCGTCGGCACGCCACCGCGCCCGGTCACCCGTGCGGTAGAGCCGCCCACCAGAACCGGTGAACACATCGGGCACGAACCGTTCCGCAGTCAGATCCGGCCGACCCACGTACCCCTGCGCGACTCCTGGCCCGCCGACCAGCAACTCACCCGGCACACCCACCGGCACCGGCCGCAACGACCCGTCCACCACGAACGCCTGCGCACCCGCCAGCGGAGTACCGATCGGCACGACAGCCGCGGGGTGGTCCTCGGTGACGGAGTGGAAGATCGAGTCGATCGCCGCCTCGGTCACGCCGAAGACGTTGCCCGCCACCGCGTTCGGCGCCACCTCGGCAACCGCACGCGTCAACGCCTCGTGGGTCCACAGGTCGGTACCGGAGATCACCAGCCGCAGGCTCTCCACCGGACCCGCCGTCCGGCTGTACGCCGCCAGGTCACGCAGGAGCATGCCCGGCACGATCTCCGCGACCTCGACCTCGTGGTCGACCAGGGTGCGGTGCAACGACTCCACGGTGACGTGCTCGTCGTGCGGCAGGAACACCACCGTCTGCCCGAAAGCCAACGCACGCGTCATGTCGCCGATGGAGACGTCGAACCCCGGCCCGGACATCGACAGCACGGTGCCCGGCCCGCCCAGCGCACGCAGCCCGTCCCGCCAGCCGGCCACGTACGACGAAAGCGCGGCATGGGTGACCGCCACACCCTTCGGGCGCCCGGTGGAACCGGACGTGTAGGCGATGTACGCCACCGCGGCCGGGTCGACCGGCGCGAGCGGCTCGATCAACGCCAACGGGTCGCCCGACGCGAGCGGCTCCGCTGCCGCACCCAGGTCGACCACCGTGGCCCGGCTGGCCGGCGCGGCGCGGTCGGCCAGCGCGAGCAGCTCATCAGGAGCCCCGGACGCGTCACCCACCAGCAGCACCGCACCCGCGAACCCAGCCAACTCCCCGGCCAGCTCCGGCGTCGTCACCGCCGCAACCACCCCGGAGTCGGCCAGCAGGAACTCCAACCGATCAGCAGGCAGGCCAGGGTTCACCGGCACGTACACCCCACCAGCCCGCAACACCCCCTGGAACGCCACCGCCAGCTCGACCCCACGCGGCACCAGCACGCCGACGGACGCACCCACCGCCACACCGGCCCGCCGCAGCCGCGCAGCCAGGGCATCGGCCAGGACACCCAGCTCGGCGAACGTCAGCCGATCGTCCCTGCACACCACCGCGACCTCGGACGAACGCCACCCGGCGATCAGCTCCGGCACCGGCCGTTCGGCCGCAGGTACCGGGGTGGCACCCCACGCCACCAGCTCCGCCGCCTGCCCGGGCCGCTGCAACGGCACGTCACGCACCGCCAGGTCAGGCCGTTCCGCCACGATGGTCAGCACCACCGCGAGCTGGTCGAGGATCCGCTCGACCGTGACCGCGTCGAACGCCGCCGTCGAGAACTCCGCCTCGACCCGCAGCACGCGTTCGAGGTCGACGGCGAAGGTCAGCGGGTAGTTGCCCTGTTCCACCGAGTCGGCGGCCTGCACCCCGCCCAGGTCCTCCGGCTGTTCCTCCTGCGGGTAGTTGCCGAACACCACGATCGAGTCGAACAACGCACGGCCCGCCGGAACAGCCGACCAGCGCTGCACGTCCACCAGCGGCGTGTACTCGAACCGTTGCAGCGCAACCTGGTTGTCCTGCAGCTCGGGCAGCCACGCGGCGAACGACCTGTCCACGGGGACCACGGCCCGCACCGGCAACGTGTTGATGAACAACCCGACCATGGACTCGATGCCGGCCAGGTCCGCCGGGCGGCCGGACACGGTGAGGCCGAACACCACGTCGTCCTCGCCCGAGTACGTCGACAGCAGCAGCGCCCACGCCGCCTGCACGACCGTCGACAACGTGACACGTTCCCGCCGGGCCAGCTCCACGAGCTTCCCGGTGACGGTCTCGTCCAGCAGCATCCGGCGCCGGTCCTGGTCGTGGTGGCTGCCGGCCAGCCGGTCGACCGGAAGTGGTGTGGGAGCGTCGAAACCGTCCAGGTAGGTGCGCCAGAACCCTTCCGACCCGGCCGGGTCACGCCGTCCCAGCCACGCGATGAAGTCCCGGTACGACCGCACCGGCTCCAGAGCCTGTCCCTGGTAGGCGGCGGACACCTCGTCCATCACCACGGGCAGACTCCACCCGTCGCACAACCCCTGGTACAGCCCCCAGACCAGCCACAACCGGCCGTCGCCGCGGTCCACCAGGTAAAGCCGCATCAACGGCGGTGCCGCCAGGTCGAACCCCAGCGCGCGATCCGCCGCCAGCAACTCCCGCAACCGGTCCTGCTGGGCAACGTCGTCGAGCCCCGACCAGTCCCGCTGCTCCACCGGAACGTCGACATCGGCCAGCACGACCTGCACCGGCTCGCTGACGCCCTCCCACACGAACCCGCTGCGCAGCGCCGGATGCCGGGCGGTCACGGACCGCCACGCGGCAGCGAACCGCTCGACGTCCAGCGGCCCGCTGAGGTCGTAGACCCCTTGTCCCCAGTAGAGCCCGTCGACCGGCGACCCGACAACGCCGAACAGCATGCCCGACTGCACCGGCGCCAACCGGTACACGTCCACCAACGGATACCGCCCCGCGAGCCCGTCCACATCGCGTTGCGTCAACGACGCCAACGGGAAGTCGGACGGCGTGAACCCGGAGACCCCGGACCGGCAATGCGCCACCAGCCGACGCAACGCCTCGACGTACCGGGCCGCGACCCGTTCCACGGTGGCGGCGTCGTGCAGGTTGTGGCTGAAGTGCCAGTCCACCTGCAGGCGCCCGTCCGCGGCCTGCTGGGCCTCGATCTGCAGCACGTGCGACCGCGTCCCGCCCGGTCCCTCGCTCGGCCCGGCCAGCTCGGCGGGGAGCTCGCGACGGATCAACCCGACCGAGTCGACGGCGTCGAACGCGCCCAGGTAGTTGAACAACACCGGCCGATCCGGCACATCGACCAGGTCGTCCTGCAACCACCGCAACACGCCATAACCCACACCACGGCGTGGAACCGCGCGCAGCTCCTCCTTCACGGCCTTGATCGCCGCCGCCGGATCGTGCTCGTGCGTCAGCCGGACCGGGAAGATCGACGTGAAGTACCCGACCGTGCGCGACAGGTCCACGCCGTCGGCCACCGCCTCACGGCCGTGGCTCTCCAGGTCGACCGTCACGTGGCCGGTGCCCGCCCACTCCCCCAACGCCTGGGCGAGAGCGGTCAGCAGCAGGTCGTTGGCCTGGGTGCGGTAGGCGCGGTGGGCGTCGCCCATGAGCGCGGCGGTGAGGTCGGCGTCCAGCCACGACCGCACGACGCCGGCCGAGGTCTCGGTGTTGGGGCCGTGGTGGTCCTGCGGCAGGTCCACCACGTCCGCGGTCTGCGCGAGCCAGGTCTCCCGCTCGGCCCCCGCGTCCAGCTCCTGCAAGACTTCGGCCCACTGGCGGAACGAGGTCGTCTTGGGCCCCAGCGCCTCCGAGCGGTACGCGGTGTCGAGGTCCTCCAGCAGAACGTTCCACGACACCCCGTCCATCACCACGTGATGCACGATCAACCCCAGCCACGCAGGCAACTCGCCCCGGTCGAAGTACACGGCAGCGAGCAACGGGCCATCGGCCAGCCGCAACGACGTCTGCGCCGCCGTCATCTCCGCGACCACCGACTCGTCGTCGGCCGCCTCGACAACGCGCAGGAACCCGCCCGCACCAACCGGTGCGTTGTACTGGCTGTCCGGCGTGAACCGGATGCGCAACGCGTCGTGATGAGCGACAAGCTGATCGAGTGCCGACCCAAGCCGACCAGGATCGGTGCCCGGTGCCAACTCGAACATTCCCGACCAGTTCCAGTGATCCCGGTTCGGGATGTCCTGCGCCAGGAACCACCGCTGAATCGGTGTCAGCGGAATGGTCCCGGTCACCACGCCCTGCTCGGCGAGCGTCGCCGCCGGGGCATCCCGCACGACCGACGCCAGCTCGGCCACCGTCTGATGGGCGAACACCTCCGCCACATCAACGCCAAGACCAGCCGCACGCACCCGAGCAACGATCTGCAGACTCAGAATCGAGTCTCCACCCAGCTCGAAGAAGTTGTCGTGCACACCCACCCGGTCAACACCGAGCACACCGCTCCACACCGCCGCGAGCGTCTCCTCGGCAACGGTCCGGGGCGCGACATACGCGTCCGCCGCCTCGGGCTCCGGATCAGGCAGCCCACGCCGGTCGACCTTGCCGTTCGGGGTGAGCGGCAACCGGTCCAGCGCAACGAACACCGACGGCACCAGGTAGTCCGGCACCCGCTCCCGCAACCAGTCCGGCACCCGCTCCCGCAACCACGACCGCAACGCCGACCCGCTGAACTCCCCCTCAGCCACGACATACGCCACAAGCCGCTTACCACCGTGCGGACCACCATCCCGTGCCACCACAACGACATCACGCACGTCCGGATGGTCACCGATGACAACCTCGACCTCACCGGGCTCCACCCGATAGCCGCGGATCTTCACCTGCTCGTCCACCCGGCCCAGGAACTCGATCGTCCCGTCGGCACGCCACCGCGCCCGGTCGCCAGTCCGGTACAAGCGGCCACCAGAACCGCCAAACACGTCAGGCACGAAACGCACAGCGGTCAGATCAGGCCGGCGCAGGTAGCCACGCGCCACCCCGGCGCCACCGACCAGCAGCTCACCGGGAACGCCCACCGGCACCGGCCGCATCGCCGAGTCGACCACGACGGCACGAGCACCGGCCAACGGCGTCCCGATCGGCACCACGGCCGCCGGGTGGTCCTCCGTCACAGCGTGGAAGATCGAGTCGATCGCCGCCTCGGTCACACCGAACACGTTGCCCGCCACCGCATTCGGCGCCACCGCGGCAACCGCACCCGTCAACGCCTCATGCGTCCACATGTCCGTACCGGAGATCACCAGCCGCAACGACTCGACCGGCCCCGCCTCCCGGCAGTACGCCGCCAGGTCACGCAGCAGCATGCCCGGCACGATCTCCGCGACCTCGACCTGGTTCTCCACCAACGTGGCGTGCAACGACTCCACTGACACGTGCTCGTCGTGCGGCAGGAACACCACCGTCTGCCCGAACGCCAACGCACGGGTCATATCACCGATGGACACGTCGAAACCGGGCCCCGACATCGACAACACCGTGCCCGGCCCGCCCAGTGCGGCCAGACCGTCACGCCACCCGGCCACATAAGACGACAACGCGCCGTGCGTCACCGCCACACCCTTCGGGCGTCCGGTCGAGCCGGACGTGTAAGCGATGTACGCCAACGCATCGCGGTCGATGATCACCGGTGAAGCATCGGCAACCGGAAGCACGTCCTCCAGCACCACCACCTCGCCACCGAATCCGGCCAGCTCGCCGGCCAGTGACGCGGTCGTGACCGCGGCGACCGCACCGGCATCCGCCAGCAGGAACTCCAGCCGCTCAGCGGGCAGCCCCGGGTTGATCGGCACGTACACGCCACCGGAGCGCAGCACGCCCTGGAACGCCACCGCCAGCTCGACACCGCGCGGCACCAGCACGGCGACCGGTGACTCCGCCAGTACACCGGCCAGCAGGAGCCGTGCCGCCACACCGGCAGCGCGGGCGTCCAGCTCGGCAAACGTCAGGCGCTCCGCCCCGCACACCACGGCAACGGCGACGGAGTCAGCCCACCCGTGGATCAGCTCGGGTACCGACGCCTCGGCGACAGGCACCGGGGTCTCGCCCCACGCCACGAGCTGCGTGGCCTGCTCCGGCCGCTGCAGCGGCACGTCCGCGACCGCCAGTTCGGGCTGCTCGGCGACCGCGGTGAGCACGACCACCAGCTGGTCGAGGACCCGTTCGACCGTGACCGCGTCGAAGGCGGCCGTGGAGAACTCGGCCTCGATGCGCAGCGTGCGTTCCAGGTCGACGGCGAACGTGAGCGGGTAGTTGCCCTGCTCCACCGAGTCGACCGTGGCGTACCCGTCGGGCACCGCGGCCAGGTCGTCCGGCAGTTCCTGGTGCGGGTAGTTGCCGAACACGACGATGGAGTCGAACAGCGCGCGGCCGCCCGGAACAGCGGACCAGCGCTGAACGTCCACCAACGGCGTGTACTCGAACCGTTGCAGTGCAACCTGGTTGTCCCGCAACTCGTGCAACCACGACGTGAACGGCACTTCTGCGGGCACCACAGTCCGCACCGGCAACGTGTTGATGAACAACCCGACCATCGACTCGACCCCGGCCAGATCACCGGGACGACCCGACACCGTCAGACCGAACACCACGTCGTCCTCACCCGACGACGCCGACAACACCCTCGCCCACGCCGCCTGCACGACCGTCGAGAGCGTGACGCGTTCCCGCCGGGCCAGCTCCACCAGCCGGGCCGTCACACCCTCGCCCAGGCGCGTACGCCGCCGGTCCTGCGCATAGTGGCTCGCAGCAAGCCGGTCCACCGGCAACGGCGTCGGCGCCTCGAACCCGTCCAGCCGCTTCCGCCAGAACTCCTCGGACTCGTCCGGGTCACGTCCGTCCAGCCACGCGATGAACTCGCGGTACGGCCGCACCGGGGCGAGCGGCTCGCCGTCGTACGCGGCGAGGACCTCGTCCATCACGACCGGCAGACTCCACCCGTCGCACAGCCCCTGGTACAGCCCCCACACCAGCCACAACCGGCCGTCGCCGCGATCGACCAGGTGCAGCCGCATCAACGGTGGCTCCGCCAGGTCGAACCCCAGCGCGCGATCCGCCGCCAGCAACTCCCGCAACCGGTCCTGCTGGGCACCGTGATCAAGACCAGACCAGTCGTGCGTCGCCAACGGCACGTCCGCGTCGGCGAGGACGACCTGCACCGGTTCGCTGACGCCCTCCCACACGAACCCGCTGCGCAGCGCCGGATGCCGCGCGATCACCTGCCGCCACGCCGCAGCCAGCCGGTCGGCGTCGATCGGACCAGCCAGGTCGTAGACGCTCTGCCCCCAGTAGAGCCCCTCAACCGGCGAGCCCACGACACCGAACACCATCCCCGACTGCACCGGCGCCAACCGGTACACGTCCACCAACCGATACCGCTCCGCCAACCCGTCGACCTCGGACTGCGTCAACGATGCCAGCGGGAAGTCCGACGGCGTGAACCCGGAAACGCCGGACCGGCAATGCACCACCAGCTCGCGCAACGCCTCGACGTACCGGGCCGCGACCCGTTCCACGGTGGCGGCGTCGTGCAGGTTGGTGCTGTGCAGCCAGTCGATCCGCAGGCGGCCGTCGTCCGCGCGGACCACCTCCAGCTGCAGCGGGTAGGCCCGCGTGCCGCCCGGCCCCTGCACAGGACCGGCCAGCTCGGCCGGAAGCTCACGGCGGATCAGCCCGACCGAGTCGACAGCGTCGAACGCACCCAGGTAGTTGAACAACACCGGCCGATCCGGCACATCGACCAGATCGTCCTGCAACCACCGCAACACGCCGTAGCCGACGCCACGGCGCGGAACCGCACGCAGCTCCTCCTTGACCGCCTTCACCGTCGCGCCCGGATCGGCGTGCCGGCTCAGCCGCACCGGGAAGATCGACGTGAACCACCCGACCGTGCGCGACAGGTCAAGGCCTTCACGGCCGTGGCTCTCCAGGTCGACCGTCACGTGGCCGGTGCCCGCCCACTCCCCCAGCACGTCGGCCAGCGCGGCCAGCAACAGGTCGTTGGCCTGCGTGCGATAGGCCTTGTGCGCCTCACCGAACAACGCGGTGGTGGTCCCGGCGTCCAGCCAGGTGCGCACCACGGCGCCGGACGCCTCGGTGTTGGGGCCATCGCCGTCGGTCGGCAGCGCGACCACGTCCGCAGTCGCCGCGACCCAGTGCTCGCGTTCCTCGTCCGCCGCCAGCTCCCGCAGGTGCTCGGCCCAGTGCTGGAACGAGGTCGTCTTGGGCCCCAACGCCTCCGACCGGTACGCGGTGTCGAGATCCTCCAGCAACACGTTCCACGACACCCCGTCCATCACCAGGTGATGCACGGTCAACCCAAGCCACGGCGATTCGTCACCGCGATCGAAGTACACCGCAGCGAGCAACGGACCATCGGCCAGCCGCAACGACGTCTGCGCCGCCGTCATCTCCGCGACCACGTCGTCGTCAGGCACCGCAGCGACCTGCAGCACACCGGCGACCTCGACGCCGGCGTTGTACTGGCTGTCCGGCGTGAACCGGATGCGCAACGCGTCGTGGTGGGCCACGAGCGTGTCGAGCGCCGACGCGAGCCGGGCGGGATCCGTGCCCGGCGCCAACTCGAACACACCCGACCAGTTCCAGTGATCCCGGTTCGGGATGTCCTGCGCCAAGAACCACCGCTGGATCGGGGTCAGCGGAACGGGTCCCGTGACCACGCCCTGCTCCGCCAGCGTGACCACAGGTGTGTCGCGCACGGCCGAAGCAAGCTCAGCCACCGTCTGATGAGCGAACACATCCGCCACGTCGACGCCAAGCCCGGCGGCACGAGCCCGAGCCACGATCTGCAGGCTCAGAATCGAGTCGCCACCCAGCTCGAAGAAGTTGTCGTGCACGCCAACGCGATCAGCGCCGAGCACCTGCGACCACACGGCCGCCAGGGTCTCCTCGACCGCGGTCCGCGGCGCGACATACGCCTCGGCCGTCTCCGGCTCCGGGTCCGGCAGCCCACGCCGGTCGACCTTTCCGTTCGGCGTCAGCGGCAACCGGTCCAGCGCAACGAACACCGACGGCACCAGGTAGTCCGGCACCCGCTCCCGCAAGTCCGGCACCCGCTCCCGCAACCACGACCGCAACGCCGACCCGCTGAACTCCCCCTCAGCCACGACATACGCCACAAGCCGCTTACCACCGTGCGGACCGCCATCCCGCGCCACCACAACAACATCGCGTACATCGGGGTGGTCACCGATGACGACCTCGACCTCACCGGGTTCGACCCGGTAACCACGGATCTTCACCTGCTCGTCGACACGCCCGAGGAACTCGATCGTCCCGTCCGCACGCCACCGCGCCCGGTCACCGGTCCGGTACAACCGCCCACCGGCCCCACCGAACACATCGGGAACGAACCGTTCCGAGGTCAGATCCGGCCGACCCACATACCCCTGCGCCACACCCGACCCACCGACCAGCAGCTCACCGGGAACACCCACCGGCACCGGCCGCATCGCCGAGTCGACCACGACGGCACGAGCACCGGCCAACGGCGTCCCGATCGGCACCACGGCGGCCGGGTGGTCCTCGCCCACCGGGTGGAAGATCGAGTCGATGGCCGCCTCGGTCACACCGAACACGTTGCCCGCCACCGCATTGGGCGCGACATCCGCGACCGCGCTCGTCAGCGCGTCGTGCGTCCACATGTCCGTACCCGAGATCACCAGCCGCAGCGACTTGACCGGCCCTGCCTCCCGGCAGTGCGCGGCCAGGTCACGCAGCAGCATGCCCGGCACGATCTCCGCGACCTCGACCTCGTGGTCGACCAGGGTCTGGTGCAACGACTCCACGGTGACGTGCTCGTCGTGCGGCAGGAAGACGACCGTTCGCCCGAACGCCAGCGCACGCGTCATGTCACCGATCGACACGTCGAACCCGGGGCCCGACATCGACAGCACGGTGCCCGGACCGCCCAGCTCGGCCAGCCCTTGCCGCCATCCGGCCACATACGCGGACAACGCGCCATGCGTCACCGCCACACCCTTGGGCCGCCCCGTCGAGCCGGAGGTGTAAGCCACATAGGCCAGCGCTCCGGGATCGATGCGCACCGGTGCCACGTCGACCACCGGCGCCGTGTCGTCCAGCACCAGCACCTCGCCGACGAACCCGGCCAGCTCGCCCACCAGTTCCCCGGTCGTGAGCGCAACCGTCGCACCGGCATCGGCCAGTAGGAACTCCAGCCGTTCCGCCGGCAGCCTGGGGTTGACCGGCACGTACACGCCACCGGACCGCAACACGCCCTGGAACGCCACGGCCAGGTCGACCCCGCGCGGCACCAGCACCGCGACCCGCGACCCCACCGTCACGCCACACGCACGCAGCCGCCCCGCCACCGCGTCGGCCCGCGCGCCGAACTCGGCGAACGTCAGCCGTTCCTCGCCGCAGACCACCGCGACCTCGGAGGAGGTCCACCCGGCGATCAGGTCCGGCACCGGCCGTTCGGCGGCGGGCTCGGGGGTTTCGCCCCACGCCACCAACGCCGCGGCCTGCTCGGGCCGCTGCAACGGCACGTCACGCACCGCCAGGTCAGGCCGTTCCGCCACGGCGGTCAGCACCACCGCGAGCTGGTCCAGGATCCGTTCGACCGTGACCGCGTCGAACGCGGCGGTGGAGAACTCGGCCTCGATGCGCAGCGTGGCGTCCACGTCCACCGCGAAGGTGAGCGGGTAGTTGCCCTGCTCCACCGAGTCGAGCAACGGCGAGAGCTCGAAGTCGGCGACCTGGGTCCGGCCGCCGGGGTAGTTGCGCAGCACGACGATGCTGTCGAACAACGCGCGGCCACCGGGCACCGCCGACCAGCGTTGCGCGTCGACCAGCGGCGTGTACTCGAAGCGCTGCACGGCAACCTGGTTGTCCCGCAGGTCGTGCAGCCACGTCGTGAACGGCACGTCCGCGGGCACGACGGTCCGCACCGGCAGCGTGTTGATGAACAGGCCCACGGTCGACTCGACCCCGGCCAGTTCGGCCGGACGACCCGACACCGTCAGGCCGAACACCACGTCGTCCTCACCCGACGACGCCGACAGCACCTTCGCCCACGCCGCCTGCACCACCGCCGACAACGTCACGCGCTCCCGGCGGGCCAGGTCGACGATCTTGGCCGTCACCTCCGGGTCCAGCGCGGTCCGCCGCCGGTCCTGCGCGTAGTGGCTCGCGGCCAGCCGGTCCACCGGCAACGGCGTCGGCGCCTCGAACCCGTCGAGGTAGGTGCGCCAGAAGGCTTCCGGCTCGGCCGGATCTCGCCGGTCGAGCCACGCGATGTACTCGCGGTACGACCGCGCCGGGGCGAGTGGCCGGCCCTCGTAGGCGGCGGACACCTCGTCCAGCACGACCGGCAGGCTCCACCCGTCGCACAACCCCTGGTACAGCCCCCAGATCAGCCAGTGCTGACCACATCCGCGGTCGACGAGGTACAGCCGCGTCAACGGCGGTACCGCCAGGTCGAAGCCCAGAGCACGGTCCTCCGCCAGCAACTCCCGCAACCGGTCCTGCTGAGCAGCGTGATCAAGCCCGGACCAGTCGTGCGTCCTCAACGGCACGTCGGCGTCGGACAGCACGACCTGCACCGGCTCGCTGACGCCCTCCCACACGAACCCGCTGCGCAACGCCGCCTGCCGCGCGATCACCGACCGCCACGCGCCGGCGAGCCGGTCGGCGTCGACGGTGCCGGTGAGCTCGTAGACGCCCTGACCCCAGTAGAGCCCATCCCCTTCGGCCGGCGCACCCACGACCCCGAACAGCATGCCCGACTGCACCGGCGCCAACCGGTACACGTCCGCCAGCCCCGGATACCGCGTCGCGAGCCGGTCGACCTCGTTCTGCGCCAACGACGCCAGCGGGAAGTCCGACGGTGTGAGACCCGAAGCCCCGGACCGGCAGTGCGCCACCAGCGCGGCCAGCTCTCGCCGGTAGGTCTCGGCGAGCCGTTCGACGGTCGCGGTCTCGTGCAGGTCGGCGCTGTAGTGCCACTCGACGCGCAGCTGCCCGTCGGCCGTGCGGGCCACCTCCAGGTTCAGCACGTGTGACCGGGTGCCGCGACCGGCCGTCGCGGGGCCGCGCAGGGTGGCGGGCAGCTCACGCCGCACCAGATCGCCGGTGCCCGCACCGGCTCCCAGGTAGTTGAACAGCACAGGCCGGTCCGGAACATCGGCCAGTTCGCCGTGCAGCCACCGCAAAGCGCCGTAGCCGACGCCACGACGTGGCACCGCTCGAAGCTGTTCCTTGACCGCCTTCACCGTCGTGCCGAGGTCCTCGTGGCGGCTCAGCCGCACCGGGAAGATCGACGTGAACCACCCGACCGTGCGCGACAGGTCCACCCCGTCGGCGATCGCCTCACGGCCGTGGCTCTCCAGGTCGATGGTCAGCTCGTCGGTGCCCGCCCACGGGCCCAGCGTGCGCACCAGCGCGGCCAGCAGCAGGTCGTTGCCCTGCGTGCGGTACGCCTTGTGCGCGTCGCCGAGCAGCGCGGCGGTCGTCCCGGCGTCCAGCAGCGTCGTGTGAACCCGTGCCGAGCGCTCGTCGTTGGGCCCGTCGTGGTCGACCGGCAGCGCGACCACGTGTGACGTCGCCGCGGTCCAGTGCGCCCGTTCGCCGCCGGGGTCGAGATCCCGCAGCTGCTCGGCCCAGTGCTGGAACGAGGTGGTCTTCGGCCCCAGCGGCTCCGAGCGGTACGCGGTGGCGAGGTCCTCCAGCAGGACGTTCCACGACACGCCGTCCATCACCAGGTGGTGCACGACCAATCCCAACCACGCGGGCTCGTCACCGCGGTCGAAGAAGACGGCCGCCACGAGCGGGCCCTCGGCCAGCCGCAACGACTTCTGCGCGGCCGTCATCTCCGCGACCACGTCGTCCCCGGCGGCCACCCGCAGCAGACCGGTGGCCTCGACACCGGCGTTGAACTGGCTGTCCGGCGTGAACCGGATGCGCAACGCGTCGTGGTGGGCGACAACGACGTCGAGTGCCTGGGCGAGCCGGTCGGGGTCGGTGCCCGGTGCCAGCTCGAAGACGCCCGACCAGTTCCAGTGGTCACGCTCGGCGATGTCCTGCGCCAGGAACCAGTGCTGGATCGGCGTCAACGGCACCGGGCCCGTGACCACGCCCTGCTCGGCCGGCGTCACCGCGGGCGCGTCCCGCACCACGGCCGCCAGCTCGGCAACCGTCTGGTGCGACAACACGTCCGCCACGTCGACGCCGAGCCCCGCGGCACGGACGCGTGCCACGATCTGCAGGCTCAGGATCGAGTCGCCGCCCAGCTCGAAGAAGTTGTCGTGCACACCCACCCGGTCGACGCCCAGCACCTGCGACCACACCACCGCCAGCACGTCCTCGGTGGACGTTCGCGGCGCCTCGTACGCTTCGGCCGTCTCGGGCTCCGGGTCGGGCAACCCGCGCCGGTCGACCTTGCCGTTCGGCGTGAGCGGCAACCGGTCCAGCGCAACGAACACCGACGGCACCAGGTAGTCCGGCACCCGCTCCCGCAGCCAGGACCGCAGCTCCAGACCACTCGCATCCTCGGCCACGACGTACGCGACCAGGCGCTTGCCGCCGTGCGGCCCGCCATCCCGTGCCACCACAACGACATCACGCACACCGGGGTGGTCACCGATGACGACCTCGACCTCACCGGGCTCCACCCGATAGCCGCGGATCTTGACCTGCTCGTCCACCCGCCCCAGGAACTCCAGCACGCCGTCGGCCCGCCACCGCGCCCGGTCACCGGTGCGGTACAGCCGCCCGCCGGTCCCGCCGAACACGTCGGGCAGGAACCGCTCGGCCGTCAGATCGGGGCGGCCCACGTACCCGCGCGCCAGCCCCGCACCACCGACCAGCAGCTCACCCTCGACGCCCACGGGCACCGGCCGCAGCCGGCCGTCGACGACGAACACGTCGACACCGGCCAGCGGCCCGCCGATCGGCACCACCTCGCCCTCGTGCTCGGGCCGCGCCGTGACCGGGTGGAAGATCGAGTCGATCGCCGCCTCGGTCACACCGAACACGTTGCCCGGCACCGCGTTCGGCGCCACGGCCGCGACCGCCGACACGAGCGCGTCGTAGGTCCACATGTCGGTACCGGAGATCACCAGGCGCAGGGACTCGACCGCACCCGCCTCGCGGCAGTGAGCGGCGAGATCGCGCAGGAGCATGCCGGGCACGATCTCGGCTACCTCGACGGCGTTGTCCGCGAGCGTGCGGTGCAGGGAGTCGACCGACACGACCTCGTCGTGCGGCAGGAACACCACCGTCTGCCCGAACGCCAACGCACGCGTCATGTCACCGATCGACACGTCGAAACCAGGACCCGACATCGACAGCACCGTGCCCGGCCCACCCAGCGCGGCCAAGCCGTCACGCCACCCGGCCACATAGGACGATAACGCGCTGTGCGTCACCGCCACACCCTTCGGGCGTCCGGTCGAGCCGGACGTGTAAGCGATGTAGGCCAACGCGCTGGGATCGGCACGCTCCGGCAGCACGTCGGCCGCCGACGGCCCGTCACCCACCGGCGACCCGCCGTCCAGCACCAGCACCTCTCCGGCGAACGCGGCCAGCTCACCGGCGAGGTCCCCGGTCGTGACCGCGACCGTCACACCGGCGTCGGCCAGCAGGAACGCCAGCCGTTCGGCCGGCAGCCCGGGGTTGATCGGCACGTACACGCCACCGCTGCGCAACACGCCCTGGAACGCCACCGCGAGGTCGAGCCCGCGCGGCACGAGCACCGCCACGGCGGACTCCACCGCCACCCCGGCCCGCCGGAGCCGGACGGCGAGCGCGTCGGCCCGTTCGCCGAGCTCGCCGAAGGACAACCGCTGCTCGCCGCACACGACGGCGGTCAGCTCGGACTTGGTAGCGGCGTGGCCCGAGATCAGGTCGGGAACGCCGGCGGTGGCGTCCGGCGCGGCACCCGTTCCCCAGCTCGCGGTGAGAACCCAGTCCACAGTGGACGCGGACAGCGGGCCGTCGACCGGCCCGCGCGCCATCCGGTCGAGCAGCTCCAGGAACCGCTCCTCGTGCAGCGCCAGCTCGGCACCGGCGGCCACCCCGTCCTCCACGTCGACGTCCAGCCACGCCTGGTCACCGAGCGACCAGCCGTAGGTGGTGACGGTGAGGTCGCGGATGGGCCCGACGGACAGGTTGCGCGGCGCGTCCGCACGCACGCTGGCACCGAAGTCCAGCGGGCGGTTGAAGTCGACGACGTTGAGCGTGGGGCCGAACCAGGCGCCGGCGCCGGTGACACCGAGCTTCCTGGCCAGGTCCTCGCCCCGGTAGCGCGACCGGGCGACGATCTCGGCCAGCCGCGCGGTGGTGGTGCCGGCCAGCTGCCGCACCGTCGTGCCGTCCGGCACGTGCAGCACGACGGGTGCGACGTTGGCCAGCAGCCCAGGGGTGGTGCGGGCCAACGGACTGCGGCGGGCGGCCGTGGGCAGGCTGAACACCACGTCGTCGCGGTCCACCAGCTGCCGCTGGTACGCGGCAAACGCCGACACGAGGAAGTGCGGCACCCGCATCCCCAGCTCGGCACACCGGTCGAGAACAGCGCGCCGCAGCGCCGCGCCGACGGCGACCGTGCGCCGGCGCGGTGGCCGCTGTCGTTCGGAACGGCGCTCGTCCTGGCGGCCGGTCACCACGTCCGCGACGGAGTCCAGCCAGTACCGCTCGTCGGCGACCCGGTCGGCAGAACGCCGGTACGCCTGGTCTTCCGCGACGACGTCGGTCCACGCACCGAAGTAGCGGGGTCGTTCCCCACCGGAGTAGACCTCCGCCACGCGTTGGGTGAGGAGGTGGAACGAGAAGATGTCGCAGATCAGGTGGTGCGCCCGGTGGTACCACCAGTACTCGGCGTCGGCGACGCGCAGCAACGCCCAGCGCCACAGCGGCGCCACCCGGTGGTCGATCGGCCGGGCGCCGTCGGCGTGCATCCACGCCCGTGCCGCACCGACCGGGTCGTCCTCCGCGCGGAGGTCGACCACCGGCATGACCTCGGCGGGCAGTTCGTCGGCGAACGCCTGCCACGGCGCACCGTCCGCCTGGTCGCCGAAGAACAGCCGGTAGGCATCGGTTTCCCGTGCCGCGACCCGGGCACCGGCCCGCAGCAGCTCCTCGTCGACCGGGCCGCGCAGCACCACGTACTGGGCCGGGTTGAACTCGGAGGTGTCCCCGAGCAGCTCCGCCGACAGCCACATGTCCACCTGCGCGGCGGTCAGCGAGTACCGGACACCGGGCGTGCGCCGCTCAACCACTGAACCGATTCTCCTTACCGGTGGCCTGATCCACTGCACGAGTGGGGTGGGCACGCCGCTGTCGGGACGTACGGAACCGCTCCGCTACAGCGGAACAGAGTCATTGCTGGGGCCGCAGATACAGCGGATCTGGGGCGCACGCGTGCAGGCGCGTGTTCGGACGACACCTCGGCGGATCGTGGTCGGCCGAGAGGCGGAGTGCCGCGTGCAGGATTCGCGGACGGTCGCCGATGTGGCGGATCAGGTCACGGCGTCAGGAGCGCCGGCGGGGTCGACGTGGTGGCCACTGCGCAAGGGGCGGGACCGGCGTGGACGTCGCGTCCACCGTTCCCGTGCGGTTCCCGTCGACAATCCAGAGATCGGTTCTGGTCGATGTCTGTCAGCGCACATACGGGTGCGGCGCCCATCGGCGACCAGTGGACCAGTTCTCGTTCATCAGACACGACTCCCCTCGTGTCATCCGCCGACCACTGATCCATCGGAAACAAATGCGAATCAGCGGAGCGGCGGAAGCAATCCCAAAGAAACCCCCGAGTCACCGAAGTGACCGAGCGCAGGTTAACCAGGCGCACAACCTGCGTGGATCCACCAAACAGTCCAATTTGTGGTCATCCGAAATTCAACAACGACTACGCGCTCACGTGCGCAACCATACCGAGGTGATCACGTGCCGCAGCCGCCCCAACACTGGCTGTGAACGGGCCGATTATCCCATTTTTCGCACCGAGGGGCGCTCATTACCTCCGGAATAAGCAGAATTGACTTCCCGGCAAACGGAATCAATCGACCGGCCGTCGATCACGCACCTGGCGGTCTCGTTGCTGCCGAGTGGAGCACCGGGCCGGGGTGATCATCTCGGTAGCATCTTTCATCGCGGTGGCCGGGACCATTCGTGCGGCCCGATGTCGGCAACGCGGTGCCACCGCGCCCATGCAGCGGAAACGGAGCGGCTACCGGTGTCGACGGCGCAGGGCGTGATTCCGGGTGGAACGACGCGGACCGGCGGGGCCGTGCCGGTGGCGCGAGGGCCGGTGGCGGTGGTCGTCGTGCTGTACGCGGCTTTGCTGCTGCCCTTCGCCGGGCGGTACGGACTCACGGCCGACGAGCTCTACTTCCGCTTGCTGGGCGACACACCGCGCTGGGGTTACTTCGACCAGCCACCGCTCACGCCGTTGCTCGCGAAGGCAGGTGCGGCGCTGTTCGGCGACACCGCGTGGGGCGTGCGGACGCCGGCCCTGCTGTGCGGCACGGCGGTGGTCGTGCTGGCGGCGCTGATCGCCGCGGAACTGGGCGGCACACAGCGCGCGCAGGTGCTCGCGGCGGCTGCGGCGGGCACGTCGGTCTCCGTGCTCGTCTCGGCGCACTTCCTGCTGACAAACAGCCCGGACCTCGTTGCCTGGTGCGCGGTGACGTTGTTCGCGCTGCGCGCGTTGCTGCGTGGCGACGGCCGGTGGTGGCTGGCCGCGGGTGCGGCGTGCGGGGTGGCGACGTACGCGAAGTACGTGGTTCTGCTGCTGCCGTTGACGTTGCTGGTCGCACTGCTGCTCGTGGGGCCGCGCCGGGAGCTGCGCGGCCGGTGGTTGTGGGCCGGTGCTGGGCTGACATTGCTGATCGCCGCGCCGAACGTGGGCTACCAGGCGGTCAACGGCTGGCCGCAGCTCGTCATGGCGCGGTCGCTGGCCGAGGGCTCCTGGGACGACGGCACGCTGTTCGCGCTCGACGTGGCGCTCCTCGTCGGACCGGCCGTGGCGCCGATCCTGGTGGCGGGCCTGGTGGGCCTGCTGCGGCGCGCGGACTGGCGTCCGGCGCGTGCCCTCGCGGTGGCCTACTTCCTGGGAACGGCACTGGTGCTCGTCGTCGCGCCGAGCGGCATCGACTACACCGAGGGCTATCTGGTGCCCCTGGTGGCGGCCGGGTGCGTGGTCGCGGACCGGTGGCTGAGCCGGGGTCGCGTGCGGTGGGCTGTGGCGGTGTCGGTGCTGACGCTGTTCGCCGTGGCGCAGGTCGTGCTGGTCCTGCCGGTGTGGCCGGAGCACCAGGCCACCCGGTTCACCCTCACGAGCCTGACGGCCGAGACCGTCGGCTGGCCGCGACTGGTCGAGCAGGTCGCCGACGCCCACGCCGCCCTGCCCGCCGACGAACGGGCGCGTGCCGTGGTGCTGACGCGCAACTTCGGCGAAGCCGGTACGCTGCACTGGATTCGCACCGGTCACCCGCTCCCGGCGGTCTACAGTGGACACAACGAGCTCTACTTCCGCGGGCCACCACCGGACAGCGCGGACGTGGTGGTCGCGGTGGGTGTGGACGAGGAGCGGCTGGCGCGGGACTTCCGCTCGTGCTCGGTGGTGGCGCGCGTCGGCAACGGACACGGGCTGGAGACCGTGGAACAGGGCCGGGCGGTCTCGGTGTGCCGCGGTCCGCGCGCGCCGTGGGCCGAGCTGTGGCCCGGATACCGGTTCGTGGGGCCGTACTGACCAGTCCGCCGTGCGTTGACGAACGCCACGCCGGGAGTCAGCTGCCGCACACCCGGTCCACCGGCCGGAGCGGGGTGTTCGGTGCCGTGGCTTGGGCGAGCAGGGTCAGCGTGGTGTGCGACGGTGAACCGGCCGCCGCGGTGGCGACCACGACGGACGGGCCCGGTCCGGTGCTCAGGGTCTGCTGCGTGACGGTCAGCGGGCCGACCAGCGGATGCCTCATCGTGTGCTCGGCGGTGGTGCACGTCCGGACGCGGTGGTCGGCCCACATCGAGGCGAACTCGGTGCTGGTCGCGCTGAGCTGTCCCACGAGCTCGTGCAGGGCGGCGTCGTCGGGGTGCTGTCCCGCCATCAGGCGCAGGTTGCCGACCACCGCCCTGGCCTTGCCCGGCCAGTCCGCGTAGAGCTCGCGGGTGTGCGGGTCGAGGAACACCAACCGGGCCATGTTGGGGCGGCATGGAGCCTGTACCGCGTGGAAGTCGAGGTGACCGGCGAACAGCGCGTGTCCCAGGCCGTTCCAGGCGAGCACGTCGCTGCGGCGGCCGAGCACGATCGCGGGGACGTTCGCCAGCGCGTCGAGCAGCTGGGCGGTCGCCTCGCTGACGCGTTCCGGCGCCGGCCTGCGGGGTCGACTGGCCTGTCTCGCCGGTCTGGCCAGTGCGTGCAGGTGCTGGCGTTCGGCGTCGTCGAGCCGCAGGGCGCCGGCGAGCGCGTCGAGGACCTCGGGTGAGGCGCTCGGCGAATGCCCCTGTTCCAGCCGGGTGTAGTAGGAGCTGCTCACGCCGGCGAGCCGCGCCAGTTCCTCCCGTCGCAGGCCGGGGACGCGGCGCCGGTCGCCGTAGGTCGGCACGCCGACGTCCTCGGGACGCAGCTGCGAGCGCCGCGTCCTGAGGAAGTCCCCCAGCCGTGCAGTTCCGCTCATGCGTCCGAGTATGTGCCGGTTCCGGGAGCGTTACCTCTCCCAGGCAGGGATATGCACGGCCAGGGATATGCACGGCCAGGGATGTGCATGGCCAGGGATGTGCAGGGCCGGCGTCCTCCGCTCATTCGCCCGTTGGGAGGGTGACCACGACTACTCCGCCGGGGTGGAATGAACCGGCATGGTGGCCAACGGAGGTGTGGCATGCGCAAGCGGCTCGTGGTGTCGTTGCTGGGGCTGGTCCTCCTCGCCGGTGGCGCGCCCGCGGTGGCCGAACCGCAGGCCGTGCCGGGGATCGACCACCGGGTTCCCGATGACCAGCCGCTGCCCGGCCACACCGTCGACAACCCGCCGCTGGCACCGGAGGTGGTCGACGGCCGGCCGACGAGGGTGTTGCAGGGCATCCACCGGCACTCGGCCTACACCGTCGAGGTGCCCGCGAGGTGGAACGGCCGGCTGGCCATGTGGGCGCACGGCTACCGCGGCACCGGCACGGTGCTCACGGTCGACCCGCCGGCCTTCGGCCTGCGCACCAGGATGCTCGCCCAGGGCTACGCCTGGGCCGCGTCCTCCTACTACACCAACGGCTACGACGTCCGCGCCGGTGTCACGGCGACGCGTGACCTGGCCGAGCACTTCGGCCGCCTGGTCGCCAAGCCCAGGCAGGTCCTCATCGCCGGGGTGTCGATGGGCGGGCACGTCATCGGCCGGTCGCTGGAGCAGTACCCCGGCTTCTACGACGGCGCGCTGCCGATGTGCGGCGTGCTCGGTGACCACGAGCTGTTCGACTTCTTCCTCGACTACCAGCTGACGGCGCAGGCGCTCTCCGGGATCGGCTCCTACCCGGTGCCCGCCGACTACCTGACCGCGGTCGTCCCGCGCATCCAGGACGCGCTCGGGCTGAGCACCCTCGTCCCCGGCGGCCCGGACACCGTGACCGGCCGCGGTGCCCAGTTCCGCTCGGTCGTGGTCGACCGCAGCGGCGGCCCACGCCCCGGTGCGACACCCGCTTTCGCGTACTGGAAGGACTTCCTGTTCGGTCTCGCGACGCCACCGGCCGACGACGCCCCGCTCGCGCTGGACCCCGGACGGCTGGCCACCAACCTCGGCACGCGCTACCGGCCGAACTCACCGGTCGACCTCGACCGCGAGGTGCAGCGGGTGGCGCCACGCGACTGGCGCACCCGCCTGTCCCCCGCGCTCACCGAGGTGCCGCGGATCGCCGGCCGGCCGGGCGTTCCGGTGCTGTCCCTGCACGGGCTGGGCGACCTCTTCGTCCCGTTCTCGATGGAGCAGGACTACCGCGCCGACGCCGCCCGCACCGGTCAGTCGGGGTGGCTGGTGCAGCGGGCGGTCCGCACGGTGGCCCACTGCGAGTTCTCACCGGCCGAGGCGGGTGCGGCGTGGAACGACCTCGTGGCGTGGACCGAGCACGGGAAGAAGCCCGCCGGTGACGTGATCGGCGACCGTGCTGCCGTGGCGGCACCCGACTTCGGCTGCCGGTTCACCGACCGCGCCGCTTACAGCGGTCCGGGCACCCGGCGGTTGTTCGCGCCCTGCCCGTGACCGTCAGCGCCGCAACGCGTCGGACTGGTCCCGGGCCCACTCGGCGAACCGGGTGAGCGGCAGACCGAGCCGCACGGCGAACTCAGGACGGCCGGCCATGCCGGTCTCGTTCATCCGGTCGTGGTCGGCGCCCATCTCCGGCATCCCGGCGGCGCGCGCCTGCTCGACCGTCATGTCCGGTGCGGACAGTCCGGTGCCGAGCACCTCGGAGAGGACGGCGGCGATCTCGGCCATGGACAGGTGGTCGCCCGCGAGCTCCAGCTCGACGCGGTCGAACCGGTCCGGCTCCGCGACGGCGGCCGCCACCGCCGTGCCGATGTCGCGCACCGCGACCAGGGACAGCCGGGTGGTGGGCTTCAGCACGCTCACCAGCCCGCCCTCGACGCCGCGCGGGAACAGGAAACCGGCCGAGGGCAGGAAGTTCTCCATGAAGAAGCCGGGCTTGAGCAACGTCCAGCGGTCGAACCCGGCCGTGCGGACCCGGTCGGCGATCGCGGCCTTGGCGTTCATGGACGCGCTCCAGGTCGGGTAGCGCTCGTCCGCGGTGTGCTGACCCGCGCCGTCGACGGTCGTCTGGATGAACTGCGGCACGCCCTGTTCCAGCGCGGCTTCCATGAGGTTGACAGCCTGGGCGACCTCGCCGTCGAAGTCGAAGCCGGTCCCGGTGAACGGCGGCATCTGCACGGAGAACACCGCGCGGACGCCCTTCGCGGCGCGGTCCAGCGACCCGCGGTCGGTCAGGTCGCCGGCGACGAGCTCGACGCCCAGGGCCTGGGCACGTTCGGCGTCCGGGTCGCGGACCAACGCGCGCACCGGGACGCCTGCCGCGCTCAGCGCGCGAACGGCCGCGCCACCCTGCTTGCCGGTCGCTCCTGTCACCAGCACTGGTGCGGACATGTCTCTCCTCAACAGCGGAAACGTAAACGGCGGGGCCCGCCGTTTATCCGTTCGCTACGATATGGCGGACCCCGCCACTTAGCAAGCACGAGGTTGACATGGCCGATCGCCAGCGTGCCGACGCCCGCCGCAACCACGAGCGGATCCTCGCCGTGGCCGAGCAGGAGGTCGCCGAGCACGGCGCCGCCGCGTCGCTCGAACAGATCGCCCGCGTCGCCGGCGTGGGATCGGCGACCGTGCGCCGCCACTTCCCCACCCGGCACGCGCTGCTGGAAGCCGTGTCCCGGCACCGGATCGAGGCGCTGTGCGAGCGGGCGCGCGAGCTGGCCGGGACGGGCGACAGCAGGGCGGTGCTGCTCGCGTGGCTGACCGAGGTGGTCACGTACTGCGTTGCCGCGAAAGGACTTGCCACCGCCCTGGCCTACGAGGGCGACCCGGTGCACCAGAACTCCTGCGCCACGGCGCTTGAGGAGGCGGCGCTGCCGTTGCTGCACCGGGCAGTGCGGGACGGTGCGGTGGCGGCGGACGTCACGGTCGTCGAGCTGATCACGTTGATCGTCGGGATCGTGACGGTCACCGAGCACCACCAGGACCCGGCCGCCGCGGCAGACCGGCTGTTCGCGCTGGCCGTGGCGGGGATCAGCCCGGTCCGCTGACCGGCTCCGCCGGTCCCACCAGGTGAGCGCTCACACGGTTCGATCGGAGCGCGAGGTACCGTCCGTCGCTAGTGGCCCCGGCACCCGCCGCCGGGGTCTGCTTGCTGAGCAGGGAGGAACGACCCGTGCGCCGTCGTACGCGTGGCACCGCAGTTGCCGCGATCGCGTTGTCCAGCCTCATGGTGCTGAGCGCCTGCGCGAAGGACTCAGGGGGTGGCGGCACCGGGTCGACGAACACCGCCACCGGCGGCGCGTGCGAGCTCGCGACGCCGCCCACCGCACCCGCCACGTCGAGCACCAGCGCCGCCGCCGGCGAGAAGATCGACGGCAGCGCGCTCAAGATCGGCCTGGCCTACGACATCGGCGGCCGCGGCGACGCGTCGTTCAACGACCTCGCCGCCGCCGGCTTCGACCGGGCGATCAAGGAGCTCGGGGTGCGCAAGGAGAACACCCGTGAGCTGTCCGCCGCCCCGAACGAGGACGAGGCGGCCAAGCAGACCCGGTTGCGCCAGCTCGCGGCCCAGGGCTTCAACCCGATCGTCGGTGTCGGCTTCGCCTACACCGAGTCGCTGAAGGTCGTCGCGCCGGAGTTCCCGAACGTCCGCTTCGGACTCGTGGACTCCGCTGTGGACGGTGCGGCCAACGTGACGCCGCTGGTGTTCGCCGAGCAGGAGGGCGCGTTCCTGGCCGGTGTCGTCGCCGCGTACCAGAGCAAGAAGTGCCACGTGGGCTTCGTCGGCGGCGTGGACATCCCGTTGATCCAGAAGTTCGAGGCCGGCTACGCCCAGGGCGCGCGCACGGCGGCGCCGAAGGTCCAGGTGGACAAGAAGTACATCACCCCGGCCGGCGACTTCACCGGTTTCCAGGACCCGCCGAAGGGCCAGGAGGTCGCGAAGGGCCTGATCGAGAAGGGCGCCGACGTCCTCTACCCGGCCGCCGGCGCGTCCGGCATCGGCGTGTTCTCCGCCGTGAAGCAGGCGGGCGTGCTGGCGATCGGCTGCGACGCCGACCAGTACAACCAGCCGGCCCTCGCGAACACCAGGGACGTCATCGTCGCGTCCAGCCTCAAGCGGGTCGACGTCGCGGTGTACGACTTCTACCGCGCCGCCGCGAAGAACGACCTCGGGTCGCTGCCGAAGGTGTTCGACCTCAAGGTGGACGGCGTCGGGTACGCCACGTCCGGCGGCAAGATCGACGACCGGCTCAAGGGCATCCTGGAGGCCTACAAGGCGCAGATCATCGAGGGCAAGATCAAGGTCGCCGACCAGCCGTAGCCGCTGCCTCTTTCTCAGCTGCCAGCGCTTGATCGAACCACCTCCGACCACACCGGCCCTGTTCGACCCACGCGTCGAACAGGGCCGGTGTGGTGTTTGCGGCAGGCGTCGAACGCGGCTCGCCGACGGTGTTCGTCGTTCAACGCACCAGCGCTGTTCGAATGGCAAAAGCCGAGGTGAGCGGCGTGCGCAATCAGCGCGACCGTTGACACCCCGGTACCCTGGGAGCGCTCCCAGAACCTTGCCATAGGAGTCACCATGCGAAGGACCATCCGTGCCGTCATCGCCGCCGGCCTGCTGGTCGCGAGCACGTTCGTCGCGACAGCGGGTCCAGCACAAGCCGACGTGACCATCTGCGACCAGTACGGGTCGACCACCATCCAGGGCCGTTACGTGGTCCAGAACAACCGGTGGGGCACCTCGGCGCAGCAGTGCATCAACGTCACGTCGTCCGGCTTCCAGATCACCAGGCAGCAGGGCTCGGCACCGACCAACGGGGCGCCGGTGTCGTACCCGTCGGTGTTCCTCGGCTGCCACTACACCAACTGCTCCCCCGGCTCGACCCTGCCGATGCAGGTGAGCCGGATCCGCAGCGCCACGTCGTCGATCAACTACCGGTACGCCGGAGGCACCTACGACGCCGCGTACGACATCTGGCTCGACCCCACGCCGAAGACGAACGGCGTGAACCAGATGGAGATCATGATCTGGTTCAACCGCCAGGGCTCGATCCAGCCCATCGGCAGCGTCGTCGGCACGACCAACGTCGGCGGCCGCAGCTGGCAGGTGTGGCGCGGCAGCAACGGTTCCAACAACGTGATCTCCTACGTCGCGCCGTCGCCGATCAACTCCTGGTCGTTCAACGTGCTGGACTTCGTCAACGACGTGCGCAACCGCGGTGCGATCACCAGCTCCTGGTACCTGACCAGCATCCAGGCCGGGTTCGAGCCGTGGAACGGCGGTGCCGGCCTGGCGGTCGACAACTTCTCCGCCTCGGTCAGCGGCTGAGCCGCGGCGCGCGGGCGGCTAGTCGCAGCCGACCGTGCGCAGGGTCGCGAGCACCAGCGCTCGCGTGACGGTGACGACCTCGCTCACGGCGACCTGTTCCGCGGGGCCGTGGGCGAGGCGCACGTCGCCGGGCCCGTACTGCAGCGTGGGGATGCCCGCCTCGGCGTACAGCCGCAGGTCGCTGCCGTACGGGGCGCCTCGTTCCACGGGACGGACGCTGCCGGTCACGTCGGCGTGGGCGGCTCCGACCAGTGCGGCCAGCGGATGTCCCGCCGCCAGCCGGCCGCTGGCGAACTGCCCTCCCGGCCACGTCACGACGGCGGGGTGGGAGCGCAACCACGGGTCGGCCGCGCACGCTTCGGCCACGCACAGCTCCAGTTCGGCACGGGCCTGCGCGGGGTCCTCGCCCAGCCGGACACCGAGCCTTCCCTCCGCCACCAGCAGGTCCGGCACGCTGCTGGCCCAGTCACCGGCCCGTACCGTGCCGACCGACAGCGGGTACGGGATCGGGTAGTCCGACATCAGCGGGTCGGCGCCGGCGTTGCGGCGTGCTTCCAGACGGGCGAGTGCCTGGTGGATGGGCAGGTAGGCGTCGATCGCGCTCACGCCCGCGTACCTCGTGCTGCCGTGCGTGGCCCGGCCGGGCACCTCGATGCGGAAGGTGAGCGCACCGGCGTTGGCGGTCATGAGCACGCCGCCGGTCGGTTCGGTGATGATGCAGGCGTCACCGGTGTGGCCGCGGCGCAACGTGCCGAACGCCCCGAGCCCGCCGTCCTCCTCGCTGACGACGAAGTGCGCCGCCACCTGACCGCGCAACGACGTGCCCGCCGCCCTGATCGCGTCGAGGGCCGCCACGATCGCCACCACGCCGGCCTTCATGTCGCACGCGCCGCGCGCGTGGACCACGTCGCCGGTGATGCGCGGCCGGAACGGGTCGCCCTCCCACCGCGCGAGGTCACCGGGCGGGACGACGTCGACGTGCCCCTGCAACACCAGCGTCGGCCCGTCGCCGCGCCGCCGGGTCTCACCGACCAGGCCCCAGGCCTCGGTGCGGGGCGCCTCGCCGCCGGGGAAGCGGGGGTCCGATCTCAGCTCCGGCAGGTCCATCGGCCACAGGTCGACGTCGAGGTCCAGGTGCTCCAGGCGGCGGGCCAGCACGTGCTGGAGCTCGGACTCCGCCGCACTGCCCGTCACGCTCGGAACCTCCAGCAGTTCCAGCAACATCCGGCCGATGGCGGCCTCGTCCACGGCGGCCAGCGCGGCCGCCTCCACGTCGCTCACGTTCGCAGTCGTCGTCACGAGCCGGAGACTAGGTTCGCCGGGCAGGCGCTCACAATCGCCGTGTCAGCCCAACTTCGGCCGCGCCACGATCATCCACTGTGCACCGGAGTCGGCTCGTCACGGTGAGCGACTTGCGCGTCATAACGCCAGAACGACCGCACGCACACCGCGCCGACGAGAACCACCACGACGCAGAGCACCGCGGCCCCGGACCACGCGAGGGTGAAGGTGGTGGCCGCCGCCATGACACCGGCCCGCAGGTCGCCCAGGCGCGGGCCACCGCTGACGACCACCGTGAAGACGCCCTGCAACCGGCCGCGCAGGCGGTCGGGCACGAAGCTCTGCAGGATCGTCTGGCGGTAGACGGCGCTCACGAGGTCCGCCGCCCCGGCGACGACGAGCAGCAGCACGACCACCCACAGGCTCGACGCGAACCCGGCGACGGCGATGGCGGCCGCCCAGACCACGACGGCGAGCGTCAGCGCGACGCCCTGCCTGCGCACGCGACCGATCCAGCCGCCCAGCAGCCCGGCCAGGACCGAGCCGAACGCGATCGCCGAGTACAGCGGGCCCACGCTGCCGTCGAACCGGGTGGCGGCCGCCTGCGGGAACAACGCCTCCGGCGTCGCCAGCACCATCGCGGCGATGTCGACGGCGAACGACATCAGCAGCACCGGGTTCCCGCCGAGGAACCGCAGCCCCTCGACGACCGACCGCAGTCCCGGACGGCCCAGCGGGTCCGCGACACCGAACGAGGGCAGGCGCAACGCGGCGTACAGCGCGGCGGTGAACAGGACCGCATCGGCGGCATAGGCGAGGGAGAACCCGCCAGGCAGTCCGATGAGGACACCCGCGAGCAGCGGCCCGAGCACCTGGCCGAGGGTGGCGACGGTGTGGTTGAGGGCGTTGGCCGCGGGCACGAGGCCGACCGGCACCAGCAGCGGGATGATCGCCCCGCGCACCGACGACGACACCGCGAAGCTGCCCGCCTGCACGGCGACCAGCGCGAGGATCAGCACCGGCGACCGGACGCCGGCGAGGCTCTGGGCGAGCAGCCCGAGCGTGGCGGCCCACGACACCGAGGACGACAGCAGGTAGAGCCTGCGCCGGTCCACCGCGTCGGCGACCGCTCCCCCGTAGAGCCCGAACACGACGATCGGGAGCAGACCGACCAGCCCGCTCAGGCCGACCACGAGCGAGGAGCGGGTGAGGTCGTAGAGCTGCACCGGAACGGCGACCGCCGTGATCGACAAACCGACCACCGCGGTGCCCTGCCCTGCGAACGTCCTGCGGAAGGCCGGGATCGCGAGCGGCCTGGTGTCGGCGAAGAACCGTCTCATGCGTCCACGGTGATCGACAGCGGGCCGCAGGACTTCCGATAAACTGTCGAGTTGTGTCGGAAAGCCGCCATCGCCACCTGCCCGGCGAGGTGATCGCCAGGCACCGGCACGACGGCGAGCACCAGCTCCTCTACGTCAGCAGCGGCGTCCTCGCGGTGAGCACCGAGCACGGCACGTGGGTCGCCGGTGCGCAGCGGGCGATCTGGACGCCCGCCGAGTGCTGGCACGAGCACCGCGTCCACGGCCACGTCGAGGTGCACCTGCTCCGGTTTCCGGCGCACGAAGCGCTCTTCCCCGGCGTCCGGCCCACCGTGATCGCCGTGTCGGCCCTGCTGCGCGAACTGCTGATGGCTTGCACGGAACCGGACCTGCCCGCACCGGAGGCACGCCGGTTGCGGGCGGTGATCCGCGACCGCGTGCGGCGCGCCGACCTGGCAGCCCTGACGTTGCCGACCGCCCGCGACCCCCGCCTCGCCCACGCCTGCCGCCTCGTCACCGACGACCTCGCCACCCCGCGCACGATGACCTGGCTGGCCCGCCGGTCGGGCACGAGCGACCGGCAGCTGGCCCGGCTGTTCCGCGCCGAGTTCGGCAGCACGTACCCGCAGTGGCGCACCAACGTCCGGGTGTTCCACGCGATGCTCGAACTCAGCGCGGGCACCTCCGTCACCACGACGGCACACCGCTGCGGGTGGGCGACGACGAGCGCGTTCGTCGACTCGTTCGCGCGCACGACGGGCCAGACGCCGGGCGCCTACCGGGCAGGCGAACGGGTGGGCTCCGGTCAGCGTTGACGGGCGCCGCACCCGGATCGAAGCCGACGCGGCCTCGAACACAGCGCAACACCGATGGGCGCCCTACCCGGGCCCAAGCCGACACTTCCCCGCACCCAGCGCAACACCGACAGGCGTCCCACCCGGCTCAGGCCGACATCTCCCGTGCCCCGGCGCAACACCGCCAGGCATCTCACCCGACTCAAGGCCGACGCCACCTCACACCCGGCCCAACGCCAACAGGCGTCCCACCCAGCTCCAAGCCGACGCCGCCTCACACCCAGCCCAACACCGACGGCCGGCCCACCCGGCTCAGGACCGCTGAGACCCGCCCAGCGCCCCCACCACGGACCTCACCACCAGCTCCGGCCGCGACGAGCCGGCCGCGACGAGATCCGCCGCGTCGTCGGGCAGCTGGTGCACCTCGTGCAGCAGCGCCAGGTACACCTGACGGCACCAGTCCGCACCCGTCGCGGTGATCTCCCCCGCCTCGCGCAGCCGGTCGAAGACCTGCTCGAGCCCGGCCGCCACCTCGGGGCTGAGCCCGCCGCGGCACCCGTCCTGCGCGCCCATCAGCTCCATGGCGAACCGGTGGCTGACCTTGAGCTCGAAGACGATCTCGGTGAGCCGCCGGAACACGACCAGCGGTGGCGCGGTGTCCATTCGAGACTGGTCGAGTGCGCTGAGGTAGCGCTGGTTGAGCTGCTCGGTCAACGCCTCCAGCAGCGCCTGCCGGGAGGCGAACCGGCGGTGCACGGTGGCGCGGGCCAGCCCGGCCGCCTCGCCGATGCGTTCCAGCGACGCCGCCGGGTCCGCGGCCAGCACCTCCGCGGCGGCCGCGAGGATCCGCGCGGTGTTCTGCTCCGCGTCCGCCCTCAGCCTGCGCGCGCCCGTGGACGTGCTCATGTCCCCTCCACCCGTCGTCTGGGTAAACGATACTTCACTGTCGCAGTTGTTGCGCTAACTGAGACAGCTGTGTATCACTTAAAGGGAGGGTTGACCGCCACGGAAGGAACCACGTCATGGACCTGCAACTCGAAGGCAAGCGCGTGCTCGTCACCGGCGCGAGCAAGGGCATCGGGCTCGCCGTCGTGCGGGCGTTCGTCGCCGAGGGGGCGTCCGTCGTCGCCACCGCGCGCCGGGCCACGCCGGAGCTCGCCGCCACCGGGGCGGTGTTCGTCCCGGCTGATCTGTCCACTTCGGATGGACCGGTGCGGCTCGTGGAGACCGTGCTCGCCCAGGACGACCGGCTCGACGTCGTGGTCAACAACGCCGGCGGCGGCGACCGTCCGGACGGGATGCTCGACGACCCGTTCAACGGCGACGACGACACCTGGGCGACGGTGTTCGCGTTGAACCTCGACGCCGCCGTGCGCATCACACGGGCCGCGTTGCCCGCGCTCGCCAAGACGCGGGGCGCGGTGGTGAACATCAGCTCCAGCAGCGCCCGCGACCCGCACACCGCGCCGCTGCCCTACGCGGCGGCCAAGGCGGCGCTCAACGCGTTCACCCGCGGCCTCGCCGACTCGGCGGGCCGGATGGGCGTCCGCATCAACGCCGTCACGCCCGGCGGGACGCGCACCGACCTGCTGGTGGGTGCGGACGGGTTCGCGGCCGACATCGCGGCGAACCTCGGCGTGGAGCACGCCGCGCTCGTGGCCGCGCTGCCCGAGCAGATGGGAATGGTGACCGGCGAGCTGATCGACCCGAGCGAGATCGCCCGCGCGGTGGTCCTACTCGCGTCGCCCACCATGCCGAGCGCCATCGGGTCGAACTGGAGCGTCCACGGTGGCGCGATGAAGAGCGCCTGACCCAGGTACCTTTCGCTAAAGCTGTGTTGAAAGGTACCTGGCGGAGGCGGAGGGCGCGTGGAGACGGACCTGGTGGGCGGGGTGGTGGCGTGGTGGGCACGGCACGCGCCGGAGCTGCCGGCGCAGACGATCGAGCTGACGAAACGCGTCGCACGGATGCACGCGCTCACCGACCGCGTCACCGTCGCCGTGCTGGCGCGGTTCGGTCTGAGCCGTGCCGAGTACGACGTGCTCGGCACGCTGCTGACGGCGGGTGAGCCCCACCTGCGGCCCTTGGAGCTGTCGTCCCGGCTGCTGCTCACGACCGGCGGGCTGAGCAACGTGCTGCGGTCGCTGGAACGCCGTGGTCTCACCGCGCTGACCTCGGACGCGACGGACGGGCGCGGCAGGCGGATCGTGCTGACGCCCGAGGGTGCGGTGACGGCCGAGCGGGTGGTCCGCGAGGTCGTCGCCGCCCAGCACGAGCTGGTGGGCGGGGCCGATCCGGCGGACGTCCACGCTGCCGTGGCGGCGCTCGCGGCGGTGCTCGGCACGCTCGACCGGCGCACCACCGCCGCGACGGAGGTGTGACATCTCCCGGTTCACGATCACCGACGTCCACCCGTTCACCGCGGAAGGCACCTTCGGCCCGCTCACGTCCGTGGGTGTCGAGAACGGCGTGATCACCGATGGCACCGGCGGCGAGGTCGTCGACGGGCGGGGCGGCTACCTGCTGCCCGGCCTTATCGACACCCACGTGCACATCGGACACGCCGACGAGCTCGCCGCCGGGCTGCGGTGGGGCGTGACGACGATGCTCGACATGGGCACCACCCGCTGGGACGACCTGCGGGCGTTGCGGGACAACGAGTCCGACGACCGGGCCGACGTCCGCGGCGTCTCCCACCCGGCGTGCGCCGTGCGTGGCACCGCCGTGCGCAAGATGGGGTACCCGGCCTCCACGGCGGTGCGCGGTCCCTTCGACGCCGCGCGGTGGGTGGCCGAGCGGTTGCGCCAGGACCCCGACCACCTCAAGGTCGTGGTGGAGGAGAAGCTTCTGCCGTTCCAGCCGAGACCGCTCGACCGGGACACCGTCACCGCCATCGTGGCCGAAGCACACCGGGCCGGGAAGAAGGTCGTCGTCCACGCCGCGTCACCGCGGGCCTACACCACCGCGCTCGACGCGGGCGCCGACGTCATCACGCACGCACCGATCAGCACCACGCTCACGCCCGAACTGGCCGGGCGGGTCGCCGCCGCGGGCACGGCCGTGTCACCCACGCTGGTGATGATGCGCACGATCCTGGACGGCCTCCGCATGCCGTTCCGGCCGAGGTCGCTGCACTTCGGCCAGGCGCTCGCCTCGACCGCGGCGTTGCACGACGCGGGTGCGACGATCGTCCTGGGCACGGACGCCAACTCCGACCACACCTCGCCCGCCCGCGTCGCGCACGGCGGCGCCGTTCACGAGGAGCTGGCGCTGCTGGTGGCCGCCGGGCTCAGCCCGGCCGACGCGCTCTCGGCGGCGACCACGCGGGCCGCGGCGGTGTTCGGGCTGGACGACCGCGGGATCATCGCGGCGGGCAGGCGCGCGGACCTCGTGCTGCTCGCCAGGGACCCGTCGACGGACATCACCGCGACCCGCGACGTCGTCCGCGTGTGGAAACGCGGGGTCGCAGTGCCGCGGTGACGCGATCGGGGGACGTGGTCAGTTCACGTCCGGGGATCCGTCGGCGGGTTCACGGAACAGATTTGTGTACGAGCCCTGCTGCGGCACCCCGGACGGGGTGCTGGCGTGGTGCACGTCCGGGTGGCTGAAGAGCGAGGGCGCTGCGCTCGACGACTGTGCGCCGGCCTGCCCGTCACGCGTCGAACCCAACTGCTTGTTCATGTGTTTCCGGCTTTCTCTCAAGTTCCCGCGCGTGCTCACCGCAGACGGTGTGGTGCCCTGGTCTTCCCGCCTCGGGCACCGGGGAAACCGTCCACTTCGACCGGTGCGGGACCGGCCGGTCAACGCCGGACCGGCCGGTGCGCGCAGTCCGGTCAGAGCATCCGCACGGAGACCGCTTGCGGTCCCTTCCGGCCCTCACCGAGCTCGAACTCCACGGCCTGGTCGTCCGGGATGCCCCCGAAGTCGTAGCCCTGCACGTCGGAGTGGTGCATGAACAGGTCAGCCCCGCCGCCCTCGGGCGCGATGAAGCCGAAACCCTTGCTGCCACTGAACCACTTCACGGTACCTCGGCTCATCCGCGCGCTCCTCCTGCAGGCCGGAACACGTCGAACGCCTCCGGGAAAGTCGGGGTGGTGTGCTGGTCGCTGCGCGTCAGCACGTCGCGCGACACCGGCGGCAGATCCGCCAGTCCGAGCATGAGCAGCAGCTCACGGCAGTCGCCCACGTCGAGGGAGTGCTCAGCGACCCGCTTGGCGGCCTGGCGTTGGTTGAGGACGCCCGCTCGCTCCGCGGACAGTCGCGCCTCGGCGAAGTCGACGGCGGCGTGGGACTTCTGCGGCCTCACGAGAGCCTCGGCTCATCGGACGAGCACACCGCTGGCGGACGGGCAGGCGAAGACTGACTTTCCGGCGACAAGCCGGGACTCCTGTCTCCGGCCGGAGAACCACCGGACCGGACGGGATCGGGGACCGCGTCGGCCGGATGGCCGTGGCTGGAACCCCAACACCTCCCAGACTAGCCCAACGACACCGGACATGTGCGGGTGGAACGCGTAATGTCCTGATCCATGTCGGAGCAACAAGGTGGCCCCACGCTGGAAACCACGCTGTCCGAGTGGCTCAAGGCGCGCGACGAGACAGCCCGCCACCTGGCGACCGGCACCGCGCGGACCGTGGACGACACCTGGGTGCAGCGGCTCGCGGACCTGCTCGCGACCGAGCGGTCGTGGCAGGACCAGTACACGGACCTGGTCGCGCTCGGCAGTCCCGGTGGCCGGTTCCCGTCGTCGAACCGCTGAGCCCGGACCCGCACGACGTCTGTCCCGTGTGGACGGCGGCTCAGCCGCGCCAGCGCAGCAGTTCCAGCGCGGCCGCGACTCCCGCGACGTTCTCGGCGAGCGGTCGCGGCAGCAGGTCGTCGGCTCGCGCCAGTCGCCTGATCACCGTGTTGCGGTGGGTGTAGAGGCGTTCGGCGGTGCGCGAGGTGTTGCACTGCTCGGCCACGTAGGTGTGCAGCGTGTCGATCGTGTCCTGGTCGGCGGAGCGCAGGTCGCCGAGCGCGTCGGCCACGAACTCGTCGGCCTGCGCCGGATCCGCGCTGAGCAGCACCACGAGGTGGACGTCCTGGTAGCGCGCGACCTGGCGCGGTGAGGTCAGCCTGGTGAGCATCCGCTGCGTCGCCAGCGCGTCCAGGTGGCTGCGGCGGAACCCCTCCACGTCACGGCCGGGGCGGCCCACCGCCACCCGCACGCCGGGGTGCTCGCGCAGAGCGGTCTCCAGCTCCCGCGGCACGTCGGCCACCGGCAGCCACACCCACAGCACCGACGCGCCGGGGACGACCGTCAGCCGGCGGGTGGCGCCGCTGGTCCGCGTGAGCGTCTCGGCCGCACCCTCCAGCGCGGCACCGGCGGTGGACCACACGATCGCGGCCGTGTGGGCGCCGGTCAGCCCGTAGCCCAGCCGTTCCTCGGCGTGGCGGCGGTGGATCGGCGCGCCTTCGAGCAGCAGCGACACCACGGCCCGGCGTTCGGCGTGGCTGCCCCCGGTGAGCTCCTTGCGCTCGGCCTCGATGCGCGCGGTCAGCGCGGCGATCGTGTCGTCCAGGAACGTCGAGATCGACAGCGACGAGTGGTCGAGCAGCTCGCGCAGCAGCGCCGGGTCGGAGGTGAGCTCGAAGCAGATCTCCATCCACCGCCGCCAGGCCGCGCTCTGGCCGGTGCGGTAGGAGTCGAGCACGCGTTCGTCGAGGCCGCGGCGCGCGAGGTCGCGGGCGAGGCCGAGGGTCTGGGGGCCGACGTTGGGCGCCACCCGGTGGCCGGGGTCCTGCACGTTCGCCGCCGCCCAGTGGACCAGGTTGGACACGGTGTTGCGGCGCAACGCCTCGGACAGCACCGGGTCCTCGGCCAGCACCCGCATCCGGTCGCCGGTGAACACCGCCGCGTGCAGCTCGTGCAGCCACTCCGCGCGCGGGTTCAGCGCGATCTCCGCGCCCCTGCGCAGCAGGTCGCGCACCGCGGGGGCGGGAAGCGGCCACATGGCGCACATTGTGCACCACAGGATGGCATCATGAGTGGCAGATTGTGCCTTTGCGGAACGTCCCGGACTCGGCAGGCTGGGACCCAGCCGACCGAGGGAGCAGTCATGACCGCCGAGCACCTCGACGTCCTGATCGTCGGAGCGGGCATCTCCGGCATCGGGGCCGCCCGCTACCTGCGGGAGCGTCATCCGGGGAAGACCTTCGCGATCCTGGAGGGCCGCGCCGCGAGCGGCGGCACCTGGGACCTCTTCCGCTACCCCGGCATCCGGTCGGACTCGGACCTGCACACGTTCGGCTACGAGTTCAAGCCGTGGCGCGACGAGGAGTCGATCGCGGGCGCCGACCGCATCCTGGCGTACCTGCGCGGCACCGTGACCGAGAACGGCCTCGAACCGCACATCCGGTTCCACCACCGGGTCGTGCGCGCCGACTGGTCGTCGGCCGACGGGCGGTGGCGGGTCGAGGTGCTGCGCGGCGACACCGGGGAGACGGTCGCGCTCACGGCGAACTGGATCTTCTGCGCGTCCGGCTACTACCGCTACGACGACCCGCAGCACTGGCCGGCCGACCTCGACACCACCGGCAAGCGCGTGGTCGTGATCGGCAGCGGCGCCACGGCGGTGACGCTGGTGCCCGCGCTGGCGAAGTCGGCGGCGCACGTCACGATGCTGCAGCGCACCCCGAGCTACGTGCTGCCGTTGCCGAGCAAGGACGGCGTGGCGAACCTGCTCAGGCGGCTGCTGCCGGAAGAACGCGCGTACGCGTTGACCCGGCGCAAGAACATCGCGCAGCAACGGCTGATCTGGCGGTTCTGCCGCCGTTTCCCGCAGACCGCGCGCAAGCTGATCCGCTGGACGAACCGCAGGTCGCTGCCGGAGGGCTTTCCGGTCGACGAGCACTTCAACCCGCCGTACGACCCGTGGGACCAGCGCCTGTGCGTCGTGCCGAACGGTGACCTGTTCAAGGCGATCCGCGCGGGCAAGGCGTCAGTGGTGACCGCACGGACCACGAGGTTCACCCCGGACGGCGTCGAGACGGCGTCCGGCGAGGTGGTCGAGGCCGACGTCATCGTGACCGCGACCGGACTCAACCTGCTGGTGGCCGGCGGGATCGAGCTGTCCGTCGACGGCCGCCCGGTGAGCGTCCCGGACACGGTGGTCTACCGGGGCATGATGCTCAGCGGCGTACCGAATTTCGCGCTCGCCATCGGTTACACGAACTCGTCGTGGACGCTGAAGATCGGCCTGCTGTGCGAGTACTTCTGCCGGCTGCTGGCGCACCTGGACGCCACCGGCAACGACACCGCGTGGGCGGTCGCCGACCCGGACATGCCCACCCGGCCACTGCTCGACTTCGGCGCGGGGTACGTGCGGCGGTCGCTGGCGGACCTGCCGAAGCAGGGGCCCGCCGCACCGTGGGTGATGTCGATGTCCTACGCGGAGGACGTCGGTTTGCTGCGCGGCGGCGAGGTCGGCGACGAGCACCTGCGCCTCGCCTCGTCGAAGGCCACGACCACGACGGGCGCGTAGCCCCTCCTCAGCCGCGGTCCGCGCGGCGCTCCCGGAACGCGATCATGTTCATCCGGTTGCCGCACCGCACGCTGCAGAACCGCTTGAGACCGTTGCGGGACAGGTCGAGCAGCAGGCCGGTGCAGTCGTCGGCCGCGCAGATCCGCAGGCGGTCCGTCTCGTTCATGCGGATCACGTCGATGAGCGCGAGCGCGGCCTCGACCCGGATCCGCTCGGCGAGCGGCGAGTCGGGCTCGGTGGCGTGCATGTGCCAGTCGAGCGCGTCGTGCCGCACGAGCCGTGGGAGTGCTTTGGCGTCGCGCAGCATCTTGTTGACCGCTTCCACGGCGTCGTCGCGGCTGAGGGTCCACACGTGCCGCAGCAGCGAACGGGCGCGGTGGACGTCGTGCAGCTCCGCCTCGTCGTGGTCGATGCGGCCGGAGTAGCCGAAGCGGACCAGCAGGTCCGCGAGCTGGTCGACGGTGGCCAGCTCGTCCTCACCGCTGCGCGACGCCGGCGGTTCGGTGTTGCACAGGGCCACGACGAACGCGAGCGAGTCCTCCGTGTCAGGGGCAAAACGCAAATTGACTCCTTACCGGAACCGACCTAGCGTCAGGGGCGTAAGTCAGGTTAGGCCATGACGGCGGTGCGGTACGGGAGGCAAGCATGGGGATTCCGGCGAAGTCCACCGGCCTGGTCGCGGCAGCGGTCTCGTTCATCTCGTTCGGCACCTCGGGCGCGTTCGTCAAACCGCTCCTGGACGCCGGTTGGTCACCGACCGCGGCCGTGACGGCCCGCGCGCTCACCGCGGGGCTGGTGCTGCTCCCGTTCGTCCTGTTCTCGTTGCGCGGCAAGTGGTCCGCGCTGCTGCGGGCGCGGTGGTCGGTGGTGGGCATGGGCGTCGTCGGCGTGGCGGTCACGCAGGTCCTCTACTTCGCCGCGATCCAGCGCATCCCGGTGGCGACCGCGTTGCTCATCGAGTTCCTCGCGCCACTGCTGCTGGTCGGCTACACCTGGGCGGTCAACAGGAGGACGCCCGCACCCGTGGTCCTGCTCGGCTCGGTGCTCGCGGTCGGCGGCCTGGTGCTCGTGATCGGCCCCGGCGCGATCCAGGCCGTGGACCCGATCGGCCTGGCCGCGGCTTTCGGTGCCGCCATCGGCTGCTCCGTGTACTTCGTGATCGCCGCACGGCCCAACGAAGGCCTCCCCCCGGTCGCGCTCGCCGGAGCCGGGCTGCTGCTGGCCGTGCCCGTGCTGGCGGTGATCGGGGTGACCGGTCTGCTGCCGTTCACCGCGACGTTCGGCGACCTGCCCCTGTTCGACACGACCACGGCCTGGTGGGTGCCCCTGCTCGTCGTCGCGGTCATCGGCACGGCGGTGGCCTACGCGACCGGCATCACCGCCTCCGGCATCCTCGGCTCGCGGCTCGCGTCGTTCATCGCACTGCTGGAGGTCGTCTCCGCGTCGGTCTTCGCGTGGTTGCTGCTGGGCCAGGGACTTTCACCGGTGCAGCTCGCCGGTGGTGTGCTGATCCTGGCCGGCATCGCCGCGGTCCGGGCGGAACGGCAACAGGTGGAACCGGCTCCCGTTGCTCCGGCGGGCGCGTACACGCCCTAGCAACAGCCGAGAGCGCCATGCCGCCCGGGTCTTCTCAAGTCCATTGTGGACTTCCACACCGTGCAGCAGGACCTCGCTCAACGCCGTCGATCATGCGTGCGGGGCGCTCGTTGGTCCACATTGGACACCCGGCGAGCGCCCCGCCGATGAGCGGCACGGTGGCACACCCACTACTGCAAATGGTGGCACACACCCGGCCCTACCCGATGTGAGCGCTAACAGCAGCCGGACCCGAACGACAGAATCAAGGGCACAGTTCCGCCAAATTGCCCATCGTTCTAACGCCTCACGCCGCCGCGACTAAAAGTTAGCGCTCACAATTGAGCGTTGACCGCGTGGTGGCGCGGTGGCTACATTCCGTGCCGGGGCCGCGACGGTGCGGCACCCGAGCCCTGGGTGGGCCCGGCACCCGCGTGCCTCGACCGCCCGTCAATGACGACGTCGGGGGTGTCGATGCGGTCAGCCCGGTCCCATGCGCCAGCGGCGCAGGTCGATCACGTCACGCGGCCGCCACTCCCCTGCCGCGCCACCGCGGCACCCCACCGCCGCGGCGTTCGCCGACCAATTGGAGCATCCTCATGTCCTCATCGCTGAGTCGACGCAGGCTCTTCCAGGCCGCGGGTGTGGCCGCCGTCGCGACCGCGGCACCGGCGTTGCTGACGGGTTCCGCGCAGGCGGCCACCGTGCCGCCCGTGCGCGGTGACGCGGGTGTGTCGGCCTTCGCGTTCGACCTGTCCGAGGTGCGGCTGACGTCGGGGCGGTGGCAGGAGAACCAGAGCCGGACGTTGTCCTACCTGCGGTTCGTCGACGTGGACCGGCTGCTCTACAACTTCCGCGCCAACCACCGGCTGTCCACGAACGGCGCCGCGGCGCTGGGTGGCTGGGAGGCGCCGAACTTCCCGTTCCGCACGCACAGCCAGGGCCACTTCCTCACGGCCTGGGCGCAGGCGTGGGCGGTGCTGGGCGACACGACGTGCCGGGACAAGGCGAACTACATGGTCGCGGAACTGGCCAAGTGCCAGGCGAACAACGGGGCGGCCGGATTCAACACCGGCTACCTGTCCGGCTTCCCCGAGTCGGACTTCGACGCGATGGAGGCCGGTTCGCCCAAGTCCGTCTCCTACTACTCGCTGCACAAGACCCTCGCCGGGTTGCTCGACGCGTGGCGCTACCTCGGCAACAACCAGGCGCGGGACGTGCTGCTGCGCATGGCCGGCTGGGTGGACTGGCGCACGTCCCGGCTGTCCTACAGCGTGATGCAACGCGTGCTGGGCACGGAGTTCGGCGGCATGAACGCGGTGCTCGCCGACCTGTACCAGCAGACCGGCGACTCCCGCTGGCTGACGACGGCGCAGCGGTTCGACCACGCCGCGGTGTTCGACCCGCTGGCCGCCAACCAGGACCGGCTCAACGGCCTGCACGCCAACACCCAGGTGCCGAAGTGGATCGGTGCGGCCCGCGAGTACAAGGCGACCGGCACCACCCGGTACCGCGACATCGCCCTCAACGCCTGGAACATCACCGTCGGCGCGCACACCTACGTCATCGGCGGCAACAGCCAGGCCGAGCACTTCCGCGCGCCCAACGCCATCGCCACCTACCTCAACACCGACTCGTGCGAGGCGTGCAACACCTACAACATGCTCAAGCTGACCCGTGAGCTGTGGCTGCTCGACCCCAACCGGGCGGCCTACTTCGACTACTACGAACGGGCGCTGCTCAACCACCTGATCGGCCAGCAGAACCCGGCCGACCCGCACGGCCACATCTGCTACTTCACCGGCCTCAACCCCGGTCACCGGCGCGGCAACACCGGCCCGGCATGGGGCGGCGGCAACTGGAGCACGGACTACGGCACGTTCTGGTGCTGCCAGGGCACCGGCCTGGAGACCAACACCAAGCTCGCCGACTCCATCTACTTCTACAACGGCACCACGCTCACGGTGAACCTGTACACGCCGTCGGTGCTCACGTGGTCGTCGCGCGGCATCACGGTCACGCAGAGCACGACCTACCCGGCGAGCGACACCACCACGCTCACCGTCACCGGCAACGCGGGCGGGTCGTGGACGATGCGGCTGCGCATCCCGGCGTGGGCCACGGGCGCGAGCATCAGCGTCAACGGCGTCGCGCAGGACGTGGCCGCCACGCCCGGCACCTACGCGTCGCTGTCGCGGTTGTGGGCCTCCGGTGACGTGGTGACGCTGAAGCTGCCGATGCGCGTGGTCGCCCAGCCCGCCAACGACAACGGCAGTGTCGTCGCGCTGACCTACGGCCCGGCGGTGCTGGCGGGCAACTACGGCAACACCGCGCTGTCGTCGTTGCCGTCGCTGAACGTCGCCTCCGTGACCCGCACCAGCACGACGGCGCTGGCGTTCACCGCGACGGCGAACGGCACGCAGGTGAACCTCGGGCCATTCCACGACGCGCAGGGCTTCAACTACACCGTCTACTGGAACGCCGGCGGCGGCAGCGTGGCCAGCCACCGGCTGGTCAACGTCGGCACCGGTCTGGTGCTCGGCATCCAGAACATGTCGACCACGGACGGCGGCCTGGCCGTGCAGTGGAGCGACAACGGCACCGCCGACCACAACTGGCAGATGATCACCGACGGCTCCGACGTGCGGCTGCGCAACGTGCACAGCGGCAAGGTGCTGGGTGTGGAGAACATGTCGACCGCCGACAACGCCCGCGTCCTGCAGTGGTCGGACACCAGCACCGCCGACCACCGGTGGACGCTGCTCGCCCAGGGCGACGGCACCTACAAGATCCGCAACGCCAACAGCGGCAAGCTGCTCGCGATCCTCAACGGCTCCACCGCCGCGGGCGCGCAGGTCGTGCAGGACTCCGACAACGGCAGCGCGGACAACCGCTGGCGCCTGGTCGCCAACTGATGCCACGACCCGCGCTCCCGTACGGGGGCGCGGGTCCTTCCCACCGGCGCGGCTCGCGACCGTCACTCCACTCCGGACGGTCGCGAGCACGAGCCCCCGGCACGGCCGGGCTGGTCGACCGGCCCCGGCGGCGGCGGGCAGTGCGCTCGGTAGTGTGGCGGGCACGTGACGGGGGTGGGAGATGGCGAGAGTCGCTGTCATCGGTGACGTCGGCGGGCACCCGGACGAGCTGCTGCGGGCGTTGCGCGAGCTGGGTGCCGGGAACGGGCAGCTGCCGCCCGGCCTCGTCGTGGTCCAGGTCGGCGACCTGGTCGACCGCGGCCCGGACAGCACCGGCGTCCTCGACGTCGTCGCCCCGTTCCTCGGCGGCCGCTGGGTGCAGCTGGCCGGCAACCACGAGGCGCAGTACCTGCCGTCCGCGACCGTCTTCTGGCCGCAGCCGATCCCACCGGCGGGCGTGCGGACGTTGCGCGAGTGGTGGTCGGACGGCCGGATGCAGGTCGCGGCGGCGATCACGACCGGCGGCGACGAGTACCTGCTGACCCACGCGGGGCTGACGCTCACGGCGTGGCGGCAGCTGGGCGAGCCGACATCGGCCGCGAGAGCAGCCGATCTGCTCAACGAACGCCCCGACCTGATCTGGTACACCGGCGCGCACGTCCGTGACGACCGCGCCGGTCCGCTGTGGGCGGAGTCCGGTGCCGCGCTGCACGAACCGTGGATGCAGTACGACGGCGTGGTCCCGTTCGGTCAGATCCACGGCCACTCCACGGTCGTGCACTTCGGTCAGCAGCGGTGGCGTTGCGACGGCCGCGTCCGGCAACGCACCACCGTCGACTGGCAGGCACGACACGTGCGGGTGCGCGTCGGCGGACGGGTGTTCATCGGCGTCGACCCCGGTCACGGCGTCACGGGCGCTCCCGGCTGGCAACCGCTCGTGCTCGACGACGCCGAGGTCCACCCGGTGCCCGCACAGGCCTGAACCGGCGCCCCGCGGCTCGCTCGACCGGCGTCGCGCGGGCGTGAACCGGCACAGCGCGGGCTCGAACCGGCGTCGTGCGAGCCGGGGTGTCCGGTTCCGGCCGACGTCGTGCACCTCGAACTCGCGGTCCATGATCGATAGCCTGCAGTGGTGTCCGTCGAGAACGGATGCTCCTCCCCGACGAACGTGGAAGAAGGCAGGCCGGAACTGTGAGCAAGCTCAGGAAGTCGTTGTTCCTCACCATCACCGCGGCGGTCGTGCTCGCGACGGCGGCACTGACGAGCGGCGTGGCGGCAGCGGCGTCGTCACCGATCGCGGCCTGCGGCGGTGGCAGCTACCACGAGATCGACCAGCACCGGCTGGGCAGCGTGGCCACCATCCACCTGCTGTACAACGGCAGCACGAACTGCGTGGTCACCTGGAAGACGAACCCCGGTTCAGCCAGCCACCTGCTGGCCACCATCGCGAAGCAGGACTCGGACGGGAGCTTCCGCGACTACCGGTACGACGACGGCAACTACTCCACCTACGCCGGTCCGGTGAAGGTGTCCGCCGCGAACACGTGCATCGACTGGGGCGGCGGCGCGGTGGTCAGCGGTGTGTGGAACGTCTGGATGTCCGGCCCTTCGCACTGCGGCTGACCGCACCGGCCGGGAGAACGAACCGACGCCGGCGGGGGAACGTGCTCCCCCGCCGGCGTCAGCCTTGCCGTGTACCGGTCAGCGCCAGCCGAGCGCCGGCGCGACGTGCACGAGGATGTTCTCGATGACGTGCGCGCTGTAGTCGACGCCGAGCTGGTTGGGCACGGTCAGCAGCAGCGTGTCGGCCTCGGCGATCGCCTCGTCCTGCGCCAGCTGCTCGATCAGCACGTCGGGTTCGGCGGCGTACGAGCGGCCGAAGATCGCCTGCTGCGGTCCGTCGATGAAGCCGACCTGGTCGGTGCTCTCGCCGTCGTCACCGAAGTAGGCGTGGTCGAGGTCGGTGGTGAGCGCGAAGATGCTGCGCGACACCGAGGTTCGCGGCTCGTGTGCCCACCCGGCCTCGGTCCAGGCCTTGCGGAACGCGCGGATCTGCTCGGCCTGCTGGACGTGGAACGGCGCGCCGCCCTCGTCGAACTTCAGGGTCGAGCTCATCAGGTTCATGCCCTGCTGGGCCGCCCAGGCCGCGGTGCCGTTGGAGGCGGCGCCCCACCAGATGCGGTCGCGCAGGCCCGGTGCGTGCGGTTCGAGGCGCAGCAGGCCGGGCGGGTTCGGGAACATCGGCCGCGGGTTGGGCCGTGCGAAACCCTCGCCCTCCAGCACCTTCAGGAACACCTCGGCGTGCTTGCGGGCCATGTCGGCCTCGGTCTCGCCCTCGTTGGGCTGGTAGCCGAAGTACCGCCACCCGTCGACGACCTGCTCGGGCGATCCCCTGGAGATGCCGAGCTGCAGCCTGCCGCCCGCGATGAGGTCGGCGGCGCCGGCGTCCTCGACCATGTACATCGGGTTCTCGTACCGCATGTCGATGACACCGGTGCCGATCTCGATGCGCTCGGTCTTCGCGCCGATCGCGGCCAGCAGCGGGAACGGCGAGGCGAGCTGCCTGGCGAAGTGGTGCACCCGGAAGTAGGCGCCGTCCGCGCCCAGCTCCTCCGCCGCCACCGCCAGGTCGATCGACTGCAGCAGCGTGTCCGACGCGGACCTGGTCTGCGAGTGCGGGCTGTCCGACCAGTGCCCGAACGACAGAAAACCGATCTTCTTCATACCGTGCGAAACACTTCCATCCCGTGGTCGGCCGGTGGCGGGACTCACCCTCCGCCGGCGGACAGGCCCGTCCCGTCGGTGCGGAACGCCCGGTCCGTCTGGTGGAACGCGCGCGCGTTCGCGATCATTCCACCCGCCCGGCGGAGGTGTGCGGTCTCACCGGCCACGACTACGGGTAGTAGCCCTCGACGGGCACCTTCGCCTCGTCGTAGAGGTGTGGCCCGTCGGTGGGCACGGCGGCGAACCCGCCCGAGGTCTTCAGCCCGTTGAGCTGCTCGCCCGACAACGCGAACACCACGTTCCCGATCCCCGACCGCGCCAGCGCCCCCGCGCACATCCCGCACGGCTCGCAGCTCGTGTACATCGTGGTCCCGGCGGCCGTGGCGGCGTCCAGCGACCGCGCGGCCCAGCGGGCCAGCTTCAGCTCGGGGTGGGCGGTGATGTCGTCGTCGGTGAGGCTGGTGTTGCGCTCTTCCGCCAGCACCGAACCGTCCGGGCCGACCAGCAGCGAGCCGAACGGCGGGTTCCCGCCCTCCCTCGCCTCGGCCGCCAGCGCGATCGCCCGCCGCAGATGCTCCTCGTTCACCGGAACTCCTTTCGTACCGCTGCCAGTGCGTGCCAGGCGACGTCCGGTCGCCGCGTCTCCTCCGGGTCACCGGTGAACGGGTCCAGGACCACGGCGTGCGCCCCGTCGGCCCGCAGCCGTTCCAGGTCCGCCATGACCTGCTCGACGGTGCCCTCCCCCAGCCGCCGGTCCGCCGGCGGCCGGTCGGTCAGCCGCAGCAGGACGCGCGGTGCCAGCGCGGGCACCGGGCGGTCCTCCTCGGCGGCCACGTTCTTCAGCCGTGCCAACGACTCCTGCCATCCGTCGGGCGTCTGCCGCAGCGGGTGCCACGCGTCGCCGAGCCGGACCACGCGGCGCAGGGCGCCGTCGCTGTGCCCGCCCACCCAGAACGGGACGTGCCCCGCGCGGTAGCCCTCGTCCTGCCACGCCGCGCGCACGGTCGTGATCAGCTCGTCGGTGAGCTTCCCCCTGCGTTCGAACGGAACCCCGAGCGCCGCGAACTCCTGGCGGGCCCAGCCGATGCCGACCCCGAGCACGAGCCGGCCGCCGCTGAGGTCGGCGAGGTTGGCCGCCATCCTGGCGACCAGTAGCGGGTGCCGGTAGGGCGCGATGAGCACGGTGGTGCCGAGCGTGATCCGCTCGGTGATCCCGGCGAGCCAGGACAGGGTGGTGAAGGGTTCGTAGAACGGCGCCGGGTACTGCTCGGCCACGTCCGGCGTCACCACCACGTGGTCGGACACCATGAGCAGGTCGAAACCGAGGCCCTCCACCGTCCGCGCCCAGTCGCGCAGCACGGCGGGACCGGTGCCGGGCCCGAAGTTGGGGACGTTCACGCCGATCATCACGTGATCAAGACTAGGCCGTCGACGCTTGGTCGCTGAAGAGAGTGTTCACGGCAAAAAGCGGTCTCGGCCGTGGATTTCACGCTAGATTCGCGCGATGACCGAGACCCTCGACGCGACCGACTGGGCGATCCTCACCGAGCTGCAGCGGGACGGCCGGATCGCCCTCACCGAGCTCGGCCGGCGGGTCAGCCTCAGCGCCTCCGCCACGACCGAACGCGTCAAGCGCCTGGAGAACGCCGGCGTCATCACGGGCTACCGCGCCACCGTCGACCTCGCCAGGGCGGGGTACGGCGTGCTGGCCGTGGTGCGCCTGAAGTACCCCGGCAACCAGCACCAGCCGCTGCACCGGCTGCTCGCCGAACGGGCCGAGGTCCTGGAGTGCCTGCGCACCACCGGCGAGGACTGCTACACCCTCAAGGTCGCGGCGACGTCGATGCCCCACCTGGAGAAGGTGGTCGACGAGCTGATGGCGTTCGGCAGCACGACGACCACCATCGTCTACAGCCAGACCATGCCCTACCGCGGCGTCAGCGCACCGCCGCCGGAGCCCGCGCCCTGACCCGGTGGGCTCCGGCCGCGACGGGTCAGTAGTGGTCGCCCTCGGTCAGCTCGTGCTCGAACGCGTCCGCCCGGCCGACCAGCAGCGCCAGCGGGCGTTCGAACTCCTCCCGGACGCTGAGGTCCTCCAGCGGGACGGTGTGCTTGAGCAGCGCCAGGCCGTCCACCACGGCGGCACCGCCGATCGTCGCGGTGCCGGCCAGCTCCAGCAGGCGCCGGAGGTCGATGTCGTCCGCGCGGCCGACCGGTGAGGAGAGCTCCAGCCAGGCCGCGCCGTCCAGGTCCGGCAGGTGGTGCACCGAGACCTGCTGCGTGCGCCCGTCCCCGGTGTCGAGCCGGAACCGCAGCCAGTCCTCCGTCTCCTCCAGCACCTCGTGCCGCAGCCGGACGTAGTTGACGACCTCGACCCACGACGTCATGTCGCGTTCCCCCTCACAACCTGCACCGTTCTGCCGGTGACACCGTAGTGCGGGCAGATCACGTCTGCTGCGTTCCCACGCGGATCACCGCGGCGAACCGCTCAGGTCTCCTCCGCCACCCGGCGGGGTCGCCCCCGGCCGACCGGCGGCGTGTTCCGGACGCCCGGCAGGTGGTCGAGGCGGGGCCGGTGCGGCGACGCTGGTGGCACGGCGGTCGTGGAACGCGCCGATCGCGGCACGGCAACGCCGGCGGGAGTTCGGCACGGCGGCTGTCCGGCGCCAGCTCTGGCGCTCGCCGGAGTTCCCGCCACACCCGGCCGCGCTGCCCAGAACTGAGCTGTTCCCCAGGAGGAGATCCCATGTTCAACCGGATGCTGAGCGCCTTCGGCATCGGCGGTCCGTCCGTCGACACGGTCCTCGACTCACCGCACACCGTGCCCGGCCAGGTGGTCACCGGCCAGGTCCGGGTCCAGGGCGGCGGGTCGGACGCCGAGATCGGCCAGGTCGTGCTCTCGCTCGTGACCGGAGCGGGCCACGAGCTGGCGCGGCTGGTGGTGCGGCAGGGCGTGCGGGTGCCGTCGGGTCAGCTGGTGACGATCCCGTTCCAGCTCCAGGTGCCGTGGGCGACCCCGGTCACCGCGGTCGGTGGCGCGCACCTGCCGGGCGTGGACGTGGGGGTGCGCACCGAGCTCGTGATCGCGGGCGCGCCGGACCAGGGCGACCTCGACCCGGTCCTGGTCTCCCCGCTGCCGTCGCAGGACCGGGTGCTGGACGCCTTCGGGCAGCTCGGCTTCACCTTCGACCGCGCGGACCTGGAGGCGGGCCGCGTCCCCGGTGCACCACAGGACCTCGGCGTCCACCAGCGGCTGGCGTTCTTCCCGCCCGCGCAGTACACGGGCGGTGTCAGCGAGGTCGAGCTGACGTTCGTCGCCTCCTCGCACGAGCTGCACGTGGTGCTGCAGGCGGACCGGCGCGGCGGTTCGGGGGCGTTCGCCACCTCGGTCGGCGACACGCTCGGTCAGCTGCGGGTGTCGCACCAGGAGGCGCTGGTCACCGACTGGGGTCCGGCCATCCACGGCTGGCTCGCCCAGGTCGCCCAGCGCGGGCAGGGCAACCCGGCGTTCGGCGGCCAGACCAGCTCCAACCCCGCGGTCGGCCAGGTCACGCACAACCCCGCGTTCGGCGGTCAGAGCGGCTCCAACCCGGCGTTCGGCGGCCAGGCTGCCCAGAACCCGGCGTTCGGCGGTGGTCAGGTGCACCACAACCCCGCCTTCAGCCAGCCGGGACACGCCGCACAGCACGGCTACGGCACCCGCCGGGGTTTCGGCCGCGACGACCACGACCGGCAGGGCAGCTCGGGCATGGGCAGCTCGGGCATGGGCGGCTCGGGCATGGGCGGCATGCTCGCCGCCGGTGCGGCCGGTGTCGCCGGTGGCGTGCTCGGCGGCATGGCGCTCGACGGTCTCGCCGACGAGTTCTTCGGCGACGACGAGGGCTGACGCCGAGCCCCTCGACCGGCGCGGCAGGCGTGTCCACTCCCTCGACGCCTGCCGCGCCACCTCTCTCGAAGCGGTTCGGCCTCAGCCGGCCGCGCTCTCGCGTGACTCGGCCCGGTCGCCGTTGTCGACCTCGAGCAGGCTCAGCAGCGGCTCGACCTGTCCGTTGCGGAAGGCACGGCGCTGGCGGTCCGCCCCGCCGCCCTCGCTGTCGAGCAGGCGCAGACCTCGTTGCACCGCAGGCAGATCACCGTTGGCCTCGAACACCGGCATGAGGCGCTGGACCAGGTCGTCGAGCTGCCGGCGCACCGGCCGCGGCTCACCGGTCAGCACGTCGAGCGTGTCGCCGGGCAGGCCGGCGTTGGCCGCACCCCAGCAGGCCTGCCGCAGCGTCTCCTGCGGGATCGGCTCCGCCTCGACGCCGCGTTCGACGTCGACGACCGCCTGCGCCACCAGTGCGCGCACGAGCGCGGCCAGCAGGACCGCGTCGTCCACGGTCATCGCGACGTCCGCGACCCGCACCTCCACGGTCGGCAGCTCGGTCGCGGGCCGGACGTCCCAGTAGACCATCGCCCGGTCCAGTGCGGTGCCGGCGGCGATGACGGTGTCGCAGACCTCCTCGTAGTGCTCCCACGACGTGAACACGGGCGGCGGGCCGGACACCGGCCACCGCGACCACACCGTCGAACGCCAGCTCGCGAAGCCGGTGTCGTCACCGCGGGAGAACGGCGAGTTGGCGGTCACCGCGGCCAGCACGGGCAGCCACGGCCGCACGTGGTTGCACACCTGCACGGCGGTCTCCCGGTCGGGCACGGCGACGTGCACGTGGCAGCCGCAGATCAGCTGCTGCTCGGCCAGCGCACCGAACTCGTGGGCGATGCGGCGGTACCGCAGGCTGTCGGTGATCTCACCGGTGCCGTCGCCCAGCGGCGGCGCGCCGACCGCGATGGCGCGGCACCCGGCCGCCCGTGCGGCCTGCGCGACCACCCGGCGCGTTTCCAGCAGCTCGCGGCGAGCCTGTTCCACGTCCTCGCACACCGACGTGTTGATCTCCACCTGTGCGCCGGTCAGCTCGTGCTCCAGGTCGAGGCCAAACCGGTCACGGGCAATGGCGATGACCTCGTCCGACCTGTTCACCGGGACCCCCGTCGACGGGTCCACCAGGAGGAACTCCTCCTCCACACCGACCGTCGGACACCACACGCCTTTCGCTGGCGCCTTCTCCACGTCTCACCGTCCTGCTCTTGGCACCGATGCGCGCTGCCGGGGAATGGGGAACCGCCGAATACCCCCGTGCGAAAAAGGAGAAACCCCGCGCAGGCACCACCGGATGCCGGGCGGCGGCGGCAGGGGCACGATCAAGTACGGGCCGGGCGGCAGGGCATCATCAGCGTCGTCGGCGCTCCGCGCGCAGTCACAGGAAGAAGAGGTGAAAGGTGAGCGACGCAGTTCTGCAACTGCTGCGTGACCGCAAACGGCAGCAAAGCACGCCGGGCAACCGCAACGACGACGCGCGCCTGGTGCTGCTGATCGAGGGCGGGAGCTCGCGTGGTGCCTACTCCAGCGGCATGACCGTCGCGATCGAACAGCTCGGCCTGGTGCCGATGTTCGACGCCGTCTACGGCAGCTCCGCGGGTTCGCTGAACGGCGCGTGGTTGCTGTGCGGCAGGGCCGACAGCTCCAAGCACGCGTGGTGGGACCCGGCCGTCATGCGGTCGACGATCAACCCGATGCGCGCGCTGCGGCGACTGCCCGTAGTGGACACCCGCCACCTCGTGCACACGATCTACACGCAGGTCATGCCGATGGGATTCCAGGACGTGCTGGACAACCCGGTCGAGTTCCACCCGATGGCCACCGACGCGCTCACCGGCGAGTCCGCGGACCTGCACCCGAAGATCCACGACGTCGCGAGCCTGCAGGCGGCGCTGCGGGCGTCGACCGCGATGCCGTTGCTGGCCGGCCCTCCGGTCGTGATCGACGGCCGCCCGTACGTCGACGCCGGGATGAGCGAGATGGTCCCGGTCCACACGGCACTCGACCAGAAGGCGACGCATCTGGTCGTGCTGCGCACGGTGCGCAGCGACGAGCAACCGGTGGGCCCCACGCGCGGTGAGCGCCTGGTGCTGACGCGCTGGTTCGCCCGTCACGCGCCGGGAGTGGTCGAAGCGTGGCTGCGACGCAAGGACGAGCGGCTCGCGGAGGAGGCGGTGCTCGCGTCGCACCCCGCGTGCCTGCAGATCCGGCCGCCGCTGGGCAGCCTGCGCGTCGGCCGCACGGAACGACGCCCGGACGTGCTGCGCACCGTGGTCGACATCGGCACCCGCGCGGCGATGACCGAGCTGGCGGCCGTCGTCGCGTCCACATGACACGCGGTCACCAGAACACCACGCGCTGAGGCGGTTTTCCGTGCGTGCGAACGACCGGTGACCACCCGGTGGCCCAACGTCCGCAATGGACAGATGCTCGCCGGACCACCGCCGAGCTCGCGACGATCACCGCCCACACCGACAAGGTGTGGGCGGCGGCCTTCAGCCCGGCCGGCCCGACACTGGCCACCGCGGGCGAGGACAAGGTCGTGCGGCTGTGGGACATCGCGGACCCGCGCCACCCGGTCGAGCTGCCGGTGCTGAGTGGCCACGCCACGGCGATCGTGTCGCTCGCGTTCTCCTCCGACGGCGCCGTCGCTGCTGCTCTCCGCTTGTCCGAGAGGCACGACATCCGCCAGGGCACCGGAAGGCCAAGCGGCGTCAGGCAGCACCAACCACACGCCGCACCTGCACGGCTTCGACCATCTCCGCGACCGTGCCGCCGGGTAGCCGACGTCCAAGGGCACGCACACCTCGCCCGCCTGCAGGATTCCCAGCGCAGCCACCAGCGCCTCGGGAGACCGTGAGCCCGCACACTCGTCGGTGGCCAAACCGATCCGCCCAACCCTCGCGCGACTGCGCCGGAACGCCGATGCAGGTCCACGCCCACAAGTCGTTGGCGGCCAACTTCGTGAAGCTGGGCCGTCGCAGTCACCGGCACACGCGGGTTTGGCTGCACACAGAAGCGGGAGTAAGCCCTGAACACGACGGGTCATCGCGGATCAGTTGTGAGTAACCAGATAGACCCGTATCGTGGTATCGACACACGCAACGCGGTCGCTTGCCCGGCGGAATTGGTCCTAATTGAGTAGTCAGAGCAGGTCATACCGCGTGTGCCTATAGGGAAGAGCTGTCGATGGACCCACAGTCCCACGAACGTGCACCCTTCATCGTCGAGGTCCGTGCTGAGGACGACATCCCGGTCGTAGCAGTGACCGGTGAGATCGATTTGAGCAACGAGGACGTCACCCAGGCCGAGATCAGCGGTCAGCTCGACCGCCGGCCGCCGCTGCTGGTGATCGACCTGAGGAAGGTCACGTTCCTGGGCTCCGCCGGGGTCAGGCTGCTGCTCGACAACCACATGACCGCCACCGGCTCGGGCATCCGGCTACCGATCGTGGCCAACCAACGTGCAGTTCTCCGAACGCTCGCGGTCACCGAGATCGATCGGGTGCTGGAGCTGATCACCGATCCGACGGAGCCGTTCGCCCAGCTCGTACGCGGCTAGCGCCCTGGTCCTTCGCAAGCCGTCCTCCGAACGCGGACTTCCAGTTCAGCGGAAACTCGGCGGTAGCCTGTCGGTCATCTCGGCCCTGCGCCGGCGACGAACCAAGGGACATGAGCGGCCGGCTGGCTGTTCGCGTCGAGGCCGAAGCGGACCGCGTCGCAGCGAGGCGTCGCGTGATACCCCTGCGAAGATCATGCCCGTGATGATCTTGTAATCCACGTCCGGCGCGTGGAGCGAAGCGGCGGGGCGTGCGTGGCGGTTGACCTGCACACCATCGAGAACTTGCCAGCCGTGTTCGTCGCGGTCGAGTCGGCCCAAGTGCGCCACCGTTGTCGGAGGAGCACCGGATGGTTTCGTAGCGCCGTATGCGGTGGTATAGGGATCGCCGTCGACCTCCTGCTCCTGCGGTCCAGTGCGCCGCGGCCCTCGTTCGTTGCGGGGGCCAGGGCGACTTGAACCGCCATCGGGGGCATCGCCGTCCCCAGAGGTGTACGGGATCGGCTGAGCCGGAACCGGTGACGTCGCGGCGTCTGTCCAGGCTGTCGACCGCGAGCTGCGGCCAGTGGCTCACCATCGGACGGAGCCGGAGCGCGGCGGCAACTCCGGACGCATGCGCGAGAGCAGCGTCAGCCGCTGCTCGTTGTGCAACCGCGCCGGGTGCGTGCTCCACTGGTCGGGTGAAAGCGTGAACCTGGTGGTGAACAGGATGATCACCACCAAGAGCAGAACTGGAAGCCGGACGGCTAGAAGCGATAGGTGCCGAACATGACGCCGCCTGCTGACCCCTTCGATCCAGATGCCACGATCGATCAGCTGAGGAAAGCGTTGTCCACTCAGCCGGTCATCGAGCAGGCCAAGGGAATGCTGATGCTGAACCGCAACTGGAGCGCCGACGAGGCGTTCACGGCATTGCGTGATATCTCCCAGCACACCAACACCAAGCTGCACGACGTCGCCGCCGCGATCGTCGCCTGTGGAAGCAAAAGCGAACCGGGCCTGGCGGACGCCGGTGTGGCGTCGGCCGTGCTCGACGAGGCCGGGCGCATGGGGTTCGGGTATCCCTTCACCGATGGCAGCGCCACCCCGTAAATGCGTGATCGCCGCCCGGTCGCGCGCTGTCGTCGAGCAGCCAGCGGCGGACCCTGGTCGATGCCTGCAGGTGCTCGCCTACGCGTGCGTTACGAGGACCGGTACTGCGGCTCGCAGGTGATCTCGGCCCAGACGGTTTTACCCTCTGGACCTGGCATGACGCCCCAGTCTTTGCACAGCTGGTTGACGATGACCATGCCTCGGCCACGATCACCGCGCAGCCGCGAGGTGCCGAGGACCGGCAGGTCCGTGCTGGTGTCATCCACCTCGACCCGCACGTGGCACGGTGCTCCCGACTGGAACAGGCGAAGCACGTAAGGGCTCGTGCCGTGGTCGATGGCGTTGCTCACCAGCTCCGTGACGATCAGGAGAATGTCGTCCAGCTCGTCATCACCGACATCATGCAGCGTCTAGCGTGTCCAGCGCCGGGCCGCCGCGGCTTGGCCAGCGTCACGGGTGAACTGCATGGAGCTGAATCTGGGGTCGTCATCCGTGTCGCTGGTGCGATGCACGCGCCTCACGTCCTTAGGAGTGGCAACACTGCTCCTGAGCACCGACCCCGCCCGACCAGCACTAAAACCCATGATGCACCGAGTCAACCGGAAACACCTACTCGCGGCGATTTTCTGGTCGTCGCGCCGCCAGTTCCACCGCTCAACCGCCATCGCGGGTACGGCATCGATGTGCTTACCGTCTTACCGAGCTGGGCTTGTCGGGCCGGATCAGGTCCGGTCCACCGGGCGCGCGACGATCCTTCCACGGATACGAAGTCAAACTCGCGGCCGCGGAGAAGCCGGCGCTGACCGCCGAGCCGCCTGGAGTGCGGTCCCACTTTGCGAACCGAACGCCCTCAGGCCACGCTGTGCGACCCGACCCGGTGGCGCAGAGGCAGCACTCGTTCCTCGGGTCGGATGTTGCCTCGATCATGCGAGTTCCATCGCGCCCTTCTCCGTCTCCGCTCCCCGTTCAGCAACGGCGCCGCCCTGCCTCGGCTGAACCAGGTCTGTACGGACCCGCGCACAACCCATCCGCACGACGGCACTGGGGCGGATCACTTCCGCCGTCGGGCTCAGCCAATCGAGTGAGATCGCGGCGTGGTGCCTCATGGCCGATTCGACCAATCCGCAGTGGTCCAGGTCACGAACCTCTCGTAGTGAGGCTTCCACCCATTTTCGAGCAAAGAGGTGAGATGTCGTGACGTCCTCCCGTTCGAACCAACGCTCGCAAGTCCAGCGACCTGTGCAGGTAGTGGCCGCTGTCGTCGGGGCGGTCTTCTTGCTCGTCGGCATCCTCGGGTTCATCCCCGGCATCACCGCCAACCACGACCAGCTCACGTTCGCCGGACACGAAGCCGGGGCGCTGCTGCTGGGGATCTTCGCGGTCTCAGTGCTGCACAACCTGGTGCATGCCGCGTTCGGCGTCGCCGGTCTGCTGTTGGCCCGCACAGCCGGCGGTGCTCGGCTCTTCCTGGTGGGCGGCGGCGTGATTTACCTGGTCCTGTGGCTGTACGGCCTGGTCATCGACCACAACAGTGCGGCGAACTTCGTTCCGGTGAACACCGCGGACAACTGGCTGCACCTCGGCCTGGGGCTGGGGATGGTCGCGTCTGGCGCACTGCTAGGCCGCCGTCTCTGAGCGAAGCAGCCGGCGATCGGGTGCACAGCGGTCGCGGTCTGCACCGTGACCGATCGGCCACCCTCGTCGCGCCTTTCCAGTGGAACGACCACTCGTTGTCCTATCAGGAGGTTTCGGTGAAGCGCCTAGTTCGCTTGTTAGTTGTTCCCACCGCGGTTGCAGTCACGCTCGCAGGAGTTACAGCACCTGCCGCGCTCGCTGATGACCACGGTTCACATCACGCTGACAGTTCCGGTGTCGAGCTGGGCCTGGGACTCGATCTGGATCTCGGGCTGGGGCTCGGCGGCCAGCACCGGTATGCGCAGCTGACCGGTCAGGCCGAGGTGCCTGGGCCGGGTGACCCGGACGGACGGGGCCACGCGGTCGTCTGGGTCACCAGCGGCAAGGTCTGCGTCAGCCTGACGGTGAGGAAGATCCAGACCGCGAGTGCCGCACACATCCACCGCGGGACCGCGGGTACGGCGGGGCCTGTGGTGGTAGACCTGGCGGCACCGTCCGATGGCACGAGCTACAGCTGCACCCGTGTCGACCGCGGCCTGGCCAGGGAAGTCGCTCGCACGCCCGCTCAGTTCTACGTGAACGTGCACAACGCTGAGCACCCGGCGGGCGCGGTGCGTGGTCAGTTGCACCGCTGATCGAACATCCTCAGCGCCAGAGTCACGCTGGAGGGGCTGCAGCTCCTTGCTGCTCTCCCCACTCCCAACGGTTGTCGACGCCCCGTCGGCGCCGTGGCTGTGGGTCGTGCTCTGGCGCTGAGCCACATCCGAACCAGTCTGGTGTCTCGACAGGGTCCCGGGCGGGATGTCGAGGAGCCGACGCAGGTCGCGCCCCCTTGCACGTGCCGGGCAGAGCCAATGGAACCGACAGGTAGGCACGGATCCCGTGGGATCCGCGGCAGCCTCGAACTACGGCCGGCGGCCAGGCTCCCGCCGACCCACGGCACGCACCGCCTGCAGAGACCGTGCGGCCTTCGCACGAGCCGCAGGTTGGCTCCGTACCACTTCGAACGGAACGCCCTGCTGAGACGTCCAGCAGGACCTCACCCGCTCGCTCGTCCTCCACCAGCGGCCGCCACACCCGCTCGACCTGTCTGCCACAGGCGGTGGCGCGGTCGCCACGCGACACCAGGACGAAGGCTGGCACAAGCAGAAGGGCGGGGCCGACAAGGAGTCGGCCCCGCCCCTGTGATCACCTGGTGGTTACGCCTTCACGGAGTGCTTGCCGTGGGTCCAGGACGTGGCGTCGCCGCCGTCGCCCGCAGGACCGGAGTGTCCACCGACCGTGCTGCTGTGGTTGGCCGCGTCACCGGTCGAACCCGTGGCACCGGTGTCACCGGAGTTGCCCGAGGTGATCTCGGTCCAGGACGTGGTGCCGTGGTTGTTCCAGCTGTGCTTCCAACCGTGGTGCTTCCAGCCGTGGCACTTGTCGCCGCGGTGGCCCGACCACTGCTGGTTCTTGTTCTCGGTCTTCACCACTGCCGTGTTGCCGCCGGTGTTACCGGAGTCCCCGGAGTCACCCGAGTTCCCGGTGGTGGCGTTGTTCGAGCTGGTGGCGTTGCCGCCGTCACCGGAGTTGCCGCCGTCACCGGAGTTGCCTCCGTTGCCCGCGGTGGCCTCAGCGGAGCCGGACCTGTTGTGCCTGCTCCACTTGCCGTGGTTCCAGGGCCTGTTCTGCTCGGTCACGGCCCAGGCGTCGCCGCCGTCTCCGGCCGAGCCGGAGTTGCCGGCCTTGGTGGCGCTGTGGTTCCACGCCCCACCGGTCGAGCCGGTGGCACCCGTGTCGCCGGAGTCGCCCGAGGTCACCTTGGTCCAGGACTTCGTGTCGTCCCAGGACCAGCCGTGACCCCGCTCGGAACCGACCGTGTACACGAGCGCCTTGTTGCCGCCGGTGGCACCCGAGTTCCCGGAGTCACCCGAGTTTCCGCTGGTGGCCTTGTTCGAGCTCTTGGCGTTGCCGCCGTTACCGGAGTTGCCGCCGTTGCCCGCGGTGGCCTCGGTGGAGCCGGACTTGCTGTGGTGGCCCCACTTCTGGTCCTTGGTCAGGACGGCCGCATCGCCGCCGTTGCCGGCGGAACCGGAGTTTCCGCCCACGGTGTTGCTGTGGTTGGAAGCGTCACCGGTCGAACCCGTGGCACCGGTGTTTCCCGAGTCGCCTGAGCTCACGCTCGTGTGGCACTCGGCCAGCACGCACAGGCCGTAGGCGCTGTTGCCACCGGTCGAACCCGAGTTGCCCGAGTTACCGGAGTTGCCCGACCGCGCGGTGTTCGAGCTGGTGGCGTTACCGCCCTTGCCCGAGTCACCGCCGTTGCCCGCGGTCGCGTCGCCGTTCCCCGATCGGCCGGTGGCGGTGGCGTCGCCACCGTTTCCGGCGGAACCGGAGTTCCCGCCCACGGTGGTGCTGTGGTTGGAAGCGTCACCGGTCGAACCCGTGGCACCGGTGTCACCTGAGTCGCCTGAGCTGACGCTCGTGTGGCACTCGGCCAGCACGCACAGGCCGTAGGCGCTGTTGCCGCCGGTCGAACCCGAGTTGCCCGAGTCACCGGAGTTACCCGACCGCGCGGTGTTCGAGCTGGTGGCGTTACCGCCCTTGCCCGAGTCACCGCCGTTGCCGCCGTTCACAACGGAGTGCACGACGTCGCCGACGCCGCCCAGGAGGCCGTTGCCTCCCGTGTCGGCGCTCGCCATCGCCGTTCCGAACAGGAGGAAGCCTCCCGAGAACGCTGCGGCCACAAGACCGCGTCGCACATAGCTGTGCATGTCGAACCTTCCTGTCAATCAAGCTTGGTGATCTCGTCGGCTTGGTTGGCAGGATTGATCAACTGGGATGACTTCGGCCGTAGTAGTAGCACCACGACCCGTGGACCTGGTGATCTGCGATCACCGCGAGCGGCTCGCTGTCCGGACCGACTCCGGATCCTGCGGGAAGATCCGCGACTGCGGGACTCGTCGATCCACTCGATGACGCCGACCCCGTCGTGCCGGGCAGCGTGAGCGGCAGGTCAGGTGACGGCGAGGACGGAGCCTCGATCGGCGGCGCCACAGCAGGCACGGAGATTCGTTGCCACTGCGCTACTTCGAGCACTGCGGCAACGCGATCAGACAGCGTCACGGCCTGTACCTCCGCCGCCTGCACCGATACCGGCGTCAGCGGTGCCTGCGGAACGACGGGCACCGTGATCGGTGGTACGACGTCCGCCGGAGCGGACTGCTGTGCCACCAATGGTTCCGCGATCCTCGGTACGACCGGCACGTCCCGCACCGAGTTCACCACAGGGGTGAGCAGCGGCGCCGTCACGGGCCGGAGAGGCTCGATAGCCGGACTCAGGACCTGTGTGACGGAGTCAAGCGTCGGAGCCAGCGGTGCCAGCACAGGTTCGGCTAGCGGCGCTGCAGCCGTCAAGACCGGCTTCAGCACCGGATCTGCCACTGCCGCGACGGCGCTCGTCACCGGCGCCGCCTGCCGCGCTACCGGTGTGACCGCGTCAGTCAGCGGGGAGACGAGAGTTGCGACTCCGCCCAGCAGGCCGGATGAGTCGCCGTCATCAGCACTGGCCACTCCCGCTGAGAGAAGTCCGAATCCGATGAGCAACCCGGCCACGCCAAGTGTGCGCCGAAGTGTTGTGGAACACGTCAACTTCATGTAATCACCTCCTCTCACGAATCCGCATCTGTACATCTGGTATTCGGAGCTCTTCGGGGAGCGGTTCACTCGAAAGTGGAGATTTTTTGTCTTCGCAGCTCAGTAGGGCTGAAATAGTTTGAAACGTCTATCTCGAACTACTTTGCGATACGAGCCAGAGCGGCGTTGATAACGCACTGTGATCACTTGTGAGATGAGCGGTTGCGTTCCGCATCAGCATTCGACGTATCACTTGGCCGCGGAGAGGTCGGCGGTTTCCAGGACCCGTTCGAGTTCGCGCCGATTCTTGGCGCCGAGCTTGTTGCGGATGCGGGTGACGTGGTGCTCGACGGTTTTGGCCGAGATGAACAGCGCGTCGCCGACCTCGCGGTAGGTGAGTCCGTCACGCACCAGCGCGGCCACTTCCTGTTCGCGTTCGCTCAGGACGTCCGTGCCGGCGTTGTCCTGCCCGCCGGGTGTGGCGTGGTACTGCCGGGCGATGTCGAGAAGGCGGGTCATCGTCTTGCGGTCGGTGGTGTGCATGGCCGCGTGTCCGGCGAGCCTGGCCGCGTCCGTGCACATGCCGTGGGCGTGCAGTTCTTGGGCCGCCGACTCGACCCGCGCGTGATCCACCTCGCCACGACCGACCAGGCTCCAGCACTGTGCGGCGGCGTGCAGTGCCCGGGCGAACGGCAGTGCGTCCGCTGCTTCCTGCAGCGCTGCCAGGTGTTTCGTCGTCGCGGCGTGCTCACCCAGGAGCAGCGCGGCGTGGAATGCGTGCCATCGCGGGAGCGCCGACCACAACGGAGGATTGCCCAGTTCGTCGAGCAGTGACCACACCTCGTCGAGATGTGTCCGCACCCGGTGGAACTGACCGACTCTGGCCGCGGCGACGGCGATCTCGGCCAACGGGATCAGCGTGTAGAGGTCGACGGGGTGCACGACGAGGGCCCGCTGGGCCGGTTCCCACGCCGACCTCAGGGCGCGGAGATCCCCGGCACGGCGGGTGATCCCCAGGTGCAGCGCCGCGGCGAACAGGGCCTCTCGAGGTTCCCTGAGCGCGTCCGGGCGCACGAGTCGCTGGGCCGCTTGAACGTCACCGCCGAAGAGCTCCGCGTACGCCAGCAGCAACTGGTGCCGATCGGAGTGCAGGCCCCTGCCGTCGTCACCGTGCACGGCCTTGACGAGCAACGACTTCGCCACCGTCAGTTCGCCCGCGTGCACGCAGATCAGTGCGGCGAGCGCGGTGGGGCTGTCCGGATGCACCGCGGTGCGGGAACCGGCCTGGTTCACTCCCGCTGTGGCCACCGCGGCGGCGAGGGCGGCCATCGGCGATCCGGTGACCGTCTCGAGCACCACGTCACCGAGGCGGTGCCCGAGGGCACCGGTGAAGGATGTGGCGGGCCGGGACTGTGCGCCGAGCTGGATCGTGCGTGCCTCCTCCAGCCGGCCGGCGCCGAGCAGACCGGTCACGGCGAAGTCGAGCGCGAGGCTGTTGCCCGAACGCCGGAGCAGTTCCCCGCCGCGACCGACCTGTCCTCGCAGCGTCAGCACGGTCGCGGCGACCAGCAACGCGTCCGGGTCGCCGTGGCCGAGGTCCACGGCCTCCAGAGCACCGTCGAGATCACCGCTGAGGGCGCGGGCCCGCGCCGCGGACGTGGAAGATCCCTGGCCCGCAGCGGTGAACAGCTGTGCTGCCAGTGCCGGGCTGTCGTTGATCACTTCGTGGCCTGCAGCGGAAAACACGTCGAGGAGCTCGTGACCCACCGCGCCGAGCTGCAGCAACTGCCGTGCGTAGACCGACACCGGTTGCGCACGTTCGGCCTGGCTGAGAGCGAGTGCGCGAAGCAGGCCGGCCCGCCGCTCCGCCGGTGCGAGCGCTGTGATGGCGTCGGCAGCGGCGGGAACCGGTGCTCCGTCGATCGTGAGCAGGCCCGCTGATCTCAGTGCCTCGATCGACTGCGACACCGTGTGCATGTCCAGCGTCAGCACTGTCGCGAGCAGTCTCACGTCGAAGGGAGCGCCAAGAGCACGGGCCAGAAGCAGATCGGTCGCGGCGATGGACAAGCCGTCGAAGTGGCGGGCGAACGCGGTGTGCAGATCCCCGGCGAGCTCGTCCAGCACAAACCCCGGCGTGCCACCCGTTCGCTTGTGCAGGCGGTCTGCGAGCTCCTCGCTCACCTCGGTGCCCAGGACGTGCGCGGCGAGGGAGCGGACGTGGTCGCGGGACAGGGGCCGCAGCTGCACGCGGACCACGGAGCCGCCGGGCAGGGCGTTGACGAGGCGGGCGAGTGCCCGGTTGTCGGGCCACAACCGATGGGCGATGACGAGGTGGCCGCCGGCGGCCACCTCGGCCAGCAGGCGGTCGGCCTCGTCATCGACGAGCGTGTGCCCGTCGTCGACGACGATCGGCTGGTCGAAGGTGCGCAGCAGCGTGGTCTTCCCGCAGCCGGCCGGACCGGTCAGCACGACGTGGTCCGCGGTACGAGCGCGTTCGAGCGTTCGGATGGTCCCGCTGTCGAGGAACAAGGGCGTGTCCGACATCGGGGACATGAGCGCGTGTACCTCCTGGTGACCGATCTGTTCACCGGTGGTTCGGTGCATCACCCGTTCGGGTTTGGTCACGAGGCGGAAATGAGGAGATACCCCCTATCCCCCTACTGCTGGTGGGCGCGGTCCCCGACCAGTTCTCGGTTGAGAGGACCAGGCATGTCACCCGATGTGGTGAGCGCTCTGCTCTTTGTAGCTTTTGTGGCACAAGCACAACGACGCACCTGGAGTTCGACGTGGACCTGCCGCAGACGCTGCACGACTTCACCCTCACCCTGCTCAGCGACCCCGAGGCCCGGTCGGCCTTCCAGCTCGACCCGCAGGGCTCCCTCGACGCGGCCGGGCTCGGTGACGTGCACCCGTCGGACATCCAGGAGCTGCTGCCGCTGGTGCTCGACTTCGCCCCCGTCACCATGCTGGACGACCTGGGTTCGTTCTCCGACCTCTCGCTGGACAAGCAGCTCGACCTGATGAACACCGTGCAGAACACCGCCGGTCAGCAGATCGAGGACAACACCGCACTCGGCGCAGTTTCCGGTCTCGCGGCCGCCGTGCACGGCGTGACGACCGACTTCGACACCCTGGGGGATGTCGCCGGCACGCTGGACGTTGTTCCGACCACCACCGTCACCGACGTCACGCAGAACGTCACCGACCTCGAGGTGACCGACACCGTCGGCGACATCACCAACGGCACCGACGTGCTCGACACCACGCACCTCACCGGCGTGGCCGGTGACGTCACCGGCAACGCCCGCACCGGCGACCTGGGCATCGACGGCGTGCTCAGCGGTGACGTCACCTCCGCTGTCGGCAACGTGACGGGCAACGACCTGTCGCTCAACGAGATCGGCAACGTCGGCGACGTCGTGTCACACGTCGGGAACCTCGGCGACGTGACGGGTGTCGGTCACGTCGGAGACGTCGGCAACATCGGCGACGTCACCGGCCACCTCGCCGACGTCAACGTCGGCGGCGTGCTCAACGACCTGGACCTGAGCCTCTGACCTCAATCGTCCGCGAAGGCCGCCCCGACCGCGCTCCGGGGCGGCCTTCGCGCATTCGTCAGGCGAAAGCAGTCCCCTGACGGTGGCACCGGCCGGGCTGCATGGCGTTCATCGCGCGGTGCCGGTCGTTCGCGGGAACCAGGAAGGTCCACTTCGGACTTGGGCCGTCATGGGCTGCCATGGACGTAACGGCGGTACAACCTGCGATTTGAGGCAATCCGGCCGCCGATCGGCACCGAAGCAGAAGCGTGAACCCGGGAGGAACGCGTGCGATCGACCCGCACCTGCTGACCGGTGCCCACGCGCTCAGCGCGCTGCCCGACACCGAGCGGGTCGAGTTCGAAGCACATCTGCGCGGTTGCCGGGGCTGTACGGACGAAGTGACCGGCCTCAGGGAGACCACGGCCAGGCTCGGGAATGCCCTCGACCACTTCTGTCCGATGGCACTCCGAGCCCAAGTGCTCGATGCGGTCCGTCTGGTGCGGCAAGTTCGGCCGGCCTCCGAGGTGGTGCCGGTCTTCTCCCGGCGTCAGGGCCTGCGGCGCGCCGCGGCGCTCATCTTGGCGGCGTGTGTGGTCGCGGCGGCGGTGGCCGGGGCGCATGGCGCAGCGACAACGACGACGATCACCACCGTGGCCGGCCCTGCTCACTCTCAGGTCGGGGATCTGCTGGCGGCGCCGGATCTGCGGCTTGTCACCGCGGGATCGCCCGCGGGCACTGCGGCGATGTCCCCCAGCCGCGACGACATGCTCTTGCTGGTGGACGGCCTGCACACCTTGGCACCCGACCGCGTCTACCAGCTGTGGCTGGTCGACGGCGACGGTCCGCGGTCGGCGGGAATCCTGTGTCCGGTAGGCGCATCAGCTTCCCTGCTCGTGACAGGGATCGAGGGTGTCCTCCACACCATCCTCACCGTCGAGCCAGCCGGTGGATCACCAGTCCCGACTGGCTCTCCGGTCCTGGCCATCGCACTTCACTGAATCGGACGCAATCCGGCTCGAGCCGCACGCCGAATCCTTCATCATGACCGATCACCTCCTCGTCATCGGATACGGCGATACCGGACGCCACGCGGTGAACTCGGTTCTATCGTCGCAGCCGGACGCACAGCTGACCGTGCTGGACAGCAACTTCCTGTCTGTCGCCGAGGCGGTTGCCAACGGCGCCCTCGCGGTGCACGGCGACGGACGAGACAGATGCGCGCTCGACGAAGCAGCCGTTGACCTCGCCGACCGTGTCATCGTCGCGGTTCCCGACGACCTCAACGCCTACCTGATCACGAGGGCGGTCCGGTCGCTGAACCCCGACACCGTGATCGTGGCCGTCATCCGCGAGCCGTCGAACCACGCGCTGTTCGCGTCCGACGGGACCATGTCCGTCCACATCCGACAAGCGGACGACGAGCAGGCATAGAAAACTCCGGGAACCGCGTACACAGCGCGGTTCCCGGAGTCGCGGTACTGCTGCCCTGGAGATGTCAGGCGGGCATCAGCACCGAGTCGATGAGGTAGACGGTGGCGTTGGCGGTGTGCACGCCACCGCAGATCACGTTGGCGTCGTTGACCTTCAGCGAGTTGCCGGAGCCGGTGACCTTGACGGTGCCGGTCTGCACGGTCTTCTGGTCACCGGCGATCTTGTCCGGGGAGATCTGGCCGGGAACCACGTGGTAGGTCAGGATCTTCGTCAGCAGCGCGTCGTCGGTCTTGAGCTTCTCGATGGTGGCCGGGTCGATCTTCGCGAACGCCGAGTCGACCGGGGCGAATACCGTGAACTCCGCGCCGTTGAGCGTCGAGACCAGGTTGACCTTCGGGTTGAGCTTGCCCGACACCGCGGCGACCAGGGTCTTGAGCAGCGGGTTGTTGCTCGCGGCGACGGCGACCGGGTCGGCGGCCATGCCCGAGACAGAACCGGAGCCGGAGGGCACCTGCTTGGCGTAGTCGGCACAGCCGGGGCCGACGAGGTCCTTCGCCGGGTCGGCCATCGCGGACGACGATGACGGGGCCGTCGAGGTCGCCGAGGTGGGCGCGGTGGAGGAGCTGCTGCTGGCCGTGTCGCCCGAGCCGCACGCCGACCCGAACAGGGCGAGTGAGGCGGCGCCGATGGCCAGGACGGTGTTGCGGACGGTCTTGTTCATGACTGGACATCTCCAAGGGGGGTGATCGAACAGTTGCTGCTCGTGATTCGGTCCCCTTCGACGAACGGATGGGTCTGGTTACCGACCTGTTACCAACCAGCAGCTGATCGCAGCTGACCAGCGTGAATGACACGCCCGCAACCTTCAGTCCACGGCCGACGCTCAACTGCCGGCGACTCGACCGCACACCGAGCACTTCAGCCTGGCGGCCAATCCGAGATGTGATCAGCCGCGAACCACAGGCATCACGCACTTCCGCCAACCCGAGTAGGGCTTCTCATGTTGACCCTCGCACTGATCGGTCTGATCGGCGGCCTGGTCACCGGTATCTCCCCGTGCATCCTGCCCGTCCTTCCCGTCATCTTCTTCTCCGGCGGCACGCAGAGCGTCCGCACGGCGACGCCTGGGGTAGGCGCGGTGGCCGTGGCGACCAAGGCGGCCTCGCGCGCCCGGCCCTACCTCGTCATCGCCGGACTCGTCGTCAGCTTCAGTCTCGTGACGCTGTTCGGGTCGCTGCTGCTGACCGTGCTGAACCTGCCGCAGGACGTTCTGCGCTGGGCCGGAATCGGCGTGCTGCTGCTGATCGGCATCGGCTTGATCGTGCCGCGCTTCGAGCAACTGCTGGAGAAGCCGTTCACCTGGATCCCGCAGCGCAATCCGGACGCGAGCCGCGGTGGCTTCACGCTCGGCCTGGCCCTGGGCGCTGTGTACGTGCCCTGTGCAGGACCGGTGCTGGCCGCCATCACCGTCGCCGGCTCCACCGGCCGGATCGGCACCGAGACCGTCGTGCTGACCCTCACCTTCGCCGTCGGCGCGGCCATCCCGCTGCTGGTCTTCGCGCTGGCAGGACGCCGGGTCGCCGAGCGCGTGCAGGCCTTCCGCAAGCGTCAGCGCGGCATCCGCATCACGGCGGGCGTCGTGATGATCGCCCTCGCGGCCGGTCTGGTCTTCAACCTGCCGCAGTTGCTGCAACGTGCGATTCCGGACTACACCAGTTCGTTGCAGGACAAGGTGAACAACTCCGAGCAGGTCCGCAAGGCCCTCAACCTCGGAGGCCTGGTCAACGACCAGAACAAGGACCTCGACAAGTGCTCCGACGGCGCGCCCGAGCTGGAGAGCTGTGGCACCGCACCGGACATCACCGGTGTCCAGCAGTGGCTGAACTCCCAGCCCCTGGACCTGAAGACGTTGCGCGGCAAGGTCGTCATGCTCGACTTCTGGGCCTACTCCTGCATCAACTGCCAGCGCTCCGTCCCGCACGTCACCGCGTGGGACAAGGCTTACCGCGATGCCGGACTCCAGGTCATCGGCGTCCATTCACCCGAGTACGCCTTCGAAAAAGAGCCTGACAACGTCGCGGCCGCCGCGAGGAACTTCGGCATCACCTACCCGGTCGCGCTGGACAACAACCTCGGTACCTGGACCAACTACCGCAACCGCTACTGGCCCGCCCACTACCTCATCGACGCCCAGGGCACCGTACGGCACATCAAGTTCGGCGAAGGCGACTACAAGGTCACCGAGAAGCTCATCCGGCAGCTCCTGGACGATGCCAAGCCCGGTGTCCGGCTGCCGGCCGCCACGGAGCTGGCCGACGACACCCCGGTCGTCGGCGACATCACCCGCGAGACCTACCTCGGCTCGACCAAGCGCGTGAACTTCGCCGGCACCGAGGCCTACACCAGCGGCGAGAAGTCGTTCCAGTTCCCCGAAAACCAGGGCACGGACAGCTTCGCACTCGCGGGCTCCTGGAAGCTCGACACGCAGTCGATCACTCCCAGCGACTCGCCCGCGCAGATCAAGCTCAACTACCGCGCCAAGGAAGTCCGGATGGTCCTGTCCGGCAAGGGCACCGTCACCGTCCAGGACAACGGCAAGACCAAGACCATCGAGGTCGACGGCACCCCCGACTCCTACCAGCTCTCCGCCACACCCACGATCCAGGGCGGCTCGCTCACCGCGACCGTCGGCCCCGGGGTCCAGGCCTTCTCCTTCACCTTCGGATGATCAGGAACACCACCATGCAACTCGCCGACGTCACCACGGACTCCTTCGACACCACCGTCCTGGCCGCGGACAAGCCCGTCCTGGTCGACTTCTGGGCCCCCTGGTGCGGACCGTGCAAGCAGCTGAACCCGGTCGTCACCGGAATCGCCGAAGAACACCAAGACAGGATCTCCGTGGTGAAGGTGGACATCGACGCCCACCCCGACATCGCCGTCCGCTACCAGGTCCTCAGCATCCCCACACTGATGTTGTTCTCCGGCGGCCAGCCGGTCGCGACCCTCACCGCACCACGCAAGCGCGCCGACATCCTCAAGGCGCTGTCCTCCTGGCTCTGAACACCAGCAGAGACGATGCGACCCCGACAGCCACCAGGCCGTCGGGGTCGTGTCGTGTCCGGGTCACGCCACCGAAATCGCGAGGACCGGCGTCGTCGTCGGGGCAGGCGAGCCACCGCTCGGCTCGACGGTCAGGGCGAACGCCAGCGCGTCGGCCAGGTGATCCGCGACCACGGGTTCGTCCCGCAGCAACCCGGCCGAGCGCGGCCCGCCAGGTCCGACCACCCACAGCTGGTACGCGCGGTCCGAGGGCAAGGACGGCAACCCGTTGGCGAGGAACACCGCTTTGCTGCGGCTCGGCGACATCACCACGGTTGCGCTGCCGCCCGTGGATCCCGCGTCGTTCAGGAGCTTCGCGTCGGGAGCGCTCAGCAGCTCCGACACCTGGCTGTAGCCGGCAGCCGACTGCCGCAGCGCGCCGAGCTCGCGACGGTCCTGCACGCCCTGGACACCGACGACGACCGCGATGAGCACACTGGCGGCAGCCGCGAGCACGCTCGTGCGGACCCGGTTCCGAGTGGGAAGCGCGAGCACCGGCGCGGCAGGGGCAGCCGGTTGCGGGGGCAGCTGACGCGTGGCCGTCATCCCTGCCAGCACCTGCGCCCGCAGGTGAGCGGGCGGGGCGGCCTCGACCGCCACGCCGAGGGCGGAGGCGGTGGCCTGCAGTTCGGCGACTTCCTGGGCGCACGACGGACAGTGCGGCAAGTGTCTCTCAAACTCCGCGCGTTCCTTTTCAGGCAAGGCGTTCATCGCATAGACGCCCGTCAACGTGTGCACGTCCGACGGTGTGCTCATGCCGTCACCCCCAAGCAGTCTCGAAGCCTGATCAGACCATCACGCATCCGGGTCTTCACCGTGCCCAGCGGAACGCCGAGCAGGCTCGCCACCTCCGGATAGCTGTAACCCTGGTAGTACGCCAGCAGCACGGACTCGCGCTGCAGATCGGTCAGGAACTTCAGACACCGCCGGACCTTGCGCTGTTCCAAGCGTTCGGTGACCTGCTCGACGACCTCGTCGAACGGAGTCGTCACGCCCATCGCCGCAACCCGCTCGTCACGGTTGGCCGCCGCCTGCGCGGACCGCACGCGGTCGACGGCACGCCGATGCGTCATGGTCAAGATCCAGGTCGTAGCCTTGCCACGGTCGGGATCGAACCGGCTCGCGGTCCGCCACACCTCGAGCATGACCTCCTGGAACACCTCTTCCGACTGCGCCTGGTCCCGCAGCACGCGACGCACCAGTCCGAACACCATGCCCGACACCAGGTCGTACAACTGCCCGAACGCGGCCTCGTCACCCCGCGCCACGCGCAGCAACAGCTCCTCCGCACCCGCAGGTCCCTCAGCGTCCTCGGAACCACGCGGGATGGTCGACCGCGCCTGATCTCGTTCGCGCATCGCGCTCCTGTTCGTCACCTGACCGACCTCCATTCGGAGCCGACACCCACTCGGATGGGTGAGGCGCGCGTCACACCAGCGCAGACACCGAGAGGTGTCCCACATCGCGCATCGGAGAACAGTTGGAAGCCGCGGTGAGAACCAGATACCACCTACCGCCCGCAACTACCGGATTGACCGCACTTCCGAGTGAACTGAAAGCACGCACCCCAACGCGGGAATTGGCGGCCACACCGCTGAGAACCGGCTCTTCGGCCGCCGTGGTCCTCAACCGAGCAGTGCCGTGACGTTGGCGCGGTCGGCGCCGAGCGTCACGTAGAGCTGAGCCCACTGCTTGTCGCTGTCAGTAGGTGCCTGGGTGTCACAGAAAGGTTTGCGTCCGTGGGCGGTGTAGTAGCGCAGCAACGACAAATTCTCACCGGTGTTGCGCAACCTTTCGTCGGTGTAGCGAGGGCCCGGCGGTTGTGGCTGGTGGCGCAGACAGGTGAGTTCCGAGCCGCTCTCGTTGTCGAAGACCGGTCCGGGATCGGGCGTGCCGGTGCAGGCGATCAACGCGGTGGCGGTGCACAGCAGCAGGATCGGGATGCGCATCGCTACTCCTATTCAAGCAGGGCACGGACGGTCAGTCCGAGGCCGACGACGAGGACGAGCCCGGCGGTGATCACGGGCAGGGCGGTGAAGCGGTCTCGGAGCCGCTCGACGGCGGCCAGCCGGTCGCGTAGGCGGACGAGGAGCAGACCGACGGCGGTGAGAGTGGCGGCCATGCCCAAGCCGTAGCCGAGTACGAGCAGGACACCGAACCAGGTGCGGCCCAGCGCGATCGCGCCGAGCAACACGACCAGTGCCGAAGGGCTGGGCACCAGGCCACCGGCTACGCCCATGCCGATCAGGCCGCCACGACCCACGCGGTGCCCATGTCCGTGCCCGTGCCCGTGGCCATGTCCGTGGCCATGTCCGTGGCCATGTCCGTGGCCTACTGCGACGGGCTGTCGGCGTAGCGCCGAGCGCAGCAGGAACGCCCCGACGGCGGTGACGAGCACGCCGCTGCCGACGCCGAGCACCCGCAGCAGGGACTCCCCGGCCAGCGCACTCGACGCACTGATCACCAGGCCTATCACCAGCACGCCGACGGTGTGGGTGAGGGTGACGGTCGCACCGACGGTGACAGCGTCACGAGCAGTGCCCTCGCGGCCGGCGAGGTAGGCGGCGATGACCGTCTTGCCGTGTCCGGGCAGCGCGGCGTGGGAGGCGCCGAGCAGCAGCGACAGCAACACCGCGAGCACGCCGACCAGAGGGGTGAAGTCCTGCCGGCCGGCCAGTGCGGTGAAGGCGCGGGTGGCCGACCCGATCACCGTGCTGCCGCCCCTGGCCACAGCGGTGTCCGGGACCGCGGAGGCGCCGGGCTCGACTCTCAGGCTTACCGCGCGGATGTCGAGGGGGTCGGACAGCAGGTCGTCGGGATAGGCGCGCAGCTCGTTGCTGGCGCTGGTCGCCGGTACAGGCGGGTCGAGCAGCGTGATGCCGTCGCCGACGGCGATCATCTCGTGCCAGCCGACGCGGCCCGGCCGGTAGGTGTCGCGCACTTCGATGGTGGCGGCGGAGCGGAGGTCCGTGGGGGCGGTGAGCCGGCAGGTGAGGCGGGTGGTGGCCAGTCCGGCTTCGCCGGACGGAAACTCGACCAAGGCTGAACGCAGTGTCGCGACCATGCTTGTGCCGTCCGTGGTCACTGAGAGGCCGCGGCGCACGGTGTCGCATTCACGGCCGGCGTAGTCGTTCTGGCGAGCGGACTGCTCCTGCAGGGTCGGGACCTCGGCGAGGTCGATGACCGAGACGAGGTCGACCCGATCCGGGTGGACGGTGATGGCGTGGTGATGGTTGATCGTGAAATTGCCCAGCGGATGAGCACCGGCGCTCGCCGGGACCGCCAGCATGGCCAGCGCCGCGAGGACCAGGACGCTGAACGCCCTCACCGCAGGCCGCCCAGCGCGGCCCGGGCAGCCGGTGCGTCCACCGGGGAGAAGTAGGGGTTGGTCCGCAGCGCCGAGTCGAGCGCATCGGCCGCGTCCGCGGCCCGCCCAAGGCCACGCAGGATCATGCCGCGGTGGTAGGCGAACGTCGCGTTGCGCCAGCCGGTGGCGGCGGCGCGGTCGGCGTGGCCGAGAGCCTCGGCGTCGCGCCCGGCCAGGTGCAACGCCCAGCCGAGCGCGTCCGCGACCAGCGGGTGCTGCCTTCGGGCCCATTCCCGTTCGGCGGCGGCCAGCGCGGCCGCGGAATCACCCCGGTCGGCGGCGGCGACCGAGGCGGCCAGGTCATCGGTGCTGCCCGCGGTCGCGAGCAGACGCTGCTGCTGAGCTAGCAGGTCGAACTGCCGGGCGGCGTCCTCGGTGCGGCCCGCGGCACGCAGCAGCACGGCGTGTTCGTGCACGTACTGCGGTGAGGGCACGCGTGCCACCAGGTCGGCGTAGCCGGCGAGCGCGTCGTCCAGGTCGCCGCGGGCGGCGGCGATCTTGGCACGTCCCTGCAGCAGCGCCGGATCGAGCGGGTCGATCAGCAGGCCCTGCTCGTAGTGGGCCGAGGCCTCGTCGAGGTCGCCGTTGTCGAACGCGAGCTCGCCGAGGTGGTAGCGGGTGAACAGCGAGTCGGCCGGTGAGGATGAGGCGTCGAGCGCACGGGTGAGGGCCTGGCGGGCGGAGTCGACCTCACCACGCTGCTCGAAGTCGTAAGCGGCGCGGGTGAACGCGGGTACACCGGGATCGAGGTCGAGCATTCGCTGCACCGCGGCGCGCGCCTGATCGGTCTTCCCGAGCTGGGTGAGGGCGTCGGCGAGCACGCCGTAGACCTCGGCGGTGTCGGGCAGTACGGCACGGGCGCGTTCCGCGTGGTCGCGGGCGGCGGCGAAGTCGTGACGGGCATTGGCCAGGGCACCCAGACCCATGTGCGCGGGGCCGTTGCCGTCGGGCTTGTGACGCAGCGAGGTCTCGAGCGCGCCTTGGGCCTTGCCGTAGTAGGTCGGGTCACCGGTGATCCGGGCCTGCTCGACGTACGCCGCGCCGAGCAGCGCCCAGGTGCCGGCGTCACCGGGCACGCGCTTGAGCCGGTCTTGGGCGGCGGTGACGGTGCGCTGCACATCGCTGCGTACGACGGCGGCACCCGGACCTGCGGGAGCGGGGTCGTCGCCGCGGCTCAGCGCGGTCGCGGTGGTGGCGAGCAGCGCGACGCCGGCGGTGATCGCCAGCGTTGCGATGATCTTGCGGCGGTTCATGGCGCGCTCCGTGTGGTTGCTGCCGAGTCGGGTCACGGACGTGCCGGGGGACAGACGAGTCCATCCCCCGGCACGGCTGTCATGCGGCCGCGGGGACCGCGGTCCGCAATGGACGGCGGCCCAGCAGCCACACGCCCGAGCCGATCAGCAGCGCCGCGAGGACGGCGTTGAGGACCAGGCCGTCCGGCAGACCGCCGCCACCGCCGCCGCTACCGCCGGCGGGTGCCACCGCACCCGCCGAGCCGGAGTTGACCGCGCTGTTGTTGGGCAGCGCCACGTACGGGAACGAGGTGCCGAACGCCTGGTCGTTGGCGTTGACCTTGTCCCCGGCCGCCAGCGCGGGCACGATTCCGCTCACCGCGGCGCCCTCCAGTGCCTGCACCCCGATGTCGAGCACGTCGTCGGTGAGCCTGCGCCCGTTGGGAAAGCCCTGCAGGTCACCGCCGAGCACACCCAGCCGGTTCGGCGAGGCCGCCGGCGGCACGGAGGTGTTGAGCCGCAGCTGTTCCGATGGGGTAAACCGCTTCGGGTTGACGTCGGCATTGTTGAGCTGCGAGTTCAGGTCGGCCTTGATCGGCCCGCCGAGCTTGGTGGTGATGCCGGTCAGGAAGATCTCCACCAGGTCGTTGCGCGGCGTGGCCGGAGCGGTCAGCCCGTAGATCGCCTGGATCAGCTTCGGCACCTCCGGGTCGGTGACCCGGTTGACCAGCTCAGGCACCTTGCCGTCCTGGTCCGGTGTCAGGGCGTTGAACCGGTCCTTCAGGCCCGCGGGAACGACGACCTCGTTGACCAGCGGGTTGCCGAGGCGCGAGACCTGGACGAACGGGCCGACCGCCCGCGACTCCCCCGGGCTGAGGATCATCGACTGCCGTTCGGTGTCGCTCCACACCCCGATGACCGGGTTGCGGGCCGCGTCACCCTTGAGCGCGAGCTGCGCCTTGGGCACCTGCAACGCGATGGTGTTGACGTTGTAGCCGGCCAGCGTGTCCTGCCCGACCTCGGACAGGTTGCCGCCGTAGAGCAGGTCGAACACGCGCAGGTCGAGGAAGAACGCGTCGTCGGACTGCCCGACGAAGCTCTTGCCGCCGCCGGGCACGTCCGTGATCGCCTGGGCCCGCAGCGCACCGTAGTCCGGCATCGACGCCGGGCCGGTGTTGGACGGCGCGACCTTGCCCGAGCGGATCAGCTTGCGATCACGACCGTCACGGTCGATCAGCTCCAGCGTGTAGGTCTGCCGGAACAGCAGGTTCTCGTCATCCAGCGACGTGACCGGGCCGTTGTTGTACAAGAACGTCGCCTTGCCACGACGGTCCTCGGTGTGGAAGGTCCACCGGTAGGTCAGATCCGCCTTGGCATCACCGTCGTTGTCGATGTTGATGTCATAGCGGGCATCGGTCGCCCACGGGTAGAAGTTCGGCCCGCCGTTCGGCTCCTGGAACGGCGACCAGCTCGCCACCAACGTCACCGTGTCCGGCTTGTCCGGGCTGACGAACGCGTAGACGTCGGTGTTGTCCACCGCCGGATCACCCGCGATCAACGGCGCCTCCCGGTGACTCGACGCCCCGGCCGAACCAGATCCGCCGATCAGCCCCGCCGCGAGCAATGTGCTCCCGACCGCGATCAGACTTACCGCCACGCGTCGCCGACGACGCGTGGGAGGGGGTGCTGACATGCTCCATCCCTTCAGCTCGACGCCCGTCCGGAGCGACACCCGCCACACGGACAGACTTCGCTGATTCGGCACCAGAGCCGCGAAGGCTTGCCTACTTCACTCGAATGCCCTCTTGCACACTTTTGGCATCAAGCTCGCGGCACAGAGACTCGGTCGTCGGGCGACACGAACAGCCCCCTTTTGCCCGGTGCCGCCGGCCACCAAGGCCGAGGAAGTACACGCCCTAAACGGTGCACTCACCGCAGCTCAGCGCGGCCTCGCCGCCTTGGCGGGCCGCTGCCGTACGGACAGGTAGCCGATGGCCAGTGTGGCGAGAGCGATCCGAAGGGCTGACGTGTACGAATGCGAGGTGATGGGCAGGTATGTGTCGGCGATGCGCCGGCGATGGAAAGGTGACCGATGACCGCCGTCCACGATTCAACGGCCCCTGAGCCAGCCGGGGGGGGTCGAGATCACCGGTCCGGACGCCAGGGGCACAGTCACAGTGCGGGCGCGCGGCGCTCTGGACGCAGCCATGTTCGCCGCGGCGTTGGCTTGCGCCGCTGAGCTCGAAGCTTGGTCTGTGGTGATCGATCTGCTTGGAGTCGAGGTCTTCTCCCTCGAAGCCGCCAGTGCTTTGCTGAGCTATCGCCGCGCTGCCGGCGTTGCGGTGCCCGCACACCGCCGGCTGGTGCTGTTGCCCTCTCCTGCGGTCACCCGCAAGCTGGACCTGCTGGGACTGACTGCGGTCCTGTTCGGTTTCACCGCGTCCGCGGTGTGAACGCTTCTCTACCGCTTTCCATATCGGCCACGGGCGGTGCTGTGCTCGACCGTTTCGGCCACCAGGTGCACATCGAAGGCCGCAATGGCGTCACGGCGTCGCCGACCCACCGCGGTACCGCCTTCGTTGACGACGGGATGAGGCCAAGAGATTGAGGCCAGCGACAAGACCACCGCCGAACTCGGTGTACGTGTGGCCGGCGGCCGACCGGTCACAGAGCAGAGCCAGAAGCTGATGGGCGCGGCACGGGCGGCGGCGAGATCAGCCGCCCGTGCCGCGCAGCCAGACAGCGCGGAGGCTGGCTGCTCAACGCACCGCGTCAAGCCTGGCCAGACCACATGCGCGGCCTCCACCAAGTCCGGCGAACCAGCCTCGGCATCCCATCTGTACCCAGCGGCGCACCGTCTACACCGGCAAAATCAACAGAGCACGCAGACCGCCGACTCGCCGTCCGAGCGGCACAATCGCCTCGTCGTCTACTGGCTACTCAAGCGGAACAAGTGGCTGCAGCGGAACAACCTGACCTCTTCACGGTGCCCTTGAGCCGGCCTGTGCTTCCGCGCGCTCAGATCTTCACGAACGCCGCCAGCACGCCACAAGGAAGGTGATCGACGTGGCGAACGGCCACCCGTCCAACTCACGATGACAGCACCGGACTGCGTCTGACGGGTTGAACACCACATGATCGGTTATGGAGAAGGCATCGTGCACGCGCGTACCTGCATGATATGTCCGCCTCCCGGTGGTCCAGCCGGTTCCGGTGCGAGAAGTTGAGCACTACGACACCCCGCCGCTGGAGCGGTCGGGCTCCACCGGACGGGTCAGTCTCGAGGCGATCACCAGCCGTATCATGCGTCGAACGTGCGTCGAGCAGCTGGCGCCGTGGTCTCCGCCTGACGACAAGGAGCGCTACGGCATGGCCGAGGACGCGCGAAGTCTTCCACCATCACCTGAGCAGTCGATCAACGGTGACCGCCCTGATGCTTTGGAGCGCCTCGACGAAACCACCGAGGCGCTCGCGGTGTTGCGTGATGCGCTCACCGGCGAGGAACCGCTCGACGACGCACTGCATCGGCTGGCTGACGCAGCGGCAGATGCCGTTCTCGACGCCGACGCGGTGACCATCACGGTGATGGCGCCGCAGCAGCCGCGCACTGCCGCCACGACGAACCTGCTTCTCGCCGAGGTCGACGAAAAGCAGTACACCGCCAACCGCGGCCCCTGCCTGCAAGCCGCCCGCACCCTCAAGGCCGTGCGCGCGGTCGTCGGGGAACACCGCGACGAATGGCCGGAGTTCGAAGCCGCAGCGGTGGAGCATGACATCCGCGCCTATCTGTCAGTTCCCGTGTTGCTGCCGGCGAAGATCGGCAGCGAGGCACAGCACATCGGCTCGATCAACATCTACAGCCTGACCGCAGAAGCGTTCGACCCGTTCGACGAAGGTCTCATGCGCCTGTTCACGACGGCGGCCGCCGCCACCATGGGCAGTGCCCAGCGGTGGCAGCGCTCGCACGAGCACATCCAGGTGCTGGAGCGGGCACTGGTTTCCCGTGCCGTCATCGACCAGGCCAAGGGAGTGTTGATCGCAGTGCACGAGTGCACTGCGGACGAGGCCTTCGCGATGCTGGTGAAGCAGTCACAGGATGCGAACGTGAAGCTCCGGGACGTCGCCAAGAGCCTGCTCGACTCGATCATCCGCTCTTGAGCGCATCGACATCGTCAAGCGATGACTTTCGAGCGGCACACGCTCAGGTCAATCGCCGTCGAGGGCGAGGTCCGTGTCGAGTACTCAGCGCCTGCGCGGGGACACCGGGAGTCCACACGAGCTGCCCCGCAACCCAGCAGCTGGCTGAGCCGCCTCGCGCCGAACTACCGTCACTCGGCTTGAGCATGGAAGATCTGAGGTGGGACGGGCCTCCGTGACCCGTCCCCTGGGCCGCTACTCGGCTGCGGATAGCTCGAACGATGACTCCGCCACCAGGCTGCCAGCATGAAACCGCTGGTCACCCCTGTTCCCATCGTTCGGTACACCCGCCCAAAGCCCGGCCCTCCGCAGAACGATCTCGCGCAGGTTGATGCCCTCCCCAAAGCCGGCCAGGGCGGCGGCATGAACCGAGATCACCAGCCGACAGCAGGAATGCCGCTGCCACTGGCCTCCAACCAAGGCCTCGAGGTCAAGACAGGGCGCGGCAACCGCATCTGAATGTGGCCGGTCTGCCGACCTCTGCTCAGGACGCCGACGAGGCCGTGGTTCCGGATAGGTAGACGGTAAGTGTGATCAGGATGAGGACGAGCAGAGCGACGGTGGCGTATACCGGGATCCAGTACCCGGCGGCGGCACGGCGGTGAGGACGGCGGCGCCGGTGTAACGGGGCAGCGAACTGCCGTCGGAGTCGAGGTGGAAGTAGATCGCTTGTGAGAGCAGGTAGATCGCGGGTCCTGCGAGCAGGAGCACGCCGCTCACACCGGCCCGGTCCTGTGCGTGTGCGATCAAGGTTTCGCTGCCGGCTGCGAGCATGACGAGTCCCGCGACGACTCCGTAGATGACGTTCATGCCGACGTGTACGGATCGGATCGGGTCTTCGGATGCGGAGACGCGTCGTACGACGAGCTGTTCGGCTCGTCCGAAGTAGACGGCCCACAGGCAGATGAGGGCGAGGAAGACGCCCAGTGCCGTCAAGAGCGTGGCCGGCTCGGAGGGGTGGTCGGCGATCACTCGTCCCAGGGTCAGCACGGTTTCGCCCAGCAGGATGATGAGGAACAACCGCATCCGTTCCAGCATGTGTGCGGCGTCGAATTCCAGGCGTTGCGTGCCGCGCCGCGTGTTGCCGGGGACGGGGGGCGCGGTCCAGGTGCCGATGAGGTCGATGCCTGCGGCGCCTGCCCACCACCAGATCCGGATTTCAGGTCCGGCGATGGCGCCGATGATCCAGAAAGGTGCGGAGGCGGCCATCCACAGGAGTACATGGCGGAAGTGCCGACGTAGGTGGGGTGTTGTGGCGGCTACGGCCGCGTAGGTGGCGGGAACGGCCAGCGCGAGCATCATGGGGACGGTGAAGAGCCGGGGGGCGTCGTTGAACGCGTTGGCGGTGCCGGCGTTCATGAACAGTGCGAGGCCCATGACGGCGAGGGTGGCCACCCCGGGTGGTGGTGCGTTCGACGTCGAGCAGTGAGACCTCGAAGGCGGTGAAGGTCCACACGCCGCACACGACGATGAGCATGACCAGGGTCTCGGCGGCCCCGCGCCAGGTCAGGTGCTCGATGAGGTGGTGGGTGAGCTGGCTGATGGGAGGACGAACACCAGGTCGAAGAACAGTTCCAGTGGAGATACCTCGCGGTGGGCGGTTCGCGCAGCGCGGGTGATCATGGCTTCCTCCTCGACCGTGCACGGGTAGTGAACTGCGGCACCGCCGCGCGTGTGGGGACGCCGGTGAGCACGGTCAACCGTCTTTCCGCAGGTCCGGTAGCTGATCGGCCGGCGCGGTAGGCGCGGTTTCCTGCTGGTGGGTGGTGGTCCAGGAGGCGAGGATTCTGAGCTTGTCGTCGGCGGGGGTGCCGGGTTCAGCGGTCCAGGTGATGAGTTGTTGTTCGGGGTCGGTGGTGCAGGTGAGTGTGTCCCAGTCGAGAGTGAGGTCGCCGACCACGGGGTGGTGAAGTGTCTTGGTGCCGATGCGTCTGCCGACGACGTGGTGGGCTGCCCACCACTGGCGGAACTGCGGGTCCTGCACGGACAGCTCGCCGACCAGCGCGATCAGCTGGGGGTCGTCGGGGTAGGTAGCGGCTTCCCTGCGCAGCAGCGCCACACAGGTGTGGGCCACGGCCTCCCAGTCGGCGTAGAGGCCCCGCATGGCGGGGTCGGTGAACACGAGCCGCAGGTAGTTGCGCTGCTTGTCCGGGATCTGCGTGAAGTCGGTGATGAGAGCGGCGGCGAGCGGGTTCCACGCCAGGATGTCCATGCGTCGCCCGAGCACGATCGCGGGAAGGCCGCGCAGTTCGTCGAGCAGCCGCCGCAGGGATGGCTGGACGGTTTGCCGGGCGCGTCTGCGTGGCCGGGCGATGTCTTTGCCTGCCAGTTCGGCGAGGTAGTCCCGCTGGTCGTCGTCGAGGCGCAGCGCGCGTGCCAGGGCGTCGAGCACCGAGGCTGAGGCCGGGACGCGACCCTGTTCCAGGCGGGTGTAGTAGTCGGTGCTGATCGCGGCGAGCTGGGCGACCTCTTCGCGGCGCAATCCCGGCACCCGCCGCACGGTCCCGGTCTCGGGCAGTCCCGCCTGCCGTGGGCTCAGCTCGGCGCGGCGGGCCTTGAGGAACTCTCCCAGCTCGCTGCGGTGCGCGTCGCTGTCGGACATGCGCCTCAGTGTCGCAGCAGTGCGCGCCGTGTGCCTGGGAGGAATCCTTCCCAGGATGCCGCTGTCCCTGGGAAGAGACTGTCCGTTGTTGCCCGTCGAGCGGGTCGTCACCATCGATCTCGGGTAGCCGAAATGGCCACCACAGCGAGAGGAGATGCAGTCTCATGGAGAACGACAAGGCCCAGGCGGCGTTCGACAACTTCGTCCAGCTGTGGACCACGGGCACGACCGGAGGGCGCCGCGCACCGGTGCTGCGTCGCCCGGACGAGGTAGGCCTGTCCTATGAGGACGTCACCTTCCCGTCCATGGACGGCGTGCCGCTGGAGGGCTGGTTCATCCCGGCCGACTCGGACAAGCTGGTGATCCACAACCACTTCCTGCCGGGCAACCGCTACGGCTATCCCGGGCATCTGCCCGAGTTCGGTGGCCTGGGCGGTTTTGAGGTGAACTTCCTGCCCGAGTACCGGGCGCTGCACGACGCCGGTTACAACATCCTCGCCTACGACATGCGCAACCACGGCCTGAGCGGCCAGGGCAACGGCGGGATCGCGGGCATCGGCCTGCTCGAGTACCGGGACGTGATCGGCTCCCTGCGCTACGCCGCCACGCGCCCGGACACCAGGGACCTGCGCAAGGTGCTGCTGTCGGTGTGCCTCGGCGCTGACTCGACCGCCGTCGCCTGGTCCCACCACCCCGAGGAGTTCACCGAGATCCAGGCCATGGTCATGCTGCAGCCGGTCTCGGCCCGCCCGATCGTCGAGCGGTTCGTCGAGGGCATCGGCATGGCCGACGGCTTCGCGAAGTTCGACAAGGCCGTGCACGAGCGCACCGGGTTCCACCTCGACGAGCAGACCCCGCTCCACCACGTCCACGCCATCACCGTGCCCACGCTCATCGCCCAGGTACACGACGACACCATGACCCGCCCCGACGACGTCCAAGCCATCTACGACGCCCTGCCCGTCATCGACAAGGACCTGCACTGGATCCGCGGCACCGACCGCCGCTTCGACGGCTACAACTACTTCGGCGAACACCCCGAGATCCCGATCAACTGGTTCGACAAGCACCTCAAGTGACCAGCAGGAACAGCGACGGCCAGGACCAAGCGACGATGACGAGGGCACTGGTGCTGGGCGCCGGTGGGCCGCGGGCATGCTGGCGGAAGCGCAGGTCGACCTGACGCTTCTGCTGCGCGACCCGAGCAAGCTGACGGACCCACCGGCGAATGCCCGACTCGTGACGGGAGATGCGCTCGACCGCGATGTTCTCGATGCGGTCGTCCACGGTCAGGACGTCGTCTACGCGAACTCGGCAGGCGACCTCGACGAGCAGGCAGCACGAATCGTCGAGGTCGATGCCGGCAACGGGCGTCCGCCGTCTGGTGTTCGTCACCGCTCTGGGCATCTACGACGAGGTGTGCCTGGCGCGTTCGGAGCGTGGAACCGCGACCAGATCGGTCCCCAGCTCGGCCCTTACCGCGCGGCTGTCGACATCATCGAGAAATCCGGGCTCGACTACACGATCCTCAGGCCCGCGTGGCTCACCGGTACCGACGAAGTCTCCTACTAGGTCAGCCGGAAGGGTGAACCGTTCTCAACCCAGGCCTGCGGGCAGAACTACCTGTGGCAGCGGACCGACCATCTGCGCGACTCCTTCGCGATGACCATGCACGCTACGCCGAGGGTCCGACAAACGAGGCAAACAGCCGCAGCGAGCCGTCCGATCAGGTGCACAACGTGTCCGGTCCAGGCGGGAGTGCACCGAAGCCGAGCAGCATGTAGACGGTGGGCGGCTCCGTCACGCTCCACCCACCTCCTAGTCGCTCACTCCGACGGCTGGAACCCGAAACGGCCCTCGATCACCAGGCTGCCGCGATGAACTCACTGGTCAACCCTGTTCCCATCCTTGGGTACTCCCGCCGAGGGCACCGCAAGGACGGGAACAGGTTGGTGGCAGCTACCGGTGCGCCCGGCACCCACCAAGCGGACATGGGACGCTAACGGCAACGGCCGTTCAGCCGACACCGAGCGATGCGGGGCGGCAACAGCCCGCCCGCCGCGATCACGCACGGGCCAGCCCGCAAACGCACGGTGCCCGCCTGCGACGGGCGCAGTGTGGGCGTCCGTGCCAGACGGCGGGCCCAACACCCCAGCGGGCGAACAAAAGATTCTGCGAACAACCACCCGATCGGGCGCCCGATCCTGGAGCAGCTGCGTGACCCTATTTCGCCGAGTTCGGAACCGTGCTCCAGTTTTACTCCAGCCGGGGTATAACCGTCCACATAGGACAAAAACACAAGATCGCCCACCGAGTCTGTTTACGCAGGTCAGCGGGCGATCTATATGCTGTATCCAATAGTGGAGCTGAGGGGACTCGGACCCCTGACCCTCACACTGCCAGCATGGTGGTCGCCATCGTGGTCGTCGGCTCGGCCTCCTGGTGGTCAAACGCGGTGACAGCACGCGCTTCCGGCCGTTCCTGGCGGGTGGCCTGATCACCGGTCTCGGCGTGGCCGCGATGCACTACACCGGCTCGCCGTCGGCGGGGCCGGGGTCAGCGTGGTCATCATCTTCCTGCTGGCGCTCACGTCCACGTCGGACGAAGGCGGCGAGGACGCCGAGCTGCTCGACCGCGTGGTGCGCCGCAACGACTCACGGCACCTGGAACGCGGCAACTGACGCCTGTCGTCGAAGGCGGCCGCAGCGACCACATCGGACTGACCGCGGTCACACACGGCACGCGGTGGTCAGCCGAGTGCCGCCGGTGCGCGGTGCGGGGTCCAGCGCAGGTGCACGTCACGGTCCGGCGCGTCCACCCGCAGCAGCGACAGGCGCGGCCGCACGGCGTCGGTGCGCGCGGCCGGCGGTTTGCGGCTGCCGGCCTGGAACTGGACGGGCCACTGCGCCGCGGTGCCGCGGTAGTCCTGTTCGGCGGCCGCGTGCAGGGTCCAGTGCGGGTCGTAGAGGTGGGTGCGGCCGATGGCGCACAGGTCTGCGCGGCCGGCCAGCAGGATGGAGTTGACGTCGTCGTAGGAGGCGATGGCGCCGACCGCGATGACCGCCGTGCCGGTGGCGGCGGCGGCCTCGTGGCGGATCCGGTCGGCGAGCGGGGTCTGGTAGGAACGGCCGTACGCCGGGCGTTCGTCGGCGGTGACCTGGCCGGAGGAGACGTCGATCGCGTCCGCTCCATGGGCGATGAAGGCGCGGGCGATCTCCACGGCGTCGTGTTCGGTGTTGCCGCCGTCGGTCCAGTCGGTGGCGGAGATGCGCACGATCATCGGGCGCTCGGCCGGCCACGCGGCGCGGACGGCGTCGAACACCTCCAGCGGGTAGCGCAGCCGGTTGGTCAGCGAGCCGCCGTACTCGTCGGCCCGCCGGTTCGCGATCGGCGAGAGGAACGACGACAGCAGGTAGCCGTGCGCGCAGTGCAGTTCGAGCAGGTCGAAACCGGCCTCGGCACCGCGCCGGGCGGCCGCAACGAACTCGGCGGTGATCCGGTCCAGGTCGGCACGGCCGAGCTCGCGCGGCACGGGCGATCCGGGGCCGTACGGCAGTGGTGACGGGCCGATGGTCTCCCAGTTCCCGTCGGGCAGCGGGGCGTCCATGCCCTCCCACATCAGCCGGGTCGAGCCCTTGCGGCCGGAATGGCCGAGCTGCAGGCCGATGCGGGCGGTGCTGCGCTCGTGGACGAACGCCACGATGCGCGCCCACGAGTCCCGTTGCTCGTCGGTCCACAGACCGGTGCAGCCGGGCGTGATGCGGCCCTCCGGCGAGACGCACACCATCTCGGTCATCACCAGGCCCGCGCCGCCCATGGCCTTCGAGCCCAGGTGGACGAGGTGGAAGTCGCCGGGCACACCGTCGACGGCGGAGTACATGTCCATCGGCGAGACGATCACCCGGTTCTTCAGCTCCAGCCGCCCGAGCCGGAACGGCTGGAACATCGCCGGTGCGCTGCTCGGGAGTCCCTGCGAGGCGGCGAAGGCGGCGTCCACGCGGTCGGCGAACTCCGGGTCGCGGGTGCGCAGGTTGTCGTAGGTGATGCGGCGCGAGCGGGTCAGCAGGTTGAAGCAGAACCGGGTCGGTTCCTGGCCCGCGTACATGCCGATGTTCTCGAACCACTCCAGGGACGCCTGGGCGGCGCGCTGGGTCGACTCCACGACCGGGCGGCGTTCGGCCTCGTAGGCGGTCAGCGCGGTCTCGACGTCGTGGTGCTCGTGCAGGCAGGCGGCCAGCGCGAGGGAGTCCTCCATCGCGAGCTTGGTGCCGGAGCCGATGGAGAAGTGCGCGGTGTGGGCGGCGTCGCCGACGAGGACGAGGTTGCCGTCGTGCCAACACTCGTTGCGGACGGTGGTGAAGCTGAGCCACTTCGAGTTGTTCGCGAAAACCCGGTGCCCGGCCAGCTCGTCGGCGAACAGCGCGCGGAGGCGTTCGACGGCACGGTCGTCGGAGGCGCCCGGCGGGAACTCCTCGCCGGTGTCGAAACCCGCGCGCCGCCACACGTCCTCGTGCATCTCGACGATGAACGTGGAACCGTTGGCGGAGTAGGGGTAGCCGTGCACCTGCATGGTGCCCCACTCGGTGTCCTTGACGAAGAACTGGAACGCCTCGAACACCAGGTCCGTGCCGAGCCACATGTACCTGTTGTGCCGCCGGTCCAGGCTCGGCCGGAAGACGCCCGGCGAGGACTGCCGCACCGGCGAGTTGACGCCGTCCGCCCCGACCACCAGGTCGTACGAGGCGCGCAGCTGGGCGGTGCCGGGCGCGGGTGTCGAGAAGTGCACCACCACACCGAGGTCGCGGCACCGCCGTTGCAGCAGGCCGAGCAGGTCCTTGCGGCCCATCGCGGCGAACCCCTGCCCGCCGATGGTGTGGGTCTCGCCGCGGTAGTGGATGTCGATGTCCGTCCAGCGGGCGAACCGGTGTGCCATGGCGGCGGCGAACTCCGGGTCGGCGTTCTCGATGCCGCCGAGGGTCTCGTCGGAGAACACCACGCCGAACCCGAAGGTGACGTCGGCGGCGTCGCGTTCCCACACGGTGATGTCGTGGGCGGGGTCGAGCTGCTTCATCAGCGCGGCGAGGTACAGGCCACCGGGGCCACCACCGACGACGGCGATCCTCTTCGCGGCGATCTTCATTCGCGGTCCTCTCGCGTCACTGCGCAACGGCGTGCTCGTCCTCGACGGCCTCGCGGAGGGCGAAGCGTTGCAGCTTGCCGCTGGCGTTGCGGGGCAACGAGGTGCGGAACCGCACGTCGCGCGGGTACTTGTAGGGGGCGATGGTCCGCTTGACGTGGTCCTGGATCTCCCTGGCCTTCGCGGCGTCACCCTCGACGCCGGGCCGCAGCACCACGAACGCGCACACGACCGAGCCGCGTTCCTCGTCGGGCTTCGCGACCACGGCGGACTCCACCACGTCCGGGTGGGTGTCGATGGCCTCCTCGACCTCCGGCCCGCCGATGTTGTAGCCCGAGGAGACGATCATGTGGTCGCCGCGGGCGTGGTAGTGGTAGTAGCCGTCCTCGTCGCGGTGGAAGATGTCGCCGGTGACGTTCCAGCCGCTCACCACGTAGTCCTTCTGCCGTTCGTCGTCGAGGTAGCGGCAGCCGACCGGGCCGATGACGCCCAGCCGTCCCGGTTCACCGGGGCCGAGCTCCACGCCGTCGGGGTCGAGCACGGTGGCCCGGTAACCGGGCACGGGTCTGCCGGTGGCGCCGGGCCGGATGTCGTCGCCGGCCGCGGAAATGAAGATGTGCAACAGCTCCGTGGCACCGATGCCGTCGATCACGCGCAGGCCGAGCCGGTCCCGCAGCCGCTCCCACGTCTGCCGCGGGATGTGCTCACCGGCCGACACCGCGCTGCGCAGCCCGGCGAGCTTGCCCTCCGCGCCGTCGCGCAGGATCGCCCTGTACGCGGTCGGCGCCGTCGCGAGCACCGTGACACCGTGCTGTGCCACCAGATCCGCGACCTGTGCGGGCGTGGCGGTCTCGGTCAGCAACGCACACGCCCCGGCGCGCAACGGGAACACGACGAGCATGCCCAGGCCGAAGGTGAAGGCCAACGGGGCGGTGCAGGCCACGAGGTCGTCCTCGGTCAGCCGCAGCACGTGACGCCCGAACGTGTTGTCGATGGACAAGATGTCGCGGTGGAAGTGCGCGGTGATCTTCGGTGAGCCGGTGCTGCCGGACGTCGGCGCCAGCAGTGCCACGTCGTCGGCCGCGGTGTCCACGGCGGTGAACTCCCCCGGCTTGGCCGCACACCGTGCCGTGAGGTCGTCGTAGGTCAGGACCCGCAACGACGGCACAGCGGGCACGTCGTCGGTGAACCGGTTGTCCACCAACGCGATCGACGGCCGGGTGCGGTCCAGGACGGGCGTCAGCTCGCGGGCGCGCAACGCCGCCATCGTGGTCACCACGACCCCGCCGGCCTTCAGCACGCCGAGCCACGCCGCCACCGTCCACGGGTTGTTCGGTGAGCGCAGCAGGACCCGTTGTCCCGGCACGAGACCGAGGTCCCCGGTGAGCACCCCGGCGACCTGGTTGGCACGGGTGCGCAGCTCGCCGTAGGACCAGACCTCGCCCGACGGCGTGCGCAGCGCGGGGCGGTCCGGCCCGAACCGCGCGGCCGGGACGTCGATGATCTCGGTGGCGGCGTTGAGCCGGTCCGGGTAGGTCAGCTCGGGCGTCGTGAACTCGATCGTCGGCCACAGCGCTGCGGGAGGGAGGTGGTCGCGGGCGAAGGTGTCCATGGCGGGTCCTTCCGGCGGCGGCGGGTCAAGCGGCGCGGATCATGCCCTCCTGGGCGACGGTGGCGAGGTGCCGGTGGTCGCGGGTGAAGAAGCGGCCGTGGCCCAGGCCGCGGCCGTCGTCGGCGGCGACCGCCTCCTGCACGTAGAGCAGCCAGTCGTCGACGGTGCCCCTGCGGTGGAACCACATGGCGTGGTCGAGGCTCGCGGTGACCAGGCCGGGCTGAGCCCACGGCAGGCCGAGCACCCGCAGGACGGGTTCCAGGATCGTGTAGTCGCACACGTAGGCGAGCGCGGCCAGGTCGCGCTGGGCGTCGGTGAGCCCCTCGACCGGGCGCAGCGGGTCGAACGGCCGCAGCCACACCGCCTGGTGCGGCACCCGGTCGCCCTCGACCGCGAGGTAGACGGGGCCGGGCACGTGCCGCAGGTCAAAGCTGCGGCCGGCCGACCAGTAGGCCTTCGACTCCTCGGTCATCGTGCCGCCGGTGCGCCCGGCGAGGTGCTCCGCCGTGCTGGGCAGCTCCTCCGGGCCGGGCAGCTCCTCGGCGAACCGGGCCTGGAAGGTGCCGCCCGGCTCGCCGGCGGCGAAGTTCGCGAGGCAGGCGTAGAGGGGCTTGTCGTTCTGGTAGCCGCGGACCTGGCGAGTGCTGTAGCCGCGGCCGTCGCGCAGCAGCTCCACCTCGTAGCGCACCTCGGCGCCGATGTCGGCCGGGCGCAGGAAGTAGCTGTGCATGGAGTGCAGCGTCTTGCCGTCGGTCACCGAGCGCATGGCCGCGGCCGCCGCTGCCGCCACCAGGTCCCCGCCGTAGGCCTTGGGCCACGGACAGGGCTGGGTGACGGCGGTGAACGCCAGGTCGAGGTGCCGCGGCTCGGTCCGGCTCAGCGTGATCGCCGACGTGAAGACCGCGGAGGTCGCGAGGGTCCCGGCGGTCATCGGGTCAGCCAGTCGCGCAGGTCCTCGTCGGGCACGTCGTCCAGGTTGACCACGATGTTCTCCGGCGTCCGGGTGGTCATCCAGGTGAGGGGCCTGGTGCGGTCGAGGTTGCACTCGATGTGCGGCATGAACGGCGGCACGAACACCCAGTCGCCCTCCTCCATGTCGACGTAGTCCTCGAACCGCTCGCCGAAGTAGATCCGCGCCCGTCCCGACAGCACGTAGCCGCCGGTCTCGGCCTCGCCGTGGTGGTGGGTGACCGAGCGGTAGCCGGGTTCGTTGGTGACCTTGCCGAACCACAGCCGCGTGGCCGGGGTGTGCTGCCTGCTCACGCCGGAGATCCGGATCGCGCCACCGGAGTTCGCGGTGTCCGGGTTCTCCATGCCGCCGCGCGTCACCACCGGGGCGACGAGACCGCTGGGCAGCCGGTACATCGAGTTGTCGCCTTCGAGCTGGTACCTGCTCAGGTCGGGCTCCATATATCGCATTCTTCACCGTCGTCAGATATTGTCAATACACATGAGGCCCGTAGCAGTGAACCCGGCCGGACTGCCCGCTCCGCGCGGCTACTCGCACGGCACGCTCGCCGGCACCACGCTCCACCTGGGCGGGCAGACCGCCACCGACGCCGACATGAAGATCGTCCCCGGCGGCATCGTCGCGCAGTTCCGCCAGGCGTTCGGCAACGTGCTGGCCACGTTGCGCGCGGCCGGCGGCGAGCCGGAGGACCTGGTCAGCATCACGATCTACCTCACCGACATCCCGGACTACCAGGCCAACGGCAAGGAGATCGGCGAGGTGTGGCGCGAGCTGGCCGGGCCGGTCTACCCGGCGATGGCGGGCATCGGCTGCACCGCGCTGTGGCAGCCGGAGGCCATGATCGAGATCCTCGGCGTCGCCGTGATCCCCGAGGACCGCCTGGTCACCCCGATTCAGCAATAGCGTGTTCATGATCTTCGAAACGTGATCGCGATAATGGAGGTGTCTGGGTGAGGCTCGCTTCAGCAACCATCGGCGGCGTCCGCAGGGCGGGTCTCGTGGACGGGGAGTCGATCGGGTTGCTGCCCGCGACGCTCGGCACGGTCGACGACATCGTCCGCGGCGGTCCGGCCGCGCTCGACGCGGTCCGGGCGGCGCCGACCGAGGTCCGGCCGCTCGCCGAGGTCCGGCTGGAGGCGCCGCTGCACCGGTTCAACCGCGACGTCCTGTGCACCGGCTGGAACTACCTCGACCACTTCGAGGAGTCCAAGGGCAAGCGCGACGGGCAGGACCCGGTCGCGGTGCCGGAGCGGCCCACGTTCTTCACCAAGGGCCCGGACACGGTCATCGGACCGGTCGACGCCATCGCCTACGACCCGGCGGTCTCCGCGAAGTGGGACTACGAGGCCGAGATCGCCGTGGTCATCGGCCGCGACGGCCGGTCGATCCCGGAGGAGAAGGCGCTGGAGCACGTGTTCGGGTTCCTCGTCGCCAACGACGTCTCGCAGCGGGACCTGCAACGCGCGCACGGCGGGCAGTGGCTCAAGGGCAAGAGCCTCGACGCGACGATGCCGCTCGGCCCGTGGGTGACCACACCGGAGTCGATCGACGACCTCGCGGACCTGCGGGTGCAGTGCGAGGTCAACGGCCGGTTGCTGCAGGACGCGTCCAGCGCGCAGATGGCGTTCTCGTTCGCGCGGATCATCGCCGAGCTGAGCCACGGCATGACGTTGCGCGCCGGTGACGTGGTGCTGACCGGCACGCCCAGCGGCGTCGGCAACGCCCGTGAGCCGCAGGTCTTCCTGAACGACGGCGACGTGGTGGTGACGCGGGTCAGCGGGCTGGGCGAGCTGCGCAACACCGTGACGCTGACCGACCTCGCCGGGCCGGGCGTTAAGCTCGGGTGATCACGCACGAGCGAGGAGAGAGCCCTGAACGTCGCGCTGACCACGGAACCGGCTGCGCTCGCCGGACGCGACCGGCTCGGCCCGCTCATCGTCACGCTCTTCGGCCTGTACGCCCGCGGCGAGGACAACTGGCTCTCCGTGGCGTCCGTCGTGCAGCTGATGGCGGACCTCGGCGTGGAGGGCCAGGCCGTGCGGTCCTCGATCTCGCGGTTGAAGCGCCGCGGCGTGGTCCGCAGCGACCGCCGCGACGGCGCCGCCGGCTACGCGCTCGCGGAAGCGACGCTGGAGGCGCTCGCGGAGGGCGACGCGCGGATCTTCGAACGCCGCCGGGCCACCACCGACGACGGCTGGCTGATGGCCGTGTTCTCCGTGCCGGAGTCGGAGCGCGAGAAGCGCCACGAGCTGCGCACCAGCCTGACCCAGCTGGGTTTCGGCACCGCGGCCCCCGGCGTGTGGGTCGCGCCGGGCAACCTCGCGGCGGAGACCCGGCGGACCCTGGAACGGCGCGGCCTGGCCGAGTACGTCGACCTGTTCACCGGTCAGCACCTCGCGTTCGGCGACCTGCGCTCGAAGGTGCGCTCCTGGTGGGACCTCGACGAGCTGGCCGATCTGTACGCGGACTTCGTGCGGCGCTATCGGCCCGTGCTCGACGCGTTGCCGGTGGGCAGCCTGGGAGCGTTCCAGACGTACGTGCCGATGCTGACCCAGTGGCGGCGGCTGCCCTACAGCGATCCGGGGCTGCCGCTGGCGTTGCTGCCACCGGGGTGGAACGGCGTGACCGCGGAGGCGTTGTTCGAGGAGCTGAACACCACGCTGAGCGCACCGGCACGTGAGCACGCGTTGGCCGTGCTCCACGCACGCGGCTGACTCAGCGTGGTGTTCAGCGCTCTCAACGACCGCTCTGGTCGTCGCGCTCGACGTCGACGCGTTCCTTGCGCACCTCACCGGTGACGCGCTGCTGCTCGGTCACGTTGTCCTTCTCGAGCCGGACGCGTTCCACCGCCTCGGCGCGCTTCTGCACAACGGGTTCCTCGCGGTGCAGCGTGACCGAGGCTTCCTCCTCGGCGAACGCGTTGCGCGCGGGCCCGTCCACCGGTTCCCGCACCACGCGCACCTCCTCGTGCGACACGGGCACCGTGACGTCGCGCTGCTCGGTCACGACGTGCTTGACCAGCCGCACCCGGCCGGCCTCGACCTGGCGGGTACCGACCTCCAGCTGCTCCTCGGACCGGGTGACGGACAGGTCGTCATCCCTGCGATCGTCCCTGAGGTCGGTCCTGCGCTCGTCCCGGCGGCCCTGGTCCAGGCGGTCGTGCTCGCCGCGCTTGGCGCTCGGGATCATGCCGTAGTGCCGGTAGAGCTCCTGCTGCTGGTCGTCGGACATCTTCTGGCCGTCGACGTCGATCTTCGGCGCCTCCTTGACCAGTTCCTTGTCCACGGGCACGGTGATGGCGCCCGCGCTCACCCGCGCCTGCTGGATCGGCACGAAGCTCTCCCTGAGCCCGAACAGTCCGGTGTGGACCTCGGCCCAGGCGGGCGCGCCGTCCTCGTCGTCGAGCCAGACCTGCTTCACCGAGCCGATCCGCTCGCCCTTCTTGTCGATCACGTCGCAGTCGTACAGGGCTTCGAGCTGGCTCCGATCGATCATCGTTCTTCCTCTCGTCGCTGGTCGTCTGCGATCGCGAGGTACCCCGCCCCGGACCGGGATCGTCCGTTGTCGCACCATCCAGTGACACGCTTCCCTCGAAGGTGGTTCACGTTCTCGGACGGTGACGACCTGGGGGTTGTTCGGCCCGGCCGATGCCGGGTACTCCCGCCTTCATGACGACTTACACGCACACCGCCGAGGCCGACATCCCGGCGGACACGCTGTTCGGCTTCCTGGCCGAGCCCAGGAACCTCCCCCGCTACTTCCCGCAGATGACCAGCGCGGAACCCGAGGGCGGCGACCAGGTGCACGTCGAGGCCGAGGTGCACGGCCACCGCGTCGAGAGCGAGGCCTGGGTGCGCCCGGACGCCCAGCGCCGGCGGCTGGAGTGGGGTGCCGAGGGCCCGGACGACTACCACGGCGAACTGCAGGTCGACGAGGTCGCGCCGGGCCGGTCGCGGATCACCGTGAGCCTGCACAGCGTGCGTGAGGCGCAGGGCGACGAGGTGCAGCGCGGGCTGGAGGAGACCGTCGCCGTGCTCACGCAGACCGCGGCCGCCGATGACCGCGCGGCCGACTGACCGGAATCTCGGAACGGGGAGCGGAAGGAGCCCGGCCGGCCGCGCGGGCCAAGCGGGGATGGCGGGCCAGGAGGACGAGGCGGCCCGCGCGCGCCGGACGGGCGGGCCGGACCGCGCGGGCAAGGCGGACGCGCCGGGCAGACCGGACGGGTGGAGCGGACCGCGCGAGCAAGGCGGACGGGCGGGACCGCGCGGGCCAGGTGGTGCAGGCGGGTCACGCGGGCCCACCAGACCACACGGACGCGGCCAGCCAGGCTGCCCAGGCGGACCTGGGCGAGCAGCGGTCGGGGCGAGCAGGCGCACCAAGCCGTCCCGACGAGCCAGCCGCACCAGGCGGTTCGGACAAGCGAGGCGAGCCAGGCGGTTCGGGCGAGTGAAACGACCCAGGCGGACCGGGCAGGCGGCGCGGGCGAACCGATCCCGCCGGGTGGGTCGCGACCGCGAACCCGGCCCTGGCACCATCTCCGCGTGGCCACCGACGCCGACACCCGCTCGATCGTCCTCCGCCGCTACTGCCAGCACGTCATCGAGCTCGTCCTGCTGGTCGTCGCCGCCGTTCTCGGTCTCGTGCTCGGCCTGCTGCTCTCGCTGCCGCTCATCAAGCTCGGCCTCCCGCGGGACGTGTTCTTCGTCCTGCCATGGGTGGCGGTCGTGACGGTGTCGCTGCTCGGTCCACTGTGGGTCGAGATCTGGTACCCGCACCGGCACGGCGGGGCGACGCCGGCGATGCGGTGGCTGGGGTTGCGGATCACCACGCTCGCCGGTGGTGCGCCGTCGTTGCGCGACTACTTCGTGCGGTGGCTGCTGATGACCGTGGACGGGTTGCTGCTGGGGCTGGTCGGTGCGGTGCTGATCGCGGTGACGCCGCGCCACCAGCGGCTCGGGGACATGGTCACCGGGACGGTCGTGGTGCGGGCGGTCACCTGAGCAGGCCGGTGCGCCACGCCCAGATGGCGATCTCGGTGCGGTTGCGGGCGCCGAGCTTGCCCTGGACGTTGGTGAGGTGGGACTTCACGGTCGACAGCGAGACGGTGAGGCGCTCGGCGATCTCGGCGTTGGTCCAGCCGCGCGCGACGGCCAGCACGACGTCGAGCTCGCGGCCGGTCAGCGGGACGGGCCGCTGGTCGCGGTCGGCGCCGGTGAAGTGGGCGAGCAGGCGCACCGTGACCGCGGGTGAGACCAGTGCCTCTCCCCTCACGGCGGCGTGCACGGCCTCGACCAGCAGGCGCGGCCGGGCGTCCTTGAGCAGGAAACCGCAGGCGCCGGCGAGCAGGGCGGCGTAGACGTTCTCGTCGACGTCGTAGGTGGTGACGACCAGCACCCGCAGCGGGTCCTCGACGCCGGGGCCGGCCAGCAGCTCGGTGGCGCGCAGGCCGTCCAGCTTCGGCATGCGGATGTCCATCAGCGTCACGTCCGGGCGCAGCCGGCGGGCCATGCGCACGGCCGCCTCGCCGTCGGCGGCCTCGCTGATGACCTTGATGCCCGGCTCCGCGTCGAGGATCAACCGGAAACCGGTGCGCACGAGCGTCTGGTCGTCGGCGATGAGCACCCGGATCGTCATCAGACCCCCCTCGGCAGCGCGTCGGCCGCGTCCGGACCCAGCGGAAGCCGTGCGGTGACCCGCCAGCGGTCACTCCCCTGGGGACCCGCGGCCAGCGATCCGCCCAGCGCCGTCATCCGCTCCCCCATCCCGACGACACCGTGCCCGCCGTCCGCGGCCTCGCCCGCCACACCGTCGTTGTCGACCTCCAGCACCAGGTCGCCGTCCTCGGACCGCGCCGTGACGCGGACCTCGGTGGCACGGGCGTGGCGGCGTGCGTTGGTCAGCGCTTCGAGCAGCACCCGGTGCAGCGCAACGGAAACCTGCGGCGGCAGCCGCACCGCCTCCACGTCGGCGGTCACGTGCACCGCCGTGTCCTGGTCCGCCGCGGCGCGCACGACGTCGCCCAGCACGAGGCTCGGTGACGGCAGCGGTTCGTCGCTGCGCAGCACGCCGACCAGCCCGCGGGTCGCGGTCAGCGCCTCGGCGGCGGCGTGCTCGATCTCGTCGAACACCTCGGCGGCGTCCTGCGCCGTCGCGTTGCCGGCCAGCGCCTGGGCCGCGCGGGTGCGCACCACGATCCCGGTCACGTGGTGCGCCACCAGGTCGTGCAGGTCGCGCGCGAGCTGCAGGCGGTCCTCGGTGCGGACGCGTTCGAGCTCACGGCGGTGCCGCGCGTCCGCGTCGCGCAGGATCAGGCCCAGCGCCAGCGCCGCTCCCCACGCCAGCGCGGCGGCCACCGGCACCAGCGCCGCCGGGTAGTCCAGGCCGTAGCGGACGATCGGCGCGAGCACCACGGCCACACCAGCGGCGACGGCGAGCACCACCGCCCGCACCGCGGGCAGCCGGCGGCACCCGGCGGCGGCCAGCAGCAGCACGGCCAGCACCTCGGTCACCACCGGCTGCACGGGTGCCTGCCGCACCAGCCCGGCGGCCACCGTGCCGAGCAGCGACAACCCCACGACCGCGCCGCCGAGCAGTTCGACGTGCCGGGGGAACCGGCGCCGCAGCACCGCCAGCACCGCCACCGCAGGGCTCGCGTACGGCAGCACCACGCTGAGCAGCGGCGCCGCCACTCCCCGCGGGACGCCCGACCGCACGACCAGCGCGGCGTCCACGACCGTGGCCGCGAGCAGCGCGACGACCTCGGCCACGAACACGCTCCGCCGCGCCGGCGGCACACCTGCGGTCATAGCGGCATTCTGGCCCCGGCGCCGCGCGACGATCCCACTACCCCGCCCGCTTGACCGACTCGACGTAGGCGTTGGACGCGGGCAGGTAGCTCGCGATCACCGCCAGTGCCGCGACCGCGGTGGCGCCGTAGGCGGGCAGGGTCGTCCCCTGACCGACGAACAACGACACCACCTGGAACGCCGTGAACACGGTCAGCACGATCCGCGCCCAGTTGCGGCCGGCCCTGAGCTTGAACGCGAGCCACAGCTCGACCAGCGCGATCACCAGCGCGAACCCGCCCACCACGAACTGGGTGACGGTGGCCGCGCTCCGCAGCTGCTCCTCGGTCATGGCCGGCTGGGACACGCGCAGCGCCTCGACGAGCTCGTCGTGCATGCCGAGGAGGACACCGAGGCCCGCGAAGGCGGCGATGCTCGACACGAGGAACCCCGCGAACGCGGCGACGATGGTGCCCGGTGGTGTGGTCCTGCCCGTTGCAGTAGTCATGATCACGACCGTAGGACCGTGGCGGAAGTGGTTGCAGCACAACGGGTTCCATCTAGTACTTTCGGACGGGGCCCCGGTTGCGGCGCCGGTGGGCAGCGGGGACCATCGCGCGCCGGATAACGCGGCGGCATGGGCAACCGGCAGTGGGCGGCGGGTGGGAGTCCGCAGAGACTGGCGACGACTCCGACCCGATCCCGAGAGGTTTCCCATGGCTGTGCGCATCCGGCGGCTCCTGTCGCCGGTCACCCTGCTGTTGTGCGGCCTGACCGTGTGCCCGGCGACCGCCGCGGCCCAGGACGACACGATCGGCACGGACGGCTACGTCCACGTCGCGCCGAACGGCACCGTGCTGGGCGTCGACCCCTACTACCCGACCGACGGCAACGGCGGGTACGACGTGTCGCACTACGACGTCACCCTGTCCTACGACCCGGCGAACCGGTTCCTCAACGCCAGGACCGTGATCCGCGCGGTCACCACGCAGCGGCTCAGCCGGTTCGACCTCGACCTGCGCGGCCTCACCGTGAGCGGTGTGCTGGTGGACGGGGTGCCCGCGGCGTTCAGCCGGGCCAAGGAGCACGAGCTGGTCGTCACCCCGCGCACGGAACTGGCCGAGGGCACCGAGTTCGTCGTCACGGTCGTCTACTGTGGACGGCCGCAGGCGGAGTACACGCCACGCGGCTGGACCGGGTGGCGCCCGTCGGTCACCGGCGGGGCGTTCGCGGCGGGCGCACCGCACTCGGCCACGACCTGGTTCCCGGTCAACGACACCACCGCCGACAAGGCCACGTTCCGGGTCACCGCGACCGTGCCGACCGGGTGGACGGCGGTGTCCAACGGCGTGCGCGAGTCGGCCACCGGCACCACGGTCACGTGGGCCGAGAACACGCCGATCGCACCGTCCGCCACCATGATCGGCATCGACCGGTACACGGTGCGCGAGTCCACGATCGCCGACACCCCGGTCTTCGACGCCTTCGCACCCGGAGCGAACACCGCGCTCTCGGCCGAGCTGCCCGCGGTGGTCACGTTCCTCAGCACGCGGCTCGGCCCGTTCCCGTACCCGTCGGCCGGCGGTCTGTACGTGCCGGACCGGCTCGGCTACGCGCATCCCGCACAGGGACGGCCGGTGTTCGGCGCGGGCACCGACGAGTCCGCGTTCGTGCGGGCGGTCGCGGCGCAGTGGTGGGGGAACAAGCTCGCCATCAAGATGTGGAAGGACCAGCCGCTGCCGGAGTCGTTCGCGCGGTACCTGGGCTGGCTGTGGGACGAGCACCGGCACGGGGCCGACCTGGAGCAGCGCTACCGGGCGGCGGTCGCGGCGGCGGGCCCGGCGTTCTGGGCGCGCAAGCTGTCCGATCCGGGCCGGGGACGGGAGTTCTCGGTGTCGGACAAGGGGGTGCTGATGGTGCACGCCCTGCGCAAGCACATCGGCGACGAGAAGTTCTTCACCGTGCTGCGGGAGTTCCCGGAGATCAACGACAACTGGAACCAGGGCTGGCACGACTGGGAGCTCTACACCGCGGCGGTGGCCGACATGGACCTGAAGCCGTTCTACGCGGCCTGGGTCGACGGCACCACCGCGCCCACGGCGTTCGTGGGCTGACGAGCCGTGCGCCGGCCGGAACCCCGAGACCGGCCGGCGCACACCTCCCCGGCACAACACCCCTCGACGCACGTGCAGACCCGCCCGGCGCGGTCAGGTCCGGGCGACGCGCGCGGACCGGCGCTCAAGCCAGGTGACGCGGACAGTCCGACCGATCAAGCCACGCGACGCGAGCGAAGCCGCCGCTCAGCCCACGCGACGCAAGCGGACCCGGACCCGCCACTCAAGCCGCGCGACACGAACAGACCCGCGACTCACCCCACACGACGCAAGCACCCCGGCACAGTCAGGCCAGGTAGCGCGAGTAGACCGGCGAGGCGCGGCACTCGGCCCGGTAAGCCGCCGCGGCGTCGTCGAGGACCGGTCCCGCGTGCGCGGCGACCACCCCTTCCCGGTGCCACAGCAGCAGGAACCGCCGCGTCAGCACGTCGTCCGCGAGCAGCCGCACCGCCACCTGCTGGTGCCCCTCGCAGGCGGCCTGCGACAGCCCGACCGCACCGCTGCGCACCGCGGCCACGGTCGTCGAGTAGTTCTCCGCGACGTGGCGGAGCCGGGGCGTGAACCCGGCGGACCGGCACGTGGCGTGGAAGTACTCGTGGAACCGCCCGGAGTCCGGCGGCGGCAGCACCCATTCCTCCTGCGCCAGCTGGTCGAGCCGCACGACCTTGTGACGCGCCAGGGGATGGTCCTCCGGCAGCACCACCATGGTCGGGTCGAGCGCGATCACGGCGGTCGCCACGCTGGCCGGCACCGCCGCCTCGTAGCCCGGGTAGTCCTTGACCAGCCCGATCTCCAGCCGCCGCTGGGCCACCAGGTCCACGACCAGGTCGCGGCAGTCGCTGTCCAGCAGCGTGGCGCCCTGTCCGGCGGGCAGGTGCGCGGCCGCGATGGCGGGCAGGTGACCGAGGATCGGCGAGCACACGCCGCCCACCCGCGGCCGGGCCGTGGCGAGGCCGGCGCGTGACTCGATGTCGTGCACCAGGCCTTCCATGAGCGGCAGCACGGCGGCGACCCGGCTGAGCAGCAGCTCGCCGGTCGGGGTCGGGGTCACCGCCGTGGCGCGGCCGCGGTCGAACAGGCGTTGGCCCAGGGCGTTCTCCAGGCGTTTCAGCTTGCCGCTCACGGCGGGCTGGCTGATGCCGAGCACCACCGCGGCCTCGGACAGGCTGCCGGTCTGCCCGATGGCCCGCACGAGCCGGAGGTGGTGGACGTCGAGCTCCATGCCGTCACACTCCCTGCGCCGTCTAGCGGTGGGTGTCGACGCGGGACACGGGCGGCGGCCGCATGATCCCGACGGTCCTTCCGATGGCAGCGTAGAGCGCGAACGCCACCAGCACGGAGTTGATCGTCGGGATGCCCACCGGCACGAACGCGGCGACGCCCGCGCCGGCCGCCCAGCACAGCAGGGACGCGGGCACCCAGTTCGGCGGGTCCGGCGGCAGCTCGCCCGCGGCACCCGACTCGGCCAGCTCCCGGCGCCACGTGCGGACCACGAAGTACTCGGCGATCACGATGCCCGCGACCGGCGGGGTGATGACTCCGATCCAGGTGAGGAACGTGGTGAAGTGGTCCAGGATGCCGAGCGCGGACAGCAGGGTGCCCAGTGCTCCCAGTGCCAGCGTCGCGCGGGTGCGTGACAGCGTGCGGCCCAGCAGCACGTCCACGGTGTTGACCAGGCCGAGCGAGGCCGAGTACAGGTTCCAGTCGTTGATCTTCATGATGGCGGTGACCAGGATCAGGGTGCCGAGCACGCCGGACGTGGAGGTGATGACGGCGACGACGTCGGCGCTGCGTGCGGCGTGCGCGAGCAGCACCCCGGTCAGGCCGATCAGGTACTCCCCCAGCGTGACGCTGATCAGCGTCTGCTTGACGACGTCGCCGACCCGCCGGTTGAACCGGGTCATGTCCGGTGTCATCACCGCGCCCATGATGAACGCGCCCGCGACCAGGGTCGTGCCCTGTGCGACGGACAGCGCCGGGCCGGGCGGGGGCATGGCCACCAGGTCGGCGAGGTCGTGGCGGCGCAGCTCCTGGGTGATCGCGTATCCGGCGAGCAGCAGGAACGCCGGCACGGTCAGGTAGGCCGTCCACGCCATCGTGTGGAACCCGGCGACGACGATGCCCGTGACCGCGATCCCGCCGAACACCGCCCACACCCACACCGGCGGCCCGCCCATCAACGCGTGCAGGCCGTGGGCGAACACGTCGTTCTGCACGCCGAACCAGCCGGCCAGGCTCAGCGTGACCAGCAGGCCCACCAGCGCGGACCCGCGGCCGCCGAACCCGGCCCAGCGCGCCAGCACGGACGTCGAGACGCCCTCGCGCATCCCGGCGACGCCCATCAGCACGGTGACGACCTCCAGCATCACCGCGCCGAGGGTGATCGCCAGCACGGCGTCGGAGAACGTCATGCCGAAGCCCAGCACCGCGCCGAGCAGGAACTGGTGGAACGAGGAGACCTGCCCGAACCGCTGCACCGCAACGGAGATCCAGGAGCAGCGCGCGGAGTCGGGCAGCCGGCGCAGCGAGTAGTCGTCGTGCACGGGGTCAGCTCTCCTCGTCGTCGGGGCGCAGCAGCACGAAACCCTGGCCGGGGTGCGGCTGCCAGCTGAGCTCACGGGCGTAGAGCCGTTCGAGGAACTCGACCCGCTGGTGGTAGGCGAACACGGAGCTGTCGACGCCGGTGATGGCGGGCGTGTCGACGAACATGGGCAGCTCGGCCAGGAAGTACCGCACGGCGGTGCGCAGCTGGAGCTGGGTGGGCACCTCGCCGTCGGGCAGCTTGCGGTCGAGCACCCAGCGGGTGGCGTCGAGGCAGTGGCGCGCGAAGTCCTCGTCGTGGTCGAACAGGTCGTGCGCGTTCGTGAGCAGTCGTTGGTAGAACGGGTTTTCGGCCAGCGTCGCGCCGTCGAGCACGTGGTCCTCCGGACGCGGTACGCCGACGTCCCACAGCGCGCGGCACACCTTGTTGACCACGTACTGGCCCTGGCGGTGTGCTTTCGTCTTGGCACGGGCGGGTTCGTAGCCCAGCGCCTCCAGCGTGAACGCGGCCGCCCGGTCGGGGACGAAGAAGTGGAAGCTCTCGAACTCGGCCATCGCCCAGCGCGCCAGCGCGGTGATGCGCCCGACCGAGAAGTAGCTGTTGAACGGGCTTATTCCGACGCACACGTGCCGGCCGCTTCGCAACGGACGGGCGCAGTGCTCGGTCAGCGGGGTGGTGAGCAACACCGTCGACTCCGAGGGGATTTCACAGGGGTGCAGGGAAAACCCGAAGTTCGGGATTCCGACCACTATGGGTACGAGTCCACCTCACAGGTAATGCCGAACGGTCATGCCGCGGCCTTATGAGACGCCACGCATTGAGCTGAACGGACTGGTGACAGCGCGCGGTTGAGCGAGCGTAATGGGGGACATGGAACTCCAGGTCCGGCATTTGCGCGTGCTGCTCGCCATCGCGCGGGCGGGCAGCCTCAACCGGGCGGCGAGCGAACTACGCCTGCCGCAACCCGCGGTCAGCCACCAGCTGCGCCGCATCGAGCAGCTCGTCGGCGACCGGTTGTTCGACCGCGACCCGCGCGGGGTGACGCCCACCCGCATCGGCGCGCTCGTGCTGTCGCGCGCGGAGGCGATCATCCCCGCGTTCGACGAGCTGGACCGCGACTTCCGCGGCCACGAGCAGGCCGAGAGCGGGGTGCGGGTCGGGTGGAACGACAGCGCGCTGGCGCCGGACGTGTTCCGGTGCGTGCTCGACCTGATGCCCGGCCACGAGCTCACGACCAGGGCGGACATGTCGCACAGCCGGTTGGTGCAGCAGGTGGTGAACCGGTGCGTGGACCTCGCGCTGGTCTTGATCTGCGGGCCGCGGACGCTGGCGGTGCCCGGTGAGGTGCGGGCCGCGCGGGTGGTCACCGAGCCGTCGTTCGTCGCGCTGCCGTCGTGGCACCGGCTCGCGGACGAGCCGTCGGTGGACCTCGCGGCGCTGGCCGACGAGCGCTGGATCGTGTCCAGCTGCGGTGACGGCTGCCGGATCGTGTTCAGGGAGATGTGCCTGGCGCACGGTTTCACGCCGCGCATCGCGCACGACGTGGACACGTTGCGGTTCCGGCTGGTCGCCGGCGGGCACGGGGTGTGCCTGGTCCAGCCGACCACGCCGGAAACGCCGGGAATGGTGCTGCGGCCGTTGACCGGGAATCCCCTGACCGTGCAGCACGTCCTGTTGTGGCGCACCGACCACCCATTGGCCGCGCGGTTCGCGGAGGTGCACGCCGCCGCGGTACCCGCTTACCGGAAACTGGCGCGGGAGAACGGGCTCCGCGGATCCTGGCTGGAGACGGATAACGGCGTGGCATAGCCGACCGGCAGTGGGCGCGACCGCCCGGCGTGGACACACTCGGTGCACCGCCGCAATCGCGCCGACCCGCCGGAAAGGGACCTCTGCCATGCTGCCGCTGATCACGCGCGACGAGCTCAGGAACGGGATGGACGCGGGCACACTCGTCGTGGTCGACACCATGCCCGTGGCGTACTACGAAAGAGAACACCTGCCGGGTGCGGTGAACATCCCCGGCTATCCCTACGACGACGCGGCGGCGTTCACCGACCGGCACGCCCCTGACGTGCTGCCCGACAAGTCCGCGGACATCGTCGTCTACTGCGCCAACGCGCCGTGCCGCAACAGCGACTTCGTGGGCGCCCGGCTGGCCCAGCTCGGGTACGCCCACGTGCGCAAGTACCGCGGCGGCATCGAGGACTGGGTCGGTGCCGGCCTGCCGACGTCCACTTCGGACTGAAGTTCTCCCCCTGCGTTCCGCCGCCTTACCCTGCCACCTACAGGAGATCACCCATGTCCCTGCTCACCAGGCTGCGCCGTGCCGGCGTGGCCGTCGTCGCGGTCGCCGCCACGTTGATGATCGCGGCCCCCGCCTCCGCAGCACCGGCCACCACGGCCGGCGAGAACGTCGTCAAGGTCACCTCCGCCAACCACGCCGAGATCCTGGAGATCTCGCGGACCAAGCTCGTGGTCCTCGACTTCGGTGCCACCTGGTGCGGCCCGTGCCGGCAGATGAAGCCGGTCATCGAGCGGCTCGCCGCCGAGTACAACGGCCGGTTCCTGCTCGGCGAGGTCGACGTCGACACCAGTCGCGACCTGTCGTCGCAGTACCGCATCCAGTACCTGCCGACGCTGGTTCCGATGCGCAACGCCGCCGAGCTGCCCGGCTCGCGCAACGTCGGGTACCGGGGCGAGGCCGCGCTGCGGTCGTGGATCAACGCCCAGCTCGCCAAGGGCTGACCCGGCCGGCCGGCGTCCTCGCGTCAGGACGCCGGCCGTTCGCCCGCCCGGCCGCCGCGGTGCGCCGGTTACCGCGTTCCCCTGTGAAAGGAGCCGGTGGTGCTCCCGTTGCGCGCCCTGCTCGCGCTGGCCGTCATCGTCCTGCTCGGCTGCCTGACCGAGGTGCTGCCCGCCGGGCTGCTGCTGGGCATGTCGAACGACTTCGGCGTGCCGCCCTCGACCATCGGGCACCTGGTCACCGGCTACGCCCTCACCACCGCGCTCGCCGCGGTGCCGCTGACCGCGTGGACCGCGCGGCTGCCGCGCAAGCCCGTGCTGCTCGCGCTCGTGGCCGGGTTCGCCGTGACCAACCTGGTCATCGCCGTTTCTCCCTGGTACTGGCTCGTTCTGGCCGCGCGGGTCGGGTCCGGAGCGGTCACCGGCGTGATGTGGGGGCTGGTCGCCGTCTACGCGATGCGGCTCGCGCCGCCGCGGCTGTCCGGGCGCGCGCTGGCCGTGGTCATGGCCGGTACGCCGCTGGGGTTCGCGGTGGGCGTGCCGGCGGGCACGGTGCTGGGTGAGCTGGTGGGGTGGCGGTGGGCGTTCGTGCTGATGGGCGTGGTGGCCGTGCCGCTGCTGGCATGGGTCGCGGCCGCGGTGCCGCCGGTGGCAGCGGAGCCGGTGCGGGTGAGCCCGCGCGCGGCGCTGCGCGTGCCGGGGATGGTGCCGGTCGTGCTGATGGTCCTGACGTTCTCGTTGGCGCACAACATGTTCTACACCTACCTCGGTCCCGTGCTGGCCCGCGTCGGACGGGAGTGGTTGCTGAGCACGGCGTTGCTGGTGTTCGGGCTCGCGGCCGTCATGGGCATCCTCGCCGTGGGCGGAGCGCTGGACCGGTTCCCGCGCGGTGTGCTGGTGGTGTGCCCGGCGGCCGCGGCGCTCGCCGTCGCGCTGGTGACGCTGTCCGGCGGTGACCCGGCGCACCTGTTGCTCGCGATGGCGTTGTGGGGCTTGGCCTTCGGTGGCACGCCCACGGCGTTCCAGGCCGTCACGGCACTGGTCGCGGGCCGCACCGCGGACTCGGCGCAGTCGCTGACCATCGCCTCGTGGAACGCGGCCGTCGCGGGCGGTGCGGCGCTGGGTGGCGTGGTCCTGGACCACGAGCCGGCCGCGCTGGGCGCGACCGCCGCGGCCGTCATGGTGCTGCCGCTGCTCGTCGCGCTGCGTCTGCACAGCCCCGCGCTGCGGCGGGTTCCACGGCGGGCCGGGCAGGAGACCGTGGAACGCGGTCCCGGCGGTCGATCGTGACGCACGCCACAGCTGGGTGAGAACCTGTGCGGCGGTCTCGACGTCTTGCAGGGTGTGAGAGCGATTCGGGGTGAGCCTGCCGACCTCGACGAGGAACACCTCGTGCGCCGGGTCGCACGGGGTGACCGCCGTGCGTTCGAGGAGCTCTACCGCCGCACCTCGCCGTGGCTGGCGGTGCGGCTGCGCAGGCGCTGCTCGGACGAGCAGGTCGTCGCCGAGGTGCTGCAGGAGACCTATCTCGCGGTGTGGCGGGCGGCCGGCGCGTTCGCCGGTGCCGCCACGGGTGGCAGCGCGGTCGGCTGGTTGTGGACCATCGCCGCCCGCCGCCTGGTCGACGCCTTCCGCCGCCGCGCGCACCACGCCCGGCCACCGGCCGCCGCCGCGGCCGAACCCGTCGTCCGCGCGGCCGAGGACGAGGCGCTCGACGGCGTGGTCGGTGACGAGGTCGGTGACGCGCTGCGGACGCTGGCGCCGGAGCTGCGGCAGGTGCTGCAGGCGATGGTGCTCGACGGGCTGTCGGTCCGGGAGACCTCGGTGCTGCTCGGGGTGCCGGAGGGCACCGTGAAGACCCGCGCGAGGCGGGCACGGATCGCGATGCGGGAGGCGCTGTCATGACCGCACACCACCCCGGCGAGCGGTTGTTGCGCCGTTACGCGCGCGGCGACGACGACATCGCCGCCGACCAGCTGTGGGCCGTCGAGTCGCACCTGGAGACCTGTGCGCCGTGCCGCGGCCGGCTCGCTCCCGACCCCCTCACCGACACCGTGTGGGCCGGTCTCGCCCCGCTGCTCGACCACACCCCGCAGATGCCGCCCGCACGGACGTGGCGCCGCCGGCTGACCGCCTGGGTCTCCCCCGCGGCCGGTCCGTGGCTCGCCATGGTCGTGCTCGTCACCACCGTCGCCGTCGCGCTGGACCGGCTCAGCTCGGCGGCACCCGGCGGCGTCTCGCTGGTGCTGCTGGTCGCGCCCGTGCTGCCGGTGCTGGGCGTGGCGGCGTCGTGGGGCCGCGCACTCGACCCGGCCCACGAGCTCATCGCCGCCACCCCGCGCGCCGGACTGCCGCTGGTGTTCCGGCGCACCGCGGCCGTGCTCGCCGTGGTGGTGCCTGGCCTGCTCGCGGCGGGTTCGGCGACCGGCGCCGCACTGGCCCAGTGGCTGCTGCCGTGCCTCGCGTTCACCGCCGGCACCCTCGCCCTCGGCGGCCTGGTCGGCGTCACCCGTGCCGCCGTCACGCTCGTGGCGCTGTGGGCCGCCGTGATCGTCGCCCCGACCGTCGCGCTGAGCCGCACGCCCGTCGTGCTCGATCCCGCCGCGACCCCGGTGTGGGCCGCGCTGCTTGCACTCGGCCTGCTCGTGACCACGCTGCGCAGGACCGCTTTCACGCGCCTGGAGGCCCACCGATGACCGCACCGACCACCTTCGCGTGCGAGATCGAGGCACGCGACCTGCGCGTGCGCGCCGGCCGCCGCATGGCCGTCGACGGCATCACGCTGACCATGGGACGCGGTGTCCACGGCCTGCTCGGCCCCAACGGCGCGGGCAAGACCACCCTCATCCGCGCCCTCGCGACCGTGCTGCGCCCCGCCTCCGGCACGCTCTGCCTGCTCGGCGGCGGGCAACAACGCGCCCTGCGCCGCCGCATCGGCTACCTGCCGCAGGAGTTCGGCCACTACCGCCGCTTCACCGTCCGCGAGTTCGTCGAGTACATGGCGTGGCTCAAGGAGGTGCCCGGCCACGACATCCCCGCCGCCGTCCAGCGCGCCGTGGACCGCGTCGGCCTGGCCGACCGCGCCGACGACCGCCTCAAAACGCTGTCCGGCGGCATGATCCGCCGCGTCGGCATCGCCCAGGCCATCGTCAACGACCCGGACGTGCTGCTGCTGGACGAACCCACCGCCGGTCTGGACCCGGCCCAGCGCCTGCGGTTCCGCGACCTGCTCACCGAGCTCGGCACCGACACCTGCGTCGTCGTCTCCACCCACCTGGTCGAGGACGTGGCGGCGGCGTGCACCGACGTCGTGCTGCTGGCCGGGGGGAAGCTCGTGTTCCAGGGCACGCCGGGACAGCTCGCGGCGGCCGGTACCGACGGTCACCCCGGTGACAGCCCGATCGAACGCGGGTACAGCGCCGTGCTCGGCACCCCGCACCGCCGCGGGTCGTGGTGAGGACCCCGCCGCCGACGGTTACACCTCCGAAGTGCCGGGTATGTACGATTTCGTGACAGACCTGACTGTCGATGACGCAGACCTCCTCGCCGAGGGCTACACCGCCGAGTTCCCCGACGACGACGAACCCGTCCTGCGCGACGCGGACGGCCGCGAAGTGCTGACGTGGCAGGAGAACTACCCGTTCGACGAACGGATGTCGCGCCCGGAGTACGAGCGGCTCAAGCGGCTGCTGCAGATCGAGCTGCTGAAGCTGCAGTACTGGGTGAGCGAGACCGGGCAACGGCTCGTGATCCTGTTCGAGGGACGTGACGCCGCCGGCAAGGGCGGCACCATCAAGCGGTTCACCGAACACCTCGACCCGCGGGGCGCGCGGACCGTCGCGCTGGGCAAGCCGAGCGAGCGGGAACGCGGCGAGTGGTACTTCCAGCGCTACGTCCGCGAGCTGCCCACCGCGGGCGAGATCGTGCTGTTCGACCGGTCCTGGTACAACCGCGCGGTGGTGGAGCACGTCATGGGCTACTGCACGAAGGACGAGTACGAGCTGTTCATGAAGCAGGCGCCGCAGTTCGAGCGGATGCTGGTCGAGGACGGCGTGCTGCTGGTCAAGCTGTGGTTCTCGGTGTCGCGCAAGGAGCAGCGCACCCGGTTCGCCATCCGGCAGATCGACCCGGTGCGCCAGTGGAAGCTCAGCCCCAACGACATCAAGTCGCTGGACCGCTGGGACGACTACACCGAGGCGAAGGTCGCGATGTTCCGCGCCACCGACACCGAGATCGCGCCGTGGACGGTGGTCAAGAGCAACGACAAGAAGCGGGCCCGCATCGAGGCCATGCGCAGCGTGCTCGCCCGGTTCGACTACGCCGACAAGGACTGCGAGGTGATCGGCACTCCGGACGTCCGGGTCGTCGGAGCGGCGGCGACGTTGCTGGAGGAGGGCGAGGACGACACCGCGCTCAGCCCGACGCCGATCGCGCCCGGTGTGGAGCCGGGGCCCGGTTTGCACCCGTGAGTCCTGCGGATCGCGCTCGACGTCACCGTGTTCGACGGGCACGTGCTGTCCTTCGCGCGCAACGGATCCGGGGACGGCCTGCGCCCGTCCCCGGATCCGTGCTGTGCTCGCCGCCCGGTTCAGCGGGTCAGCGACACGCGGGTGAAGTCGACCGGCACGTCGAGCGCGACGTTGATGTAGTTGGTGAACACGTTCAACGCCACGTGCGCCACCGTTTCGACGATCTCCTCCTGGCTCAGGCCGGCGTCGCGGGCGGCCTGGACGTCGGCGTCGGTGAGCCGGCCGCGGTGGTCGACCAGGGTGGTGGCCAGGGTCAGGACGGCGGCGGCGCGGGGGTCGTCGGACCGGCCGCTCTGCGCGTTGGTCATCTCCTCGGCGGTGGCGCCGGCCTTCTTGCCGAGCATGGTGTGCGCGGACAGGCAGTAGTCGCAGCGGTTGCGGTCGGCGACGGCCACGGCGACCATCTCGCCGAGCTTGGCGCCGAGCTTGCCGTTGCCCAGTGCGCCGAACTGGGCCCACATGCTCCGCAGGGCGGCGGGTGAGTTCGCCACGGCGCGGAACATGTTGGGCACCAGGCCGAAGGCGCCCTTGATCTGCGCGAGGGTCTCCGCGCGCTCGTCGGTGATCTGGTCGGGGTTGGTGAGGTCGATGCGGGACATGGTCTTCTCCTCGTGTTCCAACGGGTCAGGTGCAGGTGCCGTCGACGGCGCAGACGGCGGGTGGCTCGGTGTCGCGGGTCGTGCGGACGGCAGGGGGCACGGCGTCGTCGAGCAGGCGCGTCACGGCCGAGGCCAGCGCCATGTCGTCGACCTGGCCGAACTGCCGGCCGCGCAGCATCCCGTCGCGGTCGATGAGGACCGTGGTGGGCGTGCCCCGCATGCGGTAGCGGCCGAAGGTGACCAGGTGTGCGCCGCGCACCGCGTCGACGTCGACCGGGAAGGTGATGCGGTACTCGTGCAGGAACGCCTTGAGGCTCACCGGGGTCATCGCGTCGTGGTGTTCGAACACGGTGTGCAGGCCGACGACGGCGAGGTCGTCGCCGAAGGTCCTGGCCAGGCGCGTGGCCTGCGGGAGTGCGTGGCTCACGCAGCCGGGGCAGAGCATCTGGAACGCCTCCACCACCACGACGCGGCCGTGCAGCCGGGTGAGGTCGAGCGGCTCGCTGTTGAACCACTCGGTGGTCTCCCACGGCGGTGCAGGTGTCAGCGGATCGGCCGGTGGGGACAGCGGGAGGCTCACCAGGCCCGTCCGGCGTAGGGCTGCGACCACAGCGCGACCTGCAGCGTGACGGCCTTGAACCAGGCCTGGAACATGGCGTCGACCTGCTGCTCGTCGTGGCCACCCGCGGTCAGGAACGGCCGGATCGTCGCGGTGATCGGGTAGATGAACGCGATGATGTGGCGCAACGGGATGTGCGTGACCGAGTCGGCGTGGTCGGTCTGGTTCTTCTTCGGCTCGGTGTGGCGCAGCGCGATCTCCTGCTGGTAGGCCAGCCAGCGTTCGTCGTGGGGCCGCGTGCAGGTGTCCATGATCCAGCGGCCGAACCGGGCCCTGACCCGCGCCAGGTAGCCGGCGATCGGCACGCCGTCCGGGGTGGAGAAGTAGGCGACGAGGTGCGGGTGGGCGCCGACGAACCCGTACCAGACGTCCAGCACCTGCTCGATCTGTCCACTGAGGACCTCACCGGCCGTGCGCAGCGCCTCCTGGTCCGCGGGTCCGAAGAGGACGCCGGCCAGCAGCGACTCGAGGTCGGCCGCGGTGACGGGGGACGGCGCGAGGCCGGGGTCGTCGTGGGTGTAGCCCGGTACGGGTTCGGGAGTGGTCATGACGCTTCCTTCGCGATGTCGACGAAGACGGGCCGGGGTGACTGGCCGAGACCGGACCGGTCTCGGAGGAGGCGTTCGCCAGTCTGCCACAAACTAGATAGGGCTCCTACCTAGTTGTCGTCACCCGTGAGCCAGGTCTCACCGGCGCCGGGTTGCGGCCGGCACGTACGATCGCCGGGAAAGCCCTGAGCGCGAGGCGGATCGCATGACAGACACCGACGGCACGGCCGGACTCGACCGGCGGCTGGCCGACGCCCTCGAACGGCTCGGGCACGGCATGCGGTCACTGGCCCAGCGCACGGCACGTGAGCACGGGCTGACCCCGTTGCAACAGCAGGCGGTGCTGGCACTGGCGCGGGAGTCGCGGGTGCGGCGCGAGGTGGCCGCGCTGGCGCAGGAGTTCGACGTCACCACGCCGACGATGTCCGATGCCGTGGCGGCGTTGGAGCGCAAGGAGCTCGTCACGCGCTCCCCCGGTTCCGACGGACGCCGCAGGTCGCTGGCACTGACGCCCGCCGGCGCGGAGGTCGCGCTGCGACTGTCCTCATGGGACGGACCGCTCACGGCGGCGCTCGCCGCACTGCCCGACGCGGACCGGGCGACCACCCTGCACACGCTCCTGCGGGTGATCGCGGACCTGCAGCGCACGGGCGTGGTGAGCGTGGCGCGCACATGCACGACGTGCCGCTTCTTCGGGCCCGACGAGCACCCGGACCCGGCCGCACCGCACCACTGCCACCTGCTGCGGATACCGCTGCCGCTGGCCGGCCTGCGCACGGACTGCCCGAAGCACGAACCGCAGACCCCAGACGCTTCAACGGTTCCGCGCCGACAGCGCACGCCCGCGCCCTGAGGCGCCTCAGCCGTGCAGGCGCGCGGCCTGGTCTTCGAGCCGGCCGCCGAGCCGGCGGGCCAGCATCTTCGCCCACGACTCGGGCAGCACCTCGGCGTGCCGGAGCAGGCGCCTTGCCGCGACCAGGTCACCGCGGTCGAGGTTGACCACGCGGTGCACCTCGGCCGCGGTGATGCCGTGCGCGGGCCGGTCCGCCAGCACCAGCCGGTCACCCCGGACGAGCCGTCCCGGTCGCAGCACCCGGCAGTAGAAGCCGGTGCGGCCGCTGCGCTGGGTGCGCACGGCCAGGTCGTCGATCCCGTGGTGCGCGGCGAGCTTGTAGCAGGGCCGCCGCGGCTGGGACACCTGCAGCAGCACCGATCCGACGGCGTAGACCGCGCCGAGCACGACGTCGCTCTCCAGCAGCCCTGACGTGGTCAGGTTTTCGCCGAACGCGGGCGTGGCGAGCTCACCGATCTCACCGGCCCAGGCCGCGTAGTGCTCGCCGGGGTAGAGCAGGACCGCCTTGTTCGGCCCGCCGTGGTTGTCCCGGTCCCCCTGCTCGTCACCGGCCAGCCCGAGCGGACCGACCGCCACCGGCTGCGCCGTGGGCGACTTCGCGATCCCGGTGGCCACCGCGCGTCCCCGCCACGGCAGCTGCCGCACCACACCGGTGGACACGGCCACCACGTGAGCGTCGGTCATCGGCTCTCCCCGTTCCTCGAACTGATCCCGGACCACTTGTGCCGTGCGCGCCCAGCATGACACAGTTCTAGGTAGGAGTCCTAAGTACTTCATCACCACCTCTGATCGGAGAAGGTCCACCTGATGGCGTTCGAGGACAACACCGACCCGCTGACCACGGCCGCCGGCGCACCGGTCGCCGACAACCAGAACAGCCTCACGGCGGGGCCGCGCGGTCCGGTGCTGCTGCAGGACCTGTGGCTGCTGGAGAAGCTCGCCCACTTCGACCGCGAGGTGATCCCCGAGCGGCGGATGCACGCGAAGGGCTCCGGCGCGTTCGGCACGTTCACCGTCACCGCCGACCTCACCGCGTACACCGGTGCCGCGCTGTTCGGTGCCGTCGGCAACCGGTGCGAGACGTTCGTGCGGTTCTCGACGGTGGCCGGGGAACGCGGCGCGGCCGACGCCGAACGCGACATCCGCGGCTTCGCGGTCCGCTTCTACACCGCCGAGGGCAACTGGGACGTGGTCGGCAACAACACGCCGGTGTTCTTCTTCCGCGACCCGTTGAAGTTCCCCGACCTGGCGCGTGCCGTGAAGCGCGACCCGCGGACCAACCTGCGCGACCCCGAGAACAACTGGGGCTTCTGGACGAACCTGCCCGAGGCGCTGCACCAGGTCACGATCGTCATGAGCGACCGCGGCATCCCGCGCTCCTACCGGCACATGCACGGCTTCGGCTCGCACACCTACAGCATGATCAACGCTGACGGCGTGCGGCACTGGGTCAAGTTCCACTTCCGCACCGAGCAGGGCGTCGAGAACCTGACCGACGAGCAGGCCGGCGCGCTGATCGGCCGCGACCGCGAGTCGCACCAGCGCGACCTGTACGACGCCATCGAACGCGGCGAGTTCCCCGCGTGGAAGCTCTACCTGCAGGTCATGCCGGAGGCCGACGCCGCGCACTACCGCTTCCACCCCTTCGACCTGACCAAGGTGTGGAGCAAGGAGGACTACCCGCTCGTCGAAGCCGGTGAGCTGCGGCTGCACCGCAACCCGGACAACTACTTCGCCGACGTCGAACAGGTCGCGTTCACCCCGGCCAACGTCGTCCCCGGCATCTCGCTGAGCCCGGACCGGATGCTGCAGGGCCGGTTGTTCTCCTACGGCGACGCCGCGCGGTACCGGCTCGGCGTCAACCACCACCAGATCCCGGTCAACCACCCCAGCGGCGCCCGGCTGGTGAACACCTACCACCGCGACGGCGCCATGCGGGTCGACGGCAACCAGGGCGGGGTGCCCGGCATCGAGCCGAACAACTCCGGCCGCTGGGCCGAGCAGCCCGCCTACGCCGAACCCGCCCAGGCCGTCGGCGCCGCGGCCGACCGGTTCGACTTCCGCGCGGACGACGACAACTACTACGAGCAGCCGGGAGACCTCTTCCGGCTCATGACGGCCGAGCAGCAGCAGGCGTTGTTCGACAACACCGCGCGGGCGATCAGGGGAGCGCGGCCGCAGACCGTCGAACGGCACATCGCCCACTGCGCCAAGGCCGATCCCGCGTACGGCGAGGGCGTGCGCAAGGCGTGCGAGGCGATCGGCGCGCTGTGGGTGTGACCCTCGTCGGACGGCCGGTTCGCGAGGTTTGCGCACAGGTGCCTCGGGTACCAGGAGCCTTTCGACGATCGGATGGCGCACAGTGGATCCAGGCTCCCTGCTGTACACCGGCGCGGGCCTCGCGACACTGGCCGCCGCGCTGCTGCCGCGGCTGCTCGCCCGCGCACCGGTGTCGATGCCGATGCTGTTCCTCGGCGCCGGCGCACTCACGTTCTCGGTCGTGGAGCAGCTGCCCGACCCCGATCCGGACCGGCACGGCGCCATACTGCTGCACCTCACCGAGATCTGCGTGATCATCTCGCTGATGGGCGCCGGTCTCGCGCTCAACCGGGCGGTCAGCCTGCGCGGGTGGGCCACGACCTGGCGGCTGCTGGCGATCACGATGCCGCTGTCGATGCTCGCCGTCGGCCTGCTCGGCTGGAGCGCGCTGGGCCTCGGCGTCGCCTCCTCCGTGCTGCTGGCGGCGGCACTGGCACCGACCGACCCGGTGCTCGCGAGCGAGGTGCAGGTCGCGGAACCGGCGGAGAACCCGGACACCGACGAGGACGAGGCGAGGTTCGCGCTCACCTCGGAGGCCGGGCTCAACGACGGCTTGGCGTTCCCGTTCACCTACGCCGCCATCGCGATCAGCGTCGCGGGCGTGGCACCCTCCGCGTGGTTCGGGCACTGGCTGGCCGTCGACGTCCTCTGGCGGCTCGGGTGCGGGCTGGCCGTCGGTGTCGGCGTGGGCTGGCTGCTGGGCAAGCTGTTCTTCTCGGTGCCGTCGGAGAAGTTCCGCCTCGCCGAGCACGCCGAGGGGTTCGTGGCACTGGCCGCGACGTTCCTCGCGTACGGCGTCACGGAGCTGGCGGAGGGCTACGGGTTCGTCGCCGTCTTCGTCTGCGCCTGCACGATCAGGTCCGCGGAACGCCACCACGGCTACCACCAGGTGCTGCACCGCTACGTCGAGCAAGCCGAACGCATGCTCACCGTGCTCATCGTGTTCCTGCTCGGCGGCGCGGCGGCCAGCGGCCTGCTCACGGGCGTGAGCTGGCGCGAGATCGCCGTCGCGGCACTGGTCCTGCTGGTGATCCGGCCGCTGGCCGGGTGGATCGGGCTGCTCAGGGGCAAGACGGGCGTGCGGGAGCGGACCGTCATCGCGTTCTTCGGCGTCCGCGGCGTCGGGTCGCTGTTCTACGTCGCCTACGCCCTGAGCGAGGGCCGGTTCGGCGACCACGACGGCATCTGGCGGGTCGTCGGCCTGGTGGTCATCGGCTCGGTCCTCGTCCACGGCCTGTCGGCGTCACCGGTGATGTGGCTGCTGGACCGCAAACGGCGGCAGAAGGGCGGCGCCGCCAACGCGGCCACGACGCCGGTGTGACCGTCCACAGTGCACTGACGGGTGATCCCGCATGGTGATCAGCATCCCGCTCTGTGTGCAATCGGCCCGCAGGGGGCTACAGTCAACCTGAGCGGTTGAGCCTGCAGCTGCGTCCTTCCTCCGGCACGAGGTCGCGAGGGACAAGGAGGCTGCACATGTCGAACACGTTCCACTGCCCGCTACACGTACAGCGCGAGGTGCACGGCCTCGCGGTCGTGGTGCGCGCCATCGGTGAGCTGGACCAGGACACGGTCGCCGCTCTGCACGACGAGCTGCAGATCGCCCTCGCGATGGCGACGGCACCGTTCCCCGTCGTGGTCGACCTCTCCGGGGTCACGTTCTTCGGCTCGGCAGGCATCAACGAGCTCGTGGTGCAGCAGCGCAAGGCCAGGTCAGCGGGCGTTCCGCTGCGGGTCGCGGCGGCTCACCGGGTGGTCCTGCGGCCGATCACGGCGTCCGGACTGGATCAATGGCTGGAGCTGTACCCGGACGTGGAGCAAGCGCTGTCCGCCGCCCGCAGCGCCCGGACGGCCGGCTGAGGCGGTCCCCCGCCCGCGCGGTCGTTCCGGTGTGGACGGCACAGCCGCGCGCGGACCGTTCGAGCGCCGCGTGGAAGGTCATCCGGTGCTCGCCGATCCAGATCGTGTCGCCGTCGTGCAGCACCGCCTCCCGCACCGGGCTGCGGTTGACGTAGGTGCCGTTGAGCGAGCCGAGGTCCTCCAGGGTCATCAGGCCGCCGTCGAACCGCAGCTCCGCGTGCCGCCGCGACACCGTGATGTCGTCGAGCACGACGTCACAGCCTGGATCACGCCCGATGACGGCGACCCGTCCGGCCAGCGCAATGGTGACCGGGTACCTGCCGGTGAGCGTCACCGCCGGCGTTGTGGCCTGAGCGATCCCCGCGTGCACGACTTCACCGATCATGCCGGGCTCCCCGTCGTCCCCTTCACCCGTCCGCTGGCACTCTCCATGCCTGAGTGCCAAGTGTAGTACCGGCCGCACGGTCGCGATCAAGCCCGCCGGCGTCAACCGCGCTGATCGGCGGCACGACCTGCGGCCGTCCGCCCGATCTTCGGCCGGCGGGGTTTGAACAGGGCACGCCAGCGGGCACTGGAGAGCACTCAGTGTCGGGAACGAGCTCGGAGCGGCAAAACGATGATGGCGTCCTACTGGGAGACCGCTCGGACGGGGTTCACCGCGTTCGTCGGTATCGGGCTGCTGGTGCTCGCTCCCCTGATGTTGCTGCACTACCTGCGTTTCGGGCGGGTGGAGCCGCGCAGGGCGTTCGTGCTCTACGGCCTGCTCGCCTACGGGCTCGTCGCGCTCGCGCTGATCTTCCTGCCGTTCCCCGCCGACCGGTCGCAGGTGTGCCAGGGCGAGCAGATGCTGTCGCTGGTGCCGTTCCAGTGGGTCACCGACATGACCAACAACATGGCGGCGAACGGGCGTTCCGGCATCGTCGCCATGGTCACGTCGCAGGCGTTCATGCAGCAGATGTTCAACGTCGCGCTGTTCGTGCCGCTGGGAATCGTGCTGCGCAAGGCCTACCGCAGGGGACCGCTCGCCGTCGTCGCCATCGGCATGGGCATCTCCCTGGCCGTCGAGGTCGTGCAGTACACCGGCAACTTCGGCTACTACCCGTGCCCGTACCGGATCTCCGACGTGGATGACCTGATCTCGAACACCGCGGGCGCGCTGGTGGGCTGGATGCTCGCACCCGCCGCCCTCGTGGTGCCCACGGTGCCCGACTCGCGGGACGCGACCGCTCCCACCGGCACCGTGACCGTGCCGCGCCGGCTGCTCGCGCTCGTCGTCGACCTGCTGCCCGTGATCGTGCTCGCGAAGCTCGTGCTGCCCGCCGACCCGATCTGGGCGGTCGCCGTGCTCGCGGCGTTGCGGGTCGTGCTGCCGGCCGCGACGGGCGGGACCACGCTCGGCAGCTGGCTGCTGCGCTACCGGACCCGCCGTCTCGACGGTTCCCGCGCCAACCCGGCCCAGGTCGTGCTGCGCGAACTGCTCGGCGTCACCGGTCTGGTGGCCTACGCGACCGTGGTGTCACCGTGGCTCGGCGCTGGCCGGTTCGACCTCGTGGTCGTGGCGCTGGTCGTGATCGGCACGTTCGTGTTCCCCGTCTTCCGGCGCGACCAGCGCGGCTGGCACGAGCACGCGGCACGGACCAGGGGCGTGCTCGACCTGGACCGCGTGGTCGTGCGGCACGAGCCCACGCGGGAAGAGGTCGAGGGTGCGCCTGCGGCCGGGTGAGACCGAGGCCACCGGCTGGCGGGTCGTACCGCTGACGGACCTCCTGCGGCGGCTGCGCGCGGCGGGCGTCACCGGACGCCCGCTGGTCGTCGGGGTGGACGGGCGTGGCGGCGCCGGGAAGTCCACACTGGCCGAACGGCTGCGGGCGCTCGTCGCCGGCTCCCAGGTGGTGCACACCGACGACGTGGCCTGGAACCACGCCTGCTTCGACTGGGCGGACCTGCTCCTCGACCACGTGCTGCGGCCGCTGCACCGGGGTGAGGCGGTGCGGTTCCGGCCGCCCGCCTGGGCCGCGCACGACCGGCCGGGCGCGATCGAGGTCCCGGCCGGGGCGCAGGTCGTGTGGGTCGAGGGCACCGGCGTGCTCCGCGCGCAGCTGGACCCGTGGCTGGACGCCTCCATCTGGGTGCAGGGCGACCTGGACGAGCAGGAGCGCCGACTGGTGGCCCGCGACGGCGACTCCCCCGCCCAGCAACGCCACGTCGCCGCCTGGCTGGCCGAGGAGCTGCCGTTCCTGCTGCGGGAGCAGCCGTGGCGGCGGGCGACGGTCGTCGTGGCCGGGACGGACGTGCTCCCCCACGACCCGGCCACCGAGGTGGTCGTCGCAGGCCAGGTGACCGGATCCGGCTGACCGCGCAGGTCACCGACGGCGTTCCGTTCCACCGCGACCGGGTCCCCCGGCCGCAGAACGCGGGGTGGTCGTTGCAGTGCCGCATGCTTCCCGGCTCGGCGGCTGGAGGCCTCGCACTGGTCACCGGGTCGTGCTGGGCCACTCGGGCGAGCGGCCCAGCACGGCGAGCACCCGGTGCGACGGATCCGGGTCGTCCGTGGCCAGCGCGGGCCCGAACGCCGCACCGGGCTCCAGCCGGCTGTCGCCGTCCGGCACCGCGAGCGCGATCCGCAGCGCGGGCCCGGCCAGCTCCGGCTCAAGGCGGTGGTCGAGGCCGAGCGAGCGGGCCACGTCCCAGCCGTGCACGACGTAGTCGATCAGGTGGAAGCTGATCGCCTGGGCCGCCGGGAAACGTGTCACCGGGCTGAACTCCGGCAGGTCGAACTCGGGCACGGCCTCCGCGAAGGCGGCGAGCACGTCCTCGGCCGCGGCGGCGTGACCGGCCGCCGGGTCCGGCCCGAGCGGGCGCACCTCCCACGCCGCCGGATCAGCTCCCCGGCCGCGGGCCGCTGCGGCGAAACCGCGGTGCTGGGCGGTCATGTGGGCGAGCAGGTCGGCCAGCGTCCAGCCATCACACGGCGTCGGACGGGTCAGGTCGCTGGGGCGGACCTCGTTGACGACGGCGACGCTCGCGCGCACCGCGGCGCGGTGGTGGTCCAGCAGCTCATTAATATGCACTCGCTTACGATATGCATACGCTTACGATAAGCACAAGCCCGCTATCATCCCGATCATGACCGGTCGGCGACGGGACCTCGCGGCGATGATCGCCCCGCTGCAACGCGCGCTGATCGCCGCCGAGCAGCCGGTGCTGCGCGCACACGGCCTCAGCATGTGGGGCTACGTCGTGCTCAGCGCCCTGGACGGCCAGCCCGTGCGGACCCAGACCGCCCTGGCGGAGTTCATCGGCGCGGACAAGAGCCGCATCATCGGCGTGCTGGACGAGCTGGAGAACGCGGGCCTGCTGGACCGCACCCGCGACCCGGCGGACCGGCGTGCGCGGTTCGTCGCCATGACCGACGAGGGCCGGCGCAAGCACCGCGCGGTGCAGGCCGACATCCAGCGCAACGAGGAGCGCGTGCTCGCCCGCCTGGACCCCGCCGACCGCGAGGCGTTCCTGCGAGCCCTGGCCACGTTGTCCGCACTGCCGCCCACCGACATCACGGGCTGACCGTCAAGTAGAGAGAACGTTCGGTCTTGACAGCCGGACGTCGGCACTGACAGCCTTCGAGGTAGACAGAACGTTCTCCCTATCTCAAGGACGACTTCCGTGAGCACCAGCACCGCCTCATCGGCCGGCCTCGCCCCCGCCCTCCGCACCCTCTACCTCGTCCGCTTCGGCTTCGCGCTCGTCTGGGCGGTGCTGCTGTTCCTCACCGGCACCGAGATCGGCGCGGTCAGCGGCACCCTGCTGGTGCTCTACCCGCTCTTCGACGTGGCCGCCGTCGTCTTCGACAGCCGCACGTCGAACACCGGGCGCGCGTCACTGGCCCTCTACGCCAACATCGCCGTCAGCACGGCCGCCGCGGCCGGGCTGGCGTTCGCCGTGACCTCCGGCATCCCGGCGGTGCTGCGGGTCTGGGGCGCGTGGGCCGTCGTGTCGGGCGTCGCGCAGCTCGCCGCAGGCCTGGTCCGCAGGAGCCTCGGCGGGCAGTGGCCGATGATCCTCAGCGGCGGGATCTCCACGCTCGCGGGCACGTCGTTCATCCTGCAGGCCGGCAGCGACGGCGCGACGCTGAGCAACCTCGCCGGCTACGCGGCGATCGGCGGCATCTTCTTCCTGGTCTCGGCGCTGCGCCTCGGCCGGGCGCGCGGCTGACCCTCCAGCGGCGCGGGCTACGCGAGCAGGTCCAGCCACGGGTGGCCGGGGTGCAGCCGCTCCAGCCGCCCGGCGAGCACCGCCCTGCGCCGCGCGCCGAGCAACGGCAGCACACCCGCGAAGTCCTGCTCGTCCTTGGGCCGCGTCGCCTTCGCCTTGAACAGCAGCACCAGTTCCGGCACCAGGTACGGAATCCCGTCAGGCGTGCGTTCGATGATCACGTCGTAGGGCAGCCGTAGGGTCTCGTCGCGCCGGCAGATCCACGTCCCGCCGTCGTGCGGCTCACGGAAGACATCGCACAGGTACCGATCGGTCACCGGGTCGCGCAGCCACGTCTGATGCGTGCTGGCCAGTGTCTCGTCACCGGCCGCGAACCAGACCCGCCCGCTCGACGCCACGTCGAACACGTGGTCGGGGAAGAGCGCGCGGACCTCGGGGAAACCGGCGGCCGGCACCGCGATCTCCAGGTCGCCGTGCGGGCGGGACTGCGCTCCCCGGAACAGGTCCAGCGCCCACCCGGCCGCGACGTACCAGGGCGTGCGCACCCCGGCCAGCCGCAGGGCGGCCTCCTCCGGCCGCCACGCGTTCGCCCACCGCTCCTCCAGCTCGCGCTCGTCGACCTCGACACCGCCGGACAGCTCGGAGTCCATCGAGGTGTACCTCTCTCGTCGGCGGTTTGGAACACCGGCAGTATCCCGGCAGAGCATTGTTTTCGGTCAACACTGAAGTTATCGAGCATGTCGAGTTCTTCGATGGCGGGCCGGTCGCCGTACGATGCGCAATGCGTGGCGTCAACCGGTCGGCGCCGGGGAACCCCCTTCAGCACGAAGGAGCGCCGCGACGTGGCGCCGGTTCCCCGATCTGAAGTACCGCCGTGGAGGCTGCGCGAGATGAGTGATCCAGAGCTCGGGCTCTCCGCGCTGGTGGACGACCTGCCGGTGATCGTCTGGCAGGGCGATGCCCGCGGTCGCGCGGTCACCTACCTGTCCGGCACCGTCGAACGGCTGCTCGGCCACCCGCCGCACATCTGGCTCGCCGATCCCGGCTTCTGGGCTGAGATCACCCATCCCGACGACCGCGAGGAGAGCCTGCGGCAGCGGTGGGACGCACTGGCGGACTACGAGTCGATCTACCGCGTGCGCACGGCCGCGGGCGACCTGGTGTGGCTGCTGGAGAAGACGCGCGTGCACGGCACGCTGCGCAGCGGCGTGCTCATCGACGTCACGGCCCGGCAGGCGGCGGACGAACGGCAGCGGTTCCTGGACGAGCTGGACCACGAGCTGCAACGGCTCGACGACGCCGAGGACCTCATGGCGCTCGCGACCAGGATGCTCGGCGAGCACCTGGGCGTGGACCGGTGCGCCTACGCGCGCACGGAGGCCGACGAGAACCACTTCGTCATGAGCGGCGGCCACGCCACCGGGCTGCCGCCGTTGCCGGGCCGGTTCGCGATGCGGGAGTTCGGCGAGGGCGCGCTGACGGCGATGCGCGCGGGCGAACCCTGGGTCGTGGACGACTCGCTCGGCGACCCCCGGCTCGGCGCCGACGACCTCGCCGCCTACCGCGTCACGGGCATCCGCGCGGTGATCTGCCTGCCGTTGCTGCGCGGCGGCCGGTTCGTGGCCGCGATGGCGGTGCACCAGGCGAGCGTGCGGCACTGGACGCGTGACGAGGTCGACCTGGTGTCGGTCGTGGTGAACCGGTGCTGGGAGTCGCTGCAACGCGTGCACGCGGACCGGGCGCTGCGCGACAGCGAACAGCGGCACCGCCGGCTCGTGGAACGCGCGACGGACGCGATCTGGTTGCTGGACCAGGAGCTGCGGTTCGTCTCGGTCAACCCGGCGACCGGTCACCTGCTCGGCTACCGGCCGGACGACCTGCTCGGCACCGCGATCACCGACCTGCTCGTGGACGGGCTGCCCGACGACCTGTCCGCCTCGGAGGTCGTGACGATGCGCCACGCCGACGGCACCGCGGTCGCCCTGGAGCTCAGCATCCAGTCCACCCCGACGGGCCTCCAGGCGATCGGCAGGGACGTCACCGAACGCCAGCGCGCCGAGGCCGAACGCGAACTGCTGCTGCACCGGGAGCACGAGATCGCGGCGGCGTTGCAGGAGGGCCTGCTGCCGCGCGAGCTCCCCGCCTTACCGCGGCTCGCGAGCGCGGCGCGGTACCTGCCGGCGGCGCGGCACTCGCAGATCGGCGGCGACTGGTACGAGGTCGTGCCGCTGGGCGGCACCCGCGTCGGCCTGACGGTCGGCGACGTCGTCGGCAAGGGCCCGGCGGCCGCCGCGGTGATGGGTCAGCTGCGCAGCGCGTTGACCGGTTACCTGCTCGACGGCCACTCCCCCGCGGAGTCGTTGCGGCGCCTGGACGTCTTCGCGACGCGCGTGAACGGCGCCGTGGGCAGCACCTGCGCGTGCATCGTCTTCGACTGGCACCTGGGCGAGCTGTGCTGGGCCTCGGCGGGCCACCCGCCGCCCGTGGTCGCCGACGGCACCGGCGCCCGGCCGCTGGCAGAGAAGCTCGGCACGGTGCTCGGCGTCGGAGCCGCGCCCGCCCCGCAGCACTCGGCACTGCTGCCACCGGGCGCGTCGGTCGTGCTGTACACCGACGGGCTGGTGGAACGCCGCGGCGAGGTGCTGGACGAGGGCATCCGCAGGCTCACCACCGCGGTGGGTTCCTCCTCGGACCTGGCGCCGCCGGCGCTGGCCCAGCGGATCATCGACGCGATGCTGGCGGACGACCAGTCCGACGACATCGCGCTCGTGGTGGCCAGGCACCTGCCCGCACCGCTGCGCCTGCACGTGCCCGCGCAGGCGCGGGAACTGGCCGCTCTGCGCCACACCGCCACGACGTGGGCCGCGCTCGCCGGCCTGTCCGAGGACGCCCGCTACGACCTGGAGCTGGCGATCGGCGAGGCGGCCGCGAACGTCGTGGACCACGCCTACCCCGACGGCGGCGGCACGTTCGACACGGAGCTGGAGTCCACCGGGCGTGGTGTGCTCGTGACGGTGACCGACCAGGGCCACTGGCGGCCGGAGCCAGCCGACAAGGGCAACCGCGGCCGCGGCCTGGCCATGATCCGCATGCTCAGCGACGACGTCCACCTCGACGCGGGCGACGGCGGCACGACCATCCGCTTCCACGTCCCCGCCACACCGGTGCCCCAGCCGTCGCCCGCACCGCGGGAGACCACACCGGTCCTCCCCGCCGCGCGGCGGGAGCCCGCGCCGAGCGTCACCGGGCTGGCGGACGGCATCGACGAGGACGTGCAGCGGATCGTGCTGACGGGCGACCTCGACATCGCCACCGTCGAGGACCTGCGCGCCCCGCTGCTGACGCGGGTCGACGTCGCGGACGAACGGCCCGTCGTGCTCGACCTCACCGGCCTGGCCTACCTGAGCAGCTCGGGGGTGGCGCTGTTGTTGCAGGCCACGGCGTGCGCAAACGAACGCGGACGGGCGCTGACCGTCGTGGCGACCGGCGGCAGCGCACCGGCGCGGATCCTCGACCTGTCCGGCCTGGACCACACCACCGAACCGTGACCGGCCCGCCGGGGTCCGGCGGGTCCTGACCGGTCAGCCGCTCCTGCGCGGCGCGCGGCACCGGGTCAGCCACTGCTGCGCGTCGGGCCGCGACCCGGTCAGCCGCAGATCCGCCGAGTCCTGACCGCGCAGCCACGCTCCGCCGTGTCCTGACCGGTCAGCCGCCGCTCCTGCGCGCCTGGCAGCGACCCGACCAGCGGGCCCTGACCGCTCAGCCACTCCCCTGCGCGGCGCGGGACACCGGACCAGCCGCTCCAGCGCATCGGGCAGCGACCGGTCAGCCGTCCTCTTGCCCGACGCAGTCCACCAGCGCGAACACCGTCTTGCCGCTGCCGGCACGCGCCCGGCAGCCCCACTGCCGCGAGATCTTGTCCACCACCACCATGCCCCGGCCGCGGTGCTCGCCCAGCCGGGAGCGCCCGTACACCGGTTCGAGCGGCGACTCGTCGTCGACCTCGACCGTCACCGCGCACGGCGCGCGGTGGTGCAGGACCCGCAGCCGGCCGGTGCCCGAGGTGTGGTCGAGGACGTTCGTGACCAGCTCGGTGACGACGAGCTGCACGTCGTAGAGGTGGTCCTCGCCGAGCTCGTGCAGCGCGGCGGTGAGTTCGCGCCGCAGTGCCGACATGGCCGTGCCGGGCCGCACCGGGAGGTCCAGGACGAGGTCCGTCATGGCCGCCGCCGCACCAGCATCAGGGCGATGTCGTCCTGCTTGCCCTGTCCCAGCTCGCTCAGCAGCCGGTCGGCGAGCTCCTCCATGTCCGCGGTGTGCGACACGGCGACGCGCAGCTTCTCCATGCCCTCGTCGAGGTCGACGCCGGGCCGTTCGACCAGGCCGTCGGTCGTCAGCAGCACGGTGGTGCCGGGCGGCAGCGGCAGCACGGTGGCCTCCGGGCGGTCCAGGCCGATGCCCAGCAGCGGTCCCTTGACGTCCAGGTACCGGGCGCCGTCGCCGTCGAGGACCAGCGGGGGCACGTGCCCGGCGTTCGCCACGGCCATCGTGCCCGCCTCCAAGTCGACCAGCAGCAGGCACATCGTGGTGAGGCCGCCGGACGGGTGGAACCGTTCGAGCAGCGTGTCGACCCGGCGCAGGATCTCGGCGGGCCGGTGGCCCTCGACGGCGTAGGCGCGCAGCGTGTGCCGCACCTCGGCCATCACGGTCGCGGCCTGGATCGAGTGACCGCACACGTCGCCGATCGCGATCAGCATCCGGCCGTCGAGCTCGATCACGTCGTAGAAGTCGCCGCCGATCTCGGCGTTGCTCGACGCGGGCACGTACCTGGCCGTCATCGGCAGCTCCGGGTGCTCCGGGAGCGTGCGGGGCAGCAGGCTGCGTTGCAGCGTGAGCGCGAGCGAGTGCTCCTCGGCGAAGGTGTGCAGGCCTTCCGCGGCGAGTGCGGTCGCCTGCGCCAGCTGCCGCAGCAGGTTGCGGTCGTCGGCGGCGGCGACGGAGTCACGTGCGACCGCGATGCAGATCGGCGGCCGGCGTGGCTTGGTGCGCGCCAGTGCCACCGCCACGGGGACCACCGGTCGCCACGGCACACCGGTCTCGACGACCGTGACGCCGACACCGGGGCTCAGCGCCGCCATCCACCGCTCGACGTGGGCGTTGTTGTCGGGCCGCAGCAGGGCGCCTGGCCGGTGCGCCGATGCCGTGGCCACGCAGACCACACCGGACGGTGCGGTGAGGACGGCGGTGGCCTCCGCGTCGAGCACCTCGGCCGCACCGATCGCCGCGGCTTCGGCCAGCGCCTCGAACGTCGTCGCCGCGTTGATCGCGAACGTGGCCGTGGTCAGCCGGGCGAGGCGGGCCGCGAGGTGCTCGGCGAGCGCGCGCGCCCGGTGGTAGCGCAGGGCCGCACCGACGTTGGCCAGCAGCTCGCCGGGGTCGACCGGCTCGGTGAGGTAGGCGTCCGCGCCGCGGGTGAGGCCGGTGATCTTGTCCTCGGGCTCGACGTAGGTGGCCGACAGCATCACTACCGGGATCGAGCTCGTGCGCGGGTCGGCCTTGATCCGCTCGGTGACGTCGTAGCCGCTCATGTCCGGCAGGTGCACGTCGAGCAGGACCAGGTCGAACGACCCGTTCTCCAGCGCGGTGAGCGCCTCGGCCGCGGTGGCCGCCTCGACCACGGTGTGGCCGCTGCGGCGCAGCCAGCTGCACGCGATGAACCGGCTCGCCTCCAGGTCGTCGACCACGAGGACCCGCGCCGGTCCACCGCCCATCGCCGCCGGGTTCATCGGCGCTCCGTTCTGCGCGCGGTGAGCTGGGCGTCCCTGACCGACCGGCCCACGGTCTCCGGTGAGATCCGGGCCTCGTGCAGCATCGCGGCACCGAGACCGTGGACGCTGCGGGCGAGGCCACCGGGGTCGTCGCCGCACACGATCACGACCGGCACGGTCTGCAGCTCGGGGTCCAGGCGCAGCACGGACAGCACCGCGCTGCCGCTCATCAGCGGCGCGCTGGCACCCACCAGGACGAGGTCGGGCTGCCGGGACTTGGCCAGGTTCAGCGCGGAACGGCCGTCCTCGGTCTCGACGACCTCGTCGGCGAGACCGGTCAGCGCCGCACGCAGCTGCGTGCGGACCTCCGCGTCGCCGTCCGCGATCAGCGCGCACGCCACGGGCGCGGGCTCGGCGAGCTGGTCCTTCGCGGTCGGCAGGGTCAGCACGACCTCCGTGCCCACACCGGGCGTGCTGTTCAACGTGAGCGTGCCGCCGAGCAGCTCGGCGAGCTTGCGCGCGTAGGACAGGCCCAGCCCGGTGCCGCTCACGCCCACCTGCAGCGCGTTGGGCACCTGGTAGAACTCCTCGAACACGCGGTCCTGCTCGCCGGGCGGGATGCCGATGCCGGTGTCGGTGACCACGAACCGGAGCTCGTCGGGCCCCGGCCCCGGTTCGGTGGTGAAGTGGATCTCGCCGCGCTTGGTGAACTTGACCGCGTTCGACAGGACGTTGCGCAGGATCCGCACGAGCATCGTCTCGTCGGTGACCAGCGGCGGCAGCTCCGGGATCGGGTCGACCACCAGCCGCACGTCACCGGAGCGCAGCAACGGCCGCACCGCCGAGCGCAGCTGGGTGAGCACGTAGTCGAGCGCGACGGGCGCCAGCCGCGGCCGCAGGCTGCCCGACTCGGCCTTGGCGGTGTCGAGCAGTTCGTTGACCAGTGCGAGCAGCGTCGCCGCCGACTCGTTGATCAGGTCCACGTGGTGGCGCTGGTCGTCGGTCATCGGGTCGCCGCCGGGCGCGCTCAGCAGCCGGGTCAGGCCGACCACGGAGTTGATCGGCGCGCGCAGCTCGTGGCTGATGTTGGACCAGAACCGGATGCGGGCGGCGGCCGCGTCCCGCAGCTCGGCGGACTTGGCGTCGAGCTCGGCGTAGAGGGCGACCACGCCCTGGTTGGTCTGCTCCAGCTCGTCCGACAGCTCCTGGTAGAGCGCCACGACACCGCGGTTGGTCTCCTCCAGCTCGGCGTTGAGCCGTTCCAGCTCCGTGCTCTTGGACTCCAGGTTCTCCAGTGTCTCGAGCAGCTCCTGGTTCTGCGCGCGCAGCTCGTCCAGCGCGCTGGCGCCGTTGCCCTCGCGCAGCTGCCGCAGCACCCGTTCGTCCAGCGCGACCGAGTGGTGCACGTTCTTCACCATGGTCACGCCGGTGGCGGTGATGACGAGCTCGTCCATCAGCCTGCGGGCGGTGTCCCAGCCGGGACCCGAGTCGGTCGTCACCGGGACCTGCCAGGCCAGTTCGACCAGCAACGCCGGCGCCGGCGAGCGCCGCAGCAGGAAGACCGCGGTCGTGCCCACGTCCTGGCGCACCAGCTCCCTGCCGACGTCGCTGAGCGCGGTCGCCACCCGGATCTGGTTCTGCCCGTCGAGCCCGACGGCCGCCGCGACGGCACGGCCGCGCTGACGCAGCTCGAACACGTGCCGTTCCTCGCTGATCGCCAGGCGCAGCAGCTCGGTGGTGGTCATGCCGGTCTGGCCACGAGCACGCAGGCGTCGTCGTTGCGCACGCCGGCTTCCCGCAGCAGCGTCGCGGCGATCAGCACCGGCGGGTCGACGGCCAGGTCGCTGCCGTGGTCGGGGCCCCAGCGCTCGGTGAGGCCGTCGGAGTGCAGCACGACCACCGCCCTCTCCGGCAACGCGTAGTCGAACGCCCTGATCGTGCGGGCCTGGTGCCCGGCCACACCGGGCACCGAGATCATGCCCTGCTTGCGCTCACCGGTCAGCACGGACGCGGCGATGTTGCCCAGCCCGCTGAACCGCACGGTCCGCGCGACGAGGTCGACGTCCGCCACGGCCACCGCACCACCGCGGGTGCCGCGCAGCGCCGCGTGCAGGCGCCTGACCACCTCTTCCGGCGGCAGTGGCGGGAGGTCGCGGAACAGGCGCACGGCGGTGTCGGACGCGGCCGCCGCCAGGGGCCCGTGCCCGGACCCGTCGCACATCAGCAGGGTCAGCCGGCCCGCGCGCCGGCACACCGCGTAGGCGTCACCGCACACGTCCTCACCGCCGAAGGGCCGCGTGACGCCGGCCGCGCTCTCCTCACCCCACTCGGGTGCCCAGCTCGTGGTGCGTGCGAACCGCGCGACCAGCGCGGTGCCCATGCCCGGCCGTGAGGTCATGGCGCAGCTGGTGGCGAGCCGGGCGACGGCGCCCAGCCCGACGCCGAGCGTGCCGGTGGTCGACTGCCCGTCCTGCCAGGCCAGCTCCAGGTCCGCGATGCCGGGGCCGCGGTCCACCGCGACGACCTCCACGGCCGCGTCCCGCTCCCCGCGCAGCGTCCGGATCAGCACGACGCCCTGCCGGGCGTGCTTGTGCAGGTTCGACCCGATCTCGGTGACGGCGAGGCCGATCTCCGCGCTCCTGGTCGTGCCGAACCCCAGCCGCTCGGCCAGGGCGGTCGCCACGCGCCGGGCCCTGCCGACCTGGGCGGTCTCCTCGACCGGCAGCCAGGCCTCGTCCGTCACGAGCGGCAGGCAGTGCGCGGTGGTCACCTCTTCCACTTGACCACCGTCACGACCGTGCCGCGGCCGACCTCGGTGTCGAGGTCGAACTGGTCCACCAGGCGCCGGGCCCCGCTCAGGCCGAGACCGAGGCCGCTGCCGCTGCTCCAGCCGTCGGCGAGGGCGAGCGTGAGGTCGGGGATGCCGGGGCCCTCGTCGTGGAACGACGCGCGCACACCGGCCCGGCGGCCGTCGGTGATCTCCTCGACGCGGGCGAAGCCACCGCCGCCGTAGATGAGCGTGTTGCGGGCGAGCTCGCTGGCCGCCGTGACCAGTTTCGTCTGGTCGACCAGCGACAGCTTCGTCTGCTGCGCATAGGTGCGCACGAGCTGACGGACGCGCACGACGTCGTCATCGCCGCTGATGGGCACCTCTTCCGGCCCTTCGGACCGGGGCGGCATCAGGCGTCCCGCGCGAGCTCGTCGGGGTGTGCGAGCACACCGCGGCGCTGACGACCGAGCTCGCCCAGGATCTTCATCCCGCGTTCGAGGTCGAGCGCGGTGCGCACACCGCCGAGCGTGAGACCCAGCTCCACCAGCGTGATCGCCACGGCAGGGCGCATGCCCACCACGACGGTGTCGGCGTCGAACAGCCGGGAGATCGACGCGATCGTGGCGAACATCCGCCCGATGAACGAGTCGACGATCTCGACCGCGGAGATGTCGATGACCACGCCGTGCGCACCGGTGGCGCTGATCTTCTCGGCCAGGTCCTCCTGCAGCGCGAGCACGCTCTGGTCGTGCAGGTCGATCTGGATGGAGACCAGCAGCACGCCGCCGATCTTCAGAATCGGGACGCGTTCCATCAGCCGACCTCGCGGCGCACGACGTGCACGCCGTCACGGCGCAGCGCGTGCCGCAGGGCGTCGGCGAGCGAGGCCTTGGTGACGATGTCGCCGAACTCGATGCCCAGCGCCACGATCGTCTGCGCGATCTGCGGGCGGATACCGGACACGATGCACTCCGCGCCCATCAGCCTGGCCGCGACGACCGTCTTGAGCAGGTGCTGCGCGACCTGGGTGTCCACCGCGAACACACCGGTGATGTCGATGATCGCGTGCTCGGAGCCGGTCTCGACCAGCATCTCCAGCAGCTTCTCCATCACGACCTGGGTGCGCGCGGAGTCCAGCGTGCCCACCAGCGGCACCGCCAGCACGCCCTCCCAGATCTTCACCACGGGCGTGGTGAGCTCCAGCAGCTGCTCGGACTGCTCCCGGATGATCTCCTCGCGTGCCCGCGCGTAGGAGTCGAACGTCAGCAGCCCCAGCGCGTCCAGCAGCCCGGAGAACGCCATGACCTCGCGGTGCACCTCGGGGTCCGTCTCGTCGCTGGTCAGGCCGAAGACCTCGCGCTTGAGGGAGAACACGCTGGACGCGGTCTCCGTCGGCGTGAAGCCCGCGCGCACCCTGGACCGCGAGTAGTCCTCCAGCAGCGACCTGATCTCGCCGAACTCCGGCCCGCTGACGTCCCTGCCGTCGCTGCCGACGAGCGGCAGCAGCGCCGTGATGAACTCGCGGAAGTCCGTCTCCAGCTCCGCCTTCGTCGACCTTCCGCGCAACAGGGCCGCCACCGCGTCCACCCACCTGCCGAGAAGGGGTTCCGCGTTGGTCCGCAACAGCTCGGTCAAGCGCTGGGCGTGCCCTGCGTCTGCAGTCACTCAAGCCTCCTCAGGCTGGTCGACAACTCCGCAGACAGTAACCGTGCACGCGCCAGGGCCCATTGGGTGGTTACCGCGTTTAGCGAATTTGTCCTGGAGGTAAGTCCTGCGCAACAGCGACAGAGAGGCACCTCTTGGCCATCGGCGGCGACCCTCCTGATACCCCGCACGTCCTGGAGCTGAACAGCGATGTGGCCGACATCGCCGGAATCCGCCGGTGGGCGCAGTCGGCGCTGCCCGAGCTGCACGAGGACGACCTGCTCGACGTCCAGCTGGTCGTGACCGAGCTCGTGTCGAACGTGTACGACCACGGGCGGTTCCCCGCACGGCTGAGCCTGGTCGGTTCCGGCCGGCCGGACGGGGTGAAGGTCGTGGTGGAGGACGCCTCGTCCGCTCCCCCGACGCTCGCGCCGTCGTCGCCGCACTCGGTGAGAGGACGCGGGCTCGTGCTCGTGGACCAGCTGTCCGAGCGGTGGGGTGTGACCCCGCGGGAGCCGGGCAAGGCGGTGTGGGCGGTGGTGCCGTGCCAGGGCGAGCAGTGACCCGCCGTCGCTGCGCCGGCCCGGCCGCTCTCCGGACAAGAGCGTTCCGCGCGGTCGTCACCGGAGGTCGAGCGTCACGTCCGTCAGCGGCGCGCTGGTGCACGTGAGGATCCGGCCCTCGGCCTGCTGCCGCGCGGTCAGGCAGTTCGGTTCCTGCTGGGAGACCTGGCCGCCGAGCAGCGTCACCACGCACTCACCGCAGCTGCCGACCGTGCACGAGTAGGGCATCGGCAGGCCGGCCGCGAGCCCGGCGTCGAGCAGCGTCTGGCCCGGTTCGACCACCGCGGTGCCGGCACCCTCCACGACCATCCGTTGCGGCGTGGCGGAGGCGACCGCCTCGGCCGGTCCGCCGGTGTAGCGCTCCAGGTGGACGTGCTCGGCCGGGGCGTCGATCGCCTGGCGCGCGGTGTCCATGAACCGCTCGGGGCCGCAGAGGTAGAACCGCGGCGCGGGCGACAGGTCGAGGTCCGCGAGCCATCTCCGCACGCCGGGCCTGTCGAGCCGGCCGTCGCGGGAGGTCACGACGTGCGTCACGGAGAACCGGTCGTGGCCGCGCGCCAGGTCGGCCAGCTCGGCGGCGAAGATCGTGTCCTCCCGGCTGCGGTTGCTGTACAGCAGGGCGATGCGCGGTCCGGCCGGTTCGGCGAGCAGGGTGCGGATCATGCTCATCATCGGCGTGACACCGCTGCCGGCCGCGACGAGCACCACGTCGTGGCCCGGCACCAGCCGGAAGGCGCCGGACGGGCCGCGCACGAGGAGGTGGTCACCGGCGGCGAGGCCGCGGTGGACGTGGGTGGAGAACCGGCCGTCCGCGATGTGCTTGACCGTGAGCTCCAGCCGGGGTGAGCCGGGCGCCGACGACGCCGAGTACGGCCTGCGCACCCGGCGGCCGTCGATGTCGGCCAGCAGCGTGAAGAACTGCCCCGGCTGGAAGGAGAACGCGGTGCCGTTCACGTCCTCCAGCACCAGGGTGACGGCGGTGGGCGTCTCCCGGCGCACGTCCACGACGCGGACCTCGCGCAGCGGGTCTTCCGGCGCGGCAGCGGAAGGACGTGCGGTGGGGGCGACCTCGTAGCCCTCCTTGCGCAGGCCCGAGCGGTAGGCCACGTTCGACACCGCGCGCAGCCACCCGGCCGGCACGAGGGCCATGAGCTTGAGCAGGAACCCCGGCTTCTGCCGTGAGTTCAGGGCCAGGTGCCCGCTCGCGACGGCCAGCAGGTCGGGTCCGCCGGCGGGTGCGGGCGCGGTCCACAGCCGGGCGCGGGCCACCGCGTCGCTCGCGGTCAGCTCGGCGGACTCGACGTCGACGAGCAGCGCGGCGTGCGGCGGGATGCCGCGCAACGACAACGGTTCCAGCACGGCGGGGTCGACGGTGATCGCGCCGCGGCCGCGGACGTGCAGCACGCCGGTGCGTCCCGGCACGAGCGCGGCGAACGACAGCCGGTCGTCCTGGAGGAGGTTGTGCAGGGAGTCCGCGCGCTTGTTACCCCTGCGGTCCGCGATCACGAGCGTGTGGCCGTCCAGTGCCCGCGCGACGGTCCGCGACTCCCCGCGCGGGCTGGTGTCGCTGCCGCCGGCCGAGTCCCAGGTGGACAGTGCCAGGAACGGTGCCGCGGCGAGGAAGTCCGCGACACCGGGCGCGGCGAGCGGGCCGGGCGCGAGCTCGGCGGCGGGCCCGGCGGGCTTCGGCGGCTGCCAGAGTCCCGACCGCAGCACGGCTTGGGCGCAGTGCACGTACACCTGCTCGACGTCGAAGACGACCTCGCCGCTGCCGGAGGCGGAACCGTTGACCCGCAAGGTCTCCCCGACGCCGGGCAGCAGGAACACCAGTGACGCCGGTCCGGTGACCGCGCCGGGTTCGCCGAGCGCGAAGGAGATCCGCGTCGGCGACAGCACGCGTGCGAAGCCCGCCCGGCCGCCGACGAACGTGGTCCGGCTCGTGCCGTCGGCGTCACGGTGGCCGAAGCCCGCGATCGGGCTGTGGCGCAGCACGGTCACGCTGCCCTCGTCGAGCACGCGGACCTCCTTCAGCGCGATCAGCGCCGGCGCACGCCCAACGACCTCCTCCACCTGCTCCACGGTGCCGAGCCGATGGGAGGTGTCGCTCACGGCAGGTTTGTTTTCCCAGCTCATGACACTATTGTGAGCTTTTGCTCAGCTCTTGGGTACTCGCTTTTGGAGGACCGCCGTGCCGTCACCGAACCGCAGTCTCGAACCACGTCGCAGGCCCCGGCAGGTCCGCGCGGAGCTCACCCGCGACCGCATCCTCACCGCGGCTGCTCACGTTTTCGTCGAGCACGGGTACGCCGCAGGCACCACCAACCGGATCGCCGAGCACGCCCGTGTCTCGATCGGCTCGCTGTACCAGTACTTCCCGAACAAGGATGCGGTCCTGGCCGCGCTGATGGTGCGGCACATCGACCGCGGCGCTTGGACGCAGGCCGAGCGGCTCGACCTCGCACCGGGCACGCTGGAGGCCACGGTGCGGGCGCTGGTGAGGGACGCGATCGACAACCACGACGAGGACCCGCGGCTGTTGCGGATCATGATCCAGGAGGCGCAGCACTCGCGGGAGCTGGCCGACGCGATCGCCCGCCACGGCGAGCAGCGCGTCGCCCAGGTCCGCGACCTGTTCGCCCGCCACCCCGACGTCGGCGTCGCGGACCTGGACACCGCGGCGGAGATCATCGTGTTCACCGTCGAGGTGAACACCCACCGGCTCATGGCCTTCCCGCAGTCCACGACCGTCGAGAAGTTCGAGAACGAGCTCGTGGGGATGGTGACGAGGTACCTGCGCGGCGACCGGTGAGCGGTCAGGTCACGCCGATCGACCGGCTCCCACGGCCGAGGGCCCGCCCGGTGTTCGCACACGGGCAGGCCCTCGGCCGCTCCTGGAGACGCTCACCCGTCCGTTGTCACGCGCGGACGGCCCCGATCAGCGCCAGAACGAGCGACGCCGGTCCGGTGCCTCCTCCTTCTCCCCCTCGGCGAACTCGTGCAGCACCTGCCGCGCCCGTGCCCACAGCCCGTCCACGTCGGACCCACCGGCGGTGAGCTCGGTGACCAGGCGGTGCAGCGGTTCCCAGGCAGGGCCCTGCTTGCCCGCGACGAGCGTGCCGAGCCGGCTGGCCAGGTCGTCGAGGAGGTCGCGGCGTTCCCAGTCGGCACGGCCCGCGTCCTGCTCCAGGCGCGGCACCTCCAGCGCCGCGATCTCCCGCAGCTCCGCCGTGTCGTCCGCGAACACGGCACCGTGGTTTCCGGCGGTCGCGATGCCGCCGCCACGCAGACTGGCGCGCAACCGGCGGCTTACGCCCGCCCTCGGCGGGACGGGCGGCACCGGTGCACCCGGCAGTGCGGGCGCGTTGGGCGGCACCGGCGCGGGGGGCGGCGGCGCGGGCATGGGCGCACCGGGCGGTATGGGCGCTCCGGGTGACGGGGGCGCACCGGGAGACGGGGGCGCACCGGGAGACGGGGGCGCACCGGGAGACGGGGGCGCACCGGGAGACGGGGGCGCACCGGGAGACGGGGGCGCACCGGGAGACGGGGGTCCGCCAGGCGAGGGAGGTGCGCCGGGCGGCATGGGCGCTCCGGGTGATGGAGGCGCGCCAGGTGACGGAGGTGCTCCGGGTGATGGAGGTACTCCGGGTGACGGAGGCGCTCCGGGTGACGAGGGTGCGCCAGGCGAAGTGGGTGCGCCGGGCACACCGGGTGACGTGGGGCCTCCGGGTGGCATGGGTGCGGCGGGCCGCGAAGGCGCGTCCGGCGGCACGGGTGCGCCCCCCGGCATCGGCCCACCGGGCGGCATGGGAGCACCGAGCCGCGGGAAGGCGGCCGAAGGCGCGGCGAAGCTCATCGCACCCGCGGGCCCGCCGTACCCACCGCCGGCCATCGGCATCGGCGGCGCGGCGAGGTCCCACCCGGCGGGCTGCTCGACCGGCTGCACCACCCGGTGCACGCTGCCGTCGGACACGACCCGCTCGTCCACCGCCACGAACGCCGTGAACCGGCACAGCACCCCGAACCGCAGCGATGTCCGGACGATCTCCGGTTCCAGCGCGCGTTCGCCGGTCGCGTACCGGTCCTCCAGGTCGCGCAACGCGGCACGGGCCCACTGCGACCGCACCGCGGCCTCGGTGTGCTCCAGCACGGCGACCGTCTCCTCCCAGGAGGAACCGTCGCGGGTCCGGCCGCGCACCGTGAACGACTCCGGCGCCGCCCCGCGGTACCGGCCGAACGCGACCAGCGGCACCCCGGGGAAGATCGCGGTGGGCAGCTTCGGCAGGTCGGACGACGGCGCGACCACGACGTCGGTGACCACCGGCGCGCCGATGCGGCGCTGGATGTGCGTCATCGCCTCGTCCAGGCGGTCCTCGCTCTCGACCAGCTCGCACCGCCCGGCTCCCCGCGCGGCCAGGCGGCCGAGGAAGCCCGCGTTGACGGCCGAGTCGATGCCGACGGCGTGCACGCGCGTGCGGTGCAGGAGCGGGGCGATGTCGCGCAGGAGCTGGTCCTCGTTGCCGACCTGCCCGTCCGTGACGAGCACCAGAACCGGATCGCGTTCCTCGCTCGTGCGGGCGAGCAGGGTGAGGCCGGTCCGCAGCGGCTCGACCATCTCGGTGCCGCCGCGCGCCTGCACCTTCGCGAGGTGCTCGACGGCGCGGAACCGGTGGCGGTCGGTGGCCGTGACGAGACCGGTGCCGAGCTCGGCCGGGTGGTCGACGCGGTCGTCGAAGGTGAGCACGGCGAACGTGTCGTCCGCGGTCAGCGTGTCGACGATCCGGGCGGCCGCGCGCCGTGCGGCGACCATCTTCCAGCCCGACATGCTGCCGGAACGGTCGAGCAGCAGCACCACGTCACGGGGACGGACCGGCGTCTCCAGGTCCGGCGGCAGCACGGTGAGCTGGTAGGTGCCCTCCTCGGCGTCGGCGTCGGGCACGCACACGACCGCGGAGCTGTTGCCCGCGTAGGCCAGGCGCAGCACGAAGTCGCGGTCGACCCGCTCGCCCGGCACGACCGACACCGTGTCACCCTCGGCCACGACGGTGTGCAGGCTCGACCGCACCTCGCCGAGCTCCAGCCCGGCCGGGTCGACCCGCACGGTGATGCCCAGCCGCACCGGGTTCGGGAAACCGGGCAGCAGCACCGGCGGCGTGATCCGCGAGGCGTCCGGGACGAGGTCGGTGTCCTGGGCGTACCCGTCACCGACCGACGGCCCTGGCAGCGGCGTGCCCGGCACGTACCGCGGCGCCACCACGAGCGGGAACCGGAACGTGGCCGCGCCGTCCTCGAACACCAGCGGCCCGACCAGGCTCAGCTCGACGGTGACCCGTTCGCCGGCCGGGATGTTGCCGACCCGCATGGTGAAGACGTCGGGCCGTTCTTCCTCCACTATGGACGCTCTTCGGCCCGACGCGATCGCGTCGTCGTAGGCCTGCCGCGCTTGGCCGCGCTCCTGCAGCTCGGCCTCGACGGTCCGTTCGCCGGCGGTCATTTTCATACCGGTGACAGCGGCGCGGTCGGGCAACGGGAACACGTACGTCGCTTCGAGCGCCGAGTCGTGGGTGTTCACGAAACCGGTCGTCAACACGACGCGGCCGACCAGACCGGTGATCGTCGCCCGCACGTCGAGGCGCTCCAACGGCAGGTTGCCGCGCTCGGTGCGCAGCGCGCCGACACCCGCGTCCTCGCTCGTCCGGCCGATGCGCTCCCCCTCGGCGGGCTTCATCGGGGCGACGGTGAAGGTCATGGCGTTTCCCTTTCGTTCGTGAGCAGACCACGGGCGGCGAGCAGGTCGAGCAACGGCCGGGCGGCGACCGCGACGTCCGCGAGGTCGGCGGCCGTGGGCGTGCCCGGCACCAGGACGACCGCGCCTCCGCCGAGCGCGATGCCGTTGAGCGGGGTCGGGTGGATGGGAGGCGAGGGCGGTGCGGGCGACGCGGGGGCGGGCGGCGCGGGGGCCGGAGGTGGCGGCGCGGGTG
>NZ_LGDY01000100.1 GCF_001279525.1 Nocardia sp. NRRL S-836 | reverse complement strand
GTCAGGCGTCGGCACCCTGCACACGGCCGTCTACCTGCCCGCGGAAGGCAGCGTGACGTTGTTGTGGCCCAACGAGATCAGGTCGTGGACGTTCGACGTGTTCGAACCCGCGGAGATCGAGGTCCCGCACCGGGCCGACCTGACGCCGTGATCACTCCGTCCACCAGGGACACTCACACGAGAGTTGGTTCGACGTGCGCAAGCTGGGAATCGCGGCACAGATCGCCATGACGGCCAGGTTCGCCTGGGAACGGGGACCCGGCAGGCTCACCGCCGAGCGCGACCGGTTCTCCGACGTGCGCCGGGTGTTGTTCAGGGCGTACGGGGGAACCGAGTTCTACCGGGCGAAGTTCGACGCCGCGGGCGTGCACCCGCGGGACGTCCGCACCTGGCAGGACTTCCAGAACGTGCCGGTGACGACGAAGGACGAGCTGGTCGCGGCGGGCGAGGCCGCGATCGTGCGGGCAGAGACGGGGAAGGCGCACGTGTCGCGCAGCTCCGGTTCGTCCGGTCAGGTGCTCGACGTCCACGGCAGCGACACCAACTGGATCAAGGACAGCCTCATCGGTGTCGAGGCTTACCGGCGGCACCTGGGCCTGCGGATCGGCGACCGCCAGCTCTACGCCAACACCTCCGAGTACCCCTACCGGTCGATCGGCGGGCTCGGCTACCGCGTCGCCTACTTCGAGAACCTCCGTCCGGTGGGCGAGCTCGCCGACCGCCTCCTGCGGGACCGGCCGCAGGTGCTGCTGGTGTACCCGTCGATCGCGGCGGAGCTGCGCGAGACGCTGCGCGCCCTGAACCCCCTGCCCGCCCTCGGTTTGCGCGCCGTCATCACGCACTCGGAACAGTCATCGCAGGCGTTCCGCGACGAGCTGGCCGCGTTCTTCGACTGCCCGGTCCAGGACGAGTACGCCACCGAGGAGCTCGGCAGGCTCGCGCTGCAATGCCGCCACGGCACGTACCACCTCGTCGAAGCCCAGAGCCACTGCGAGATCCTGGACCAGGACACCGGTGCTCCGGCGGCTCCCGGTGAGCCGGGCGAGATCGTCGGCACGAACCTGGTCAACACCACCATGCCGATGATCCGCTACCGCCAGAACGACATCGGCGCGATCGGCAGCACGACGTGCCCGTGCGGCGCTCCTCGTGGCCGGACGCTCGACCAGCTCCTGGGCCGGCGCAACAGCTTCTTCACGCTGCCGGGCGGCACGCGCATCGCCTCCGGGCGGCTGCTCGACTGGACGTACCACCTGATCCTCAGCGAGCGGCTCGACATCGCCCAGTTCCAGCTCGTGCAGACCGCGCTCGACCGCGTCGTCCTCCTGGTCGTGGCCGGACCCGGCTACCGGCCGGAGCGCGACGCCGATGTCGTCCGCGCGAGCTTCCGGCACCTGCTGTCCGACCGCGTCACCGTCGACGTCGAGAACGTGCCGCACATCCGGAGAACCGCGGCGGGCAAACACCTCCCGATCAGGTCGGAGCTCCCGATGTCGTCAGCACAGCCCGCATGAGTCTCCCACCACCGTTCTCCCCAGAAGGAATGATCATGACCGTTGAAGCTCGTGAACGCACAGGCACGTTGGCCGGGAGGAGATTCGTCGTCACCGGCGGCTCACGCGGAATCGGCGCGGCCGTGGTGCGGCTCGCGGTGGCCGAGGGCGCCGACGTCGTGTTCGGCTACCAGCGCAACGCCGACGCGGCCCGCGAGCTGTGCCAGGAGGTGACGAAGGCGCACCCGGACCGGATCTGCACGGCGCTGCCCGTGGAGGTGTCCGATCAGGAGGACGTCGCCGAGTTCATCGAAGGCGCCCTGGGAGCGCTCGGTTCGATCGACGTCCTGGTGAACAACGCCGGAATCTCGCGCAGCAGCGCGTTCACGGGTACGCCGCGCGGCGAGTGGGACGAGCTCGTCGAGACGAACCTGGGCGGCCTGTTCAACCTCACCCAGCCGCTGGTGCGGCCCATGGTGGAACGCGGTGCCGGTGCGGTGATCAATCTCAGCTCGGTGGCGGGCCTGCACGGCTCCGCGATGCAGGCCGGCTACTCCACCACCAAGGCGGGCGTCATCGGCTTCACCAAGGCGTTGTCCAAGGAGATCAGCGGCTTCGGCGTGACGGTGAACGCGGTGGCGCCGGGCCTGATCGAGACGGACATGACCGCCGTGATTCCCGCCGAGTACCAGGAACTGGTGCGGGCCCGCATCCCGAGCGGCCGGTTCGGCACGCCGCGGGACGTCGCCCACACCGTCTGCTTCCTCGCCTCGGACCGGGCGCGCTACATCACCGGACAGGTCATCGAAATCGCCGGCGGCCTCGTCCTGTGAGCTTCCAGGCCTGGCCACGCCCTCGCCGAACACTCACAGAACGCGCGCACCGGGCGCTTCGGCGCGCTGGCCCGGGGCAGTGCACTCACCGGGAGTCGTTCTCGCCGCTCGCCCGGGCATCGGCCGGATCACGTCACCCACGGACTGCGTGCGCGGACGCGCCGAGCCCAGCGGTGCGTGCCCGGCCAGCGGTGCGTGCCCGGCCAGCGGTGCGTGCTCGACCAGCGGCACGGCGAGCTCTGCGGCCGGCTCCGGATCGACGTAGTAGTACGCACCCGGTTCACCGTTGGACTGCACGAACAACTCCGTGATCACACCTCGCGCGCCGAGGTCTCCGCGGACGACTCCGATCCACCGCCTCAGCTTCTCGGCGTGTCGTGAACCGTGCGCCCGCACGAACCTCCGGAGCAGCTCCTCGTCGTCCGCCTTCCTCCGCGCGAGCAACCCCGCCTCACCGCGCTGCCTCTCCGGAACCACCGCTCCACCCACGTCCCATCCCTCAGACATCGTCACTCGAACGCCGAGGACCCGCGATCTCCTGGAGGTTCGCCGTCACACGCAACTCCCGGGGCGCGCGGCTGATCAGTCCCGACGACACGGGCGTGAAGCCGTCGCTCCAGCGCAGGCCGGGCAGCTCGGCCAGCAGCACCGGGACGGTGCGCCCGAGCAGCCGCGCGAGATGAGCGCCGAGACAGAAGTGCCGCCCCGCACCGAAAGCCAGGTGGCCGGCCGACGCGGCGAACTCGCGGTCGACGTTCGTCAGCCGGTGGATGTCGAACCTGTCGGGTTCGGTGAACTGGCGAGGATCCCGGTTGGCCGACGCGAGGATGCACGCGACGGTGGCACCGGCCGGAACGCGTCCGCCGGGCAGGTCGACGGCTTCGCTGGTCTGCCGCAGCACCATGTGCGTGGGCGGGTCACGGCGCAGCGACTCCGCCCAGGCCGCGTCGACCAGGCTCGGGTCCGCGCGGAGCTCGCCGAGGACGTCCGGGTGGTCGACCAGGTTGGCGAGGAAGAGCGCGAGGCCCTTCTCCGCGGTGTCGGCACCGGCGGCGAGCAACAGGGCGCACGACCCGCTCACCTCGTCGTCGGTGAGCAGCCGGCCTTCCACGGCAGTGGTGCAGAGCACCGACAGCAGATCGTCACCGGGGTCGGCGCGCCGCTCGCTGATGTGCGGCGCGAGGTAGGCGTAGAGGTCGTCCCTGGCGTCGAACCCTCTGCGGAGCGTCGCGGGGTCCTGCCGGTGGTCGGACACGAACGCCATACCGGCGCTCGCCCACGGCCGCACCACGTCCGCGTCCCCGGCGGGCAGACCGAGAACCCTCACCATCACCTGGATCGGCAGCTCAGCGCAGAACGTGGAGACCAGGTCGGCGTCGCCGGTGCGGCGAATCCGCCCGGCCGTGCGGACGGCGAGGGACTGCGCGAGGTCGAAAGCGGCTTCGCTCAACGCGTTCATCGCGCGGCCGCGGAACGCCGGTGACATGAGCGCGCGGTGCGCGGTGTGCTCGGAGCCACCCATCTCCAGCAGGATCCGGCCCACCACCGGACCGCTCTGCCAGCTGTAGTTCGCGGAGGAGAAACGGCTGTCGCACAAAGCTGTCCGCACGTCCTGGTAGCGGCTGAGCACCCAGGCGTCCAACGGCTCGTCCCGCATCACCGGGAAGTCCTCGCGCAGCCGTGCGTAGACCGGGTACGGGTCGCGCTCGAACTCGGCCCAGATCAGGCTCGGCGGGGTGAGGCTGGTGTCGACCGCACCGCCGCCGCGCTCCCGCCAGTGGTAACGGCTGGACCCCTGGTGCCACAGGAGAACATCTGTCATCGCCGTCGCCAGCCGCGACGCCAGCGCCCGCGGCTCACCGTGCCGGCGGAACCGTTCGACCTGTTCGCCGATCATCGCGACCGCGGTGTCCACCGCCTCCTGCCACGAACATCCGCGCTCGTCGTGCAAGATCCGCACCAGGTTGGCCTCCTCACCCAGCAGCAGGTCCTTCTCCAGGGAGTAGACGTCGTTCACCCACCCCAGCACGTTCCCCGCGCACCGCCGCACCACCCCCGCGTCGGCAGCGTCCAGCGAGTGGATGACCTCGATCAGGTCGAACAGGATGTCCGCGCCGAACAGCTCCACCCGCAACGGGATGTAGTCGTCGAGCGAGATCGGCACGCCGCCCGCCCGCCGGTCGACGACCTCGCACTGCGCCTCCAGGTGCCGGACGACGTGCTCGGCGAAGGCGGCCCGACGATCAGGGCCGACGAGCTCACGGGTACGCGGCCACAGATCCTCAGCCAGCACCCGGAGCATCGGATCCTCGTGCGACCGCCGTTCCCCGTTCACCACCCCGGCCGCATCCTTCGCGAACTCCGCCAGCACGCCACCACCAGCCCACTGCCCGTCGTCCACCCGGTCGTCGAGCAGCAACGTCCACACGAACCACTGCAACAACACCAGCGCACGATCGGCCGGCGCCCCTCCGGTCAGCGCAAGGCCGATGTCCAGCACACCCGAGTCTCGCATCCGGTCCCGCCCACGCCGGCCAACCAGACCGTGCTCGTGACTCCAGCAGATGACGCCGTCGACCAGCTGCGCGGCCGCGGTCGTGCGACCCGACGGCGGGAACGGAAAGACGACCTCAGGCAACCGGAACAGCGCCGGGGTCCGCGTCTGGGTGCTCACAGGGCTTCCTCACTCTCGGCTGAGCAAAGAACACCGCACCCACCGCCCGGATGGCCATGCAGAAGAACTGGCAGAAGCCACACCCGCCTCGGTGGTTCCTGCTGGTGGATCTGCGTGGCGCGCCGAGCCGAGCTCCAAGTCGGTAGACGGGCCTGAGCGGAGACGCGGCCACGCGCCTCTCACCTACGTAGAGGCGCGTCACGATCGAAGGCGACCGACTCGTCCACCACGTCACCGTCGGCGCGCAGCCGGCCGGATCAACGACACGATGACCACCTCGGCGTGGCACAGGAACCCGTCATGCGGCAGCACCGGTGCAGGCCCGCAGGAGCGGGGCCCGACGGCTGCGCAGTGACTGCCTTCCGCGCTGCCCGGCCTCGCCCAGACGCGAGGCCGGGCAAGTCGAGCCGGTCAGTACATACCGCCACACCAGCGCAGTACTTCATCTCCGGCTTGGCACACCTCGACGGCCGGTCGCTCCAGGCAGAACCCTGCCTGGAGCGCCGCCGGATGCTGCGCGAGCTCGCGCTGGCGGATGGGAGTTCGCGGTGCGGGTGCCGCCACATTGTCCCGACACCGCGCCCGAGGACCAAGGCCTGGGGCATACCTCGAAACAACCCCCAGGCTCTGGCCGCTCAGCACATCGTGTAGTTGACCGTGGTGTCCGGGATCTTGGCAGGCTGGAAATCGTAGCGGGTCAACTGCGCCTCGGTGTTGGTCGTGGTGAAGCTGTAGACGCCGTGCGGCCGCAGCTGAAGCGGAAGGTGTTCGAGCCCCACTCGTTGTGCCGATCTGAGAACACGCCGAAGTTTCCGCCGCTTACCTGGTTGCCCTGCGGATCCCGGATCACGAAGTGGCCTCGGACACGGCACTCGGCGCGACTCCAGAAAACGGCCGGCTTGGACCAGCACTTGGCCTGGAAGGAGGCGTTCGAGCCGCCGTGGTCGCCGAAGCAACCACGCCAACGGACCGACGTCCCGTTGTCGGCGCTGTACTCGTCCTTCTCCGGCGTGCAGGTTTCGCCGCTGGCAGTTCGGGCCGTCGCATGCTCAACAGCGATCGGTGCGCTCACCGCTTGCGCGGGAACTGCCGCAGCAGCAGCGGTAGCCAGTGCGACCGCCACCAGAGCACGACTCACATCGATAAGATTCTTTTCCTCAAAACGGTGCGACTGTGCCACAGGTTGCGGTTCCTGCGAAATTATCACTCGTTCGGTTTCGTATTCGGCCCCTGCGGAGTGCACCCAGGGATTCTTCGCATGGTTTTGTCACGCCGGAATCCGCGCCTCCTCCTTCCAGGTTACCGCGATCGAGGTAGAGGGGGAACGTCACGAGACCGCGGCCGATCACCGTTGATGCGGACCCGTTCGCCGCGTATGAATGTGGCCTGGCTGGAACCGTTGATCCCAGTGTTTCCGAGGCGCTTCCGTCAGGAGAACTGGCGGAGCACCTGCCACAGCCGGGTGTCCGAGAGCGGGCGCCGAAGGTATGCGGTGATCGTGAGGGGGACGCCGTCCACAGATCCTGTCACCTCGGCCAAGCCGAAAGAGACGGAATACAGGCTTTTCGGATCGTAGCGAACCCGGGTTCCCAGGAAGTCTGCCCACTGGACGAGCTCGGTCCGCGCCTGGCCGCGACGCTGGTACGTGCTGATCTCCGGGGCGAGCCTCGGCTCGTCGTGCTCGGGGCGGACCCGCCAGCTGAGGGCCGGCAGGTCTGCTGACAGCAGGCCACGCAAAGCCGCCAGCGCTTCGAGCTGGGCGGTGACGGCTGGTTCCGGCGAACGGGTCTTGCGGAACTTCGGCACATTCGTCTTCTTCGCGGTGCCTGCACGTGCCGAGCCTTCACACGACAACCGCACTCCACGGTAGTTCCCTTTGATGATGTAGTTCTCATAGTGCGGTGTGGTCAGGACCGCGGGAGGCGAGTGCTCTTCATCAGAGCCTTGACTCTGCCAGTACGAACGCGGGGGAACGATCTCCAGCTGCATCCCCAGGATTTTGGCGCAGTGCACCATGGTGGCATAGCTCTCGTGGTCACTGATGCCGGCGATCGGGGAACCGACAACCGAGCCGAGCGTGTCGGTGATGTACCACACCGTTGGGGGAAGCCCGGCTTCGAAAAGCTCGATCAGCACGTCGGCCGCATGCGCCTGCTCGTCCAGGATTCCCGCTCTGCCCATGATGAGAAGTGTCGCCGAAGCTGACGTACACGATCAAGGCTGTTCTGCCGGATGACCGAGCTGACAAAGCCGGCGGACGGTCCACGGCGTGATGCCCTTGCCGGGCGAGCAGGGCGTGGCGGTGGTGGACCTCGGTGTTGCTGAGCAGGATCCGGCCGGTGGCATTGAGGCGGCGCAGTAGTTCGGCGTCGATGGCGTCGGTGACGCGCAGGCGGAAGCAGACCAGGCTGAACGGGTGCGGTGCGGCGATCTCGAAGCGGTCGTCGGCGCTGACGAGGTCGGCGAAGTGGTGGGCGAGCGCCACGCCGCGGCCCGACTCCGCGGTGAAGCGTCCTTCGAATCGCGCGACGTCACCTGTCACGCCGCGATCCGCAGGTTCATCTGACCAGAGCTCGAGCAACCCGGACTCCTCGTCGAGGAGATCCGGAAGGCCTTCCGATCACTGCGGAACTCCCGATCGTGAGCTGTCCACACAGGACATGAACAACCCGTGTGGCGGTCACCCTCCGGCGGTGGGGAACCGGGCCACAAGCCGTGCGCCGGTCTTGTTCTCTTCCACGTACAACGTTCCGCCGTGGCGCGTCGCGATGTCGCGCGCGAGTGCGAGCCCGAGACCGGAGCCGCCCTCGTCTCTGGTTCTCGCGTCGTCCAGGCGGGCGAACCGGTCGAACACGCGCTCGCGGTCCTCGACCGGGATGCCCAGGCCGTCGTCGACCACTTCGAGGACGACCCGGTTCGCCTCAGCGCCCAGGCGCACGGTCACTTCCGCTTCGGCGTGGCGCACCGCGTTGTCCAGCAGGTTGCGCAGCAGTCGTTCGAGCTGGACCTGGACCCCGTCGACCAGTGCGGCTCCGGCGATTTCGGACCTGACCACGACCCGCCCGCCCGGTTCCGCCGCGCGTTCGGCGACCTGTTCCAGCACGACCTCCGCGAGGTCGACGACGCCGGAGCCCGACGGCTGCCCCGGTTGCGCGGCCAGCTGCAACAGGTCCGCCGTGATGCGTTGCAGCCGCTGCACGTCCAGCAACGACCGCTGCGCCACGACGGGCCAGTCCACCCGGTCCGGGTGCGCGAGTGCCACCTCCAGGCTCGCGCGCAGGCTGGCGAGAGGACTGCGCAGCTCGTGGCTCGCGTCGGCCACGAAGCGTTCCTGCTGCTGGTGGGACCGCTCCAGGCGGTCCAACGTGCTGTTGGTCGTCAGCGCGAGCCTGGCGATCTCGTCGCCGGAGGGCGGCACGGGCACCCGCCGGTCCAGCCCGGTCGCGCTGACCTTCGCCAGCTCGCTGCGGATCGCCTCCACCGGCCGCAGCGCGCGGCCGGCCGAGAACCACGCCGCCAGGGCGGTGAGCAGCACCGCGAGCGGGACGAAATACCCGAGCGTGGTGTCGAACGAGCGCAGGGCGCGTTGCCTGTCCCACGGCAGCACGAACAGGTGCAAGGTGAGCCGGTAGGTGTTCTGGGCGCTCCCACCGCCCAGGCCCGCGCTCAGCTCCACCTCCTCACGTCCGAGCGGCTCGACCAGTGCCGCCGGGACGTCGTCGACCACCCGGCTGAGCACCTCGTACGTGCGGTACTCGCGCCAGTCCGGGTTCGCACCGGGCCGCAGCGCCACGGCCGTGGACGTCGTCCAGTCCGCCCCCACTCCCCGCGGCGCCGGCGGCAGCGCCGTCCACGCGGGATCCAACCGGCGCAGGTTCTCGCTGCGCACCACCGACTGGCCCGAGTCCGTCACCACCTCGAACATGGCGTCACCGTTGGTCACGGCGGAGGCCAGGGCCGACCGCCCACCGTCCACAGTGGCCACCTGGTAGGCGGCGGCCATGCGGTTGAGCTCGATCGTCGCGGAGTTCACCGCGTTGGCGTCCAGCTGCACGGCCAGGAACGCACGCGTGCCCAGCCACCCCACGGTGAACACGAGCGCGCACAGCACCACCGACGCGAGCGCGGTGCTGCGCCGAACCGCGACCGGCCACCACCGCCTACTCATCCGCGACCAACCGGTAGCCGACACCGCGGACCGTGCCGATGGTGCGCCGTCCGAAGGGCGTGTCCAGCTTGCGCCGCAGGGCACTCACGTACACCTCGACGATGTTCGGGTCGCCCTCGTAAGCCATGTCCCACACCTGCTCCAGGATCTCCAGCTTGCCGACCACCTGTCCTTCCTGGCGCAACAGGCACTCCAGCACGGCGAACTCCTTGCTGGTCAACGACACCTGCTGGTCCGCGCGCCGGCACGTGCGCCGTGCCGGGTCCAGGACGAGGTCGCCGAACGCGAGCACCGCCGGCGCGCCGGTCGCACCCCGGCGCACCAGAGCGCGCAGCCTGGCGGTGAGCACGACGTAGGAGAACGGCTTGCTCAGGAAGTCGTCGGCGCCGGTGTCCAGTGCTTCGGCCTCGTCGTACTCGCCGTTCTTCGCGGTCAGCATGAGGATCGGCGTGGTCACGCCGCGTTCGCGCAAGGCGGCGCAGACGCGGTAGCCGTTGAGCTTGGGCAGCATGATGTCCAGCACGATCACGCTGTAGGGGTTCATCTGCGCGAGCTCGAGGCCCTCCAGCCCGTCGTGCGCGAGGTCGACCGCGTACCCGTCCGCCTCCAGCCCCCACTGCAGCGTCTCGGCGAGCCGCCGTTCGTCTTCCACCACGAGAACCCGCATGCCCTGATGGTCCCAGATCCCGGCGGTCTTCCCTGAAGTGATCTTCAGGTTGCTTCAGGAGTCGTTCAGCTCGCCCTCTGCACGATCACGACAACAACATCCGACGCAGGGAGCACAGTGAACAGTCCAGCCGCTGTGGGAGTGACCGATGCCGTGAAGGTGTACGGCAACGGGGACACGGCGGTGCGTGCGCTAGACCACGTGTCGCTCGCACTGCCCGCCCGCACGTTCACCGCGATCATGGGACCGTCCGGTTCGGGCAAGTCGACTCTGATGCACTGCCTCGCCGGACTGGACACAGTGGACTCGGGGCAGGTCTGGGTCGGGAAGACCGAGCTGACCGGGCTTTCCGACGCCGCGCTGACGAGGCTGAGGCGGGACCGGATCGGTTTCGTGTTCCAGTCGTTCAACCTGTTGCCGACTCTGACGGCGCAGGACAACATCCTGCTCGGCCTGCGGCTCGCGGGCCGCACCCCCGACGAGGGGTGGTGGTTCGCGGCCGTCGTGGACGCGTTGGGACTGCGCGGGCGGCTCGAGCACAAGCCCGGTGAGCTCTCCGGTGGCCAGCAGCAGCGGGTCGCGTGCGCCCGTGCGCTGGTGGGCAGGCCGGACGTGGTGTTCGCCGACGAGCCGACCGGCAGCCTGGACTCGCGCTCCGGCGCCGAGGTGCTGGACTTCCTGCGCACCTCGGTGCGGGAGATGGGGCAGACCGTGGTGATGGTGACCCACGACCCCGTGGCGGCGTCCTATTCGGACCACGGAGTGCTGCTCGCCGACGGACGCGTGGCAACCCACCTCCCCTCCCCCACCCCGGACCGCGTCCTGGCCGAGCTCTCCGGTCTGGGGGCGTGATGCTGCGCGTGGTCTTCGCGGGCCTGCGGGCCCGGCCGTTGCGGATGCTGCTCTCCGCCATCGCGATCGCCCTGGGAGTCGCGTTCGTGTCCGGGGCGTTGGTGCTCGCCGACGCCACGACCGAGGGTCTGCGCGCGGCGGTCGCCTTCGAGACGCGCGGCGTGGACGCGTCCATCACCAGCTCGCGCGGCGGGCCGGACCTGACCGGCGACCTGCTCGACCGGGTACGCCGGGTGCCGGGCGTCGCGGCGGCCGAGCACCGCGTCACGGTGTCCGCACCGCTGCGCGATCCGGCGGGACGACCGGTGGACGCGGCCGCGACCGCGCTCGCCGCCGACCCGTCGTTGCGGCCGTTCGACCTCGCCGAGGGCCGGCTCCCGGCCAGGGCCGGGGAGATCGCGGTGGACCGGGACGAGGTCACCGGCCACCGGCTCGGGCAGCAGATCACGCTGTTCGGCCAGGACGGCAGCCCTCACTCGTTCACCGTGGTCGGCGAGGTCAACAGGCCGTCCGACTCCGGTCTCGGCTCCGCGCAGCTGGTCGTCCTGCCCGAGGACGCACGCCTGCTCGACCCCGGGGCGCGGATCAGCGAGATCGTCGCGCACGCCGCTCCGGGAACCGGTCAGCAGGAGCTCGTCGCCGCCCTGACCCGTGCGCTGAGCACACCGGGGCTCTCCGTCGTGACGGGACAGGCGGCAGCGGCGGGACTGATGAGCCAGATCGCACCGGACTCCGCCGGGCTGCAGGGGTTCTTCAGCGCGTTCGCCGTGCTCTCGATGGTCGTCGCCGCGATGGTGATCACGAACTCGTTCACGATCCTCCTCACCCAGCGGGCCCGCGAGCTAGCGGTCCTGCGCTGCATCGGAGCAGGAAGGCGGCAGGTGTTCACGAGCGTGCTCGCCGAGGCGCTGGCGCTGGGCACGGTCGCGTCGGTCGCAGGCCTGTTCGCCGGCCTCGGAGTCGCCGCCGCACTCCAGGCGGTCACCGGGCGCCGTTCGGAGATCTACCTCCCGCTCACCGGGCGCACCGCGGTCGCGGCCCTGGCGGTGGGAATCGTGATCACGGCCCTCGCCGCGACGCTGCCGGCCCTGGCCGCCACGCGAATCGCCCCGGTCGAGGCCCTGCGCACGCCCTTGGAGGGCAAGACCGCCCGAGCGGGTCGACCGCGAGTCGCCGTCGCGATCCTCCTGCTGTCAGCCGGCGTGGCCGCGGCGGTGGTCGCGCTGCGGGCCGAAGCGGAGGACGGCGCCGGTCTCGCGATGGTCGCGATGGTGGCGTTGCTCGGCGCGGTGCTCGCCGCGGGCCCCTTGGTCGCCGGTCCTGTGGTGCGCGCACTGGGCATGATCGCCTCACCGCTGCTCGGCATGCCGGCGAAGATCGCCGCGCTCAACGCCGACCGCAACCCCAAGCGCACCGCCGCCAGCGCTGCCGCGCTCACGATCGGACTGGCCGTCGTCTCGCTGGTCACCACGGTGACCGCAGGACTAGAGGCGGGCCAGACCAAAGGGCTCGCCGAGCAGCTGAAGGCGGACTTCGTCATCTCGTCGGTGCTCATCCAGCGTCCTCTGCCCAGGGACCTCGCGGACCGCATCGCCGCCGTGCCGGGCGTTGCCGCGGCGGCACCCATGCAGTCGTTCTCGGCAACACTGGGCGAGCACGGCGCCTGGGGTCTGTCCGCCGTGCGCGGCGACGCCGTCGGGACCCTGTTGCGCCCGGCGGTGCTGTCCGGCCGGCTCGACCACCTCGGGCCAGGGCAGCTCGCCATCAGCGAGGAGCTGGCCGAGCAGACCGGTCTCGTGGTCGGCGACACGGTGCAGGCGGGCAACGCGGGCGCCTTGGTGCCGTTGCGGGTGGTCGCGGTGTTCGACAGCGTCCAGGTGCCGGGTGCGGACCTGCGCATGGCGGTGGTCGACCTCGCCCAGATGCCGGCGATCGAGCTGGAGAACAGCGGTTACGACCACAGCGTGCTGGTCGGGCTCGCGGACCGGGCCGACGACACGGCCGTGCGCTCAGCCGTGGAGCAGGTCCTCACCACCGCGCCGCTGGCCAGGCTCAGCGGAAGCGCTGATCTCCGCGAGCAGCTGGCGGAGCCGCTCCGGCGCACGCTGAACCTGCTCTGGGGGCTGACCGCGCTGGCGGTGCTGATCGCGTTCGCGGGCATCACCAACACGCTCTCGCTGTCGGTGCTGGAGAGGGTTCGCGAGTCAGCTCTGTTGCGTGCCCTCGGACTCACCAGGGGCGGCCTGCGGTCGAGCCTGGCGGTCGAGGCGGTGTTCGTCGCACTGATCGGCGCGCTGTCCGGGCTGCTGCTCGGCGTCGGCTCGGCCTGGTTGATCGCCGGAATCGTGGCGACCGAGGGCGAGCCGATGCCGTTCACGCTGCCGTGGGAGCGGCTCGGGGTCCTGTTCGGCGCGGCGTTGCTGGCCGCTCCACTCGCCGCGCTGCTACCTGCCCGCCGTGCGGCACGGCGTTCACTCATCGCCGGAATCGCCGAACAGTGACGGCGCGAGCGCCATGCCGAAGCTGACGCCTCCAGGTCGCCACGAACACTGTCCACTGTGGCGGGTTTGGTTTTACGAAGTCGTAACGCTGCAGCCTGACCGATCGGCGAATGCTGCGCGCCGAGTCGGAGCGCGTGCACGCGGACGGGCCGGAAGTCGTGGATCATGATCGCGACGGCTGCCACGACACGAGCTCCGTGTCGCGACCTGGACGATTCTCACCGACCATGACTGGAAGGGATGCGCGAAGGAGGGCTGCCTGATGGGGAGTGCCGCGCCTGCTGGCAAGCCGTTGGAGCTCATCCGGCCGATGCTGGCCACGCCGGGCACCCCGCCGCAGGGCGAGGGCTGGGCCGCCGAGTTCAAATGGGACGGTTACCGGGGCGTCGCGCACTGCGAGGGCCGGTGTGTGCGGGTGTTCAGCCGCAACGACCTGGACTTCATTGCCCGGTTTCCGGAGCTGAACATCCTGCCGGAGCTCCTGCACCACCGCACCGCGGTGCTCGATGGTGAGATCGTCGCCCTCGACGAGAAAGGCCGGCCGAACTTCGAGCTGCTGCAACAGCGCACCAAGGCCGGCGCCGGGGTGCGGGAGCTGCGGCGGACCCGGCCGCGCATCGCCTACTTCGTGTTCGACCTGCTGCACCTGGACGGGCGGTCGCTCATCGACACGCCCTACGACGTCCGCCGTGCCCTGCTCGTGCAGCTGGAGCTGCCGGGCGATCACGCGGTGCAGGTGCCGCCGACGTTCATGGACACCGACCCGGCGGACGTGCTGCACGTGGCGAGCCAGTACGGGTTCGAGGGCATCGTCTCCAAGCGGGTCAAGTCCCGGTACGAGCCCGGCCGGCGTTCACCGTCCTGGGTGAAAACGCCGTTCCGCTACACGCAGGAGGTCGTCATCGGAGGGTGGCGCGCGGGGCAGGGCAATCGCGCGGGCAGGATCGGGTCTCTGCTGCTCGGGGCCCACGACGAGCAGGGCAGGCTCGTCTACGTCGGCCATGTCGGCACCGGGTTCGGCCGGGACGCACTCGCGGACCTGCAGCGCAGGCTGGAGCGGCAGGAACGCCCCACCAGTCCGTTCGACGTCGAGGTGCCTCGTGAGCACGCGCGCGACGCACGCTGGGTGGAACCGGTCGTGGTGGGCGAGGTCGAGTTTCGACAGTGGACGGTGGACGGTCGCCTGAGGCATCCGTCCTGGCGCGGACTGCGTCTCGACCGTGACCCGTCCAGCGTCGTGGCGCGCCCCGTGAACGGAGAACTGTCCGACTGAGCTGTGGGGGCCTGTGATGTCGGCGCGAGCAGAGCAGCGGCACCGGCGCGCTGTTCCACGTCCTCGATCTGCTCGGCGAGCCGGATCGCGTACCCGCGCACGGGTCGGAAGTCGTAGACCAGGATCGAGGCGGTGAAGGCCGCGGCCGGGTCTCCGCTGTGCGCGAGGCTCACCGCACTCGACCAGCGCCGCATCAGGTCAGTGGCGGCGTCGTACAGGTCGAGCAGCGCGAGCACGGTCTCGTGGTGACAGGCGGGCAGGTGCGCAGCCACGGCCGCGCACCGCTCGGTGACTCGGTCGCAGGCCTCGCGGATGTCCGCGGCGCAGACGCCGGTGGGCCCGACCGCGGAGTTCATCGCCTCGCGTCAGGGACATGGCCTCGCGGCCGTCACGACGCAATGTCCTCGTCGCTCGGCGGGAACTGGTAGTCCCGGCAGGTCCAGGCTAGGAAAGCGGGCGACCGGCTTCCAGGTTCGTGCCGGTCAGTGGTGTGGGGTGCAGGCTGATGAGGCTGCCGAGGTAGAAGTCGGTCGCAATGTCGGGGCGCAGCAGTGCTGTCGGGGTGCGACCGATGAGCAGGTGGAAGTCTCGATTGAGGTGCGCCTGATCGGTGTATCCGCAGAGCGCGGCGAGCCTGGCCAGCGGTGGCGGGTTGGTGCCTGTCAGGAGCCGGACAGCGTGGTGGCATCGGGCTATCCGCCCGACGGCTTTCGGTGGCAGCCCGACCTCCCGGTGGAAGCGGGTGGCCAGATGTTGTCGGCTCAGGCCGACCCGTTCCGCGAGGTCGTCGACCTTGACCGCACCGCCCGATACCGTCAGGCAGCGCCAGCTGTGGTCGAGCGACTTGGGCAGTTCCGGTGCGTCCAAGAGCCAGCTCGACAACCGCCGGTCGAGAATCTGGAACCGGTGGTTCGAATCCCGTGCCTCCCGCAGCTCTTCCCGGAGAAATCTGGCTCGTGTGCCCAAGAGATCGTCGAATCGCACACTGGTACGGCTGATTTCCCGCAGTGGTAGGCCGAAGAGCGCTCGTGCGCCCAGCGGGGTCAGTTCGATGATGATCCCTCGCTCCCGGCCCACTCGCGTGTAGGTCATGGGCGTGTTCGACAGCCCGACGACGGGGGAAACCGTCGCCAGCGGCGAGTCGCCCACTTGATGCCGAACCGGTGTGTCCAGATCGATGACCACCACGACTGAATTCAGCGCGGCCACGGTACGTGTCTCTGACACAGGTGTGATTCGCTGGAAATCCAGGTAGAAGCTGACCCAGGGCGCCAGCCGGCGATCCGGCGACCGGGTCTTCCAGAACTCGTCGTCGGACGACGGAGTCTCGTCCACTGCTGTTCCCCTTGGTTCCGGCGATGCCATGAGCGGTATCCGCAGCACGAAACAGCATGGCAGGCCATGCGCTCACGGTAGGACTTCCTGGCCGTGACCGAACCGAAAGAGGCAGCAAACCCTCGTGATCATGACGCCGGATACGACATCGGCCAGTTCGGGTGCGACCAAATGAACCATTGGCCCGAGGCGATGCCCAACACCGCGCCGCTGCAACCGCGATCCCGGGGTGCCCGACGTTCAGCGCGGTGACCGCGGGTTTCGTGAGCGGCTCCGCCGCCTCTGACGAAGGTCTCCACGCAAGATCTGCCTCTTGCCCTCCACCCGCACGCCCTGCAGTGCTGCGCAGGCCCATATCCATCTTACATTTTTCCAAGACCGGTACGCGGACCACCGATTAGTGTTCCGACAACCAGCAGGAGTCGACTGAGCCACCTCGACCAATAGACGCAGCTCCACAGTTCCCCGTGTCTACCTCTGGATAGTGGCCATGACCTGCGGACTTCAGGAAACACCGAAGGTTACACGAAAGGCCCACCACCATCTCGAACCGAGGTCACGCCGGTAAGAAGGCGACCTCACCACGACGAACAAGTGCATCGAAGGACTCACATGCGACTACTGCAGAAAATGCGCCGAGCGCCGGTCGTTACGCTGGCCGCACTGGCATTGCTCGCCGGCCTCACCACTACGGGCAACGCGGCGCCGGTGAACGTCAACGACAGCACCCTCGCCACGCCACCGTCATCAGTGGGAACACTGGGAATCGGATGGCGCATGTCCTCGAAGCGGGACACTGCCATGTACTCGGGCCCCGGTCTCAGCACGCCACGCATCGGGACCGCCTGGAGAGGCGACAACCTCGGCGTCGCCTGTCAGATTCTGGACAGCAACAACAAGCGGCTCGTGCTGGCAATCGAGCGGCCTGGGCGCAATGGAGTCCAGTGGGCCAACACTGCCGGCTACATCTGGGCAGACGACATCGACGGTGACACCAGCTTCCTTCCCCCCTGCTCCAGCATCGGACGGGATCTGCGACCTTCGCGGGACACCGCCATGTACTCCGGTCCCGGCCTGAGCACGCCGCGGATCGGCACGGCATGGGCAGGCGAGCTGGTCAACGGTATCTGCAAAATCACTGACAACAAGGGCAAGCGGCTCGTGCTGGGCAGGCACCTGGCGGGCCGCAACGGAGTCCAGTGGGCCAACACGGCCGGCTACATCTGGGACGACGACATCGCCGACAACACCGATGCGCTACCGGACTGCGGTCTGGCGTAGTCCGATGCGGGGAGCGCGAGCAGACCACGCACCTGCTCGCGTTCCTCACCAACATCATGTCAGCTGATGTCAGGGGAACATACGATAGAAACCAGGCAAGACGTTGATCGCCGTGCTTGTTCTCGTGGCGCCTGCATTCGCCGACATCGATACCGCAGCACAGGCCGTAAGCGCACCGGAACCAGCGGAGACTACAAATTCTCGGCCAGAACGCGGCTGACTTCCCCTCAGCGCTTCGTGCTACTGCGATCAGGAAGGGCCGTTCACTCCGAACCCATCCGACGCAATGCGTCAGCACACCGAAATGGCTGAGGGCACCGTCGCGTGGGCCCGTACCTGGAGCCGAGTAGCCCCGCCATCCCAGCCGCTGTCGCGGCAGCAGTGCCCATGGCGCGCTCCCAGTCCACAAGCGACACATCGATCCTTTCGTTCCAACGGAGATCGAGTCAGCCAGTTGTGCGCCAAGGCGCTATCAAGACTTGAGGTGAGCGGCGAGGACGGGCGAATCACACCCGCGCGGACTCGGCGCCCGGAGTCCGCGTCGGTGTTTCGCGATCGCCTCGACGTCGTGCGCGCCGGCGGTCGGGCCAAGATGCGCGAGGAAGACGGCCACCTCGCAGCGTCATGACGTCACCTCGTAGTACGCGGCCACCGCAGGCAGCACCCCGCACCCTGCGACCCCGGGATCGAGACCATCCCTTCCAGCTCACCCGCCCAGGCCCCGCCGGGATCGAGCAAGCCAGGCACACCGCGTTCGGGTTTGGGCCTTGACAGTCGACGGTGTCCTCGTGTTCGCAGGCCTCTTCCGCGCAGTCGTCGTAGCTGAGCATCACCGGTGCGTGCCGGGTGAGGTGTCCGAGGACGCTGGCCGCGGTGTGGTGTTCGACCTCGTTCTCGTCGCCGAGCTGCGGGAGCCGTTCGATGACGCGTCGGTAGAGCAGCAGGTCCGGAAGCGCCCGTCTCCACCCCTCGAGGTAGGCGCCCCCGCCGTCGATGAGCGAGCTCGATGGCGGCGGTGCCATGTTCCAACGCCACTTCCCACGAGCATTCCGAGCACAGCTCACGGTGCGCGATGTTGTCGTTCTCGCGGGAGAACCCGCCCCAGGTCGGCACGATCGTGGCGATGCCGCCGCACAACGCGGACACCCACGTCTCCGCGTCATCCGGGGACCTCACGGCATGCAGCGGCCGAGATGACTTCGACCGCGAAGCCTGTGGCGAGTGGGCGGCGCTGATCGGCCAGTTCCGAGACGGATCACTTGCGTGGCAACGGGAAACGCACCGCAATCCAGCGGGTTCCATGTCTGCTGACGCCTACGGGAGGGGTGCGCGGGCACTCGCGCGGCACCTGGCGGTCGCGACGGACGCCATCGGCGTGGTGGATGACCGGTGCGGCGGCCGGGTGCTGGAATCCGCGCTGCTGCTGGCCTTGCTGCGCAGCCGCGGGTCTCATCCGGACGAGCAGGAGCGGCTCGTCCGGTACCTGGGGCGACGGCGGTTCGATGCGGACCCGGTGGACGCGCTGCTGATCGATGCCTGCCTGGACCCCGCGGGTACGGCCGGCCGGGCGCTGGACCGGGCTGCCGCGTTGCCGGTGGTGGTGAGCGGTGGCACCAAGCTCGTGAAGATCAAGTCCTAACCGGATCAACCTGCCCAGAAACGGTACCTCGCTGACTGTCGAGGTCGGCTGCAAGGGCGCGCTGAGCGGCATCTGGTAGCAGTTTCCAGGCAGCACCGCGTGCTTGTCACGACGCGGCCGCTGGTTCTTCAGTGATGTGGGGTGGTCTCTTCTGTTCATCCAGGAGAGACCACCCCACATCGCGCTGTACTAAGCCCTCTGTTCCCCGGACTGCTCGGACATGCGGCGGCATGCTCGGCGTAGTGAGCGAAACGATCAATCCCCCAATTGCGTGCGTCATCTTCGTTCCCCAGAAGCGGCTCGATTCCAAGATCAATACGAATCTTGGGATCAAGCCGATAGATGAATAACATAATGACTATTGGTCAAGCATTGTGGGCCAATTGGCGGCTACCGAAGAGGGGCGTTGCGATGGGCGAGTTCCCATGTCAAGATCGAGGCACGGGGCGATAAAGAAGAACGAGGGGGCGCATGATGGACCGCAGGGTCGATTGACCGGGTCGGCCAGACGAGCCGACTAGGTGGCTCCTCGCGCCTTTCGAGTAATCACCGGACAGTCAGCCACGCCACCGCTGATCGGCAACGGCTCAGGTTCCCGCTCTTCAGGGAACTGCTGTTCACTCGGCGACCGCAATTGCGGATTCATGGGCGCAACGCAACATCAAGGGGATTCATGCTGCGCGGAGTCAGCCCTGCGACACAGGAAGCGAATCTGTACACGTGGTTCGAAAAAACCATGGTGCGGCACAACGAGCGGGTCGCCGTATCAGATGAGCGTGGTGAGCTCGACTACGCGTCATTGGGCCGCAGGGTCAGCGAGATAGCGAGCGCCCTGTGCGCACTCGGGTGTGTGCCGGGCACCAGGGTGTGTCTCGCGATAGGACACGGCATCGACCTGGTCGCGTCAGTACTCGCTGTGCTGAAGCTGGGAGCAACTTACATTCCACTCGACACGAGGAATCCGATCGACCGGATCGGTCTCATCGTGTCGGACAGCGGCGCCACGATGATTGTCCACTCAAGAGAGAACGCGGAACTGGCGAGCCGGTTCGGACTGGCCGAACTAGCCGTGGACGGGCTGAGCAGGGCGGGCGACGCGGTACCGACGGCACCCGTTTCGCCGTCGGACCTGGCCTACGTCCTCTACACCTCCGGGACGACGGGAAAGCCCAAGGGCGTCGGCATCACCCACGCCAACCTGGCGAACTACGTCGCGTGGGCCCGGGACCGCTACATCGACTCGCCGGACGACAGGGTCGCGCTGTACACGACACTGGCGTTCGACTTCACCGTCACATGCCTGTTCCCGCCGTTGACCGCAGGTGCCTCGATCGGCGTGTACGACGGTGTCCGCGACCCCATGGTGATCCAGCGCATTCTGGCGGACCGGCGCATCACCATCGTCAAGATCACTCCGTCCTACCTGTACCTGTTGTCCCGCATGCACATCGGCGAGCGGCACATCCGGCGGCTGATCGTCGGTGGGGAGGACCTGTCCTCCGAACTCGCCGCACGTGTGCACAGCGGGCTGGGCGGCGTGGAGATCATCAACGAGTACGGCCCCACCGAGGCCACCGTCGGTTGCGTCACGCACACCTTCGACCCGGAGACAGACCGGTACGGGTCCGTTCCGATCGGTGTACCGATTCCTGGAATGCGCGTTCACCTGGTGGCGGACGACGGAACTCCCGCGCGTGACGAAGGCGAACTCTGCCTCGCCGGGAAAGGCATCGCCCCCGGATATCTCGACGGCGACTCGCCGGCGTTCACCGCCAATCCGTTCCAGGTGGGAACGGTGTTGTACCGGACCGGCGACATCGCCCGACGCACCCAGGCGGGAAATCTCGTCTTCGTCGGCCGCAAAGACGACCAGGTGAAGATCCGCGGCAACCGGGTCGAGCTCGGCGAGGTGTCTGCGGCGATCCTCAATCACCCCATGGTGGTCGCGGCGTACGTGACGACCGTCCGCGAGCACGGATCCCACGCGCTGGTGGCTGTGGCCACCAGCGGCCACGACCTCACAGAGGCGTTGCTGCGCAAGCACCTCGAACAACAGCTACCGGCCTACGCGGTGCCCAGCAGTCTCAAGATCATCGACGCCCTGCCGCTGACACCGAACCAGAAAGTCGACAGAGCCGCCGTGCTCACCGTCCTCGGGAAGGCTCAACGATGACCACATCGACCACGAACGCGCACCAGCGCGCCGCCGACGCCATCGCCCCGATGTGGGCCAAGCTGCTCAACACCGACGTCAGCCGGATCACTGGTTCCACCGACTTCTTCACCGAGGGCGGCCACTCGCTCTCGGCAATGCTGCTGGTCACCCAGGTGGCACAGGAGTTGGGCAAGTCCGTGCCGCTGTTCGCGCTGGTCGAGAACCCCACCCTGACCGCGTTCGTCGACTGCGTGCTGCGGGCCGAGGACGTCACCGAGGTCGTGGAGGAGCGGGCGCCGGACGGGTCGACGACCCAGACCGAGCGGCTGCTGGGCTACAACGAGCCCGAGCGCAGGAAGACCCGCAATCAACGCTTCGAGCACTACTACGCCAAAGCCATCGGCAGCGCCGCCCACGCGGAGTTCTGCGAACAGGTCTACGGCCGCAACCTCGGCCAGCACGGCATGGCTGACGTCGGTCAGATCGACCGGATGCTGGGCCTGCTCGACCCGAAGGAGGGCGACACGATCCTGGACATGGGCTGCGGGTACGGGCTGATCTCGAAGTACATCGCCGAGCAGACCGGCGCCAGGGTCATCGGCGTGGACCTGTCGGCCAGCGGCATCGCCTACGCACAGCGGCTGGCCGAATCCGACAGCAGGTTGAGCTTCGAGGTCCAGGACGCCAACGACCTCACCTTCCCACCCGGCACGTTCACCCACATCATCTCGATCGACACCGTGTACTACGCGGCATCGCTCAAGTCGCTGCTGCGCCGCTTCCAGGAGATCGGCACCGAGGACCTGCGGGTCGGCATCGTGCGGACGTTCCCGATCCGCACGTTCACGCCGGAGACGTGGAGCCCCGAGCGCACGGAACTCGCGACGCTACTTCGTGAGCTGTTCGGCAGTCACCAGTGCGTCGACCTCTCCCGCGAGGAGAACGCGCACTGGAAGAAGAAGGTCGAGGTGCTCGAGTCGTTGCGGGAGCGGTTCGCCGCCGAGGGCAGCCAGGACCTGTTCGAGTTCCGCTACGCCGAGGCGGCCTACGAGGCGGGCATCGAGCAGTACCGCTACCTGTTCGTGGCGAGGAAGGCGTGACCGCCGGCCAGGCCGGGGTGCGGCGGCGGATCTCCGACCACGAGCCTGCGCCCGGCGTGTCCTACAACCAGGAACAGATCTGCCTGCTGAGCGCGTTCTACCCGGGTAATCAGGCCTACAACGCCCAAGCGGAGATCCGCGTCCGCGGCAAGTGGGTCCCGGCCGTTCTGGAACGGGCTGTCTCGCACGTGATCGAGCGGCACGAGATGCTGCGTACGACGATCCACCTGGCCCACGACGGCTACCGGGCAACCGTCCACCCTCCGTTCGCGTTCACCATTCCGGTCCACGACTTGTCCGCCCTGCCGGAGCCCGAGCGGCAACGCGAGCTGGCGGCGCTGCGACTGCGACTGCAGGACACGGTCTTCGACACCGCCCGGCTGCCCCTGCTCAGCATTGACGCGGTCCGGCTCGGCGCCGACGAGTGGGTGCTGCTGCAGGTCGAGCATCACGTGGTGCACGACGGCTGGTCGTTCGGCAGGCTCTGGGACGAGGTCCAGCGCGCCTACAACGCCGTGCTGGACGGCACATGTCCCCATCTACCCCCGCTGCCGGGGCAGTACCAGCAGTTCGTCAGTTGGCAGCGCAGCCGGATGGAGGGTGAGTACGGCCGGCGGGCGGTCGACTTCTGGACCGGCTATCTCGCCGGCGCCGGGGAGGCGACGCCGGGCAGGGTGTCCACGGGGACGGGCCGCCTCGACGGCCACAACCTGGAGATCACGCTGCCGGAGGAGACCTTCGCCCGCATCCGGGACCGGGCTCGCGACCTGGCGGTGTCGCCGTTCGTGCTGATGTTCAGCACCTACGCCCGGCTGCTGGCCGACCTCAGCGGCGAGACCGACTTCTGTGTCGGCACCGCCGTCAACGCACGGACCGAAACCGAGCTGGAACCGCTCATCGGCATGGTGGTCAACACCATTCCGGTGCGGATCGCGGTCGGGCGAGCGGACCCGTTCCCCAGCGTGGTCCGCAGCGTCCAGTCCTCACTGTTCCGGGCGCTGCGCTACAACGACGTGCCGCTGTCGCTCGTCGTGCGCAGGCTCCGCCTGAGGCAGAAACGCGGTCGCAACCCGGTCTTCCAGCACTGTTTCAGTTTCCACGACTCGGAAGTGCCACGGCTGCGGTTCGGCGCGGCGACCGCTGAGATCCGAGAGGCCCAGAACCAGTCCGCGAAGTTCGACATGAACGTCGTGGTGATCCCGCCGAGCGCGACCCGTGATGCCGGGAGCGCGCGGATGTTCTGGCAGTTCTCCCAGAACGTGTTCACTCGCGATGAAGCCGTGGAGCTGGTGAGCGAGTACGAGCGCCTGCTGACAAGAGTTCTCCATGAGTCATAACCCCACCGCCATCGGAGCGCGGCCCCTCGGGGCGGCGAAGTACGTGCCTGCCGTGGTCATGGGTCTCGGTGGCTTCATCGCCACCTTCGACGTGACCGCGGTGTCGCTCGTGCTCGCCGACATCGGCACGCAGTTCACGGTGGACATCGCCGGTTCGGTCTGGGTCATGAACGGCTACAGCCTCGCGCTGACCGTCATGCTCATCGTCGCGGGCGGTCTCGCCGACCGGTACGGCCACCAGCTCTCCGTCATCGCCGGCGCCGCGCTGTTCGGGATCGCGTCGGTGGCGTGCGCGTTCGCCCCGCACTTCGGCGTGCTTGTCGGCGGCCGCGTGCTGCAGGGAATCGGCGGGGCGTTCATCGTCTGCGGCGGCCTCGCGCTGGTCGGTACGCACTACACCGAGAAGGCCGATCGCGTGCGTGCGTTCGCTCTCATCGGGACCATCCAGGGTTCCGCGCTGGTGCTCGGCCCCGGTCTCGGCGGAATCATCGCGGGCACCCTCGGCTGGGAGTGGATCTTCGTGATCAACGTCCCGGTCTGCGTGTTCATCATCGCGGGCTGTCTCGTGGCGCGAAAGCAGCGGGGGGCCCGCAAGGACAATCCGCTGGACGTGCTGGGCCTGGCCGTCTTCAGCGCCTTGCTCTTCCTGACGACGTGGCTGTTGCTCTACGGCCCGGTCGTCGGCTCGGCGAGGCTGAGCTGGCCGATCGTCGCGGCCGTCCTGCTGGCCCTCTTCGCCGGATTCGTGTTCGTCGAACGCAGGGTCCGCCACCCGGCCGTCGACCTCGGCCTGTTCCGGGTGCGCGGTTTCGTCGGATTGGCGCTGGTGCCGCTGTGCCTGGCGGTCAGCTACTGGTCGCTGATGGTGTACCTGCCGCTGTTCCTGGAGTCATCCCTGCGGTTGGGCATCAACACCATCTCGTACCTGATGCTCTTCTTCACCGTGCCCTTGTTCGCTGTGCCTTATCTGGTCACGCGGTTGGCCACACGGGCGAGGCAGAGCGTCTTCTACGGCAGCGGCTTGGCTGCGGTCGCTGCGGGGTGCCTGACCATCGCCCTGGGCGCCCAGTTCCGCTCGCTGGGCGCGGTGATCGCCGGGATGATCATCGCCGCGATCGGCGCGGCGTCGGTGCAGAACCAAGTGACCGGCGCGCTCATCGCGACCGCGCCACCGGACCGCGCGGGGTCCGTCGCGGCGATCATGACGATTCTGCGCCAGGGCGGGTTTGCCGTCGGCAGCGCCCTTCTGAGCAACGCCACCGGGGGATTTCCCCTGCTGTTCGGGGTCTGCGTGCTGGTGGCCGGGGTGGGTGCGGTCAGCGCGTTCCTCCTCATTCGTTCGGACGAGACGAGATCTGACCGAGAGGTGACCGGTGGACTGGAATCCGGGTGACAGCCGGCCCGCCGTCGCGCGGACGGTGGACGAGCTCTGGCGGGAGATCCTCGATCGGGAGGCAGTCGGTCCTACCGACGACTTCTTCGTCATCGGGGGCAACTCGCTTGGCGCGGTGAAGTTCCTCGCCGAGTTGGAGAACGCGTTCGGCGTCGACGTCCTGACGCCGGAGGAGCTGTACCGGGCGCCGACGTTCGCGGCGATCGTGGCGGCGATCGAGGCCAACGTGCGGCGGGACGGGGGCTTTCCGGACCGGCCGGTCGGCGAGCTGGTCGCACGGTGTGCGGCGGCGGTGCCGGAGGCGGTGGCGTTGCGGTTCCGCGGGCGTGCTGTGACATACCGGGAACTCGACCGTGCCGCCAACGCTTTCGCCTGGCGCCTGCAGGAGGAGCGGGTCAGGCCCGGCACGGTCATCGGCGTGGCGATGGCGCGCACACCCGAGTTCGTCGTGGCGCTGCTGGGAATTCTCAAAGCGGGTGGCGCTTACCTGCCGATCGACCCAGCGTGGCCCGCGGCTCGGCTGGCCAGGATGGTCGAGCTGGCTTCAGCACCGATCGTGGTGAAGGACGCGGTGACCCAGCCGGCGTTGCCCGGGCACGTCACCGACCTGCGCTTCGACGAGATCGACGCCGCGGGGCGCGACGACGCACCTCACGTTGACGTGGACCCGAGGGGGCCCGCGGTCGTGAACTTCACGTCCGGGTCGACCGGGGAACCGAAGGGCGTGCTTATCCCCCACCGCGGCATCACCAGCCTCCTCCATTCCGCTGACTTCCTGAGCCTGTCAGCCGACGTCGTGCTGCTGCAGCACATGTCGCCGAGCTTCGACGGGATGACTGTGGAGCTGTGGGGTCCGCTGCTGCACGGCGGCACCTGCGTGTTGTTCGACGGCACGTTCCCCAGCACGGGCAGGCTCCGCGCGGCCATCAACGACAACGGGGTCAACACGCTGACCCTGACCACCGCCCTGTTCAACGTGATCGTCGACAGCGCACCGGACCTGCTGGAGCCGTTGTCGGCGCTGGTCATCGCCGGTGAGCCGCAGTCGCCGCGGCATGTCCGCGCGGCGCGCGAGCGGCTGCCGCGACTGTCGATCACCAACGCTTACGGGCCCACGGAGACAACCGTCGTCGCAACCGCGTTCCCGATCGCCCACCTGGCTCCGGACGCGACCTCCGTGCCGATCGGCCGGGCGATCACGCACCGCGAGGTGGCCATCCTCGGCCCGGACCTCGCCTCGGTGGCACCGGGCGAGCCGGGCGAGATCTGCGTGTCCGGCCCAGGACTCGCGATCGGCTACGCCGGCCGCCCCGACCTGACCGCCGACCGGTTCGTCACGGTCGAGCTCGACGGAGAGCCCAGGCGGGTCTACCGCACCGGCGACCTCGGCAGGCTCACCCCGTCCGGCGACATCGAGTTCCTGGGCCGCGCCGACCGCCAGGTGAAGATCAACGGTCACCGTGTCGAACTCGCCGAGGTTGAACACGCCCTGCTCGCGCACCCCGGCATACACCAAGCCGTCGCCATCGTGCACGGTGAAAGCGTCGCCCGGTCGCTGAAGGCCGCGGTGATCGCACCCGGCGGTGTTCCCGACGACCTGCGTGACACCCTGGCCGCGACACTGCCCGACTACATGATCCCGGCCGACGTGCGCGCGGTGGACGCGTTTCCTCTCACCACGAACGGCAAAGTCGACCGGGTCACCTTGACCGAGCTGTTCGACCAGTCCTGACCGAACCGATCGTGAGAAGAGGATCAGGTGCCTGCCAAGTCCTTGCAAACGCTGGTCGACTACGCACGACGCAACTCCCCGTTCTACGCAGAGCTCTACCGCGACTTGCCTGAGACCGTCACCGATCTGCGGCAGCTCCCGGTCGTGGACCAGGAGGCGTTCTGGGCCGCGAACACGTTCCCGGACAACCGATTGCTCACCAGGCCGCTGACGAACGGGATTGTGTACAAGTCCGGCGGGACCACCGGCGCGCCGAAGTTCTCGCCCTGGGACGAGGAGGAGAACACCGACGCGGCCGTCGCGTTCGGCACCGGCTTGATCAAGGCCGGACTGCGCGCGGGCCACCGGGTGGCCAACCTGTTCGTCGCGGGTGAGCTCTACAGCGGCTTCTTGTTCACCAACGACGTGCTGGCCAAGGCATCGGTGGAGAACCTGCGACTGCCGATCGCGGGCACCGCCCCGGTCGACTTGATCGCCGCCACGATCAAGGAGTTCGACGTCAACGTCACCTGCGGCATGGCCACCACCCTGGTCAAGGTCGCCGACCTCCTCCTGGAACGCGGCGAGGCGGCCGACTCCATCGAGCTGCTCCTCTTCGCGGGCGAACCCCTCTTCGACGATGTCCGCACGGTGCTCGCCAAGGCCTTTCCGAACGCGCGCATCGGCTCCCTCGGCTACGCCGCCGTCGACGGTGGCCCTCTCGGTGCCCCGGTCGCCGGCGACGACGTGCGCGTGCACGAGTCGCTCGCCCCTTACAGCCTCATCGAACTGCTGGACGAGGACACCGGCGAGCCGATCACCACCGCGGGTGTGCCGGGCAGGCTGGTCGCCACCAACATGTCGCGCACCCTCATGCCCGTCATCCGCTATCCCGTCGGCGACCGAGCGGAATGGGTCGACCCCGAGCACCTGCGGTTCCGTCTGCTGGGCCGCTCCGAGGACTCCATCAAGGTCGGCCTCGACGTCCTGCGCCCCGGCGAGATCCGCACGGTCATCGCCCGCGCTGACCGGGATGGGGTCATCACCGGTACCCAGATGATCGCCCGCCGATGGGACGGCAAGGACGGCCTGATCCTCCGCTTGGCCGCGAACGGCGCCCCGGACGACCTGAACCAGACGATCATCGACGCGGTCTACGCCGCCAGCCCGGCCTATTCCACCGCGGTCCAGCGAGGCGTCATCCACCCCATCACGGCGGAATGGGTCCGCCCCGCCGACCTGACGACCAACCAGCGCACCGGAAAGCTGATCGACGTCGTCGACGAACGCCCCATCTCCTGACGGCAGGCGGACGACCCCTGACCGAGGTCTCGCCGCTTCGGTCAGGGGCACCGCCGCTTCGGGCTGCACAACACGTTCGGCTCTGGCTCGTAGTCGGTGGCGACGACCAGTAGCTGCTCGCGATCATGATCTTGCGAACGGTGTTCGGCTCCACGCTCTCGGCGGCGCTCGCCGGATGGGTGTAGGTCCGCCACGCCCACCGGGACAAGGTTGTCGAACCCGGCGCGACCTGGATTCCGTTGTGCATCTAGAGGATGCCGCGGCTGAAGCGCCGGTCATCCGGTTCGAGGCCTCGAACGAGTCGGTTCTGTGGGCTGGAGTCGCCCACAAGCCCGTAGTGCGGTGGAGTCCTCACACCGGCATGCCGGGGAGTACGGGTTCACCTGCCGCCGAGGATTTGAGCGGTGAACGTCCACGCGTCGCCGCCCGAACCGCATCCGATCAGGCCGTGCTGGCGTGGCGGCTGACACCGCGCGACAAGTGGATCGCCCGGATGCTCTGGGAACACAAGGTCCTCACCGCCCACCAGATCACCGCCCTGACCTTCCCCAGCTTCCGATCCGGCCGGATGCGGCTGCGCGAGCTCTACCCGTGGGGCGTCGTCGACCGCTTCCAGCCCTTCGTCACACTCGGCACCGCACCCATGCACTACGACGTCCTGGCACCCGCCGGCGCGGCCGTGCTCGCCGCCGAAGACGGCCTCGACATCAAGCAACTCGGCTACCGCCACGACCGGGTCTTCGACGTCGCCCACAGCCTGCGCCTCGCGCACACACCGTCGGCGTCAACGAGTGGCTCACCGTCCTGGTCGACCGCGCCTGCGCCCGCGACCCCAGGCCTATCGAAGATCAGGGGTCTCGCCAAGACGTCGCCCGGCACATCACCGCGACATGAGGTGGTGGCGGTCAGCGTCCACTCCGAGGGGCGGGCGGGACGGCCCGCCGGGGACCTGCGCGTTGGTGAGCGAGGTCGCTGTCCAGTTCGAGGGCTATCGGTCTTCGGGAGACCATCGACATCGTCGATCTGCTCCTGAACGTCAACGACCACACGCGACCAGATTGCGCTCGGACCGAGTTGGCCAGGTTGTGAAAGCAGCGGACCTTCAATCCTGCTCGATTGCGCGGCAGCGGAGGTCACCTCGGCCACACAGAAGGGCAGCTATTCCACGCAGCGCCTGCGCAAGCCCCTCTGACCGGCATGGCCGAACGCAGCGCGGGATGGTTCTCCATGGGGGATGAAGCGTGCTCCAGCGGAGTGCGCACTGACGGCCGGGAACATCCACTGAAGGACGTCAGGGTGGTGAAGGTTCGTGCGCAGAGTTGTTGCGTGACGCCGGGGACCGCAAGAGCATTCCTGGGGTCCCCGGCCACACTTGCACCGTTCACGCACCGATGTGAACGCGTCCATCACCACGCTCGGTGAGCGGTGCCATCCAGCGCGACGTCAGGCTCCATCTGACGGTACCGCGAAGAGTTCGATCACCCATTAATCCCAAGCCTCGCGGCGAGGAGGTCGAGGAGGCGGTCAAGATCGGAACTGCTCGAAGCAACGGTCCCGTCGACCATGATCATTATGACGTTGTTGTTGTTGTTGTCCTGGACCTGGACCTTGCAGTCGACGCTGGCGAGGCCGTTCAGGTTGACACTGGGGCAGTTGACTGTCTGGGCCGAGGCGGTGCCGGCCATGCCCAGCCCGATCAGCAGGGCGGCTGGCAGACAGGCTGCTGCGGTGAGGATACGGCGGGTACGGTTCATCACTAGCTCCATTTCCGCCCCCTGGGTGCGGTCCCGTGGCTGTCCTGCCAGGGAACTTCACCACGACCCCACAGGGGGCTTCCTTGTTGTCGTTCCAGCGGTTCCCGCCGATCCCGACCGCCCGCACGAAGCGCGTCATGGCCCGACCGGGCGACGGATCGAAGGAACCCCCTGCCGAGTGATGCGGATCACTTGCTGGAGTGATCGCGTGATCCCCACAGCAGCGTCATCGGCCATTCGGGTGAATCAGAAAGAACCATTCGCAGTATGTGAGGCCCCAGGGGTGGGGGCGCCTAGTGCGTTGGCCACTCAGGTTCGCCGGGTTGGCCAGGCCGCCTGGGATCGTGGTCGGCCCCGTCGTCGGTGGCGTTCGCTGCGGACGCGTGCTTGTTCGCGGCGTTGTGCGTCGAGGATGTCGGGGTGGCGTGCGTTGGCGTTGCGCCAGCGCAGGTGTTCCCGGAGCGTCCCGGCCAGAACGGTGTGGTCGGGGTGGTCCGAGTTGACGATGACGAAGGTGCGCAGTGGCCGAGCTGCGGCTCGATGGCATCCCCGACGGTTTGTGGAGCGCCATTAGCCATGGTCGGTGAAAATCACCCAAGCCGCGACACGTAGTCCTTGTGGTGGCAGCCGTTCCCGATCATGAGACTTGGTCGGCCCGGCCGCCACCACGCGCCCTCGGAGTCCTCACCGGTCTTGACGTCGTCGATGATGGTCTTCTCATTAGGCGCGCCCCCAAAGGTGCGCGCGGCTGAGGTTCGTGCCGACGAGGTTCGCGCCGGTTGCGCAGGATCCTGGCCCGCTAGACCCGCACGTGCACCCCGCGCCTACATCACCCGTGGTTCAACCCGACCACGCGCTGTGCCGGCCCCGGTCCGATACCAGGCGGGCCGCCTGCGTCCTGGGCGCCGCCGCGCTCTGCTCCACCAGTGGCAGCGGTCGGCGGTCTGGTGGTCGCCCGCACTCGCGCCGTGGACAATGCCCCCGACCTCTGCCGACAACGACGTCGTTGTCCGCTTCTCGCGACAAGCTGACCAACCGCCATGTTGTAGGGCGAGCGTCCCAGTCCAGGATCGTGTCGGGAACCACACCAGCGCGTACAGGGGGTGGTCCACTCCGGACGAGTGGCTGATCAGTTCTTGGCGCAGCCCATGGTTCGCTCCTGTGCTCCTCAGCCCCGCCTGACGTCGCACCACGCGTTCACGTACGCATACCTGATGGTGTCCTCCGCGTTATGGAAGGAAAGAACGACCTGCTGTTCACCCAAGCTTCGGGCACTGAGAGTGTTCAATTTGGCGATCCCTTCGTAGTTGTGCCTCTTTTCGTATGTGATCTTGTAGGATCCCCTGGCTTCCGAGTACCCGATCTGATGGATTTTCACACCGGCCGCGATGGCGGTTGGTGACAGTGTTTTGTCTTTCTGAAATGTTCCCTGCTGGCTTCCTTCTCCCGGGAAGGAGACAGTTCCGCTGATGTCTACGTTATCTATGAACTTCAGAACCTCGACGGTGAGCGCATTTTTTTCCCACACCGTACGGTTGTACTTGGCGGTCTCGCTCTGCTTGGCGATCTGGTCGGTGAAGGTCTTCAACTGGTACCCCACCACGCCGTACTTGGCCGGTTTGTTGTCCAAGCTGTCGAGGTAGCTCTTCAGGCCGTCGGCTCCCTTCAGGAGATCGCCGATGTTGCCCGGACAGCCCTTGCCGAGCGCGACGATGTCGGTCTTGGTGTGCTTGAGCAGCGCCTGGAGCTTCGTCTTCATCTCGCCGCTGATCTTCCAGCCGTCGAACGACGCCCTGATGGCCGCCTTGATGTCGGTGGTCGACCCCATCGCGGTGACCGCGAAGAAGAGGATGCGACCGTAGACGACCGCGGAAACGTAGAGTGGCGGATTGCAATCACCGACGACCTGGTCTGTCTGCAGTTGTTTCAGGTCACCTTCGGTGAACGTGTCGGCGAAGAAGTCGTTGAGGTCCGTGACGGAGGGCATGGCGGTGAAGGCGGTCTCACGGATGTACGCGACGACGGTGTTGCAGTACTTCTCCGTGGAGGCCCTGAAGTTGAGGCTTCCTTCGAACTTGAGATACTTCGCCGAAACGCCGAGCTCCAGGCAGAGCTGTTGGGCGGAGTGCCCTTCGGCGAAGTAGATGTAGAAGTCGCGGCCGCCCGGTTCCGCGTCCTTGACGGCGTCCTTGATCGCACCGAGCGTGTCGTCGTACGTAGGTTTGACCGAGGCCGTCGTCTTGTTCGTCGTCAGGCCCGACACGCCAATCTTGATCTTCTTGCGCTTGGTCTCCGATATGCCCACCGTGACGAGCTTCCCGGCGACCGCTTCCTTGCCCTGCACGATGGAACCAGGCCACAGCGTGTTGTTGGCCGCGGCGTCGAAGGTGACCAGCGCTCCCGGGGTCTTCGTCATGGTCATGGGGGTGATCGTTTTAACGTGATCACCGTCGATCTCCGTCTTGGGCGTTCCCGGTATGATCTCGTCGGGCTTCGCCGGGGCAATGGCGCCCCAACCTTTGTTATTCGCCTCCAGCGACCGGGCGAATCCCCGGAAGTCGGCTTTCTTCTGGGGGTCGCCGATGCTCAGCGCCGATGTCGCGAGAACTTCGTCGCCGCGCAGCGCCCTGACCTTGCAAAACACCCCCCAGTCGGCGGGGAAGGGCGCATAGGGCAACTCCGACGCCCGGCCGGCCTCTCCGATGACATGGGGAACGTCGGGCTCGTCCACGACGAGCAGCTGGTACCTGTCCGCCTCGGGCACCTTCCACTGGATCACGGGCACCTCATCCTCCCCTCGCGGCTGCACCCAAGCCATCCCGAGTCCGTCATGCCCGTTCCCCGAAGGCTCGGCACCCCGGTTCTCCCTGATCTGCCTCGCCGCACGCGTGTCTTGTGTGTCTGTCATCGTTTTCGCCTTTCGGAAGGTCCGTCATCGCCGTGACAACTGGGTAGCGGAATAGTGTCTGCGTTCTCAGCGTGGCGGTGCGGCGAACAGGCCGTCCTTGTTCGCCGTCCACCCGATGTTCGTGCGGTAGTCGGTGGGGTTCTTCGGGCAGGTCGACTTCCCGTCGGGGTCGGCAGGCCCGGAGAGCAACAAGCCAGCCAGGGCGAGTTCTTCCTGTTGGGTTCCCGGTTTGATGCGGCGCACCATCAAGGGGCCACCGGAGTCGCCGGCGCAGGCGTGCGCGTTGTTCGGATCGCCTTTGTGGACAGCGGCGAAGGTGTGCACGTTCACGGGATTCCACTCGTACGTCGTCACCGCCACACGAAGGATCTTCTTGGCGTAACCGCCGGGGACTTGACCCGTGCCATACATGTAGCCGCTTTTGCCGATGACGTCCTTCTTGCTGTTGGAGCGGATGGCCGGGACAGGGCTCGACCCGTCGAACGCCTTGGGCAGGTAGAGCCGTCCGAGGTCGGATGCCTGCGGGAGGGAGACGATCGTGGGGTCCGTGGCGACCTGGTTGACGCCCTTACCGGGGATGTCGCGATAGACGGTGTAGGTGGCCTTGGTGCCGTGACTCAGGCAGTGGGCAGCGGTCGCCACGGTTCGGGACGTGGTCAGCACGCCGCTGCAGATCGCCTTCGGCTGGGAAGGCCGGGTAATGAGGATGGAGACGTACCAGGGAGCCTTGTCCGGTGTTCCCGTCTTGTAGTCACCCGTGAAGGCTGCCGCTGATGGCGGCAGCCCGATCGTGGCGCACAGTGCTACCGCGTACAAGGCGACAGGCGCGCCTGCCCGGTGCCGACGTAGTCGGCCGGCTGTCTTGCCGAACGTTCGCATCGCTGGCCTTCCTGCAGTAAAGAAGGAAATGTGGAAGTGCGCGCTTCTTCACGAAGTGGAAGAGCGGCGTGCGGCTCAGGACTGAGGGGTGGCTGCCACGAAGAGGTCGTTGAACTTGGCAGTCCACGCCACGACGGTGGTTGTTCCCGTGGGCTGAAGCGGACACGTCCCGGCACCGGTGATGATTAGACCCGCCAGGACCAGTTCCCGGCCTCCGCCGGTCTTGTCCCTCCAGATCATCAACGGTCCGCCGGAATCGCCCGGGCACGCGTGTTGAGGCGGTGTGGTGTGATTGGCGGCAATTTTCGCGCGGACCGGTGTCTTCAACTCCGCGGTGGTGACCGGGAGCCGGTTGATCGACGTCGCAGGTCCGCTTGGGGTGAGACCCGTGCCATACAAGTATCCCGACTTGCCGGTAACCTTGGTCTTGATCGGAGAGCGTTCCGACGTGGCGGCCGTGGCGTTGTCGAATCCCTTGGGTAGGAACAGCCGGCCAAGGTCGCTTTCTGTGGAGGGCGAGATGATCGTCGGCTTGGTTGCAGCCTGGGACGGCGTGGTGCCGACCGTGCCGCGGTACACGGTGAACACCGTGCCCGAACCCACGCCCTCGCCGCCACCAGTCAGGCAATGGGCTGCGGTGGCTACGGTGGTTGCCGTGGTGAGTACACCGCTGCAACTCCAGGAAGCACCCTTTGTCGGCTTGCCGTGGACGGAGACGTACCAAGGTGCCTGCACGGCTGTTTGCGGCTCATAGCCGCCGGTGAACGCCGCTGCTGGGGCTGCACACCACATCATCGTCACACCTGTGACCATGGCCGCAGCCGTCAGCGATCGACGTCGGAGTCTCTTCGCCATGGGTTTCTTCCTCTGGTCGCCCCTTTAAGCGCTGTCCTGAATCGAACAGGATGATCGACTGCGCTACTGGCCACTACATCGTCACGCGGAAACTCTTCGCGTTCCAGTGGACGATTGCTGTTCGCGGCGTCGCCTCGGCGCTGCCGGTCGCGCTACCTCCCTCGTCGCGTCCGCTTCGAGCACGCGACGTTTCTCATACTGGTGCCGTGGGCGGCTGACGCAATACCGGCACCGCCGATCCGCACGAACGAGTGTCCCGGGCGACACGTTAGGCGCGCCGGTGGCAGCGTGGTAGAGCACCGGTTGTCACGGAGAACCCCGTTCGATGCACACGGCCACGTCGGACTTGCCGGTTGGGGAGAACGGCCCCCTGCACGGTACAGAATTGGCCGAATCCAACCACTGCTCAGTTGCGTGCCGCGGCAGGCGATCGTTCAACTCATCTCGGTGCCGTTGAGATAGTAGATTTTCACGATGACCTTCCCATGCTTGTATTCCTCGATCACTGCTTTCGTCCGGTTGTCTGGCATGACCTGGAAATGCTGACCGGCCGATCCAGGAACACGCTGCACGACGATCCTGCGGGCCGCCCTTGACCATGCAGCCGTATGCATCGTGCTGCGGGCGTGTGTGGCCACAACACCAGGCTGGGCGGCATCGTCCGCCGGTGGTCAGACTGTCGCGGTGTACTCCGCGTCCGACGCCAGGCTCGTCAGGCGATTCCCAAGGACGCCGCGAGCTGCCCGCGAACCGAGACTGTCGGTGCTGCGCGCCGCGATCCCGGCCGGTGTTCGGGAAGGCAGCCAGGGTGATGTCCGGATTCGGCGAAGTAGCGGCAGGTCTGGACAATGTTGAGAGCAAGGCCGAGCAGGTCAAGGCGATGCTGCACGAGGCCGAGGAACTGGCCGGCGACGCCGCCCCGGAGAAGTCATGGGCTGAGCAGCAGCGCGAGAAGCTGCCCTCGTACATCACCAGGGACATCTACGTGGACGAGGACGGCAACACCGAACTCGTCCAGAGCGGTCAGGAACCAGATGGCGAGCACATCGCCCTCGGAACACACCTTCGTGCGCAGGGATACCCCGAAGGCCGATACGGGCGGGTAACCGCGAGCGAGCACGTCGAGACCAAGGTCGCGTGGCGACAGCGCAATGCCCGCGTCGCACACGTCGAGGTGGTCGTCAACAGCGTGATGTGCAGGGACAATATTCGTGCCCGGAGGTCATTCCCGACGTCCTGCTACCAGGGCAAACGCTGACCATGCACGATCCCGTAGGGTCGGAGACATTCACCGGGAGGAGCCAGCCGTGAACGCGGTTGACATGTATTACTCCACCGTCAGCAACCCTTGCGGCCGGACGCCCGTCACGGTGCAGACGGAGTCCGAGATGCTGCGCGCACTGCACGAAATCCTGACCAACCGGCAGCCGCAGCCGACGGTGATGTACGCGAAAGACCGCCCGACCATAGGGCGGCGCAACCGACCTGATCATCAGATCAAATTCGACGTCGACGCCGAGTCGGGGATCGGGGCACTCCACGCGGCCGGAATGCCGAACTTCATCCCGCCGCGTGCACGGCACGGCAAACGCGAAGATGCAGAAGAGCAGGCTTCGGACGAGATGCGCGACTGGGCGTCGAAGGCCGACATCATCGCGGTAGACGACGACGGCACCCTCATGGTCTGCGAGGTGAAGAGGCCGCTCTACATCGACTTCGACACGCGGACGGAGTTCCCCGCGGACGCGGTGCTCCCGCTGGACAAGGTACGCGAGGCGCTGCTGGAGTTCATGGCGACGGAGCAGCGTCCAACCTGCGTGGCCTGGCAAGACTCCGAAATCATCGTTTGACTGCATCGACATACTGCGTCTTACGGTGTCGCGGTTCTGGCGGCACGGCTTCACGTTCCATTTCTTCCTTGCCCAGGTGATTGGACTGCGTCGACCGTCCGCCAGCCGAACTACTGGTTCGGTGAGGCGCGCGGAGCGCCGGTCGAAGTCGCATCGCAGACGACGGCAGTCGGCAGCAATCCGCTGGCCCTGTCATCGCGGCCGGTGAAGAAGTACACGTGAACGCGATTGAAGCGAGTGAGTACAGGCGATCCAGGTCTTCCACTGCTTCGCGTAAGTGACGTGCAGCCCGCCGTCGCCGGGCGCGAGCGCGCCCGGCGGTTGTCTCGCTGTGCGAGTCTCGAACAAAACTGCGAGCACAGAAGACTGCGGTGCCAAAAGGAAACTTCTGCGCCAGGCGCGGAAGTGATCGGGGAGAGTGCATCTAGCTGCGCTGCGCAAAGCTGCTGTGATGTCAGTATCCATCGGCAGAACACGGACTGCAGCGGCCGGTAGCGGCATCGGTAAGTCCCGCCGCCTCTGTGTTGTTGCACCGGAACGCCATACGATCTTGCTAAAGTCATCACTAAGTCATCACTCGAACCCGAAACCGCATAGCAAACGGAGCAACTCGTGGCACAGAAGGTTTTTGTTCAGCTCATCGACGACCTCGACGGCACCGCATCCGCAGATGTCGAAGCCGTCAGCTTCGGTCTCGACGGCGTCGCCTACGACATCGATCTCAATCCGGACAACGCGTCGCGACTGCGGGACTGCCTCGCGGACTTCGTCGCCAGTGCGCGGCGCACCAAAGCTCGCCCGAAGAAGGCAGGCGCCATCACACGCACCGTGGTAGCCGAGTCCCGTAGCAAAGAACAGACTCAGGCAATCCGTGCGTGGGCCCGCTCCAACGGCCACGAGCTCTCCGACCGCGGTCGCATCCCCACGCATGTCATCGAGGAGTTCGAGAAGGCCCATCGGTGACGCTGTCACCCGCTGGCGCAACGCGAACGCGGCAGGTCGTGTCCACCGACTACCTACCCAGGGATGCGGTCGAGTCTGGCGGCTTCATCCCCACCATCACGTTCCGTGAGCGTCGTGACCGAGCAGGCCGACGTCTTGGACCTGCGCGCCGCTATCGAGGTCGCCGCCGTCCTATGACCGCACGCCGGCGTGCGGTCATAGGACGGCGGCGCTGGCGCTGGCCGAATTGCACGCGGACTTCGACGACTAAGAGCACCTCGTCCCCAGGCGCGGTGCGGGTGAGCGCGAAAGCGCTCACGACAGACGCAAAGGCAATTACACCTGAGAAACCGGTGCCTCCCATCGCGCCGCCGCCATAGCCCGTTCTTGAAGCAGATCCACGAAAGCCCCGCTGGCCTGCGAGCGGCACGTCCACCGACCTATCACGATCTTGGCGACAGCTCCAGCGTGAATGCGGCGTCGAGGAAGCCTGCCGGTGATATGCGCGACCAGAGCGCCTTTCGTGTCATCGACCGGTCGATCTGAGCGCCTGGGGTCGCTGCCGCCAAAGGTAGGCGGCCAGTGCCGCACCAAGGAGTATTCGCCGCTTTCTGGCGGCGGGTGAAAGGCGGCCAAGCTGGGTGACGCGGAGCTGGAGTCGGCCGCTGCTGAGGTCGCGAAGAACGTTCTGCATCTGTACGAGTGCCGTGCCGGCACCCGAAACGAGTTCCAATGTCGTGCGGGCGAGCTGTGGTTCGGAGACGGTGTCCTCGATCAGGTCGAGCATGATTTCGGGCAGCTGGGTGCGGAAGGTGTCGGTGATGCTGAGTTCCGGGGCCAGGTACCGGATGGAACCTTCGACGTTGGCGAAGGACTTGCCGAGCACCGCGACGGCGGGGTTGGTGCGGATTCGCCGCTTGGTGGCGCTCTTGAGGACGGCGGTGAGCGTGACGCCGAAGTTCAGGTCTTGCAGTGACGCGCTTGCCACATGCGGGACGAGTGCTTCCATGTCGTTCTGGAAGGCCGGGATGTCGGCGCCGTCGGTGGCGCGGCCCAGGTCGGTCCACGCTTGGGCGAGTCCCTGCCCGTCGTTCATGGCGACGTTGATCAGGACGAGCAGAAGAGCCTGGCTGGTGCGGCGGTCGATTCGCCCGACCATGCCCCAGTCGATGAGTGAGGCTTTCTCACCGGGGTGGACGAAGATGTTGCCAGGGTGCGGGTCGGCGTGGAACACCTTGGTGGTGAAGTAGCTGCGGTACATGTAGGCGAGCAGGTCCCGGCCGATGGCGAGCCGCTCGGCAGTCGGGAACTCCGCCGGGTCGGCGTCGCGGATCGACCTGCCCGGCGCCCGGCTCTGGATCATCACCCGCGGGGTGGCCAGTAGCACCTCGGGCACGTCGAGGTGTTTGAACCCGGCGACATCGGCGCGCCCCCGGTCCATCTGCCGCGCTTCCAGGGTGAAGTCGAGTTCCGAGCGCATGGCGTCGAACAGCAGGCCCAGCATGGCTTCAATGTCGATGACCTCAGCGAAGCTGGAGGACGCCTTGGTCACCAGCTTCGCGGCCCGGCGCAGTAGCGCCATGTCCTGGGTGACCAGCGGAACGATGCCGGGGCGTTGCACTTTGACCACGACCGGCCGCCCGTCGAGCTCGGTGGCCGCGTAGACCTGTGCCAGGGATGCCGCGCCCAGGGGCTGACTAGTGTCGAACGTGCGGAATCGGCGCCGCCACCGGTGTCCCATCTCGGCGGCCAGCACCGGCTCGAATCGGGAGAACGGCTGCACCGACACGGTGTCGTGCAGGGTCCGGAACTCGGCGATCATCTCCTCGGAGACGAAATCCGGCCGAGTCGAAAGCATTTGGCCGACCTTGATGTAGAACGGTCCGAGCCGTTCGAAGGCCAGCCTGACTTCGCGGGCCCGGCGCTGAGCCCGGCTCAGGTCGCCCGCGGCGCTGTGGCCGAAGCGGCCGCCGTGGTGCAGTTCGGAGTGCACCACGGGGCCCAGCGCGGCCAGCAGGGCGCGCAGACGGTGTTCGCGCACAGTCGTTGCTCTCCTCGCTCCTCGCTCGAGACGGGCAGATGTGGGATGGCGACCGGGGCCTGCGCGCCCACATCGGTACGGGGTCAGGGCTTCGCCGGCTCGCCGTCCTCCGAACCGCGGTGGGCGTGTCCTTGGTCGATGGCCAGCTGATCGACCTTGGCACTCAGCTCAGCCAATGCGGCCTGCAGGGACGAGAAATCCACCTCTGGCACATCGTCGTCGCCTTCGTCGGTGTCCAACGCCCGGCGGACGGTGGATCGCAGGTCTCGCTCGACGTCGTGGGCACGGTCGAGCAGATCGTCGACCATGTTCTTGCTCTCGTCGACGATGTTGCCGAGGAACTTGATGATTCCCTGACGCTGCCGGGTGTCTCGAGCCATGGTTGTCCTCCGTTGCTGCCGTAGGGGCGCCGCTCAGGTGAGACAAATTTTCCGAGGATGGGATCAAAATTCTATGCAGATGATCGACGACCTTGGATAGTGTCTCGGATCGAGACCACCCCAGTCGCGCAAGGCGCACCTGAAATGGCGCAAGATCGTCCATCTTTCGATTACGGTGAGCTATCTTCGCGCTCGGCTCGCATAATTGGGAATCTATCGAATGTGACTTTCGACTGAGATTCGCCCGATCGGACCTATGCGCCGGCTGCACCTCGTCGGCTACCGTAGATAACCGGACCTGGCGTCGGGTGAAAATTGGTCCGCAGTCACATATTAATCAGTGCTGTTTCATGGCACACCTATCGCCGTTCAGCGAGAGTGGAATTGTGCGGGGCGTGCGTGATCACAGTCGATCATCCCGAATCGTATTCGCGTTCGCGCGCGGATGAACTATGCGATCGGCGTTTCGGTGCACGCAGACCGCGCACACCGGGAGCACGGAAGATACGAGAATCGGGCGGCTTTCGCGGGTGACCGCTTATCGCGGCCTATTCGAGTGGAAGGTCTGGTGACACCCCCGTTGACGCAGCGATCGGAGCACACCTTGGGTTGGGCGCGCGACCTCGTGGATCCCGCGTTGCGGAAAGCCGTGGAACGGTTGCCCGTACCGATGGCGAAAGCCGTCGGTTACCAGTTCGGCTGGGTTGACAAGCAGGGCCGTCCGGTGAGCGGGTCGACTGGCAAGGGTTTGCGCCAGGCGCTGGTCCTGCTCTCGGCCGAGGCGGTCGGTGGCCGTGCGGAGTCGGCGGTGCACGCCGCTGCCGCGGTGGAGCTGGTGCACAACTTCTCGCTGGCGCACGACGACATCATCGACGAGGACGAAACACGGCGGCACCGGCCGACGGCGTGGGCGGCCTTCGGGGTGCCGGCGGCCACTCTCGCCGGCGACGCGATGCTGGCGCTGGCGTTCGACGCGCTGGTGTCCGTCGCCTCGCCTCGCACCCTGCCGGTTGCCCGGATGCTCGCGGGAGCGTTGCTCGCGCTGGTACGCGGGCAAAGTGACGACGTCGAGTTCGAGTCACGGCTGCGGGTCGGACAGGAGGAGTACGTGCGGATGGCGGCCGGAAAGACTGCCGCGTTGTTCAGCAGTGCGTGCGCGATGGGCGCCACGCTCGGCGGGGCACCCGCAGGCGTCGTGGGCCACCTGCGGCAGTTTGGTCACCATCTCGGGCTGGCCTTCCAGCTGATCGACGACTTCCTCGGCATCTGGGGTGACCCGGCCGTGACGGGCAAGCCCGCTCGCTCGGACCTGCGGTCGCGGAAGAAGACGTTCCCGGTGATTCTCGCGCTGGACTCGGCGTCGGCGGAGGGCCGGGCGTTCGCTGCGCTGTACCGCCGGGCCGAGCCCCTGAACGAAGAGCACCTGGAGACCGCGGCCGCGCTGATCGAACAGGCCGGCGCCCGGGACCGCACGCAGGCCGAGGCCCGCCGACACCTCGATCAAGCGCTGGAATACCTGCACGCAGCCGACCCGGCGCCGGGGCCCGCCGGCGAGCTGACGGCTCTCGCGAACCTGGTGACCGCCCGTGAACACTGAGTCGGCCATCGCGACGGACTCCGGCACGCACGCGCTGAAAGCACTGCAAGCCTGGGCTGCCGTCCTGGTGATCCCGCCGGGACGAAGCTGCGAGGTGATGGCGGTCTGTCGGTTCTGCGTTCGCTGAACCTGCGGGCCGCGCAGGCTGAAGACCGTGGTCTGACCGTGATGCACGGCGAACACAGCCGGACGCGGACACATTAGCCGAGCAGGTCACTGTGGTCCGGAGGCGTGAAGATCTCCCGTTCCGGCAGCGGTGATGGGCTGGGTCGCGAACGGTCCGGGCGAGGTGCGTGAGGTCAACCTGGGGTCGGCTCGGACAACAGCGAGGACCAACCCTTGGTCGAAGGCGAGATCGTCGAGTTCATTCCGGAGTGCGCGGTTGTCACGACGTTCAGCAAAGAAGCCTCGCGTATCACTGAACAAGCCGGCGGGAACAAGGATTCCACGTAACACCCTGAACGGAGGTCGGCAACATCACCGCGGAAGCATGGGAACCCGCGTGATCGATAATCGGATCCAATGAGAAAAACCCTTTCGGAACATCCATCGAAGAAGGCGGCATTGAATTCCTCTCGGTTCATTCCAATTGACCTTCCCTTTCAGTTCCGAGTGCACCCTGGCTATCTGGAGGTTGAGGAGCATGTTCGCGACTGGGCAATCCGGTCTCGACTCGTCGCCAACGAGAGAGCGGCTGATGGACTGGCCTGCACTCGATCAGGAGAGTTCTGCGCATACACTCATCCCGATGCCCCCATGAGAGAAGTGAAGCTGGCCGCAGAGGTATACGCTTGGTTTTACGTTGTCGATGACGAAAGCGAAGGGGTTCGACACAGCGGGGTTCGATACAGCGATGAGCAATCGTGGCGCGTTTTCGTCGACGGGGTCCGCGAGGTGCTCCGCCACGGAAGAACACCCGAAGCGCCAGCGAACACGACAACAGCCGAAATTTTGGCAAGCACATTGGATCAGATGTCGATGTCGGTTTCGTCGCACTGGCGAAATCGCTTCATCGAACACATTGTGGATACTCTCGACTCGGCCGGGCAGGAGCTTCACCTGAAGCACGAAGGCATCCCGCCTTCATTGGAAGACTATGTTCTTCTGCGCCGCAACACATCGGCAATCCTGCCATCTCTCGACCTTATCGAATTTTGTAACGGAGTAGAGCTTTCCCCTGAAACCTATTATTCCGACACTTATCAAGAAATCCTGTTGACAGCGGTGGACATGATCGCATGGACGAATGATCTCTACTCCTTGAACAAGGAGGAAGCCGGCGGGATGGTGACAAATCTGATCTTGGTGGTGGAGCACGAACACAAGCTCGACCGAAGTCGCGCGATCGACGAAGTGCGAGCCCTTATCGACAGCAAAGTAAAGAGGTTCCTGGAACTGCGGGAAAGTCTGTCCAGCAAGCAAGATACGCATGCATTCGAGCTGACCACGCAGGTGAGTGGACTGTGTGACTGGATCGCCGGATGCCAACAATGGCACCACAACGTCACCCATCGCTACCTTCCTCCTCCTGCCAGCGACTAATACTGCAACGGCACTTGCGTGCCCCGTGGTAGATCAAGTTGTGCGTGATAATCGATGTTGCTGTGGCGGAGCGTGCATGATCGGGCTGGTGGCCGGTTCGTCAGGTCGGAGCCGCGGTCTCGGGTGCGGGAGCATGTGCCGGGTCTGACTGCAGGGTTGGAGCGCAAGAACGGCTGGATGTTGGCCGCGCGGGCCGGTGAAGTGTCGTCGGACGGGATGCAGCGGTTGTTGCGGCGGCGGACTGGGATGTCGAGGGCGTCCGTGACGATCTGCGGGACTACGTCGCGGAAAATCTGGGCGCCCCGGACGGCTGCTGATCGTCGACGGCCGTCAGATCCTCACGCCGCTCAGCGGCCACGAGCAGGAAGGCCTGCTCGACGCCTGCACCGCGGGCCGCACAGACCTGCCCGCCGCGCAGGTGGCCGCGCTGCGCCGCGAACTGCACGACCTCGACCAACTGTCCCAACGCCTCGACGGACTCAGCGCCGCCGGCGGCCAACGCGTTCCCGGCACGCGCCTGGCCCCCGCCGGCCCCCCTCGGCGACCTCACCGTCACCGGCGTCGACAACACCCCCGATCCCGGCCCCCAGCCCGTCTTCGGATGGAACCCTGGGAACCCTCGGACTTCGAGAACTGCGCTCCGGACAGCTGCTGTTCGCCCGCCTCGCGCCGGTGACCCGCAGGCACAGCCCGGACACCGTGCTGATCGTGGTCGGCACACTGGTGCCCACCCACGACCGGAGCATCTCCGCCTCCAGCAAGAACTACCGCTATTCGGTGAACATGCAGGTCGTCATCGACGCCAACACCCGCCTGGTCGTCGCGGTCGGTTGCCCGGCGCCGGGCAACCGCAACGACTGCCGCGCCTACACCGACTCGCGCGTCGATCAGCAGTGCCGGGGCGCGAAGATGATGGCCGACGGCGGCTACCAGGGCAATCCCGAGGTGATCATGCCCTACCGCAAACCGCGCAAGGGACAACCGCCACTGCCGCAATGGAAAGAAGAACTCAACACCGTCCACAAGAGCGTCCGCGCACGAGTCGAGCACGCCCTGGCACACATGAAGTCCTGGAACATCCTGCGCAACTGCCGCCGCAAACGCGACGGCGTCTGGCACGCCACCCGCGGCGTCGCCCAGATGCGCAACCTGGCAATGACGGCCTGAGCGGTCACCGGCCGCAGGCAACACTGCTGTCGCCCGTCCCGCCAACACTCTTGATCATTACGGGACAACCTTTAGATGACTCGCCCTGCCCGACCATTCAATCCGCCGGGCCAGCCCCCGGTTCAAACGGCGAACACGTCATCGGCCAGAGCGACTCTCGGGCGGACTTCGCCACCGATGCGGAGGCAAACTGTCGGTGGCCCATGAGACGCTGCATACCGTGAAGCAAGCTGACCTCCTTGTAGGGAACGAGTACGCCTATCCGACGTACAAACCGTACGACGACGCGCCTGTAGCGGCACGTGTCCGCGTAGTCTCCGTGGACGGGCGCGGCAAGGTGACCGTGCAGGTAGTAGATCCAGGCGCGAAGCCTCCCAAGAACGCGTGGGGAGCCCGTCTGGTCAAGCGCAACGAGCAGCAACAGGTCGCCACGCGTGACATTGCATGCCCGTGGGAGGAATGGGCTGAGCGCGCCGCCTCCATCGGTGCTGAGCTGAAAACGCGGGTCGCGAAGCAACGATCGTGGTTCGACGAACTTGAGCAGAGCCGTGCCGATCGCGTGATCGTTGATGCCGGGCGTGTCTTGCCCGAGGAGTACGACGACGAGTTCACGAGAGCGGACACCGAAGAACGTGGCACGCTCACCACGGCCTACATCAAGGCACGCGGACTCGGCGAATTCGTCACTCTCGACGAGCTGCGGCCGCTGCTGGTGGATCTCCCGGTACCCGTGCTACGCGACATCCTCGCTTCCGACACACGCCGACAGTCCGGGACACCAGGCACCGTCGCGTCGGTATTCATACGGTCGGCAGAGCTCCTCGAAGTTGCTCGTATCGCGTCAATGGATCGGCACCGCAACGCAGGCACTGAGATCCCTCAACCCGGCGACCTGCTCGGGGAACACGAAGTGGCGTTCGTCAACACGATCCTCGAGGGCATCACCGCCTCTGGCGGTGAACTTCTACTACCCCCGGTGCCGACCTTGCCAGACTGGGTTGACGAAGACATGCGCACCATCGCGTCCTTGTTCGGCTGGCTGCGAGTGGCCGTGGCAGACACCAGCGGCGAAATGCTGCACTCACCAGGCTGCACTGTGGTGCGATCGCGCCCCGTTCTTCTCGTCGATCACGTGCCGTGGTGGCTGGTGATGCTCGAGAGCCCACGACGGCTGTGCAGCAAATGCGACGGCCCCGCAGTGCGCGACCTTGTTCCGATGGCCGGCTTCGTCGCCGCCGTAGACGTGTGGCATGCCCGCGGATGCGACCGGATCGAACAATGGCAGCAGGCTGCCTTTCAACGTCTGATCGCGGCGACCATGACCGCCCGCACTCAAGCACTGGAACCGGACATCACTCTCGCCTGGCGGATCACCGCGACCCTGGCGGAAGACCCACCTGGCCACGATGGCTGGGCAGCCTACGCTCTGATGACCGTCACGGCCTGGAACCGGCTCGACGAGGCGATCGATCGGCTGACACCCGTCCAGCAGGAAGCGGCGCGTGTGCTCGCTCGTGAGCGGCTGACCACGCTCGAGGCGGCGCTGCCGTCGTCGCAGCGGTTGTTGCCGTTGCCTCGGGCGGTCGACATCCAGGTGCTGCGTGAGCGGTACAGGGATCTCAAGCGACGTCACGAAAACACAGTGCCGCAACTGGATCGGCTCTTGTTCACCCTTCCAGGCGCGGACAGCTAGATTCCCGACGTTAACGAGCCGCCCGCCGCAGCATGGCGGACTCGGCTACCGGGTCGACATGTGGATCATCGACTACGTCAAGCTCGCTATCTGGATGCTAATGGTCGCGCGATCGCTGTAGCCGTGCAGGCGAACGGTGGGAGTAACAAAATTAAGTCCGACTAACGACGTTCTGTCCCAGAGGAGCTCCCTGGCGAGAGCGGGCAACGTGTCGACGTCACTCGTCGAACTTCAGGGTCATGCATCGACGGTGACCATTGCCGTACGCGTCATTCGATGCGCGGTCCGACTTGTGGAGGATGTGGAATGGCGTTGCGCGATGTCGTCGCGGTGGTTGGAGGCGCGGACCCGGACGGTCCACGAAACCCTGGGCATCGCGGGCGGCATCTCGCGGTCGGCGCCTTGATGATCGCGCGCCGGATGGGCCATCTACCTTGATCGCCGCAAGGCCGTGCCCCTTGGACAACGCCACCACACACGCCCATCACGGCCAGGAGGAACACCCGAACGGAGGACACGATTCGCTTTAGCCAACGCGACCCCATTTCACCCCGCGAAAACCGATTCTCCCAAAATCCTCCCAAACGCCGGGTTACCGTCCAGTACAGACCACTGTGGACAGTCTTGCCAAGATCGAAAAAAGTGCACGAAAAAGCCCGCCGACCTGGGCTTTCACCCAGAATCAGCGGGCTGATTCAGACCGTCGGGACGACAGGATTTGAACCTGCGACCCCTTGACCCCCAGTCAAGTGCGCTACCAAACTGCGCCACGTCCCGGCCACACTCCCGGTTCCCCGGCGTGCAGGAAGAATCCTACAACACCCTGAACAGAGATCAAAAACGGGCCCCCGCACCACCGGCTACCTGCGGAGATGTGGCGGGGACCCGAAGTTCGGGTCCCCGCGTCCCTCGGTCCGACCGATCCCCCGATCCTCGACCGACAGGAGAACTATGCGGTGGCGGGGTCGCGGGCGCCACCTCCGAAAGTCGAGTCTTGGTCTTCGACCTTCGGCGTACCGGGCGGTAGGACCGCGGTGACGCTGAAGCCGCCGTCTGCGCGGTAGGTGGTGGTGAGGGTGCCGCCGGCCAGGCGGACGCGTTCGGAGAGGCCGTGGAGGCCCGCGCCGCCGCCTTCGGGGTGAGCGGTGGGGAGGGGGCTGGGGCCGTTCACCACCGAGACGCGGACCGGGGAGGTGCGGTCGACGGTCACGGTCACGGGGGCGCCCGGGGCGTGTTTCGTCACGTTGGTCAGGGATTCCTGGACCACTCGGAACAAGGCTCGGGAGACGGCGGGGGTCATGGGGGCGTCGCCGGTTTCGGAGAGGGTGACGGAGATGCCGGCCACTCGGGCGCGGTCGACCAGCTCTTGCAGGGTGGGGTAGGTGGTGTCGGAGTTCAGCAGGCCCAGGGCGGTGCGCATTTCGGAGAGGGACTCTGTTGCCAGGGCGCGGAGGCGTAGTGCGGTTTCGCGGACGGACTCGGTGGGGGCGGTGGCGGCCAGGGCGGCGGATTCCACGGCTATCAGGGTGGCGTGGTGGCCTACGGCGTCGTGGATTTCGCGGGCGATGCGGGCGCGTTCTGCGGCTCGGGCGGAGGTTTCCTGGGCTTCCAGTTCTGCGTTGCGGGCGCGGCGGGCTTCGTGGAGGGAGCGGGTGAGGTCCTTGCGGGTGGTCACGAGGGCGCCTAGGGCGGTGGGGGCCGCGGAGAGGCCGAAGGCGAAGGCGGTGGCCAGGAGGAGGGGGCCGGGCGGGATGGTTTCGGTGAGCACGGTCGGGGTGATGGACGCGGCGGTCAGCAGGAGGACCCACAGGACCTGGACCGGGACGGACTTCTCCGTGCGGCCCAGGCGGTATTGAGCGACGAGTGCGGGGGCCCAGCCCAGGCTGCCGGCGACCGCGGGGACGCAGAGCAGGGAGGCCAGCCACGGCCAGCGCAGGCGCAGGGGTAACAGCAGGCAGGCGGCCACGGCGGTCCACAGCGACCACGGGAACGGGCGGTCCTGGGTGAGCAGGACGACGCCGGTGGTGAGGCCGACGGTCAGGAGCTCGCGCAGGAGCTGTTTCACCAGACACCGACCTGGTGGGCGACGAGGGCCGCCTGCACCCGGTTCTCGACGCCCAGTTTCGTCAGGACGGTGGAGACGTAGCTCTTCACCGTGGCCTCGGACAGGGAGAGCTCTGTGGCGATGGCGTGGTTCGAGCGGCCGCCGGCGAGCAGTTCGAGGACCTGGCGTTCGCGGGCGGAGAGGGAGTCGAGCTGGCGGTTCGCTCTGAAGCCGCGCAGGCGTGGGAGCAGGCGGGCGGTGATGCGCGGGTCCAGGACGGCGCCGCCGGCCGCCAGGTCGACGACGGCGCGGGCCAGGGCCTCGGGTTCGGCGTCCTTCAGCAGGAAGCCCTGGGCGCCCAGGTCCAGGGCCGTGGCCACGTAGTCGTCGAGGTCGAACGTCGTCAGCACGGCGATCGCGGGCGGGGTGGCCCACGAGCGCAGGCGGCGGACCGCCTCCAGGCCGTCGACGCCGGGCATCTGCACGTCGACCAGCACCACGTCGGGCAGGCACGCCAGCACCACGTCGACCAGTTCGGCGCCGTCGGCGGCCTCGCCGACCACCTCGATCCGCCCGTCGGCCTCCAGGAGGACTTTCAGGCCCCGCCGCAGCAGGGCCTCGTCGTCGGCAAGCACCACTCGTACGGCCACGAACCCAACCAACCGCACCCCATGCCAAAGAGCAACCGTCGTGTCACGGGGTGCAGCCGGTCACTTCTTGCCGGCGCCGGCCTTCTTCTTCTCGCGCACCCGCACGGAGATGCGGATCGGGCTGCCCTCGAAGCCGAACTCCTCACGCAGCCTGCGCTCGATGAACCGGCGGTAGCCGGCCTCGAGGAAACCGGTGGTGAACAGCACGAACGTCGGCGGGCGGGTCGAGGCCTGGGTCGCGAACAACACCTTGGGCTGCTTGCCGCCGCGGACCGGCGGCGGGGTCGCGGCGATCAGCTCGGTCAGCCACTGGTTGAGGCGGCCGGTCGGGACGCGGGTGTCCCACGAGTTGAGAGCGGTGCGCAGCGACGGCGCCAGCTTGTGCACGGCGCGGCCGGTCAGCGCGGAGATGTTGACGCGGTCCGCCCACGGGACGCGCACCAGGCCGCGTTCGAGCTCGCGGACCATCTCGTTGCGGCGGTCCTCGTCGACGAGGTCCCACTTGTTGAACGCCAGCACGCACGCGCGGCCGGACTCGACGACCATCGTCAGCACGCGGAGATCCTGTTCGGACAACGGTTCGTGCGCGTCCAGCAGCACGATCGCGACCTCGGCGGTCTCGATCGCGGACTTGGTGCGCAGCGAGGCGTAGTACTCGGCGCCGCTCTCGAACTTCACCCGCTTGCGCAGGCCGGCGGTGTCGACGAACCGCCAGATCTCGCCGTCGAGCTCCACCAGCGAGTCGACCGGGTCGACGGTGGTGCCGGCGACGGAGTCGACGACCGAGCGCTGTTCGCCGGTCAGGCGGTTGAGCAGCGACGACTTGCCGACGTTGGGCTTGCCGACCAGTGCGACGCGGCGCGGGCCGCCGCTGCGGGCGCCGAAGTCGTCACGCGGCGTCTCCGGCAGCTTCTGCAGGATGATGTCGAGCAGGTCGCCGGAGCCGCGGCCGTGCAGGCCCGACACCGGGAACGGCTCGCCCAGGCCCAGCGACCACAGCGAGGCGACGTCGGCCATCAGCCGGTCGTCGTCCACCTTGGACGCGCACAGGATCACCGGCTTCTTGGAGCGCCGCAGCACGCGCGCGACGGCCTCTTCCGTCGTCGTCGCGCCCACCGTCGCGTCCACGACCACGAGGATCACGTCCGCGGTCGCCATGGCGAGCTCGGCCTGCGCGGCGACGGAGGCCTGCAGGCCCACCGCGTCCGGCTCCCAGCCGCCCGTGTCGACCACGGTGAACTTGCGGCCGTTCCACAGCGCGTCGTAGGCGACCCGGTCGCGGGTCACGCCCGGCACGTCCTGCACCACGGCCTCCCGGCGGCCGATGATGCGGTTGACCAGCGTGGACTTGCCGACGTTCGGCCGTCCGACCACCGCGAGCACGGGCTGCGGCGGAGCGGCGTCCTCCTCACCGGAGCCGTCGAGGTCGTCGAAGGCTGACCAGTCGGCCTCGTCCTCCCAGGTGCCGTCCAGGTCCGTCATCGTCTTCCCTCACTCGCACGTTGTCCATCAAGTTCGGCGACCAGTGTCGCCAGGCGGTCGCGCACCTGCTCGGTGGCAACGCCCAAGGCCGCTCGCCCCTTCCCCTCGGGGAGGTGGAACGGCTCACCGATCAGCACGTCGACCCGCGGGCGCCAGCCCTTGGCCCGGTAGGTCCCCCGGCAGGCGACCGGCAGCACCACCGCGCCGGACGTCTTGGCCAGCCACGCCGCACCGTTCTGCGCGCTGGAGACGTCGCCCTCCCCGCGCGTGCCCTCGGGGAAGATCCCCACCACGCCACCCGCCTTGAGGACGGACAACGCGCTGGTCAACGCCGTGCGGTCGGCTCCGCTGCGGTTGACCGGGATCTGCCCGATCTTGCGCAGCAGGGTGCCGACGACGCCGGCGAACATCTCCTGCTTGATCAGGAACGTCACGCGCCGGGGCAGCACGCCGAACAGGATCGGCCCGTCGGACATCGAGCTGTGGTTGGCGACGACGACCACGCCGCCGCTCAAGGGTACGCGGTCGCGGCCGCGCACTCGAAGCCGGAACTGCCACGCGAAGGGCACGCGCCCGATCCAGCGGCCGAGGTCGAACAGCCAGGGCACCGTGCCCTCGGGGTGGGTCACCCGGTCACCCTCAGCCCGCGCCGCTCCACCAGGTCCAGCAACGCGCCCACGGTGCCCGCGAGGTCGAGGTCGGTGTTGTCGACCTCGACGGCGTCGTCGGCCTGCCTCAACGGCGAGACGGCGCGCGAGGAGTCGTAGTCGTCCCTGCGCCGCACGTCCTTCAGCACGGCGTCCACAGTGGACTGGCGGCCGGCCGCGTTGTCCTGCTTGGTCCGCCGCTGCGCCCGCGCGTCCGCCGACGCCGTCAGGTACACCTTGAGCGGCGCGTCCGGTGACACGACCGTGCCGATGTCACGGCCCTCGACGACGATGCCGCCGACGTTGTCCACGGCGTCCGCGATGATCGCCCGCTGCTGGGCGACGAGCAGCTCGCGCACGTGCCTGGCCGCCGACACCGGCGACACGGCCAGCGTCACCTCGGGCCCGCGGATCTCGGCCGACACGTCGTCGCCGTCGAGCGTGATGCCCGGCTGCCGCGGGTCGGTGCCGACGACGAGCCGCGCGCCGTCCGCGACCCCGGCGACCGCGGCCTCGTCGGCCGGGTCCACGCCGGCGCGCAGCACGGCCACCGTGACCGCCCGGTACATCGAGCCGGTGTCGAGGTAGCGCGCGTCCAGCGCCATCGCGAGGCGCTTCGCGACGGTGGACTTGCCGGTGCCCGACGGTCCGTCGAGTGCCACCACGCCGCGCAACTGACCCTGGCCCACCACAGCTCCCTCCGAGACACCCACGGCCATCATTGTGCCTGGTGCGAAGGCTCACACCGGCAGCGGGACGGTCCAGGCCCGTGATCAGCCCGGGGCGCCCGCGGCCCAGCGGGTCCGGGCAGGCGGCCCGGCTACCTGCCCTCCAGCTGCCGGCGCAGCTCCGGGTGCCCGGACAGCAGGTCGCGGACCACGCCGCGCGGGGCGGGGTCGGACGGACGGGCCTTCATCTCGTGCAACGCCAGCATGACGCGGAAGTACGTCGACTCGTCGAGCAGGCCGGCCTTGGCCGCGGCGGTGAGGGCGGTGTCCAGGTCGGGCTCGGCGGGCGCGGCGGCGCCGTGGTTGTGCACGCCGCCGTGGATGCTGCCAGCCTGGATGACGACGCCGTGGCTGTCGCCGTGGTGGACGTTGTGGACCACGGTGCGCTCCTTCTGCGGGCGGCTGCCGGGTTCCGCGGGCAGTTCCGCGACCAGGGCGGCCACGAAGGCGGCGGCCGGGGCGGGGGTGCCGATGGAACGGACGGTCAGGACGGGGGTGGCGTCGTTGAGGTGGGCGGCACCGGCGGCGCCGGCGCTCTCGGTGTCGACGGCCGCGGCGTCGTTGTAGTTGGCGTCCAGCACGGCGGCGGTGGAGGAGCCGGGGCCGAGCAGGAGCTCGCCCGCGGCGATCGGGGCGAAGTGGACCTGCGCCGAGAACGAGCGCGCGACCCGGCGGGCCTGCTGCTCCAGGCGGTACGGGGCCGGCCAGGCGTCGGGGCGGGCCTTGAACCCCTCGGCGTCCTCGCGGCCGCCGTGGTAGCCGTAGACCTTGGTGGCCACGACGACGTCGCCGGGTTCGACCCACGAGTGCAACGCGCCCGCCTCGCCGACGAAGAACGCCGAGGACGGGGAGAACTCGCCGATCGCGCGTTCGGTCAGGGTGGCCGCCGAGCTGTTCCCCTTGCCCACCAGCGCGAGCGCGACCGGGCGGCCGGCCACCTCGCCCACGTCGTACAGGGTGCCGGCCGGGCCCTCGTGCACTCGTGGACCGGACAACAGGGCACGGACCGATCCGTGCGCGGCCTCGGTGGCCGTCAGGACGACGATCATGCGGTCACCTCCAGGGACCCTCGGGAACGCAGCAGCGCCGGGTGCAGCAACGCGGCGGGGCCGCGGCGGTAGAGCAGGGCGGGTCGGCCGCCGTTGCGGATCGTCTTCTCGCCCGTGGGCACGAGGAACCCGTCCGCTCCGGTGACCTTGCGGTGGAAGTTGCGGGGTTCGAGCTGCTCGCCCCACACGATCTCGTAGACCCGCCGCAGCTCGGTGACGGTGAACTCGGCCGGGCAGAACGCGGTGGCCAGGGTCGTGTACTCCAGCTTCGACCGGGTGCGTTCGAGCGCGTCGGAGATGATCCGGGCGTGGTCGAACGCCAGCGGGCCGGACAGCGCCGCCCGCACCGGCACCCACCGCGCCACGTCGGCGTCTCCCCCGGCGACCGGGACCGGCAGGTTCGGCAGCACCGCGAGGTAGCACACGGTGATGACGCGCCGCCGGGGGTCGCGGTCGGGGGTGCCGTAGGTCCGCAGCTGCTCCAGGTGCAGCTCGTCGGCGGCTAAACCGGTCTCCTCCGCGAGCTCTCTCCTGGCCGCCTTCTCGATGTCCTCCCCCGCGGACGCGAGGAAGCCGCCCGGCAGCGCCAGCGCGCCCCGGAACGGCTCAATCCCCCGCTCCACCAGCAGGATCTGCAGCTGCTCCGCGCGGACGGTGAGCACTGCGAGGTCGACGGCCACCGCGACATCCGGGATCGTCCACTCCTCCTCGGTCATCCCACGAGACTAACCCACTATCCGTCATGTTGACGGAAACTCCTCCCGTCGGTTACGGTCTGGGACTCGGCCCAAACGATCCGGAGCCACACAATGATCGTGATGCTCACCGCGCTCGAAGTGGAGTACGCCGCGGTGCGCGCGCACCTGTCCGGCATCGCACCCCACCACCACCCGTCCGGCACGCTGTTCGAGGTCGGCACCGCGTGTGGGCAGGAGATCGCCCTCGCCCTGACCGGCATGGGCAACTCCGGCGCCGCCACCATGACCGAGCGCGCGATCACCGAGTTCGCCCCGGACGTCGTGATGTTCGTCGGCGTCGCCGGTGGCCTGCGCGACTGGCTGGAGCTGGGCGAGGTCGTGGTGGCGAGCCGCGTCTACGGCTACCACGGCGGCCGCGAGACGGAGCACGGGTTCCTCGCCCGGCCGCGCGCCTGGGACATACCCCACCACGTGGAGCAGATCGCCCGTGCGCTCGCCCGCGGCGGGGACTGGTGCCCGGACCCGCCGGAGGTCCACTTCGAACCGATCGCGGCCGGCGAGGTGGTGCTCAACTCCACCCGCTCACCGCTGGCCAAGCAGATCCACCGCAACTACAACGACGCCGTCGCGGTCGAGATGGAGAGCGCCGGGGTGGCGAACGCCGCCCACCTGCACATGGCCACCCCGTCGGTGACCGTGCGCGGCATCAGCGACCTCGTCGACGACAAGGACCTCACCGACCGGCAGGGCTGGCAGCCCAGGGCCGCCGCCAACGCCGCCGCGTTCGCCGTCGCCCTCGCCGGCGCACTCACGCACCCCCGCCGCTCCCAGCGAAAGGCCCCGCCCGTGGGCGACTCCTTCACCTTCCACAACAACGGCGCCACCATCGGCACCCAGATCGGCAAGAACGAGGGCACGGTGCACTCCGTGCAGCACACCGCACCGCGCGACCGCCTCGACGCCATCACCGCCGCCGTGGTGCACGCCCACGACACCGGCCAGATCGACACCGACCTGTTCACCACGGCCATGGTCGCGCTCGACAACACCCGCAACTCGTCCGGACCGCCCGACCTGCGCCGGCTCAAGGCCCTGCTCGGCGGCGTGCCCGCACTGCGCCCCGCACTCGACTCCATTGTGGACGACTAGATGACCGCCACCGCCACGAACCACGAGTACCGCAACAACGGCGACGTCGAGACCCAGGTCGGCGTCAACAACGGCGTCATCCACCGGACGTCGATCTACAACAACAACGTCGGCGAGCCGCCGGAGACGAAGTTCGAGAACGCGCTGACGTACTTACGCGGCGGCCAGCCGCGGATGGCCGAGCGGTTGCTCGAACAGGTGCGGCAGGCCGGTCCGGTCACCATCCGGTTCCATTACTACTACGTGCTCACGATCCTGAGCGACCGGACGCTCAACGAGCTGCCGCCCAGCGAGTTCCGCAAGATCGTCTTCGAGCTGACCGGCGCGAAGACCTCGCCGGAGACGCCGGGTGAGTACCACCGGGCGCTGTGGGTGGTCGAGCGCCTGATCGCCCACATCGAACGGCAGGACCGCGCGGCCGCCCCGAGCGGCGGCGAGCTGCACGAGGTGACCACGGCGTTCCGCGAGCTGCCGGCCGCGCGGCAGCAGGAGATCGCCCGGCACCTGGACATGATCCTCGACGGCGCGGTGCAGGACTCGCTCGACGCCTCGATCGCGGCGCTGGCCGAGCAACGCCGGATGGACGACCGGCGTGAGCACCGTGCGTGGCTCTACTTCCAGCCCGAACCCGCGCCGCCGCTGCTCGCCGAACCCGTGAAGGCGCCGGTCGACGTCAAGAGCTGGGCCATGCTCGTGCTGGGCGGGCTCGCCGCGCTGTGGGGCCTGGTGGGAATGGCCGGCTTCCTCACCGGCCCGTCGGCGATCGCGGGGTGGCTCGCGCTCGTGGCGGTGCTCGGCGGTGCGTTTCTGGTGGTGTGGTTCCGCGTCCAGGCCAAGGTGATGGACCGCCGCCGCGGCGTGCGGGAGGCACGGCTGCAGGGCCGGCACGACGGTCCGCCGCCCGAGGTGCCGCACTGGAAGATCGAGGAGATCTCCTGGCGGGTGCACGCGGCGTTCGACGCGGAACGCCCGCCCAAGCGCACCGTCCGCCACCACGTCAACCCGAAGAACCCCGAACCGCGGAAGGACTGGGACGCCGACACCGCGGGACTGCGGATGTCGCTGATCGACTGGTTCGTGCGGATCTACGGCGCCACCGAGACCGAGCCGTCCGGGCTGATGTGGCTGATCCGCTGGCACACCCGGCAGATCAAGGACAGGTGGCAGGCCGACCGGCTGCACGCCTTCCGCACGGAGCTGAAGACCCCCTGGTACGCCAAAGTCCTGCCGGTGCTCGGCATCGTGCTGCTGGTGCTGTTCGGGTTGTCGCTGATCGGCATGCGGCCGGGTCCTGGCGCGGTGCTCGCCGCCGGGCTGGGCCTGGGCGCGTTCGGCGCGAGCGCGGTGCTGGCGACGTTCCGGGTGCGCGCGGCGTTGCGGGCCGACTACGCCGAGCAGCTGCGGGAGGAGCAGGAGGCCTACCGCGGCTGGCTGGAGCTGTTGCGGGACCGGCCCTCCGACGACGAGATCGCGTACTGGCTGCGGTTCGACGTGCTGCACCTGAAGTCCCGGGCGATGCGGCGCAGCCAGTTGTCCAGCAAGGACATCATCTGCCACGTCGAGCTGACCGAGGGCGCGCCGGGAGCGTTGCGGGCCCGCGACCGGATGGCGCCGGTGCGGTACTCGGAGTACTGGGTCAAGGTGTTCCTGCTGACCGACGGCGGCGTGCACGAGACCGAGTACTGGCTGGACTTCTTCAACGGCAACGTGCACGACCCGCACGACATGTCGTTCCGCTACGACGCGGTGGCCTCGGCGACGCTGAACGAGGTCGGCGTGCAGTTCGCGGGCAAGCGCAGGCACATCGTGCGGATGGGCGACAACGTGCAGGTGGGCGACCAGTTCACGTTCCAGCAGGCGATGCAGCTGTCGCTGGTGAACAGCCAGGACATCTACGTGCTGGTGGACGACTTCCGCGGGATGACCGACGAGAGCGAGGACCAGGCCAAGCTGCGGGAGATCGCGCAGCAGTCCTCCGGCGTGCAGAGCGCGCTGCACATCCTGCAGGCCGTCGCCCGCGAGGGCCGCGAGTGGATCTCCCGGCAGCGCCACCGCCGCGAACGCCGCTGGCAGGACTTCGCTGAGCAACAGCAGTTCCAGGAGCTGTGCAGCGGCTGGGAGCAGCGCGAGGAGATCGAGTGATGGACCCGCGCAGGTTCGTGAAACGGCTGCCGGTCGCCGACGCGCTGCTCGACCGCAAGGCCTACCTCGGTGCGCGCGGCGACCGGCGGGCGGCGCTGCTGAACGCCCTGCTGCCGCCGGGTTCGCTGGCGCACTCGCTCACGTTCGCGGTGGCACCGTCGGCAGCGGCGGCGCTGTCGTGGCCGGCTCGCCTGCCGCCGCTGGCCGCGTTGCTGGCGCCCGGCACGCCGCTGACGGGCGCGCAGGTCGTCGTGCACACCCGGCCACCGGCGCCCGACGCCTACCGCGAGCTGATCCAGCACAGCAGCCCGGCGCACCGGTGGACCTACGTCGCGGTCTCCTCCGCCGACCCGGCGCAGACGGCGGACTGGACGACGAACGTGCTGGCGCAGCACGGTTTCACGGCCACGCGGCTGGACGACGACGAGGTGCTGGACGTCGTCGCGTTCCTCGGCGGGCTCGACGGCGCGGCGGCGTCGGCGAAGCTGATCGAACGCGGCTTCGAGGCGTGCACGATGGGCGCGGACCTGCACGCCTGCTACACCTGGTCCGAGGCGCCGATGCTGGAGCTGCTGAGCCGGTTCCCCGCGGTGCCGGCCACGGTCGGGGTGCGGCTGGCCCGCGCGGGCGGTGAGTTCGTGGCGGAACGGGTGCTGCGGCTCAGCGGTCCGGACGCGAAGGCGTTGCTCAGCTCGGAGACGTGGCTCGCGAGCGGCATCCGGCACGCCGGCCGGTTGCAGCGGCTGAACGGGCACCACGCCTCGGCGGCCGCGGTGACGGTGCCGGTGTGCGTGCCACCCTCGTTGCCGTCCAGGCAGTCCTGGACGCACGTCGAACCCGCGCACGTCGCCGGGCAGGCCGCGGCGTGGACCGGTGGCGCGGGTGTGGTGCTGGGCTGGGACGTCGTGCGGCAGGCGCACGCGCCGTTGCGGCTCTTCCACGAACGGCCGGTGGTCGGCGTGGTGACCAGCGCACGGCTGGCGCACCTGATCGCCGCGCGTTCGGTGAGCTGCGGTGCGGCCGTGACCGTGCAGTCGGCCGCGCCGTGGCACGGCCCGTTCGGCCACGCGCAACCCGGTCCACCGGCCGTGGCGCTGGGCAGTCCGCGGCTGCCGCACCTGCTGGTGCTGGACCGGCCGGCCGAGGTGCCGCGGCTCGCGGACCTGCCGGGCTCGCACCACGCGGTGCTCGTGGTCGCCGACCTCGGGCCGGAGCACGTGCCGTTGCTCGACGACGCGGACTTCGCGGTGGCCGGCGACCTCACCGCACCGCAGCAGGCGTTGCTGCGTGGCGTGTTCGGCACGTGGCTCGACGACCTGCCCCCCGTGCCGGGGCAGGTGACGGTGATCGGTCACGGCGTGGCGGCCCGCGTCGGCATCACGCTGACCGGGCCGGAACACCACCTGCTGGGCTGAGCGCATGCCGACCGTCTTCGTCAACTACCGCGTGCTGGAGCAACCCGGCTACGCGACGCTGCTGCACCGCGAGCTCGCGCAGGCGTTCGGGTCCGACCGGGTGTTCCTGGCGTCCCGGTCGCTGCGCGCGGGCGACGACTTCGTGCGGGAGGTGTTCGCCCACCTGCGCCGCTCGCAGGTGCTGCTCGCGGTGATCGGGCCGCGCTGGCTCGACTACACCGGCGACCCGGACGAGGACTGGGTGCTGCGCGAGATCACCGAGGCGTTCGCGCTCGGCATCCGGGTCGTGCCGGTGCTGGTGGAGGACGCCGACCTGCCCGCCGGCCTGCCCGCGGGCGTCGAGGCGCTGCGCCGCTGCCAGTACGTGCGGCTGCGGCACTACTCGATCGACAGCGACATCGCCGCGCTCGTCACGCACCTGCGCGGCATCTCCGGCGACCGCCCGTCGCCGTCGGTGTTCCGGGTGGGCGGCGCGGAGTGCCGGATCGGCATCCACGCCGGGTCGATCCGGCGGGTGCACGACTGCGACGTGTGGGTCAACAGCGAGAACACCGACATGCGGATGGCCAGGCACACGGACTTCTCGGTGTCGGCGATCATCCGGTACTGGGGGTCGCTGCGCGACGAGGCAGGGCGGATCACGCGGGACCTGGTGGCCGACGAGCTGGAGGAGCTGGCGGCGCCACGCCGACCGGTCGCCCCCGGCACCGCGCTGGTGACCGGGTCGGGGGCGCTGGAGGGCACCAACAACGTCCGCTACGTCGTGCACGTCGCGGCGGTGCAGGGCGAGCCGGGCGCGGGGTACCGGCAGGTGTCGGACATCGGCGGGTGCGTCACGACGGCGTTGGCGCGCGTCGAGCCGTTGGGGGTGCGGACGATCCTCTTCCCGTTGCTGGGCACGGGGGTCGCGGGTGCGAATGTCACGCACACGGCGCGGATGGTGGTGCAGGCGGCGGTGTACCACGTCGAACGGCACCCGGAGACGTCGTTGCGGCGCATCTCGTTCCTGGCCTACGACGACCACGAGCGGCTGGCGCTGGAGGAGGCGGTGCGGATGTCGCCGCTGGTGCCCGACCTCAGTGGTTGAGGTCCGTGCGCAACGCCGCCGCCCCGCGCAGGTAGACGTGCTTGACCGCCGGCCTCGGCAGGTCCGTCTCCACGTGCGCGAGCAGCCGGATCACCCGCGGCATCGCCCCCGGCACCGCGATCTCGGTGGCGGACAGCAGCGGCACGTCCGAGAGCCCGGCCTGGCGCGCGGCGTAGGCGGGGAACTCGGAGGTGAGGTCCGGGGTGGCGGTCAGCACGACGCTGATCAGGTCGTCCGTGGAGAGGGCGTTGCGCTCCAGCACCTCGCGCACCAGCTCGGCCGTGGCCTCCAGCACCAGGTCGCGGGAGTCCGCGTCGATCTGCGTGGCACCCCTGATCGCTCGAACCGCCATGCCGCCGACAGTAGCGCCGGGCACGTGCGCGCGCTCAGCCGTCCACGACGATGTTCGGGTAGCGCGCCGGGAGGCCGAGCAGGTTCACCACGTACGCCGCCCACCCGCCGCCGAGCAGCACCAGCCGCCGCTCCCCCAGGCCTGCCGCCACCTCGATCAGCACGTGCAGCCCGCTGGAGCCGATGAACGTCAGCTCGGAGAAGTCGACCACCACGTCCCCCGCCGCGTCGCCGGACGCGCAGGCCAGCGCGAGCTCGGCGCGCAGCAGGCCGCTCGTGGACAGGTCGACCTCGCCCGCGACCGCCACCACCGCACCGCGGCGACGCACCTCCAGCAGGCTCGGCTCGGGTTCCATCGGTGCCTCAAGGATCGGCTCGGCGGCAGACCGTTCCTCCGAGTCTCACCCTCGCGGCAGACCGTTCGACAGGGGCCTAAGGAACCGCCGGACAGGGCACTACGGGGTCAGGTCCGCGAGCAGCAGCCCGCTGCGCGGTTTGGGCGTGAAGTAGGTGCTCTTGCGCGGCATCTTCGCCCCGGCCAGCACCTCGTTCAACGGTACCGGTGCGATCAGCAGCACCGCCTCCGCCTCGGCCCGCGGGTCCACGACGGGTTTGACGCACAGGCTCTCCGGGTCCAGGCCCAGTGCCTCGTCCAGCAGCAGCGACTCCACGACGGCGTGGTCGATCCCCCGCCCGGCGGGCAGTTCCACCCGCAGCACGGTGTCGGGGGTGCGCACCACGACCACACCGGGTTCCGGGTCGATGACGAACGGCAGCTCGCTGACCCGCAGCCCGACCCGTTCCCACGCCGTGACCAGGTCGGCCGTGACCAGCCCGGTGCCCACGACCGCGCGGTGGATCGGCCCCACCCGCAGACCGGGCCCGGCCGTGACGAGCGCCAGCAACCCGGCCAGCCCCGCCTGTCTGGCCGCGGCGACCCGGTGGTTGCCGTCCGCCACGAGCAACCGGTGCGCTCCCGCGGCGTGCAGGAGGGCGTCCTGCCGTTCGCCGGGACCGACCAGCCACACCCAGTGCCTGCGGCCGCCGGAGTCCACGAGCGACACCTCCGGTTCCCCGTCCATGCCGAGCACCAGCTCCGTGAGGCCGTCGTGCGGCGTCATCGGGACGAGCATCGCCGCGCTCGTGGCGATGCCGAGCGAGGCGAGCACCTCGGCCCGTTCGGCGACCACGTCCGGGTAGACGTCCTCGGTGTGGGCGATGGCGTCCGGGTCGACCAGGCACAGCAGCCCGCACGCCGTGCCGTCCGGCCCGTCCACCCGGTACGGCGCGACGACGTCGGTCACCTCGCGGTAGGACCGCCGGATCAGGACGGCGAGCTCGGCGCGGGCGGCCGGCAGCGCCTGGATCAGCCCGGTGCCGGCGGCGAGCGCCTGCGGGGTGCGGTGCGGGTGCTGGACGGCCAGCAGCGTGCCGTGCGGGGCGCGGGCCAGCGCGCCGATGACCTGACCCGGCTCGGCGAACTCGTCGACGTCGGGGCCGGGCACGCGGTCGCGCACCACCCACCCGCGTCGCACCGGGCGTACTGGAAGAGACATCCACGTATCATGATCTGTGTGAACGTAGAGATCACGCCCCTGCCGGGCATCGGGACGCGTCAGGACTTCACGATCCGCGCCGGGCGCCGCGTCGGTGTGATCACCTACCGCGACGGGCGCTTCGAGCTCATCCTGTCCAAAGCGACCGATCCCGACTCGTGCGCGGCGTCGATACCGCTGTCACCGGAGGAGGCGAACACGCTCGCGGGCCTGCTCGGAGCGCCGCAGCTGGTCGCCCACCTGCGCGAGGAGCACCGCGACATCACGGGCATCACGACCCGTCAGCTGCCGGTGACCGCGTTCGCGAACCGCACGCTGGGCGAGACCGCCCTGCGCACCAGGACCGGTGCGTCCGTCGTGGCCGTGGTGCGGTCCGGCAACGCGCACCCGTCACCGGGACCCGACTTCCTGTTCGAGAACGGCGACCTGGCCGTCGTCGTCGGCACCGCGGACGGCCTCGACGCCGCCGCCGAGATCCTCCACGGCGGTTAAGCACAGTGCATGAGACAACCATCGCCATCATCCAGCTCGGCGCGGTGTTCTTCGGTCTGGGTCTGCTCGGCCGGGTCGCCTGGAAGATGGGCATCTCGCCGATCCCGCTCTACCTCGTCGGCGGTCTCGCCTTCGGTGTCGGCGGCTTCGTGCCGTTACACGGCATCAGCGAGTTCACGCACCTGGCCAGCGAGATCGGCGTGGTGCTGCTCCTGCTGCTGCTCGGGCTGGAGTACTCGGCCGCCGAGCTCACCACCGGCCTGAAGCGCTCGTGGATGGCGGGCGTGCTCGACCTCGTGCTGAACGCCGCACCGGGCGCGATAGCGGCGTTGCTGCTGGGCTGGGGCCCGGTGGCGGCGCTCGCGATGGCGGGCGTCACCTACATCTCGTCCTCCGGCATCGTCGCGAAGGTGCTCGGCGACCTGGGCCGCCTGGGCAACCGCGAGACACCGGTCGTGCTGTCGGTGCTGGTGTTCGAGGACCTCGCCATGGCCGTGTACCTGCCGGTCCTCACGGCCGTGCTGTCCGGCGTGAGCTTCCTCGGCGGCCTCACCTCGGTCGGCATCTCGCTGCTCGCGATCACCGTCGTGCTCGTGGTGGCGCTCAAGTACGGGCGCTTCATCTCGGCCATCGTCGACAGCCCCGACCACGAGGTGTTCCTGCTCAAGCTGCTCGGCTCGGCGCTGCTGGTGGCCGGTGTCGCCTCGCAGCTGCAGGTGTCGGCGGCGGTCGGCGCGTTCCTGCTCGGCATCGCCATCTCCGGGTCGACCGCGGAGAACGCCACCCGGCTGCTGGAGCCGCTGCGCGACCTGTTCGCCGCGATGTTCTTCGTCGTGTTCGGCCTGAACACCGACCCGAAGTCGATCCCGCCGGTGCTCGGGATCGCGGTGGCGCTGGCCGCGGTCACGACCGCGACGAAGATCGTCACCGGCTGGTGGGCGGCGCGCCGGCAGGGCATCGGCAAGATGGGCCGCATGCGTGCGGGGGTGGCGCTGGTCGCGCGTGGCGAGTTCTCCATCGTGATCGCCGGGCTGGCCGTGGCGTCCGGGCAGGTGAACGGCGAACTGGCCGCGCTCGCGACCGCCTACGTGCTGCTGATGGCGATCCTGGGGCCGATCGCGGCCAAGTACGTTGAGCCGATCGGGGAATTCTTCCAACGTCGTCGGCAAATGGCCTGAAACAGAAGCCGCCGGGTGACGACTCTCTTGAGTAGGGCTACAGGAGAGTAGGGGCGAGAAGTCATGACCGAACCAGCGGAAGTGGAGACCACCGGCCGATTCCTGGTGCTGCTGCAGGAGGACGCCATCGACGAGGGGGTGGCCGAGCTCGGCGCGATCGCCGGGTTCGACCCCAACAGCGGAGACCTCGACCCGGAGACCGTGCAGGTGTTCCCGGAGCTGGGCGTCGCCGTGGTGACCGCCGACCCGAACCTGCTGGCCGAGCTGAACGGCGCCGCCGAGCGTCCCGGCCCGGTCCAGATCGTCGAACCGGAACGCGTCGTGCACGCGTTCGCCGCACCCGTGCCGCAGGACGAGCCGCAGCCCGCGGCCGACGAGTCGGTGCTGACGTGGGGCCTGCAGGCCGTGGGCGCGGACGTCAGCACCGCCACCGGCAAGGGCGTCAAGCTCGCCGTCCTCGACACCGGCTTCGAGCAGAACCACCCGGACTTCGCCGGCCGTTCCGTCACGACGAAGTCGTTCATCACCGGCGAGGACGTGCAGGACGGCCACGGTCACGGCACGCACTGCATCGGCACCTCCGCGGGCCCGCGCAAGCCCGCGACGCTGCCCGGCTACGGCTTGGCGTTCGAGGCCGAGATCTTCGCGGGCAAGGTCCTGTCGAACGCGGGCTCCGGCGCCGACGGCGGCATCCTCGCGGGCATCGACTGGGCCGTGGCCAACGGCTGCGCGGTCATCTCGATGTCGCTGGGCGCCGACGTCCCCGCGGGCACCCCGTACTCGCAGATCTACGAGACCGTGGCCCAGCGCGCCATGGCCAAGGGCACGCTGATCATCGCCGCGGCGGGCAACGCCTCCATGCGCCCCGGCCGCATCGCACCGGTGGGCCACCCGGCCCGTTGCCCGTCCATCATCGCGGTGGCCGCGATCGACGTGAACCGCGCCATCGCGCAGTTCTCCTCCGGCTCGGTGGACAAGATCGGCCAGATCGACGTGTGCGCGCCCGGCGTGGACGTCTACTCGTCGTTCAAGCTGCCGGAGAAGTACCGGCGCCTGCGCGGCACCTCGATGGCCACCCCGCACGTGGCCGGCGTGGCGGTCCTGATCGCCGAACGCACCGGCGCCCGCGGCTTCGAGCTCTGGGCCCGCCTGGCCGGCACCGCCCTGCGCCTGCCGCTGCCCTCCACCGACATCGGCAGCGGCCTCGTCCAGGCCCCATGACGGGCGCGGTCGACCAGGTGATGGTCTCCGTGGCCGAAGGCAGCCTCCCGCAGGTCCTCGACGACCTGCGGGAGGCCGGCCTGGTCGTCGACACGGTCCTGGACGCGCTGGGAGTCGTCACCGGCACCGTCGAGGTGCGCGCCATCCCCACGCTGCTCGCCGTGCGCGGTGTCATCGACGTGGAACGGCAGTGGCGCGTGCAGCTCCCGCCGTACTGACTAGGCTCTGCGCTGACCCCCCGCTCGCTTGATCGAACATGTGTTCTACGATTGTGCGCGGGGTCACGTCGTTGCGCAGAGAGGAAACCTGATCGTGTCGGACACGCTCACCGAGGTGAAGGCAGTCGAGGAGACCGTCGTGGGAACGACGACCCCCGAGGCCGACGCCCCGAAGCTCGTCGAGGCGCCCACGCCCGCAGAGGCGCCCAAGCCCGCAGAGGCTCCGAAGGTCGAGGCTCCGAAGGCTGAGGCGCCGAAGGTCGAGGCTCCGAAGGCTGAGGCCCCCAAGGCTGAGAAGCCGAAGGCCGGCCGTCCCAAGAGCACGGCGAAGAAGACGCGCACCGTGGAGCTGACGCTCACGGTGACCGGCACTGCCGAGGGCGAGTGGCAGGCCGACCTGGTCCACGGCACGCAGCGCGTCGTGTCGGGCCTCGTCATCCCCGCCATCGCGGTCGCCAAGGCGGCCAAGGAGCTGCACACGGACATCGCCGAGGGCATCGAGTCGGTGCTCGAAGCGGCGCGTGACCAGCACCGCACCCGCATGGAGGAGCTCGAGGCGGAGCTCGCTCGGGTGAAGGCCCAGCTGGCCGAGCTCTCCGAGTAGAGCCGCAGCACGGTCGAGGGGCGGTCCGCCTGGCGCGGGCCGCCCCTTCGGCGTTTTCGCCCGCGGATCCGGCCTCGGGCTGGACCGCGGGACCCGTATAGGTATCACCACGGACTGGCCGGGCACGGCGCTCGACCACCGCGACGGCTGCGCCGCCTTGCCGGATCGGGCAGTCCGCCGCCAGGCGCCGGGCGACGGCCAGGCCGCCGACATCCAGGTCCTCAACAAGTCAGGCCGCGCGAACGGGCAGATTCGTCAGGGTGTCGTGTCACTCTGGCGGCATGTCCTACGACCTCGCCGTGTGGGAGGGCGCTCGTCCCGCGGACGACACAGCCGCCCGAACGATGCTCGATGACTTGTACGAGCGCTACGCCGACTCCGACGCCAAAAACGCTCCGACGCCGCTGATCACAAAGTACGTCGCTGCGCTGCTGGATCGTTGGCCAGACCTGAGCGAGGACGACGACGACACCTCACCCTGGTCGACAAGCCCACTCATCGGGGAGGCAAGAGGCCCGCTGATCTACTTCCCGATGCGCTACAGCATGGCGGACGAGGCTTCGGCGTTCGCGGCGCAGCTCGCCACATCGATGGGGCTCGTTTGCTTCGATCCTCAGATCAACGGACTCAGAAGCGTGTAGGCCAGAACCACCCCACACTCAACCCTCACAAAATGCCGATAGACGTCGAGAGGCGACTGTCCAGGATCCGACAGACTGCGAGGCCGGCGACCGAGGCCCGCGAGGGTGCCTCGCCGCGTACCGGGTCGATGGTCCACGCAGCTCGCGGGCCGCAGGTCACGCGCCCGTTGCGAGAGGCCGCGTCACCCGGACAGGTGAACCTTGTCCGGATCCGCGTCCGGCCGCGTCTCCTTCACGTCCGGTTGCCACGGTCTCCCGCGCCCGCAATCAGGAAACGCGGGGGGCAGCGGCCGACGTCGGTGACCGGACAGCACCATCCCGCTGGGGACCAGTGCTCACCGTGCCGATCGAGGAGCCAGACCAGGAGCCGAACCGAGAGCCGGACAGGAAGGCGAACCTGCCGCACCCACCCCACCAACGAAAGAAGGAGCAGCCCGCCCAAGCGAACCGCTCCCTCCTCACAACCAGCCGACGCCTCACGACCAGCCAGCGCCCAACGACCAGCCAGCGCCCAACGACCAGCCGGCGTCTACCGCGACGGGTCCAGCAGCAGCTTGCCCGCCGTCCGCCGGGAGCGGAGGTCCTCGTGGGCCTGCCGGACCTCCCCCAGCCCGTACTCGCCACCGGGAACGGCCTTCAGCTTGCCGTCGACGACGAGCTGGAACAGCTCCGCCATCGCCCGGTGTGCCAGCGTGCCGTGTTCCGCATCGAGCACCTTCAGCGCGTGAGGCAGCCACATACCCGCAACGGTCGTGGAGTGCACGAGCAGGGCTCCGAGGTCGACCGGCTTCGGCCTTTCGCGCGAGGCCATGCCGTAGAACGCAAGACGGCCGAACGGAGCCAGCGCCACCAGCGACTGGTCAGTGGTCGCACCACCCGTCATGTCCAGGACGACGTCGACGCGCCGGCCGTTGTTCGCCTCGATCAGTGCGGCCGTCATGTCCGCGGAGCGGGAGTCGATGGCCACGTCGGCGCCGAGGTCGAGGGCCAGGTTGCGCTTGTCGTCCGAGGAGGCGGTGGCGATCACGCGGCCGGCGCCCCAGAGTTTGGCCAGCTGCACCGCGATCGTGCCCACGCCGCCCGCGGCGGCGTGCACGACGACGGACTCGCCGGGTTCCATGTGGGTGGACTTGCGCAGCAGCAGCCACGCGGTGGCGCCCTGCACGATCAGCGAGAGGGCGGTCAGGTCGTCGACGCCGTCGGGCACGTCGAACGTCGTCAGCGCGGGCGCGACGGCTTTTTCGGCGTAGCCGCCGGAGTTCTTCGTCAGCGCCACGACCCTGCGACCGTCCGGAGTGGTCCCGACGACCTCGCCGCCGGGGACCAGCGGCAGGGACATCTTCGCCAGGTAGGAGTTCTCGGCCTGGTGCGTGTCGGCGTAGTTCAGGCCCGCGCGTGAGACGGTGATCAGCACCTCGCCCTCACCCGCAACAGGGTCGGGGAGCTCCACCTGCTGGAGCACCTCGGGCCCGCCGAACTCGGTGATCTGGATGGCACGCACGATCAGTTCTCCTTGAGCGCGAGGGAAACGGGGTCCTTGCGGGCGGCTTCGAGGCGGGAGCCGTCGGCGTTGCGCGGGCCGGGCGGGTTGCGGAAGCCGAACGGCTCGGAGGGCCGGCCGGACTGCACGAACCACGCCTCGCCGGTGCCTGAACCCTCCACAATGGACATGAAGGTGTCCACCACGGCCGACACCGGCAGGATCGGCATGCCGATGTCCTCCAGCGTCGAGCGCAGCGGCGTGATGATGTTGGTGTCGGCAAACGCGGGGCACAGGGCGTTCACGCGCACGTCGGGGTACGCGCCCGCCAGCGAACGCACGAGACCGACTACGGCGGCCTTGTTCGCGCCGTAGACGGGGTCGCCCGGCATCGGCATGAGACCGGCCATCGACGCGGTGGCGATGATCTGGCCGCCCGACGCGCGCACGGACGGCAACGCGGCGTGCACGCCGTAGACGACGCCGTCGAGGTTGATGGCCATCGCGCGCCGGTACACGTCGACGTCGAAGTCGTCGCCCAGCGAGCAACCGGTGCCGATCCCGGCGTTCAGGAACGCGATGTCGAGGCCGCCGAACGACGACACGGCCGCGGCGACGGCGTCGGCGGAGTCGGAGGGCTGGGTGACGTCGCAGCGCACGAACACGCCGCCGATCTCGTCGGCGACGAGCTTGCCCTGGTCGACGTCCACGTCGGCGACGACGACGCGGACGTCGAGCGAAGCCAACCGGCGGGCCGACGCGGCGCCGATGCCGTTGGATCCGCCGGTGATGAGCGCGACCTTGCCGGTGAGTGCCACGGCACCTGCCTCCTCGAATTGCCACATTCCGACCAGTCGGTATGGTCGTCCGGACAGCGCTGGACGTCAAGCTGACTGATGGGTACGTTACTAAGCGCTTGCTTAGCCCACAATTCAAGGAGGACCCGTGGCCGACAGGGTTGCCATCGTCACCGGCGCGGCGCGTGGCATCGGTGCCGCCGTCGCGCAGCGTCTCGCCGCGGACGGCCTGGCCGTCGCGTTGCTCGACCTCGACGAGCAGGGTGTGCTCGACGGCGCCGACAAGATCGTCGCGAGCGGTGGGCGCGCCATCGGCCTCAAGGTCGACGTCTCCGACGAGGAGCAGGTCAACGCCGCGGTCGCCAAGGTCGCCGAGGCGCTCGGCGCGCCGACCGTGCTCATCAACAACGCCGGCGTGCTGCGGGACAACCTGCTGTTCAAGATGTCCGCGAGCGACTGGGACACGGTCATGAACGTGCACCTGCGCGGCGCGTTCCTGATGAGCAAGGCCGTGCAGGCGCACCAGACGAAGGAAGGCTTCGGCCGCATCGTCAACCTCAGCTCCACCAGCGCGCTGGGCAACCGCGGCCAGGCCAACTACTCCGCCGCCAAGGCCGGTCTGCAGGGCTTCACCAAGACGCTCGCGATCGAGCTCGGCAAGTTCGGCGTCACGGTCAACGCGATCGCGCCCGGTTTCATCGCCACCGAGATGACCAAGGCGACCGCCGAGCGCATGAAGATCTCGTTCGAGGACCTCGTCAACGGTGCGGCGCAGGCGATCCCGGTCGCGCGCGTCGGGCAGCCGGAGGACATCGCGCACACCGCGTCGTTCCTCGTCAGCGAGGGCGCCGGCTTCGTGTCCGGCCAGGTCATCTACGTCGCCGGCGGACCGAAGGACTGAGGGCAGCCACCATGCGCACGTTCGAGGACATCGACGAGCTGATCGCCGCCAAGGGCGAGCACCTCGGGTTCGGCGAGTGGCACGAGGTCACCCAGGAGCAGGTCAACCTGTTCGCCGACGCGACGCTGGACCACCAGTGGATCCACATCGACGTCGAGAAGGCGCAGCAGGGCCCGTTCGGCGGACCGGTCGCGCACGGCTACCTGACGTTGTCGCTGGTGCCGTACCTGGTGCGCGACATCTACACCGTCAAGAACATCAAGATGGGCGTGAACTACGGCAGCAACAAGGTCCGGTTCCCGCAGCCCGTGCTCGTGGGCGCGCGGGTGCGCGCGGGCGTGGAGCTGCTGGACGTCTCCGACATCGCACTGGGCAAGCAGCTCGTCACGAAGGTCGTCGTCGAGATCGAGGGCGGCGACAAGCCCGCGTGCGTCGCGGAGATCGTCAGCGTCATCGTGCCGTGATCGAGTGGATCAGCAGATCGGCGTAGTGCTCCGCCAGCCGCCCGGCCGGGATGTCCCCGTCCGGGCGGTACCACGTGCCCAGCTGGTGCAGCGACCCGAAGAAGTAGTAGGTGGCGACGTCGGCCGGCACGTCCGCGCGGAACGACCCGTCGCGCTGCCCCTCCTCGATCAGGCCGCGGAACCGCTCGTGGTAGTGGCGCCGCTGCGCCCGCACCTCCTTCTGCTTCTCGGCAGGGAGGTGGTTCATCGAGCGGAAGAACACCTTGGCGGCGTCGAAGTCCTCGATGCTCGTGACGATGACGTCGACCGCGGCCTCGCGCAGCCGCGTGGTGACCGGCCCGTCGGCCGCGGCGATCTTCTCCAGGTGTTCGGTCTGCAAGCGCAGCAACCGCCCGTAGATCTCGTGCAGCAGGTCGTCCTTCGACCCGAAGTAGTGGTACATGGCGCCTTTGGTGACACCGGCGCGTTCCACGATCTCCTGCACGGCGACCCGCTCGTACCCCTTGTCCGCGAACAGGCGGGTAGCGGCGTCGATCAGTCTTTCAGGCACGGTCACGACCGGAGCGTACCTCCCGACCAAGGAGAAACCAGGCAATGATCAGTCGCTGGACCGTCGTCGTCGACCGCGACGACCTCGGCAAAACCGAAGTGCTGCACGACGAGCTGCCCGCCTCGACCGACCTGTCCGACTGCGAGGTGCTGCTGCGCGTGGACCGCGTCGGCCTCACCGCCAACAACGTCACCTACGGCGTGATCGGTGACCGAATCGGCTACTGGCGCTTCTTCCCCACCGCCGCGGAAAACCGCGGTGTCATCCCCCTGTGGGGTTTCGCGGACGTCGTTGATTCCACTTTGGACTCACTGCCGGTCGGCACGCGGGTCTACGGCTACCTGCCGATGGCGAGCCACCTCGTCATGCGCGCCAGGCTGACGCCGGCGGGTTTCGCCGACGCGAGCGAGCACCGCGCCGAACTGCCGGCCGTGTACAACAGCTACCTGGTCACGACCAGCGACCCGGCGTACGACCCGCGGCTGGAGGACCTGCAGGTGCTGTACCGGCCGCTGTTCTTCACGTCGTTCCTGCTGGCCGACCAGCTCGTGGACAACGACTTCCACGGCGCGCGCACGGTCGTGATCTCCTCCGCCTCCAGCAAGACCGCGTTCGGCACCGCACAGTGCCTGCGGGGCCGCGGGGTCCGGCTGGTGGGCCTCACCTCGCCGCGCAACGTGGAGTTCACCGGGGGACTGGGCCTCTACGACGCGGTGCTCCCGTACGGCGCCGACGTGGACGTGGAACCGAGCGCGTACCTGGATTTCAGCGGCTCGGCGGAGCTCCGTTCCGCGCTGCACGACCGGCTGGGAGATCAGCTGGTCAAGGACATCTCGATCGGCCTCACCCACCAGGCCGCCTCGGCGGACCCGCGTTCCGAGTTCTTCTTCGCACCGGAGCAGCTGCGCAAGCGCACGGCCGACTGGGGCCAGGACGGCCTGGCCGAACGCTTCGGCACGGCGTGGCGCGGTTTCACCGCCCGGGCGGGCGAGTGGGTCGCCGTGGCACCGCACAGCGGGCCGGACGCGCTGGTCGAGGTGTGGCAGGCCGTGCTGCGGGGCGAGACCAGCCCCGACACGGCCGACGTGATCACCTTCTGAGCAGTCCGGCCAGCAAGCCCGCGATGTTGTGGGCGTCGTCGTGGCCGCGGTGGTGCGTGCCGTCGAGCTTCCGCCCGGCGATCCGCAGCGCCTCGGCCATCCCGACCTCCCCGGGCAGCGCGTGCGTCAACGCGAACAGCGTCTTGACGTTGATGTGCCGCTGCCCGAACGGGTACCTCACCCCGAAATCGGCGCACTGCCGTTCGAACATCTTGCGGTCGTACTCGCCGTAGGAGGCCCAGACGCGGTCGGCGGACCGGTACTCCTCGCGCAGCAGCGCGCACGCCTCGGCGAACGAGACACCGGCCGCCACCTGCGCGGCGGTCAGCGTCGTCAGCCGGGTGCAGAACTGGCTCACCGCCGATCTCGTGGGCCGCACCAGGACGCTGCGCCGCTCACCCCGTTTTCCCGTGCTCACCTCCAGCGGGCACACCCCGATCTCGATGATCTCCGACACCTGACCGCCCGGCGGCGATCCTTCCCAGCAGGTCGACTCGATGTCGACGACCAGCACGTGGTCCAGTGCGATCACAGGTTGATCGTCCCTGCCCTGTCTACTGGAAAACGGCCACCGGCAGCACGACGATCTCGCCGGCCTCGGCGTTCCACGACTGCACCTTGCCCAGGCAGCGGGCGTTGAACTGGCCCGGCGGCATCGTGTCGCGCAGGCTCGCCCGGTCGCACTCCACCCGCACCCGGTGCTCGCCGACCGGCGCGAACAGCACCGCCCGGTCACCGCCGTCCTCGCCGAGCTCGAACCGGCCGTGCAGCGACACGTAGTCGCGGATGTCGTTGAGCCGGGTGGCTTTTCCGCGCCGCCACGCCTCGTCGGCGGTGATGGTGCGGGTGGTCAGGTCGACGTCCACCACGCCGTGCGCGGCCCTCAGTCCCGCCAGCACCACGCCGATGACGTCGATCTCGGTGGCCGGTTTCTCGTAGGTGTCGGTGTTCTGCTGCACCACCGACCCGTCCACGCCGATGCCGAACTCGCTCGGGCCGACCTGGAGCTTGCCGCCCCTGGTGACGGTGATCTGCTTGACGAACTGCCGGGTGACCGCGTCGTCGTAGCGGCCGACCTTGCACAGGTTGATCATCCGCCGGCCGTCCACGTAGAACAGCAGGCCCGGCACCTCCGGCCGCGGGTCGCGCCGGCGGCGCACCCACCGCACTGCGAGCGCGACGACCACGGCGAACGCGGCCAGCGTCACGGCCCACAGCAGGAGCCAGCCCCACGAGACCGACCACCACAGCGCTCTATCGACACCCACGGATCTCCCTCACCGCCTCCGGCAACGACTTCCCGCCGGCCTCCACGAGCCGGCCGCCGCTGGCCCGTGCCACGCGGTCCAGCTCGGCGCCGTCCGCCTCGCCGAACCGGATCGGGTACACCGGCACCTCGCCGCGCCCGACCCGCAGGAACTCGTCGACCGACGGCCCCGCGTTGTTCTCCCCGTCGGTCATCAGCACGACCGTCGTCTCGCCGCGGGCCAGGCGCAGCGCGTGGTCGAGGGCGGCCCAGATCGCGGTGCCGTCCCGCAAGTCGTCGGACGCGACGACGGCCAGCAACGCGTCGAGGTCCGCCCGCGCGCGCACGGTGACGGAACGCTCCTCCAGCACGGCACCCGCGAACCGGACGATCGTGACCGTCTCGCCGGTGTGGAAGCGGTCGAACCCGTTGAGCGACGCGAACGCCGCGCGCAGCCCGGCCATCCGCTCGCCCCGCATGGACGTCGAGTAGTCCAGCACGAACACCACCTGGCGGCCGTCGCCCGCCCGGTCGTGGAACTCCAGCAGCCGGTCGAGCACCTGCTGGCTGTCCGGGAAGTACAGGGCGGTGCCGATGTCGGCGGTGAGTGCCGCGGCGCGCGGCGTGGCCGGGTCGACGGGCCGCCGCCAGGTGCGCTCGGTGATCATCCGCTGGGCGTCCGGCGAGCGCAGCCACTCCACGACCCGGTCGTAGGCGGCCCGGTGCGCGGGATCGACCAGCATCAGCGGGTAGTCCGACAGGACGATCCCGTCCCGCGGGTACACGATGGCCAGCGGTTCGGTGAGCCGCCCGGACGCGTTGAGCGCCAGCAGTTCCGACTCGTGCGCGATGACACCGTCCACATCGGACCGTCTCGTGAACTCGCCGACGGGGTCCGGCACGTCGAACGCCCGCCCGGCGAGGAAGCCCTGCAGGCGGTCGCAGCTCACGTCCTCCGGCCGCAGCGCGGCACCGGTGCCCGCGGCCGCCGTGGCCACGCCGATCAACGCCGCCATCCCGCCGCCGGACACCCGCGGGTCGGCCATGCCGTAGCGGAACTCCCCCACCGCCGCCCGGTCGGCGACGTCGGCCCACGTCGGCCGCTCGCCCAGCACGGCCCGTCGGCCCGGCCGCACCCCCAGCACCACCGGGGAGGTCATCACGCTCGCCGACAACGCGGGCTCGGTGCCGCGCAGCCGCAGGAACCGGTTGCTGGACAGCCACGCCAGGTCGAACCCGGCGAGCGACCGGCTGGCCTCGACCGTGCCGCGGTGCTCCACCACCAGCTCGACGCCGGTGGCACGCTTCAGCTCGGCCAGCACGGGAGCGAGGTCGGCCAGCTCCGGGCTCGCCAGCACCTTCAGGCGGACCGGTTCGGGTGTGCCGGGCGTGCACGCCGCCAGCACGAGCAGCGCCACGGCGACGAGGACCCTCATCGGCAGTCGCCGACGACGTCGAGCATGCGCTCGAAGTACTCCGCCTTGGGCAACGCGGTGCGGCCCGCCTCACCGGCCGGTGGCGCCGGCAGGCCCCGCGCGGTGATGACACCGGCGAAGTCCTGGTCGGTCTCCCCGCTCCAGCCCAGCGGGTGGAACCCGAGCTCGACGGCGCGGCGGCGCAGGTCCGGGTCGTTCATCACCAGCTCGCCGATCCGGTCGCCCTCGGGCGTGAACGAGATGAGCTCGGGCGTGCTCTGGTGCTGCGCTGTCGGGTAGAGCAGCACGCGTTCGGTGTCGACCTGAGCTCGCCGCAGCTGATATGCGATGTACTGGTGCTCGTAGATGACCGCGATGACCGCGTGCGACCGCCCCTCCGGCACGAAGAACTTCGGGGACATGTCCTCGCCCGGCTGCCCCTGCGCGTCGACGTACGGTTTGACCCGCAGCGCCAGCTCCTCCGCGGCCTGCATGCTCTGCGGCGGCCGGTCGTCGATGGCGGCCGCGAGGAACCCGACGAGCGCGGCGCCGGAGTAGGCCTTGCACGGGTCCGGCGACTGCGCGATGACGCGGTTGCCGTTGTTGACCCCGTGGTCGCTCCAGCGCTCCTGCTTGCGGACCACGTCCATGAACCGGCCGAGGTCGAGGTCGTAGTAGAGCGGCGCGGCCCCCTGGTCGTGCGGTGTCGCGGCACCGGCGCGCACGAGCGCCTCGGCGTACTCGCGGAAGGTGGCGAGCACGACCGGGGTGAAGAACGGCCGGAACGGCACCGCGTACTTGCCCGTCCTGCGCGCCTTGACCTGTTCGTTCGCGACGTGCCCCGACGGGAACACGAAGTGGTAGGAGTCGAGGTCGGGCGCGTTGGCGAGGTCGCGGGAACCGATCGGCGTGACGTGCACCTGGTAGCCGCGTTCCATCAGCAGCCGCTTGACCTGCTCGTCCTGGAAGAACTCCCGCTTGGACGCGAGCATCGCGCGCACCACGGTGATGCCGCGGAACGGGCCGGTGACGTGCCCGGTGACCAGCAGGACCACCAGCCCGGTCACGAACACCGCCAACGGCGGCACGAACCACAGCAGGAAACGTCTTCGCGGGTCGACGGCCTTGAACTCCGGCTCCTGCACGGCTCCCCCTCATGCCACAAGCCCCCTGACGAGGATTAGACGCGTCGAGGGGGCTCTTGGCACTAGGCCGATCAGGGATCAAACGATGACCGCACCGCCGTCGACGACGAGCGTCGCGCCCGTGACGTACCCGCCGGCGGCGGAGGCCAGGAACACGACGGCCGCGGCCAGCTCCTCCGGGTCGCCGACGCGCCCGGCGGGCAGTGCCGCCTGCATCTTCTCCAGGTACCCCGGCGGGTACTGGTCGGTCATCTCCGAGGTGAAGAACCCGGGGCAGATCGCGTTGACCCGGATGCCCTTGCGGCCGGTCCACTGCTGCGCCAGGTCCCGCGTCAGGCCGAGCAGGCCGGCCTTCGACGCCGAGTAGGCGGCCTGCGGGATGCCGCCGGTCACGAGGCCCAGCACGCTGGAGATGTTGATGATCGACCCGCCGTTCGCCATCACCGCGCCCGCGGCCTGCGCCATCCAGTACGCGCCGTTGAGGTTCACGTCGATCACGCCGAGGAACTGCTCGGGCGTCTCGCGCGAGGCCGGTACCGCGGACGCCACGCCCGCGTTGTTGACCAGCACGTGCACCGGGCCGAACTCGGCGGCGGCACGGGCCACCTCGCGGCAGTCGTCGGGCTGCGAGACGTCCGCCTGCACGACCAGGGCCCGCCGGCCGGTGGACTCCACCAGCGCGGCGGTGTCCTTCAGCCGGTCCGCGCGGCGGGCCGCGAGGACGACGTCCGCACCCGCCTCCGCGAGCCCCTTGGCGAACGCGACGCCGAGGCCGGACGAGGCGCCGGTGACGATGGCGACCTTCCCGTCGAGGCGGAACTTGTCGAGGATGCCCACTTGGCCAGAACCCTTCAGCTCAGTCGTTCCAGGACGATCGCCATGCCCTGACCGCCGCCGACGCACATCGTCTCCAGCCCGAACTGGGCGTCGCGGGCCTGCATGCCGTTGATCAGCGTGGTCATGATCCGGGCGCCGGTCGAGCCGAACGGGTGGCCCAGCGCGATCGCGCCGCCGTGCACGTTCAGCCGGTCGATGTCGATGCCGAGCGCGCGCTGGCTGCCGAGCACCTGCACGGCGAACGCCTCGTTGATCTCCACCAGGTCGATGTCCGAAATGGACATACCAGCGTGCGCAAGCGCTTGCTGCGTCGCCTCCACCGGTCCGAGGCCCATGATCTCCGGCGACAGCCCGGACACGCCCGTGGACACGATGCGCGCCAACGGCGTGAGCCCGAGTTGGCGGGCCCGCACGTCGCTCATGATCACGACGGCGGCGGCGCCGTCGTTGAGCGGGCAGCAGTTGCCGGGCGTGACCGTGCCCCCGGGCCGGAACGACGGCTTCAGCGCCGAGACGGCCTCGTAGGTCACACCGGCGCGCGGACCGTCGTCAGTGGACACCACGGACCCGTCGGGCAGCGTCACCGGCGTGATCTCGCGGGCGAAGAACCCGTCCGCGATGGCCTTCTCGGCGAGGTTCTGCGACCGCACCGCGAACTCGTCCTGCTCGTGCCGGGAGATGCCGAGCTGGGTGGCCACGTTCTCCGCGGTCTGGCCCATCGCGATGTAGTAGTCGGGCAGCTTGCCGTCGAGCCGCGGGTCGGTCCACGCCGCGTTGGTCGCCGCCGTGTGCTCGGTCCGCTGCCGGGCCTCGTCGAAGAGCGGGTTGAACGACGGCACACCCGAGTGCAGGTACCGGGAGACGCACTCGACGCCGGCCGAGACGAACGCGTGCCCCTCCCCCGCCTTGATCGCGTGGAACGCCATGCGCGCGGTCTGCACCGAGGAGGCGCAGAACCGGTTGACCGTCGTGCCCGGCAGGCTGTCGTGGCCGAGCTGCACGGCCACGCGGCGCGCGATGTTCTGGCCGTGCTCGTCCTGCGGCTCGGCGCACCCGAGGTGCAGGTCGGTGAGCTCGGCGGCCGGGACGTCCGCCAGCGCGGCGGAGATCACCTGCGCGGCCAGGTCGTCCGGCCGCATCGACACGAGGGAACCCTTGCGCGCGCGGCCGATCGGCGAACGGGCGGTGGAGACGATGACTACTTCAGCCACAGAACACCCCTTACAGGCCGAGGTCGCGGCCGATGAGTTCCTTCATGATCTCGTTGGAGCCCGCCCAGATCTTCGTGACGCGGGCGTCCATCCACGCGCGTGCGACGCGGTACTCGGTCATGTAGCCGTAGCCGCCGTGCAGCTGCACGCAGGCGTCGATGACCTCGTTCTCGATGTCGGCGCTCCAGTACTTCGCCTGCGCCGCCTCGACCGCGGTCAGCTCGCGCCGCACGTGCTGCATCGTCAGGTTGTCGACGAACGCCTGCGTCACGTCGAGCTTGGTGCGCAGCTCCGACAGCAGGAACTTGTTGTGCTGGAACCTGCCGATCGCCTGCCCGAACGCCTTGCGCTCCTTCACGTACTCCAGGGTCTCGTCGAAGATGCCCTGGGCGTGCGCGAGGTTGGAGATGGCGGCGCCGATGCGTTCCTGCGGCAGGCGTTCCATCATGTAGATGAAGCCCTGGCCCTCTTCGCCGATCATGTTCGCGGCGGGCAGCCGGACGTCGGAGAAGAACAGCTCCGCGGTGTCGGACGGGTGCTGGCCGACCTTGTCGAGCTTGCGGCCGCGTTCGAAGCCGGGCATGCCGGTCTCGACGGCGAACAGCGTGATGCCGCGCGCGCCCTTCGACGGGTCGGTGCGGGCCGCGACGACGATCATGTCGGCGGTGTAGCCGTTGGTGATGAACGTCTTGGAGCCGTTGAGGATCCAGTCGGCACCGTCGCGCACGGCGGTCGTCTTGAGCGCGGCGAGGTCGGAGCCGCCGGAGGGCTCGGTCATCGCGATGCCGGTCTTGAGCTCGCCGGTGCACATGCCGGGCAGCCAGCGCTGCTTCTGCTCCTCGGTGCACAGGTCGACCAGGTACGGCGCGACGACGTCGCCGTGGATGCCCAGCGACGACGCGACGGCGGCGTTGACCCGGCAGAGCTCCTCGGCGAAGACGGCGTTGAAGCGGTAGTCGTTCGCGCCGCTGCCGCCGTACTCCTCGGGAATTTCCAGGCCCAGCAGGCCCTGGCGACCGGCTTCCAGCCAGACGTCGCGGTCGATCACCCGCTGCTCGATGAACTTCTCGACGTTCGGCGCGATCGTGCGGCCGACGAACTCCCTCGCCGACTCGCGGAACGCGACGTGGTCCTCGTTGAACAGCGTCCGCTGCACGACCCGTACCTCCATACTAAGCGGTTGCTTAGACCTAAGCGCCCGCTTAGCGTGCAGTACGATCGATCACCTGTCAACACGCGAGGAGCGGCCCGATGACGACGACCGGACTGGACGAGTTCGCGCTGCTCGACGAGACGTGGCGCTCGGTCACCCCGGACGCCGCACGCCGGATGCTCATCGCGGCCGCGCACGCGTTCGCCGACAAGGGCTACCACGCCACGACGACCCGCGACATCGCCGCCCTGGCCGGGATGTCGCCCGCGGCCGTGTACATCCACTACCGGTCGAAGGAGGAGCTGCTGTTCCACATCTCGCGGGTCGGCCACGAGACGTCGCTGACGCTGCTGTCGGGCATCCGCGGCGGTGACCCGGTGGAACGGCTGCGGAACGCCGTGGCGGCGTTCGCGGGGTGGCACGCGGAGTTCCACACGACGGCGCGGGTGGTGCAGTACGAGCTCAGCGCGCTCTCCCCGGAACACCACGCGGAGGTGGCGGAGCTGCGCCGGCAGATCGACGGGCGGATGCGGTCGTTCATCTCCGACGGCATCGACGCGGGCGTGTTCGACGTGCCCGACCCGAGGGGCGCGACGCTGGCGGTGCTGTCGCTGTGCATCGACGTCGCGCGGTGGTACCAGCCCGGTGGCAAGCGCACGCCGGACGAGATCGGCGCGTTGTACGCCGACCTCGTCCTGCGCATGCTGCGGCCGGTTACCTGACCGATTTGCGGCCGTACATCCCGGCCACGACGGAGACGCCGATCGCGGCGACCACGATCTGGACGATCAGCTCGATCCAGTCGATGCCGGGTGTGTCCTCCACCCCGAGCAGCCGTGCGATCCACGTCCCGATGAACGCGGCCACGATGCCGACCAGGATGGTCAGCCAGATCGGGATCGCCTGCTTGCCCGGCGCGAACAGCTTGCCGAGCAGACCCAGGATCAGGCCGATGATCAGCGCGCCGATGACACTTCCGATGCCCATGGCCCGCCTCCTCCCGCTGGTGTTCGACTCTTGGGCCGAATGATCCCTTCAGACGCCGGGATTCGCAGCATGAGGAGTAAGCGGGTAGACCTTTCGGATTACCAGCGGCTGCCGGAGACCTGTGCCATCCACTGGTTGATGGTCGCGGTCCAGTCGGTGCCGAGCGCCTGCTCGTGCGTCACGCCGAACCGGCCGTACACGTCACCGCCCGCGCGCAGCAGCCCGGCGCGCTTGTCGGCCTCCAGGATCACGTGCAGGTGCTGCGGCGTCGTGACGAAGGTCAGCTCGACCTGCTTGACGCGGCCCGCGAACTGCGGCGGCGGGTAGAACTCGATCTCCTGGTAGAACGGCAGCGTCTGCGGCACGCCGTGGATGCGGCCGCGCTCGTTGTCGGCCTTGGTGAAGCGGAAGCCCATGTGCCCGAACGCCTGCAGCACCGCGTCCTGCGAGGGCAGCGGGTGCACCCAGATCGGGTCGAGGTCGCCGGGGTCGACGGCGCCGCGGACCTCCAGCTCGGTGCGCAGGCCCAGCTGCATGCCCGCGAGCTGCGTGCCGCCCACGACGTTGAGCGGGCACTCGACCGGCACCGGGAGCTGGAACGGCAGCGAGAGGTTCTGGTGCGGCCCGACGGCGAGCCGCTGCGCCACGGAGTACTTGTGGAACTCCATGTTCGTGTTGTACTCGTTGTCGCCGCTCTCGACCTCGACGCGGGTCAGCAGCGCCAGCGTCACGTGGTCGATCTCGGCCGGGTGGTCACCGCCGGCGATCCTGACCTCGCCGGTGAGCACGTCGCCCGGCCGCACGTTGGGGTTGGTCAGCACCGTGTCGACGGTCGGCCCGCCCACGCCGAACGCGCGCAACATCCTCTTGAACACCACTGCGGCCTCCTGGAGCCCTTCGCACTTCGCGGGGAGTCTGCCCGCTGCATCGCCGGTTAGCGCCGAAGCGTTCCGTTGACGTCTCAGTTCCCCGATCGGTTCCGTATGGACTTCTGTTGACCTCAGGTGGCAACATGCGACGGCCGTCACATACTAAGCGGTCGCTCAGGAGGATTGCCGTGCTGTTGGTCGCCAACCGGGGTGAGGTCGCCGTCCGCGTGCTGCGCGCGGCAGCCGACCTGGGCATACGCACCGTGGCGGTGTACGCGGAGGACGACGCCTCGTCGCTGCACGTGACGCTCGCGGACCGGGCGGTCGCGCTACGTGGACCAGCGCCGTACCTCGACGTCGCGCAGCTCCTGGACGCGGCGGACGGCTGCCAGGCGGTGCATCCTGGCTGGGGCTTCCTGTCGGAGAACGCCGCGTTCGCGCGGGCGTGCCAGGCCCGCGGGCTGGCGTTCGTCGGGCCGTCGCCCGAGGTGCTGGAGCTGCTGGGCGACAAGCGGCGGGCCCGCGAGCTGGCGGCGTCGCTGGGCATCCCGGTGCTGGACGCCGCACCCGGCGAGTTCCCGGTGATGGTGAAGGCCGTCGCGGGCGGTGGCGGCAAGGGCATGCGGGCCGTGCACGACCCCGCGGACCTCGACGCCGCCGTCGAGGCGTGCCGGGCGGAGGCGCTGGCGGCGTTCGGCAACGGCGAGGTCTACTTCGAACGGCTGCTGCCCTCCGCGCGGCACATCGAGGTGCAGCTGGTCGGGACGGCGGTGATCGGCGACCGCGACTGCTCGTTGCAGCTGCGGCACCAGAAGGTCGTGGAGATCGCCCCGGCCCCGCTGCTGGACCCGGCGCTGCGCAAGGCCCTGCACTCGGCGGCGGCGGAGATCGCCTCCGCCGCCGGGTACACCGGCGTCGGCACCGTGGAGTTCCTGGTGTCGGGTGACTCGTTCGCGTTCTTGGAGGTCAACCCGCGGTTGCAGGTCGAGCACACCGTGACCGAGATGGTGTCCGGTGTGGACCTCGTGCGCACGCAGCTGCTGCTGGCGTGGGGCGGCGACGTCGACTACACGCCGCTCGACCGCGGGTCGGCCGTGCAGCTGCGGGTGAACCAGACCTCGGGCGGCGTGCTGTCGGAGTTCGTGGTGCCGGCCGGGCCCGGGGTGCGCGTCGACACGCACGCGTATCCGGGCTACCGGGTCGGGACGCGCTACGACGGCCTGCTCGCGAAGCTCGTGGTGCACGGCGAGGACCTGGACGTGGCGCTGAACCGGGCGCGGCGGGCGCTGCGGGAGTTCCGCATCGGCGGGGTGCCGACGAACCTGGAGTTCCTGCGGACGTTGCTGACGCGGGACGTCATCGGCGCGACGACCGACTTCATCACCGACGAGCCGGTCGAGGGGATGCGCGCGCCGCTGGCGGGGACCGTGGTGGCGGTGTCGGCGGACTCCGTGGTGCTGGAAGCGATGAAGATGCAGCACGTCGTGCGGGTGTCCGGCGAGGTGCTGGTCGCCGTCGGCGACACGGTGGCGGCGGGGCAGCTGCTCGCCTCCGGCGCGGGTGAGTCCACTGAGGACGCCGCACCGGTGGACCTCGCCGAGGTGCGCCCGGACCTGGCCGAGGTGCTGGAACGGCACTCGTTCGACCGCCCCGCCTCGGCCGCGCGCCGGCACGCCGCCGGTGGCCGGACCGCACGGGAGAACATCGCGGACCTCTGCACGGACTTCGTCGAATACGGCGGCTTGGCCATCGCCGCCCAACGCGCGCGCCGCCCGTTGTCGGAACTCATCGAACGCACGCCCGCCGACGGCATGGTGGCCGGTATCGGCATCGTGAACGGCCAACGGATCGTGGCGATGTCCTACGACTACGCGGTGCTCGCGGGCACCCAGGGCCTGCGCAACCACCAGAAGACGGACCGGCTGTTCGCGTTGGCACGGCAGGAGAACCTGCCCGTGGTGCTGTTCGCCGAAGGCGGCGGCGGACGGCCCGGCGACACCGACCACAGCATGGTCAGCGGCCTCGACTGCGGGTCGTTCCACGCGTTCGCGCAGCTGAGCGGCCAGGTGCCGCTGGTGGGCGTGGTGGCGGGCCGTTGTTTCGCGGGCAACGCGGTGCTGCTGGGCACGTGCGACGTGATCATCGCGGTCGAGAGCGCGAACATCGGCATGGGCGGCCCGGCGATGATCGAGGGCGGCGGGCTGGGCACGTTCCGTCCCGAGGACATCGGGCCGTTGGACGTGCAGGTGCCCAACGGTGTTGTCGACGTCGTGGTGGGGTCCGAAGAAGAAGCGGTCGCCGTGGCGCGTCAGTACCTCTCCTACTTCCAGCCTTCCGGTTCACAAGGGGGGCCCCTTGCATCAATTATCCCACCCACCACCGACAATTCCGGATCGTGGAACTGCGCCGACCAGCGCCTCCTCCGCCACGCCGTCCCCGAGAACCGCCTGCGGGCCTACGACGTCCGCACCATCATCACGACCCTCGCCGACACCGGTTCCGTCCTCGAACTCCGCAAGCGCTTCGGCACCGGCATCGTCACCGCCCTCGTCCGCGTCGAGGGCCGCCCGCTCGGCCTCATCGCGAACGACCCGAACGTCCTCGGCGGCGCCATCGACGCCGACGCCGCCGACAAGGCCGCCCGGTTCCTGCAGCTGTGCGACGCGTTCGACCTCGGCGTCGTCAGCCTCTGCGACACGCCCGGCTTCATGGTCGGCCCCGACGCCGAGCGCACCGCCACCGTCCGCCACCTCACCCGCATGGTGGTCGCGGGCGCGAACCTGACCGTCCCCTTCGGACTGGTCGTGACCCGCAAGGCGTACGGCCTGGGCGCGCAGGCCATGGCGGCCGGCAGCCTCAAGGTCCCGCAGTTCGCCGTCTCGTGGCCCACCGGCGAGTTCGGCCCCATGGGGCTCGAAGGCGCCGTGAAGCTCGGGTTCAAACGCGAGCTCGACGCCATCGAAGACCCGTACGAACGCAAGGAACGCTACGACCAGATGGTCACAGCGGCGTACGAACACGGCAAGGCGCTCAACGTCGCCTCGGTCTTCGAGATCGACGACGTCATCGACCCCGCGGACACCCGCCGGTGGGTCGCCACGGCGCTCGCCCCCAGCACTTCCCGTCCCCAAGGGAAGAAACGACCGTTCATCGACACCTGGTGAGGAGAAGCCGTGGTCAGTGTTGCCCCGGAACAGAAGACCTTGCGCAGGCTCATGGCTGCCGGACTCGTCGGCAGCAGTATTGAGTGGTACGACTTCTTCATCTACGCAACCGCTGCGGCCCTGGTCTTCCCGAAGCTGTTCTTCCCGGAAGCCACGCCGGTCGTGGCATTACTGCTGTCGTTCAGCACGTTCTGGGCGGGTTTCATCGCCCGCCCGGTCGGCGGCCTGGTCTTCGGCCACGTCGGCGACAAGTTCGGCCGCAAACCCGCTCTGGTCATCTGCCTCGCGATGATGGCCGGTGCGACGTTCCTGATCGGCCTGCTGCCCACGTCGGGCAGCATCGGTGTCGGCGCGCCGCTGCTGCTGGTCCTGCTGCGGTTCCTGCAGGGCATCGCGGTCGGCGGCCAGTGGGGTGGCGTGGTCCTGCTGCTCACCGAGTCCGCCGGGCCGGGACGGCGTGGCTTCGCGGGCACGTTCGGTCAGGCCGGCGTCCCGATCGGCGTGTTCCTCGGCAACGTCGCCTTCATCGCCGCGACCACGTCGATGAGCCAGGCGGAGTTCGCCGCGTGGGGCTGGCGGATCCCGTTCCTGGCGAGCGCGCTGCTGTTCCCCGTCGTGCTGTTCATCCAGCTCAAGGTGGAGGACAGCCCGGTGTTCCGCGAGCTGCAGAAACGCCGTGCCGCGGGCACCGCCGTCGTCCACGCACCCCTGAAGGAGGCCCTGCGCTCGCACCGCAAGGAGATCCTGTTCGGCGCCGGGCTGATGTTCGCCTCGAACGCCATCTTCTACGTCTCGATCGCCGGCGTCCTGTCCTACGCGACCACGACCCTCGGGCTGGCCCGCGAGTCCGTGCTGGTCGTGAGCCTGCTGTCGTCGCTGGTGAGCATCCCGGTGATCCTCTACGCCGGTCACCTCTCCGACCGCATGGGCCGCCGCCCGCTGATCATCGCGGGCACGGTCGGCATGCTCGTCTGGGCGTTCCCGTACTTCCTGCTGGTCGACACCGGTTCACTCGTGTGGATGTTCGTCGCCACGACCGTGGGCGGTATCGCGTCGTCGCTGGTCTACGGGCCCATCGCGGCCTACCTGGGTGAGCTGTTCGCGCCCAACGTCCGCTACTCGGGCGCTTCGCTGGCCTACCAGCTGGCGTCGATCCTGGTCAGCGGCGGTACACCGGTCATCATGACGGCGCTGCTCGGGGCCACCGGCACGTCGCTGTCGGTGTCGGCGTTCCTGCTGCTCATGGCGGTGGTGACGCTGGTGTCCGTGCTGCGGCTGCCAGAGACCCACGAACCGGAACGGGCCTGATCAACGGCTGTGAAGGCCCGATCTAAAGGACAAATCGGGCCTTCACAGTCAAGACCTCTGCGGAACCTCGCGGCGATGCCGTACGTTGCTGCGTCGTGACCACTCTCATGGCGCGCTTCAAGCAGCGGATGCGCCGGTTCGCGCAGAAACCGGCGTCGGTAGACCTCGCTCCGTTCCAGGCACAGCTGGTGGACGTGGAAAAACACGCTGAGACGTTCAAGGCGTTCAGCGACGAGGAGCTGACGGCCCACGCCGTGAAGCTGCGCGAGGAGTGCACCGACACCGAGCTCGTGGCGCTGACCAGGGAGGCCGCGGACCGGGCCATCGGGCAGCGGCCGTTCGACGTGCAGGTGCTCGGCGCGCTGGGCATGCTCAACGGCCTCGTGGTCGAGATGGCCACCGGTGAGGGCAAGACGCTCGCCGGCGCCATGGCCGCGGCCGGGTTCGCCATCAAGGGCCGCCGCGTCCACGTGGTCAGCGTCAACGACTACCTCGCCCAGCGCGACGCCGAGTGGATGGGGTCGCTCTACCGGCTGCTCGGTGTGAGCGTCGGATGGATCAACGGCAGCTCGAAGGCCGAGGAGCGCCGCGAGGCCTACCGGTGCGAGGTCACGTACGCGCCGGTCAGCGAGATCGGGTTCGACATCCTGCGCGACCGCATCGTCACCCGCGCGGAGGACCTGATCGTCCCCGAGCCGGAGGTCGCGCTCATCGACGAGGCCGACTCGGTGCTCGTCGACGAGGCCCGCGTGCCGCTCGTGCTGGCCGGTTCGACGAGCGCGGAGGCCGCCGACCCGGTCATCGCCGACCTGGTGAAGCGCCTGCGGCAGAACCTGCACTACGAGATCGACGACGAGGAGCGCAACGTCTTCCTCACCGGCGCCGGCTCCGAGGCCGTCGAGCGCGCGCTCGGTGAGATCGACCTGTACTCGCAGGAGCACGTCACCTCGACGCTGTCGAAGGTCAACGTGGCGCTGCACGCGCAGGTCCTGCTGCACCGCGACGTCGACTACATCGTGCGCGACGGCAAGGTGCACCTGATCAACGACTCCCGCGGCCGCATCGCGAAGCTGCAGCGCTGGCCCGACGGCCTGCAGGCCGCGGTCGAGGCCAAGGAGAACGTGCAGACCACCGAGTCCGGCGAGATCCTCGACTCGATGACCGTGCAGGCGCTGCTGTCGCGGTACCCGACGCGGTGCGGCATGACCGGTACGGCGGTGGCCGTCGCGGAGACCCTGCGCGAGTTCTACGAGCTCGAGGTCCTCGTGATCCCGCCGAACAAGGAGAACATCCGCGAGGACGAGGACTTCCGCCTCTACGCCACGCTGGAGCAGAAGGAGGCCGCGCTCGTCGCGGAGATCAAGAAGGCGCACGAGACCGGGCGCCCGATCCTCGTCGGCACGCTGGACGTCGCCGAGTCCGAGCGGATCTCCACGAAGCTGCGCAAGGCCGGGCTCGAGTGCGTGGTGCTCAACGCGAAGAACGACGCCGAGGAGGCGTCGATCATCGCCGACGCCGGCTCGTTCGAGCGGGTCACCGTGTCGACCCAGATGGCCGGTCGCGGCACGGACATCCGCCTGGGCGGCCACGAGGGCGAGGACCACGACCGGATCGCCGAGCTGGGCGGCCTGTACGTGATCGGCTCCGGCCGGCACTCGTCCTCACGCCTGGACGACCAGCTGCGCGGCCGCGCCGGCCGGCAGGGCGACCCCGGTGGCTCGCTGTTCTTCTCGTCGCTGCAGGACGACCTGATCACGCAGTACGCGCCCGACGCCGAGGACCCGTCCGAAGTGGATGACGACGGCCGGGTGCGGGACAGGGGCCTGCTGCACACGTTCGAGCACGCCCAGCGCGTGGCGGAGGGCGTGAACCTGGAGATCCACCGCAACACGTGGCGCTACAACAAGCTGATCGAGCACCAGCGCGACCTGCTGCTCAAGCACCGCGACGTGGTGCTGCGCACGGACGCGGCGTTCGAGAAGCTCGGCAAGAAGGAGGGCGCGTCCGACGAGATCGCGGCCGAGGCGGCGCGGGCGATCACGCTGTTCTTCCTCGACGACCTGTGGACGCACCACCTGACGTTCCTGTCGGACCTGCGCGAGGGCATCCACCTGCGCGCGCTGGCCAGGCAGAACCCGCTCGACGAGTTCCACCGCGAGGCGATCCCGGCGTTCAACAAGATCGTGCCGGAGTCGTGGGCGCTCGCGAAGGAGAAGTACGAGGCCGCGAAGATCACCGACGACGGCTACGACCTCTCCGACGCGGGGGTGAAGCGCCCGAGCTCGACGTGGACGTACCTGGTGCACGACAACCCGTTCGGCTCCGGGCTGGAGGAGACGATGAAGGGTCTCGTCAAGATGGTGCGCGGCCAGCGGCGCTGACCGTCACGATCCAGACCGTCACGGCCCAGACCGTCACGGCGCTGACCGTCAGGATCTGGCCGTCAGGATCTGGGCAGGAGGTCGTCGGCGGGTCTGGCGGGCCGGGGCAGCACCTCGGCTCGCCTGCCCGCGGCCTTGGGCGCAGCGGGATCGGCCGCCGCGGCTGCGGCTGCCTCGCTCCTGGTCGTCGTCGTCATCTCCTCGGAGAGCATCCTGATCTCCGCGAGGATGTCCAGGTGTTCCTGCGACGGCGGCGGCCCCACGAAGTTGGACCTGTTGTGCGCCGTCCGTTCCGCGCGCTCGGCCAGTTGGCGGATGCGGCGGAGGAGATCGTGCTCCCCGGTCGGGGGTAGGAAGTCCGGGTGCTCCATCACCCGTGCAAGCTTTCGCGTGCACGGGTGACCAGTCGATCCCCTAGTCGGCTGATTCCAGTTTCTGGAGCAGCCACTCGTGGAATCCGCCGATGTGGTGCTCCGACGGCACCAGCACCCCGCCATGCGCGTAGGCGCGCGACGCCATGGCCGGCTGGCATCGCTCGCAGGCTTCGAAGTCCTGCTCGTTCACCCGGTGGAACAGCTCGACCGAGCGAGAGACGTCACGGCCGGTGGCGACGACCTCCTTGGCGTAGAGCCAGTCGCACTCCACGACCGTCCGGTCGGCGGCCATCGGGTACATGCGGTGCAGGATCACGTGGTCGGGCACGAGGTTGATGAAGACCTGCGGCCTGACGGTGATGGCGTAGTACTTGCGGTCGCGTTCCTCCTCCAGCGCCGCCAGTTTTCCGAAGCCCTCGCCGCCGTCGACGGTGAAACCCTTGATCTCGTCGCCGAACTCGGCGCCGTGGCCGACGTAGTACTGGGCCGCGTAGCCGCCGGCGAACTCGGGCAGCACCTCGGTCAGCTCGGGGTGGATCGTCGCGCAGTGGTAGCACTCCATGAAGTTCTCGATGATCAGCTTCCAGTTGGCCCTGACGTCGTAGACGATCCGCCGTCCGGTCCGCAGCTGGTCGATCTCGTAGCCGTCGATGGCGACGAGGTCGCCGAGCCGTTCCGTCACGGCGGCGAGCACGTCGTCCTCGAAGCTGGGCGGGTCGTCGGCGAGGCAGACCCAGGCGTAGCCGAGCCACTCCCGCAGGTGCACTTTCGTCAGCCCGTACTCGACCCGGTCGACGTCGGGCATCGAGGTGAGGTTCGGTGCGGCGACGAGCTTGCCGTCCAACGCGTACGTCCACGCGTGGTACGGGCACTGGAACGCCCGCTTGACGCTGCCCTGCTCGTCGGTGCAGATGCGCGCGCCGCGGTGCCGGCAGACGTTGAGGAACGCGTTGAGGCCACCGGACCGGTCCCTGGCGATGAGCACGCTCTCCCGCCCGACCTGCACGGTGCGGAAGTCGCCGGGGCCGGCGAGATCGCTCGACCTGACCGCGCAGAACCACATCCGCTCGAAGATCTCGGCCTGTTCGGCGGCGAAGATCACCGGGTCGGTGTAGTAGCGGCCCTCCAGCGTGGAGATCAGGCTGCCGGTCATGCTCCGCCTCTCAGGCTCTCGGACGAGCGGGGTCGAACAGGGCGATCGGGTGCCTCGTCGCGCCCTCGACGGCGAGGTCGGCGAGGATCTCGCCGACCACCGGCACGAACTTGAACCCGTGCCCGGAGAACCCGCACGCCACCGTGACGCCGCCCTGGCGCGCGATGACGAAGTGGCTGTCCGGGGTGTTGGTGAACATGCAGGTGGCGGCCCGCTGGAAGGTGCCGGTGAGGCCCGGCATCAGCGGCCGCACGAGCTCCGTGACCGCCTCGACCTCGTGGGCGTGGACCGTGCGGTCGATCGTGTCGGGCGTGCACGCCGCGCCTTCGCCGAAGATCGCGAACTTGGCCGTGCCGTTGCGCTCGGGGAAGCCGTAGAAGGTCCGGCCGCCGCGTTCCCAGATGTAGGTGGGGTAGTCGCGCAGGTCCGCCGCGGGCGTGAAGAAGAACTGGACCTGCCGTTCGACCTCCAGCGCGATTCCGAGGTCCGGCAACAGCTCCGGCGCCCACGGACCTGGACACACGACGACGTGCTCCGCCTCGTAAATGCCCTGAGCGGTGGTGACGCGGCCGGCTTCCCAGTGCGTCACCGGTTCCTCGAAGCGCAGCTCGGCGCCCGCTCTCCCGGCGAGTTCGAGGTGCGCCCGCACCGAGCTCTCGGGAACGACGTAACCGGCTCCGCCCTCGTGCAGCGCGACCTCGTCCGGCCCCGGTCGCATGGCGGGGAAGCGCTTGCGGATCTCCTGCGCGTCCAGCACCTCGTGCGGCAGCCCGTACTGCTCGGCACTGAGCCTGCTGCCCGCGATGGTCCGGCTCTCCGGTGCGCCGACGAGCAGCCCGCCGACCCGGTGGAAGATCTTCTCGCCGCTGTCGCGCTCGATCTGGTCCCACATCTCGTGCGCGCGCAGGAGCAGCGGCACGTACGCCGGGTCCTCGAAGTAGGCCTGCCGCGTGATCCGCGACTCGCCGTGGCTCGACCCCTGCGTGTGCACGCCGGTGAACCGCTCCAGCCCCAGCACCCGCTTGCCGCGCTGCGCGAGCCGGTACGCGGCGGCGCTGCCCATGCCGCCGAGTCCGATGACGATGACGTCGTAGCCCGCGCTCATCCGCGCAGCCGCTTCATCGCGGGGTCGAACAACGGCTCCGGCACCGGCCGCGCCGTGACCCTGACACCGAAGTACTCGATCTCGACCTCCCCTTCGACGTTGTCGGGCAACCACGCGTAGGCGATGTTGACCCCGGTCGTGTACCCGTAGGTGGCGCTCGTGACGTACCCGACCGCCTTGCCGTCGTGGAACACGGGCTCACTGCCCATGACGACCTGGTGGGGGTCGTCGATCGCGAGACACGTGAGCTTCTTGCCGCTGCCGCGCTTCGCCAGCGCCTCCTTGCCCAGGAAGTCCTTGTCGTCGCGCACCGCGAACCCCAGCCCCGCCTCGAACGGGTCGTGCTCGCCGGTCACGTCCGTGCCCCAGGACCGGTACCCCTTCTCCAGCCGCAGACTGGCGAACGCCCCGCGCCCCGCCGCGATCACGCCGTGCTCCTGCCCCGCCTCCCACAACGTGTCCCACAGCTTCACGCCGAGGTCCGCCGTCGTGTACAGCTCCCACCCCAGTTCGCCCACATAGGACAGTCGCAGCGCCGTCACCGGAACGTTCTTGACGTACCCGCGTTGCGCCGTGAAGTACCCCTTGCCGGTGTCGAAGGTGTGCGGGATCCCGTTGAGCAGGTCCCGTGCTTTCGGCCCCCACAACCCGATGCAGCACGTTCCCGCCGTGATGTCCTTGACGTGCACGTCCGCGGGCGCGTGCCTTTCGAGCCACGCCAGGTCGAGGTTGCCGTTGGCACCGACCTGGAACGTGGTCGCGTCGAGCCGCGCGACGGTCAGGTCACTCCTGACGCCACCGCTCTCGTCGAGCAGCAACGTGTACACCACCGCACCGGGCTTGCGGTCGAGGTTGTTCGTCGTCATGCGCTGCAGGAACCCCAACGCTCCCGCCCCGCTGACCTCCAACCGCTTCAACGGCGTCATGTCGAACATCGCCACCCGCTTGCGCGTGACCAACGCCTCCGCGCCACAGATCGGCGACCAGTACCGGCTCGCCCACTCGTTGCGCCCCGGCACCTCGGCCACCTCCGGCAGGTCCGCGTTGGCCTCGAACCAGTGCGGCCGCTCCCACCCCGCCGCTTCGAGGAACACCGCGCCAAGCTCCCGATGCCGCCCGTAGAACGGACTCGTCCGGAGCGGCCGCGGACTCTCCATGGGCTGCAACGGGTGCAGCACGTCATAGACCTCGACGAAGTTCTGGCAACTCCGCTCCAGCACGTAGTCCGGCGCCAGCTGCACCTGCTCGAACCGGTTGAGGTCGCTGGAATGCAGGTCCAACTCCGGCTGCCCGTCGACGATCCACTGCGCCATCGCCCGCGCCACCCCGGCCGAGTGCGTGATCCACACCGCCTCCGCGACCCAGAACCCGCGCAGCCGCGGGTGCTCGCCGAGCAACGGCATCCCGTCGCTGGTGAACGAGAACAGCCCGTTGAACCCGCGCTCCACCCCGGCCCCCGACAGCGCCGGGATGAGCTCGACCGCCGCGTCCCAGGACTGCTCGAAGTCCTCCGCGGTGAACGGTAGCTCGGAGCCGGTGATGTCGGCGGCGTTGATCGGCATGGGGCGGTGGCCGTAGGCGCCGATGCCCAGGGACTCACCGTGGGCGCGGAAGTACAGGTCGGCGTCTTGGTGGCGCAGGATGGGTTGGCGTGCCAAGGTCTCGGCGGTCACGCTCAGGCTTGCGCCCGCTGTTGGTTGTGCCGCAACGGTTCCCTCGGGGTCCACGTTGGCGCTTCCCTGCTCTGCAACGCTTCCCCGCGACACCACACCTGGATCTCCGTGCGCCGGTCCACTCATCGCCTGGTTCGCGTTGGACCCGCCCACCGCACCGGCGACGCCACCCACACCCGCATCATCAGCCGCAACAACGCTTCTGGCCGGTGCCGGAGGGTTTCCCAGGCCGCTCGCACCCACCCCACCCGCCACGCCGACACCGGCCGCTCCGTTGCCCGCCCCCGCACGGGCCCGCGCGCTCGCCACCACGTTCCCGGTGAACACGTACTGGTGCGCCATCGGCACCAGCGGCACCGTCAACCCCACCATCTCCCCCAGCACCGGCCCCCACATGCCGGCGCACGACACCACGACGTCCGCCGGGAACGTGTCGGTCTCCGTGCGCACCGCGGCAACCCGGTCACCGGACGTCTCGACCGCGATCACTTTCTGCCCGAACACGAACCGGGCGCCGCGCTCGATGGCGCGCCGTGCCTGGACCTCCGCGGCGGCGACGGGCTTGGCCAGGCCGTCGGTCGGGATCAGGAACCCGCCGAGGACCCGGCTCGTGTCGAGCAGGGGGTGGAGGCGGGCGACCTCGTCGGGGGCGATGAGGCGGCTGTCGATGCCCCACGAGGTGGCCCAGCCGTGGCGGCGGGTCAGGTCGGCGAGGCGGGCGGGGGTGGTGGCGACCTCCAGGCCGCCGACCTGGTCGAAGCAGCCGAGGGCGGTGTACTTCTCCACGGTGTAGCGGGCGAAGGCCGTCATGCTGCGGCAGGGGTTCGTCTGGAACACCAGGCCCGGGGCGTGGCTGCTGGAGCCGCCGGTGGCGAAGCCGGCGGACTGGTCGAGGACCGTGACGTCGGTCCAGCCCCGTTCGGTCAGCTCGTCGGCCAGTGCGCAGCCCACGATTCCCGCACCCACGACCACCACTCGAGGCATCACCACACCCCTTGCCCGTCGTTGCGCGGAACGGAGCTTGTTCCGCTATATGCAACAAGTTGCGCCTGGTGCGCCCTGGTGTCAAGACGGCCGAATGGGCGGCGTGGAGGTGGCGGAAGGCGCGAGGGAAGAGGTTGAGGCGGGTGGCTGGGTCGCGCGCTTCCTCATAAGCGGCGGGCGAAGGCCAGGATCCGGACATCTCGAACGGGTGAAACATCGCGGAGCTCCCTTCACCGGCTGTCGCGTGGCCGACGGGTGGGTCGGCCGAGAACCGGTCCGCAGACCGGTCACGAGGAAACAGACGAGCGAAGGGAGCGATCCGGACACACACGTTCGGGTGAAGCAACGAGGGTGAGCCGAGCGCCAAGCACCAGAGCGAACGAACCCGGCACGGGCGCGGGCGTCAGTCCGCGAAATAGCCGAGTTGCGCGGACAGGTCAGCGGCCGCGCCGGACATCGACGGCACGATGGCGGCCACGCGGGTGCGGGTCAGGCGGTACGACGGGCCGGAGGCGCTCATCGCGGCCACCACCTCGCCGCGGTGGCCGCGGATCGGGACGGCGACGGCGTGCAGGCCCAGTTCGAGCTCCTCGAAGCAGGCCGCGTAGCCCTGCACGGCGACGGTGGCGAGTTCGGCCAGCAGGCGGTCGGGGTTGGTGACGGTGTTCTCGGTGTAGCGGTCGAGGGGGAGGGCGGCCAGGCGTTTCTGCTCGGTCAGCGGGAGGTGGGCGAGCAGGACCTTGCCGGAGGAGGTGGCGTGCAGCGGGGTGCGCTGGCCGATCCAGTTCACGGCGGAGATGGCCGCCGAGCCGCGGGCCTGGGTGATGTTGATGGCGACGCCGGCGTCGTGGACGGCGATGTTGACGGTTTCGCCGAACTCGTCGGCGAGGGACTGGCAGACGGGCTGGCCCAGTTTGGTGAGGTCCATGCGGCCGGTGGCGGCGCCGGCCAGTCTGACCACGCCGAAGCCGATGGCGTACTTGCCGCGTTCTCCGAGTTGCTCGACCAGTCCGCGGGCCTCCAGGACGGAGACGAGTCTCGACACCGTGGACTTGTGCACGCCCAGCTCACCTGCGATTTCGGTGATGCCGGCTTCGCCGTGGGCCAGCAGTTCCAGGACGCTGATGGCTCGATCGACGGACTGCACCTGAGCTGCCGAGTCGGAGTTGCTCATCGCGCAACAGTAACCGGCAGGCAAAACACCCGGCCGAACTCTTGACGGCGCGTCGCTGGAGCCGGAGATTGTGTTGCGTCATTCGGAACGTGTGTCGTGTCACGCAACGGAGGCCGACGATGATCCGCGCCTGCGCTCTCACGGACCTGCCCCCAGGAGAGGCGGTGCGCATCGTCGGTTCTCATGCGCCGATAGCCGTGTTCAACGCCGACGGTGTCCTGTACGCCATCGACGACACGTGCACCCACCAGGACGCGTCCCTCAGCGAGGGGTGGCTGGAGGGGTGCTTCGTCGAATGCCCGCTGCACGCCGCGTCGTTCGACCTTCGCACGGGCGAGCCGACCTGTCTGCCCGCTAAAAGATCGGTGAAGACCTACCCCGTCGTTGTGAAAGATGGAGGGGTCTATGTCGATGTCGAGGTGAACAGGGACGTGGCGTGAGGACGATCGCGATCATCGGTGCATCGCTCGCCGGCTTGAGGTCGGCGCAGGCACTGCGCCAGCAGGGGTTCGACGGGCGGCTCGTCGTCGTCGGCGAGGAGGTGCACCTGCCCTACGACCGGCCGCCGCTGTCGAAGGACTTCCTCCTCGGCAAGTGCGAGGCGGTGCCGCTGGCCGACCAGGAGGACCTCGACGCGCTCGCGGCGGACTGGCGGCTGGGAGTGCGGGCCAGCGGGCTGCTCTCCGACCGGGAGGTCGCGCTCAGCGACGGCACCACCGTCGAGGCCGACGGCTTCGTCATAGCCACGGGCGGCGTGCCGCGCACGATGCCGGGCACGCACGTCCTGCGCACCCTCGACGACGCGGTCACGATCCGCGACGCGTTCGGCGGCGCGCAGCACGTCGGCATCATCGGTGCCGGGTTCATCGGTGCGGAGATCGCGTCGAGTGCGCGCGCTCTGGGCAAGGAGGTCACGGTTGTCGAGGCGTTGCCGACGCCGTTGACGCGCGTGCTGGGCCTGGAGATGGGTGCCGCGTGCGGACAGCTGCACAACGACCACGGATCAACGTTGATCACTGGAATCAACGTTGATTCCGTCAACGTTGACAGCGGGATCAAGCTCGCCGACGGACGGCAGATCGACGCCGACGTCGTCGTCGCGGGCATCGGCACGCGTCCCGCCACGGACTGGCTCGCGGGCGGGCCGATCACCCTGAACAACGGTGTCGTGTGCGACGCGGGTGGCGTGACGAACCTGAAGCACGTCGTCGCCGTGGGAGACGTCGCGAACTGGGCCGGGCACCGCGCCGAGCACTGGACGTCCGCCGCCGAGCAGGCGCAAATCGCCGTCCGCAACTTGCTCGCCGGTGACACGGTCGCCACGCATGCCAACGGCGGTTATGTGTGGTCGGACCAATACGGGGTGCGGATCCAGTTCATCGGGCGAGCGACGAACGACGTCCGCGTCGAAGATGGGTCCATCGAGGACCGGAAGTTCGTCGCGACCTACCGGGACGCCGACAACCCGGAGGACGTCGTCGGCGTCCTGGCGATGAGCAACGCCCGGCTCTTCACCCGGTTCCGCCGGAACCTGAGGTAGAGATGGTCGTCACGGTTTGACCGCCGCCGGCGACCGGCAACACCCACATGTCCTAGGTGGACAGACGAGCAGGGAGGCGTCCGTGTCGCCGGTTCGGCAGATCATCAACCCCTACGACCAGAGTGTTCTCACCGAGGTCGAGGACCAGACCCGCGACCAGGCCGTCTCCGCGATCGCGAAGGCCAGAGCCGCCTTCGACCACGGCGACTGGCAGCACGCGGCCCCCGAGCACCGCGCCGCCGTGCTCAACCGCGTCGCCGACCTGCTGGAGCGCGACAAGGAGGACATCGCCCGCACCGAGACCCTCGACACCGGCAAGACGCTGGTGGAGAGCCGGATCGACGTGGACGACGTCGTCGCCGTCTTCCGCTACTACGGCGGCCTGGCCGGCGTGCTGCACCCGAAGATCGTGCAGGGCACGCCACCGGACGTCATCAGCCGCATCGACTACGAGCCCGTCGGCGTCTGCGGCATGATCGCGCCCTGGAACTACCCGCTGCTGCAGATCTCCTGGAAGATCGCCCCGGCCCTGCTGGCCGGCAACACGCTGGTGGCCAAGCCCAGCGAGATCACGCCGCTCACGACCATCAGGCTGTTCGAGCTGCTCGCCGAGGCCGGGCTGCCGGACGGCGTCGCGAACCTCGTGCTCGGCACCGGGCCCGAGGTCGGCGCGCCGCTGAGCGAGCACCCCGACGTCGACCTGGTCTCGTTCACCGGCAGCCTCGCCACCGGTCAGCGGATCATGGCCGCCGCGGCCGGGACCGTGAAGAAGGTCGCCCTCGAACTGGGCGGCAAGAACCCGAACATCGTCTTCGCGGACGCCGACCTCGACACCGCCGTCGACTACGCGCTCACGGCGGCGTTCTTCCACGCCGGCCAGGTCTGCTCCTCCGGCACGCGGCTCATCGTGCACGACGACGTCTACGACGACTTCGTGGACGAGGTCGCCCGCCGCGCCGACCGGATCAAGCTGGGCAACGGTTTCGACGAGGACACCGAGTCGGGGCCGCTCGTCAGCGCCGAGCACCGCGCCAAGGTCGAGGCGTACGTGGAGATCGCCCGGCAGGAGGGCGCCACCCTCAAGGCCGGCGGCAAGCGGCCGGACGATCCCGAGCTGCGGAACGGGTTCTTCTTCCGCCCCACCGTCTACGCGGACTGCCACCAGGACATGCGGCTCGTCCAGGACGAGACGTTCGGCCCGATCATCACCGCCGAACGCTTCCGCACCGAGGAGGAGGCCGTGGCGCTGGGCAACAACACCGACTACGGCCTGGCCGGCGGGGTGTGGAGCCAGGACGTCGACAAGGCGCAGCGGGTGGCCAAGAAGCTGCGCCACGGCACCGTGTGGATCAACGAGTTCGGCCCCTACCTGCCGCAGGCCGAGTGGGGCGGCTTCAAGCGCTCCGGTGTCGGCCGCGAGCTCGGCACCGCGGGCCTGCACGAGTACACCGAGCCCAAGCACGTCTACCAGAACCTCAAGCCACAGGCCCAGAACTGGTTCGCGCGAAAGGGCTCGCGGTGACCGTGTACGACTACGTGATCGTCGGCGGCGGAACGGCCGGCTGCGTGCTCGCCGCGAGACTGACCGAGGACCCGTCGGTCACGGTGGCGGTCGTCGAGGGCGGCCCGTCCGACGTCGGCGACGAGAAGATCCTCGACCTGCGCAACTGGATCAACCTGCTCGGCACCGAGTACGACTACGACTACCCGACCGTCGAGCAGCCCAACGGCAACTCGCACATCCGCCACTCGCGCGCGAAGGTCCTCGGCGGTTGTTCCAGCCACAACACGCTGATCAGCTTCAAGCCGCTGCCGCAGGACTTCGACGGGTGGGGTCACGGCTGGACGTGGGACGCGCTCGGCCCGTACTACGACCGGGTCGAGCTCAACATCGTCCCGGTCGCCGAGAAGGACCGGAACCCCATCGCGAAGGACTTCGTCGCCGCCGCGCAGAAGGCGCTCGGCGTCCCCGAGGTCGAGGACTTCAACGCCGGGCCGTTCACGGACGGCGCCGGCTTCTTCTCCGTCGCCTACCACCCGGAGAGGGACAACCGGCGGTCGTCGGCCTCGACCGCCTACCTGCACCCGGTCCTGGACAGCCGCAAGAACCTCACGCTGCTGCTCAACACCTGGGCGAGCCGGATCGAGTTCGACGGCACCCGCGCGATCGGCGTGCACACCGACAAGGGGTACGTCCAGGCGGACCGCGAGGTCCTGCTGTGCGCGGGCGCGATCGACACGCCCCGGCTGCTCAACCTGTCCGGTGTCGGCGACGCGGAACACCTGAGCGGCATCGGCATCGAGGTGAAGCACGACCTGCCCGGCGTCGGCGAGAACCTGCTCGACCACCCCGAGTCGGTGATCGTGTGGGAGACCACGGCACCGTTACCGCCCAACTCGGTGATGGACTCCGACGCGGGCCTGTTCGTGCGCCGCGACACCGCGGACCCGCGGCCGGACCTGATGTTCCACTTCTACCAGATCCCGTTCACCACCAACACCGAACGCCTCGGCCTGCCCGTGGTGGAGCACGGCGTCTGCATGACGCCGAACGTCCCGCGGCCGCACAGCAAGGGCCGCATGTGGCTTCAGTCCAGCGATCCCGCGGAGAAGCCCGCCCTGGACTTCGGCTACTTCACCCACCCCGCGGCCTACGACGAGCAGACCCTGGTCGACGGCATCAAGATCGCGCGGAAGGTCGCGCAGCAGGAGCCGCTGAGGTCGTGGCTCAAGCGGGAGATCGCGCCCGGCCAGGAGGTCACCACCGACGAGGAGCTGTCCGAGTACGCCCGCAGGGCCGCGCACACCGTCTACCACCCGGCCGGCACCTGCGCCATCGGGTCCGTTGTGGACGGTGCCCTCAAGGTCATCGGGCTCGAAGGCCTCCGCGTCGTCGACGCGTCCGTGTTCCCCACCATGCCGACGGTGAACCCCATGGTCACCGTCCTCATGATCGGAGAACGCGCCGCCGACCTGATCAAGGGCGCGTGACGTGACCGCGGCACGCGACAAGGCCGTGCCGCTAGCCCAGCAGGCGCAGTAGCCGCAGGGCGAGCTGCACCTCCAGCACGCGGTCGGGCGACTGCCAGTCGCCCAGCAGCGACGTGACCCGGTCGAGCCGTTGCGTGACCGTGTTGACGTGGAGGTGCAGCTCGGCCTTGGCACGGCTGAGGTTCGCGCCGCAGCGGAAGTAGGCCTCCAGCGTGTGCACCAGCTCCGTGCCGCGTTCGACGTCGTAGTCGAGCACCGGCCCCAGCACCGACCGCACGTAACCGGACACGTCGCCGCGTTCGCCCAGCAGCACGCCGACGAACCCGAGGTCGGCCATCGTCGCCGCGTCCTTCTCCCGGCCCAGCTGCCGCAACGCCCGCAGGCACCGGCGGGCCTCCTCGTAGGCCGCGGCGATCGCGGTCGGCCCCACCACCGGCCCGGACGCCCCCACGGTCGCGCCCAGCGCTCGCGCCACCTCGTGCGCGACCGCCGTCGACCGCGACGGCAGCGCCAGCACCACGTCCCGGTCCCGCGACCCGGCGAGTCCTCTGTGGACCGACGCGTAGTGCGTGGCCGCGCCCAGGTTCCCGTCCGCCACCAGCACGACGTGCGGCTCGGTCAGCTCCACCCCGACCCGGCGGCCTCGCGCCAGCAGCCCCGACGGGTCGCGCCCGTCGAGGATGTCGGTGATCAGCTCGCCGCGGACCTTGTTCTCCGCCTCGGCCACGGTTCTGCGCAGCAGCAACAGCAACGCCGTCACGACCGCGGAGCGTTCGAACAGCCGCCGGTCCGCGTCCGACAGGTCGGGCCGCCCGGACAGGGTGATCCCGCCGAGCAGCTCCGAGCCGGCCAGCACCGCGCACACCCACACGTCGTCGATCAGCACCGCACGGCCGTTGGCCCGCACCGCGAGCGTCGGCGCCGTCTCCAGCACCTCCACCGGCCCGCCCAGCAGCTCCGCCACCGCCGCGGCCACGTCGGCGGCGGAACCACCGCGCAGCACCAGGTCGGTGAGCCGGTCGTGCGCCTCCTCCGCCCGTTTCATCGCGGCGTTGTTGGCCTGGATCGTCTCGAACAACGACGCCGTGTCGATCGCGATCGCCGCGTGGTCGGCCAGCGACGACAGCAGCGAGACCTCCTCCGGCGGGAACTCCCGTGCCGTCCGGTCGGCCGCGTAGAGCACGCCGATGACCTTCGAGTCGAGCTTCAGCGGCACGCCCAGGATCCCCACCAGGCCCTCGTCGCGCACCGCAGAGTCGATCGGCCCGGTGTGGTTGAACCGCGCGTCCGCGAAGTAGTCGGCGGTCGCGTAGGGCCGGGCGGTCTGCGCGACGAGCCCGCCCAGGCCCTCACCGAGACCGAGGCGGACCTGCTGGAAGAGCGGCGAGACCGACCCGTCCGTCACCCGCATGTAGGTGCCGGCCGGGTCGTTCATCGACAGGTACGACAGGTCGGTGCCGAGCAGCGTGCGCGCCCGCCGCACGATCGAGCGGAGGACCGCGTCCGGGTCGCGCATGCCCGCGAGCTCGGACGCGGTCTCGAACAACGCCGCCAGTTCGGCTTCACGCCGTCGTGTCACACCCCAACCCTGTCACGTTCCTCCAGATCCGCACCACGGGTCTCACGCGCCAGCAGGACCGCCACGACCGTGATCACGCAGGTGATCACCACGTAGACGGCGATCGGCAACGACGACCGGTAGGCCTGCAACAGCGCCGTCGCGATGAGCGGGGCCAGCGCACCGGCCGCGATCGAGGCGAGCTGGTAGCCGACCGACGCGCCGGAGTAGCGCACCCGCGTGCCGAACAGCTCCGAGAAGAACGCCGCCTGCGGCCCGTACATCGCGCCGTGCAGCACGAGCCCGACGGTCGTGGCAAGGGTGATCAGCACCGGGTTCTTCGTGTCGAGCAGCGCGAAGAACGCGAAGATCCACCCGGCCATGCCGACCGCGCCGACGAGGTAGATCGACCGCCGCCCGAACCGGTCGGACAGGTGACCCCACACCGGGATGGTGACCAGGTGCACGGCCGAGGCGACCAGCACCGCGTTGAGGCCGACCGACTTCGACAACCCCAGCCCGGTCACCACGTAGACGAGGATGAACGCCGTGATCACGTAGTACGACACGTTCTCGGCGAACCGAGCGCCCATCGCGATCAGCACCTCGCGCCAGTTGTGCCGCAACAGCTCCAGCGCGGGCGCCTTCTCCTCGGTCCCGCCCTTCGGCTGAGCAGCTTTTGCTTGGGCAGCTTTCTCCTGCGCGGCGAGGAACACCGGCGACTCGGTGACGGTGAGCCGGATCCACAGGCCGATCACCACGAGCACGCCCGACAGCAGGAACGGGATGCGCCAGCCCCACGCCAGGAAGTCCGCGTCCGACTGCACCGCCGCGAGGACCGCGAGCACCGCCGTGGCCAGCAGGTTGCCGCACGGCACACCGGCCTGCGGCCACGACGCCCAGAACCCGCGCCGCGCCGGGTCACCGTGCTCGGACACGATGAGCACCGCACCGCCCCACTCGCCGCCGAGCGCGAAGCCCTGCACCAGCCGCAGCAGCGTCAGCAGCAACGGCGCCGCCACACCGACCGACGCGTACGTCGGCAGCACGCCCATCAGCATCGTCGCGCCGCCCATCAGCAGCAGCGACAGCACGAGCAGCTTCTTGCGCCCCAGGCGGTCGCCGTAGTGGCCGAACACCAGGCCGCCCAGCGGACGGGCCAGGAAGCCGATCGCGTACGTCGTGAACGCGAGCAGCGTGCCGGTCAGCGGATCGGCGGTCGGGAAGAAGAGCTTGTTGAACACCAGTGCGGCGGCCGACCCGTAGAGGAAGAAGTCGTACCACTCCACGGTTGTCCCGATGAGCGACGCGCCCACCACTTTCTTGATCATCGACAACTCCTCATTGAGCAGTCCAGCCGCCGTCGACGGCCAACGACGTACCGGTCACAAAACTGTTGTCGCACAACCACAACACGGCCTGCGCCACCTCATGGGGCTCGATCAGCCGCTTGACTGCGCTGCGCTGCAGGAAGACCTTCTCGGCGACGTCCGCCTCGGGAATGCCGTGCACCCGCGCCTGGTCGGCGATCTGCTTCTCCACCAACGGGGTCCGCACGTAACCGGGCGCCACGCAGTTGGACGTCACGCCGTGCGGCGCGCCTTCGAGCGCAGCGACCTTGGAGAAGCCCTCCAGGCCGTGCTTGGCCGCCACGTAGGCGGACTTGAAGGCGGACGCCCGCAGGCCGTGCACGCTGGAGAGGTGGACCAGGCGGCCCCAGCCGCGGTCGTACATGTGCGGCAGGACGTGCCGGGTGAGCCGGAACGCGGCGCCGAGCATCAGGTCCAGCATCGCCGAGAAGCGGTCGGCGGGGAACTCGTGGATGGGCGCGACGTGCTGCACACCGGCGTTGTTGACGAGCACGTCGATCTCGGCCGGCAGCGACTCGACGGACGTGGTCAGGTCGAGGACGTGCCCGACGCCGCCGACCTCCTCGGCGAGGCCCAGCACCCGTGGGTCGAGGTCGACGAGGTGGACTTTCGCGCCTTCGGACGACAGGGCGCGGGCGCAGGCGAGACCGATGCCGCTGGCGGCTCCGGTGACCAGTGCGGTGTGGCCTGTGACACTCGACATGGCCCGAAACGGTAGGCGTGACACGCCGTGACCGACATGTGGCAGGCCCACATATTGCCTGGTGACCAGGTAGTTTTAGGCACCATTTAGCGAGAATCAGGCATACGTGACCGGCGCGGTGGGTACAGGGGCGTAAGCTCCCGTCACCTGAACGGGGGAAGATCCAGAAGAGGGGGACCAACCATGTCTTTGACACCGATTTACGACGACCTCCTGCGCGAGCTCGAAGAGATCACGCAGGAGGCCGGGTTGACCGGCTCGGAGCCCACCCCCGAGCCCGCCGAGTAGCTACTTCGGGACGGCGATCAGGTCGGCCGGAACGGGCTGGTCCTTGCTGATCAGGTCGAACAGCTGGGACGCCTTCTCCTTGTTCCACTGCACGACCGAACCCGCGCCGGGGATCGTGGGAGTGCCCGCGATCGGGATGGTGCCGCTCTGCGCCTCACCCATGTTGAGCGCGACGCTCGCCAGGTGCCACACGTGGTCGTCGTTGTTCACCGACACCGCACCGGACGCCGCGTTCATCAGCGGGAACACCCGGAACGGGTTCACGAGGGTGGCCGGGCTCTGCACCTTCTCGAACAGCGCCGACAGGAACTTGCGCTGGTTCTGCACGCGCTGCAGGTCCGCGGTCGCGAACGCGCGGGTCCGCACGAACCCGAGGGCCTTCGGGCCGTCGAGCTCCTGGCAACCGGCGGGCAGGTCGATGCCGGCCAGCGGGTCCTTGATCGGCTCGTCGATGCAGATGTCCACGCCGCCGACCGCGTCGACCATGTCGGAGAACCCGCCGAAGCCGATCTCCATGTAGTGGTCGATCCGCACACCGGTCGCGCCCTCGACGGTCCGCACGAGCAGCTGCGGCCCACCGAACGCGAACGCCGCGTTGATCTTGTTGCGGCCGTTCTCCGGGATCGGGACGTACGAGTCGCGCGGCAGCGACAGCAACGTCGGCTTGGCCGCGCTGTTGTCCGGCAGGTGCAGCATCATGATGGTGTCGGTGCGCCGCCCCGCCGCGTCACCGGTCGCGAGCGCGTCCTTCTGCTCCTGCGACAGGCCTTCCCGCGCGTCGGAACCGACCAGCAGCCAGGTGGTGCCCGGCGTCTCGGCCGGACGGCCCTCGTAGTCCGGCAGCGCGTCGATGCGCTTGAGCGTCGAGTCGACGTAGAAGAAGAACCCGACAGCGGCCAGCAGCAAGACCAGCAGCACGACCAGGATGGTGCGTCCGGGACGCCTCCGCCTCCTGGCTCGCTGAGGCGGCATGGGACGCCGCTGCTGCTGATAGCCCTGGTGGTACCCAGCGCTCATGTGTCGCCAACCCCGATCGCATCAGTTTCGCTTTGCACCTAGGGACGCGGTGCGCCCGTTCAGGTTGCGACGAACCTACCCGGGAGGCAGGACGAGCGCCTCGAAGAGACGGGTGACCTCGGCGGACGGGTCGTCGGTCCAGCCGGTGTGCGCGGGCGAGGTCTGCACGATGGTGCTGCGCGGTGCCGTGAGCCAGCGGAACCGCTGCCCGATCGTCGTCCTGCTCACCGGACCCGCGGCGGGCGCGCCGTCGCAGGAGGTGGCGAGGTGGCGGAGGCTGGCCTCCAGCACCTCCAGGTCGAGCGCCGGGTCGAGCGCCCGCAGCCGCTCACCGTCCACATGGGTCTTCGCGCACAGGAAGTCCAGCGGGGCGCAGTAGACGATCACGCCGACGTTCATGAACTCGCCCCGCTCCTGCCGGGGCACCGCCCGCAGCAGCGCGTACTCAAACACGTGCGGCACGCGCGGCCTCCAGCGAGTCGACCCAGCCGCGGTGGACGAGGCGGTAGGCGAAGAAGTCCTTGTACCGCTGCCGGAGCTCGGCCGGGTCACCCTCCAGCCACTCGTCCGGCACCAGTGCCAGCACCTCGTCGAGCAGCTCCGGCGTGACCCGCGCGCTCAGCTGTGCGTCCACTTCGGACAATGCACCGGCGTTGGGCAGCATGGCGTGGTCGGCGGCGTCGTAGCGGAACTCCTTGGTGGCGGGCCGGTCCTCACTCCAGGAGTAGTGGAAGTACAGGCTCGCGCCGTGGTCGATGAGCCAGGGTTCCCGGTGCCACAGCAGCATGTTCGGGTTGCGCCAGCTGCGGTCGACGTTGAGCGTCAGCGCGTCGAACCACAGCAGCCTCGTCGCGAGCTCCTCGCCGGGATCGCGCACGACCGGGTTGAAGTCGAACGAGCCGGGCAGGTAGTCGAACCCCAGGTTGAGCCCGCCGCTGGCGCGCAGCAGCTCCTGCACCTCCTGGTCGGGTTCCGCGCGGGCCAGCTCCGGGTCGAGGTGCACCAGCACGATCTCCGGAACCCGGAAGCCCAGCCGCCGCGCCAGCTCACCCACGACCACCTCGGCGACGAGCACCTTGATGCCCTGACCGGCGCCGCGGAACTTCACCACGTACATGCCCAGGTCGTCGGCCTCGACCAGCCCCGGCATGGAACCGCCCTCGCGGAACGGCGTCACGTACCGGGTGGCCGTGACCTCCCTCAGAGAACTCACCCGCGCATGATCACACGAACGCGGTGACGGGACCGAACTGATTACGGCCCCGTCACCGCGGACCGCGTCGTCACGCCTTGGCGAAGGTCTCCGCGAAGATCGGCGTCACGGAGGCGAGCTGGGCCTCGGCCGCCTCCTGGGTGGAGCTGGAAGCCACCACGACCGTGATGAGCGTGCCGCGGCCCATCACCGCCTGGCACGACCACGGGACGAGGTCCGGGTCCAGGTTCGCCTGGCAGTACGCGTAGAACTCGTCGACGCCGCCCTGCGGGACGGCGATCGGCAGGCTCAGCTTGATCCGGCGTTCGGTGTTGCTCCCGGAACAGAGCTTGACCCTCGCCCGCACCGACTCGACCAAGGTGGCCGCCGGCCGGTCCGCGGTGGCGTGGACGCGCTGGAACAGGTTCAGCCGTCCCGTCCAGACCCGGGTGCGAGCGACGGACACCCCGTCGACGAAGATCGGACTGCCCTGGCAGACGGTGGCCACGGCCTGGCCTTCCTCGCCCGGCTCGCTGTCGTTCGCCGGTGCACTGGTCTTGACCACACCGCCGAGAGCGTCGAACGCGGCGGGCGGGGCGATTGCCGCCTTGGCCCGCGCGTCCAGCTCCGCCGTGGTGGGCGGCGCCGTGGTGGTAGTGGTGGTGGTGGTGGTGGTCGTGGTCGGCGGCGCTGCCACCGGCTCACCGCCGCATGCCGCGGTCAGGACGGCGACCGCCAGCACGGCAGCGCAAACTCGCTTGTTCACTCATCCCCCAGAGATGCGCCCACGAGAACGGGCGTCTGGGGATGATCTAACCAAATGGAGTCGCGACACATCGCGTACCGGGTGTCGGCGACCGCTCAGTGGGCGGAGGCGAGCAACCTGCCCGGCCCTGTCCGGGTGGAGTGCGGGTGGTGCTCCGGCCACGAGTCCCGCGTGGCCGGAGCACCACCGCACTGAAGGCCGTCAGCCCAGGCGCGCCGGCAGCACGCAGACCGGGATCGGGGTCGTCAGCGCGGTGCCGGCCGGGCTGAGCTTGCCGGTCGCGGCGTCCACGGCGAACGACGTCACCGAGTTCGAGTTCTGGTTGGCCGCGAACAGGAACCGCCCGGCCGGGTCGAGCGTGATGTGCCGCGGGTACTTGCCGCCGACCGGCGTGGTGCCCACGAGCGAGAGCTCCGCACCGGACACCGCGAACTGCGCGACGCTGTCGTGGCCGCGGTTGGACAGGTAGACGAACCGGCCGTCACCGGAGACCAGGACCTCGGCCGGGTAGTTGCGCACCCCGCCCGACGGCGCGGTCTTGAGCGCCTGGCCGGGCGTGAGCTTCCCGTCCGCGTACGCGCACGACACGATGGTCGAGTCGAGCTCGTTCGCCACGTACGCCGTCCGGCCGTTCGGGTGGAACGCCAGGTGCCGCGGTCCGGCGCCGGGCTTGAGCTTCGCCGTGGCCACCGGGGTCAGCCGGCCGCCGGCGAACGAGTACGTGAACACCGCGTCGGCACCGAGGTCGACGGCCAGGACGTACCGGCCGGCCGGGTCGAACAGGACCTGGTGCGCGTGCGGGCCCGTCTGGCGCTCGGGGTCGGGGCCGGAGCCCTGGTGCTTCACCAGCTGCGTCCGCGCGCCGATGCCACCGTCGGCCCGCAGCCCGAACACGCTCAGCGTGCCGGACGAGTAGTCGGCGGTGATCAGGTACCGGCCCGACGGGTCGAGCGTCAGGTGGCACGGGTCGGCACCGCCGGTGGCCGCCTTGTTGATCACCTTCGACGACGTGGCGTCGACCGCGGTGACCTCGCCCCTGGTGGTCTCGTTGACCGCGTAGAGGAACCGGCCGTCACGCGACTCGACCACGAACGACGGGTTCACGACGCCCTTGATCACGCCGGTCGACCGCAGCTGACCGGAGGCGGTGTCGTAGGTGCCGATGCCGATGCCCTGCGCGCCACCGCTCCACGTCGTGTAGGCGCCGAAGAACACTCTCCGGGTGGCCAGTGCCGCGGTCGGCTCGGACGCCGCCCGCGCGGTTCCTCCGGTCATCAGCAGTCCCGCTCCCACACCCATGGCTCCGAGAAAACGTCGCCGGTCCACACCCACGTCCCACCTCCGGGATAATCAACGGCGGCGGCACAGCCCACAGTGGCCCAGACCGCCACGCCTAAGCAAGAGATGCAACGAAGATTGCGTCTAGCGCAACGGGTCGGCGGAGATCAGCCGGGCCTTCTCGGCCTCCAGGTCGTAGGCGGGTGGCGGGAACTTCGGGTCCATCTCCCGCAGCGTCTCCAGCAGCAGCCGGCTCACCGCCCAGTTGCGGTACCACTTGCGGTCGGCCGGGACCGCGTACCAGGGCGTCGCCGAGCAGGCCTTCAGCGCCTCCGTGTACGCCTCCTGGTACTTCGACCACTTCGAGCGCACGTCGATGTCGGCCGGGTTGTACTTCCAGTTCTTGCGCGGGTCGTCCAGCCGGGCGAGCAGCCGTTCCTTCTGCACCTCCGGCGAGATGTGCAGGAAGCACTTGACCAGCGTGACACCGCCGGCGGCGAGCTCGGACTCGAAGTCGTTGATCTCGCGGTAGCGCTCGCGCAGCTGCCCGGCGGTCAGCACCTTCTCCACCCGCGGCACCAGCACGTCCTCGTAGTGCGAGCGGTCGAACGCGCCGATGCGCCCCTTCTCCGGCAGCTGCTTGCGGATGCGCCACAGGAAGTGCTGGCGGCGTTCCGCGGGGGTGGGCTTCTTGAACGACGCGATCTGCACGCCCTGCGGGTTCACCAGGCCCATGACGTGGCTGACCACGCCGCCCTTGCCGGAGGTGTCCATGCCCTGCAGCACCAGCAGAACCGCGCGAGAATTCTCCGCGTAGAGAGCCTCCTGCAGCCCGTCGAGCTCGGTGCCGGTGGCGGCGAGGTCGTCGGCCGCCTCCTTCTTCGTCCTGGGGCCGATGGGACGACCGGCCGGGTCGAGGGTGGAGAGGTCCACCTCGTCGAGCCGCAGCGCCGCACGAACCGACTTCTTCGCCATGATCCGACCGTAGCGATTCACCGCCGATTCCGCCGGTTGTGCAAGGAACTGCCACCAATTGTCGAATCTACGCAACGAACTGAGGTCAGGCGCAACGCATCACGGCTGATATCGCCTGTCTGGCCCCTTAGCCTTGGAGGATGACCGCCATCGCTGCCCACCACACCGCGGGAACCACGAACCTGGCCGGCGCCGACTACGTCGCACTCGACGAGGAGTGGAGCACCCACAACTACCACCCGCTGCCGGTGGTCATCTCGCACGGCGAAGGGGCGTGGGTCACCGACGTCGAGGGACGCCGCTACCTCGACTTCCTGTCCGGCTACTCGTCGCTGAACTTCGGCCACCGCCACCCCGCTCTGGTGGCCGCCGCCGTCGAGCAGCTCGGCCGCGTGACGCTGACCAGCCGCGCGTTCCACCACGACCAGTTCGGCCTGTTCTGCCGCGAGCTCGCCCAGCTCACCGGCACCGAGCTGGTGCTCGCGATGAACTCCGGCGCCGAGGCCGTCGAGTCCGCGATCAAGGTGGCGCGCAAGTGGGCCTACCGGGTCAAGGGCGTGCCGGAGGGCACCGCCGAGATCGTCGTGGCCGGGTCCAACTTCCACGGCCGCACGACGACCATCGTGTCGTTCTCGACCGACGAGACGGCGCGCAACGACTTCGGGCCGTTCACGCCGGGCTTCAAGGTCGTCAAGTACGGCGACCTCGACGAGGTCGGGTCCGCGATCACCGAGCGCACCGCGGCCGTGCTGATCGAGCCGATCCAGGGCGAGGCCGGCGTCGTCGTGCCGCCCGCCGGCTACCTCGCGGGCATCCGCCGGCTGTGCGACGAGCACAACGTGCTGATGATCGCCGACGAGATCCAGTCCGGCCTGGGCCGCACCGGCGAGCTGTTCGCCCTGGACCACGAGGGCGTGCGCGCCGACCTGTACACGCTGGGCAAGGCGCTGGGCGGCGGCATCCTGCCGGTGTCCGCGGTGGTCGGGTCGAAGGCGGTGCTGGGCGTGCTCAAGCCCGGCGAGCACGGGTCCACGTTCGGCGGCAACCCGCTCGCGTGCGCCGTGGGCCGCGCGGTCGTGCGGCTGCTGGAGACCGGCGAGTTCCAGGAGCGCTCCCGTGAGCTGGGCGGCTACCTGCACGGCGAGCTGGGCAAGCTCGTCGGCCGCGGTGTCGCCGAGGTGCGCGGGCGCGGGCTGTGGGCCGGTGTGGAGATCGCGCCCGGCGGGCCGGTCGGCCGTGCGGCGTCCGAGGCGCTGTCCAACCGTGGCGTGCTGTGCAAGGAGACGCACGCGTCCACGTTGCGCGTCGCTCCCCCGCTGGTGATCACGCGCGACGAGATCGACCTGGGTGTGCAAGCGATCGCGGAGGTCGTCGCGCCCACGGCATGACCGGTGGCACCCTGGCCGTCATGATCGACGACTTCGCGAAGGACTACCTGCACGGCGACCTCAGGGAGATCCGTGAGGTGATGGTGCGCAAGCTCGACGGGCTGAGCGAGTACGACGTCCGCCGGCCGCTGACCACGACCGGCACGAACCTGCTCGGCCTGGTCAAGCACCTGACCCTCACGGAGTCCCGCTACTTCGGCGAGGTCTTCGGCCGGCCGTTCCCCGCGCCGCTGCCCCGCTGGGACGACCTGGCGGTGCGCGGCGCCGACCTGTGGGTGACCGAGCACGAGACGCGCGCCGGGATCGTCGACGGCTACCGGCGGGCCTGGGAGCACTCCGACGCGACCATCGCCGCGCTGCCCGTCGACGCACCCGGCCACGTGCCGTGGTGGCCGCGGCCGGACGTCATGCTGTTCAACGTGCTCGTGCACGTGCTCACCGAGACCAACCGGCACGCCGGTCACGCCGACGTCCTGCGCGAGCAGCTCGACGGCTCGGTGGAGACGGCGCAGCGGGACGCGGCGTTCTGGGAGGACCGCCGCGCGGAGATCGAACGGGCGGCGAAAGCGGCCCAGGCCTGACGGTTCATACCTGTATGGGCGAATCGGCACTCCCGCCAGGTCACAAATGCGCCGGACGGGCCACGACATCCGTGCGGCGCGGGCATCATGACTCGTATGGGTGAACGGGTACGCGTGCGGGCCGCTGCCGCTCTGGGCCGCTGGGTGGAGCCGGAGGAGGTCTACGCACAGGGCCGCGCTTTGCGGTCCTCTGTGGACTTCAAGGCGCACCGGGCCGTGTCACTGGCCCCGGCGCGTCCCTCCGTGCTGGAGTTCGTGCACGCGAGCAACGAGGGACGGCTGGAGCACCTGATCCCGTTGCGGATCGGGCGGATGCTGGCCAACCCGTTCGCGTTCTTCCGCGGTGCCGCGGGCCTGCAGGCCGGTGACCTCGCCGCCGGTGTGTCGACCGGCCTGCACGCCCAGCTGTGCGGTGACGCGCACGCCGCGAACTTCGGCCTCTACGGCACGCCCGAGGGTCAGATCGTCATGGACATCAACGACTTCGACGAGACGCTGCCCGGTCCGTGGGAGTGGGACCTCAAACGGCTCGTCGCGTCGCTGGTGCTCGCCGGGCGAACGGGTGGCGTGTCGGAGAAGGGCTGCCGCGACGCCGCCGAGGACGCCGTGCGCGCCTACCGCACCGTGATCAAGCACCTCGCCGAGATCCCGTTCATGGACTCGTGGACCGCGCTGGGCGACGAGTCGACGCTGTCGAAGGTCAAGGCCGACGACCTGCTCAACGACTTCAGCAAGGCGGCGGAGAAGTCGCGCAAGAACACCAGCGCCCGGTTCGCCGCGAAGTGGACCGCGCACGACGGCGAGAGGTGGCGGTTCATCACGAACCCGCCGACCCTCACCGGCGTCACGCAGGAGACCGCGGACGCGGTGGTCGCCGCGCTGCCGTCCTACGTGGACACCCTGCGCGAGTCCCGCACCAACCTGATCATGCGCTTCGGCGTGTCGGACGTGGCGTTCCGCGTCGTCGGCACCGGCAGCGTCGGCCTGCGCAACTACCTCGTCCTGCTGCACGGCAACGGCAGCGAGGCACTCGTGCTGCAGGCCAAGGAGGCCAGGCCGTCCGCGCTGCGGCCGTTCCTCGACGTCGCCCCGGCCAAGCACGAGGGCAAGCGGATCGTGCACGGCGCACGGCTCGTGCAGGCCGAGACGGACATCCTGCTGGGCTGGACGACGATCGAGGGCCGCCCGTTCATCGTGCGGCAGTTCCGCAACCGCAAGGGCGAGATCGACGCGACCACGTTGAAGCGCGACGACCTGGACGACTACGGCCGGTTCGCGGGCGCCCTGCTGGCCCGCGCGCACACCCGTTCACTCGACCCGCGACTGCTGGCCGGGTACTTCCGCAACGGCGGCGGCGAGGACCTGGACGAGGCGTTCGCGAAGTACGCGTTCGACTACGCCGACCAGACCGAGGCCGACCACGCGGAGCTGACCGCGCTGGTCAAGAACGGGAAGCTGCCCGCGCACGTCGAATGAGCGCCTCCGACACGCCAGCGGTTGCACCGCACGGAGATGGGAAGCGGATTGCTTAGCCTGGGCACATGAAGATCCGCCGCGCCGCCTCCGCCGACGACGTGTCCGCCGCCGCGCACCTGTTCGACGCGCCGCCGCGGCCGGACGCGACGGCGCGGTTCCTCGCGCGGGACCACCACCACCTGCTGATCGCCCACATCGGTGAGCAGGCGGCCGGGTTCGTCACCGGGGTGGAGATGACGCACCCGGACAAGGGCACCGAGATGTTCCTGTACGAGCTGGGCGTGGCCGACGCGTTCCTGCGCCGCGGCATCGGCAGCGCGCTGGTCGAGGCGCTCAAAACCCTTGCGGTGCAGCGGGGTTGCTACACGATGTGGACCGGCACCGCCTCGGGCGACACGGCGGCGCAGGCCACCTACCGCAAGACGGGCGGCGTGGTCGACGACGGCGCCTTCGTGTACTGGGAGTTCGCCTGACGGCACGGATCCGTGAGAGCTAGGTCCAGACCGGTTCGTCCACCTCGGACACCCGGCCGTCCGCGCGGAAGTGCAGGAAGCGGTCGAACGACCGGGCGAACCAGCGGTCGTGCGTGACCGCGACGACGGTGCCCTCGAAGTCGCCCAGGGCGTTCTGCAACGCCTCCGCCGAGGCGAGGTCGAGGTTGTCGGTCGGTTCGTCGAGCAGCAGCAGCGTCGCACCGGACAGCTCCAGCAGCAGGATCTGGAACCGCGCCTGCTGGCCGCCGGAGAGGTTCTCGAACCGCTGGTCACCCGCGTGGTGCAGGCCGTAGCGGCGCAACACCGACATCGCGGCGCCCCGGTCCTTGCCGCCGCGCTGGTCGTCGCCGTGCCAGAGGATGTCGACGAGCGTGCGGCCGACCCACTCCGGGTGCTCGTGCGTCTGCGCGAACAGGCCGGGCACGACGCGCGCGCCGAGCTTCCACGCGCCGGTCGTGCGGACGTCGTCACCGCCGAGCAGGCGCAGGAAGTGGCTCTTGCCGGAGCCGTTCGACCCCAGCACCGCGACCCGGTCGCCGAAGAAGATCTCCTGCGAGAACGGTTTCATCAGGCCGGTCAGCTCCAGCTGCTCGCACGTGATCGCGCGGACGCCGGTGCGGCCGCCCCGCAGCCGCGGGGTGACCTTCTCGTCCTGCGGGAGCTCCGGTGGCGGGCCGGCGTCCTCGAACCGTTGCAGCCGTGCGGCCATCACGCGGTACTTCGGTGCCATCGACTCGTAGTACTTCGCCTGCTGTTGCAACGTGCGCACGAGCTCCTTGAGGCGTTCGTGCTCCTCGTTCCAGCGGCGGTGGTCTTCGAGCAGCTTCTCGATGCGTTTCGCGCGAGCGTCGTGCCACGTCGCGAACGAGCCGGGATGCGTCCACGCCGAGTGCGCCTCGACCGTGACGACGTGGGTGGCGGCGTTCGCGAGCAGCTCGCGGTCGTGGCTCACGACCAGCACGGCCTTGTCGGTGGCCCGCAGCCGCTCCTCCAGCCAGCGCTTGCCGGGCACGTCGAGGTAGTTGTCCGGCTCGTCGAGCAGCAGCACCTGCTCGTGGCCGCGCAGCAACGTCTCCAGCACCAGCCGCTTCTGCTCGCCACCGGAGAGGGTGCGGACCTCGCGGAACCGCGCGCGGTCGTAGGGCAGGCCGAGCGCCGCCACCGTGACGGTGTCCCAGAGCACCTCGACGTCGTAGCCGCCGGCCTCGCCGTAGTTGGTGAGCGCGGTCGCGTACCGCATCTGGGCGGCTTCGTCGTCGGTGTCCATCAACGCGAGCTCGGCGTCGTCGAGCTCCTTGGCGGCCGTCCGCAGCGCGTGGGGTGCGATGGCCAGCAGCAGGTCCCTGACCAGCGTGTCGTCGCGCACCGAGCCGATGAACTGGGGCATCACCGCGAGGCCGCCCTGCACGTGCACGCTGCCCTGCTTGGGCGTCAGCTCACCGGACAGGATGCGTTGCAGCGTCGTCTTGCCCACGCCGTTCGCACCGACCAGCGCGACCACCGTCCCGCCGCTCACCTTGAACGAGACGTCGCGGAACAGCTCCCTGCCGTCGGGGAGTGCGTACGCCAGCCCGTTCGCTTCCAGATAGCCCACGCCCGAGATGGTCGAGGCAGCGGGGCTCCGGGCGCCACCGAGTTTCCGCCGGGGCCGCTGTGCCGGACGTCAGCGGATGCGTATGGGGTGCCGGTGCCACACGAGCACGCCGGCGGTCACCAGCAGGCACTGGAACGCCGGCCCGACCGCGGAGATCGTCAGGCACAGCACGGTCAACCCGCCGAACACGACCAGCAGGAGCCAGAACAGCCACGGTCGCGCGGACCGCGAGCTCGTCATGGCACGGGCCAGGCCGGGTTCTTCGGTGCGGAGCCGCTGCTCGATCTCGTCGAGGGAGCGGCGTTCGGCTTCGCTCAGCATCGGGGCCTCCGGGAGGGACGTCGGGACGTCATCATTCCCGCTCGTCTTCCAGGGGATACTCGAAGGACACCGGATCCAAACTCGCCGTTCGGGGGAGTTTCAGCGGCTCAGCGCCACCAACCGGGACACCGCGCGCAGGTACTTCTTGCGGTAGCCGCCGCGCAGCATCTCGTCGGTGAAGAGCTCCGAGAGCGGCCGCCCGGACACCGCGACCGGGATGTCGCGGTCGTAGAGCCGGTCACCCAGCGCGACCAGCCGCAACGCCACCGACTGGTCGGGGGCGGGGGTGACGCCGCGCAGGTGCACGGTGCTGACCCCGTCCACGAGCCGACCGTACTTGGACGGGTGGATGCGGGCGAGGGCTTGGAGCAGGTCAGCGAAGTCGTCGAGGGTCGAGCCGGGCTTGCGCCGGGCACGCTCCTCCAGCTCGTCGTCGGTCATCGGCGGCGGGGCGTCGGGCAGGCCGCGGTGGCGGTAGTCGGGGCCGTCGACGCGCACGACGTCGAACTTCGCGGACATCGACTGGATCTCGCGCAGGAAGTCCGCGGCGGCGAACCGGCCCTCGCCGAGCTTGTCGGGCAGGGTGTTGGAGGTGGCGGCGACGAACACGCCCTGCGCGGTCAGCTCCTTGATCAGCCGGGTGACCAGCATCGTGTCGCCGGGGTCGTCGAGCTCGAACTCGTCGATGGCGAGCAGCCGGTGCCCGCTCAGCCGCTTGACCGCCTCGGGGAACGTCAGGACACCGACGAGGTTGGTGAGCTCGACGAACGTGCCGTACGCCTTGGGGCCGGGGACGGCGTGCCACAGCGAGGCGAGCAGGTGGGTCTTGCCGACGCCGAAGCCGCCGTCGAGGTACAGGCCGAGCTTGCCCTCGTCCTCGCCCCTGCCGAACAGCGACCACTTCTTGCGGCGCGCGCTCACGCGGGCCGCGAACTCCTGGCCGGCCTTCACCGCGGCGGCCTGGCTGGGCTCGTCCGGGTTGGGGATGTAGCTGTCGAAGCTGACGTGGTCGAACCTGGGCGGCGGCACCAGGCTGTCGACGAGCTCGTCGGCCCCGATCTGGGGATCCCGGTCGGACAGGCGCATGCCCGGCAGCCTATCGGCGTGATGGGATGGGATCGTGCAGATGTTGTGGCCCTCACCGGGCGTTGAGATGACCGACACAGCGCTGGAGTCGCTCTACGCCTACCCGCCGGACCGGACGTGGGTGACCGCGAACTTCGTGTCCAGCGTGGACGGTGCGGTCACGGTCGACGGGCGGTCGGCCGGGCTGGGCTCCCCCGCGGACAAGCAGATCTACCTGCTGGGACGTGACCTCGCGGACGTGGTGCTGGTGGGCGCGGGCACGGTGCTCGCGGAGGGTTACCGGGGTGCGCGGCCCGACCTCGCGCGGCGGGAACGGCTCGGGCTGGCACCGGCATTGCCGATCGCGGTGGTCACGGCGCGCGGCAGCCTCACCGCCGACCTGCCGCTGTTCACCGACGCGGCGGTCCCGCCGATCGTGATCACGACGGCACGCGCCCGGCTCCCGGAGCTGCCCGCGGACGTGGTCGTCGCCGGTGAGGACGAGGTCGACCTGGCGCTGGCGGTGCGGGAGCTGGCGGCCCGCGGGTTGCGGCGGGTCGACCTCGAGGGCGGGCCCGCGCTGTTCGGGTCGATGGTCGCGGCCGGGCTGGTGGACGAGCTGAACCTGACCGTGGCGCCGGTGCTCGCGGCGGGCGCCGCCGGGCGGATCGCGCGCGGCCCGGTCGTGCCCCCGGCGGAGCTGGAGCTGCGGTCGGTGCTGCGCGCACAGGACGTGCTGTTGTTGCGGTACCGGCGGCGGGATTCCAGCTGACGGGGCAGGATGTGCCGCGTGGACCTGCCGCTGACACCGCCCCTCCAGCCGATGCTGGCCACCGCCGTGGACGGCATCCCCGACTCGGGCGAGCTGCTGTTCGAACCGAAGTGGGACGGCTTCCGCTGCGTGGTGTTCCGCTCCGGTGACGAGGTGTTCCTGCAGTCGCGCAGCGGCAAGCCGCTGAACCGCTACTTCCCCGAAGTCGTGGCGTCGATGCTCGACGTGCTGCCCGAGCGCGTGGTCGTCGACGGCGAGCTCGTCGTGGCACGCGACGAGGAGCTGGACTTCGACGCGTTGGCCGAGCGCATCCACCCGGCGGCCTCGCGGGTGACGATGCTGTCCGAGACGTCACCGGCGACGTTCGTGGCGTTCGACCTGCTCGCGCTGGGGTCCGAGGTGCTGCTGGAGTCGCCGACGGTGGCGCGCCGGGCGGCGTTGCTCGACCTGCCCGGCCTGAACGTGACGCCCGCGACGACGTCCGCCCGGACCGCGCGCGAGTGGTTCACGCTCTTCGAGGGCGCGGGGCTGGACGGCGTGATGGGCAAGCTCGCCGACGGCCCGTACACGCCCGGCAAGCGGTCGATGATCAAGGTCAAGCACGCGCGCACGGCCGACGTCGTGCTGGCGGGGCTGCGGTGGCACAAGGACACCGAACCGGGCACGGCCGTCGGTTCGCTGCTGCTCGGTGTCTACGACGACAACGACGTGCTGCACCACATCGGCGTCTGCGGCTCCTTCAAGGCCGCCGAACGCCGTGAGCTGGCGGACGGGCTGGCGCCGTTGATCACCACCTCCGACGCGCACCCATGGGCGCACCCGCAGCCGGGGCAGCGGATCCCCGGCGAGATCAACCGGTGGCGCGGGCAGCAGGCGCAGTACGTGGCGCTGCGGCCGGAGCGGGTGCTGGAGATCCACTACACGCAGACCGAGGGCGACGCGCCCGTGCGGTTGCGGCACAACGGCCAGTTCGCGCGGTGGCGGCCGGACCGCGAGCCGTTGTCGTGCCGGTACGACCAGCTGGAGGTCCCGGCGCGCTACGACGTGGCGTCGGTGCTCAAGGGCGAGCTGCGGGCGCGTTAGACCTCGGGCCGTGCGGATCGTGTGGCGCCCACGGAAGCGATGACCACACAGCACACGGCGGCCCACTGCGCCGGTTTGAGCTGCTCTCCCAGCACCAGCAGCCCGGCCACCGCGGCGACCGCGGGTTCGAGCGACATCAGGATCCCGAACACGCGCGGCGGGATGCGGCGCAACGCCTGCAGCTCCAGCGAGTAGGGCACGACCGACGACATCAGCGCCACCGCGAGGCCCGCGGCCAGCACCACCGGGTCGAACAACGCCGCGCCCGCCGACGTGACGCCGAACGGCAACGCGACCAGCGCGCCCACGGCCATCGCCAGCGCCAGGCCCTTGCCGTCGGAGGTCTGGCTGCCGAGCTTGGCCGTCAGCAGGATGTACCCGGCCCAGCACGCCGCCGCTGCCAGCGCGAACAGCACGCCGCCCGGTGCGAGACCGCCCTCGGCGCGGGTCAGCAGCAGCACGCCGCCGGCCGCCAGCAACGCCCACAGGCCGTCGAGCCAGCGCCGTGACCCGGCGACGGCCACCGCGAGCGGGCCGAGGAACTCGATCGTCACCGCGGCGCCGAGCGGGATGCGGTCCAGCGCCTGGTAGAAGGTGAGGTTCATCGCGGCCAGGACCGTGCCGTAGCCCGCGACGACCAGCAGCGTGCGGCGGTCCACGCGCACCGACGGCCGCCAGATCAGCAACAGCACCACGGCGGCGAGGAACAGGCGCAGCGACACCGTCCCGGCCGCACCCAGGACCTCGAACAGCCGCTTGGCGAAGGCGGCGCCGACCTGGACGCTCACGATGCCGATCAGCACGAGCGCCGGTGGCGGGACCGCGCCCATCAGCCTGGCGACGGGAGCACTGTCCACCTGAGCCATGACCACCATCGTGCCGCACACCGCTTCGGCACCCGATGTGATTTCCCACAGGCCGGGAGCGGCCTGACTCACCTTGTTCTCACCTGGGGCGTGCGAGGCTCGACCGGAGCCTGAGCTGGATGAGAGTGAGGAACACCTGTGCGTCGCGCTGCCCTGGTCCTGCTGGCAGTGAGCGTGCTGACGGCGTGCAGCGCCGGACCCTCGCTCCGGCCGGTGATCGCGGTCAAGGGCGAGGAGAACCAGCCCGTCGACCAGAGCACGCTCGCGGGCCCGCAGCCCGTCCCGCCGCTGCAGGACTACCGGGCCGACTCGCTCGCGTGGTCGCCCTGCGGTGAGCAGATGCGCGACCGCATCGGCACGAACGTGCCCGAGGGCGACCAGAAGTACGAGTGCGCGCGCATGACGACCGTGCTCGACGCGCCGGGACGGCCCGGTCGCGGCTCGCTCAGCATCGCGCTGACGCGGGTCGGCACGGGCAAGAACGCGCTGGTCGTGGTCAGCGACCCCGGCGGCGAACCCGGCACGGTGAAGGCAGCGCGGATCGCGGCGGCGATGCCGAAGGACCTGCTGAGCACCTACACGGTCATCGGCATGGACCGGCGGGGCACCGGGCGTTCGGAGGGCATGGCGTGCGTGCCGGCCGGGACGCGCGCGGCGCTCGTCGAGTACGACCCCGCCGAGACCGAACAGTCGAGCCTCGTGGTCGCCGCCGGTGAGGCGTCCCAGGAGTGCGTGCTCGACCTGGAGGGCAGGCTGACCGCGTTCGACTCGTGGCGTGCGGCCGCCGACCTCGAACGGCTCCGCGACCACCTCGGCACCGACCGGCTCAACGTCATCGGCGTCGGCGAGGGCTCGCGGGTCGTCGCCACCTACGCCCAGCGCTACCCGAACCGCATCGGCCGCACCGTGCTCGACGGCGCACACGACCCGACGCTCGACCAGACCGGGGTCCTCGAGTCACGTGCGGCGGCCGCCGAGGCGACGTTCGAGGCGTTCGCCCGCGACTGCCAGGCCCGCGGCTGCGGCCTGGCCAAGCCGCGCGACGAGGTGACCGCGCTGCTCGCCCAGCTCCGCACCTCCCGCATCAACGGCGAGTACGTCGACCTCACGGCCGGGTCCGCGCTCAACGCGATCCTGTCCGGCCTGCAGGACCGCCCGCGCTGGCCCGCGCTGGCCGACGCGATCGTGAAGGCCCGCGCCGGCGACGGCAGCGCGCTGTTCACGTTCCTCAACCCGCTGGTCGGCGACTCCGACGAGAACCCGCCGCGCTTCGACGCCGGACTGGTGATCAGCTGCAACGACACCACGACCCGGATTCCACCGGATCGGGTGAAGGCGCTGACGACGGACTGGCAGGGCAAGCACCCCCTGTTCGGCACGCTGTTCGCCCGGCAGCTGCTGCACTGCAGCCCGTTCCCGGTGCCGACCCTCACGAAGGTCGACCCGGTGAAGAGCGCGCCGCCGATCGTGCTGCTCAGCACCGCCGACGACCCGGCGACGCCCGCGTCCGGGACCGAGCACGCGGCCCAGCGGCTGCCGGGATCGGTGCTGATCGGGTGGCAGGGCAGCGGGCACGGCGCACTGGGGCTGTCGGGCTGCGCGACCACGGCCGTGCGCGACTACCTGGTCGACGCGAAGGTGCCGACGAACGGCACGGTCTGCCCGCCCTGACCGGCTGCCGGCCTGACCGGTGACAGCATGGTCACGTTGCGGCGCAACGCTTTCGACCGGCGGAAAGCCAGCGGGGAGCCCTCCTGAGGTGGAGGGCTCCCCGGCCAGGTTCTGGTGTCAGCAGCTCGAACAACAGCCGCAGCCGGGACCCGTGCACCCGGAACAGCACCCACACGTACCCATCAGGGCCTCCCCGTCAACAAGCCGGACCAGCGGGACCTCCGCGCATCCCACGGTCCGCCCCGGCACCAGCCCTGGGAAGCCCTCTCACCCGAACGCGTCCGCACAACCACCGGTGCGGTCGCAGCCGGTGACCGCGCTACGCGCCCAGGTCTTCCAGCGCCTTCTGAGCGGCCTCCAGTTCGGCGCGCAGTTGCTCCACCCGTGCGAGCTGCTGGGCACGCGCCGCGCTGAGAACGCCCTCGACGATCTCGGCGACCTCGGGCGTGAGCAGCTTCGCGGCCTGCGCGACGGCGGCCGGGGCAACCGGCGTGGGCCGCACCGACTTGCGGGCGCCCTGCATGACCTCGACGGTCCACTCGCCCTCACCGGCGCTCACCAACGTGACGGTGACCTCGGGCGCGGCCTTCGCGCCCGCCGGCTTGCGGGCGGGCTTCGCCGGCGCGGGCGCTTCGGCGGCAGGGGCGGGTTTCGGCTTGGGGGCCGCGGGCTTCACCGGCGCCTCCGGGACGTAGGGGTACTCGATCACAGTCTCTCGCGGCGGCTCCGGCGGCGCAGCGGGTGGTGTGGCGGGTTTCTTGCGGGGCGGCGGTTTCTCCAGCGTGAGCTCGGACGGGCCGAACGACATCTCGTCCTTCGACCCCGTCGGGCGCACCTGGATGAAGTCGCCCTCCTCCGGATCGGTGAAGGCGAGCACCTTCGCCGACCTCCCCTCCTCCATGCCCACCGCGGCCGCCGTGAACCAGACCAGCGGCTGAGTGCCTCCGTCCAGCTGTGAGCGCAGGCTGTCGACGTCCTCCGCCGACAGCCCGCTCTTCTTCGCCATCGCGCTGCCTCCCGCCATTCGAACACCTGTGCCCCAGCATGCCCTATCCCACTGACAATTCTGAGCACCGGGTGGACGGCAAGATCATGTTCTCGAAGTCGGCGGCAGAGCGGCTCCCAAGCGTGGGAGCGCTCTCACACCTGAGGACTCAGGCCTCTTCGGCGCGCAGCCGGTACTCGCACCCGTACTCGACGGTGTACGACAGGTCGTAGACGTGCACGATCTTCGGGCCGCCGTGCAGGTGCACGTACGTCACCGTCGGCTTCGGTTCCTCCGGCACGGACGGCAGCGAGTCGACCCGGCCGTCGAGGGGACCGCCGACGTACCGCACCACATAAGGCTGGGTCACGGCGACCTCCTCTCGTCCGCTCCATTCTACGAGGCCCGCCGCTGCATCAGTCCCCGATACAGCCGGTTGGCTCAGCAACGCCATCAGTCCTGCTTGCGGGCCCGCGACGGCTGCACCCGCAGCGGCTCGCCCGGCATCTTCGGGTAGTCCGGCGGGTAGGGCATCTCCCCGCGCGGGTCGGCCGCGTACCACTCCAGCAGCGTCTCGATCCCGAACGCCTCCGAGTCGAGCCCGGCGTGCGGGTCGCCGCGCTCGGCCAGGTACTGCGGCACCGTCAGCACGTCGAAGTCGTCCGGGTCCACAGTGGACAGATCGGCCCAGGTCACCGGCGTGGACACGGTCGCGCGCGGGGTGCCCCGCACCGACCAGGCGGAGGCGATGGTGCGGTCACGGGCGGCCTGGTTGAAGTCGATGAACACCCGCTCCCCGCGTTCTTCCTTCCACCACGCCGAAGTCGCGAGCTTCGGCGCCCGCTTCTCCACCTCGCGGGCCAGCGCGATCACGGCGTGCCGGACGTCGACGAAGTCCCACTCGGCCCGGATCCGCACGGCCACGTGGATCCCGCGCCCGCCGGAGGTCTTGGGGTAGCCGGTCAGTCCCGCGTCCGCGAGCACCTCGCGCAGGACGGCGGCGACCGCGGCGGCGTCGCGGAAGTCCGTGCCCGGCTGCGGGTCGAGGTCGATGCGCAGCTCGTCCGGGTGGTCGACGTCGGGGCGCCGCACCGGCCACGGGTGGAAGTCGAACGTCCCGAGGTTCGCGGCCCACACGATCGCGGCCTCCGACGTCGGGCAGATCTCGTCGGCCGGCCGCCCGGACGGGAACCTGACCTGCACGGTCTCGACGTAGTCGGGGGCGCCCTTGGGCACGCGCTTCTGGTAGAACGCCTCGCCCTCGACACCGTCGACGTAGCGCTTCAGCACCACCGGGCGGTCGCGCAGCACGGTCAGCAACGCGGGCGCCACGGTGCGGTAGTACTCGACCACCTGGCGCTTGGTGATGCCCCGGTCGGGGAAGTACGGCTTGTCCGGGTTGGACACCCGCACCAGCTGGTCACCGACCTCGAGCTCGATCGCCTTCGACTTCGCAGCAGCCACGCCGAAACCCTAGAGGCCCCGGACGAACGCCGCGAGCGCCAGCTCGAAGCTGTCGCGGTCGAGCTCGCGGGCCACGCCGGGCAGCAGGTGGGCGCGGTCGAGGTGCGGGTAGCGGCCGGAGTAGTCGGCGGGGTCGGAGGAGAAGCCGCTGGAGAACGAGCTCAGCGCCGAGCCGAACACGATGTACAGCAGCCCCGCGGCGATCATCGTGGCCTCGCGGCGGGACCAGCCGGCGTCGACGAGCGCGCCGTGCATGACGTCCAGGCGCTTGAGCGACTCCTCGCGGCCGGCCGGGCCGTACGCCAGGAACGGCACGATGTTCGGGTGCGACGCCAGCGCCTCGCGGTAGGAGCGCGCGCACTGCACCAGACCGGCGCGCCAGTCGCCCGAGCCGAAGCCCGACAGGTCGATCGACGACAGGATCGCCGAGGCCACGTCGTTGAGCAGCGCGTCCTTCGTCTTCACGTGCCCGTACAGCGACGCGGCCTGCACGCCCAGCTCCGCGGCGAGCCTGCGCATCGACAGGCCGTCGAGGCCGTCGCGGTCGATGATGGCCAGTGCCACCGACCGGATGCGGTCGGGGCTCAAGAGAGGGGTGCTCGGCCGGGGCATGTGAGTTAACCTAACACTGTTCGGTTTACCAGGAGGTCCCGTGGACTTGACGCTTTCCGACGAACACCGGCAGCTCAGGGAGCTGGCCCGGCGGTTCACGGACGAGCACATCGTCCCGCACGCGATCCGCTGGGACCGCGAGGAGGCGATCGACCGCGAGCTCGTGCCGCGGCTCGGCGAGGTCGGGTTCCTCGGCCTCGGCATCGACGGGTCCCACGGCGGCTCCGGTGGCGACAACCTCGCGTACTGCCTGGTCCTGGAGGAGGTCGCGCGGGGTGACAGCGCCGTGCGCGGGATCATCTCCGTCTCGCTCGGGCTCGTCGCGAAGTCCATCGCCGGGCACGGCACCGAGGAGCAGAAGCAGCGCTGGCTGCCCGGCCTGACCAGCGGCCGCGCGGTCGGCTGCTTCGCGCTCACCGAACCGGGCACCGGCAGCGACGCGGGCAGCCTCGTCACCAGGGCCACCAGGACCGGCGACGGCTGGGTGCTCAACGGCCGCAAGGTCTTCATCACCAACGGCACGTGGGCCGACGTCGCCCTGGTGTTCGCACGGACCGGCGGACCCGGCCCGAAGGGCATCAGCGCGTTCCTCGTGCCCACGACGGCCGAGGGCTTCACCGCCACCGAGATCAAGGGCAAGCTCGGCATGCGCGGCCAGGCCACCGCCGAGATCACCCTCGACGACGTCCACGTGGACGAGGACGCCCTGCTCAGCGAGGAGGGCTTCAAGCTCGCGATGGGCGCGCTCGACAAGGGCCGCATGTCTGTTGCCGCAGGCTGTGTCGGCGCGGCCCGCGGCGCGCTCGAAGCGGCGTTGCGGTACGCGAAGGAACGCGAGCAGTTCGGCAAGCCCATCGCGGGTTTCCAGCTCGTGCAGGAGCTGCTCGCCGACATGGCGGTCGAGACCGAGGCCGCGCGGCTGCTCACGTGGCGCGTGGCCGACCTCGCCGACCGCGGTCACCCGTTCGGCACCGAGGCGTCGATGGCGAAGCTCTACGCCAGCGAGGCCGCGGTGAAGGTCGCCAACAACGCCATCCAGGTGTTCGGCGGCTACGGCTACATCGACGAGTACCCCGTGGGCAAGTACCTGCGGGACGCCCGTGTCACCACCCTCTACGAGGGCACCAGCCAGATCCAGAAACTGCTCATCGGCCGGGCGCTGACGGGCATCAACGCGTTCGCCTGAAGGGGAAGAAATGGACTTCACGCTCGACGCCGAGCAGAAGGAGATCCGCGACTGGGTGCGGACCTTCGTGCGCAAGGAGATCGTCCCGCTGGAGCCGGAGGTGCTGCGCCGCGAGCGCGCCGGCCAGCCCGGCCTGCCCAAGGACGAGCTCAAGGCGTTGCAGGACAAGGCGAAAGCCGCGGGCTTCTTCGGCGTGCTGACGCCGCAGGAGTACGGCGGCATGGGCCTGGGCGCGATGATGACCGCGCTGGTCGAGGCCGAGCTCGGCAGGTCGTTCGTGCCGTTCCGGTTCGGCGGGTACGCGGACAACATCCTGTTCCACGGCAACGAGGAGCAGAAGCAGCGCTACCTGCTGCCGACGATCTCCGGCGAACGGGTGTCGTGCTTCGCGATCACCGAGCCCGGCGCCGGCAGCGACGCCAAGGCCATCCGCACGTCCGCCGTGCGGGACGGCGACGAGTGGGTGATCAACGGTGAGAAGACGTTCATCACGCAGGGCAACGAGGCCGACTTCGTGATGGTGTTCGCCGTGACCGACAGGGAGAAGGGCGCCAACGGCGGCGTCACCTGCTTCCTGGTCGACCGCGACATGGGCTGGAAGTCCGAGCCCATCCCGACCATGGGCCAGTGGGGCCCGGCGGCACTGGTGTTCGACAACGTGCGGGTGCCGCACGAGAACATCCTCGGCGAGGAGGGCAAGGGCTTCAACCTCGCCATGCAGTGGATCGGCCAGGGCCGCTACCTGCTGCCCGCCCGCGCGCTGGGCAGCGTCGAGCGGCTGGTCGAGATGGCTGTCGAACAGGCCAAGAACCGCGTCACGTTCGGCCAGCCGATCGCCGAGTACCAGGCGATCCAGTGGATGATCGCGGACTCCGCCGTCGAGATCGAGGCGCTGCGCTGGCTCGTGCTGCACGCCGCGTGGCTGGTCGACCAGAAGCAGGACTCGCGACAGGCGCAGTCGATCGCGAAGCTCTACGGCGGCATCAAGGCCAACGAGATCGTGGACCGCGTGCTGCAGATCCACGGCGGCATGGGCTACACCCGCGAGCTGCCGATCGAACGCTGGTACCGCGAGCTGCGCCTGCTGCGCATCTACGAGGGCACCGACGAGATCCAGCGCCGCACGATCGCCCGCAACCTGCTCAAGGGCCACGCGAACATCCGCGGCTCCCTGGGCTAGGCGGTGCTCGACCACGGAATCCTCGGCGTCGCCGACCGGCAGGTGCGCACCTGGTCGGCCGGCGACGCCGAGGTGTACGCGGCGGCCGTCGGCGGCCACTCCCCCGCGTTCGCCATCCCGCTGCTGCAGCACGGCGGCCCGCAGCTCGGCCTGACCGGCGCCGACATGACGCGGGTGCTGCACGCCGAACAGTCCCTCTGGCTGCACAAGCCGTTGCCGCGAGACGGTTCGACGGTGGTCACGAAGACGGTCACGGACATCTTCGACAAGGGGTCCGGCGCCCTGGTCGTGAGCACGTGGGAGTCGGAGTACGCGTCCACCCGGTCGTCGTGCTTCGTCAAGGGAGAAGGCGGCTTCGGCGGTGCGCGTGGCGAAACCCGGACGTTCGCGGTACCGGACGGCGAACCGGAGGTGACGGTCTTCCGAACGACATCCGACCAGGCGCTGCGCTACCGCGCCACCGGTGACGTGAACCCGATGCACCACGACCCCGCGTTCGCGCGCAGGGCCGGGTTCGACCGGCCGATCCTGCACGGCCTCTGCACACTCGGGATCACCGTGCGCGGCAAGGACTTCACCGAGCTGCACGCCCGGTTCACCGCGCCCGTGCTGCCCGGCGACGAGCTGCGGATCGAGCACTGGCCCACCGGCGAGTTCCGCACCTCGGTGGACGGGCGGCCGGTGCTGGTGGGTTCGGTTTTCCGAAGTGGACGCACGCCGGGCTGATGGACCATCGGGGCCATGAGTTCTGCCATCGCCCTCGTGGACGCCGGAATCGAGCCGCTTCGCGTCGCCGTCGACTCCCGTGACCTGATCAGTGCCGCAGGGGTGACGCACCTGCTGAAGAGCTCGCCGCGGGTGCGGGTGGTGTCCGACCGCGCGGAGGCGCACGTGCTGCTGGCCGTGGTGAACGAGCTGTGCGCGCAACAGGCCGCCCGGCTCAAGGCGATCGCGGCCCCCAGGGTCGTGGTGATCGCGGCACGGGTGCACGACCTGACCCCGTCGATCGCCGCGCAGGCCGGGCTGGCGGCCCCGGTGCGCCGTGCCGACGTGAACACCGAACGGCTGGAGAGGCTGCTGCTCGGCGGGCAACCGGTGAAGGAGGCGCCGTCGGTGCTGAGCGACCGGGACCTGCAGCTGCTGCGGCTGCTGGCGGAGGGCGCCACGATCGCGGAGGTCGCCCAGCGGTTGTTCTGCTCGGAGCGGACCGTGAAGTACGCGCTGCACCAGGTGCTGGAGCGGTTCGGGCTGCGCAACCGGGTGCACGCGGTGGCGTGGGCGATCCGCTCGGGCCTGCTCTGACCCCGCGTTTCAGTCGCCGAACACCGCGGAGAGCTGCACCCGCCGGCTGATGCCGACCTTGCGGTAGACGCGGGTCAGGTGCAGCTCGACCGCCCGTTGCGTGACGTTGAACCGGGACGCGATGGCCCGGTTCGTCTCGCCGGCGAGCGCCAGCCGCACGATGCGCGACTCGTGCGGCGTCAGCCTCCCCCACGCCGCGCCGATGCGCCGGGCCGGTCCGCGCACCGCGGTCTCGCCGAGCCGTGCCTTCGCCGCACCCGCGACCAGCCGCCACGGCGCGATCGCCGGGTTGTCCGCCCGCCACGACGCCAGCCGCGCACCGCACTCGGCCGCGTCGGCCAGCGCCGCCCGCGGTGAGCCCAGCTCCAGGTGCATGCGGGCGCGGTGGTGCAGCAGGGTCGTGCACACCCACGCCGGTGGCAACGTGCCCGCGTACCCCAGCCGCCCCAGCAGTTCCCGTGCCTCGTCGGGAACCCCACCGTCCACAGCGGACGCGACGAACGCCGCCGCGGCCAGTGCCGTGCACCCGCGTGCGGGCGAGGTCCGTGCGGCGAGGTCGCGGACCAGCCGGGACACCTCGGCGTGGGCGCCGTTCGCCCGGTACGCCCACGCTTCCAGCGCCACCAGCCAGTCGTCCTCGGTGCCGGCGAGCCGGGACCGCAGCCGCGGTGCGAGCCCCAGCAGGACGTCCGGGTGGCCGGAGGTGCCGTGCAGCAGCGCCAGTCCCGCGAACACCAGGTCCGGCATCGGGTCGCTCACGCCGTTCGCGATGTCGCACAGCAGCTGTCCGGCGAGCTCGGAGCAGTCCCCGCGCAGGCTGAGCCAGAACGCGCGCAGCGCCGGGCCGCCGAGTCCGTCGGCCGCGGCGGCGTTCGCGGCGCTGACGGACATCGCGACCGGCCCGAACTCCAGGCCGAGCACCGACTCGTCGCACTGCCAGTCCACCACCACGGCGCCGAGCCGGTCATCGCCCGCGAACCGGCGGAGCTCCGCGGCCCGCGGCGCGATCCCGTGCCGCAGGTGCAGCTCCGCCATCCCGGCGGCCACCTCGGCGGCGACCCGGTCGTCCACCGGTTCCCGCACGGCCGCGCGCAGACATCGCGCCGCGTGCTCCGGCCGTCCCGCCGCCCGGTGCAGCCGTGCCGCCGCCGCCAGCACCGGCGCGGCCCAGGGCAGCGCCACGGGTTCCGCGCACGCCACCAGGTGCTCGGCCACGGCGGTCGCGGTGTCGTGGCGCCGGTGCAGCACCCGCGCGGCCGTGCGGTGCACCTGTTCGCGGGCGTGCGGCGCCATCTCGTGCCGGATCGCGTGGCCCAGCGCGGGTGTCCGGACCCGCATCGGCCCGTCCGCGGCGAGCCGCGCGTCCACCAGCCGTTCGAACGCGGCGAGCGCCTCGAACGACGGCAGCCCGGCCACCTCGCACACCACGTCCAGCGCCGCCTCGCCCAGCACCGCGAGCGCACGCCCGACCGCCACCGCGCCGGCGTCGAGCCCGCTCCACCGGCGCCGCACGGCACGCAGCAGCCGCGGCAGCCGCAACGAGGGCAGGGCGTCGCGCAGGAACGCCACCGTGAAGCCGTTGTCCGGCACCAGGTCCAGCACATCGCTCAGCACACCGGGCGCACCGCCGCTGTAGCGCAGGCACAGCTCGGCCACCTCCGGCGGCACGTCGGCACCGGCCCGGCGCCGCACCAGCTCGGCCACCGCGGCGGCACCGACGGGCCGCACCGCCACCCGTGCGGCACCCGGCAGCAGGTCGAGCACCGCGTCCGGGTCGACGTCACCGGCCAGCAGCACCGGGCCGCGGAACCGCGCGAGCCGCTCCAGCCCTCCCGCGGGCAGCTGCTCGGCGTCGTCGACGACCAGCACCGCGCGCCGGTCGGCGCCCGGCCACGTCCGCACCGGCGTCAGCCCGCTGCGCACCGCGACGGACGACGCGACCGCCAGCAACGCGCTCTTCCCCGTTCCCACGGCACCGTGCACCACGCACGACCGCCCTTCACCGAGCGCCTCGGTCAGCGCGGCGATCTCCCGTTCGCGGCCGACGAGCCGATCGGCCGCTTGACCGGTGGCCGCGCCGACCGGTCCGAGGCGGCGAGGAGAAGGGGCACCCATGTCATCCGTCCTTTCTGGGACGGATTCCAGGAAATCGCCTCGTCAGCGGAAGGACAATGAAGAACGACCGGCAGAAGTTCCCGGACCGGTCACCGGCCCGGACGCGGTCACACCCGTGCCGCGGCACGTCCGCCGGGCCCGGCCGGGCGACCGTTGGGGCAGATCTGCGGAGGTGAGCGGCACCGCCGGTCCTTCCCCCCGCGACGCAATGGGGAAAGAAAGGGCCCGTCCGTGAACCATTTCGCCGCACACCACGTGAGCTCCAGTGACCACCGGCGAACAATGGGAGCTCTGATGCGGGTCGCAGCACGCGCCGTCTTCGACTTCGTCCGTCCTGAGGGCCCACCGGCCCCCGTGCACACGGAGCTGGTCTACTCGGCGGACGACCCGTTCGCGGTCACGATGCACTTCCACTCCGGCGGCTCGGTGACCACCTGGATCATGGGCCGCGACCTGCTGAGGGACGGCCTGTCCCGGCCGGCGGGCGAGGGCGACGTGCGGCTGCGCCCGAGCGGCCGCGCGGTGGTGCTGGAGCTCGTGTCCGAGCGGCACGTCACCGTGTTCCGGGTGCCGGCCTCGACGCTGCGCGAGTTCCTCGACGCCGCCCACCTCCTGGTGCCGGCGGGTACCGAGCGGTTCGACGCGGACGCCTTCCTCAGCTCGGTGCTGCGCTAGGCGGTCAGCCGGATGCCCAGCGCCGCCGCGACGTCGTGCTGCAGCTTCGTCATGCCGGGCGACTCGTAGCCCTCGCTCTCGGCCAACGCGCGCACGCGATGCCGTGTGCCGGCGTCGTGGTCGCCCATCCGGTCGCACATCCGCGCGAGCTCGATCAGCACGGACACCCGCAGCTCCGGGTCGCCCACGCCCTCCACCGCTCCGGCGAGCTGCTCGCGGGCCTCGGGGAACCGCCCGGCCGCGGCCAGCGCGCGGCCCCTGCTGTGCCGCAGCACCGCGCGCAGGCCACCGAAGTCGCTGATCAGCGCCTCGGCTTCGGCGATCACGGGCAGCGCGTTCTCCGGTTCGCCCGCCGCCGTGAGGCTGTCGGCGAGCCGCAGCAGCAGCTGGGCGGTGTTCTCCCGTGCGACACCACGCCGGGTGCCGCGCACCGCCCGTTCCTCCGCGATGGCCGCACGGTGCGTGCGCACGGCGTCGGCGAAGCGGCCCATCCGTTGCAGCAGCACGCCGGTGAACGACAGCGCGAACACCACGCCCATCGGCAGCCCGGCCTGGCGGAACAGCTCCGCGGCGCGGCGGCCGTGGGTGACGGCGGTCGCGTGGCCGCCCAGACGCGTCTCGATGCCCGACCGGTAGTAGTGCGCCCAGGCCGTCTCCAGCACCGAACCGCACCCCTCGGCGACCCGCAGCGCCTCCAGGTGGCTCTCCATGGCCGCCGGCAACCGGGCCGCGCGTGCGAAGTACGCCCACGACACGAAGTTGAGCTGTTTCGCCACTTCTTCGTCACGGCCCAGTGCGCGCGCCGCGTCCACACCGGCCGTGAACACCTCCACCCACAGATCACCCTGGCCGCGGTGGTCGGAGTACCAGTGCATCGCGTTCGCCAGCGCCAGCACGGACTCGTGGTCACCGTCCCGGACGGCGTCGCGCAGCGCGCCACGCCAGTTCGCCACCTCGGCGAGCAGCCAGCGGTCCGCGCTCGCCAGGTCCGCCGCGCCCTGCTCGTCCGGGTGGAACGCCGCCGCCGTGGCCGTCGCGGTGGTCATCAGCCAGTTCCGCGTTCGCAGGCGGTGGGCGTCGAGGCCGGGTTCGTCACCGTGAAGGCGTTCGCGCGCGTAGTCCCGGATCAGGTCGTGGAAGGTGTACCGGCCGGGGAGGTCACCGGGGCGCACGAGGCTCGCGTCGACGAGCTCCTCCAGCAACGCCTCGGCGTCGTCCGGTGAGACCTCCGCGGCGACGGCGGCGAGCTCCACCGAGGTGTCCGGGCCCGGTACGAGCGCGAGCCGGCGGAACACGGCGGCGGTCGTCGGCGCGAGCAGCCGGTAGGACAGCTCGAACGCCGTGCGCACCTGGACGTCGCCGGTGGCCAGCACGTCGAGGCGGTCGCGTTCGCCGGAGAGCCGGTCGGCGAGCTGGCGGGGCGACCACGGCCCGGTGAGCCGGTGGCCCGCGATCGCGAGTGCCAGCGGGATGCCGCCGCACAGGCCCGCGACGAGACCGGCGGACGCGCGATCGGCCCGGACGCGGTCGCCGGCCACCGCGGCGAGCAGCGCGACGGCGCCGTCGCCGGTGAGCGGGCCGAGCTCGACGCGGTGCCGGGCGACCAGGCCCGCCAGGACGTTGCGGCTGGTCACGAGCACGAGCGAGCCGGGAGCGGCGGCCAGCAGCGGCCGGACCTGGGCCTCGTTCGCGGCGTTGTCGAGCACCAGCAGGACGGTGCGTTCGCGCAGCATCGAGCGGTAGAGGCGGTCGCGGTCGCCGGCGTCGGAGGGCATCCGGGCGTCCGGCACGCCCAGCGCGGTGAGCAGGCCGGTGATCGCGCGGTCGGCGGACAGCGGCGTGCGGTCCATGCCGCGCAGGTCGAGGTACAGGCAGCCGTCGGTGAACGCGCAGCCGAACCGGTGGGCCGCGTCGACGGCGAGCGCCGTCTTGCCGACGCCGGGCGGTCCGTGCACGACGACCAGGCCGAGCACCTGCGCGGTGGCCGCCTCCGCGACCCACTCCGCGAGCTGCCGCTGCTCCGCCGCCCGTCCGACCAGCTCGGTGGCGGGCGGCGGTGAGCAGGTCCGGTCGGCGCGTTCCTGACGTGGCTGCACCGCCTCACCGAGCCGGGCCAGCGTGCCGAACTCCCCCGCCTCGCCCAGGTCCAGTCCGAGCCCGGCCACGAGCAGGTCGACGGTGGTCGCCTGCGGCGTGTGGACGCGCCCGCGTTCGAGGTCGCTCAACGCGCGCACGCTCAGCCCTGTGCGGGAGGCGAGCTCCTCCTGCGTGAGGCCGGCCCTGCGGCGGTAGAACCGCAGGAACTCACCGAACGTCGTCCCGCGCATTCCCCCCGCCTCCGCACACCCACCTGTCCGGGGCGATTATTCAGGCGTTGAGGCTCGTCAGCATCTGCGCGCACACTCGCGACAGATGGCGTCGCATCACGGTCGACGCGCGCGCCGCGTCCCCGTCCCGGATCGCCCGCACCAACTCGTCGTGGTCGTCCATCGACGCGTGCTGGTGTGACGGGTCGTCCTCCAAGGCACTGCGCAGGAGCACGACCCGTTGCTGCACGAGCCGCACCTGCTCGGCGATCCGCGGGCTGCGGGCGGCGTCCAGCAACGCCTGGTGGAACGCGAGGTCGAGCCGGTACGGGAACGGCTGGCCGGCCCGGTAGTTGCGCCGCGACTCGGCACACACCTCGTGCAGCCGCACCAGGTCGGCGTCGGTGCGCCGGGAGGCCGCCAGCTCCGCCGCCGCGCACTCCAGCGCGGTGCGCAGCTCGAACAACGCCCGCACCTCGTCCTCGTCGGCGGCCGGCACGAACGCGCCCCGGTGCGGCACCAGCGTCAGCAGCCCCTCCGAGGCCAGGTGCCGGATCGCCTCGCGCAACGGGCCGCGGCTGATGCCGAGCTGGTGCGCCACCTCGACCTCGTTGACCCGCGCCCCCGCCGGGATCACCCCGGTCAGCACCTGCTCGCGCAGGACGTCGACGGCCTGACCGGCCAGGCTGAGGTGCAGCGGGGGTGTCACGTTCGTCTCCTGATCTGGACGGCACCGACCGTCCGGGAGCTACAGTAGGTGCGTCGTCAACTGTCGACAGTTGGCAGTTCTGGTCGCAGGGTCTGAGGGAGGCGTCATGGGGCACGAGGTGGTCGCGGAGGTCTGGCGGGGCGACTTCCTGGAGTCGGTGCACCACGGCACCGTCGTCGCCACGGACGGCACCGGCGCCCCGGTGCTGTCGGTCGGCCGGCCCGGCGACGTCGCGTTCCCGCGCTCGTCGAACAAGCCGCTGCAGGCCCTCGCGATGCTGCGCAGCGGCCTGGACCTCGACGGCGAGCTGCTCGCGCTGGCCTGCGCGTCGCACTCCGGCGAGGACTTCCACGTCGACGGTGCCCTGCGCATCCTGGCCGCCGCCGGTCTGACCGAGGACGCCCTCCAGTGCACCGCCGACCTGCCCCTGGGCGAGGCGGCCCGCGCGCAGCACCTGGCCCGCGGCCTGGCCCCCGCGCCGAAGTACATGAACTGCTCCGGCAAGCACGCCGCCATGCTCGCCACCTGCGTCGCCAACGGCTGGCCGACCGGCGACTACCTCGACCCGGCCCACCCGCTGCAGGTCGCCACCCGCGCCACCATCGCCGACATCGCGGGCGAACCGGTCGCCCAGGTCGGCGTCGACGGCTGCGGCGCACCGATCTTCGCGATCAGCCTGACCGGCCTGGCCAGGGCGTTCGGCACGCTCGCCAGCGCACCCGAGGGCACCCTGGAGCACCGCGTCGCCGCCGCCATGAACGCCTTCCCGCAGTGGGTCGGCGGCACCGGCCGGGACGTCACCGCGCTGATGGCCGCCCTGCCCGGCGTCATCGCCAAGGACGGCGCCGAGGGCGTCTACGCCGTGGGCCTGCCCACCGGCGAGGGCATCGCGCTCAAGATCGCCGACGGCTCGTCGCGCGCCCGTGCCGTCGTCATCGTCGCCGTGCTCAAGCGGCTCGGCGTGGACGTCGGCGGGATCGCCGACCTCGCGACCGTGCCGGTGCTGGGCCACGGCCGCCCGGTGGGCGCGGTCAAGCCCGCACTCGCCCTCGCCGGCTGACCCGCTCGGTAGCCGCGAACTGACCTCGACGCGGCCTCCCCGTCAGACCCTCCCCCAGCCACTAAGCTGGTGGTATGGGCGATTCGAAGGACGAGCGCGAGCAGTTCCAGGAGGAGCTGATCGGGCTCGACCCGCAGGACCCGGAGACGAAGGCGTTCGCCGATCACCTCGACCGGATGAAGCGCGAACGCCCCGGCTACACCGTCGAGGGCTACCTGGACGGCGTGCAGGACTTCGCCGACTCCGCGAACCGCACGACCGGCCACCAGCGGCTGGTGGCGGTCCTGGTCGTCGGCCTGATCCTGCTGGGCGTCGCGCTGACGATCTGGTTCGCCCTGGGCGACATCCTCACCATCATCTTCTGAGACCGGCCCTCGCGGCGGGCCTGAACGAGCCCACTTCTTAACGGGGTCTTACGACCGCACCGCCCGCCGCCACCGCCGGGAAGCCCAACGGCCGTGGCGGCGTTATAAAGGGTCATGGAACCTGTTGTCGGCACCACCCCGAAAGTCGTGCGCTCCGAAGAGGAATGGCGTGCCCAGCTCAACCCCGCCGAGTTCGCGGTGCTGCGGCAGGCAGGCACCGAACGGCCCTGGACCGGCGAGTACGTCGAGACCAAGACCGAGGGCGTCTACGAGTGCCGTGCGTGCGGCGCGGAGCTCTTCCGCAGCGACACCAAGTTCGACTCGCACTGCGGGTGGCCGTCGTTCTTCTCGCCGCTGGCGGGCGACTCGGTCATCCTGCGCGAGGACCGCACGCTCGGCATGAAGCGCGTCGAAGTGCTCTGCGCCACATGCCACAGCCACCTCGGGCACGTTTTCGAAGGTGAGGGGTACCCCACCCCGACGGACCAGCGCTACTGCATCAACTCCGTCTCCTTGAAACTCGTTCCGTCCGAATAGGAGACTGGGACCGGGTCCGGCCGGGCCGGCCGGACACGACCTGGGAGGCTCCATGATCGTCCGAAAGTTCGGCACTGACGGTGAGGGCTCCAGCGGGGTCGACGGCGGCTCGTCCAGCTGAGCCACATCCCCGTCGTCGCGCGGAAACCTCGACAAGAACCGGCAACCCTAAGGCTTCGTCAACAAGCCTTGTGAGGCTGTGGCGCGGACCACACCATGTACTCCAACCAAGCGTTGTCTTGGGTGCAGTCAGGGGGTGGGCCACGTGAGGCCTTGGGGATTGTCCGGACCGGAGTTCCTTCAGCTGTACTGGATCGGGCTGGCACTGGCGGTGCTGGTCGCGATCGTGTTCCGGGTGCGCGCACGGGCCGGCGGGAGCCAGCCCGTGCGGTCACTCGACATGGACGAGCTCGCCTATCTCGCGGGCGGTCCGAAGCGCGTGGCCGAAACGGCCGTCGCCCGGCTGCTCACCGCCGGTGAGCTCAGGACTTCACGCCGTGGCGCCGTGCAGGCCACCGGCTCGGCACAGGCACGCAACCCGGTGGACCGCGCCGTGCTCGACGACAGCCGGCGCTACACCAACCGCACGGTGAACCTGATGATCCCCGCGGTCGCCAGGGACGGCGCCGTCACCGCGATCGGCGGGCGCCTGGAGGAGCTGGGGCTCGTCGTCCGCCCGGAGGTGGTGAAAGCCGCGCGGCGCAACGGGTCCGTGCTCCTGTGGCTACTGCTCGCGGTCGGTCTGGTGCGCTGGGTGAACGGCATCGTCATCGACGCGCCCGTGGGCTGGCTGACGCTGCAGCTCCTCATCACGGCCGTGCTCATCTTCGTCGTGACGCGGCGCGGCAAGCTCGTGCGCACCACCAAGGGGGATCGTGCGCTCGACGCCGCCCGCACCGCAGGGGGCAGGGCGACCGGCTCGGACGACGCGGCCCTGGTGGGCGCGGCCGGGCTGGTCGCCCTCGGGGGCCTCACCGTCTACCCGGACCTCGCGGTGCGCAGCTCGTTGCTCGCCGCACCGGCCGGGATGTCGAGCGGCTACTCGGGAAGCTCCAGCGGCAGCTCGTGCTCGGTGAGCAGCTCCTCGTCGTGTTCGAGCGGGAGCAGCTGCGGCGGGGGGGGGGGGGGGGGTCGCGGCGGGGGGGGGGGGGGGCCCCCCCCCCGG
>NZ_LGDY01000099.1 GCF_001279525.1 Nocardia sp. NRRL S-836 | reverse complement strand
GGGGGTGACGGGTGGGTGGGGCGGTGCCGCGGGGTGATGGCGGACGCGGGCGGGTTTTGTGGTGCGCACGGGCGGGGGGCGCGGTCGGGTCGTGTGGTGCGCACGGGCCGAGGGGCGCGCTCGGGTGCATCGCGCGGTGAGAGGTGGTCGGGCCGCGAGACGTGGCCGGATGGCGGGCGTTCGGTTAGCCGGGTGCGCGCGGGTCGGAGAGGACGCGGGCCGACGGCGCGACTCGGTCGCGCCGTGGGGTGCGCTCGGACAGCGGGGTGCGCTCAACCCGAGGGGCGCGCTCGGGCGCATCGCGTGGCGAGAGGCGGTCGGGCCGCAAGGCGTGGCCGCATGGCGGACGCGGGCGGGGTGACGGCGCACGGGCGGAAGCCCGCGGTCGGGTCGTGTGGTGCGCACGGGCCGAGGGGCGCGCTCGGACGCACCGCGCGGCGAGAGGCGGTCGGGCGGCGAGACGTAGCCGCATGGCGGACGCTCGGTTGGCCGGATGCGCTTGGGTCAGAGAAGACGCGGGCCGACGGCGCGACTCGGTCGCGCGCCGTGGGGCGCGCTCGGCGCGAGGGGCGCGTCAACCCGAGGGGCGCGCTCGGGCGCATCGCGCGGCGAGAGGCGGTCGGGCCGCAAGGCGTGGCCCGATGGCGAGCGCTCGGTTGGCCGGGAGCGCGTGGGTCAGAGAGGACGCGGGCCGACGGCCCGACTCTGTCGCGCCGTGGGGCGCGCTCTGCCCGTGGGGTGCGCTCGGTCCGCGGGGTGCCTCCAGCCGAAGGGGCGCGCTCGTGCGGCGGAGTGCGATCGGGGTAGAGGACGCGGGCGGACCGTCTGACTCGCTCGCGCCGAGGAGTGCGCTCAGCCCGTGAAGTACGCGGTCAGCGGGGTGCGTTCGGACAGCGGCGCGCGTCCAGCCCGAGGGGTGCGCTCGTGCTGAGGGGTGCGCTCAGCCTGCGGAGCGCGGTGAGCCCGAGGGCCACGGGTCAGCCCGAGGGACACGCTCAGCCCAGTGCGCGCTCGGCACGTGGGGCGCGGTCAGCCCAAGAGGCGCTCGGACAGCGGCGCGCGCTCGCTCCATAGGGCATGCTTATTTCCGTGGACGCATTCGACACGCGGCGTGCGCTCGACACGCGGGGTGCGCTCCCCCGTGGGCTGCGCTCAGCCTGAGGAGCGCGCTCGGCACGTGGGGCGCACTCAGCCCGTAGGGCACGAACCGGCGTCAGGGTGGAAGCGGGCCATGGCCGCCACCCACCGTGAAGCGGTCCTCACCCTGCGCCAACGCCACGGCGCGCCACGCTCACGGCCAGGTGGCAGATAGCGGCGCATTTGGTGCCGTCAGGGAGACTGGGACGGTGACCGATGGCCCCCTGATCGTGCAGTCGGACAAGACGCTGCTACTCGAGGTAGATCACCCGCTGGCGGATGACGCGCGTACGGCCATCGCGCCGTTCGCGGAGTTGGAGCGGGCGCCGGAGCATGTGCACACGTATCGCGTGACGCCTCTTGCGTTGTGGAACGCCCGTGCGGCGGGGCATGACGCGGAGCAGGTGGTGGATGCGCTGGTGCGGTTCAGCCGGTATCCGGTGCCGCAGCCGTTGCTGGTGGACGTGGTGGACACGATGGGGCGGTTCGGGCGGCTGGTGCTGTCCAACAACCCGGCGCACGGGCTGGTGCTGGCCTCCAACGACCGTGCGGTGCTCGAAGAGGTGCTGCGGCACAAGAAGATCGCGCCGATGTTCGGGGCGCGGATCGACGACGACACGGTGATCGTGCACCCGAGTGAGCGGGGGCGGCTCAAGCAGTTGCTGCTCAAGATCGGGTGGCCGGCCGAGGACCACGCCGGGTACGTCGACGGGGAGGCGCACCCGATCGAGCTCGACGAGGACGGGTGGAAGCTGCGGGACTACCAGCGGCTCGCGGCGCAGGCGTTCTGGGCGGGTGGTTCCGGGGTCGTGGTGCTGCCGTGTGGTGCGGGCAAGACGTTGGTCGGGGCGGCCGCGATGGCGGAGGCGCAGGCCACGACGTTGATCCTGGTCACGAACACGGTGGCGGGGCGGCAGTGGAAGCGGGAGCTGATCGCGCGCACGAGTCTCACCGAGGAGGAGATCGGCGAGTACTCCGGTGAGCGCAAGGAGATCCGGCCGGTCACCATCGCGACCTACCAGGTGATCACGCGCAAGTCGAAGGGCGAGTACAAGCACCTGGAGCTGTTCGACTCGCGGGACTGGGGGCTGATCGTCTACGACGAGGTGCACCTGCTGCCGGCGCCGGTGTTCCGGATGACGGCGGACCTGCAGAGCCGCCGGCGGCTGGGGCTGACCGCGACGCTCGTGCGCGAGGACGGGCAGGAGGGTGACGTCTTCTCGTTGATCGGGCCGAAGCGGTACGACGTGCCGTGGCGCGACATCGAGGCGCAGGGGTGGATCGCGCCTGCGGAGTGCACCGAGGTGCGGGTGACGCTCACCGACAACGAGCGGCTGCAGTACGCGACGGCCGAGCCGGAGGAGCGGTACAAGCTCTGCTCCACGGCACGGACGAAGATCCCGGTGGTCAAGCGGGTGCTGGAGCAGCACCCCGACGAGCCGGCGCTGGTGATCGGCGCTTACCTGGACCAGCTCGACGAGCTGGGCGAGGAGCTGGACGCGCCGGTGATCAAGGGGTCGACGAAGAACAAGGAGCGCGAGGAGCTGTTCGACCGGTTCCGCCGGGGTGAGCTCAGGACGCTGGTGGTGTCCAAGGTCGCCAACTTCTCCATCGACCTGCCGGAGGCGTCCGTCGCGGTCCAGGTGTCGGGCACGTTCGGCAGCCGTCAGGAGGAGGCGCAGCGGCTCGGCCGGTTGCTGCGGCCCAAGGGTGACGGCCGGCAGGCGCACTTCTACTCGGTGGTCGCGCGGGACACCCTCGACACCGAGTACGCGGCGCACCGGCAGCGGTTCCTGGCGGAACAGGGGTACGCGTACAAGATCGTCGACGCGGACGACCTGGTCGGATGACGACCTGGTGGATGTGGAACCCGGCCGGGACCCCGCCGCGCGGCAGGTTCCGGTCGGAGCAGTCGCTCGCGAAGGCGGCCGCCGCGGACCACGTCGTCCGCTCGGCCGACTTCACCTGCCCCGAGCAACGCCGCCGCGCCACGGCCGCCCGCACCGACTTCCTCGCCGTCACGGGTGACCCGGCGCAGCTGGCGCTGGTCGAACGGCGGCTGTGGACGCTGCTCGTGGCCCTGCGCCGTTCGTTGCCGATCCGGGAGGCGCTCGCGATGGCGCCCCGGCGGGCGGGCCAGGCCGCGCTGGTCGCGGAGCCGACCCGTGAGCTCGCAGAGCTCGACCGGAGCTTCGACCGGTTCGCGGCGGCGCTCACCGTCCTGCGGGCCGACCCGAGCCCCGAACAGCTGCGCCACACCGCCGCCTTGGACTAGCTGTCCTGGAGCAGCAAGGCCGGGAGTGCCGCCACGCCGGGGAGCAGGTGGGTGTGGCGGACGGCGCCCAGTTCGGTGGCGGTCTGGCTGCCGGACAGCACGCCGACGACGAACCCCGCGCCCGCGTTGGTGCCCGCCTCCAGGTCGCGGACCGTGTCGCCCGCCGTCAGCACCCGCCGCACGTCACGCGCGCCGCACAGCTCCATCGCGCGGAAGATCATGTACGGCGCGGGACGGCCGGCGGGGACGTCATCGACGCACACGACCGCGTCCAGCACGCCCTCTCCCCAGCCGAGCACGTCGAGCAGGCCGTCGACTATCGGCCGGTCGAAGCCGGTCGTCAGCGCGACCCGCACGCCCGCGGAACGCAGTCGCGCCAACGCTTCCGGGACACCGGGCAACGGCGTCGGCGGCGTCTGCGCGTACAGCTTGCCCAGCCGCGCGTGGAAGTCCGCGAACTCATCGTCCACAACGGACCGACCGAGCATCGCCGCGATCGCCTCGTACTTGTCGGCACCCATCCAGCGCCCCACGTCGGCGGCCGAACCACCGGCCGCCTCCACGGTCTCGGCCAGCGCCCGGTACACGAGCCCGTGCTCCTGCACGGTGGTGCCCGCGACGTCCAGCACCACGAGATCGACCACGTTCACGACGCCCTCCAGTCCCGCAGCAGCGCCGGGTGCGCCTGCTGGGAGTTCTCGATCGAAAAGCTGACCAGGTCCGGCCGGTAGCGGTCGTCGGAGTACTCCACCGGCTGACCGTCCACATCGGACGCGCGCCGCCGTTCGCGCAGCAACGGCGCTCCGGCGGGCACCTCCAGCAGCGCGGAGTCCGTCTCGTCCGCAGCCACGGCGTCGATCTGGTGCCGTGCAACGGTCATGTCGACGCCCTGCTCGGCCAGGTGCGCGTAGAGCGACCCGCTGTCGCAGTCGAAGTCGAACAGCAGGCGCCCCACCGGTTCCACGAACGTCGTGCGCTCCAGCATCGTCGGCCGGCCGTCGATCAGCCGCTGCCGCAGCAACTGCACGACCTGCGTGCCCTCGTCGAGCGCCAGCGCGTCGGCGACCTCCGCGGTGGCCGGGCGGCGCGCGATCTCCAGGGTGCGCTGGCCCGGCACGTGCCCGAGGCCCGCGGCCCAGCTGGAGAACGACAGGAACGTCTCGAACGGCTGCGACAGCGTGTGCCTGCGCACCACCGCCGGCTTGCCGCGGCCGCCGCCGATCATGCCCTCCGCGCGCAACGTCGTCAGCGCCTGCCGCACCGGCGCGCGCGAGGCGTTCCACTGCGCGCCCAGCTGCGACTCGGACGGCACCGGCTCGCCGACGGCCAGCTCACCGGAGGCGATGCGGCGGCGCAGGTCGGCCGCGATGCGTTCGTGCAAGGGCATCTCCATGCCGATCACCATACATGTCATAACAAGTCTGAACAGCAAGTGAACACATCAGCACACCCGTTGACCCAGGCGGAGCAGCCGCTCATCGTTCTTGTCATGACAAGTGTGGACCTGGTGGTCGTCGGCGCGGGTGTCGTCGGGCTCGCGCACGCCTGGCACGCGGTGCGGCGGGGTCTGTCCGTCACCGTGGTCGAGCGCGACGAGCACGCGGTCGGGGCCTCCGTGCGCAACTTCGGGCACGGCTGCTTCACCGCTCAGGACGGCGTGGCGTTCGAGTACGCGATGGCCGCACGCGAGGAGTGGCTGACGCTCGCCAGGGAGGCCGGTTTCTGGCTGCGCGAGTCGGGCACGGTCGTCGTCGCACGGCACGAGGACGAGCTGGCGGTCCTGGAGGAGCTCCAGGACGTCCGCGAGGTCCGGCTGACCGACGAGCTGCCGGTCGCCGGCCTCGGGGCCGCTCACCTGCCGCTGGACATCCGGGTCAACCCGCGCGAGGCCGTGCACGCGATCGCACGGCTGCTGGCCGGCCGCGGCGTCACGTTCCACTGGTCCACCAACGTCCTCACGGTCGAGCCCGGCCTGGTCCGCACCAGCCGCGGCGAGATCCGCTGCAAGGCCGCCGTCGTCGCCGTCGGGCACGACGTCGACCGGTTCTTCCCCGACCTCGCCGAGCGGCACGAGGTGCTGCGCTGCGAGCTGCGGATGCTGCGCGTGGCGCACGGCGGCGTGATCGACCCGGCGGTGCTGACCGGGTTCTCGATGCTGCGCTACGCCGCGTTCGACCGGTGCCCCAGCACGCGGAAGGTCCGCGACCGCCTCGCCACCGACCACCCCGAGCTGGTCGCGGCAGGGCTGAACCTGATGTTCACCCAGCTCCCCGACGGCTCGCTCACCATCGGCGACACCCACCACTACGGCCGCACGGTCGAGCCGCACCGGCCCGAGCACCTGGACGACCTGGTGCTCACCGAGACGGCCCGGCTCCTCGGCGTTGCGTCCCTGCACGTGCTCGAACGCTGGCGCGGCATCTACGCGTCGGCCCCGCACCCCTTCCTGACCGCGGCGCCCGTCCCCCTCACCAGGGTCGTCTCGGTCACCTCCGGCATCGGCATGACCACCGCGCTCGGCCTCGCCCCGGCCGTGCTCGACGACCTCGACCAGGAGCTGTGATGAAAGCCCCCAGGACCGTCCTCACCGCGGTACTCGCCCTGACACTGGCGCTGACCGCCTGTGGCGGCGCACCGGACTCCGCTTCGGCGGGCGGCTGCCCGAGCGACGGCAAGGTGCGCTTCGGCGTCGAGCCGTACGAGGCGCCGGACAAGCTCAAGCCCGCCTACGAGGTGCTGGCCAGGGCGCTCACGGCGAAGCTCGGCTGCGAGGTCGAGCTGCAGGTCGTGGACGACTACGCCGCCGAGGTGCTGGCGATGCGCAACGGCAAGCTCGACATCGCCCAGTTCGGCCCGCTCGGGTACGTCTTCGCGGCGCAGAAGGCCGGTGCGCAGCCGCTGGCGTCGTTCGCGGACGGCTCCGGCAAGCTCACCAGCTACACCGCCGGGATCTGGGTCCCGAAGGACTCGCCCGCGCAGCGGATCGAGGACCTGCGCGGCAGGTCGCTCGCGCTCAGCAGCGTCGGCTCGGCCTCCGGTGACGCGCTCCCCCGCTACGGCCTGAAGAAGCACGGCGTCGCCGACGTGAAGCTCGACTACGCGGGCGGCCATCCCGAGGCGATGCTCGCGCTCGTCAACGGCAAGGTCGACGCCGCCGAGATCAACAGCCAGCAGCTGGCGAGCGCCAAGGCAGCGGGCACGTTCGACGAGCCGAAGTTCCGGCAGATCTGGAGGTCGGACCCGATCCCGAACGACCCGATCACCGTGCGCGGCGACCTCGACCCGGCGTTCAAGGACAAGGTTCGCACGGCGTTGCTGGAGCTCTCGCCCGCCGACGTCGAGAAGGTCGGCGCGTTCCTCGACGTCACCCCGCCGGGACCGCTCGTGCGGGTGGACAACGACACCTACCGGGTGCTCTTCGACCTCGCCACCACGCTGGGGCTCAAGGAAGAGGACGTCTGATGCTCGCGATCCGCGGCCTGCGCAAGTCGTTCGGCGGCCGCACCGTGCTCGACGGCTTCGACCTGCGGGTCTCCGGCGGGGAGTTCGTGGCGCTGCTCGGGCCCAACGGCTCCGGCAAGTCGACGGCGCTGCGGTGCGTGGTCGGGCTGGAGACGCCGGACGGCGGCGAGGTCGACGTGACCGGGACCGCCGCGATGGTGTTCCAGAAGATCCACCTGGTCGGCCGGCGCACCGCGCTGGACAACGTCTGCACGGGCGCGCTGGCCCGGTTGTCGTTCGGGCGCTCGCTGTTCTTCCCGCGGGAGGTGCGGGAGGAGGCCATGCGGTGCCTGGACCGGGTGGGGCTCGCGGACCGCGCCGCCGACCGGTGCGCGCGGCTTTCCGGTGGCCAGCAGCAACGTGTGGCGATCGCGCGGGCGTTGTGCCAGCGCGCCAACGTGATCCTCGCCGACGAGCCGGTGTCCGCGCTCGACCCGCGGGCGGCCGTGCAGGTGATGGAGCTGCTCAGCGCACTGGCCGGCGAGGGCATGGCCGTCGTCGCCGTGCTGCACCAGCCGGAGCTCGCGCGCACGTACGCGCACCGGATCGTGGAGATGGCGGCATGACGACCCTGGAAGCTCCCCGGACCGAGGTGCCGAAGCGGCGGCGGCCGTCGGCGGTCGTGTGGGTTGTCACGGTGGTCGCGGTCGTGGTGCACGTGCTCGCCTGGCGGGCGACGGAGTTCTCGCCAGGTGCGTTGATCGCGGGCTGGGAGGGCATGGCGGACTTCCTCGCCGACGCACTGCCGCCGGACCTCTCGGTGCTCGGGAAGTCGCTGGAAGCCGCGGTGATCACGCTCTACATCGGACTGCTCGGCACGACGTTCTCGATCCCGTTCGCGCTGGCTCTGGCGTTGCCGGCGTCGAGGGCGACGACCTCGGCCGCGTGGGTGCAGCAGGCCGCGCGGGCCGTGCTGTCGTTCCTGCGGGCGGTGCCGGACGTGGTGTTCGCGCTGATCTTCGTGACGGCCGTGGGCCTCGGGCCGTTCGCGGGCGTGCTCGCGCTGGTGTTCCACAACACCGGCGTGATGGGCAAGCTGTGGGCCGAGGCGATGGACGAGAGCGACCGCGGCCCGCGCGACGCATTGCGCGTCACCGGCGCCTCCGGGCCGCAGATCGCCGTGCACGCGGTGCTACCGACCGTCCTGCCGTCGCTGGCGGGGCTGCTGCTGTACCGGCTCGACGTGAACGTGCGGTCGTCGCTGGTGCTCGGCCTGGTCGGCGCGGGCGGGATCGGCTTCCTGATCAACCAGTCGATCAAGCTGTTCCGGTTCGACGAGATGGTCACGCACATCCTCGTGGTGCTGCTGCTGGTCGTGGTCGTCGACCAGGCCTCCGGGTGGGTGCGCAGGCGGCTCGGCGCGTGAGCCGGCGGCGGCCTCGGGTGCACCGGGGCCGTCGTTACGCAACGATGACGTGGCAAGAACGTCCTCATGAGACCCGTCGGGAAGGCTGGAGGACATGCCGCGCGTACTGCTGATCGAGGACGACGAGGCGGTCCGGGAAGGACTGTCGCTCGCCCTGACCTACCAGGGCCACACGGTGGAGGCGGTGCGCACCGGCGAGGAGGGCCTCGACCTGCTGACCAGCGGCGACAACCCGGACGTGGTGGTGCTCGACCTGATGCTGCCCGGCGTGGACGGGTTCGAGGTGTGCCGCCGCATCCGTGCCGCCGGTGACCTGCCGATCATCATGCTGACCGCGCGCAACGACGACATCGACGTGGTCGCGGGACTGGAGGCGGGCGCGGACGACTACGTGGCCAAGCCCGCGCAGGCCCGGGTGCTGGAGGCGCGGATCCGGGCGGTGCTGCGCCGCACGTCCGCCGCCGTCGTGCCCGACCGCCAGGCCGAGCGGTACGGCGACCTGACGATCGACCGGGACGGGCTGGTGGTCACGCGGCTGGGCCGGCCGGTGTCGCTGGCGCCGACGGAGCTGCGGCTGCTGCTGGAGCTGTCCGCGGCGCCGGGACGGGTGCTGTCGCGCCAGCAGCTGCTGGAGACCGTGTGGGACCAGGGCTACCTCGGTGACTCGCGGCTGGTCGACGCGTGCGTGCAGCGGCTGCGGTCGAAGATCGAGGACGACCCGGCGGCGCCGCGGTACGTGCAGACCGTGCGCGGGTTCGGGTACCGGTTCGGGCCGCTGTGACGCTGCGCCTGCGGCTGCTGCTCGCGTTCGCCTTCATCAGCGTCTTCACCGCGGTCACGGTCGCCGGTGCCGGGTACGTGCGCGCCCGCGACGCCATCGTGCAACGCGCCCAGGACCGGGCCGTCGCCGAGACCACGAACCGCGTCGAACAGCTCTACCCGCTGCCCGCGCGCCCGCCGGACCTCCTGGCGCTCGACCGCATCGCCGGCCGCGTCTCGGGCCCGGAGGGTTCGGCGCTCGTCACGGCGCAGGGGCTGAGCACCGGCTCGATGGACCCGTCGGTGATCACCCCGGAGCTGCGGCGGCACGTGTCGCTCGGGTACGTCGGCTGGCAGCGCGTGCCGTACGGCGACCGGGTGTGGCTGGTCATCGGCATGCAGCTGCGGATCACCGGCGGTGGCGCGTCGGGCATCGAGGTCTACGTCCTGCGCCCGTTCACCAGCGAGGCCGAGGTGATCGAGGAGCTGGCCCGCAACGCGTGGCTGATCGGCGGCGCGGGGCTGGTGCTGGCGCTGGGACTGGGGCTGCTGGCGGCGCAGGGCGTGCTGCGGCCGGTGCGGGCGCTGCGGATGGCGGCGTTCCGGCTGGGGCAGGGCGACCTGTCGGCACGGGTCCCCGTCCGCGGCCGCGACGAGCTGACGGACGTGGCCGCGACGTTCAACAGCACGGCCGCCTCCCTGGAGCACCACGTCGGGGAGCTGCGGCGGATGGAGGCCGACGCACGGCGGTTCGTGGCCGACGTGTCGCACGAGCTGCGCACCCCGCTCGCCGCGATGACCGCCGTGACCGACGTGCTCGACGCCGAGACGGCGGCGCTGCCGGGCGTGGCAGGACAGGCGGCGCGGCTGGTGAACCGCGAGACGCAGAACCTGACGCGGCTGGTGAACGACCTGATCGAGGTCACGCGCTTCGACTCGGGCACCGCGGCGCTGGCGCCGGACGAGGTCGACGTGGCCGAGGTGGTGCGGGCGACGCTGCGGATGCGCGGCTTCGACGTGACCGCCGACCTGCCGTCCGGGGTGCGGGCCCGGCTGGACCCGCGGCGGCTGGACGTGGTGGTGGCCAACCTGGTCGGCAACGCGCTGCGGCACGGTGCCCCGCCGGTGACCGTGCGGCTGCGGGCCGCGGAGGCGGAGCTGGTGATCGAGGTCGCGGACTCCGGGCCGGGACTGGCCGAGGAGGTGCTGCCGCACGTGTTCGCGCGGTTCTACAAGGCCGACTCGGCTCGGGGGCGGTCGGAGGGCAGCGGGCTTGGGCTGGCGATCGCGTGGGAGAACGCGCGGCTGCACGGGGGGACGCTGACGGCGGCGAACCGGGCTGGGGGCGGGGCGGTGTTCACGCTTCGGATGCCAGTCGGGGGTGCGGGGTGAGGGACGTGCGGGCCGGACGCTCCCGTGATCGCTCGGCGCCGAAAACTGTCGGTGCTGCCTGGGAGAATGGAAACCGGGGGACCCCCTGGAGGGGACGCCTGCGTCAGCTCGGGCTGGTGGTGCTGGCCCTCGTGGTCCTGGCGGCGTGCGGCATCCGCCCGACCGGGGTCATCCCGGGGCTGGAGGCACCCAGCGGCCCGGTCGAGAACCCGACGCCGTCGATCTACTGGGTCGCGGACGGGCAGGTGGTGCCGGTCGCGCGGGTGCAGGGCAGCCTCACCGGGCGGGATGTCGTGGCGCTGCTCGCGCAGGGGCCCAGCACCGCCGAGCAGGAGCGGGGGTTGCGGACCGAGGTGCCGTTCGACGCGGCGCCGGCGACGGTGGACCGGGTGGCGGACGGGCTGGACGTCACGGTGTCGACGGACGTGTCGTTGCTGAGTGCGAACGCGGTCAGGCAGATCGTGTGCACGTTGCTCGACGTGCAGGCGGTGGGGTCGGTGAACCTGCGGGGTGGCGGGCATTCGCTGGAGTTCCGGAAGTGCGCTTGAATCGGGTGGTGCACGTCTATTCGATTCCGATGAACGTCCGGTTCCGCGGCATCACCACCCGGTCCGGGGTGCTGGTCGAGGGGTCGAAGGGGTGGGGGGAGTTCTGCCCGTTCGTCGAGTACGACGACGAGGAGTGCGTGCCGTGGCTGCGCAGTGCGCTCGAAGCCGCCGACGAGGGGTGGCCGGCGCCGGTGCGGGACAGGGTTCCGGTGAACTGCACGGTGCCGGTGGTGGCGCCGGAGCGGGCGCACGGGATCGTCACGCGGTCGGGGTGCCGGACGGCCAAGGTCAAGGTCGGCGAGAGCACGGTCGCGGAGGACTGCGCACGGCTTGAGGCGGTGCGGGACGCGTTGGGGCCGCAGGGGCACATCAGGGTCGACGCGAACATGCTGTGGGACGTCGACACGGCGGTCACGGCGATCAAGGCGATGGACCGGGCCGCGGGTGGGTTGCAGTACGTGGAGCAGCCGTGCCGGACGCTGGACGAGCTGGCTCGGGTGCGCAGGAGGACGAGTGTGCCGATCGCGGCGGACGAGTCGATCCGCAAGGCCGAGGACCCGGTGAAGGTCGCGGTCGCGGGGGCCGCGGACATCGCGGTGATCAAGGTGGCGCCGCTGGGCGGGGTCCGGCGGGCGCTGGAGGTCGCCGAGGCGTGCGGGCTGCCGTGCGTGGTGTCGTCGGCGTTGGAGACGTCGGTGGGCATGGCGGCGGGGGTCGCGCTGGCGGCGGCGTTGCCGGAGCTCGACCACGCGTGCGGGCTCGCCACGCTGTCGCTGTTCCAGGGCGACGTGACGAGCACCCCGCTCACGCCCGTGGACGGCTATCTGACCGTGCCCACGACGGCGCCGGTGCCCGATCGGATCGCCGAGTTCGAGACGGGCGACCAGGCGTGGGCCGAGCGCTTCGAACGGGTCAGGGCTTCCCTCTGACCAGGCCCTGGTCGCCGGCGCCGAGGCTGAACACGATCTCCTCGGTGCGGTTGACCGCCTGCGTCCGCCGTTCGGTGGCGGGCACCCGCGTCAGGTCCACCAGCCGGATCGGCGGGCCGAGCTCGACCAGGGTCGGGGTGTAGGAGGCGGCGACGACGGACCAGCCGGACGGGCCCTGCTCGAAGCGGAACCGCGCGATCACGCCCTCCTCGGTGACGCCCCGGGGTTCCGCGTGGCGGGCGACCTCGTTGCCCAGGCCGTAGGCGACCCACTTGCCGCCGATCTTCTCGAACGGCTGAACGACGTGCACGTGCGTGCCGATGATCAGGTCCAGTGCCGGGTCGGCCAGCAGCTGCCTGGCCAGCGCCTTCTGCTCGGCCGTCGCGGCGTGCTGGTACTCGTTGCCCCACTGCACGGACAGCACGACGACCTCGGCACCGGCCTCGCGGGCCTTGCGGGCGTCGGCGAGGATCTTGGCCGCGTTGATCTGGTTCGCGCGCCACGGCTCGGGCAGCGGGATGCCGTTGAAGCCGTAGGTGAACGACAGCTGGGCGACCTTCACCCCGCCCGCGTCGAGGATCAGCGGTGCGGCGGCCTCCTCCGGCGTGCGGAACGAGCCGGTGTGCTTCAGGCCGACCGCGTCCATCGCGTCCAGCGTCGACACGATCGCCGGGACACCGCGGTCCAGGGTGTGGTTCGAGGCGGTCGAGCACGCGTCGTAGCCCACGTCGACCAGGCCCTTCGCGACCTCGGGCGGCGCCAGGAACGACGGGTAGCCGAAGAACGGGCCCTCCTTGCGGCCCAGCGGCACCTCCAGGTGGCACAGCGACAGGTCGGCCTTCAGCGTGTCCTTGACGCCGGAGAGCAACGGCAGGAAGTCGCGGCCCGCGGCACCGCCGTCGGCCACGGCCTGGTCGGTCAGCGCCGGGTGGATCAGGATGTCGCCGCCCGCGGTCAGCGTGAACGAACGCGCGGGTGGCGGTGCGGAGGAGGTCGGGGACGGCGGCGGTGGTGCCGGGGTGGTCACCACCGGCGAGCCGGTGCACCCGGACAGCGCGAAACCGGTGACCAGCAGGAGCGCCGGCCACCGGTGAGCACGCTTCAGCGCTGCCGCCTGCGTCGCAGGACCACGAACAGCGCGACGGCCAGTACGCCGGCCGCGATGGGCAGCACGCGCTGCAACACTGGAACGCCTGCCGTGTCGATCAGGTCGATCGGCTCGTCGGGGACCACTCGGAGATGCTGCTGTTGCGCCACCTCGTCAGCATCCCCGGAAGCCGCCGTGCTCGCCAGGTGTTCGGCGAACTGGCCGACGAGCTCGCCGCCGACCTCGGCGACCAGACCGCGGCTGAGCTGCGCCGGACGGCCCGTGAGGTCAGTGGTGGATCGGTGCACCCAGGTCCACGAGCCGGCGCCCGGATCCCCTCCACCGCAGGGAGATGATCTCGGCGGCGATCGACACCGCGGTCTCCTCCGGTGTCCTGGCACCCAGGTCCAGGCCGATCGGCGACGCCAGGGCGCTCAGCTCGTCCTCGGTCAGTCCCGCTGCCCGCAACCGCCGCAGGCGGTCCTGGTGCGCGCGGCGGGACCCCATCGCGCCGACGTAACCGACCTTGAGCCGCAACGCGACCTCCAGCAGCGGCACGTCGAACTTCGGGTCGTGGGTGAGGACCGCGATGACCGTGCGCTCGTCGAGCTTGGCCGCCTCCCGTTCGAGGTACCGGTGCGGCCAGTCCACGACGACCTCGTCCGCCTCCGGGAAGCGGGTGCGCGTGGCGAACACCGGCCTGGCGTCGCAGACGGTCACCCGGTAGCCGAGGAACGCGCCGAGCCGGGCCATCGCGGCGGCGAAGTCGATCGCTCCGAACACGAGCATCCGCGGTGGTGGCTCGAACGAGTTCACGAACACGCCCATGCCCTCACCGCGCCGCTGCCCGTCCGGGCCGTACCGGAGCACGCCGCTGCACCCGCTCGCCAGCAGGCCGCGCGCGTCGTCGGTGACGGCGTCGTCGGTGCGGGCGGACCCGAGCGTGCCGCTGCGGCGATCAGGCCAGACGACCATCCTCCTGCCGACGCGGTCCGGGTGCTCGACGACGGTCGCGACGGCCACCGGTTCCCCGGCACGGACCGTCTCCACCACCTCGGCGAGCTGCGGGAACGTCGACGCGCTGATCTTCTCGACGTAGATGTCGATGATCCCGCCGCACGTCAGCCCGACCGCGAACGCGTCGTCGTCGCTCACGCCGTACCGCTGGAGCACCGGCTCGCCGGTCGTCCGCGCCAGGTCGTAGACCGCGGCCTCGACGCACCCGCCGGACACGCTGCCGATCGCGGTGCCGTCCTGCGTCACCAGCATCGCCGCGCCCGCGGGCCGTGGCGCCGAGCTGAAGGTGGCGACGACGGTGCCGACGCCGACGGTCTCACCGTTCGCCACCCGGTCCGCGAGGTCGAACAGGACGTCACGCATCGCGCACCTCCCTGACCCCCAGCGTACGACTCAGGGTCAGGTTCGGGGTGGTCACCGATGTGCCGGGCCGCCGCAACGACGACTCTTGAGCCATGAACAGCAACGTGTACGACGAAGCGACGACGAAGGTCAAGAAGCTCCGGCGCAGCCGGACCGACAAGATGGTCGCCGGTGTCTGCGGCGGCGTGGCCAAGATGATCGGCGTGGACGCCGCGCTGCTGCGGATCATCCTGGTCGCCGCCACGCTGCTGGGCTTCGGCACCGGCGCCATCCTCTACGTGGCCGCGTGGATCCTCATGCCCGAGGAAGACGCCGCGATGTGATCACCGTGGAAAACCGGGCACACCGGGTAGCCGCTGCCAGGGGTGGGGACCGTTGAGGGGCCGGTACTCCACCCCCAGGGCGTCGAGCCGCGGCAGGTGGTGCTCGGTCAGCCGCCGCACGAAACCGGGGTCCTTCTCCGGAGGGGACCACACGACCTCGGCGAACGCCGCCAGCCGCGGGAACGCCGCGTAGTCGACGCGCCGGGCCGAGTCGAGGTGCTCGGTCCAGATGTTCGCCTGCGCCCCCAGCACCCGGCCGCGTTCGGCACCGGTCAGCTCCGCCGGCACCGGTTCCCACGCGTAGACGTCCTCCAGCGTCGTCACCGTGCCGACCGGGATCGGTTCGTCGGGCGAGTCCGACTGCCGGTAGTCCAGGTACACGAACTGCTCGGGGCACATCACCACGTCGTGGCCCTCGCGTGCCGCCGTGACACCGCCCTCGACGCCACGCCACGAGGCGACGATCGTGCCGCCCGGCAGCGGCCCGGACTCCAGGACCTCGTCCCAGCCGTAGGGCCGCCGCCCGTTGCGGACGAGGTGCCGCGCGATCTGCCGCACGAGCTCGCCGTCGTGACCGGGGGCCTCGTCGCCGCCCAGGCCGATGACCTCCGCGGGGAACACGTCCATCAGCTCGTCGAAGACCGCCCGGTAGAAGTCCACTGTGGACTCGTCGGTGTTGAGCACGCGTTCGTTGATGCCCCAGTCGGTCCACACACCACCGCCGTGCACGCCCAGTTCCGGGTACGCCGCGATCGCCGCCTGCGAGTGGCCGGGGATGTCGATCTCCGGGACCACCGTGATGTGCCGTGCGGCCGCGTACGCGACGATCTCGCGCAGGTCGTCCTGGGTGTAGAAACCGCCGTGCGGGCGGCCTTTCATCCCGGCCGAGCGCCGGTCACCGAACCGCGAGTCCTCCCGCCACGACCCGACCTCGGTGAGCTTCGGGTAGGCCTTCACCTCGAAACGCCAGCCCTGGTCGTCGGTCAGGTGCAGGTGCAGGACGTTGAGCTTGTGCACCGACAGCAGCTCGACCCACCGCAGCACCTCCCGCTTGGGCAGGAAGTGCCTGGCCACGTCGAGCATCACGCCGCGCCAGGCGAACCGCGGGTGGTCCACGACCTCGCAGACCGGGATGAGCCGCGGCTTCTCCCCCGCCGCCCGGTACGCACCGGGCCCGAGCAGCTGCCGCAGGGTCTGCAGGGCGTTCAGCTCGCCGGCGGCGTCGTGCGCCTCGATCAGCACGCCGTCGTCGGAGGACAGGAGCCGGTAGCCGCCGGGCGGGCCGTCGACGAGCACGGTCTCCCAGCCCTGGTAGTCAACGAGTCTGCCGCCGTCCACGAAGGACACCGGCCGGGGTAGCAGGTTCATCCCTTCACCGCCCCGGCGAGCCCGGACACGAGCCGGCGCTGCACGAAGACGAAGAAGACGAGCACAGGGATGGTCATCAGGGTGGAGCCCGCCATGATCGCGCCCCAATCGTTCTGGTCGGGTTTGACGAAGACCTGGAGAGCCAGTGGCAGGGTCTGGTTCTCCACAGCGGAGATGATGAACGTCTTGGCGAACAGGAAGTCGTTCCAGGCGTGGATGAACGACAGCACGGAGGTGGCCACCAGACCGGGCGCCACCAGGGGGAACAGCACCTGCCAGAGGAACCGGAACCGCGAGGCGCCGTCCAGGGTGGCGGCCTCCTCCAGCTCCACCGGCACCGCGGCGACGAAGCCGCGCAGCATCCAGATCGCGAACGGCAGGCTGAACGCCAGGTGCACCAGCACGAGCGAGCCCAGGTGGTTCAGGCCGAACACCGGCACGGAGTCGCCGACCGACCGCATCAGGAAGAACAGCGGCACGGTCAGCGCCTCGACCGGCACCATCTGCACGACCAGCAGCATGATCAGCAACGTCGTGCGGCTGCGGAACCGGAAGCGGGTCAGCGCCGTGGCGGCGAGGAACGAGATCAGGATGCTCAGCACCACCACGACCAGCGCCACCACGATGCTGTTCAGGAAGTAGCGCCCGAAGTTCGCGACGGTCAGCGCCCGCGTGAAGCTGTCGAGCGTCGGCCGGGTCGTCCACGGCACCGGGTCGGCCGAGATGATCTCGTCCTCCGGCTTGAACGCGCTCAGCACCATCCAGAACAGCGGGAACGCCACGACAGCGGCGATGATGAGGACGAACCCCTCGGTCAGCCAACGCTTCACAGCGCCTCCCCGGAACGGCGCAGCGCGCGCAGGTAGAACAGCGTGATCACCAGCAGCAGCACGGTCGTCACCACGCCGATCGCCGCGCCCAGCCCGTACTCCGACGCCGCGAACGCCTGCTGGTAGGCGTAGACGTTGAGCACGAGGTTGCGCCCGGCGATGCCGCCACCGTTGGTCATCACGTAGATCTGCGTGAAGATCTTGAAGTCCCAGATGATCGACTGGATCGTCACCACGAGGATGATCGGCCGCAGCAGCGGCAGGATGACGCTGCGGGCCGTGCGCACCGCCGAGGCGCCGTCGAGCGCCGCCGCCTCCAGCACCTCGCCGGGGATCGCCTTGATGCCCGCGTAGAGCGTGACCATGACGAACGGGAACGAGCACCAGATCACCTGTGCGGCGACGAGCCCGAACGCGGTCCACCGGTCGAAGGTCCACGAGAAGCCTTGCAGGCCAAGGACCTCGTTGACGAACCCGAAGTTGGCGTCGAACAGGAACAGCCAGATCGTGGACCCGGCGACGGCGGGCGTGGACCACGCGCCGAGCGCCGCCAGGAACAACGTCATCCGCACCCACGTCCTGACCCGCGTGGCCAGGATCGCGAGGAACGCGCCGACGAGCAGCGTGCCGACCACGCAGACCGCCGCGAACCCGACGGTCTGCCCGAGCACCGTCCAGAACTGCTGGTCGCCCAGCAGCCTCTGGTAGTTGCCGAGGCCGAGGAAGGTGAGCGGCGCACCACCGCTCACCTGCTCCTGGCCGTAGTCGAACAGCGAGATCAGCACCAGCTGGTAGATCGGGTAGGCCAGCAGGCCGCCGAGCACCAGCAGCGCGGGGACCAGGTAGGCGAAGGCGGTCCGCCCCTGGCCCTTGGCCGTCACGCTCACGACGTGAAGGCCGCGTTCATCGTCTTGGCGGCGTCGGCGGTGGCCGTGTCGACGTTCTTCGCGCCGGTGACGACCTCCTGGATCATCGTCGGCAGCACGGTCTGCGCCTCGATCTTCGCCCACGCCGGGGTGACGGGGACGAACTTCGTGCCGGCCTGCAGCGTCTTGGTGAACGGCTCCAGGAACTTGTCGGCGTCAGCGACCTGCTTCTGCACGTCGGTGAACGTCGGCAGGTTGCCCATCGCCGTGTACATCTTCTGCTGGTACTTCTTCGACGCGAGCAGCTGCGTGAACTCGTTCGCGAGCGTCTTGCGCTGGGTGCCCTTCATGACGCCGAGCAGGTTGCCGCCGGCGAACGCGGGTGCGATCGAGCCCGCGGTCTTGCCGGGCAGCGGGACCACGGCGTACTTGCCCGCGGCACTGCTGGCGTCCACGGACTTGCGGTTGAAGTCGCCGCCGATGGTCATGGCCGCCTTGCCCGCGCGGAACTGCTCGACGCTCGCGTCACCGCCGTTGCCGGCGCAGGTGGCGGGCGGGCAGATGTCGTCCTTGATCAGCTCGGTGTACTTCGCGACACCGGCCTTCGCCTCGGCGCTGTCGACGGCGGCGGTGAACTTGCCGCCGTCGGACTTGGCGATCTCGCCGCCGCCGGCCCAGATGAACGGCAGCGCGGCGAACAGGTACTTGCCGCCGGCGGAGATACCGATCAGCTCGGGCTTCTTCTGCCGGATCTCACGCGCGGTGGTGGCGATCTCGTCAAGCGTGGCCGGCGGCTTGAGGCCGAGCTCGGCGAACACGTCCGTGCGGTAGTACAGCGCGCGGACGCCGACGAACCACGGCACGCCGTAGGTCTTGCCGTCGACCTTGGCCGTGTCGAGGATCGACGGGACCAGGTCCTTGGACTCGTTCCAACCGCTCAGGTCCAGCTCGGAGAAGCCGCCGGCGGAGACGTAGCCCGCGAGGTCGGTGTTGCCGAACTCGGCGACGTCCGGCGCGCTCTTCTGGTCGCTGAACGCGGCCTTGAACCGTTCCGCGCGGCTCGACACCTGGATGTACTGCACGTCGACGGTCACGCCGCTGTGCTTGCCCTGGAACTCGGAGATCGCCTCCTTGACCACCGCTTCCTTGGGCCCGCGGTTGACCTCGTCGAACAGCCGCACCCGCAGCTGCCCGGTCTGCTCGTCCGCGGTCGTGTTCGTGGGTCCGGACTGCACCGGGGCGCAGGCGACCACCGCGCCCACGCCCAGCACGGCCACGAGTGCCTTCAGCCTCATCGTGCCCTCCGCATTGCATATAGTGCAACAGCCATTTCACAGGAAGCAACGTGAGACTAGAACGGACTGCGCTAAGGGTCTAGACCAGACGGTTGATCCATTGCCGAACCGATGCCGAATCGACCGGTTCGTCCCACCCACCCGGCCGCACGGCGCTGCCGACGTGGAACGCGGTGACGCCCGCCGTGAGCAGCTCGTCGACGTGGTGGGGCTGGAGGCCGCCGCCGACCAGCAACGTGGGCGGCTGGGCGTTGACCAGCTCTTTCAGCACCTCCATGCCCGCTTCGACACCCTTGCGGTGCCCGGCGGCGAGCACGGTGTCGCAGCCGAGGTTCGCGACGGTCCGCCACCCCTTCCGCACGTCGTTCGAGTTGTCGAGCGCGCGGTGGAACGTCCACGCGCAGCCCTCCAGCTCGGCGGCGAGGTTGAGCGTGACGCCCTCGTCGACCTCACCCTCCGCGTCGAGGAAGCCGAGGACGAACTCGGTCGCGCCCGCCTCCCTCAGCTCGACGGCGGTGCGGCGGAGCTCCCTGAGGTCGCGCGGCGCGAACCCGTTCCGGTCGCGCAACATGACCCTGATGGGCAGATCGCACGCCTTGCGCACCTCCGTGAAGGTGGCGACCGACGGCGTGAGCCCGTCCGCGGCCATGTCCGCCACCAGTTCGAGCCGGTGCGCACCGCCCTCCTGAGCGGCTTCGGCGTCCCTGGCGTCCAGTGCGATGACTTCGAGAATCGGCATGGTCTAGACCATAACGGTGAATTCCATGTGCTTTCGGGAATCCGGGAGCGATTTCTCGCATTCCCGCGTCTGACTGTGTATCCACGCCCGAGTTCGCCGCTCTTGTTCAGTGAGCGATAGACGTGGAGCGACGCGTCAGCCGGTTCGAGGGGTGCCGGCTGGCGCAGAGCTCCCGCCCATGGCGGCCCGTGATGCGGAGGGGGAATCACGGGCCGCTGGCATACCCGGACCAAGCCGACGGCGGACCTGTGAGTGATACTGCGCCAACCGAGTGAATTTTGTATCTACTGCTCTGTCGGCGCCTCCTGACCTGGCGAACGGCGCTGACAGGGCGGCCGATCGGAGGTGCTGCGTGGACGAGCTGCACACGGCGGATGACCGACCGCCGTGGGACGGGCTGGAAGGCACCGAACGGCATGCGGTCTGCGTCGCGGCCGCACGCGAAGGCAACCGCAACGCACTGGACGTGCTGGTGGCCGAGCTGACCCCGCTGGTGTGGCACGTCGCCCGCGGCCAGGGCCTCGACCGGGCCGCCGCGGAGGACGTGGTGCAAACCGTGTGGCTCGCCTTCCTCCGCAAGATCGACAGCATCAAGGAACCGCGCGCCCTCGTCGGCTACCTGGTCGTCACGACCAGGCGTGAAGCCCGGCGAACCTGGACACCCAACAAGCGCGAGACCCACCTGTCGGACGAGTTCGCCGAACAGCTCGAGTCCGACACCGGCCTGCCAGAGGACGTGACGCTGATGGACGACCGCGACCGCAGGCTGTGGCTCGCGTTCGGCCGGTTGACCACCAAGTGCCAGGAACTGCTCCGGCTCACCGTGCTCGCGGGTCGCGCCGAGTACCGAGCAGTCGCCGAAGCACTCGCCATGCCCCACGGCAGCATCGGTCCGACCAGGGGACGGTGCCTGAACCAGTTGCGCAGCTACCTGGACACGGAAGGAGGATCGCGGTGAACGAGATCGACCCGCGCGACGACCGCAGGGGACTAGAGGACACCGCTGTCCTCTCCGAACTGAACAGGCTGGTCGACGAACTCGATCCCCCTCCGGCAGACCTCGTCGACCGCGTGAAGTTCGCGATCGCCCTGGAAGACCTCGACGTGGAAGTCGCCCGCTGGGAACGCGCGGGCTCCTTCGCAGGCGTGCGCGGCGGCCAGACGGGCACGATCACGTTCACCGTCGACAACCTGACCCTGATGGTGAACTTCACCTCCACCGGCTCCCGCCACCGCATCGACGGCTGGCTGGTCCCGGCCGGTGAGCACACCGTCGAGGTCCGGGTGGCCGACCACAAGTCCTCGTGCACCCAGGCGGACGACGGCGGCCGGTTCGTGCTGCCGGACGTGCCCGCCGGCACCACCCAGATCCTGGTGCACCTGGTGAACGCACACGGGGAACCAGGCCGCACAGTGGTGACACCGACGATCATGCTCTGACGTTTCACGGGGGATGGCGCGGCAGGTTGGCCTTGGGGGCGTGCCGCGCCCGCACTGGGGTTCTGACTTCGGGACATGCGTTGTCCGCGTGCTTGGCGGACCGTGCCCGGCACACATCGAGAGGCCCGGGTCGCTTCGGCGAGCCGGGTCTCTCGTGTTCGCGGCGGAGGAGGCGGCGTGCCGGTGACGTTCGAGGAGGTCGCCGCGGTTCTCGCCCAGGTGGAGGAGAAGGCCGGGGCCGCCATCGCGACGCTGGTGCGCGAACCGGACGAAGAGCACGACCGCATCAACGATCACCTGATCCAGCTCGGCATCGGACGCCCAGGTGCGAGCGTCGAGGCCTCGAAGCACGTCGAGGTGAAGGTCGCCTGGCGGATGCGGCAGCGCGGAATGGACCACGTCGAACTGGTGGTCAACAACGAGCTGTGCAACGGGACACTCTCATGTTCCAGGCTGCTCCCCTACGTGCTCGGGCCAGACCAGACGTTGACCGTGCACGATCCAGTACGGTCGCGGGAGTTCCGCGGAAGGGATGTGCGGTGAGCTACACGCTGGAGATCTGGTACTACCACGGCGACAACCGCGCTGATGAGCCCGTCACCGTCAGCACCGCCGCCGAACTCGACGGAGTTCTCGCCCACGTGGCGAACCATCCGCAGCCACACCCGGCGCAGATCGCCGCGCGGGAGCTGCCGAGGTTCGGTGTGCTGGAAATCCCGGACCGCATGTTCAAACTCGACGCGCACCAAGCATTCGGCGCCCTGCACTACGTGGGTCCGGATCCCGACAGCACGACCGAGGACGTCGGGTACTGGGTGACCTTGGGCAACGAAGCCGCCGACGACGCGCCGACCTTGTACATCGACAAGGACAACAAGACCAGCTTCCCGCAGAACGCCGCAATTCGGCTGGAACAGGTCCGGGACGCGTTGCTGGAGTTCCAGCGAACCGGCTCCCGCCCCACCTGCGTGCAGTGGCAGACCACCGCCCCGGCCTACTGACCGAAACACCACAAGCGCCACTTCAACGTAGGGCCGCATTGAGCGAAGCGAGGCGTTTCCACCTTCCCCCTGCCTGCGCAACCCCGGCGTCAAGGCGACAAGCAACGCGCGGAACCCAACCCCGCACACCAAAGGCGACGGTCCCACAAAAGCCGAAAGGCCCGGCCCCGCCGAAGCGGGAACCGGGCCTTCCGAGGTGAATCCGTACAGCCGGCCTGGACTCAGAAGTCCATGCCACCGGCGTCCGGCGCGGCCGGAGCGGCGTTCTTCTCCGGCTTGTCCGCGACGACGGCCTCGGTCGTCAGGAACAGCGCGGCGATGGACGCGGCGTTCTGCAGCGCGGAGCGCGTGACCTTGGCCGGGTCGATGATGCCCGCCTTGATCAGGTCCTTGTACTCGCCGGTCGCGGCGTCCAGGCCCTCGCCCGAGGGGAGGGACTTGACGCGCTCGACCACGACGCCGCCTTCGAGGCCGGCGTTGACGGCGATCTGCTTCAGCGGCGCCTCGACGGCGACCTTGACGATGTTGGCACCGGTGGCCTCGTCGCCCGTGAGCTTCAGGCCCGCGAAGGCGACCTCGGCGGCCTGGAGCAGCGCGACGCCACCACCGGCGACGATGCCCTCCTCGACGGCGGCCTTGGCGTTGCGGACCGCGTCTTCGATGCGGTGCTTGCGCTCCTTGAGCTCGACCTCGGTGGCCGCGCCCGCCTTGATGACGGCCACGCCGCCGGCGAGCTTGGCGAGGCGCTCCTGGAGCTTCTCGCGGTCGTAGTCGGAGTCCGACTTCTCGATCTCGGCGCGGATCTGGTTGACGCGACCCTGGATCTGGTCGGCGTCGCCCGAGCCCTCGACGATGGTGGTCTCGTCCTTGGTGACGACGACCTTGCGGGCCTTGCCCAGCAGCGAGATGTCGGCGTTCTCCAGCTTCAGGCCGACGTCCTCGGTGATGACCTGGCCACCGGTGAGGGTGGCGATGTCCTGGAGGATGGCCTTGCGGCGGTCACCGAAGCCGGGCGCCTTGACGGCGACGGACTTGAAGGTGCCACGGATCTTGTTGACGACCAGGGTCGCCAGGGCCTCGCCCTCGACGTCCTCGGAGATGATCAGCAGCGGCTTGCCCGACTGCATGACCTTCTCCAGGAGCGGGAGCAGGTCCTTGACCGTGGAGATCTTGGAGCCGAACAGCAGGATGTACGGGTCCTCGAGGGTCGCTTCCTGGCGCTCGGGGTCGGTCACGAAGTAACCGGAGATGTAGCCCTTGTCGAAGCGCATACCTTCGGTGAGCTCCAGCTCGAGCCCGAGGGTGTTGCTCTCCTCGACGGTGATGACGCCTTCCTTGCCGACCTTGTCCATCGCCTCGGCGATGAGCTCGCCGATCGTGGGGTCAGCGGCGGAGATGGACGCGGTAGCAGCGATCTGCTCCTTCGTCTCGATCTCCTGGGCGTTCTTCAGCAGCTGCTCGGCGATGGCCTCGACGGCCTGCTCGATGCCGCGCTTGAGGCCGAGCGGGTTCGCGCCCGCGGCCACGTTGCGCAGGCCCTCGCGGACCAGAGCCTGTGCGAGCACCGTCGCGGTGGTGGTGCCGTCACCCGCGACGTCGTCGGTCTTCTTCGCGACCTCCTTGACGAGCTCGGCCCCGATCTTCTCCCACGGGTCCTCGAGCTCGATCTCCTTCGCGATGGAGACGCCATCGTTGGTGATGGTCGGCGCGCCCCACTTCTTCTCGAGCACGACGTTCCGACCCTTGGGGCCGAGCGTCACCTTGACGGCGTCAGCGAGGATGTTCATCCCGCGCTCGAGACCGCGACGGGCTTCCTCGTCGAACGCAATCATCTTGGCCATTGCGGTGTGTTCCTCCGCCTTTGTGGATTCTGGGCCACTGCGGGCGCACGCCCACAGCGGAACACGGTTCGCTTGGCCAGGTTCGGTGCCCGCGACGGACGACCCCGGTGACGGGGCCTCACCTTCCCAGCCTCACTTCTTGGCACTCGACAGAGCCGAGTGCTAAGACGTGTTTAGCACTCGGGCACGGCGAGTGCAAGCGACCCGGCGTGAACCCTCAGCGTGACGTGCGCACCGGCACAGAGGTCGGCAGCGGCTTGTGCGAGGTCGGGTCGTCGCCCACGTTCAGCGTCGGCGAGGAGTTCGTCTTGGGCTGACGTGCGGGTTCGTCGCCGGGCGACAGGATGATCACCACGATGACGATCGCCACGATGGCGACCGCGGCCGCGATGACCGGCGCCAGCCAGGCGGGACGTTGTTTCGAGGTGGTGTTGAACGCACTCGCGCCCACCTGGTTCGGCGGCCGCAGCCGGACCGGGTCGGAGAGCTGCTGCTGGTACCCGCCGCCCTGGTAGGCGCCCTGCTGCACCGGGTTCGGACCCGACACGGGGCCGGACATCGGGCCGGACATCGGGCCCGACATCGGCGACTGCACGGGGATCGAGCCGGAGTGCGGCCCGGCTCCGGCCGGGTTCGAGCCCTGCACGACCCCGGCGAGGGCGACGCGGGCGGCGGCGATCAGCTCGGCGCAGCTGGCGAAGCGCTGGGCCGGTTCCTTCGAGGTGCCGCGGCGGATGACGTCGTCGATGGCGGGCGGCAGGCCGGCGAGCTGCGCGAGCGGGGGCACGGCCTGGCCGAGGTGGCCCTGGATGACCTCCTGCACGCCGCCCTGGAACGGCGGGCGGCCCGACAGGCAGGCGAAGAGCATGCAGGCGAGCGCGTACTGGTCGGTGCGGCCGTCGACCGGCTCTCCGCGCAGGTGCTCGGGGGCGGCGTAGGTCGGCGAACCGAGGAAATCACCCGTTCGGGTGCGGTGGCCGGTGGCGCCGCGGCGGGTGAGGCCGAAGTCGGCGACGTAGACGTGCTCGCGCACGCCCTCCTTGGTGGTGACCAGCACGTTCGCCGGCTTCACGTCGAGGTGCACGAGGCCCTTGCCGTGCAGCATGTCGAGCGCCTCGGCGACCTGGGCGAGCAACGTCAGCGTGCGGGCCGGGGTGAGCGGCCCCTCCTTGATGTGGCCGGCGAGGTCCTGGCCGTCCACGAGCCGCATGGCGATGTAGAGCAGGCCGTCGACCTCGTCGAAGTCGTACAGCGGCACGATGTTCGCGTGGTCGATGGCGGAGGTGTTGCGCGCCTCGTCGACGAACCGCTCGCGGAACTCCGCGTCGGGCGCGAGGTGCTCGCCGATGACCTTGAGCGCGACCTTGCGGCCCAGTCTCACGTCCGTGGCCCGGTAGGTCACGCTCATGCCACCACGACCCAGCACACCGTCGATCCGGTAGTGCGCGATCCGCCGCCCGCTCAGGTCCTCCGACACGCGAGGCAGCCTAACGCCCGCCCAGATCGTGCTGCTCCGGGTTGGTCAAAGCTGTGACTGAACCGGTTCGCCCGGCCGGCGTCAGGGCTTCCGCACGTCCGACGCCTGGCTGCGCCCGTCCCGTCCGGCCTGCACCTCGAACTCGACCCGGTCGCCTTCGGAGAGCGTCCGGAAGCCTTCCATCTGGATCGCCGAGTAGTGCACGAACACGTCGGGCCCGCCGTCGGTTGCGATGAAGCCGTATCCCTTTTCGGAGTTGAACCACTTGACGGTACCGAGAGCCAAGGCGTCCTCCTTCAGGTCACACAAGCAGAACGCAACGCTAAAAGAAGAAATGTCACGCGGATACCTCCTTACGGAGTCATGAACGCGGGCTGACTCCGTTGGCGCGCAACCAGGTGGTGAGGCGGCGGGGCCCGCGGGTCTGGGTGAGCACGGCGCCGGGACCGGCGAAGTCGAACACCAGGCCCTCACCGGAGCGAATGTTCTGCCCGCCCTCGGGCGCCAACGCGCGCAGCCGGCATTGCACGGTGTCCGCGAACGCCAGCACGTGGTCGCTGTCGATGGTGACCGCTTCTCCCTCGCCGAGGGTCACGAGGTCGAGTGCGCCGGTGCAGCCGAGAAGGACAGTTCCCTGACCATGTGCGTAGTTGAGAAATCCTTCTCCGCCGCCGAAGAGCGCCTTCAACGGCGGCGCGTCCGGGTTCATCAGCACGGCGCTGCCGGACGCGAGCCACCCCAGCCGCGAGATGCACCAGCCGGTCTTGCCGTCGAGCTCGACGGTGTGCAGCTCACCGGGCAGCACCGCCGCGACGTCGACCCAGCCGCCCTCGGCTCCGGCGGTGCACAGCGCGACGGTGCCGCTCTTGGGCTCGAACGCGAGGCCGTAGCTCGTGGCCAGCACCGACTGCGCCTCGACCAGCACCAGCTCCGCGGGTGCGAGCACCAGTCTCGCCACGCCGAAGTTCGGTGTGTGCCGGGTACGGACCTGCACCGTGTGCACCCCCAGGGGTTGAACTGGGCCGGGAGATCGTCACGACCACTACGACATTGGCAGTATGCAGTCGTGTCCCCCACCACTGTCGCCGAACACCGCCAGCGCGTCGCCTCGCTCGTCGGGCAGATGCCGGTCGTGCACCTGCCACTCGAGGAGTGCCTCGGGCTGGTGCTCGCCGCGGACGTGATCGCGCCCGTCTCCCTGCCCCCGTTCGACAACTCCGCGATGGACGGGTACGCCGTGCACGCCGCCGACCTGGCCGAGGTCCCGGTCCGCCTGCCGGTGGCCGACGACATCCCGGCGGGCCGGGTGGACGTGCGCCCGCTGGAGCCCGGCACCGTGCACCGGATCATGACCGGCGCGCCGGTGCCGCCCGGTGCGGACGCGGTGATCCAGGTCGAGCTGACCGACGCGGGCACCGAGCAGGTGACGCTGAACGCGACCGTCTCCCCCGGCACGAACATCCGCGTCGCGGGCGACGACGTGCGCGAGGGCGACCCGGTGCTGGTCGCGGGCACGGTGCTGCGGCCGGCCCAGCTGGGGCTCGCCTCGGCGCTGGGCATCCCCGAGCTGCCGGTGCGCCGCCGGCCGCGGGTGCTGGTGCTGTCGACGGGCTCGGAGCTGGTGGAGCCGGGACAGCCGTTGCAGCCGGGCCAGATCTACGAGTCGAACGGCATGATGCTGGCCGCGTCGGTGCGGGACGCGGGCGGTGTCGCGGTGCGGCTGAAGTTCGTGCCGGACGACGTGGAGGCGTTCCACCGGGCGCTGGCGCCGCACCTGTCGTCGGTGGACGTGATCATGACCTCCGGCGGGGTCAGCGCGGGCGCGTACGAGGTGGTCAAGGACGCGCTGGCCGGCCACGACGTGCGGTTCACGAAGGTCGCGATGCAGCCGGGCGGGCCGCAGGGCGCCGGGACGTACGAGGGCGTGCCGGTGCTGACGCTGCCGGGCAACCCGGTGAGCGCGCAGGTGTCGTTCGAGGTGTTCGTGCGGCCCGCGCTGCTCGCGGCGATGGGGCACCCGCAGGCCGAGCGGCCGACCAGCCGGGCGCGGGTGTCGTCGCCGCTGACGTCGCCCGCGGGCAGGACGCAGTTCCGGCGCGGTGCCTACGACCCGGCGTCCGGGGAGGTCGTGACGCCCGTCGGCGGGCCGGGGTCGCACCTGTTGTCGGCGCTGGCGTTGTCGAACTGCCTGATCGAGGTGCCGGAGGACGTCACCGAGCTGGCGGCGGGCGACGAGGTCGTCGTCAGGCACCTGCACTAGGCGGCCGAGAGGTCTGGGGGGACGGGTCGTGAGGTCGGCGCTCGCACTGGTGTTGCTGGTCGGGTTCTTCGTGCTGGGCCTGGCGCTCACGGCGTTCCTGGTCGCGGTCTCGGTCTGGCGGTTCCGGATCGGCGACTTCCAGGGCGGCGGCTGGGTCGGCTGCTTCGCGGCCGCGATCCTGTTCCCGCTGCTGTGGGCGGTGGTGCGGGCGGTGTTCGCGCGGCCGGAGCCGAGCGGGGTGCCGATGACGCGCGCCACGCACCCGCGGCTGTGGCGGCACGTCGACGAGCTGGCCGGGATCGCCGGGACGCGCTCGCCCGACGACCTCCGGCTGGTGCCCGACGTGAACGCGCGCGTGTGGGAACGGCGCGGGACCCGGTACCTGGAGCTCGGGGTGCCGCTGGTGGCCGGGATGTCGGTCGGCGAGCTGCGGTCGGTGCTGGCGCACGAGCTGGGCCACTACGGCGGCGGGCACACGCGCGAGTCGGCGGTGCGGTTCCGGGCGAAGCTCGCGCTGGAGCTGGCCGTGCGCCAGGGCGACTTCATGCGGCTGCTGTACGGGTGGGCGCGGCTGTACTCGCTGGTCGTGGCGGCGGAGAGCCGCGACCACGAGCGGTTCGCCGACGAGGTGGCCGTGGCCGCGGCCGGGCAGGAGGCGGCGCGGCGGGCGTTGCTGCGCAGCGGGCCGGTCGCGGTGGCCTGGGAGGACTACCTGCGGTGGTACGTGGCGCTCGCGGTGGTCGCGGGACGGACGCCGCCGCTGCTGGCGGGGTTCCGGGCGTACCTGGCGCACCCGCGGCGGGTGCACGACCTGCGGGCGCTGGAGCCGGTGATGGCCGAGCGGGAGTCGGCGTCGGTGTTCGACAGCCACCCGCCGGTGCGGGAGCGGGTGGCGGCGATGGCGGCGATGGGCGCGGCCGGGTCCGGGGGGCGTGCGGCGCGAGCTGCGGATCAGCGGGCGGCGGGGCCGGTCGGTGATCGCGTGGCCGGACCGGCGGTGGCGGACGACGACGCGGCGGGGCCGGTGGCGGCGACCGGGCGAGCGGCGGCGGATGCGGTGCCCGTGGACGGGCGGCCGGCGTGGGAGCTGCTGGACGGTACGCCGGACGAGGCCGTGGCCGGGTTGCTGGAGGTGCAGGGGCCGCCGATCACGTGGGAGGAGCTCGCGCCGCTGGCCGGGCCGGTGCTGGTGCGGCGGTACGCGGCGGCGCTGTGGCACGCGGGGCGGGTGAGCAAGGCCGGCACGACGCTGGCGGGCGTGCTGACGTGCCTGGAGCAGGGCGGGCTGCACCGGTTGACGGGGCGGCCGGTGGACGCGTCGCTGACCGCGGAGCAGGTGCACGAGGCGGCCGTCGAGAGTGTGACGGAACTGCTCGCCTGCGCGGTGGCCGACCAGCTCGTGACGGCCGGGCGGGCCGTGCTGGAACTCAACTGGGGCGGGGGGTTCACGCTGCGGCTGGCCGACGGAGCTGCGGTCTACCCGGATGATCTCGTGGCACCCGCGGTGCGGGACCCCGCGCGGGTGGTCGAGCTGCGGGTCCGGCTGCGCGCGATCGGCGTGGACGGACTGTGACGGAACGCTCACAGGGCGGCGTTGTTGACGTCGTGTGACCGGGATTACACTGGTTGGCGCGCGCCGGTGGGCCCGTGCATTCGTCGGGGGATGCACGGGTTCACCGGCCACTTGCGTTCTCGGCAGTCCATGTGGGCGGTTTGGCGTGTTGGCGTAGCGTGTTGCCGCCCGACATCCACGGAAGCTACGGAATCCCACACCACGATGAGCAGCGAAAAGCCCGTCTCCCACTTCCTCGAACTCGCGCGCGGCATCGTTCCGCCGATGAACCCGGCCGGCCGCCCGTTCGTGGCCGGCGCGGCGGTTCTGACCTTCGTCCTGCGCCGCTTCAACAAGCGTCTCGGCGTCGTCGGCGCCGTGCTCACGGCGTGGGTGGCCTGGTTCTTCCGCGAGCCGAAGCGCGTCACGCCGACCCGCCCGAACATCGCGATCGCGCCCGCCGACGGCACCGTCTCGCACGTCGTCGACACCGTGCCGCCCGCGGAGCTCGGGCTCGGCGACCAGCCGATGACGCGCGTGAGCGTGTTCCTGTCGGTCTTCGACGTGCACGTGCAGCGCATCCCGGCCGACGGCGAGGTCGTGCAGGTCTCCTACCACCCCGGCAAGTTCCTCTCGGCGGACCTGGACAAGGCGTCCGAGGAGAACGAGCGCAACACGGTGTGGATGCGCACGACCGAGGGACACGACCTGGTGTTCGTGCAGATCGCCGGCCTGGTCGCGCGCCGCATCGTCTGCCACGTCGCCGACGGCGAGAAGGTCGACCGCGGCCAGACCTACGGCCTGATCCGCTTCGGTTCCCGCGTGGACACCTACGTCCCGCGCGGCTCCCGCGTCCTGGTCGAGGCCGGCCAGCGCACCATCGGCGGGGAGACCGTCCTCGCTGAGCTCCCGGAGGCCTGATGGCTCCCAGCGGGCCCGGCGTTCGCCTGCTGCCGAACGCGATCACGGTCCTCGCCATGTGCGCCGGCCTGTCCGCGGTGCACTTCGCGAACGTCGGCATGTGGGGCGCGGCCATCGCCTCCATCGCGGCCGCCGCGATCTTCGACGGCCTCGACGGCCGCATCGCGCGCATGCTCGACGCCACGTCGAAGATGGGCGCGGAGCTGGACTCGCTGGCCGACGCCATCTCCTTCGGCGTGGCCCCGGCGCTGGCCATCTACCTGTGGAAGTTCGAGGGCAACCGCGCCGGCTGGGTCATCGCGCTGATCTTCGCGGTGTGCATGGTGGTCCGGCTGGCCCGCTTCAACACCCTGCTGGAGAAGGAACAACCGCCGTTCGCGAAGGAGTTCTTCGTGGGCGTGCCGGCCCCGGCCGGCGGTTTGCTGCTGCTGCTGCCGCTGATCATCGAGGAGCAGGTCCGCACCGACGGCTGGTGGAACTCACCGATCGCGGTCGGCGTGTGGACCGTCGTGGTCGCACTGCTGCTGGTGTCGCGGATCCCGACGCTGTCGGTGAAGACCGTTAAGGTGCCACCGCGCTTCGTCGCGCCGCTGCTGGTGCTGATCGGGTTGCTGGCGGCGGCGGTCATCACGTTCCCGCTGGTGGCGTTGATCGTGGCGATGGTCCTGTACCTTGCGCACCTGCCTTACTCGGTGCGGCGGTACATGTGGCTGTCGAAGCACCCGGAGGCGTGGACCGTCACCGGTGTGGAGCGTCGGGCGATTCGGCGGGCGCACGGGGTGGCGGCTCGGCGGCTGGGGTTGCGGCAGCCGTTGCACGGGCGGGTTGCCGGTGCGGCCATGCGGGCCGTTCGGCGGCCTCGGCGGGACTCCGGTGTTGCTGATGGGGCGGTGCCTTCCGCCAACGGGAGGCGGCGGTCCTGGCGGCAGCTGGGGTTGAGGCGGCAACCGAAGCGCTGATCGCTATTTGAACTAGCCGCGGGCCGGACACGTTGATCGTGTCCGGCCCGCGGTCTTTGTCCGGAGCTTCACGTTCCTGATCTCTCCGCGAGATCTGTCACTTCCCACAACCGCCTGAAAACTGACCAGGATCGCAACCCGAGCGCAGGCGAATCCATCCGCTTCTTGCTGATGCACCCAGTACCTCAAGGCTTCTCGTTCTGCATGCGAGCCATCTCCCTCTCGATGCGCTCCACATCGATGAACTCCGCGACCGACGACCCGTCGCGCCCCAAAACTGCAGTGATCCAAGCGCGGGCTTCGGCCGAGGCGACCTGCCATTGCCATTCGAGCGCCCTGACTGCAGTGTCTTCTCGGAGCCGCTCGTCCGACAACCCCAAAGCCGGTGAGAACTGGTGGTTGATCTCAGCGAGCATCCCAATCCTGCCGATGTAGTCGTCGCACTTCACGCCTGGGAGTGCGCTGCGCATCGACGCCATCGTCCGGATCTCCAGAACTGCGGCACCGAGCAGGGTCGCGAGAGCCCACGCAGCACTTCGTTTCTGACTCATGTCACACACCTGACCTTCTTGACTTCACCAAATCAACCACCCAACCCCTTGGCACAGGTGGGCGTGTTGAGGCCGATGGACGAGTTCGTGGTGTTGAAAACTAGAGTTTTCACAGCTCCTCGTCAAACCTCCCGCACGCCACAATGCCCTTCCGTATACAGGTACCGAAACATCGCTCGGGTTTCGACCTTGCGCCAGGGTCGGCTTCAACCCTGATTTCAACGAGGTTCTTTGAACCGTCGCCGATGCGGTTCGAACGACGTCCTGCTCGCGGCTCTTTCTAACCTTCGGATCCGTGGCAAGAACGCGATCGCCGAGCTCTATCTCCTCGATCGCCTTCGACGACCTACCGGCCATCAACGCCCATGTGCGAGTTGCTGGCCTCGCGCAGGTACTCCTCATACTTGTCCTTGCCACCCGCAGCGGCATAATGAGCATGCTGCGCCCTATTGTGTGCAACATGAGCCTTGCGGCGCTTGTTCGCCGCCACTGGACATGCCACTGAAGCTTGGACCGTGACCGGGGTGAGGGACGGGCGATCAAGCGGGCTCATCGGGTGGCGGCTCGGTGGCTTGAGTTGCGGCAGCCGTTGCACGAGCGGGTTGCGGTGCGGTCATGCGGGCCGTTCGGCGACCTCGGCGGATGGGTTCACCTGCGGCTGCGACTGAGGGGCAGTGCCTTCTGCGAACGGGAGGCAACGGTCTTGGCGGCAGTTGAGGCCGAGGCGGCATCTGAAGCGCTGACTTCGCCGCGTTAAACACTACTCCCATTTTGGGTTTCGTTCAGGACCGAACTGCCCGAACAAGCTCTCATACTCGCCGTCTACATCAGAGATCACGTAGCCAGGCCACGTGCTAGAGACGGCAGCATGCAGGCGAGCCACCAGGGAGGTAACTTCCGGCATATTCAGCGAAAAGGCTCGAACAGCCCGAATTTGCGCATCTTCCACCCCTGGATTTCGCGCGTTTAAATCACGCAGGGAGTACGCAGCAGTGACTTTCATTGTTTCCATGTTTCCACCCCTCGAGAAGGAGAGGCAGTCATGCCAGCACGGCAACAGGATTAGGATCTCCAAGGCATCCTTGATGTTGCGCGCAATCATCCCCGCTTGTCCTTCCGAACTGACATAAAGAACGGGACAGTCACTCCACACCGGACCACAGGCGAGAAATGTTCCCCCAGAGAAATCGCCCGCCAGCTTACGCATTTCAACGCCTGAAGATATCTCGAAGTCACCAGGATCACCGCCTCTCGAAACATCGAACTCAAAAGCCTCCGCCAACAGTTCAGCGATTCCAGTTTGTTCGTCGAGGATTGATTTCAGGTTGTCCGGATCCATTTGCACAGCGTATCAGCCCTCCCGCTACAGCACCGAGCAGCACAACGTGGCGGTGGCGCGAACTGGTAATCGATCAGCCAGTTCACGCCACCGCCACGCCTCATCAGCTAGATCTTCCCTGTCTGTCGATAGTAATCCAAAAGCCCTCTAATCCCCTTGTTGAAGTAGCTCGGATCGCCGTACTGCTTCTCACCGATCAGGCGCAAGTCTCGAATGTCACGCGCAAGAACGGTGCGAAATGACAGGCCCATCTCCGCAGCCTTGGTCGCACGCCCGCGACCCTTGTACGTTCTCGTAAGAGCGTGATCTTCAGCCTTGATGACGATTGCTCCCCCGTCGGCCCTACTGGTGAAGAGCATTGCGGCTTGGGGCATGTGGTGCGCCTCCAGGCCATCACCCACCTTACCGGGACTTAGATCACTGTATGCTCCGGCGTCGTTCTCACTCACGGCTTTTCCGCAGTTATGCGTCAAGACCGATACAGGCCCAGCAATCACGTAATAGGTGTGCTCACCGCTGACCGTCAGGTTATGAACCCGCCGCTGAGCGGTCCACTTCCACACCTGGACGACCTGCACCTGTGCACCTGCGGAGGTCTGCAGCAACGCACCAGCGACGATCTTGTCGGCTCGCACCCATTTCTTGAGCTCCGGCAACCAGAACGGGTGCCCGTCGGTGGCGACGATCTTCTCGTCCTGCCCGTCGACCGTGATCTCGACGAGGTTCTTCGAACCGTCACCGACGATGGTTCGAACAACGTCCTGCCCGCGGCTCGTCCCAGTCTTCGGATCCGTGGCGAGAACCCGATCCCCAAGCTCTATCTCCTCGATCGGCTTTGACGACCCATCAGCCATCAACACCCGCGTGCCTGGCACAAAGCTGTTGCTGGTCGGGCAGTTCGGCACGGCCAAGGCCTCGGCCGCCGCCTCCGCGACCTCCTCCGCCTTCTCCTCGACCTTCCGCAGCCGCGCCCACGCGTCCCGGATCTTGTCCACGATCCGGTTCGCCTTCATGATCGCCCGGACGATCCGCTCCCCCGCTTGCAGGAGCTTCAAAGCTTTCGCCGCCGGCACCAGACTCACGCACGCCAGCAAGTCGAACGACGTAAAGCAGTCCTTGACGTCGTTGATCCCCGTCAGGTCCATCAACAGGTCAGGCAGCTCCGCGACCACGACGGACCACCACGACTGCGAGTTGTTGGTCTCGCGCAGGTACTCCTCGTACTTGTCCTTGCCACCCGCGGCGTCATAACGAGCCTGCTGTGCCGCGTTGTGCGCGGCGCGTGCTCTCTGGTGCTTCTTGTAGGCAATCGGATACGCCCGTGCGAGACCGTGCTCCCTGTCCTCCGGCGGGTTGCCGATGATGATGTTGCGTTCTTTGTCGATGCCCCAGTTGTGGCCATTGCCGTCGGAGCCACCCTCCAGGTACATACCTGACGGGTCGCTGAAGTTCACCGGGTTGTTGTTGCTGTACGAGTAGCCGTTGACCTGCTGCGGGTTGGCCGTGTTCATGATCGGGTCGTCGGACAGGAAGCGGCCGGTCGCCGGGTCGTACTCGCGGGCACCGAGGTGGGTCAGGCCGGTGGTGTCGCGGGTGCCGCCGACGAAGCCCTTGTCGTCGGGCCACGAGCCGCCGTTGGGGCCGCGGGCCTTGCCGAACGGGTCGAAGTACTGGCGCTGGTACGTCAGGTCCGACGCCTTCACGGAGACGGTCGGCGTGCCCTGGTGGTCGCTGATCTCGTAGGAAAGCCGGCCAGTTGAGTGCCGCACCGCCACCACGGCGCCGCCGTGGGTGTAGTAGCGCTTGCCCGAGACGGTGTTGGTCGCGTCGTCCTTGACCAGCTCCATGCCTTCGGGCAGGTACAACGTCGTGCGGCCGGCTTCGCGCTTGATCAGGCGGCCGCCGTCGGCGTCGTACAGGTACGACGACTCCTTGCCGGATGCCTCCACCACCTTGGACGTGCGGCCCTCGACGTCGTAGTGGATCGTCTGGGTGTTGCCGGCCACCTTGCGGGTGCTGGTGTTGCCCGTCTTGTCGTAACCGAACTCGTCGCGGGCGGTGCCGGACGGGCCCGTCTCGTCGATCGAGCGGACCACGTGCGGCTGGTTCTCGGGGTCGTAGTTGTACTTGCGGTTGACCACGCCGGTTGAGGTGGTCGTGCGTTCCAGCGTGCGGTTGCCGATCTTGTCGTACTCGTACTCGTGCTGGTACGGCGCCACACCGCCGACAGCGGCGGTGGCGCAGTCACCTCCTGCGGGCGTGAACGCCTTCGTCAGCCTGCGCAGGTTGTCGTAGCGGAAGCACTGCGTGTCCTGTGCCGTGGCGTCGCTCGGCTCGTCGGCGATCCTGGTGATGTTGCCGCCGGTGTCGTAGGAGTACTTGCGGTTGCTGACCCGGTAGTCGGTGTCACGCGAACGGTCCACGATGGACTGTTCGAGCCGCCGGCTGCCCTCCTCGAAGTAGTTGGTCAGCCACAACTGGTCGGAGCTCTGGTCATTGCCGAGGGTCAGCCGCAGCGTCTCGCCGAACTTCGAGTAGACGTGGCCACCGACGTAGGTGGTCAAGCCACCGGTCTTGATCGGTGCGCCCATGTTGTCGTAGGTCGTGGTCACCCGTTCCGCGGCCAGGCCACCGGCGGCCGGCGACTGCACGGAGAGCGGGACGCCGCTGACCGGCGTGTAGTTGCGCTCGAACCGGTAGATCCGGCCCAGCGCTCCTTCGGTCGCGGGGATCTCGACCTCGGACTCGCGGACGCGGCTGAACGCGTCGTACCGGGTGATCCGCTGCACGTAGGCCTGGCCACCGGAGTACCTGGTGGCGGAGTCGAGCAGGCCCTTCTTCTTGGTGTCGTAGGCCCACTTCGCGAGCGTGGTGGTGCCGGAGAGCATCTCGGTCTTGCGGCCGAGCTGGTCGTACCGGAACGTCACCGACCTGTTCTCGTTGTCGGCCGTCTTCACCACCTGGTCGAGGTTGTTGTACTCGACCGTCGTCGTGCCCCGGTCCGGGTCGGTCTCCTGCCACTTACGGCCGAGCAGGTCGTACTTGTAGGACCACCTGTTGCCCGCGGCGTCGGTGACCCGCTCCAGCTGGCCCTTGAAGTTGTACGTCGACTTCGTGCTGTCGGCGCGCTCACCGTCGTGCTGGATCCGTTCGATCTCACGGCCGTGGGCGTCGGTGACGACGGTCGTCGGCGTCTGTCCGGGCGGCGGCGTCACGTGCACGCGGTCACCCGCGTAGGCCGTGGTCGTCTTCCACTGAGGTGTGCCGAAGCGGTGGAAGGCGACGCTCACCGGGCGGGACAGCTTGTCGTACCTGGTGAGCTCCTGGTTGGGCACCTGGGCGTCCAGCACGACGAGCAACTTGCCGTCCGGGGCCTTGTTGTTGAAGAACGCGTTGTTGGTCTTGGTCACCAGGCCGCGTGAGTCGTAGAACGTGTCCGTGATGACCCGGCCGAGCTCTCCGGTCTTCTGCTCACCGTCCGGTGTCTGGGTCTGGCGGGGTCGCAGCAGGCCGTCGAAGATCTTGTACGAGACGTTGTAACCCTCGTCGGTGTCACGCAGGCTCTTCGACACCTCGACGACGGTCGCGGTCGACTCGTCGTCGACGTACTCGTACACCGCGTTCGCGGACAGGTCCCGCTCCCGGTGCGGCAGCCAGGTGTGGGTCAACCGGCCGAGCGCGTCGTACTTGGCGTCGATCCGCTCGCCGTTCGCGCCGACCTGCGCGGTCGGCAACCCGAGCGCCGGGTCGTACTCGACGGTCGAGGTGTGACCCATGGCGTTGGTGGTGGTCACCTTGCGCACCGGGAAGCCGAACGCGGGCTCGTGCGAGGTGGTCGTCTCGCCGAGCGCGGCGTCGGCGGTCTTCTTGACCCTGCCGTAGACGTCGTACTCGGTGGTGGTGACCACCTGGTACTCAGGCGTGCTCGTGCGCTCGCCGTTCCAGCGCGACGCGGTGGTCACGAGTCCCTTGGTCGGCGCCTCACCGAACGGCTTGCCGTCGTACGCCGAGATCGTGTCGCTGACGGTGTTGTCCGCGGTCGCCGCGACGTCGCACTTCGCGGCGTAGACGAGGATCCGGCTGGCGTAGTTCCACATCCACGCGGCCTCGTTGGACGCGTAGGTGGTGACCGTGCACCGTTCGTCGCCGGTGACGTCGATGTCGCCCTCGTCCTGGACCTTCAAGGCGCGGCCGTGGACGTTGTCGAACGTCGTGCTCGCCCGCTTGGTCCGCCAGCGCTCACCGTCGAGAGCGATCTTGGTGGTCACGCTCGCGGTGTTCAGCAGCAGTGCCTTGTCGTCACCGTTCACGGCGGTGGCCACCGGTGACGTCCACGGTGTGCTGGTGGTCTTCGAGTGCACCACGTCGCCGTTCTTGACGATCGTCTTCCACTCGAAGCCCTTGAGCCGCTCGATGTCCTCGATCCGCTCACCGTCGTACTCGACCCAGGTGCCCATGCCACGCAGGTAGATCTTCTCGGTGACCGGCCGGTCTGGCTCGTTGACGTCACCAGAGATGGTGCGGACCTTGTTGTAGCCACGCCACTGCGACCACGTGCGGTACTTCGCGTCGGCGAAGTCGTTCTCGTCGTAGTGCCACAGCGGGGCGTCGCCGATGCTCTCGTACTCGTAGTAGACCTTGGTCTGCTCGCTGAGCTCACGCACCCGGTCGTCCGCGACCACGGCACGCACCACGTACTTGTGGAACCAGTGCAGCTGCGGCTTCACAGCGCCTTCGGGCGTCCAGTAGGACGGGAAGCACCTCAGCGTGTTGAGGCGCGCGGTCTCCTCACTGGGCATGCGCTGCCCCGGCACGCAGTCCGCGCCGGTGTACTCGACCTCCGTGATGCCGCCCGCTTCGTGCTGAACGCGCTTGATCCGGCCGCGCAGCAACGGCGGGTACTGGTCGGCGTCGACCCGGTTGGCCAGGGTGATGCGCTCGAACTTCGTCGCCGGCAGCGACTTCGCCTCACCCACCAGGCCGGTGTGCTTGATGCTGTTGAGCCACAGCGCCGGGTCGAGACCGTCGTTCGAGGGCGGGTAGTTCTGGTCCAGCTCCCACTGGTCGACGTCACGCCACTCGGCGGCGACGTTCTCCTTGCGCACCTTGGTGACGATCTTCGTCAGTCGCAGCTGCGAGAAGAAGGTCGGCGAGTACTGGTTCTCGCACCGCGCGCCCGGCGCACAGATCTGGTCGAAGGGCACGTCCGGCCACTGCTTCGCGTTGTCCTTGTTCATCTTGCCCGGTTGACAGTCGAACGTGTCCGAGGGGACACAACGCTCCGAGTACTGGAACTCGATCCGCCCGGGAGCCGAGCCGTTCTCGTCCGAGTCGTGCAGGCCGTGGTCGATCCGTTGCAGTCGCCCTGCGCGGTCGTAGTCCACGCTGTCCGCCGCGTCCAGGTTGCGGCCGTACCGGTTCTTCTCGACCTGGTAGTAGAACCGCGTGACGTTGCCCCTCGGGTCCACCACGTAGTCGACGTTCCACCGCCACGCCTGGCGGCACGACAGGTCTTTGAACGGTTTGTCCCGCACCCAGCAGGGCTCATCGGCGTGGTTGCCGAACACCGGCACGGTCCACGTCGACTCGGCCTCACGCGACCCGAGGAAGTACTGGGTGCCGTCCGGCGTCGTGACCTTCCAGTACTCGCCGTTGTCGTCACCACCGGCGACCGGGACGCGGTTGAGCCGCTCGATCTTCGAACCGTCGTCGTTCTTGGGCCGCCACAGTTCCGTGTTCGGGATCCGCACCAGCTCCGACGAGATGCCGGCGAGCTGGATGGTGGCGTTGTCGGTGGCCCAGCACAGGTCCGCCGTCCTCTGCTGCCCGATCGCCGGGTTGAGGTCGTCGCCGCAGCTCTTGTAGCGGCGCTCGATGAACCCGCCGGCGCTCAGGTCCCAGCCGTCACCGACCGACGACGCCTGGTTGTTGGTCGCACTCGTGCGCCCGTCGACACCGCCCGACGAGTACCCGAGCGCGACCTGCGGCGCGTTTCCGCCGACCGAACCCGGCAGCTTGATCGGGTAGCTGTAGTTGAAGTCACCGCTCGAACCACCCGCCGACCAGCTTCCGGCGGGGGACAACGTGGTCGCCTGGAACGAACCGCCGGCACCACTGGCCGCGGCCTCCGCCGCCAGGACCATCGCGCCGGATGCGGAGACGACGTCGGTGGCCGTCAGCTTCTTCGACTTCGCGTCGTTGCGCGTCGACACCGGCGTGCGCGTCCGGCACTCGGCCCTGTCCGGTGTGGTCAGGGCGCATTCCGGCAGTCGCACCAAGCGCAGGCGCGAACCGTAGTCACCGCCGTACGCGTGGTCGAAGCCCGAGTAGTCCAGCTCGATCGACGTCTTGCCGGGCGACTTGCCGGCCTTATCGGACACCTTCAGCACAACGCCGGCCACGCCGACCTTCGCGGACGTGTCCTGGCCGAACGTCTCGACCCGCACCGGGGTCGCGTCCGCCTTGCCGACCCTGACCGGCGAGCCGACCGCCTGGCGGAGGTCGGTGGAAGCAGCGACCTCGGACGTTGCCGCCTCCGGCCAGGTGACCTTCGCCGGCGGCTGGTTGCTCGTCGTGATCTGACCGGTCGACCGCAGCTTCGCGGGCTCGCCCGTGACGTTCTTCTCGGTCTGGGTATCGGGTTTGCGCACGTCTCTACCCGTGGGCTGGGCAACCGCCGACGTCGCGGAGACGACGCCGGCGATCATGACCCAGCCCAGCGACAGGGCTAGAGCGCGCGACCACCTGCTGTGGGCACGCATTGGTTTCCTCTGTTAGGTGGTGACTGCTGGATCAGCTGCGAACGGCGAGCGTCAGGATCTGCTCGTCGGAGAGCGCGCCCGCGTACACGCGCACCTCGTCGAGACCGCCCTTCCAGAAAGCACCCGCGGCTGTGGCAGCCGTACGCCTGCCGAGCTCCAAAGTGGCCGCGGTCTGCGCGTTCCCGCCGGTGAACGGGGCTCTGGTGATGTAGACACCGTTGAGGTAGAGCAGCATCTCGGAGTTGGTCGTGTCGTGGACGACCGTCAGGTGCACCCACTCCTGCAGCTCCGCACGGTTGGTGGTCTGCACGGTGGTGCCGCCCATCACGAACTCCCACTTCTTCGAGGCGCCGCCGTACCTCAGGTCGAGCAGTGAGGTTCCGTTGTGCACCAGGCTCGCGACCACCCTGGCCTTGTCCTCGTGCGCTTCCAGGTCCAGCTTCGCCCACGCTGACATCGTGAAGGAGCGGTCCGTGCGGATGCCCGGCGCCGGCAGGGAGACGAACGCCTCCGCGTCCTGCGGCTGACCGTCGGCGGCAGGTCCGTTGAGCCGCAACGACGTGAAGTCGCCGTCCCGCTCCCACGCGGTCTTCCCGCCCAGCGCGGCGGTCCTGCCGGTCACCTCGTCCTTGGTCGAGGTACCGGCGCCTTCACCCATCTTGTAGTGGGCGCGGATCCCGGCCTGCTTGGCCAGCACCTTGATCTCGGCGTCGTTCAGCGTGCGCCCGTAGAGCTTGACCTCGTCGATCGAGCCGATGAACCCGTTGGCGTCCTGGCCGTTCCACCGGTGGCGACCGACCAGCAGCTGGGCGGCCTGCCAACCCTCCAGCCCGGTGACCTCACCCTGTTTCACGCCGTCCACGTGCAGGGCCAGGGTCTTCGCAGTGGATTCGTAGGTGCCGGTCAGGTGGGTCCAGACGCCGGCCTGCGCCTCGTTGCGCGAGCGCACCACCTTGAGGTCGGCCCTGTTGTTCGCCGCGGTCATGCCGAATGACCACCGCTTGACGGTCTGCTCGTAGTACAGGGCGGCACTGAGCGTGGTGGCATCCCCGGTGGAGAGGACCGTGCGGCCGATGTCACCGCTGTCCACCTTCGCCCAGGCCGACATCGTGAAGTTCTTCGACGTGTCCACGACGGCGGCGGCGCTGAGGTGGTCCTGCGTCACGTTCAGCCGGACACCCGTGCCCGCGTAACCGGCAGCGGCCAGATCCGGGTTGCCGACGGGGGTGAGCGTGTTGCCGCCGTTGACGTCGGTCAGCGTGCCGTCCAACGTCCAGTGCGCGGCGGGAGGGCCGCCGGGCAGGACGATGAAGTCGTACCGCTGGAGGTCGGACAGGTTGCCGGCGCGGTCCACCGACTTCACGAACAGCGTCTGCGTACCCGCTGTGCCCGGCGTCCACCGGATCGTCGCTTTGCCATCGGAGTTGGGGACAACGGGTTTGCTGGGCTCACCGCCGTCCTCGGTGAACGAGTAGAGGAACTGCACGACGTCGTCGTTCGCCGATCGCAGCGAGTCGAGCTCGAACGTGCCTGTCACGCCCACACCGCCGCCGGGCTGTGACAGGGGGTATTCGCGCGAGCTCAGCTTCGGCGCAACCGGTTTGACCGTGTCCACGACGAACTCGCACAGGTTGGCCTGGAACCCCGACTCGAGGCCGGCGTCGCCGGTGTTCAGACCCCAGAGGTAGAGACCGTCCGCCGTGATCGTGCCCGGCTGCACCTCGGCCTCGGAGTAGGACCCGGACGGGGTGTCCTGGTTCTGGTAGCGCCCGATGAGGGCGCCGTTCTCCCGCACGCCCTTGTACAGCTCGAACACCGAGTACAACGAGCCGCCGTCGGGGTCGTACAGCTTGCCGCGCATGCGCGGCGTCCTCGTCGGCACGTACACCCTGGTCGCCGGGCCGCCCTCGTGGCACGGCAGCTTGCCGCGCTCAAGGCTGAGGTCGGCCGCCATGTGCGGGTACGAGTTGTACTCAACCCGAAGCACCGGGTTGAGGGCGAACCGGCGCCACGCCTTGTCGTTCCTGTTCCCGCTATCGGTCGCGAGCCCGACGGTCATGTACCCGAACCCGTTCTGGACCTGATGTCTGATGACACCGAGGACGTCGAACTCGGCTTGCCCGTCACCGGGGCAGAAATCGCTGTTGTTCTTCGTGTTGATCGAGGACTGCCGGTTGTACCACTGCGGTCCTGCCTCGTACCTGGTTTCCGGTCCGATCGGCCCGGTGTTCCACAGTCCGGTTGCTTCGGCCTCACTGCAATGCGAGGAGTGGATGACGTTCATCGCGAGTTTCGCCGAACTCATCCACTTGCCGAGCATCGGCGCGACGTTCATTTCGATGTAGGAGAGCGAATAGCCGGTAGAGCTGTGCCAGCCCGCCTTGAGATCTCCCAGCACGCCATCGGTGCGGTCGTAGTTGCGGGCATCCGGGAACAGCTCCTGGGCGACCGCGTGGTGGTTCTTGTACCCGGCCCACCGGTAGCTCGGGTCGATCGACACGGGGAACTTCGTCTGCGGTGAGGCCAGAAACGCCTGGTCGGGCAGCACGGAAACGGTGCTGTCGGTGACCTCGACCCCCATCTTGGCCGGGCGGCCGGTGGCATCCCACATCTGCGAGGCGTCGCCGGTGAACCGGACCTGCCCCTTGTCGTCCTCGACCTGCAGTGAACCGTCGACGTGGCTCAGCTTGCCGCCCTTGACGTACGAGCCGTAGGTGATCTTGCGCAGTTTCTCCGACTTCGCGGCCTCCGCGGTTTTCACGACCAGTACCTGGCTGAACCCGATAGCGGACGCCACCACCTTCAGGTCGACGCCCGGCCACACCTCCTGATAGGTGGTCGTGGCGCCGTCGATCACCGGTTCCGGCAACGCCTCCCCCCAGCTGAGGCCCGCCTCGACACCGTCCTTGGCGATCACCGCGAGCGGCGTTCCCCTGCCCTTCCCCGCGAACCGGAGATCGACCACCGTCGCCTCCGGACGAATCACGCCGTCCGCGTGCTTGCGCAGTTTCTCCTCGACCGGAACCCATTTTCCGTCGCGTTTCGCCCGTTCCGGCAAAAGTGTCTGGGTGAGCGTCATCGTGCCGTTCGGGTTCGCCACGGTCTCCGACGCCTCCGTCGTGAGCCCGGAAACCTTCACCGGCTTGTCGAACTTCCGCGCTGCCGCTTGCGCCGACGCCTCATCCGGCAGTTCGGCCGGCGCCGGTGCGGCGTTCGCGACAGGCGTCACGATTCCAGCCGACAGAGCCAATACAAAAGAGAACGCGCGCATGCGAAAGCCACGCGCCTGTCTTTGGCGCATTAAATACATCCCCCCATGTCGAAAATCTCCCCTTCGCGACAGCCAGCATCAATCAGTGCCCAATTGAGATCAATCGGCCACCTGGGTCAAACAGGCCGATGTGTGACCGATGTGTGACCGTCCGCGGCGGAATGCGCTGAGCGATGCGGCCGGAGGAACTACAGTTCGGGGGGTGATCACGCTGACGGCTCGCCTGTCCCCGTCCGCTCTGGACACCCGGCGCGGCGTTGTCCGCCTCCACCGCGAGGTGCTCGACGCCCTGGGGTTGCGCGCGTGGGATGCCGTGCAGCTGACCGGCGCGCGGGTCAGTGCGGCGCTTGCGGCCGCGGGCGAGCAGCCGCCTGGGGTGGTGCTGGTGGACGACGTCACGCTCACCAACCTCGGGGTGGTCGAGGGGGCGGAGATCGTGGTGGCGCCGATCAGGGTCGAGGCGGCGCGGAGCATCACGGTGGCGGGGTCGCGGTTGGCGACCACGGCGTTGACGCCGGAGCACGTGCGGATGGCGTTGACGGGCAAGGTGTTGACCGTTGGGGACAACGTGTCGTTGCTGCCGCAGGACTTGGCGCCGCCGCCGGAGGCGAACGTCAGTGAGACGCGGCGCAGGCTCAGCAACGCCATCGGGATGACGTGGACCAACGAGCTGATCACCATCACCTCGACGGATCCAGCCGGGCCGGTGGCGGTGCAGCCGTCGAGTGTCGTGGGGTGGCGGTCTGCGCAGGCGCCGGCGGCTGAGGTGACGCCGGTGGTGGTGCAGGAGAAGCACGAGGCGTTGCCGGTGGCGAACCTCGTCGGGCAGAAGGAGCAGGCTCGGCGGCTGACCGAGTGGCTGGAGCTGATGTTCCGGCAGCCGGAGTTGCTCACCAGGCTCGGGGCGCAGGCGCGGCTCGCGGCGATGGTGAGTGGGCCTGAAGGGGTCGGCAAGGCGACGTTGGTGCGGGCGGTTTCGAGCAGTGTCGGGGCTGAGCTGGTGGAGTTGGCGGCGCCGAGCATCGCGGTGCTGGAGGCCGGGGCGATGGCCAAGCAGCTCGGGGACGCCATTGCCGCGGTGCCGGAGCATCCGACGGTGCTGCTGATCACGGACATCGACGCGTTGCTGCCGACCACTCCCCCGCCGGTGGCGACGGTGGTGCTGGAGATCTTGAAGACGGCCGTGTCGCGGCCGAACCTGGCGTTGGTGGTCACGTCGGCGCGTGCGGAGTCCGTGGACGCGCGGTTGCGGGCGCCGGAGTTGGTGGATCGTGAGCTGACGTTGCCGTTGCCGGACGGGGCCACGCGCGCGGAGCTGTTGCGGGTGCTGATGAAGGACGTGCCGGTGGAGTCCGATGTGGACTTCGCGGCGGTGGCGGAGAAGACGCCGGGGTTCGTGGCGGCGGACCTGTGCGCGTTGCGGCGGGAGGCCGCGGTCAGGGCGGCGTTGCGGCAGCGGAACGTCGAGGAGCCGCGGGTCGGGCAGGAGGACCTGCTCGGGGCGCTGGGAACGGTGCGGCCGATCTCCATGTCGGCGTCGGACACCATCCAGACGGGTGGGCTGACGCTGGACGACGTGGGCGACATGGTCGAGACCAAGCAGGCGCTCACGGAAGCGGCGCTGTGGCCGTTGCGGTACCCGGACTCCTTTGCACGGCTTGGTGTCGCGCCGCCGCGCGGTGTGTTGCTGTACGGGCCGCCGGGATGTGGCAAGACGTTCCTGGTGCGTGCGCTCGCCGGGTCGGGGCAGTTGAACGTGCTCACGGTCAAGGGCGCTGAGCTGATGGACAAGTTCGTCGGCGAGTCGGAACGGGCCGTGCGCGAGCTGTTCCGGCGGGCGGCGGACGCGGCTCCGGCGCTGGTGTTCCTGGACGAGGTGGACGCGCTGGCGCCGCGGCGGGGGCAGTCGTCGGACAGCGGGGTGGCGGACCGGGTGGTGGCGGCGCTGCTCACCGAGCTGGACGGGGTGGAGCCGATGCGGGACGTCGTGGTCATCGGCGCGACGAACCGGCCCGAGCTCATCGACCCGGCGCTGCTGCGGCCGGGACGGCTGGAGCGGCTCGTGTACGTGTCGCCGCCCGATGCGGACGCGCGCACGGAGATCTTGAAGGCGGCGTCGAAGAACACGCCGTTGGCGAGCGATGTGAACCTCGCGGAGCTGGCGGCGGACCTCGACATGTACTCGGCGGCGGACTGCGCGGCGCTGGTGCGGGAGGCGGCGCTGACCGCGATGCGCGAGTCGTTGGAGGCCGCGGAGGTCACGCAGGCGCACCTCGCGAAGGCACGTCAGGTGGTGCGGCCGTCGCTGGACCCGGTGCAGCTGGCCGGGCTCGCGGCCTATGCGGCGGCGCGCTGACGTTTTCACCCGAACGAGCGCGTGGCATGGAATAAGTGCAAGTCATAGCGTTCTGAGGCATGTCTGCCACCACTTCCACCGCGCTCAGCCGAGACCTGGGTGACGAGCTGCGGCTGTTGCGTGAAACCACGACCAGGATGAACGGCCGTCAGTTCGCCATCTACCTCGGCTGGGACCCGAGCAAGGTGTCCAACATCGAGCACGGGAAGGCGCGGGCGAGCGACGTCGACCTCGCGCAGATCATGACGGCCTGCGGGAAGGACCTGGGGTATCTGCAGGAGTTCCGGAGCAGGTACCACAACGCCTTCGACCCCTACTTCGCGCAGGTTTCCGACAATCTGCGGACGATCGCCATGACCGAGGCGCTGGCCACCAAGATCACCGCGTACGACATCCTCACGCCGCATGGGCTGGTCCAGACGGACAACTACGCGCGTGCCCTGATCGACGAGACCGGGATCGCGGCCAGCGCTGGGGTCGAGTGGGGTGTGCAGCTGAGGATGGAGCGCCAGACCATCCTGCGGCGTCCTCGCCCTCCGGAGGTCATGTTCTACCTGCACGAGCTCGCTCTGCAGATTCTGCTGGGCGACTTGCAGACCAGGGAGGACCAACTCCTGCGGTTGCTCTTCAGCACCCACATGCTGAGGATCGTGCCAGCAGAAGCCAAGGAGTTGGCTGTGCACACGAAATGCACCTTGTACGAGTTCGGGAAGGCTGCGCCGGTGACCTACACCGAGACCGACGTGGCCAAGGTGTTCGCTCAGAGCGACGTCGCCGTCGAACGAAGCCGGGCGCTCTTCCGGCGCCTGGAAGCGGTGGCCTTGGATGCGGAACAATCGAAGCGCAAGCTGATGGAGTACGTCAGCGCACTTCGAAAGGACGCCCATGACCCTGGACCGGACCTGGCGTAAGAGCAGCTACAGCAACGGCGACCCCAACGGCGAGTGCGTCGAGGTGTCGGTCGGCCACGACGTGCTGGTGCGGGACTCGAAGAACGCGAGCGGTGACGTGCTCGCGTTCTCCGCGGAGGCCTGGCGCCGGCTGGTCTACTTGCTGCCCGACGGGCCCCGGTAGTCGTTCGTCACGATCAGGATGATGCCGGGTGCCGCGTGGTCGATGCCGGTGAAGCGCGGTTCGACGCGAGCCTTGAGCACGGCGGCGAGCTCTCTGGCCGAGGCTTCCTCGTCGGTGCCGGGACGGAAGTAGACGGTCGTCGTCGGGATCGTGCCGCCCGAGTAGTTGCCGGTCTCGGCGACCTGCCAGCCGTTCGCGCGCACCTCGTCGGAGGCGCGGGCGGCGAGGCCGGCGATGGTGCTGTTGTTGTAGACGCGGACCGGGACCTTCGCGACGCCGGGCGGGGCGACCGGGGGCGGCGGGACCGCTGTCGTGGTGGCCTGCGGGGGTGTCGACCCGCTCTGGGCAGGGGTCGACGGGGGCGCGGACGGAGTGCTGGACTGCGACGGCGCCGACGACGACGGCTGCGACGACGACGGTTGCTCGGTGGTGGTCTGTTGCGGCGGCGGCGTGGTGGTCGTGCCGCCGGCTGAGGGCGGGGCTTCGTCGGAGCCGCCGAAGAGGCTCACGACTCCGATCACGACGGCCACGGCGGCGACGCCGAGGAGGGCGAACCCGGCGGCCTTGGCCGGGCGCGACGGGCTTGCGGACTCGGGGGAGGTCATCAGTCCTCGGTGCTCCTGGCGCGGGCGCGAACCCTTTGGCGGCCTGTCCTGACCCCGCGCAGCCGCTTGACCAGCATCGGGTCCGCAGCCAGGGCGGCTTCGGACTCGATCAGGCCGTTGAGCAGCTGGTAGTACCGGGTCGCGGACATGTCGAACAGTTCCCTGATGGCCTGTTCCTTGGATCCCGAGTACTTCCACCACTGACGCTCGAACGCGAGCATCGTGCGTTCACGGCTGGTCAGGCCATCAGTGGTAGAAAGCGCCTCGGCGTGATCCATCTGGCTCCCCACGGTCGCCACACCTTCAGGTGCGGGCAATCTAATCACGTGATCGTTCCAACCTACCGCGCGACACCGACAGTTTTGGACGCCTTAAAGTCTGACCATGGCCGTGCACCGCATCCGCATCGCTGGTGACCCCGTACTTCACCACCCCACACGTGAGGTCACCGAGTTCGACACCGAGCTGAAAACGCTCGCCGACGACATGTTCGAGACGATGGCAGCCGCTCGCGGAGTCGGGCTCGCCGCCAACCAGATCGGTGTCGACCTGCGGGTCTTCGTGTACGACTGCCCGGACGACGACGGTGTGCAGCACCGCGGTGTCATCGTGAACCCCGTGCTGGAGACCTCCGAGGTCCCGGAGACCATGCCGGACCCGGAAGACGACTTCGAGGGCTGCCTGTCGGTGCCGGGCGAGGCGTACCCGACCGGACGCGCCCGTTGGGCGAAGTGCACCGGGCAGGACCTGGACGGTCAGCCGTTCGAGGTCGAGGGCACCGGGTTCTTCGCGCGCTGCCTGCAGCACGAGACCGACCACCTCAACGGCTACCTGTACCTGGACCGGCTCATCGGCCGGTACAAGAAGGAGTCGAAGCGGATGCTGCGCGACAACGAGTGGGGCCAGCCGGGCCTGTCGTGGGACCCGGCCGACCCCGACAACTTCGTGGACGAGGACGAGGACTGACGCGCGGGAACTAGCGGAGCACCGACTCCACCTGGGCCAGCTGCTCGGGTGTGAGCGGGCCGAACTCCAGGGCGGCCGCGTTCTCCTCGGCCTGGGCCACCGTGCGCACGCCCGGGATCGGCACCAGCCGGGGAGAACGCGCCCAGAACCAGGCCAGCGCGCCTTGGACGAGGGTCCGGCCGCCGGAGGTCAGCACGTCGCGGACGGCCTCGCGGGCCGCGAAGTACTCCGGTGACGGGCGGCCGTCGACGAAGAACCGCAGCCACGCCGGGTTCGTGACGCGCACGTCGTCGGGCGGCAGCACGTCGAACGTCTCGCGGGCGAGCAGGCCCATCGCGAGCGGGCGGCGGCACAGCACCGCGTACTCCCCCGTGTACATGCCGGGGTTGTCGAAGAGGACGTTGATGTCGGCTTGGGCGGCCACGCCGTGTTCCAGCTGCGTGAAGAACCGCGCCCGTTCGGGGTCGTCGGTGCTCCAGCCGTAGGAACGGATCTTGCCCTCGGTGACGAGCCGCTCGCACTCGTCACGCAGAAGTGCGGCCTCGTCCAGGCCGAGGTCGCCGAGGTGCAGCTGGTACAGGTCGATCCGGTCGGTGCCCAGGCGCCGCAGCGACCCCTCGACGGCACGGCGCAGGTGGCCGACCGAGCCGTCGCTCCCCGTCATGCGGCGGGTCGCGGCGTCGAATGTGAAGCCCCACTTCGTGGCGATCACGACCTGGTCGCGGACGTCCGCAAACGCTTGCCCCACCAGGGTCTCCGCGTGGCCGCAGCCGTAGGAGTCGGCGGTGTCGAAGAGCGTCACGCCCAGCTCGAACGCCCTGCGCAGCGCCTTGCGCGACTCGGCGTCGTCGGCCGGCCCCCAGCCGACCGGCTCTCCGCCGAAGGTGTACGGGCCGCCCATGGCCCACGTCCCGAAACCCAGCTTCCCCAGATCCGTCATGGCGACCAGCGAACATCCTGGAGCGCGCTCCAGGTCAAGAAACCCGCTTGCGGCGGTCGGCGACCATCAGAGGCATGCCCCTGGACAACCTCGTCGCCTTCGTGGCGGCCTCGTTCCTCATCGCACTGTCGCCAGGACCGGGCACGGCCATGGTCCTGCGACAGTCGGTGCACGGGCGGCGGGCCGCGCTGGCGACGGTGTTCGGCATGGAGGTCGGCGTGGTGTGCTGGGCCGTCGCCGCGGCGCTCGGGCTGTCGGTGCTGCTCACGGCGTCGGAGATCGCGTACCACGCGCTGCGGATCGGCGGCGCGGTGTTCTTGGTCTACCTGGGCGTGAAGGCGCTGGTCAGCAGGAGCCTGCCGAGCGAGGCGCCGCCGCCCGGCCACGCGCTGCGCAGCGGGCTGGTCGTGAACCTGGCCAACCCGAAGCTGGGCGTGTTCGCGATCTCGTTCCTACCGCAGTTCGCGCCGTCCGGGGAGGCCGGCCAGCGGGTTCTGCTCCTCCTCGCCGTGCTGTGGGTCGTGGTCGACACCGTCTGGTACCTGGTGATCGTCACGGTCCTGCACACCATCCGCGGCTGGCTCGGCCGGCCGCGGGTGCGCACGGCTCTGGAGAAGCTGTCGGGCGGCGTGCTGCTGGCGCTCGGAGTCCGGCTGGTACTCGACCCGCGTTGAGGCCGGGGTGCCGCGGCGCCAGAACAGCTCGGGCAGTCCGGCCAGCTCAGCGAGGGTGTGGCAGGCCGCGAGGGAGGCGTAGCCGCCGGCCAGGACGTGGGCGCGGATGCGGTCGAGGCGGCCGAACTCGATCACCTCGCCGGCGATCAGGAACGGCAGCACGAGCTTCCACGCCTGCACCACGGCCGGGCGCTTGCGGTGCGGGGCGCGCAGGACCGACCGCGCGACCCGCAGCAGGTGCTCGTTCGCGCTCATGGTGTCCGGGTGCGCCGCGTGGTCCCAGTTCCACCGGCGTTCCTCGGTGACCGCGCAGCGCACGCACTCGACCGGCCCGGTGCCGAGCTCGGCACCGCAGCGGGAGCACGCGAGCAGCGTCATCGCCCAGTCGACGCAGGTCCAGGGGTACACGCCGACGTCGGCCGAGGTCACGAGCTCGGCCAGCTCACGGTCGGCGAGCTGCGAGGACATCCGCAGCTCCTCCCAGTCCGCGAGCCAGAACTGGTCGAGCAGCTCGGCGCAGAACCCGCAGTCGGGGTAGCCCCGGCCGGCGAGCTCACCGCACGAAGGGCATGCGGAGACCACGGCGGGACGTTGACCGCGACGCGCGCCGGGCGGGAACGGCTGATGATCCGCCACGCGAGAAGATTAGGGGCAAAACGCGGCCTTGGCAGCTACGCCGCACCGTGACTATGGTCGGGTCTCGACAACTCAACACAACGCGGGAGCTCGCGCCTGAGCGGGCTGAGAGGGTGACTGGCAGCAGTGCCGGTGTCACCGACCGCCTGAACCTGACCGGGTAATGCCGGCGTAGGGAGGAATGTCGTGACGGCACTTGACGACCGTTCGGTCAAGCCCAGCGTGACCACCGGCCCCATCTCGGGGTCCCGCAAGGTGTACCGGGAAGTCGCTCCTGACATCCGGGTGCCCTGCCGCAGGGTGGAGCTGACCAACGGCGAGCATGTCGATCTCTACGACACTTCCGGTCCGTATACCGACGACAACGCGGCCATCGACGTCCACAGTGGACTTCCCGACCTGAGGTCGGGCTGGGTCGCGGCACGGGAACCGATCAACGGAGCTGTCAGCCAGCTCGCGTACGCGAAGGCCGGGATCATCACCCCGGAGATGCGCTACGTCGCGGCGCGGGAGAACCTCGACGCGGAGTTCGTGCGCAACGAGGTGGCCATCGGGCGTGCGGTCATCCCGTTGAACCGCAAGCACCCCGAGGCCGAGCCGATGATCATCGGCAAGAAGTTCCTCGTCAAGATCAACGCGAACATCGGCAACTCCGCCGTGTCGTCGTCGATCGAGGACGAGGTGGAGAAGATGGTGTGGGCGACCCGCTGGGGTGCCGACACGATCATGGACCTCTCGACCGGCAAGCGGATCCACGAGACCCGCGAGTGGATCCTGCGCAACTCCCCCGTCCCGGTCGGCACCGTGCCGATCTACCAGGCGCTGGAGAAGGTCAACGGCGACCCGGCCGCGCTGTCGTGGGAGGTGTACCGCGACACCGTGATCGAGCAGTGCGAGCAGGGCGTCGACTACATGACCGTGCACGCGGGCGTGCTGCTGCGGTACGTGCCGCTGACGGCCAAGCGGGTGACGGGCATCGTGTCGCGCGGCGGGTCGATCATGGCGGCGTGGTGCCTCGCGCACCACCGGGAGAGCTTCCTCTACACGCACTTCGAGGAGCTCTGCGACATCCTGCGGGCCTACGACGTGACGTTCTCGCTGGGTGACGGGCTGCGGCCGGGGTCGATCGCGGACGCCAACGACGAGGCCCAGTTCGCCGAGCTGCGGACGCTCGGCGAGCTGACGCACATCGCGCGCGCCAAGGACGTCCAGGTGATGATCGAGGGCCCCGGCCACGTGCCGATGCACAAGATCGCCGAGAACGTGCGGCTGGAGGAGGAGTGGTGCGGCGAGGCGCCGTTCTACACCCTCGGGCCGCTGGCCACGGACATCGCACCGGCCTACGACCACATCACCTCCGCGATCGGCGCCGCGCAGATCGGCTGGCTGGGCACCGCGATGCTCTGCTACGTCACGCCGAAGGAGCACCTGGGCCTGCCGAACAGGGACGACGTGAAGACCGGCGTGATCACGTACAAGATCGCGGCGCACTCCGCCGACCTGGCCAAGGGGCACCCCGGCGTGCAGGACTGGGACGACGCGCTGTCGAAGGCGCGGTTCGAGTTCCGGTGGGAGGACCAGTTCAACCTCTCGCTCGACCCGGACACCGCCCGGTCGTTCCACGACGAGACCCTGCCCGCCGAGCCCGCGAAGACGGCGCACTTCTGCTCGATGTGCGGGCCGAAGTTCTGCTCGATGAAGATCACGCAGGACGTGCGGCGCTACGCCGAGGAACGCGGACTGTCCACTGTGGAGGCCATCGAGGCCGGCATGGCGGAGAAGTCCGGCGAGTTCGCCGGCACCGGCAACAAGGTGTACCTGCCGGTCGTGGAGACTTCGTGACACCTCCGAGGGTCCTCACCATCGCCGGAAGCGACTCCGGCGGTGGTGCGGGTGTTCAGGCCGACCTCCGCACGATGTTCGCGTGCGGGGTGCACGGCTGTGCGGCGCTGACCGCCGTGACCGTGCAGAACTCCCTCGGCGTCACGGGGGTGCACGAGATCCCACCCGACGTGGTCGCGGCGCAGATCGTGTCCGTGGCCTCGGACATCGGGGTGCAGGCGGCGAAGACCGGGATGCTGGCGTCGGCGGCGATCATCGAGGCGGTCACCCCGGCGCTGGACTCGGCGGGCATCGGCCGGTCGGGGCGGACGCCGTTCGTGGTCGACCCGGTGTCGGCGTCGATGCACGGCAACCAGCTGCTGGCGGACTCGGCGCTGGAGGCGTTGCGGGGGCTGCTGTTCCCGCGCGCGACGCTCGTGACGCCGAACCTGGACGAGGTGCGGCTGATCACCGGGATCGCGGTCAAGGACCGGGCGGACCAGAGGGAGGCGGCCGTCGCGCTGCACGCCCTCGGGCCGGAGTGGGTGCTGGTGAAGGGCGGCCACATGTGGGACGACCCGGAGTGCCTGGACCTGCTGTACGACGGGCGTTCGTTCACCGAGCTGCCCGGACCGCGGTACGACACCGAGCACACGCACGGCAGCGGGGACACACTGGCGTCCTCGATCAGCTCGGCGCTGGCCCACGGCGCCTCGGTGCCGGAGGCGGTGCGGTTCGGCAAGGACTTCATCGTGCGGTCCGTGGCGACCGCCTACCCGCTGGGTGCGGGGTCCGGGCCGGTGTCGCCGTTCTGGAAGCTGGAGAGGTAACGCGCGTACATCGCCCTCAGGTCGGTGGTCTCGGGGTCGAGCAGCCAGACCGTGAGCGCGCCTTCCAGGAACGCGATCAGCTCCAGTGCCGCCGCTTCGCCGACCACCTCGGCGAAGCGGCGGCGCAGGAGGCGGTTGCGGGCGCGGAACCGCGCGGTGACGTCGTCGTCGCGGGCGAGGTGCTCACGGCTGTGGACGGCGGCACGGAGCTGGTGAACGCCGAGGAGTTCACCGGCACCATGGCCGCCGAGGTGCCGGCACGGACCCGCGAGGTGCTGGTCGCGGAGTTCGACGCCTTCAACCAGGCGCTGCTGCGGCTCTTCGCCGGTCAGGACCGCTGACGGCGAGGAGCCGCGTCAGCTCTCGTTGCTGTTGGTGGGCGTCCACGAGGACCAGGAGGCCTGGTGGACGGGCAGCCCGGCCTCGCGGAGGTGGCGCACGACCCGCGGGTCGTCGTCCACGACCATGACCACCGTGCGGCGGTGCCGGATCTCCTGGAGCCGTTCGAGCTTGACGACCTGGGCGGGTCTGCGGTCGCCCTCGCGCTGCATCAGCAACGTGCCGGTCGGCAGGCCGTACTCGGCGAGCCACCGGCGGGTGAGGTCCGCGATCCGCACGGGACGGCCGGTGAGCCACACGATGTCGTGGTCCACCGCGAGCTTGTGCGCCAGCGCGGCGCCCTGCTGCAGCAGGCCGTCCCCTCCGGCAGCGTCGAAGAAGGCCGTCCACCGCGCGGGTGAGTCGGAGCTGAGCAGGTGCAGCCGGTGCTGGACGTCGGCGACCGTTCCGTCGATGTCCAGCACCGCAACCGGGCGACTCATGCGGTGGCCCCTATGTTCGCCGGAAAGTTTCCACAAGGTTATCCCGGCGCGTCCACCCAGAACGGGAACGGTGATGTTCGTCCTGGGCAGATCGGCGCCGTGGAACTACTTCGACTCTTCCCCGACCAGGGTCTCCAGCGCGTCCAGGGCGTTCACGAGCGCGGACTGGTGGTCGGGCGTGAGCTGTTCGATGCGGCGCTGCAGCTCACGCACACGGGCGGAGCGCACGCCGGACACCATCGTCTCGCCCTCGGGCGTGGGGGTGGCGAGCCAGGCGCGGCCGTCCTGCGGGTCGGGTTCGCGCTTCACGTACCCGGCCTCGACCAGCGCGGCGACGATGCGGGACAACGTGGGAGGGGCGACGCCCTCCTTGGTCGCGAGGTCGCCCAGGCGCATGGGGCCGCAGCGGGCGAGCGTCGCGAGCGCGGAGACCGCGCCGGGGCCGAGTCCGGGGGAACCGGTGCGTCGCAGCAACCGGGCCAGCCGGCCGATCGCCAGGTACAGGCGCGCGGTCGCGTCCTCGACCTCGGCGGCAATGGGGGCCGTCACGGCTTGTCGTCCTCCTCGGCTGTGCATGATCGCCCTGCCCGCGGCGTGTTCGCCGGGAAACCGGCCGTCCGGCGGGCACGACCGGCGAACGACCGACGCGAACTCACGTGCGGGCAACCAAGGTAACGGCTCAGCGGGCGGGCGAGGACGCTTGGGCCCAAAAGCGCTGCGGAATCCGCCCGGCGAGCCGAGCCATCCGCCCGCCCTCCACCGCACAACGCATCGCGGCGGCCATGAGTTCCGGGTCGTCCGCGCGGGTCACGGCCGTGGCGAGCAGCACCGCCGAACAGCCGAGCTCCATGGCCAGCGCGGCGTCGGACGCGGTGCCGATGCCCGCGTCCAGCACGACCGGAACGGTGGCGCGTGCGGTGATCAGCTCGATGTTGTGCGGGTTGCGGATGCCCAGGCCGGTGCCGATCGGCGAGCCCAGCGGCATCACGGTCGCGCAGCCGATGTCCTGCAGCTTCGACGCCAGGACCGGATCGTCGTTCGTGTAGGGCAGCACGACGAAGCCGTCGCCGACCAGGCGTTCGGCCGCGTCGAGGAGCTCGACCGGGTCGGGCAGCAGGGTCTCCTCGTCGTGGACGACCTCCAGCTTGACCCAGTTCGTCTCCAGCGCCTCACGGGCGAGCTGCGCGGTCAGCACGGCCTCGGCGGCGGTGCGGCAGCCCGCGGTGTTCGGGAGGACCTCGATGCCCAGGCGGCGCAACAGCTCCAGCACACCGGTCTGGCCCGCGGCGTCGACCCGGCGCATGGCCACGGTGGTGAGCTCGGTGCCGGACGCGACGAGCGCGCGTTCCAGCACGGAGAGGTTCGCGGCACCGCCGGTGCCGGTGATGAGGCGGGAGCGGAACTCCCGGCCCGCGATGATCAGCGGATCGTCCACGTCAGCCTCCCTGGACAGCGGTCAGCACCTCGACCACGCCGCCGTCCGGCACGATCGTCTTCTCCCACAACGCCTTCGGCACCACGGCGCCGTCGAGTGCGACGGCCACGCCCTGCGCGGGCGCACCCACCAGCGACACCACCGCGGCCACCGACGTGCCGTCGGCGAGGTCCCGGGAAGTGCCGTTGACCTTTGCTTTCACGACGTTCCTCCTTCACGCAGCAGCCGCAGCACCTCGCGCGCGGTGTGGGGTGCCAGCAACAGGCCGTTGCGGTGGTGGCCGGTCGCGGCGATCACGCCGGGTTCGAGCACGCGCACCACCGGGACGTTGTCCGGGCTGCCCGCGCGGAACCCGACGGCGGTCTCGGTCAGCGCGTACTCCGCGAGGCCCGGGAGCACGACCTCCGCGTCCCGCAGCAGATCCCGCACGCCGGCGACGGTCACGTCGGTGTCGAACCCGGCCTCGTACTGGGTGGCGCCGACGACCACGCCGTCCGTGCGCGGCACCAGGTAGACGGCACGGCCCTGGACCAGCGCGCGGATGGTGTGTCTCGGCGGCGGCAACGCGCCGGGCCGGTGGGTCAGGCGCAGGATCTCGCCCTTGACCGGCCGGACCACGTCCCGCAGCGCCGGGTGCAGCCCCGCGCTCCACGCCCCCGCCGCGATCACCTTGATCTTTCCGTCCACATCGGACCGCACGCCCGCCTCGCCGCACGCCTTGCGCAGCGCGGACAGCAGCGCGCGGTTGTCGACGGCGAGGTCGTTCGTGTGCACACCGCCGCGCACGGCGGGACCCAGTGAGGGTTCGAAGGCGCGGATCTCGCGGGAGGTCAGCAGCTGCCCGGCGTGCCGCAGGTCGGTGAGGTCGCCGGGGGACGTGCCGACCGCCAGCGTGCCCGCGGTGAACAGCTCGACGCCGATCGACGCGGCGAACTCCGGCCACATCGCCAGCGCCTCGACACCCTGCGCCACCACGGCTTCCTCGCCCGGCCAGGCCTCCGTGAGCGGTGCGAGCATGCCGCCCGCGACCCGTGAGCCCGCGTGCGGGGAACCGTGGTCGGACACCGAGACCGAGTAGCCGGCCCGTGCCGCGACGAGTGCGACGGACAGGCCGATGACACCGCCGCCGAGGACGGTCACTTCCACACTGCTCAAGGCATTCACGCTCCCTGCGCCGGCATGACCCGGATCAGGTTCGACGGTCGGAGCGAACCACGCTCCCTCTCAGCCCGGTGTTCTCCAGGCTCCCGTGCGGACCGCCTTCAACATAACGGTTAACGTGCGTGCGTGCCAGGACTCGACGGAAACCTGATCAGGCAACGACTCGCCGACGCGACGCTGTACCTCTGCACGCCGGACCGGCCCGACCTGGCCGAGTTCGCGGACGCCGCCCTCGCCGGTGGCGTCGACATCATCCAGCTGCGGGACAAGTCGCTGGAGGCCAGGCAGGAGCTCGCGGCGATCGAGGTGCTCGCGGAAGCCACCGCGCGCCACGGGAAGCTGCTGGCCGTCAACGACCGCGCGGACATCGCGCACGCCGTGGACGCCGACGTGCTGCACCTGGGCCAGGACGACCTGCCGGTGCCGCTGGCGCGCGCGATCATCGGCGACGGCCCGGTGATCGGCCGGTCCACCCACGACGTCGACCAGATGCGGGCCGCGGCCGACGAGCCCGGCGTCGACTACTTCTGCACCGGACCGTGCTGGTCGACGCCGACCAAGCCCGGCCGCCCGGCGCCGGGACTGGACCTGGTCAGGGCCACGACGAGCGCGCGGCCGTGGTTCGCGATCGGCGGCATCGACCTGGGGAACCTGCACGAGGTCACGGCCGCGGGGGCGACGCGCGTGGTCGTCGTGCGGGCCATCACCGACGCCGAGGACCCGAAGGCCGCGGCCGAATCGTTCAAATTTGAACTTAGTCGTTGAAATTTGAACAACTCGGCGTACGCTCGAACCCGTGAGCGCACCAGTGCTGTACCTGAGCCACGGGGCACCCCCGCTGGCCGATGACGCCACGTGGACCAGAGAGCTCAAGGACTGGTCCGCCACGCTCCCGCGCCCGGAGGCCGTGCTCGTGGTCTCCGCGCACTGGGAGGAGGCGCCGACGACGATCGGTGCCACCGAGACCGTTCCGCTGGTCTACGACTTCTGGGGCTTCCCGCAGCGCTACTACGACGTCACCTACGCCGCACCGGGCGCACCCGGCCTGGCGCGGGACGTGCGCAAGCTGCTCGGCGGCCACGTTCGGCAGGACGAGCAGCGCGGGCTGGACCACGGCGCGTACGTGCCGCTGAAGGAGATGTTCCCGGACGCGGATGTGCCGGTGCTCCAGCTGTCGATGCCCACGCTCGACCCGCGTGAGCTGCACGGGATCGGGCGCAAGCTCGCGCCGCTGCGGGAGCAGAACGTCCTGATCGTCGGCAGCGGGTTCATGACGCACAACCTGAGCTGCGTGAACTTCCCGGCCGGACCGGACTACGCGCCGCCGTCGTGGTCGCGGGAGTTCGACGACTGGGCACACCGGCAGCTGGCGGCCGGTGACGTGGACGCGTTGCTGGACTTCCAGGTGAAGGCGCCCGCGGCCGGCATCGCGCACCCGCGGACCGAGCACTTCGCGCCGTTGTTCGTGGCGCTGGGGGCGGCCAGCGACGAGAAGGCCCGCACCAGCGTCGACGGCTTCTGGTACGGGCTGTCGAAGCGGTCGGTGCAGTTCAGCTAGCCGCGCAACCGGAAAGCGCCGCGACACCAGTGGTGTCACGGCGCTTCACGGGTGGAGCTGGAGGATCTAGCCGCGGGTCAGGGTGAGGCCGTAGCGCGACAGGATCGGGTTGACCGGCTGGAAGTACGTGGTGCCGCCGGAGGTGCAGTTGCCGGAGCCACCGGACGTGACGCCCTGGGCCTGGCCGAAGCCGGAGCCCGCCACCCACGAACCACCGGAGTCACCGGGCTCCGCGCACACGTTGGTGCGCGTGAGGCCGCGGACGGTGCCCTGCGGGTAGTTCACGGTCTGGTTGTAGGCCTGGACCGTGCCGCAGTGCCAGCCGGTCGTGGAACCCGAACGGCAGATCTGTGCGCCGATCGCGGCCACGGTGGAGCCCTGGATGGTCACGTTGGTGCCGTTGTAGCGGTTGACCCACGGACGCGGGGTCCAGTTGGAGTTGGTGCGCACCCAGGAGTAGTCGTTGCCGGGGAACGTCGAGCCGGCGAACGTGCCGGCCGCCACGCGGTTGTAGCCGGACACCGAGGTGCCGGTGGTGCCGCAGTGGCCCGCGGTCACGAAGCCGCCGCTGACCGAGAAGCCGAGTGAGCACCGGCCGCCGCTGCCCATGTAGATGGCGTCGCCACCACGCAGGTCGTACAGCGGCTTGGCGTTCTCGGTGACCTCCTCGACCGCGACGGCCGGGTTGAGCGACTTCGCGGTGGCGATGAACTTCTCCGCCGCGGCGTCCCTGGTGTTCTTGTTGACCTCGATCACGACGCTGTTCGACTTCTCGTCCACGCGCCACGCGGCGATCGACTGAGGAGCGCTCATCAGGTCGAGGACCGACTTGGTGCCGTTGAGCTGGGTGAGCGAGTTCTTGACGACCTTGGTGTCCGCGCCGGTCACGGAGAGTCCCGACCTGGTCACGGCGACGGTCAGTCTGCCGCTCGTCTGGTCGATCCAGGCACCACCGAACGCGTCGCCCAGAGTGGCCTTCGCCTGCTCCGCGATTTCGCTCGACTTGAGGTCAGAGGCCAACCGGACGCGTGCCTGGTCAGCGTTCAGGCCCAAATCACGCTGGACCGCTTGGAGCAACTCGGCCGAGTAGCTCTCCGTATCGGAACCAGTTCCGCCGACCGGCGCGGCAGGCGCGCCAAACGCCGGTACGCTGAGAGCAGTCACGACTCCGGTGGCCAGCAGAACGGCACCGGTTACACGGGCCGCACTCGTGCGGTTCATCAGACGTCTCCCTCACTTTCGGGTGCAGGGGAACCCGAGAGATCGGTTGCAGGGACCTCTCTCGGGGGCTCTAGGGGGACGGGTGGTGGGGCGGCGGCAGGGGTCGCCCCACCCCTCCCACTCCTCCGTTTCCGGCCTCTCGGCCGAGGGCACTGCGCTCCAGTGGTTCGTCCACGAGCCGCATCGCACCCTCCTTCAGTCTCTTTCGGAGCTAAACTTTCGCCCGTTCGAGTGACGTTACCAGCCTGTTACCTATGACGCTCGAACCCGACTGTGGACGAAGTGTGTCACAGCTCACGACAGATCAACTGCGGTGCGTAGCAATTGACAGTTAACTATCGCTCAAAGTAGTGACGTGATCACCGAATGGGTTGGGTCGTGGTCGGAGGCGCCGAGCCGCCGGTCGACTGCCGCGCATCCGACGTCGTGGTGGTCGGCGCAGTGGTCGTGGTGCTTTCGGTCGGCGACTGTCCGGACGTGCCGGGAGGGACGGTGACGGTGACCGTCTCGGTGGGCGGCGGTGTGCTGGTTTCGGTGCGGGTGACCGTTTTCTGCGGTTCGGCGGGCTCCGACCGCTCCGACTTCTCCGGTTTCTGCACGGGCCCGATCGGTGTGCCGGAGACGAGCTGGACGCTCGTGACGGCGAGAACGGCGACGACGAAGGCGAGCAGACCGCCGACGACGATGACCTGCCAGCGCTTCTCGCGTTCCATCGACCGTTGGTAGAGCACCGCTCCCACGGTGGTGACGACACTCGCGAGGACCGCGCCGATGATCGTGCCGACCACGTTGAGGCGCAGGCTCAGCACGGCCGCGGTGACGGCGGCGAGCACGCTCGCGACGAGCTTGACGGGGGTGATCTTCTCCTTATCAGCCATGACACACGTAGGACGTTGGGCACAGTTCACCGGTTGGGCCCCCGTGACGTGCATCATCGACGCATGCGCCTGGTGACCATCGAGGACATCCGCGCGGCCGCCGCCGCGATCGCCCCCCACGTCGTCCGCACCCCGTTGCTGGCCTTCGACTCCTCGCTGTGGATCAAGCCGGAGAACCTGCAGCCGATCGGCGCGTTCAAGCAACGCGGTGCCACGAACGCGTTGTCCCGCATAGCTTCCGAGGACCGTGCGCGCGGTGTCGTGGCGTATTCGAGCGGTAACCACGCGCAGGCCGTGGCGTACGCGGCCAAGCTGCTCGGCATGCCGGCCGCGATCGTCGTCCCGGAGAACACGCCGCAGCTCAAGATCGACGCGACGCGCGCGCACGGTGCCGAGGTGTTCGTCGTCGGCATCACCGAACGGGAGTCGCGCGCGGCCGAGCTGGTCGAGGAACGCGGTGCCACGCTGATCCCGCCGTTCGACCACTTCGACGTGATCGCCGGGCAGGGCACGGTCGGCCTGGAGATCTGCGAGGACCTGCCGGACGTGGCCACGGTGCTGGTGCCGGTGAGCGGCGGCGGGCTGATCTCCGGTGTTGCCGTGGCCGTGAAGGCGTTGTGCCCCAACGCCCGCGTGATCGGTGTCGAGCCGGAGCTGGCCGGTGACGCCGCGGCGTCGCTGCACGCCGGCGAGCTGGTGCGGTGGGACGCGCACGACCGCGCCCGCACGAGCGCCGACGGGCTGCGCGCGGAGCCGTCCGATCTGACGTGGGCGCACATCAAGGAGTACGTGGACGACATCGTCACCGTGTCCGAGGACGAGATCCGCGACGCCGTGCGGCAGCTCGTGCGGCGCACCCGCGTGGTGTCCGAGACGTCCGGTGCCACGGTCGTCGCGGCGTACCTGAACCGGTCGCTGCCGGAGGGCAAGACGGTCGCGGTGGTGTCCGGCGGCAACATCGAGCCCGCGCTGCTCGCGTCGATCCTCGGATGATCACGCTCTCATCGATCCGGGCGGCGGCCGAGGTGATCGCGCCGCACGTGGTGCGCACGCCGTTGCTGCCGTTCGGGTCCGGGTGGCTCAAGCCGGAGTCGTTGCAGCCGATCGGCGCCTTCAAGCTGCGCGGTGCGCTCAACGCGCTGGCGCGACTGGAGGACCGCTCCCGCGGCGTGGTGGCGTACTCCAGCGGCAACCACGCGCAGGCCGTCGCGTACGCGGCCCGGCTGCACGGGGTGCCGGCCGCGATCGTGATGCCGTCGAACACGCCGGAGGTCAAGGTCGAGGCCACCCGCGCGCTGGGCGCGGAGGTCTTCATCGTCGGGATCACCGAGCGGGTGCAACGGGCGGAGGAGCTCGTCGCCGAACGCGGCGCGGCGCTGATCCCGCCGTTCGACCACCCGGACGTGATCGCCGGTCAGGGCACCATCGGGCTGGAGGTGCTGGCCGACCTGCCGTCCGCCGACGTCGTCGTGGTGCCGATGTCCGGTGGCGGGCTGATCTCCGGGGTGGCCACCGCGATCAAGTCGATCAAGCCGGAGGTGCGGGTGATCGGCGCCGAGCCCGCGCTGGCCGGGGACGTCGCGGCGTCGCTGCGGGCGGGCCAGCTGGTGCGGTGGGACCCGGTGGAACGGGCCCGGACGGTCGCCGACGCGTTGCGGGACGAGCCGTCGGAGCTGACGTGGGCGCACATCAGCGCGTACGTCGACGACGTGGTCACCGTGACCGAGGAGGAGATCCTCGGCGCGGTGGCGGCCCTGGCCAGGCAGGCGCGGCTGGTCGCCGAGCCCAGTGGTGCGGTGGCGGTGGCCGCGCTGGCCAAGCTGGCCGGTGCGGGGACCGGTGTCGCCGTCGTGTCCGGCGGCAACATCGACCCCGCGCTACTGGCGCGCCTTCTCGCCGCCTGACCGGACGTGCGTCGGCGGTCCCTCGACGCCGCAGTGCAGGCAGTCGCCGGGGTGCGGGTTGTCCGGCTGCTCGTGGTCGGTGGCCAGCACGCGGTTGTCCACGCCGAACGCGAGCAGGCCGCCGATGATCGCCGCCACCGCGCACAGCACCAGCGCCATCCGCCAGCCCAAGGTCATCACCGCCGGGTCGGCGTAGTCGTCGCCCACGAGGCCCACGGCGGCGGGCAGCACGGCCATCGCGAGCAGGCTCCCGGTGCGTGCCACGGCGTTGTTCACGCCGGACGCGACGCCCGCGTGGTGGTCGGGTGCCGAGGCGAGCACGGTCGCGGTGACCGGTGCGACCACCGCGGCCAGGCCGAGGCCGAACACCAGCACGCCCGGCAGCACACCGGTCAGGTAGTCCGCGCCGGGTTCGGCGTTGCGCAGCAGCAGCATGCCCAGGCCCACGACGATCGGCCCGAGGATCAGCTGCCAGCGGGGGCCGTAGCGCTGGGCGATCTTGCCCGAGGTGGACGACGCCAGCAGCATGATGATCGTGATCGGCACGCTGGCCAGGCCGGACGCCGTCGGCGAGTAGCCCAGCGACACCTGCAGCTGGAGCACCAGCAGCACCATCACGCCGCCGAGCGCCGCGTAGACCAGGAACGTCAGCAGGTTCGCCACCAGGAACGTGCGGTCGCGGAACAGCTCCGGCGGCACCAGCGGGTCGTGCGAACGCACCTGGACCACGCCGAACGCGATCATCGCGACCAGCCCGAGGGCCGCCACCGGGTACGACTGCTCGACCAGACCGCCGGTGAGCAACGCGAGGCCCACCGCCCCGACCAGCGCGCTGAGGTAGTTCGGGTGGCCCGCGGTCTCGTCGCGCGACTCCGGCACCGAGCGCAGCGCGAGGAACACGCACAGCGCCGCGACCGGCAGGTTCACCAGGAACGCGAGCCGCCACGACCAGGCCTGCACCAGCAGCCCGCCGACGAACGGCCCGATCGCCGTGGCCACACCGGACAGCCCCGACCAGGCGCCGATCGCCCGTGACCGGTCCTCCCGGTTGAACGACGACTGCAGGATCGCGAGCGCTCCCGGCGTCAGCAACGCCGCGCCCACGCCCTGCAGCACCCGTGCCGCGACCAGCACCGGCACGTCCCACGCCACGCCGCACAGCAACGAGGCGACGCCGAACCAGACCACGCCGACCACGTAGACCCGGCGGCGGCCGAAGCGGTCACCGAGCGAGCCGGCGACCAGGATCAGCGAGGCCAGCGCGAGCATGTAGCCGTTGAGGATCCACTGCAGGTCGGTGACCGACGCGCTGAACTCCGCGCCGATGCGGGGCAGGGCGACGTTGACGATCGTCCCGTCGAGCATCGCCATGCCGGAGCCGAGGATCGTGGTGGCCAGCACCGCGCGGGCGCGTGGCGTCCCCCAGGCGATCATGCGCGGCCGCTCAGGACGGCCGGTTCAGCGTGGCGACGAACTTGTACCGGTCGCCGCGGTAGACCGAGCGCACCCACTCGATCGGGCTGCCCTCGGTGTCGAACGAGTGCCGCGACAGCAGCAGCATCGGCAGGCCGATGTCCGCGCCGAGCAGCTCGGCCTCCTCCGGCGAGGCCAGCGCGGTCTCGATGGTCTCCTCCGCGTGTCCCATCTCGACGCCGAACCGCTCCGACAGCACCTGGTACAGCGAGGCACCGGGCGCCAGGTAGCGGCGCAGGCCGCGGAACCGGCCCAGCGCGAGGTGGGTCGTCTCGATCGCCATCGGCTCGTTGTCGGCCAGGCGCAGCCGGTGCAGCCGCAGCACCTTGGCGCCGGGACGCACGCCGAGCAGCCGGGCCAGCTCCGCCTCCGCGGGCATCTCCGAGGCCTCGATCAGCTTCGACGACGGCACGCGACCCTGGGCCCGCATGTCCTCTGTGTACGACGACAGCTGCAACCTCTGGGCGACCTTGGGCTCGGCCGCGAAGGTGCCCTTGCCCTGCACCCGGAGCAGCCGCCCCTCGACCGTCAGCTCGGCGAGCGCCTGGCGGACGGTGGTCCTGGAGACGTCGAACTCCGCGGCCAGCGACCGTTCCGTGGGGATCGGCGAACCGGGCGGCAACGCCCTCAACAGGTCGAGCAGGTGCCGCTTGAGACCCCAGTACTTGGGTTCGCGCTGTGCACGCGTCCTGGCGTCCACGCCTGATGCAGGCGTCGTCTCCAGCATGGCCTCCTCCTCGCACTTCACGTCACGCCCCACAAGGATGCCTTGTCCGCGTCCTCCCGTGCGTTCGAACCCCCGCCATTCGACACAAAAAAGGTCCGAGGACTCCGCAACGCTTTGGCAACGCGCTTGACAGGAGCAGTGACGCGGCACACGCTGTTCCGCATTGGTCTACACCACTTGGGCGTTCCGGCCGAGGGGCCGGGCTTGCTGAAAGGGCGCGACTGTGAAGGGCTGGAGAGGACTCGCTGCTGGTGCCGCCGCACTGGCAGTGGCCGTGTCGGGATGTGGCACGAGCACGAACACCGGTAGCAGCACGGAGACCAAAGAGATCACCGTGTGGCTCATGGACGGCTCCGCGCCGGCGACCCTGACCGACGCCTTGAACAAGGAGTTCGAGTCGGCGAACGGCATCAAGGTCAAGTACGAGGTCCAGAAGTGGACCGGCATCCAGGAGAAGCTGACCACCGCGCTGGCCAGCAGCACGCCGCCGGACGTCATCGAGCTCGGCAACACCCAGACCGCGAGCTTCGCGGACCAGGGCACGCTGGCCGACCTGACCGCGGACGCGAGCCAGTTCAACAGCGGTGAGTGGCTGGGCGGTCTGAAGGACTCGCTGACGCTCAACGGCAAGCAGTACGGTGTGCCGTTCTACGCGGCGAACCGCACCGTCATCTACCGCACGGACCTGTTCCAGGCGGCCGGCATCGCGAAGCCGCCGACGTCGCGGGCCGAGTGGATCGACGCGATCACCAAGCTGAAGGCCGCGAACGCGGCCAACCCGGACTTCCAGGCCCTGTACCTGCCGGGTCAGTCCTGGTACTTCCTGCTCTCGCTGATCTGGGACGAGGGCGGCGACGTCGCCAAGCAGGACGCGGGCAAGTGGACGAGCACGCTCGACTCCGCGCAGTCCAAGGCGGGCTTCGAGGCGTACAAGGCGCTCTACGACGCCTCGGCCGTCAAGAAGGTCCCTGCCGACATCGACGAGGCGAAGCCCCAGCAGATGGAGGTCTTCGGCACGGGCAACGTCGGCATGATGGTCGGCCTCCCGTGGGAGCTCGCCGGTGCCGTCAAGGCCAAGCCGGAGCTGAAGGACAAGACCTCGGCGTTCCCGATCCCGTCGAAGAAGGCCGGCGCGGCCGCGCCCGTGTTCCTCGGTGGCTCGAACCTCGCGATCCCGGCGTCCAGCAAGAACGCCGCCGCGGCGAAGAAGTACCTGTCGCTGCTGTCGTCGAAGAAGTACCAGGACATGCTCGCCGAGGGTGGCGCCGTCCCCGGTACCTCGAAGGACACCGCGAAGCTCGCGACCAACGCGATCGGCAAGGCCATGGCGGAGTCGTCCCCCAACGGCAAGGTCACCCCGGTGACGCCGAAGTGGGCGGCCGTCGAGGCGGGCCAGAACCCGCTGAAGGACGCGCTCACCGCGTACCTGACCGGCGCGAAGTCGCTGGACCAGGCCACGAAGGACGCGAGCGACGCCGTCACCAAGGCCATGGGATAGCCCAGCCGAGATGACGGCCGTCAAGACGACCGAAACGGCAGCGCCGGCCGGGGGAACCACCCCGCCGGCGCTGCCGCCTGCCGTGACGGGTGGGGCGCGCAAGCGCCGCCGCCGGGGCAGCGCCTTCGACCGGGCGCTGCCCTACCTGCTGCTGGCCCCCGCGCTCATCGCGATCCTCTGGCTGATCGGCTGGCCGGTCGTCTCGGTGTTCGTGACGAGCTTCCGCCAGCTCAACCTCGGCGAGCTGGTGCGCGGCGAGATCGTGTGGACCGGCCTCGACAACTACGCGGCCGTGCTGCAGGACGAGCGGTTCTGGACCGTCTCGCTGCGGACCGTCGTGTTCACCGTGGCCGTCGTCGTCGCCTCCGTGGGCATGGGCCTCGGCATCGCGCTGCTGATGCGCGTGCTGACGCCGTGGGTGCGGATCGCGTTGCAGGTCTCGATGCTCTGCGCGTGGGCGATGCCGATCCTCGCGTCCACCACGGTCTACCAGTGGATGTTCGACCAGAACTACGGCATCTTGAACAAGACGCTGGTGCAGCTCGGGTTCGACTCCTTCGCCGGGTACTCGTGGTTCTCGTCCGGCTCCTCGACGCTGTCGGTCGTCGGCCTGCTGATCGTGTGGCAGGCGATCCCGTTCCTGGCGTTCTCGCTGTACGCCGGTCTCGTCGGCATCCCGCGCGACCTCTACGAGGCCGCCGGCATCGACGGTGCCTCCGGCTGGCAGACGTTCCGCGCGGTGACGTGGCCGGAGATCCGGTCGCTGCTGATGATGGTGACGTTCCTGTCGGTGCTGTGGGACTTCAAGGTCTTCGCGCAGATCTGGGTGTTCCGCGAGGGCGGTCCGAGCGGTGAGAGCACGACGTTGCCGGTGCTGCAGTACCTGGAGGGCATCGCGAAGAGCCACTTCGGCGTGGCCGCCGCGATCAGCGTGCTGATGATGGTCATCCTCGGCCTGATCACGTTCCAGTACCTGCGCAAGCTGCTGCAGACCGAGGAGGGCAAGATCTGATGCTCAAGAAGTCAGCGGCGAACATCGCCGGCCTCTTCCTCGCGTTGTTCTTCCTCTTCCCGACGTACTGGATGATCACGTCGGCGTTGAAGCCGAAGGGTTCGACGATCACGTCGGACTACGACCTGGTCCCGTTCTCGGTGACGTTCTCCAACTTCGTCACCGCGTGGACCAAGCCGGGCTTCCTGTCGGCGCTGGGCAACAGCCTGATGGTCACGCTCGTCGCGGTGCTCGCGGCGATCATCATCGGCATCATGGCGGCCGTCGCCATGTCGCGCTTCGCGTTCCGCGGGCGCAAGGGCTTCGTGCTGCTGATGCTGGTGGCGCAGATGGCGCCGTTCGAGGCGTTGCTCATCCCGATGTTCCTGATGATGCGGGACCTTCAGCTCTACGAACACCTCTCGTCGCTGGTGCTCGTGTACTTCGCGGTCACGCTGCCGTTCTGCGCGTGGACGCTGCGCGGGTTCGTCAACGGCATCCCGGCCGAGCTCGAAGAGGCCGCGATGGTCGACGGCTGCGGGCGGTGGGGCGCGTTCCAGAAGGTGACCCTGCCGCTGCTCGGGCCGGGTCTCGTGGCGACGTCGGTGTTCGCGTTCATCACGGCGTGGAACGAGTTCCTGTTCGCGAAGGTGCTGATCCGCAGCCAGGACCGGGAGACGCTCCCGGTGTGGCTGTCGGGCTTCCAGACCGCGTTCGGCACCGACTGGGGTGGCGCGATGGCCGCTTCGGTGCTGTTCACCGTGCCCGCACTGGTGTTCTTCCTCATCGTCCAGCGCAAGATGGTCGCCGGCGTCACCGCCGGTGCAGTGAAGGGATGACGCGTGGATCAGCTGGCCGCTGCGGTTCTGCTGCCCGGGTTTCACGGGACGACCGCCCCCGACTGGTTGCTGCGCCGGGTCGCTGACGGTCTCGGCGGTGTGGTCCTGTTCGGCCGCAACGTGGTGTCCGACTCGCAGGTGACCTCGCTGTGCTCGGAGCTGCGCTCGGTGCGGCCGGACGTGGTGATCGGCATCGACGAGGAGGGCGGCGACGTCACCCGCCTCGACGCGGGCCGCGGGTCCGAGGTGCCGGGCAACTACGCCCTGGGCGTGGCGGACGACCTCGACCTGACCCGGTCGGTGGCCGCGTCGATCGGCGCGCGGCTGGCGAAGTGCGGGATCTCGCTGAACCTGGCGCCGTCCGCGGACCTGGTGCTGACGCTGGACGACCCGATCATCGGCGTGCGGGCCTTCGGCTCCGACCCGGTGCTGGCCGCGCGGCACGTCGCCGCGTGGGTGGAGGGGTTGCAGGCCGTCGGCGTCGCCGCGTGCGCCAAGCACTTCCCCGGCCACGGTGCGTCCACAGAGGACTCGCACGAGCAGCTGCCCGTGCTGCCGCGCACCGAGGAGCAGCTGCGCGCGGTGGAACTGGTGCCGTTCCGCGCGGCGGTGAACGCGGGGGTGCGGTCGATCATGACCGGGCACCTCGTGATCCCCGAGTGGGGCAGCGCGCCCGTGACGTTGAACAAGCACGCGATCGACCTGCTGCGCAACGAGCTGGGCTTCACCGGCGCGGTGATCACCGACGGCCTCGACATGAAGGCCGTGGGCGGCGACCTGGCGGAGGGCGCGGTGCGCGCGCTGGCCGCGGGTGTCGACGCGATGTGTCTGGGCGGCATGCCGCTGGACGACGCCGAGATCCAGTGGCTGATCGACTCGATCGTGGCCGCGGTGAAGGCGGGCAAGCTGTCCGAGGAACGCCTGACCCAGGCCGCCGCCCGCTCGCTGGCGCTCGGCCTGCCCCCCTCGACCGTCGACGCGCACGACGCTGAGATCGGTCTCACGGCCGCTCGACGTGCTGTTTCGGCACGTGGCCGGGTTAGTGTCGGTGCGGACCCGGTCGTCGTGGACCTGGTGGTGGACCCGTCGATCGCGGTCGGCGACGTCCCGTGGGGCCTGGGCCCCTACCTGGCCGAGGTCCTGCCGGGCACCGAGGTGATCGCCGCACGCGACATCTCCGCGGACGAAGTTGCGCGCGCTGCCGGCACGCGCACGATTGTGGTGGTGACGCGTGACGCCCACCGCCACACCAGCGCTCGACAACTGGTAACAAACTTAACTAATCTGGGCTTGGACGTGGTGCACGTCGAAACCGGCGTGCCTGGTCCCGACCTGGGCAGCGTCGCCCGCATCGACACCCACGGCGGTTCGCGGGTGAGCCTCCGAGCCGCGGCCGAGCTGATCCTGAAAGGCACGACATGACCACGCCCCAGCCCGGCCGCCACATGGCCGCGGAGATCGCCGAGCAGCCGTCGATCTTCTCGTCCCTGTACGCATCGCGGTCGTCGATCGCTTCCGTGGCCGCTGTCATCCGTGAGCGCGCGCCGCGGTTCGTGCTGTTCGCCGCGCGCGGCTCCAGCGACCACGCGGCGATCTACGCGAAGTACCTGACCGAAATCCTGCTGCAGCTGCCCGCCGGCCTGGTCTCCGCGTCGACCACCACGCTGTACGGCGCCGAACCGGACCTGCGCGACGTGCTGCTGGTGACGGTCTCGCAGTCCGGCGGCTCCCCCGACCTGCTGGAGGTCACCGCCTCCGCCCGCCGCCGCGGCGCCCTGACCGTGGCCGTGACGAACACGGCGACCTCCCCGCTGAACGCGGCCGCCGAGCTGTCGGTGGACGTGTCGGCCGGCGTCGAACACGCGGTGGCGGCCACCAAGACGTACTCGGCGACCCTGCTGGCGCTGTACCTGCTGATCGACGCCGTGCGCGGCGGCAACGGCGAGGCGGCGGCTTCGCTGGGCGACCTGGCCCAGGTGACGCTGGACGCCTCGACGCCGACCGTCGAGGAAGCCGTGCGGCGGTACCGGTTCGTGGACCGGGTGCTGACGACCGGCCGTGGCTACTCGTACGCCACCGCCCTGGAAGCCTCGCTGAAGCTCGCCGAGACGTCCTACCTGGCCGCCCGCGCGTACAGCGGCGCCGACCTGCTGCACGGCCCGGTGGCGGCCGTCGACGGCGAAACCGCGGTGCTGGCGATCACGTCACTCGGCAAGGGCGGCGACTCGCTGCGCGACGCCCTCGACGTGGTCCACTCCCGCGGCGCCGACGTCGTCGCGGTCGGGTCGGCCTCGGAGAAGGTGGGGGCGACGCTGGCGATCGCGATCCCGGAAACCGCCGAGGAGGTGGCGCCGGTGCTGGAGATCCTGCCGGTGCAGCGGCTCGCGCACGGGCTGGCGCTGGCGCGTGGCGGTGACCCGGACAGCCCTCGGGGGCTGAACAAGGTGACGCGGACGCTCTAGCCGTTCGCCGTTCGCCGGCTGCGTGTTCGTGGGTTTGCGGGTTTGTGGGGCCGTCCGGAGTTCCGGGCGGCCCCTTATCGTGTCCTTGCCCCTTCGGACCACTCGATCGGGTGAAGGTTGTCCGGATCCGCGCTCGGGGTCGTCTGTTGAGTCATGTCCGGAACCCATGACCTCGTGCGCCCGCAGATGAGGAAACGCGTGAGGGGCGCGACGGCCACATCGCCCGCCACGCCCCTCCGCTGTCTTGTCCCGGTCCACCGCCGAGCCACCCGCCCGCACGACCCTTCGCCGTCACGGATCGAGCACCACGGCCCCAGGCATCACAACCACCCGGCCGCGCCGGCAACGCTCTCGGCCACCTGGGCCACCTGGGCCACCTCGCCATCGGCAGCGACAACGAAGTCCGCCACCCCGGCCGCATCGAAGATCCGTTCGAGCTCCCGCGACCGCTCGACGTGCCACCGCAGCTCGCCGTCGTCGCGATGCCGCCCGACCAGCCGCCGCTCGACCACCGCCAGATCCGCCCGCAACCGGCACACCGCGAGGTCGACCCCGAGCACATCGGCGTACCGCTGCCGATCTGCCCTGCTCTCGACCACGCCCGCCAGCACGAGCCGGTGCGCGCCGGCGTCGAGGTAGTTGCGCGCGACAGCCGCGAGGTTCCGCAGCTGCAGTTCGAAGTTGAACCGGTCGCCGGGCGGCGCGGGCCAGCTCGCGGCCAGCCAGTCCAGGTCGATGACGGCATGGGGGACCGCCGCCCGTGCGAGCAGATCCCCCACCGCCTGTGCCACCGTCGTCTTGCCCACCCCGACCGGGCCGGTGATGAGCAAGGCCGCGGTCAACCCGCGCCCCGCGGCCGTCCACCGCCTGCGGGCAGCTTCGGCTGCGCAGCCGACTCCGGCCCCGCGGGCAACGTCGGCTGCGCAGCCAACTCCAGCTGCGCGGGCAACTTCCGCTGCGCAGCCAACTCCGGCCTCGCAAGCAACTTCGGCTGCGCAGCCAACTTCGGCCCCGCGGTCACCTACTGCGCCGCGGCCACATACCCCGCAGCCACCGAGGCGACCGGGGCAACCCGCTCGACCGCCTCGACCGGCGCGACCGGCACCTCGGCGTCGAACACGACCTCGCCGTCGACCCACACCTTCCTGGGCCGCAGGTCGTCGTCCCACCACACCAGGTCCGCGACGGCACCGGGTGCGAGCCGGCCGAGACCGGACTCCCCGATGGCCTCGGCGGGCACGATCGTGGCTGATGCCAGCGCATCGGCCACGGGTACGCCCACGGACACGATGTTGCGCACGGCCCGGTCGAGGGTCAGCGCGGAGCCGGCGATCGTGCCCTCGGGGGAACGCGGCACGCCGTCCTCGGTGAGCAGGACGTCCGCGCCGCCCAGCTGGTAGCGGCCCGGTGGCATGCCGGCCGCGGCGACGGCGTCGGTCACCAGTGCGACCCGTGCGCCGGCCGCGTTGAACACGAGGCGGCACACGTCCGGGCCGACGTGGGCCAGGTCCGCGATCAGGCCCAGCGTGAAGCGGTCGTCGACCAGTGCGACGCCGGGCACGCCGGGTTCGCGGTGGCCGAGGGGGCGCTGGGCGTTGAAGAGGTGCGTCACCATGCGGGCGCCGGCGTCGGCGGCGGCGCGGGTCTGCTCGCCGGTGGCGTCGGAGTGGCCCACCGCGACGAGGACTCCGGCCTCGACCAGGCGGCGGACGGCTTCGAAGCCCCCGGGCTGTTCGGGGGCCAGGGTCACCATGCGCAGTGCGCGGCGCAGGACCTCGTCGTTCAGGAGTGCGTCGATCTGGTCCGGACCAGGCTCGACCATGAACGACGGGTCGTGCACGCCGGCCCGTTTCGGCGAGAGGAACGGGCCCTCGAGGTGCACGCCGAGGGGGCGGGCACCGATCCCGTCCGGCAGTGTGGCCGCGGCGGCCAGCACGGCGTGGGACTGGCGGATGACCACGTCGACCGGTGCGGTGATCAACGTCGGCAGGAAGCGGGTCACCCCCGTGGCCGGCAGTGCTGCTGAGACCGAGCGCATACCGGCGGCGTCCACCTCGGCGAAGTCGACGCCGACGGCGCCGTTCACCTGGATGTCCACCAGGCCCGGTGTGAGCAGGCCGCCGGATAGGACCTCCGCGCCGGGTGGTGCTTCACCGGTGGTCACCTCGACGATGCGGCCGTCCCTGATCCGCACCGAGGCAGGACCGACGATCGTGCGACCGAGCAATGCGCGCGGTGCTGCGACAACGGCGTCCAAGATCCCTCCCTGAATGGTCCAGACCATTATGGCGACAACGGGGGCCCGCGTCACGCTTCGTTAGTAGATAACCATCCCACATAAGACTAGGTGAATCACCGTCATCCGAACCGGTATCACCGAGACGTGATGACGGGTGACGCATACTGGTGTTCAGACATCCGAGGTCTACAACGAGTTGAGGGTGCCGTGGCAGTCACCGACGATGCGATCCTGCGCGTCAAGGAGATGATCGTTTCCGGCGAGCTGAAGCCGGGCGACCGTCTCCCGCGAGAGGCTGACCTGGCCGAACGCCTCGGTCTCTCGCGCAACTCGCTGCGCGAGGCCGTGAAGGCGCTGTCGCTCGTCCGGGTGCTCGACGTGCGCCAGGGCGACGGAACGTACGTGTCGTCGCTGCGCGCGGACGACCTGCTGGGAGCGCTCTCGTTCGTCCTCGACCTGCACCGCGGCGAAGATTCGGTGCTGGAGGTCCTCCAGGTCCGCCGCATCCTCGAACCGGCGGCCGCCGCCATGGCCGCCCAGCGCATCGACCCGGAAGAGGTCATCCGGCTCAGGGCTCTGTGCGATGCCGCCGAACAGGCGAAGTCCGTCGAGGAGCTCGTCGAGCACGACCTCGACTTCCACCGCGCCATCGCCCACTGCTCCGGCAACGCCTACCTCGCGCAGCTCCTCGACACGCTGGCCGGGCCGACCGTCCGCGTCCGCATCTGGCGCGGCATCACCCAGTCGAACGCCGTCGACCGCACCGTCGCCGAGCACCGGGCCATCGTGGACGCGCTCGCGGCACATCAGCCGGAGCTCGCGCGCAGCTGGTCGACGGTGCACGTGGCCGGCGTCGAGCAGTGGCTGTCAGACCTGGCGTGAGCTGAGGGCAAAGAAAAACCCGGCCCACGAGGGGCCGGGCGGATATGCATGCATGTTAGCACGGATGCTTGCTCGCATGAGTCACCAGCCCGGTGGCCTCGTATAACGCCCTGCCGGGTCTGGCAACTGATGACCTCGGTAGTCGGTGGCGGCCAACGTCCGCCACCAGTGGTGAGCAGTACCCACACCGGTGCCGGCGCTCGTGGACAAGGCGCCCGCCGTGTAGCCGCTGCCCGGATTGATCACGCCGACGGGCAGTCGTCGCCAAGCCTCGCGAACGGGCAGCCGGAGGTCGCTGTCGTTGCTGACCAGCATCACGGCGTCGACAACCCCGGTCAGCACGTCGACCAGCAGGTGCGAGGCGACGTTGACGTCGGAACCTTTCTCCTCGAACGTGGCAACCGACGCCATGAACAGCGCCCCGGCCACCGGCTGCCCCTGGGCCTGCACCTTGATCGGCCAGTCCGGTTCGACCAGCACGGGCCTGCCGCGGCTGCCCTCGGTGGCCAGCGGTCGCTTGATCACCTTGCTGATGTAGTTGCCGTACTCGATGTGATCGACGCTGCCCGCTGCCAGCAACGCCTTGAGGTACACGTCCTGGTCCTGCGAACCGGATGCGTTGTGAGCGGAGCTGATCCGCGCTGTGCAGTACACGATCCGGTCGATCCGAGCCCCCGGCCAGTTGGCCGCCTGCTCGTTCAGCAGCGAGACCGCCAACGCCCGCACATCAAGCCATCGCCAACCTGCGCTGCCACGACCGCAATGCTTTCTTCCGCCGTAGTAGAGGTTGTAACCATCCACATAAACGCCCACGCGCACCAGGCGAACATAGCCCGAATCCACAATAGACCCAAACGAGTGATGTCGTCAGACCTGGCGTAGCTGCTCCAGCACCACGCGCACCGCGGGCTGGCCGTCCGCCCGATGCCGCACCACGGCCGAAACGGTCCGGAACACCTGCTGCTTCAACGGCCGCAACGCCACCCCGGGCCTGCGCGCGACCGAGGGCACGAGGGCCACGCCCAGGCCGGCTTCGACCAGGCCGCACATGACCCCGAAGTCGTCGCAGTAGGCCTGGGCGCGGGGCACGAAACCGGCGGCGCCGCAGGCGCGTTGGGTCAGTTCGTGGCACGACGCGTCGGTGCGCGGCATGATCCACGGCCGGTCGGCCAGCAGCGCCAGGTCCACGGAATCGTGCTGCACCAACGGATCGGACAGCGGCAGGGCCACGTTCACCGGCTCCACGAACATCTCGTGCGACTCGCAGTTGGTGGGCAATGTGCGCGGCATGATGTTGTACGAGTGGATGACGGCGATGTCGATGTCACCGCGGCGCAGGGCGGGCAGTGACGTCTCGGGTTCCATCTCGTTCACGAACAGGTCCACATCGGACCCGTGGGCCGAGCGCAGCTGCTGGATCACGCGCGGCAGCAGTGCGGCGACGGACACGAACGCGCCGATGCGCACCACGCCGGACACGGAGGTGCGCAGCGAGGCCAGGTCGGCTTCGGCCGCGGCCAGCTGGTCCAGGACGAGCTGGGTGTGGGCGGCCAGGACGTGGCCCGCGCGGGTCAGGGACAGGCGGCGGCCGTCGCGTTCGACCAGGGGGACGCCGGCCTCGCGTTCCAGTGCGGCGAGCTGCTGGGAGACGGCGGGAGAGGTCACGTGCAGGGCCTCCGCCGCCGCGGTGACCGTGCCGTGGACCGACAGGGCGTGGAGCAACCTCAAGCGACGCACGTCCAACACAAAGCTCAGCTTAACGTTCCGAGCAGAACTTCTAACTGGAACTTTCCATAAAGCCCAGCCACGCTTGAGTCATGTTCGGACGAGTGCTGGTAGCGATGGTCACCCCGTTCACCCCCGACGGCGACCTGGACCTCAAGGGTGCGCAGGAGCTGGCGGCGCACCTCGTCGACAGGGGCGGGGCGGACGGGCTGGTCGTCAACGGGACGACCGGTGAGGCGCCGACCACGACCGATGCCGAGAAGGCGCTGGTCGTCAAGGCCGTCGCCGAGGCCGTCGGTGACCGGAGCCAGGTGCTCGCCGGTGTCGGCACCAACTCCACGCGGCACACCATCGAGCTCGCTCGCAGCGCCGAGGAGAACGGCGCGCACGGGCTGCTGGTCGTGACGCCCTACTACAGCAAGCCGACGCAGGAGGGCGTGCGCAACCACTTCACGCAGGTGGCGAACGCATCCGGGCTGCCCGCGCTGCTCTACGACATCCCCGGCCGCACGGCCACGGCGATCGAGACGGAGACGCTGCTGCGGCTCGCGGAGCACCCGCGGATCGTCGGCGTGAAGGACTGCAAGGTCGACCTGCTGGCCAGCGCGAAGGTCATCGCCGAGACCGGGCTGGACTTCTACTCCGGCAACGACGAGCTGATCCTGCCGCTGTACTCGATCGGTGGCGTCGGCACGGTCAGCACGGTCGGGCACGTGGCGGGCAACGAGATCAAGGCGATGCTCGACGCCTACGACGAGGGCGACAACAAGGAGGCCCTGCGCCGGCACCAGGCGCTCCTGCCGGTGATCACCGCGATCATGACGCGCGAGCCGGGTGCGGTGGCGGTCAAGGCGGCGCTTCACCTGCTCGGACTGCCCGCGGGGCCGGTGCGCGAGCCGCTCGCGGAGGCCACGCCGGAGCTGATCACCGAGCTGAAGGCGCTGTTCGCCTGAGGCCTAGGAACTGACGAGGGCGCGCAAGGACTCCGCCGCCTCCGGCAGGAGCTCGCGCAACGGCCGGGTCTCGCCCGGCCGCGTCCACCGCTGGAACGCCGCCTGCTGCGCGAGCATGGCGGCACCGGCGGCGAGCGCCGCGGTGTCGGGGTCGCAGCCGCGCTCGTGCAGCGCCGCCGCGATGGCCTCGGTCAGCGCGGCGTTCTTGCCGAGCTCGCGTTCCCGCAGGTCCGGGTTGGCGGTGACGACGGCGTGCCGGCGGGTCACCAGGGCGCGGCGGCTCTCGAACAGCCGGTCGGCGACGACCGCCATCGCGCGCAGGACGGCGTCGAGCGGCGGGTTCGTGTCGTCGCCGGTCGCGATCTCGTGGACGAGCTCCTGGCGCAGCTCCGCGCTCAACCCGAACAGCACCTCGCGCTTGTCGGGGAAGTGGTTGAAGAACGTCCGCTGGGTGAGCCCTGCCCGCTGCGCGATCTCGGCGACCGTCGTGCGCTCGAAGCCCTGCTCGTCGAACAGCTCCAACGCGGCGGTGTGCAGGCGCTCGACTGCGTCCGGTTTCCATCGCGGCATCCCGTGAGCCTAACGACTGCACAATGTGCAATCACTGGGTGTACGGTGATTGCACAAGCTGCAATCACATCGGGAGGCTCCTCCATGCCCGTCACGATCGTCGGCCCCGGCGAGGGCGAGCTCATCGCCAGCGGACCGTCGCAGATCCGGATCCTCGAGGACGGCAGCAACACCGGCCACCGCCTGGGCATCGGCGAGGTCGTCGTCCCCCCGCACACCCCCGGCCCTCCGCAGCACCGGCACGCGCAGCACGACGAGGGCTTCTACGTGCTCTCGGGGACCGTGCGGTTCACCATCGGACAGGACCACCACGACGTCGGCGCCGGCACGTGGGTGCTGGTCCCGCCGGGTGCGCCGCACACGTTCGCCAACCCCGGCGACGACCCGGCGGTCATGCTGACCACCTTCACGCCGGACCTGTACGTGCAGTACTTCCGCGACCTCAAGGCCATGGTCGAGTCCGGGCAGCCCATGACCCGCGAGACCATGGCGCCGATCTGGCAGAACTACGCCACCGAGCCGTCGACCGAGTTCGCGCCCTGACCCGCGGGCTGGAGCGCGTACACCCGGCGAGCGGTGCCCGCGAAGATCGCGGCCTGCTCGCCGGGTGACAGCTCCGCCACCAGCTCACGCGCGGCGCCGAGCCACTCGTCGTACGTGGCGGCCAGCAGGCACACCGGCCAGTCCGAGCCGAACATCAGGCGCGACGGGCCGAACGCGTCCAGCACGACCTCGAAGTACGGCCGCAGGGCCGCGACGTCCCACGACCGCCAGCCGGCCTCGGTGACCAGGCCGGACAGCTTGCACGTCACGTTCTCGTGCGCCGCCAGCGAGCGGATCAGCTCGGCCCACTCCCCCACGCCGGAGCCGATCGCGGGCTTCGAGCAGTGGTCCACGACGAACGGGACGTTCCCCAGCGCCGCCACGGTCCTGCGCGCGGCCGGCAGCTGGTGCGGCAACGTCAGCAGCTCGTACACCAGGCCGTGCGCGCCGACCTGCTGGAGCCCGCGCCAGACGTCCTTGCGGCACAACCACTCCGGGTCTGGCTCGGCCTGCACCTGGTGCCGGATGCCGCGCAGCCAGGACCCGTCGGGGCCGCCTTGCAGCGCGTCCAGCGCGTCGCCGGCGGACGCCGCCGTCAGGTCGGTCCAGCCCACCACCGCCGCGACGACGTCCGAGGACGCCGCCACCGCCAGGAGCTCCGGTGTCTCCTCCGGCACGCACACCGTCTGCACCAGCACCGACGCGGTCACCGAGGGCGCGGCGGCGACGTAGTCCGGTTCCAGGAACGACCGCCGCAGCACGCCCATCGGCGGGTCGGTGATCCAGTCCTGGTCGCGCACGGACAGGTCCCACAGGTGGTGGTGGGAGTCGACCAGCCCGGCACCGACCTGCCCAGCACCGACCAGCCCGGCATCGGCGGTCACGGCGTCGGCACCTCCGGGTCGACCAGGTTCGACGCCTTCAGCTCGTTCCACAGGTCGGCGGGGATCTCGGCGGCGAAGTTCGCCGCGTTGGAGGTCATCTGCTCCGCCGTCCGCGACCCGACCACCACCGACACCACCGCGGGGTGCCCCAGCGCGAACTGGATGGCGGCCTGCGGCAGCGTCACCCCGTGCCGGTCGCACACCTCGGCGATCGCACGGGCCCGTGCCACCAGCTCGGGGGGCGCCTCCGCGTAGTTGTACTTCGCGTCCGACGCGACGACCGGCTTCGACAGCAGCCCGGAGTTGAAGACGCCGCAGGCCACCACGGACACACCGCGCTCGGCGCAGACCGGCAGGAACGAGGCCAGCGCGGGCTGCTCCAGCAGCGTGTACCGGCCGGCCAGCATCACCACGTCGATGTCGGTCTCGCGGACGAACCGCTCCGGCATCTCCCACTGGTTCATGCCCACGCCGACCGCGCCGACCACGCCCTGCGACCGCAGTTCGGCCAGCGCAGGAAAGGCCTCTCCGGCGGCGGACGCCCAGTGGTCGTCGGGGTCGTGGATGTAGACGATCTCCACCCGGTCCGTGCCCAGACGCTCCAAAGAGGACTCGATGGACCGCTTCACACCGTCGGCGGAGTAGTCGCGGACCCGCCGGAAGTTCCGCGGCACCGCGAAACCCTCGTCGTCGAGGCCCTCGCCGTCGAACGGTTCCAGCAGCCGCCCGACCTTCGTGGAGATCACGTACTCGGCACGCGGACGCCCCGACAACGCCACGCCCAGGCGGCGTTCGGACAGCCCGAGCCCGTAGTGCGGCGCGGTGTCGAAGTAGCGGACACCGGTCTGCCAGGCCGCCTCGACGGCGCCGAGGGCCTCGTCGTCGGAGACCTCGCGGTAGAGGTTGCCGATCGGGGCGGCACCGAAGCCCAGGCGGGAAACCGAAACCTGCACGACGTCACTCCTGCTTCTGGCCGGTGGCGAACCGGGTCACGATCAGGGCCAGGACGATCACCGCGCCGTACGAGGCCTTGATGTAGAAGCCGGACACGCCCTGCAACCGCAGGATCTGCTCGACCAGGCCCAGCATCAGCACGCCGGACAACGCACCGAACAGTGTGCCCTTGCCACCCTGCAGCGAGATACCCCCGATCACCGCGGCCGCGAAGACCTGGAAGATCATGCCCTCGCCCTGCGTGGCCGCGACCGAGCCGAGCCGCCCGGTCATCAGGATGCCCGCGACCACGGCCAGCACCGAACCGATGATCAGCACGACCCACACCACCCGGTCGACCCGGATGCCGGCCGCGCGGGCGGCCTCGGAGTTGCCGCCGATCGCGTACAGCGATCGGCCGGCCCGCAGGTACTTCAGCACGAAGATGCCCACGGCGTAGCAGACGACGCAGATCCACACCGCCGCCGGCAGCCCGAGCCAGGTCGTGGAACCCAGGTACAGGAACGACTCCGGCACGTCGATCAGCGACTTGCCCTCGGTGATCGCGAGCTGCAGGCCGCGCAGCATGGTGAGCATGCCGAGGGTCACCATGAACCCGGACAGGCCGACCTTGAGGATCAGGAACCCGTTCAGCCCGCCGATGACCACGCCGATCAGCAGGCACAGCGGCAGCGCGAGCCACGCGGCCAGGCCGACGTCGAGCCCACCGGCCGAGGCGGGGATGATCAGCGCGACCGCGAGCGCCGGTGCGAGGCCGACCGTCGACTCCAGCGACAGGTCCATCTTGCCGACGATCAGGATCATCGCCTGGCCCAGCACCAGCAGCGAGAGCTCGCTCTGCTGGGTCAGCACCGCGATCAGGTTGCCGGAGGTGAGGAAGATCGGCGACAGGACGGCGCCGACCACCAGCAGCAGGACGATCACCGGGACCAGCGCGAGGTCCTGGTACCGCGCGAACTGGAACCGCTGCCTGCCCAGCGGTGCAGGCGCCGGGACCGGCGGGGTCATGGCCTTGGTCATTGCGCACTCATTCCTTCGATAGCGGCGATGAGCTCCTGGTCGCGCCAGCCGCGGGAGAACTCGCGCACGACCTGACCGTGGAACATCACCAGGACACGGTCGCAGACCCGCAGGTCGTCCAGCTCGTCCGAGACGACGACCGCCGCCTTGCCGCGGCGGGCCTGCGCGTCGACGACGCCAAGCAGCGACTCCTTGGACTTCACGTCGACGCCCGCCGTCGGGTTGATCAGCACCAGCACCGACGGGTCGCCCGCGAGGGCCCGTGCCATCACGACCTTCTGCTGGTTGCCGCCGGACAGGTCCGACACCGGCTGGTCCGGCCCCGCGGCCTTGACGTCGTAGGACGCGATCGCGGTCTGCCCGGCCGACCGCTGCGCGGACGGCCACACGAAGGCGCCCGCCGTGCTCATCGTCGCGTTCTCCGCGATCGACAGGTCCAGCACGAGGCCCTGGTGGTGCCGATCCCTTGGCACACAACCGATCCCGGCCTTCAGCGCGGCCGGGACGTCACCGCCGCGCACCACGGCGCCGTTGACCGAGATCGTGCCGGCAACCGGTTTGCGCAGCCCGTACACGGTCTCCGCGAGCTCGTGCTTGCCCGACGAGGCACTGCCGGCCAGTCCGACGACCTCGCCGCGCGTCACCGCCAGCGTGACGTCCGCGAACCCGTCGCCGCTCAGCGCCGACACGGTCAGCACCGCCTCCGCCGACGACGGCCGGTCGTCGCCGCCGGGGACGTTCAGCCCGCCGGCCTCACCGGTCATCGCCTCGATCAGGTCGGGCTTGGACATTCCGGCGACCGGCGCGGTGACGACGTGCCGCGCGTCGCGGTAGACCGTCACCGTCTGGCAGACCTCGTAGACCTCCTGCAGGTGGTGGGAGATGAACAGGAACGTCACCCCCTTGTCCTGCAACGACCGCATCCGCGTGAACAGCCGCTCGATCGCGGGGCCGTCGAGCTGCGCGGTCGGCTCGTCGAGGATCACGAAGCGCGAGCCGATCGACAGCGCCCGCGCGATCTCCACGAGCTGCCGCTGCTCGACGGTCAGCGCGGAGACGAGCTCGTCCGGCCGCACCGCGACGTCGTAGGTCTCCAGCAGCTCGGCCGCCTCGCGCCGGAGCCTCTTCCAGCTGATCAGGCCTCCGCCGAGGTCCTGCCGGTTGATGAACAGGTTCTCGGCGACGGACAGCTCCGGCACGACCGTCGACCTCTGGTAGACGCACGCGACGTGCCGCCGCCACGCCGCGCGGTCGGCGATGGCCGGCGCGGGCTCGCCGAAGAAGCCGACCTCGCCCGCGTCCGGCACCTGCATGCCGGTCAGGATCGAGACCAGCGTCGACTTGCCGGCGCCGTTGCGGCCGACCAGCGCGTGCGACTCACCGGCACGGACCTCGATGCCCACGTCGTCCAGCGCGAGCGTGCGCCCGTACCGCTTCGTCACGCCACGCGCGAATGCCGCCAGGTTGTCGGCGCCACCGGGGGAAGAGATCTCGTCCATCAGGTCTGGTTGCCCCAGAACGCCTTGTCGTCGACGTTCTCCTTGGTGATCAGCGGGGCCGGGAGCTGGTCCTCCAGGCGGCCGCCGCCGACGTCGACGATCGTGGAGTCGTGGTCGGTCTTGCCGGGCGCGAACGTCTTGCCCTCGACGGCGGCCTTGGCGTAGAAGAGCGCCCACTGCGCGTAGAGGTCGGCCGGCTGCGAGACGGTCGCGTCGATCTCGCCCTTGCGGATGGCCTCCAGCTCCGACGGGATGCCGTCGTTGGAGACGATGAAGACGTGCTTCGGGTCGGTCGGCGGGACGAGCATGTTCTTCTGCCGCAAGACCTGCAGCGTCGGCGCGAGGAAGACGCCACCGGCCTGCATGTAGATCCCGTTGATGTCGGGGTGCTGGTTGAGGCGGGTCTGCAGGGCCGCGGACGCCTTGGCGCCCTCCCAGTCGGTCGGCTCCTCGAACACCGTGATGCCGGGGTAGTCCTTCTTCATGCAGGCGGCGAACGCCTCGGAGCGGTCACGACCGTTGACCGACGACAGCGCGCCCTGGAACTCGACGACCTTGCCCTTGCCGCCGAGCTTGTCGCCGAGGAACTTGCAGGCCTTCTCGCCGTAGGCCTTGTTGTCCGCGCGCACGACCATGTACGTCTTGCCCTTGTCCGGGCGGGTGTCGACGGTGACCACCGGGATCTTCGCCTTGTCCAGGCGGTCCAGTGTGGACGCGATCGCGCCGGTGTCCTGCGGGGCCATCACGATCGCCTTGGCGCCCTGCGACTGCAGCGACTGGGCGTTCGCGACGAGGTTCTCCACCTTGTTCTGCGAGTTGGTGGGGTTCAGCAGGTCGACCCCGAGCTCCTTGGCCTTGCCGGGGAAGTACCTGATGTAGGAGTTCCAGAAGTCGGAGTCGGCCCGCGGGTGGTCGGCGCCGATCGGCCCGACGCCACCGGCGCCGGTTCCGGTGGCTCCACCACCGCAGGCCGTCAGTGTCAGTGCTCCCGCGAGCGCGAGGCACACCGCGGCGGTGAGGTTGCGACGCTTCATCGTTGAACTGCCTTTCATGACTGCGAGCGCTCAGTTTCGGGGGCGCAGGCGCAACCCGTGCATGCCGCCGTCGACGGCCAGGACGGTGCCGGCGGTGGAACCGGACAGCGGGCTCGCCAGGTAGGCGATGGCACCCGCCACCTCGTCGGCGGAGACAAGACGCCCGTGCGGCTGGCGTGCCTCCAACGCGGCTCGTTCGGCGGCCGGGTCCGGTGCCGAGTCGAGCAGGCGGCCCACCCACGGGGTGTCCGCCGTGCCGGGGGCGACCGCGTTGACGCGAATGCCTTCGCGGACGTGGTCGGCGGCCATCGCGAGCGTCAGCGCGTGCACCGCGCCTTTGGTGGCCGAGTAGAGCGCCCGCTGCGGGAGCCCGGCCCACGCAGCGATGGAACCGGTGTTCACGATCGCCGCGGCCGGTGACCTGCGCAGGTGCGGCAGGGCGGCCCGGCAGACGCGGGTGATGCCGAGCAGGTTGACGTTCAGGACCTTCAGCCACTCCTCGTCGGAGTTGGCGGTGACGTCGCCCTGGGCGCCGATGCCCGCGTTGTTCACGACCACGTCGAGGCGGCCGAACCGCTGCACGACCTCGTCGACCGCGGCCGTGACGCTCGCGTCGTCGGACACGTCGGCGCGGATGCCGACGAGCGGGTCGGCGACGTCCGGGTTGAGGTCCAGTGCCACAGCCGTGGCTCCGCGCGAGGCCAGCAGGGACGCCGTGGCCAGGCCGATGCCGGACGCACCGCCCGTGACGACGGCGACGAGTCCTTCGAAGTCGGTCACTTCTCCCCCTCCGACGCCAGAGCCGTCCACACCGGACCGCCGGGGTAGCGGTAGTCGGTCAGCGTCTGGTCCTTGAGCTGAGCGGAGAACCCCGGTTCGGCGGGTGCCAGGTAACGGCCGTTCTCGACCACGGCCGGGTCCAGGAAGTGCTCGTGCAGGTGGTCGACCCACTCGATCACGCGCTCGCCGACCTCACCGGAGACGGCGACGTAGTCGAAGAACGACAGGTGCCTGACCAGCTCGCACAGCCCGACCCCGCCGGCGTGCGGGCACACCGGGACGCCGAACTTCTTGGCCAGCAACAGGATCGCGATGTTCTCGTTCACGCCGGCGACCCGGCACGCGTCGAGCTGCAGCACGTTGACCGCGCCCGCCTGCAGCAGCTGCTTGAACACCACGCGGTTCTGCACGTGTTCGCCGGTGGCGACCCTGATCGGGGCCAGCGCGTCGGCGATCGCCCGGTGCGCCAGCACGTCGTCCGGCGAGGTGGGCTCCTCGATCCAGTACGGGTCGTACGGCGCGAGCTCCCGCATCCAGCGCACGGCCGTGCCGACGTCCCAGCGCTGGTTCGCGTCCACCGCGACCCGCACGTCCTCGCCGACGACCTCGCGGGCGAGCTTCATCCGCCGCACGTCGTCGTCGAGGCTGCCGCCGACCTTGAGCTTGATCATGTCGAAGCCGTCGGCGAGGGCCTGGCGCGCGAGCGTCGCGAGCTTCTCGTCGGAGTAGCCGAGCCAGCCCGGTGACGTGGTGTAGGCCGGGTACCCGTCGCGGGCGATGGCGTCCGCGCGTTCGGCCTTGCCGGGCTCGGCCTCGCGCAGGATGCGCAGCGCGTCGTCGGGCGTCAGCGCGTCGGAGAGGTAGCGGAAGTCGACCAGGCTGACGACCTCCTCCGGCGTCATCCCGGCGAGGAACCGCCAGACGGGCAGCCCGGCGCGACGGGCGGCGAGGTCCCACGCGGCGTTGACGACCGCGCCGATCGCCATGTGCGCCACGCCCTTCTCCGGGCCCAGCCAGCGCAGCTGCGAGTCGCCGATCAGCTCGAAGTACAGCTCCGCCAGCGCTTCCGCGGTCTCCGGCACGTCCTTGCCGACGACGTGCGGGGCGAGCGCCTTGATCCCGGCGGCCTGCACGTCGTTGCCGCGGCCGATGGTGAACGCGAGGCCGTGGCCCTCCGGTCCGCCGTCGGTGCGCAGCACGACGTAGGCGGCGCTGTAGTCGGGGTCCGGGTTCATCGCGTCGGAGCCGTCGAGCTCGCGCGAGGTGGGGAACCGGATGTCGAGAACGTCCAGTGCGGTGATCTTGGGCATCGGCTCACGCCTGCCCGAGGATCTGACGTTGCCGGCCGAGACCCTCGATCTCGAGCTCGACCACGTCACCGGCGCGCAGGTACGGCTTGGGCTCCGGCTGGCCGAGCGCCACCCCAGCGGGTGTACCGGTGTTGATGACGTCACCCGGTCGGAGGACGAGGAACTGGCTGAGGTAGCGCACGACCTCCGCGATCGGGAAGATCATGTTCCTGGTGGTGGAGTTCTGCCTGAGCTCGCCGTTCACCCAGAGCCGCATCGCGAGGTTCTGCGGGTCGGCGATCTCGTCCGCGGGCACGAGGAAGGGACCGAGCGGGTTGAACGTCTCGCAGTTCTTGCCCTTGTCCCACGTGCCGCCGCGCTCGATCTGGAACTCCCGCTCGGAGACGTCGTGGGAGAGCACGTACGCGCCCACGCAGGCCAGAGCGTCCTCCTCGGACTCCAGGTAACGGCCGGTGCGCCCGATGACGACGCCGAGCTCGACCTCCCAGTCGGTCTTCACCGACCGGCGCGGCACGAGCACCTCGTCGTACGGGCCGACGACCGTGTCAGGGGTCTTGAGGAACACCACCGGCTCGCCGGGGATGTCCGCGCCGGTCTCCTCCGCGTGGTCGCGGTAGTTGAGGCCGATGCAGATCACCTTGCCCGGCCGCGCGAGCGGCGGGCCGACGCGCAGGCCGCCGGTGTCGAGCACCGGCAGCTCACCCGCGTCGAGGGCGGCGCGGACGCGGTTCACACCGTCGTTCGCCAGGAACGCCCCGTCGATGTCAGCACCGGCCGAGATCTCGGAAGCGATCGGCAGGAGGTCGTACGTGGTCCCGTCGCCGGTCCTCACCGCAGGACGTTCCTCGCCGACCGGCCCGAGGCGCAGAAGCTGCACGGCCGTTCCTCCTCTGGTCACACCGCACGAAATACATCGGATGTATAGCTGCGCGAGGGCCCGTTCGTCTAGGTCTTGGCATGAAGTCGTCCGATGACTAGGAAGGATTGATCATGAACTTGGCCGCCGCCGCACTCCTGGTGGCCGCGCTGGTGACACCGACGGCCACGCCGGAGCGGGTGACCGTCTTCGTGGAGCTGACCTCGGCACCAGCGGTCGAGACGCGGGACGCGTCGCAGGCCCGTTCCGCGCGTGAGCGGACCGCGGAGCACGTCTCCCGGATCGTGTCCCGGTCCGGTGGCCGCGAGGTTGCCCGAACGTCCAACGCGGTACCCGGCGTCGTCCTCGCCGTCGGCAAGTCACGGCTCGCCGGCCTCGCGCGCATGCCCGAGGTGCGCGCGGTGCACCGGATGGTGCCCAAGAAGCCGTCGAACGCCGCCGCCGTCCAGCTCACCAGGACCGCCCAGGCGTGGCGGTCGTTCGGGCGGCTCGGCGAGGGCGTGCGGATCGGGGTGATCGACACCGGGATCGACTACCGCCACGCGGACTTCGGCGGCGGCACCTTCCCGAACGCCAAGGTCGTCGGCGGGCACGACTTCGCCGGCGACGCCTACACCGGGACCGGGACCCTGCCGGAACCGGACGCGGACCCGCGGGACTGCGGAGGCCACGGGACGCACGTGGCCGGCACGGCGGCCGGGTTCGGGGTGAACGCCGACGGCTCGACCTACCGCGGGTCGTACGACTCGATCGACCTCGACCGGATGAAGATCGGGCCGGGCACCGCGCCGCGGGCGTTGCTGTACGCGCTGAAGGTGTTCGGCTGCAAGGGGTCGACCGAGCTGACCGCCATGGCGCTGGACTGGGCGCTCGACCCCAACGGCGACGGCGACTTCTCCGACCGGCTCGACGTGGTGAACCTGTCGCTGGGCAGCGACTTCGGCGCGCCGGACGACCCCGACTCGCTGTTCGTGCGCAAGCTCGTCGAGCACGGCGTGGTCGTGGTCGCGGCGGCGGGCAACGGCGGCGACCTCTACGACGTGTCCGGGTCACCGGCCAACACGCCGGAGGCGATCTCCGTGGCGAACAGCCGGGACGCGTTCGAGATGCACGACGGCGTCGAGGCGCTCGGGAAGCGGTGGCCGGGCCAGTACAGCGTCGGCTTCACCGGCGAGCTGGACCTGACGCTGCCGGTGGTGCGGCTCTCGTCCGATGTGGACGGTTGCCAGCCCATCGGCGAGTCGTTGACCGGGAAGGTCGTCTGGCTGGAGTGGGACGACAAGGACGCCACCCGCGCCTGTGGTTCCGGCCCGCGCACGGACAACGCGTGGAAGGCCGGGGCCGCCGGGGTGCTGCTGCCGACGACGTTGCCGGTGTTCGCGGCCGGGATCGCGGGCAACGCGCACATCCCGGTGTTCCAGCTCACGGCGGCCGCGTCCAAGGCGTTGCGGCCTGCCCTGGAGGACGGGACGCTGACCGTGCACATGACCTCGGCGTTGAAGCGGTCGGTGCCGTCGGTGACGCCGGAGATCGCGGACACGATCACGCCGTCGTCGTCGCGGTCGCGGTCGGCGATCTCGGTGGCCGCACCGGGCGACACGATCTTCTCCGCGGCGTCGGGGACGGCGTCCGACGGCGTGTCGCTGGGGGGCACGTCGATGGCGTCGCCGCACGTGGCGGGCATCGCGGCGTTGCTGCGCGAGGAACACCCGCGGTGGACGGCCGAGGAGATCAAGGCCGCGCTGGTGAACACGGCCTCCGGCGTGGTCCGGTCGGCGTCGGGCACGCGGGAGGCGCCGATGCGGGTCGGCTCCGGGCGCGTCGACGGACTCGCCGCGCTCGGCGCGGACGTGCTGGCGCTGGGCGACGCGTCGTTCGGCACGGTCGAGGCCGGCGGCCCGGTGCAGCTCACGCGGACGTTGCGGGTGGTCAACAAGGGTGCCGTGGCCGTGCCGCTGAGGGTGGCGTACGAGCCGGTCACCTCGCTGCCGGGGGTGACGTTCTCCGTGACACCGAACGTGCTCGTCGTGCCGTCGGGCGGGACGGTGCCGGTGCAGGTGCGGCTGCGGATCCCGGACCCGGCGGCGTTGCGGAAGGTCGCGGACCCGACCGTGTCGCTGGCGGACGGGCGGCAGTTCCTCGCGGAGGCGTCCGGGCTGGTGCGGTTCACCGGCGGCCGGTCGCTGCAGGTGCCGGTGTACGCGGCGCCGAAGCCGGTGTCGCGGCTGTCGGTGGCGTCCGGAGTCGTGACCGGGCAGGGCACCGGCGGCGACTTCGCGGCGCGGATGACGGTGCTGCAGCTCGGTTCGGCGTCCGCACGGCTGCCGGAGTGCGGCCCGCGGGTGCAGGACGACTGCGCGGTGAACCGCACGGCCCGCGGCGGCGACCTGCGGTACGCGGGTGCGACGGCGACGCCGGAGCTGCTGGCGTTCGGCGTCGCGACCTGGGACACCTGGCAGAACCTGGGCGGCACCACCCGGCCGCGCGTGCGGTTCTCCGTGGGCGGTCAGGAGTTCGTGACGGAGGCGGTCAAACCGGAGGACGCGGCGGGCAACGTGACGGCGGACGTGTGGCTGGCGCGGACCACCGCCGTCGCGTCCGGCCAGGTCGTGGACGAGCAGCCGCTGAACGGCCGTCCCGGCTCGGAGGACACGAACGTGTTCGACAGCGACGTGGTGGTGCTGCCGGTGTCGCGCTCGGTGCTGCCGCCCGGCCCGGTGACCTACACCTCCGCCGTGGCGAGCCGCTACACCGCGCCCGCCGACCAGGACGAGCTGGTCGACGTGGCCGCGCCGGCCGTGTTCTCGTACGAGGTCGTGGTCCCCGAACTGTCCACAGTGGTCCATCCGGGTGATCCGGTTCCGGCCGGGTCGCTGGTGTTCTTCCACCACAACGCGACCGGTGACCGCGTGCTGACCAGGTGACACCCGGTTGGGCGTGCCCCGGTGTCCGCTCGTCTCGGCATACTCGGTCGTTATGGATCTGGTGGTCGGTCTGGACGCCGGTGGCACGTCCACCAGGGCATTGGTGCTCGACCTCGACGGCACCCGGCTGGGCCAGGGCCTCGCGGGCGGCGCGAACCCGAACTCGCACCCGCCCTCGGTCGCGGCCGCCCACATCGGCGAGGCGCTCGCGGAAGCCCTGGACGGCCTCGACTCCCGGCGCGTCCGCTCCGGCGTCCTGGGCATGGCCGGCGCATCGCGGATGTCCGATCCCGCGGTGTCGGCGCTGTTCCTCCAGGCCTGGGAACACGCGGGCCTGCACTGCCCGATGCGCGTGGTCACCGACTGCGAGGCCGCGTTCGCCACCGGCACCTCGTCACCGGACGGCACGGTCCTGGTGGCGGGCACCGGTTCCATCGCCGGGCGGATCGCGGGCCACCGCATGGTCGGCCAGTCCGGCGGCTACGGCTGGCTGATCGGCGACGAGGGCTCGGCGTTCTGGCTGGGCCGAGAGGCGGTCAGGGCCACTTTGAGGCTTCTGGAGCTGGACGCGCCGTTGGAGGGGCTCGCCACCGCCGTGCTGACGACGGCCGGTGTGCGCGGACGTGGCGCGTTGATCTCGGCGGTGAACGCCGACCCGCCGATCGCCCTGGCCCGCTTCGCCCCGCTGGTCACCGCCGCCTACCACCACGGCGACCCGGCGGCGCTGTCGATCGTGGCGTCGGCGGCCCGGCTGCTGGCGGACACGGCGGCCGCGGTGCGCACACCGGCCGACACGACCCCGATCGTGCTGGTGGGCAGCCTGATCAAGACGCCGGTCGGCGTGCACCTGAAGCAGGAGCTGCTGTCTCGGTGTGACGCTCAGGTGATCATGGCGACCGAGGGGGCGGCGGGAGCGGCCTGGCTGGCGGCCGTCGACGTCCTCGGCCCGGACGCACCCCGGCCCGTTTAGCGGATTGCCAGGCGCTTCTCCGTCGCTCTCGGTAGCGTCCCCGTCACGCAAGCGCAAGGGGGGACCATGACCGATCCGCACCAGCTGATCACGGACTACGAGCAGCGCACCGCCGCCCTGCTCGAACGGGCGGAAGAAGCGAAGTCGCAGATCGCGAACCTGGCAGGCACGGCGTCGAGCTCCGACGGCGCCGTGACGGTGAGCGTGAGCGCGGGGGGCGCGCTGCTCAGCCTTGTCGTTCGGCCCGAAGGCCGACGAGCTGCCCAGGGAACGCCTGGCGGCCCTGGTGCTGACCACGGCCAAACGCGCGCAGGCCCAGGCCGTCGGGCAGATCGCCACCATCATGGCGCCGGTGGCCGGGGAGAACAGCGAGGCCATGCGGTTCGTGCAGTCGCAGATCCCGCGCATCGACGTGCCTGCGGAGAACGACTTGCCGCCGGCGCCGCAGTTCGTGGTGAACGAGGAGCAGCAGGACGCGGCCGCGCCCCAGCCGCCCGCGCCGCGGCCGGTGCGGCGGGCTGTTGAGGACGACGACACGGACTTCGACCAGCGCAGCCTGTTCAAGCGGGAAGGTGGCTGGTGATGGCCGGGTTCGGGATCGACCTCCAGATCCTGGAGGTGCACGAACGGGAGCTCAGGGCACTTCTCGCCGGGCTCCCGGACGCCAAGGCCGCGGGCGCCGACAACGTCGGGAACCTGGAGGCGTGGGGGCTCGCCGGGCAGGCCTTCGCCCTGCTCATGAACAACTGGACCGGCGAGGCGAGCAACTACGTCGACGCGGTCAAGGAGGCCGGTGACACGCTGATCGAGCGGTTCGCCGCGATGTGCGAGGCCTACGCCGACCAGGACGAGGCGATGGCACAGGTGTTCCAGAAGCTGCGCGAGAGCCTGGACGGGGGCGCACCGTGAGCGAGGACGGACCGAAGAACATCGGCGAGCTCAACCCGCTCGACGCGACCCGTGAGCCGGAGTCCGACGGCGTCGAGGTCTTCTCCAACTTCGACAGCGCGACGCAGGCGTGGGACGCGGCGGGCATCTTCAGCAGCTCGGCGAACCTGGTCCACGACGGCATCAAGGGCGACTGGACGGCCGTTCTGGGCGACCTGGCCGGGTTCGGCATGGACCTGCTCGGGTTCGTCACGAACCCGCTCGGCAGCCTGCTGTCCGCGGGCATCGGCTGGCTGATCGAGCACATCGCGTTCATCAAGGAGGCGCTCGACTTCGTGGCCGGTGACCCGGACGGGGTCAACGCGATCGCCTCGACGTGGAGCAACATCGCCCAGCGCATGCAGGAGACCGCCGACCGGTACACCGGCACGCTCGAAGCGCTGGCCGGTGCGCAGGGCGCGGCCGTCGACGGCTACCGCAAGGCCGTGCAGGACTTCTCGAACGTCGTGGCCGGCGGTGCGAGCCACGCGACCTCCGCCGCCAGGGCGATGACCGTGGCGGCGTCCGCGGTGGGTGTGGTCCGCGGAGCGATCCGGGACGCCATCGCGACGTTCGTGTCGAACGCGATCATCAAGTTCTTCGCGGCGTCCGCGCTGGCACCGGTCACCTTCGGCGCCTCGGAAGCGGCGTTCATCGCGGACACCGTCGCCCAGGGCGCGATCACGGCGGGCAAGAACGCGAAGAAGGTCAGCAAGGTCGTCAAACAGCTCGAAAAGGTCTCCGACGAGGCCAAGCACTCGCGGGACATGCTCAAGGGCACCACCAGGAACCTGAAGAAGACGGTCACCGACTACAACCGGGACGCCGCCAAGCACGCGAACAAGGCGTTGCACACGGTCAAGCAGGCACAGGCCGGCAAGCTCGACGCGAGCGACGCGAAGCGGTTGAAGGAGCTCGGCGAACAGGGCGACAAGCTCAAGGGCGACCGGAAGGAAGCGATCGGCTCGCTGGCCGGCACCCGGACGGACAACCTCCGCGAACGCATCGGCACCGACCACCCTCGCCTGGACAGCGCCGTCGACCAGCTCGAACGTGAGGTGGGGCCCACGGCGCTGCCGAAGTACCCGAAGATCCTCGGCAACGCGGCGGTCCAGGAGTGGAGCGACCAGACCCACCGCGAGGCGGACGCCCAGGTCAAGCAGGACGAGAAGGACGATGCCTGGCGCAGGTACTGGGAGGAGCAGCGCCACAACGCCGGTGGGACCGGTTCGTTCAAACGCCTGGAAGGCGACCTGTGATCGAGGTGGTCGCACGAAGAGCGGCCGGGGTGGCGCTGATCGTCCTGGCCGCCCTGGTCCCGATCGTCACCGCCGCGTGGCTGTCGGCGTGGGAGAACGACCTCGCCGGGAGGAGGTCGGTCGAGCCGCTCGGGGTCGCGGACATCGCGGTCGCCGGCACCCTGCTCTGGGGGATCGTCCTGGCCGGCCTGTGGTGGCACCGGCGACGGATGACGATGTGGCCGGTCTGGTCCCGGTGGGCCTCGGTCACCGGCCTGTTCGCCGCGTTGTCCGAGTCCCTGCGGCTCACGACCGTTCACGCGAAGCCCCTCGCCCTGCTGCTGTGGGCAGGCCTGGTCGTGGTGTGCTGGGCGCTGGGCGAGGTGGTGCGGCTGGTCACGACCCGTCCGGTCACCGCCGGGCTGATGGCCTCGGGGCTGGAGATCCCGTTCCCCACCCGCGAGCTGAGGGCGCGGCTCTGCGTCAGAGCGGACCGGCTCGTCCTGGACAGCCTCGCGTCACGGCGCAAGCGCTCGCGTGACGTGGTGGCGGTGCCGTGGACGGCGCTGCGGTCGATCGCGCTGGTCGAGGTCGAGCAGGAGACGGTCTGCCAGGTGCTGGTGTTCTCGAACCGGCTCGACGCGAGGGCACGTGAGTTCGACGTGCGGCCGGGTCCGGCGCTGCACGTCGTCGGCACGGCCCGCGAGCTGCTGATCCCGGTCAGCGCCGAGGTGGGACGAACGGTGCTGACCGCGGTCAAGGTCCGATCAGCGGGTGCCGAGTCGCACGAGACGCTCACCGAGGACGACTGGTCGCGTGCCACCGGTGTCCGCCGGGGAAGCCGGCCGAAGGAGTCCCACCCGACCGACAAGAGGCCGTACGTCCTCGGGGTCGTCGGGACCTTCCTGCTCATGCCGCTGGTCATGCTCTGCGGAACGGCGCTGTCGCGCCTCACCGGTTCCAGGCGGATGCAGGAGCAGTTCAAGGTGTTCGACGGGAGGGTCGACCCGGTCTGGATCGCAACGCTCGGCGTCGGCTCGGTCGTCTTCCTGTACCTGCTGAACCGCTACGTGATCAGGGCGTTCCTGGAGTTCATGGCGTTCCAGAACTACATCGAGGCCTTCCCCGAACCGCCTCCCCCACCGCCCAGGACCGGCACCGTCCCCGGCTCCGGCAAAAAGGGCAAGAAGCGCTGACCTAAGCCTCGGACGGCACCTGCGGGTGCCGGAACCCGGGATGACCCGCGGGCAGCGCCTTGCGCAGCACCCACCCCGACACCAGGACGCAGACGATCTGCAACGGCCACGAGAGCGCCGCGCGCAGCGTGGCCAGCCAGAACACCTGGGCGTCGAGCCACAGTGGGGTGAACACGGCGACGCGCAGCACGTACTGCGCGACCCACGGCCACGAGGCGATGGAGTAGGCGCGCAGGAGGGCGGGGTCGCGGCGCCATCGGGTTTTCTGGCCGAGGAGGGTTCCCACCACCACGCCGAGCAACGGCCAGCGGACCGCTATCGAGGCGGCCCAGGCCAGGGCGGAGGCCACGTTGGAGAGCAGCTGGATGAGGAAGAAGTCCTCGACGCGGCCCGTGTAGAGGGCGATCAGGGCCGCGGCCACGACCAGGAGCACGGACAGGACCACCGCGCGGGGTTTTTCGCCGCGGACGAAGCGGACCGCGCCGATCACGACGCCGCAGAGGACGGCGGCGATGGCGCCCGCGCCGATCGAGTGGCCCCACAGCAGCCAGCCCGCCACGAACGCCAGCGGGGGCAGGGAGGCGTCGAGGGCGCCGCCTCGGCCTCCGAGCAGTGATGCGAGCGACTCCTGGCGCACGTCGGTCATGGTTCCAGACTGCCTTAGGTGAGCCTAAGTCAGGTAACGGAGCTGTATCGGGGATTGACCACGGTGAACCAGGTCACTACCGTCTGCGGAAATCGTCTGGAAAGTTAACAGACAGGAGCGGACCTAATGCGTGCCGGAAGCCCACGACTGCTGCGGGAGATCAACGACCGCGCAGCCATCGAGGCTCTGCTGCGCAACGGGCCGCTGACCAGGTCGGAGTTGGAAGGCCTGATCGGTCTCTCCAAGCCGGCGACCGCACAGCTGCTCACCCGGCTGGAGGCCGGCGACACCGTGGTCCGCAACGGGCTGCGAGGTGGCGGGCGTGGGCCGCGGGCCCAGCTGTGGTCGGTCAACGGGACCCTCGCGCACATCGCCGCCGTCGACCTCACCCCCGAGACGGTCGACATCGCCATCGCGGACATCTCCGGTGCCGTGCTCACCGAGCACAAGGCGCCGATGCCCGCGAAGCACGGTGTGCTCGAGGCGTTCACCAGCGCGGTCGGCAAGGCGTGCGCGCAGGCCGGCCTGGGTCCCGAGGAGCTGTTGCACGTCGTGGTGGGCTGTCCCGGCGCGGTGAATCCCGCCAACGGCGAGCTCGCCTACGCACCGCACCTGCCCGGCTGGAACGGCTTCGACGTGCCCGGCCGGTTGCGCGAGCGGCTCGGGACGTCGGTGAGCGTCGAGAACGACGTCAACCTCGTCGCGCTGGAGGAGATGGTCGCCGGGCGGGCCACCGAGGTGAGCGACTTCGTCGTCATCTGGCCCGCCGACCTCGTCGGTGCCGCCGTCGTCATCAACGGGGTGCTGCTGCGCGGCGCCTCCGGTGGCGCGGGCGAGATCGACGGGCTGATGATCCCCGACCGGGCGGCCGCGGACACCGGCACGGGTCGCGCCGGCGGCACGTTCGGCGAGCTGCTCAGCAACGCTGCGATCTGCCGGCTCGCGAGTGCCCACGGGCTCGCCGCGCGCAACGGTCACGGTGCCGTGCGCAAGGCGCTGGCCGCGGGTCCCGCAGGCCGCGAGTTCGTGGTCGATCTCGCCAGGCGCATCGCCACGGGCGTGGCCAGCGTCGTGGCGGTGCTCGACCCGGAGCTCATCCTGCTGTCCGGCGACATCGCCCAGGCAGGCGGAAACACGCTGAACGATCTCGTTGCCGCGGAACTGCGGCAACTGGTGGTGCCCAGGACGCCCGTCCGGCTGGCCACCGTGACCGGGAAGCCGGTGCGTTCCGGCGCACTGCACTCGGCACTGGCCTTCGCGCGCGAGCAGGTGTTCGGCCTGCCGGCAGCCACCACCGCTCCATTCCGCGGCCCTGTGGTCGCCGGGTCCCCACGTTGATCGAGAAGGAGTGCACATGCGCAAGCACACCCGTGCTGCCCTGCTGTGCGTCGCCGCAGCGCTGACCCTGACCGCATGTGCGGCGGGCAAGGGCGGCGGGAACGCCGGCTCCGACGGTGCCGCCGCGGCACCGGGCAAGGACGACAAGCTCACCCTCACGGTCTGGAGCAACTACTCCGACCGCGAGTACGAAGAGGTCACCAAGGCCCTCAAGACGTTCACCAAGAAGTTCCCGAACATCGAGGTCAAGCACGAGGGCTCGCAGGACGACGACAAGATCACCGCGGGCATCCGGTCGGGCAACACCCCGGACGTCGCGCTGTCGTTCACCACCGACAACATCGGCCAGTTCTGCTCCTCCGGCGCGTTCCAGCCGCTGAAGGCCTACATCGACCGCGACAAGGTCGACCTGGGCCAGATCTCCCCCGCGGTCCGCGAGTACACCGAGTACAAGGGCAACCGCTGCGCGATGCCCATGCTCACCGACGTCTACGCCATGTACTACAACACCGGCATGATGGCGGAGGCCGGTGTCGCGGCCCCGCCGAAGACGCTGGACGAGCTGTTCGAAGCCGCCAAGAAGATGACCAAGAAGGCGCCGAACGGCGACATCGAGGTCGCGGGCTACCTGCCCACCATGGGCTTCTACGCCAACCGCCCGACCATCCTGGCGCCGTCGTTCGGCGCCGAGTGGGAGAAGGACGGCAAGTCGGCGCTCGCCACCTCCCCCGGCTTCACCGAGATGATGACGTTCCAGAAGAAGCTCGTCGACTTCTACGGCTACGACGCGCTGGAGCGGTTCCGCGCCGGTCTGGGCCAGGAGTACTCGGCCGACCACGCGTTCCACCAGGGCAAGGTCGGCATCATGATGGACGGCGAGTACCGCACCGCGTTCCTCAAGGCCCAGGCGCCGCAGATCAAGTTCGGCACGGCCCCGTTCCCGACGTGGAAGCCGGCCGACTACGGCACCGCCTTCACCACCGGCACGATCATGGGCATCCCCAAGGGCGCCAAGAACCCCGGCGCCGCGTGGGAGCTGATCAAGCACCTGTCGTTCGACACCGACACGATCGTCGACCTGTCCAACGCCATCAAGAACGTGCCCAGCACCAAGGCCGCCATGGACAGCCCGAAGCTCGAGGTGGACGAGCAGTTCAAGACGTTCATCGAGCTGGCCAAGAGCGACAAGCTCAAGGGCAACCCCGTCACCCCGATCGGTGACGCGCACATCAAGGCGGTGACCGACTTCGCGGTGTCCTACACCTCCGGCAAGGTCGCCGACCTCCAGGCAGGCCTCAAGGAAGTCGACAAGAACATCGACGACCAGGTCGCCAAGAGCGGCAAGTAAGGGACTCCCGCGATGACCGCCACGCTCGGCGCCCGTCCCGCCCCCGGCAGGGGGCGGGCACGTGCCCGCCACCGTCTCGCCGTGCTCGGGTTCATGGCCCCGGCACTCATCGGCTTCATCCTGTTCTTCGGCTACCCGCTGGTCGCCACGGTCGTCTTCTCGTTCACGAAGTACGACCTGATCAACCCGCCGGAGTTCAACGGCCTCGACAACTACACGTACATGTTCAAAGATCCCTTGCTCATCAAGGCGATCACGAACACGCTGTGGTTCGTCCTGGTGCTCACGATCGCGCGCACGGTGTTCGCGCTGGGCGTGGCGTCGGTCATCGCTCGCCTCAAGTCGGGCGTCGGCCTGATCCGCACGCTCTGCTACCTGCCGTCGCTGGCACCGCCGGTGGCCGCCACACTCGTGTTCTTCATGGTGTTGCGCCCCAACGGCGGCCCGGTGGACAGCCTGCTCGGGTTCTTCGGGCTCGACTCGCCGCTGTGGTTCTCCGACCCGGCGTGGGCCAAGCCCGGCATCACCGCGATCATGCTGTGGATCTCCGGCGACCTGATGATCATCATCCTGGCCGCGATCCTCGACGTGCCGCAGGAGCAGTACGAGGCCGCCGAGCTCGACGGCGCCGGCCCGATCCGGCGCTGGTGGCACGTCACGCTGCCGACGATCTCGCCGGTGCTGCTCTTCGGCATCGTGAACTCGGTGATCCTCGCGCTGCAGCTCTTCACCCAGGCGGTCGTCGCGGGGTCGGCCGGCTCGGGAGCGGCGGACGCGACCGGATCGACCAAGTACCTCGGTTTCCCGGACAACTCCACGCTGACGTTCCCGGTCTACCTGTACACGCAAGGCTTCCGCTACTTCGACATGGGCTACGCGGCCGCGATGGCCACCGTCCTGTTCATCATCTCGTTCGCCGTGACCATCGTGCTGGTCCAGCGGATGCGCAAGAACTCCAGCGCCGAGGAAGGGGGTCCGGGAGCATGACCGCCACACTGGCCAAACCGCCGGTCGACATCACCTCGGAACCGGAGCAGCCGCGCAGGCAGCGCAACATCGGCGGCATCCTGAACTGGGTCGCCACCCACGCCATCGGCCTCGCGCTCGGCCTGATGTTCGCCACACCCGTCGTGTTCGTGTTCCTCACGGCGGTGATGTCGGACAACCAGGCGTTCACCGCCGACCTGTGGCCGCGCGAATGGCACTGGGAGAACTTCGTCGAGGTCTTCGACAAGGCCCCGCTGCTGCAGTACCTGGTCAACAGCCTCACCTACTCGCTGCTCGCGACCGCCGGCATGCTGATCTCGTCGATCCCGGCCGCCTACGCGCTCGCGAAGCTGCAGTGGCGCGGCCGGAACGTGGCCTTCATCCTGGTCATCGGCGCGATGATGCTGCCGCCGCAGGTCGTGGCCGTCCCGCTGTACGACACGTGGTCGTCGCTGGGCCTGACGGGCACGCTGTGGCCGTTGATCGTGCCGTACTTCCTGTTCGACGCGTTCAGCATCTTCCTGCTGCGCCAGTTCATGCTCACCATCCCGCAGTCCTACGTGGACGCGGCGAGGGTGGACGGCTGTTCGGAGTTCCAGGCGCTGGTGCGGATCATCGTGCCGATGGCCAAGCCGGGCATCGCGGCCACCGCGCTGTTCTGCTTCCTCTTCACCTGGAACGACTACTTCGGCCCGTTGCTCTACACCGGCGAGGTCAAGGACCAGTGGACGTTGTCGCTGGCGCTGGCGACGTTCAAGGGCATGCACATCGTGCAGTGGAACTCGTCGATGGCGGTGACGTTCCTGACGATGATCCCGGCCGTCGTCCTCTTCGTCTTCGCCCAGAAGTCGTTCGTCAAGGGAATCACGTTCACAGGAGTCAAGGGGTGACCTCCTCTCGCTCGTGCACGACGAGATTCCCGCGGCTCGCGCCGCAGGGTTTCTGCTTCCTCGCCGACCGCCTGGGCGTGTGCTCGGGCGACTTCAACGCGGGCCCCGGCCCGGTTGCTGTTGTCCTTCTGCTTGCGGCACAGGGCTCTTCTGGCGAGCGTCAGTGCACCGGCGCGCGACAGCTCCGCAGCCTGTGCCCCGGTCGGATGGAAGCAGTACCGAAAAGCCCGCTGCACCTGCCCGTTCACCGTGCACCGGCTACCAGGCCGCTGTGCGCTCCCCCGTGGGTGGGGAGCGGACGCCACAGCTCGTGGACGGCGAACCGGCGATCCATGCCCTGTTCCGCAGGGACCCGTTTCCTCCCCGCTCCGCCGGACGGGGTCTCCTCGAAGGACTGCACATGAAACTCACCGTCGTCGGTGGCGGGTCCACCTACACACCCGAGCTGATCGACGGCATCGCCGGCCGTCGCACCAGCCTGGCGGTGGACGAGATCGTCCTCGTGGACCCGGACGAGCACCGCCTCGGCATCGTCGGTCCGTTCAGCCAGCGCCTGCTGCAGCACGCGGGGCACCCGGCGAAGGTCCGCACCACCACGTCGCTCGAAGAGGGCGTCGACGGGGCGTCCGCGGTGCTGCTGCAGTTGCGCGTGGGCGGGCAGAAGGCCCGCGCGTCGGACGAGACGTTCCCGCTCGCCTGCGGGTGCGTCGGCCAGGAGACCACCGGCGCGGGAGGCCTCGCGAAGGCCCTGCGGACCGTGCCGGTGGTCCTGGACATCGCGGAGCGGGTTCGTCAGCTCGCGGGGCCGGACACGTGGATCGTGAACTTCACGAACCCGGTCGGCATCGTGACGCGGGCGCTGCTGCAGGCCGGGCACAAGGCGATCGGGCTGTGCAACGTGGCGATCACGTTCCAGCGCTGGACCGCCGGGCTGCTGGGCGTCGACCCGTCCACCGTGGAGCTGGAGCACGTCGGCCTGAACCACCTCACGTGGGAACGCGGCGTGCACGTCGACGGGGTGGACCGGCTGCCGGAGCTGCTGGCCGACCACGTCGAGGGGCTGGCCGAGCACATCGGCATCGACGGCGCGTTGATGCGGCGGCTGAACATGGTGCCGTCGTACTACCTGAACTACTTCTACAACCACGACGCCGTTGTGCAGAAGCAGCTCACCTCGCCGCCGCGGGCCGAGGTCGTCGCGACGGTCGAGAAGGAGCTGCTGGACATCTACGGCGACCCGTCGGTCGTGACGAAGCCGGAGCAGCTCTCGCAGCGCGGTGGCGCGTACTACTCGGAGGCGGCGGTGCAGCTGGTGCACGCGCTGACCGGGGGTGCGGGTGCCGAGAAGCACGTGGTGAACGTGCTGAACCGGGGCACGCTGCCGTTCCTGCCCGACGACGCCGTGATCGAGGTGTCGTCCACTGTGGACGCGAACGGTGGCGTGCCGCTGCCGGTGCGGCCGGTGGAGCCGACGATCTCCGGTCTGATCTCGCACGTGACCGCCTACGAGCACCTGGCGCTGGAGGCCGCGATCCACGGTGGTCGCGACCGCGTGGCGAACGCACTGCTCGCCCACCCGCTGATCGGCCAGCACGCCATCGCGGACCAGCTGGCCGACGAGCTGATCGCGCAGAACCGCGACCTGCTGCCGTGGGTGAAGGGAGCCTGACGACGATGACGGACCGGGTGCTCGCCATCGACGGCGGGAACAGCAAGACCGCTGTGCTGCTGGTCGACGCGGACGGCAAGGTGCTCGCGCAGGTGCGCGGGCCCGGTGCGCCGCCGCAGACCGTCGGCATGAAGCGCGGACTCGACGTGTTCGAGGGACTGGCACGCGAGGCCGCGGCGCAGGCGGGGCTGTCCCCCGACGAGCCGATCGCCACGCACACGGCCGCCTACCTCGCGGGGGCGGACCTGCCCCGTGAGGAGGAGGACCTGACGCGGGCGATCACCGAGCGCGGCTGGTCTCCCTCCGTCGTCGTCGGCAACGACACGTTCGCGTTGCTGCGGGCGGGAACGACGTCCGGTGTGGGGGTCGCGGTGGTGTGCGGTGCCGGTATCAACGCCGTGGGCGTTGCGGCGGACGGCCGCACGCACCGGTTCCCCGCGCTGGGGCAGATCTCCGGCGACTGGGGCGGTGGCGGCCACATCGGCGAGCAGGCGCTGTGGCTGGCGGTGCGCGCCGAGGACGGTCGTGGCGCTCCCACGGAGCTGCTGCCGGCGTTGCTGGCGCACTACGGCGAGACGTCGATCCTCGACGTGGTGGAGAAGCTGCACTTCGAGGAGGTGCGGTTCGACCCGCACGCGCTCAGCCCGATCCTGTTCGAGGTGGCCGGCCGCGGTGACGCCGTCGCGCAGTCGGTCGTGGACCGGCTGGTCGAGGAGGTCGTGCTGCTGTCCACGGTGTCGTTGCGCAAGCTGGACCTGCTCGGCGAGCCCGTCGACGTGGTGCTCGGCGGCGGGGTGATGACCGGTACCGGCGAGACCGTGCTCGGGCCGGTGCGCGAGCGGGTGCTCGACGTGGCGCCGCTGGCCCAGGTGCGGGTGGTCGACCTGCCACCGGTCGTGGGCGCGGCGTTGCTGGGGCTCGACACCATCGGTGCCTCGCCGGGCGCGGAGCTGAGGCTGCGCTCGGCCTACGACGACCACCTGCCGGCCGTGGACTCCACCGTGGGGGTAGCGGCCGGCGGGTGAGCCGAAGACCCCGTCTCAGGGGGTGGATCGGCGGCGGCGCCCCCTGAGACGGTCCCAGCCCCACTGCCGGGGGCAGAACGGCGGCGGTGCCCCCGGCAGTGGTCCCAGCCCCTTTCCGAGGGGGAGCCGAACGGCGGCGGGGTTCCCCCTCGGAAAGGCCTCAGGACGACCCCCGCAGCGATGTCACGCGCCGACGTCGCTGCGGGGGTTTTCCGCGTCTGGGCAACGGCTGTGCGGCGCCGTCGGCGGCCTCAGCGGCGGAGGGCGGGGTGGTCGGGCACCGGCGGCACGACCGGCAGCGCGGGCAGCGACACCGGGGGCACCGCCGCCGGGGTGGTCGCGCGGGACGAGGGGGCGTGCGGGCGCACGACCGGGTTCGAGTGCGGCGGCGGGGTCGTGGGGTGGCGGGAGACCGTGCGGGGGGCGATCTTCACCGCGGACGGCGCCGGGGTGGACTCCATCGGCGGATGGTTGCCCCCGGGGGGGGGGGGCCCCGGCGCCGCCGGGGGGGGGGGGGGGGGGGGGGGGGGGGGGGCCGGGGGGTGGGCAGCGG
>NZ_LGDY01000098.1 GCF_001279525.1 Nocardia sp. NRRL S-836 | reverse complement strand
GGGCAGGCACGGCGGGTGGCGCGGGCTGGGCGGCCACGCCGGGTTGCGCAGCCACGCCGGGCGGCGCGGCCACGGCAGGCGGGCTGGTCAGGTCAAGTGACGCGGGGACCGCGGGTCGCTCAGGCGCGGCAGGTCGCTCAGGCGCGGCAGGTCGCTCAGGCGCGGCAGGTCGCTCGGGGGCGGCAGGCTGCGGTGTGGCCGGTGCCGCGGCTGAGGCAGCGGGCGGCGCGGGCGCAGCCGGTGGTGCGGTCACAGGTGGCGGAGCCGGTGCGACGGGTGACGCGGGTTCGGCCCAGAAGCGGGGCCGGACGGCTTCTCGCGGCGGCGGGTCGCCTGCGTCGAGCAGCTCGTCAGGGACGCGGGCGATCGCCGCGAGGGCCTGGTCGGTCGCACCCGCCAGCTCTGCCTGGATGTCGGCCAGCGTCCTCCCCTGCGACTGCAGCCTCTTCACGGCCACGAGCTGGAGCAGGTGGCGCTGCTCGTACAACGCCGTGCGGCCGCGCATCGCCGAGGGCCGGTCGACCAGCCCCGTCGTCGCGTACCACCGGACCGCCCGCCGGTCAGGCACGTCGCGCACCCGGCCGTTGGGCGGCCCTGAGTACTCCGCCGCGAGGGCGGCGGAGACACGTTCCAGCAACTCGTCGAGCGTCCACACACCCCAGATACTGACACTGTCATGGTGACAGTGTCAACGTGAACGACGGTCCCATCAAAAAGCCCGTGCCGGGCCCCGCGAGGGCGCCCGGCACGAACCAAGGAATCACACCGCCGAACAGGCCGCTCCGTTCAGCGTGAACGCGCCGGGTACCGCGTTCGCACCCGTCCACGCCCCGGTGAACCCGAAGCTCACCGCCCCGCCCGCGGGGATCGCCGCGTTGTAGGCCGCGTTGGTCGCGGTCACGACGGCGCCGGACTGGGCGGCGGTGGCGTTCCACATCTGCGTCACGGTCTGGCCGTTGGCGAACGTCCAGCGCAGCGCCCAGCCGTTGACGGCGGCCGTGCCGGTGTTCTGCACCTTCACCTCGCCCTGGAAGCCACCGGACCACTGCCCGGTCACCCGGTACGCGACCGCGCAGGTACCGGCGGGCGCGGTGCCGGTGGTGAAGGTGGTGGACGGCGAACGGGTGGAGCGGTTGCCGGCCGCGTCGAGTGCGTAGACCGCGACCGTGTAGGCCGTGGCCGGGGTGAGGTTCGTCAGGGTCGCCGACGGGGTGGTCGTCGAGGTCAGCGGGGACTCGGTTCCGCCGTCCACGCGCACGATCTGGTAAGCCGTGACGCCGACGGTGTCGGTGGACGCGGCCCAGGTCAGGGACGCGCCGGTGCCGGTGACGTTCGAGACCGCGGGCGTGCCAGGGGTGGTGGGGGCCGTGGTGTCCTGGCCGCCGCCGAACACCGCCGCCTCGCGCGAGGTCGCCACGATTCCGTTGGGGCCGTTGAAGATGCGCTGGCCCCAGCTGGTGAGCCGGGTGGCGTCGAAGCCGGTGGCCATGTCGAGGTACTCGACGCCGCCGCCGTTGCCGCTCCACGACCAGCCGAGGTAACCCAGGCGCTGCGACTGGGTGTAGGAGAGGATGGTGTCCTCGTCCGGATCACCGTCGGAGTGGTTGTGGCCGAACTCCCCCACCACCACCGGCAGACCGGCCGCGACGAAGCGGCCCAGGTAGTCGGTGATCTCGGCCGCGGTGTCGAACACGCCGTACATGTGCACGGAGAACACGGTGTTGCGCTGGGGGTCGGCGGCGAAGACCGAGGCCGCGTTGTCGCGCATCGTGAACGACCAGTCCTGGCCCCAGTTCGGCGCGTCCACCATGATCGTGTGGGTGAAGCCGGCGGCACGCAGGCGGCTGATCGCGGACTTCGTGTCGGCGGTCCAGCCGGCGGCACCGGTGTTGCCCCACGGCTCGTTGCCGATGTTGAGGATGACGTAGGCCTCCTGGCCGGTCATCGCGCTCTGCACGCCGATCCAGTAGTCGACGGCCTTCGCGAGGCTCACCGCGCCGCTCTGCTCGCCGTAGCCGGTGGTGTCGTGCACCTCCAGCACGCAGATCAGCCGGTTGCGCTTGCACTGGGCGATGACGTTCGCGACGTCGGCCGCGTCGTTGCGGGTCCACCGGTCGCCGCTGGACAGCACGACGCGAACGGTGTTGGCGCGCAACGCCTTCACGTCAGCCAGCGCCTGGGTGGTGCGGGAGGTGTACCAGGTGTGCGCGTGGTTGACCCCGCGCATCACGAACTCCGCTCCCGTCGCGTCGTACAGGCGACCGGCGTTGACGTGGAAACCGGCCGCCGCCGGCTGCGCCGCGGAGGGAACGGTGAGGAGGGCCAGACCGACGAGCAACGTGCTCGCCAGGGCTAACAGTCGTTTCATGACGCGGTCCTCTCAGGAGCCAGGAACTCAGGTGGACAGACATCGGGGAGCGCTCCCAGGGCAGAGCGCGCAAGCAGAACTGCGACAGCACAGGCGAAGTCGGGGCGGCGGCGCGACGCGATGAAGGAGCTGAGGCGGGTGTGACGCGATCGGCGCAGCGGTGCGGCGCCGATCGCCGTGATGGGAGGACGCGGTCAGCGGACCGGTGCGGCCGCCGAGCTGTCCCGTGCCACCAGCGCGGCGGCCGGTGACCAGCGCTCGGCGACCGGCCCGCCGCCGATCAGCTCCAGCACCGACTCCGCGACCGCCACCCCGAACCGGTGGACGTCCACGCTCATCGTGGTGAGCGCGGGCGACGCGAGCCGGCACAGCGTCGAGTCGTCCCAGGCGATCAGGCTCAGCTCGCCGGGCACGGACACGCCCAGCTCCTTGGCCGTGTTCAGCCCGGCGACCGCCATCACGTCGTTGTCGTAGAGGATCGCGGTCGGCGGTTCGGCACGGTTCAGCAGCGCCGCGGTCAGCTTCGCCCCCGCCTCCTCGGAGTAGTCGCCCTCCACGATCGTCGGCGCCACCCCGGCCGCACGGCAGCCGCCGACCAGGGCCGTCGTCCTGGCCGCGGTGTGCAGCAGGCCGGCGGGCCCGGTGATGCGGGCGATGCGGGTGTGGCCGAGCGAGAGCAGGTGTTCGAGCGCCTGGGCGACCGGTCCGGCGTCGTCGGTGCGCACGGCGGGGGCGGTGAGGCCGGCCGCGGGTTCGCCGACGACCACGGCCGGGAGGCCGATCTCCCGCAGCACGGCGGGTCTGGGGTCGACGACGGTCCGGTTCACCAGCAGCACCGCGTCGACCAGGCCGCCGCTCGCCCAGCGGCGGTAGGCGGTGATCTCCGCGTCGTGCGCGGGCACGACGTGCAGCAGCAGCGACAGGTCGTGCGGCGTGAGGTGTTCCTCGATGCCCGCGATGAACTCCATGAAGAACGGCTCGGTGCCGAGCAACCGGGCCGGGCGGGCGAGGACCAGTCCGACCGCGCCCGAGGACGTGGCGGCCATTCAGTCCTCCACCCGGCCGAGGTCGTTGGCGCAGCGCAGCACCGCGGGGCCGGCCAGCACGGCCGGGTCGGGCAGCCGGGCCGCCGTCCGCACCACGAACGACCGGGACTCCCCCGCGAGCATCGGCACCAGCATCTCCTCCACCACGGCGTCCGGCGCGACCCGGTCGGCCAGCAGCACCACGTCACGGGCGAACGAGCGGGCGCGCACGTCCACACGGTATCCGTCCTCGACCGGTTCCACGTGCGCGGTGAGCGGTGCCGGGTCGAGATCGAGGCCGAGGTCCTCGCCGAAAGGGTGCACGACCCGTCCGCCGTCCGCGGTCGCGACGAGCAGTTCCCGCGCCGGATCTCCCGGCGTGGCAACGATCTCCGGCAGACCGACCAAGCCGGTGGAACGCGGCGCCGCGGCGAACGGGACGGAGACCTTCTCCAGCACCACTCCCCCGAACGTCTGCCGCTGCACCAGCACCTCACCGCTCCACTCGTCGTCGTGGTCGTTCACCACCACCAGCACCGGCCGCCCGTCCCTGGGCTGCACGGTGAGCAGGCGTGGCGCGAACGCGTGCCGCAGCGCGTACCAGAGCGGTTTGCGGCGTTCCCCGCTGTCCACCGCGGCCCACGACGTCGCGGGCCAGCAGTCGTTGAGCTGCCACACCAGCGCCCCGGCCGTGCGCGGCCACCACGACCGGAAGTGCTCGATCCCGAACGCCACCGCGCGGGCCTGGTTGAGCTGGGTCGCCCAGTGCCAGTCGGCGAAGTCGAGGGGCACCGGCAGGTGGGCGGCGAGACCCCGGTCGAGCTTGCCGTTGCCGTCCTCGGCCTTCTGGTGCGCCAGGAACCCCGGCGAGGACGGCGTCAGCGGGGCGTCGTGGACCCAGCGGGTGAGCGTCGTCCACGTGGGCGGCCCCTGGAAGCCGAACTCCGAGCAGAACCGCGGCACGTGGTCGCGGTAGTGCGCGTAGTCGACCCGGTTCCACACCTCCCACTCGTGGCGGGTGCCGTGGTCGGCGTCGTTGGGGTGCCGCTCACCGGGGCTGTGCGGGCTGCCGGGCGCGTAGTGCCGGGTCGGGTCCAGCTCGGCGACGACCGCGGGCAGCAGCTCGGTGTAGTAGCGCAGCCCCCACGTCCGCCCGTCGAGCTGCTCCTGCCAGCCCCAGTCGGCGAAACCCCACTGGTTCTCGTTGTTGCCGTTCCACAGCGCCAGCGACGGGTGCCCGGTCAGCCGCGCCACCTGTTCGCGCGCCTCGGCCTCGACCTCGCTCCACAGCGGCTCTTCCTCCGGGTACGCACCGCACGCGAACAGGAAGTCCTGCCACACCAGCACACCGCGCTCGTCGCACACGTCGTAGAAGTCGTCCGACTCGTAGATCCCGCCACCCCACACCCGCAGCATGTTGAGGTTCGCCGCCACGGCCTGGTCGACCCTGCGCGCGAGCTGCTCATGGGTGACGCGGGTGAGGAAGTGGTCGTCGGGGATCCAGTTGGCGCCCTTGGCGAACACCGGCCTGCCGTTGACCACGAACGTGAACGGCGTGCCGATCTCGTCCGGTTCCACGTCCACGGTGATGGTCCGGAACCCGACGCGGTGCCGGGAGACGTCGAGCAGCTCGTCCGACTCCAGCAACGACACGGTCACGTCGTAGCGCGGCTGCTCGCCGTAGCCGGCCGGCCACCACAGCCGCGCGTCCGGGACCAGGGCGGTGACCACGGCCCGGTCGCCGTCGCAGTCGGCCTCGACGCTGCGCCCGTCCACCTCGACCCGCACCCGTACCCGTTGCGGCCGCTGCGGGTCCGCGTGCTCGACGTCGGCGTGCACCTCGACCCGGCCGGTGCCGTCGGCGTCGACCGTCACAAGTGGACGGACGGACGCCAGCCGGGCGGTGTGCCAGCGTTCCAGCCGCACCGGCCGCCAGATCCCGGCGGTCTGCAGGTCGGGTCCCCAGTCCCAGCCGAACGAGCAGGCCATCTTGCGGATCGTGTTGAACGGGTGCGGGTAGGCGTGCTCACGGCGGCCCAGCCGTCCCTCCACCTCCTGCGCCCAGGTCAGTGCCGAGGCGAACGTGACGACCAGCTCGTTGGCGCCGTCACTCAGAAACGGTCGGACGTCGAACCGGTGCGTGCGGTGCATGTTCCGCGCGGTGCCGACGAGCACGCCGTTGAGCTGGACGGCGGCGATCGTGTCCAGGCCCTCGAACACCAGGTCCGCGCGTTCGCCAGGCACCGGCGACGCCTCGAACACGGTGTCGTAGCGCCATTCCGTGCGGTGCATCCACCGCAGCGACTCCTCCACGCGGTCGAGGAACGGGTCCTCGATCAGCCCGGCGGCGAGCAGGTCGAGGTGCGTGCTGCCGGGCACCACCGCGGGCACCCGCACCCCGCGCAACGAGTCGGGCGCGGGTCCCGCCACCACGCTCAGCTGCCACCCGTCGTGCACCGTCTGGCGCTCCATCATGTCGTCGTCTCCCCAGCTGTGGATGGTGCCGCGTCGGCCCATTGCCCGGTGTGGTGGTCATAAGCCGCGACCGCACCCGCCTGTGCCACGACGTCACGGCGCACGTCGAGCACGCGGCCGCGGGCGTCGGGGTTCGGCGAGGCTGCGGCGAGCAGCCTGGTGTAGGGGTGGTGGGCGTCGAGGATCACGGCGTCGGACGGGCCGCGCTCCACCACCCGGCCGCGGTGCAGCACGAGGATCTCGTCGGAGAAGTGCCGTGCCGTCGCGAGGTCGTGCGTGATGTAGAGGACGGCGAGCTCCTCCTCGCGTTGCAACCGGGCGAGCAGCTTGAGCACGCCGAGCCGGATGGACACGTCCAGCATGGACACCGGCTCATCGGCCACGACGACCTGCGCACCCGGCGCCAGCGCACGCGCGATCGCCACCCGCTGGCGCTGGCCGCCGGACAGCTCGTGCGGCCGCCGCCGGGCGAAGTCGCGCGGCAGGCTCACGCGTTCGAGCAGCTCACCGGCCAGCCGTGCCGCCTCGTCGCGGTCGCGGGCCCTGCCGTGCAGCAGCAACGGGCGGGTGAGGTGGTGCTCGACGGTGTGGAACGGGTTGAGCGAGGCGAACGGGTCCTGGAACACCATCTGCACCCGGCCCCGGTACTCGCGGTCCGGCACCCGCGGCCCGCCGGGGCCGGTGACCGTGACGGCACCACCGGTCGGCTTCTCCAGCCGCGCGATCATCCGCGCGATCGTCGACTTGCCCGAGCCCGACTCGCCGACCAGGGCGACGGTCCGGCCGGGTTCGAGGGTGAACGAGACCCGGTCGACCGCGCGGAACGCGGTGCGGCGCAAGCCGTTGCGCACGGGGAAGTCCTTGACGAGGTCGGCGGCCCGCAGCGTGGTCATCGCAGCGCCCCTTCCCGGCCGAACGCGCCGCGTTCGCCCTCCAGGCTCGGGAACGAGCCGAGCAGCTCGCGGGTGTAGGGGTGGACGGCCGCGCGGTGGACCTGTTCCGCGGTGCCGAGCTCCACGATCCGGCCCTCGCGCATGACGGCGACGTGGTCGCTGATCTCCAGCAGCAGCGGCAGGTCGTGGGTGATCAGCACGACCGCGAACCCCAGCTCGTCGCGGAACCGCAGGATCTCCTGGAGGATTCCACGCTGCACCACCACGTCCAGCGCCGTGGTGGGCTCGTCCATGATCATGACCTGCGGTTCGAGCAGCAACGCCATCGCGATCATCACGCGCTGCCGCATGCCGCCGGACAGCTCGTGCGCGAACGACCGCAGCCGGCGGGGGTCGACGCCGACCAGCTCCAGCACCTCCGCACACCGCCGCTGCCGGTCCTCCCGCCGCATGGCGGGCCGGTGCGTGGTGAGCACGTCGTCCAGCTGCGCGCCCACGGTGGTCACCGGGTTCAGCGCGTTCATCGCGCCCTGGAACACCATGGACAGCTTGGTCCAGCGGAACGCCCGCAGCTCCTCGGGTCCCAGCGCCAGCACGTCGACGTCGGCACCGCCGGAGTCGTGGAAGACGACCGAGCCGGACGTCACCTGCGCGGGCGGGCGGTGCAGCCGGTTCACCGCGTAGGCCAGGGTCGTCTTGCCGCACCCCGACTCCCCCGCCACGCCGAGCACCTCACCGCGCCGCAACGTGAACGACACGTCGTCCACCGCGAGCACCGGTGGTTCCGCCTGGTACACGACGGAAAGGTTCCTGACCGTGAGCACCGCGTCCTCGTCCGGCCGCTCGGCCGAAGCGGCCCGGGCCACCGCTGTGTCGCGCACCCGGCGTGGTTCGCCGCGCAGCTTCGGGTTGATGATCTCGTCGATGCTGAAGTTGACCAGCGCGAGCCCGCACCCGAACAACGCGATCACCAGTCCCGGCGGCACGAACCACCACCACGCGTCGAGCTGCAACGCGAACCCGTTCTGCGCGTAGAACAGCATCGTGCCCAGCGTCAACGAGTTCGACGCGCCCAGCCCCAGGAACGACAGCCCCGCCTCGCCGAGGATCGCCGCGATGACCGCGAACACGAACTGCGAGGCCACCAGTGGCAGCAGGTTCGGCAGGATCTCCACGGTGATCACCCGCCACGGCTTCTCCCCGGCGACGCGGGCCGCGGCCACGTAGTCGCGGTTGCGCACCGACAACGTCTGCGCGCGCAACACCCGTGCCGAGGCCGCCCAGCCGGTCAGCGCCAGCACCACCGCGATGGTCCACGCGCCGCGCTGGTCGGCGGGCACGAACCCGGCCACGACGATCACCAGCGGCAGGCCGGGGATCACCAGCACCACGTTGGAGAACAACGAGAACAGCTCGTCGGTGACGCCACCGGCGTAGGCGCCGATCACGCCGAAGAACGCGGACAGCGCGGTGGCGAGCACGCCCACGAGCAGCCCGATCCGCAACGACCCGCGGGTGGCGTGCGTGAGCTGGGCCAGCACGTCCTCACCGGTCTGCGTGGTGCCCAGCAGGTGCTCGCCGCCGGGCGGGGTCAGGCCGATGTCGCGCACGGCGTGGGGGTCGCCGGTCAGCAACGGGCCCACGAGCCCGAACAACGTGATGGCGGCGATCAGGCCGAGTCCGACGCCGAGCTTCGGCGACCAGCGCGGCAGCAGCGCGCCCCATGCCGTAGCGGAGTTGCTCACAGCCACGTCCTCTCAGCCGGTCGCTCGGGTGCGGGGGTCGATCAGGGCGTACAGCAGGTCGACCGCGAGGTTCGCGCCCAGCACCGCGACGGTGATCACGAGGAAGATCCCCTGCATGAGCGCGTAGTCGTTGTTCTGCACGGCCTGCAGCAACCGGCCGCCGATGCCGGGGTAGGAGAAGACCTGCTCGGTGACGATCGAGCCGGCCACCACGAACCCCAGCGAGATCGCGAACCCGGCCACGGACGGCAGCACGGCGTTGCGCGCGGCGTACCGGATCATGACCCGGCGGTCGCGCAGTCCCTTGGCCCGTGCGGTGAGCACGTAGTCCTCGGACATCGCCGACACCATCATGTTGCGCATGCCCAGCAGCCAGCCGCCGACCGAGGAGATCACGATCGTCAGCGCCGGCAACGTGCCGTGGTAGAGCGCGGAGCCGATGAACTCGGTGTTCCAGCCGGGTGAGAGCACCACGTCGTAGCCGCCGAGCAGCGGGAACCAGCCCAGCGCGGAGGACAGCAACGCCACGAGCAGCAGCGCCAGCCAGAAGTACGGCACGGCGGCGAGCACGGTCGTGGACGGCACCAGCGTGTCGAGCCAGGTACCGCGCCGCCAGCCGACCACCGCGCCGAGCGCGACCCCGAGCAGGAACGACACCAGCGTGGCGATGCCGACCAGCACGACGGTCCACCACAGCGACGCCGCGATCACCTCCGACACCGGCGCCGGGAACGCGCTGACCGAGATGCCGAGGTCGCCGCGCGCGAGGTTGCCGAGGTAGGCGAGGTACTCGCTGACTACCGACCGGTCGCCGCCGGTGCCGAGCAGCAGCTCGTAGGACCGGCGCACGGACGGGTCGACCGAGCCGCCGCGTTGCTGCAGCCGGGCCACCAGCACGTCGACCGGGTTGCCGGGCATGAGCCGCGGGATGACGAAGTTCAGCGTCACCGCGGCCCACAGCGCGACCAGGTAGAAGCCGATCTTGCGGGCGTAGTGGCGCATCAGTTGCCCGCGGGCTTGAGCTTCATGAGGATCTCGGAGCTCTCCGGCCGTGACCAGACGGCGGGGAACGCGTAGAGGTCGTCGGTGGTGGGCCAGCCGGTGAACTTCTTCGCGTTGTACTCGCTCGTCGTGCCGCCGGTGAGCACCGGGATGTACGGCATGACCTCCTCGACGCGCTGCTGGATCACGTCGAGGTGCGGCTGGCGGGCCGCGGTGTCCTCGGGGTCGATCCGCTTGAGCGCGGCGAGTGCCGAGTCGACCTGTGGGTCCTTCATGCGGCCGAAGTTCGGGTTCGCCGCCTGGCCGACGGGTGCGGTGGTGTAGCCGGCGAAGAAGTAGCTGAAGGCGTAGTACGGGTCGGCCGCGGGGCCCTGCGTCACCGAGTCGATCAGCAGCTCGTAGCCGCCCTGGCTGCGGGCGTCGGACCACTCGTTCCACGACAGCTGCTGCGGGGTCAGCTTGATCCCGGCCTGCTGGAGCTGCTGCGCCATGGTGTTCACGGCGGTGATGTAGTCGGTCCAGCCGGTCACCACCTTGACGGTCAGCGACAACGGTTTGCCGTCCTTGGCGTAGATCCCGTCACCGCCCTTGGCGTAGCCCGCGCCTTCGAGCAGCTGGGTCGCCTTCGCGGTGTCCGGGCTCATCGGCGCCGACTTCTCGCGCAGCTTGCCCGACAGGTACGGCCCGTCCCGCTCGACCAGCGCGAACCCCGGCGAGATCGGGCTCGCGGTGTCCTGGAACGCGAGCGCGTTGAGCTGGGAGCGGTTCATGGCGTGGTAGATCGCCTTGCGCACGGCCGGATCGGTCTGCGGGCCGGTGCAGCCGAGCTCGGCGCTGGAGCAGGTGAACAGCGCGATTTGGTTCTGTGGCACGGTGATCGCGCGGTAGCCGGGGTAGATCTTCTCGACGTTCCTGATGTCGGGCACCGGGCCGGTCTGCCAGTCGATCCGGCCGGCCTTGAGCGCGTCGGCACCGGCCTGGTTGCCCGACAGCGCCAGGTAGCGGACCTTCTTCAAGGCGGGCTCGCCGCCGTGGTAGCCGGGGTTGGCCTTGAGCGTGATGGCCTGCGGCTTGAACTCCTCCAGCACGAACGGGCCGGTGCCGACCGGGTTCTTCACCGGGTCGGTCGCGGGTGACGCGATGTTCTTCCAGAGGTGTTCCGGCACGATCCACAGCCGCCCGAGCACCTGCGGGCCCTCCATGAAGGACGGCTCGTCGAACTTCACCACGACGTGGGTGTCGTCCACCGCCGTCGCGGTGCCCTTGAAGCCGGTGGAGTTCATGGTGCTGTTGTTGCGGACCATGTCGAGCGTGAAGACCACGTCGCGGGCGGTGAACTTCTGGCCGTCGGACCACTTCACGTCGTCGCGCAGCACGACCGACAGCTCGGTGCCGCCGGCGTTCCAGGAGAACTCCGTGCCGAGCCGGGGCTTCGGCTTGGCGCCGCGCTGCATGGCGTTGAAGAAGAACAGCGGCTCGAAGATGCTGCCGATGCCCTCGTTCACCGTCGGTGAGTACGGGTTGAAGTTGCCCTGGTAGTCACCGTTCTGGCCGGTGAAGGCCACCAGCGTGGCGGCGTCGGCCGAACCTCCGCCGGACGGGCCGCAGCCCGTCAGGCCTAACGCCACTACGACGGCGACGGCGACGCGCAGGGACTTCGGGTTCATCGTGGATCCTCTCGCAGGCCTTCAGTGGGCTGGATCACACCAACTGAGGACATTCTTAAGTAACTTAAGAAAGTAAGTCAACGTCTGGATGCAGCAGTGCCGTTGCTCCGGGGACTTCGGTTGCTAGCCTTCGACGAGCGAGAGGAGGCCCTCGTGAACGGCCCGGTCCGGGGCACCCCCCACGCGAGCAGCAAGGCCGCCGTGCTCGACGTCATCCGCGCGGCGGGCACGATCAGCCGGGTCGGCCTGGTCAACGCCACCGGCCTGACCGGCGCGACGATCTCCACCGCGGTGCGCAAGCTCTTGGACGAGGGCCTGGTCGCGGAGACCGGCCACGCCGAGTCGACCGGTGGCAAGCGCCGGGTCCTGCTCCAGCTCAACGCCACGTCCCGCTTCGCGCTGGGCGTCCACCTCGACCACAGCGGCATCACCTACGTGCTCACCGACCTGGCCGGCGGTGTCGTCGCGCGCATCATCAAGCCCGGCGCGGGCACCCGCGAGCCGGCCGAGGTCGTCGCACGGATGGCCGCCGACACGGCGACGCTGATCGCGAGCGTCGGCGTCGAGCACGACCGCGTGCTGGGCATCGGGCTCGTCTCCCCCGGCCCGCTGGGCGCGAGCACGGCCACCGCGCTCGCCCCGCCCGCGATGCGCCGGTGGGCGGGCTACCCGGTGGACCGCGAACTGGCCGCCGCGGCGGGACTGCCGGTGGTGGTCGACAACGACGCCACCGCCGCCGCACTGGGCGAGCACTGGTCGCGCGGCATGGGCAGCGCGTCCACGTCGGCCGCGCTCTACATGGGCACCGGCATCGGCGCGGGCCTGGTGATCGGTGGCATCACCTACCGCGGCACCAGCGGCAACGCCGGCGAGATCGGCCACGTGTGCCTGGACGTCGACGGCCCACCGTGCTGGTGCGGCGCGCGCGGCTGCGTGGAGGTGCTCGCCGGTCCGGAGGCCGTCGTCACCGCCGCCCAGGCCGACCGGGCGCTCGCGGAACGGATCGGGCTGACCGGCGACCGCTCCCGGTCGTCACCGGCGGCGGACTTCGCCGCCGTGAGCAGGGCTGCCCGGCGCGGCGACCCCGAGGCGACGGCGCTGCTCGAACGCTCCGCCCGCTACATCGCCGTGGCCGCACGCACGCTGGCCAACGTGATGGACGTCGAGTTCGTCGTGCTCACCGGCCCGAGCTTCGCGATCGCGGGGTCGGTGTACCTGCCGGTGGTGCGCGAGGAGCTGGGCCGCAGCTTCTTCGCCCGCGGCGTGCACCCGGTCGACGTGCGGCTCTCGCACACCGCGGCCACCGCACCCGCGATCGGCGCGGCGGCCATGGTGCTGCAGTCCGAGCTCGTGCCGTTGCACGCGCCCCAGCGACTGCCGGAGAACCTGGCCGCCGCCGAACCCGAGCTCACCGTCGTGCCCGGCCCCTGACCGGGACTCGGACCACCGATCCGACCGCGCCGGCGATCTGCGCGGGGTGGCCGGCCTGCCGCCGTTCGCGCTGGACCACGTGACGGCCTACTCCCTCTCCCTGCCCCCTCGTACCGCCGCTGGTCAAGACGTTGGACCAACTCCGCACATGCCGCAGGACGTCTACGGACTCCTCACCGCGTTCACTGCGGCCAGTGCCGCACCCCACGGGTACGTGTCCACAACCTGTCCGCCTGTGCGTGGCGGATGCGGCACGAACCCGCCCTCGCCGAACAGGACGGTCACTCCCGCCTCGCGCAGCTCCTCGACGCTGCGCCCGAACGGGCGGTTGTTCGCAAGCGCTGTGTTCACGAACGGCAGGACTGCGATCGGTGTGCCCAGCCCGGTCAGCTCGGCGAGTTGGACGAGTACGTACGTATCAGCGATACCAGCCGCCCACTTGTTGATCGTGTTGTACGTGGCTGGAGCCACGATGACAGCCGCGGCTTCCGGGAGCGCGGGTTGCCCCGCTCGCTGGTGACCGGTGCGCACCGGATGGCCGCTCACCGCTTCGAGTGCCTCAAGGTCGAGGAAGTGCTCTACAGCGGCCGGCGTGGCCACACACCAGACATCCCACCCGTCCGCCCGCGCGAGGTTCACCATGCGGTCGATGTGACTGGCAGGGCCGGCACCACAGATCATCAAGTACAGGACAGGTGGGCTCACACCTCGACTCCCGCTCGCTCGGCTATCCGACGCGCAAGCTTTCCAGGCTCGCCCGTGGTGTTGTTCAGCAGCGATCGCAGCAAGCCATGAGCCAACGGCCGACAACGAACCTCCTCAGGTGCGACCTGCTCTGCGCGGCCCAGCATCCGTGCCGCCTGGCGGTAGTCGCCGACGCCGGCATGTGCCTTGGTGAGATCGAGCAGGTAGCCGGCCTGCCGTTCGGCGGACAGCGCAGCGACAGCGCGAGGGCTGATCATTGCCGCGAACGCCAAGGCCTGCGGGCACTCGTGCAGTCGCACCAAGGCCGAGACACGGTGGATCTGCGTGTTGGTGACACCGAAGAAGGTGTGATGATCGTTGTAGTGGGGCTGGTAGATCAGCGCAGATGCGAGAGCCGCCTCGTGCATCTCCCGAGCAAGGCCGGCGTCTTCCTGCCCGGCCGCCGTGATCGACGCCGCCAGGTACAACATCCCGTGCAGAGGCAACAACTCGGCAGCGTTGCCGGTCACTTCTGCTCGCATCCGGTCAGCCATTGCCAGCAACGTGGCGATGGCTTGCTCCTGCTCGTGGATGCTCGTCATGGCGCGGGCAACACTGCGGGTGGCGCGGGCCAGTGACCAAGTGTCGTCGATCTGCATCGCCGCGTGCACAGCGCGATCGGCAGCGAGCCAAGCAACGTCATTCGTCTCGAATTTCAGCAGCATGGACGACGCCAGGCGGTACACCGTGACCAGGATGCGGTGGGCCGCAACGCGGTCCGCCTCCGGCACGGTCTGCACCACGGTTTGAGCCTCGGCCATGAGTTCCGGCAGATGCCGCGCGACGACCGCGAAACGGGACATGTTCCAGGCGTGGTCGAGGTGAGAAGCCTGGCGTGCGACAGCTTCGAGGTCTGTCGCTCCCGCGGTCGACGTCCGGAGCCCGGAGTACACCGCGAGCGCCCGACGGATGGCCTGAACTTCACAGACATCAACGCATCGACGGGCTCGCTGGTCCCGGTTGTTGTCGGTGAGCACGGCCGGGTCAACACCCAGCGCCTCCGCTACGCGCTCGATCACGGGCACACGGCTCAGGTCTCGTTCACCAGATTCGATCTTGTCCAGCCACGACGTCGATCGCCCGACCATGTCGGCGAACGGCTTGCGCTTGAGGTTGCGCCGCTCACGCCAGTAACGGACACGGGCGCCGATGCGCTCCTCGGGCTGCTCCACGTTCCACCTCTGCAGACCTCCACGGACAGCCGCCACAGTACCCAGTCAGAAGTCACACATTTTGTACAAGCCATTACCCACAGTTGCCTTAGCGTCCTCAGCGGCACCGGATCGTCTCCCAGCATCCCTACCAGCAAGGCGTGCCGCCTGGGCGTCTGGTGCGACCCGTGACAGCGACCTATGGGAGCACTCCGTGACGCCCGCACCCACCGCAGCGAACGAGCCGGCACCTGGCCCGGCACGAACGGTGAACCAGATCATCGCGCCGTACATCACCAGTTGGACCGCGGAGCAGGAGGTTCCCTCCCGTGTCGTGGAGCGCCCCGGCATTGGCGTCGGCTACGCGAATGAGGTTCTGGGCGACCGGGATGCGCGTGGCGTGCTCTGGCTGCGGCCCGGCGTGCGCCGAGGTGTCGGCAAACCGGAGTTCGGCAAGGTGCATCCGCTCAGGCAGCGGCGGGCCATGCGGAACCTGCTGTGTCAGGTGTGCGCCGGACCCGCTGACCAGAACGACGACGGCGTGCTGTGGTTGCTTCGCGACTACCGGAACGACTGGCCCGGCTGGCCTGACGGCATGGGCTGCACCGAGCCGCCCGTGTGCGTGCCGTGCGTCGCTGTATCGCTGCGGTTGTGTCCGGCGCTCAAGCGAGGTGCCGCAGCCATCCGTGCCGGTCGGTTCGAGGTTGCCGGCGTCCGCGGAGCGTTGTACCGGAGAGGCACGTTCGGCCCTGTTGCGGTCGGTGACGTGAACGTGGCCTACGACGATCCGGACATCCGTTGGATGGTCGCGTCTGCCCTTGTCCGCGAGCTTCGGGGCTGCACGCTGGTGTCGCTGGCGGAACTCGCTGCACAGCACGACGCAGTACCAGGGCGGTGACGGTCGCGATGGACCGCCACCACGTCACCCCGCGGCAGCTGTCCGAGGTGCTGCCGCCCTGACCGTGAACCGGTCGACCACCAGCGCCCCGGCGTCCAGCCGCAGCCCCAGCGCCGGTGCCCACCCGGCCACCACCGCCGGGTCCGCGGCGGCACCGATCGGCGCGCTGCGCAACAGGGTCCAGCGCTTCTCGTGCTCGTGCCAGCTGGTCAGCCGCCCGTCCCGCACCACGGCGGCGAGCCGGTCGCCCGGTGTCCAGGCCAGGCCCGCGCAGCAGCCGCCGGTGGCCTCGTCGCCGCGGCGCACGCCGCCCACGGTCACGTCCACACCGGACGCCTTGCCCGCGTTGTTGAACCACGCCAGGGCGAAGTCGCGGTTCCCCGCGGCCTGGCCGAGGAACAGGCTGTCCTCGGGTGCCGAGCCCGCGAACGACCGCGGTTCGACCACGATCGCCGTGCCGCGCGCGTCACCGGTCACCGGCGCGGCGAGCACCGCACCGCCGCGGCCGGTGGCACTGGCGGTGAGCATCCCGTCGGCAACCCGCGTTGTCGGCGGCGTCTCGCCGAACGGGCTGTCCACGCGGTAGGAGGCGAGGCGGTCGGTGTCGAACGTGTCATCCCAGAGCACAGCGGCGTAGTCGGCGGGGTCGAAGACGGCCTGGGCCGAGGCGAGCGCGGAGGTCACGCCGGGAGCACCGGACGCCGTGGCGAGCAACCGGATCGGCGACCGCTCCCCGAGCACCAGCCCGACGGGAGGGGTGATCCGCCACCGGGTGACCAGGCTGCGACCGGGAGCGAGCCGCGCGGCGGTGGCGGAGGAGAGCGGGACGGCGTGCCAGCCGGCGGGCACCGCGAGCGCCGCCCGGACACCGCGCATCGGCTGTTGGGCCGTCACGGTCGTGGTGGTCTCCACGGCGCCGCGAACAGCCAGCTCGGCCGGCAACGACGCGGTCATCCCACGGACCACCTGGCGCACCGAGGAGAAGGCCGTGATGCCGACCGCCCCGCCGTCGGCGCGGCGCGGCAGGATCCGCACCCGGTCGGTGGTGAGCGCCGGTTGCATCAGGACGCGGTTCACCTGACGTGCCACCGGTTGCGCGGGCGTCCGCCGCTGGCCGGGTACGGCACGCCAGGCGCCGTCCGGTGCCCGGTACTCCAGGTCGAACGTGGAAGGCACGCGCACTCCGCCCCCGTCGTCGTAGAACGTCACGCGCAGGTCGGAGATCGGGGCCGGCCCGCCGAGGTCGACCTCCAGCCAGTCGGCCGCGTTCGGGCTGCCGTACGACGTCCAGCGGGTGCCGGGCACGTCGAGGTGGAAGTCCTGGCCGTCGATGGCCTTCGCGGGCGGGTCGGCGCTGTAGCTGTAGGAGGCGCGGGCCGCGGGGAAGCCGGTGCGGCTGACGTTCGCGAAGTCGTCGACCAGCTCGGGCAGCTCCGCCGGAGCCCGCGGCGGGATCGTCAGCCGTGCGGGCACGAGGGTCGGCTGGGTGTGGGTGAGCTTGCCGTCGAGCCACACGCGCAGGCCGGTGCCCTTGCCGTACCGCGTCCCGTCGCGGTCCCAGACCACGGTGAGGTTGTGGCCGTGGTACGGCAGGTTCTCGACGGCGAAGTGGCTCCAGCCGTCCGGGACCAGCGGGGCGATCGACACCGCGTCACCGAGCTGCGGGCGGATACCGAGCAGGCCGGAGAGCACGTTGTCGTTGAAGGTCGAGTGGTTGTAGTCCTCGCTGTGGCCCTTGCCGTCGTACAGCCAGCGGTCCTCGTCGGGGTGGTGGGCCTCGGCGACGTACGGCTGCCCGTTCTTGCGCTGCGTCAAGGCATAGCCGCGCAGCACGGCGAGGTAGTCGTCGCGGTCGACGTACGGCTGGTCCGGGTAGTCGATCAGCAGGTTCGCGAGCGCGGTCAGGGTCTGGCTGGTGGCGTACGGCCAGCTCGGGCCGTTCCAGCGGCAGCAGCCGGCAAGCGCGTCGCGCAGGAACCACGGGCTGCGGCGCTCGGCGGTGGTCGGGCCGTAGGAGGCCGCGAAGCCCTGCGGGTCGGTCAGCTGTGCCCACGCGGCGCTGTTGGCGGCCGGTGCCATGTGGAAGTACCAGGGCACGAACCCGATCGACTCGCGGTCGGCGAGCTGGGTGCGGCCGGGGTTGTCGTCGCGCATCACGTGCTTGTAGAACTTGCCCGCGTCGTCCCAGAGCCAACGCTCCTGGTTGCGCTGCAACGCATCGGCGGCCTGGTCGAACCGGCGTGCGGCGGTGGTGTCGCCGCGGGCCCTGAACAGCTGCGCGATGGCCCGCGCGTCGCCGTACTGGTAGGCGTTGAGCGTCGGGCGGAAGCCGTCGCCGCCGTGGTAGGGGTCGGGGCTCTGGTAGGAGCTCGCGGTGTACTCCATGGCGTCCCAGACCGGCGTCTGCCAGTAGAGGCCGAGGTCCGCGTCGAACTGCGGTGACCAGCGCTGCCACTGCCGGACCAGCTCGGGCAGCCGGTCGGTGGCGAACCCCCGCCTGCCGTCGACCGCGGCACGGGCGGCGACGGCGTCCGCCGCCCAGAACGAGTACTGGTGCGCCCAGTCGGTCGTGTTCTCGTTGAGGAAGTCCGTGGCGGGCTTGGGCCCGGAGCCGGACCCGCGCAGCCAGTAGTCCACGTAGTCGTCGAGGTAGCGGTGGTCGCGCAGCCAGCGGCCCTCGTAGACGTGGTGGCCGGCCGCGGCGACGATGCCGCCGTTCGGTGCCGAGTAGCCGACCGGGCCGAGGAACTCCGAGACGATCCAGCCGTCCTCCGGGCCCGTGTACTTGAGCGCCTCGCGGTAGGTGCGCCACCGGTAGTAGTAGGTGTCGCGGATCTCCCGGTCCGGCAGGTCGACGAACGGGATGTTCGCCTCGTACCAGGCCGGCTCTTGGACGTCGCCCAGCAGCGCGGCGTGGTCCAGGACGTCCGTCCCCGCACCGACCACCGGGTAGAGGTCAGGTACTGCGGCGCGGTCGTGCCGCGCCACCGCCGGCGAGGCGGTCGAGACCACCAGCGCCGCCACCACGAGCATCGTCATCGACCCGCGCATGCACCCATTGAAGTGGGAGCGCTCTCATCACGCAAGACTCAACGCACTGCGACAGACCTCAACAGGATCACGGACCTCAGCCGCACTCGCAGCCGCCCTGGCCGCCGCTTGCGAGAACGCCGGATCACCCAGCACTCGCGTCACGGCCGCCCGCAGACCCTCCACAGTGGACGGCCGGACGACCACCCCGCTACCCTGCCGCGCAACCCGGTTCGCCATCTCCCACTGGTCACCGCCGCCGGGCACCACGACCACGGGCACCGCGGCCCGCAACGCCTTGACCAGCATCCCGTGCCCACCACCGCAGACCAGCACCGCCGCGGCGCTCAGCAGCTCGTCCTGCCGCCCCGGCCCCGACCGCGCCCACTCCGGCAGCGCCCCCGGTGCCGGCGTGAAGGTCGACACCACCGCCCGCACCCCCAGCCCGGTCAACGCCTCCAGCGTCATCTCGGCCATCCCGGCCGCCCCGGTCCACGCCGTCGACGGCGCGACCACCACCAGCGGCGCGGTGCCCGGCGGCGGGCTCATGCTCTCTCGGCTCGCCTCCCACATCAGCGGTCCGACGACGTGCGCGTTGGCCGGCCAGTCCGGGCGTGGCACCTCCAGCGCGGGCAGCGTCGCGATCAACCGCACCACGGGTCCCGGTCCCCTGGCGCTCAACCCGACCCGCTGCCGGACCACGGCCCGTTGCCGCTCGCCCTGGCGGATGGACCTGGCGGTCATCGCCCGCAGCACCGCGTCCCGCAGCCGCCCGCGCACCCCGGTCCCGGCGGCCAGTCCGCTGCCGATCGGCGGCAGGCCCTTTGACGGTTCGTAGAGCGGGTGGGGCGAGAGCTGCGCCCACGGCACGCCGAGCAGTTCCGCGGCCATGCTCGCCCCCAGCGCGAGCACGTCGCACACCACCAGATCCGGCTTGAGCCCGGCCAGCTGCGGAACGAGCGCACGGGCGAGCACCGCGGCCTGGTCGTGCAACGCGCCACCGAGATCGGCCGCGTCACGCAGGTCGGCCAGGGCCAGTCCGGTGACCGTCGCGGCCCTGATGCCCTCGCGACCGGCGGCGTCGACCCAGCGGTCGCCGGTGAGCAGCACCGGGGTGTCACCGGCGGCGGCGAACCGCAGGCACAGGGCGATCGCGGGCACGACATGCCCCGGATCGCCGCCGGAGACGACGACTACGCGCATGCGCCCCAGTTGACCACGAAGCGGTCCCGTCAGCAGCAGTGGTGCCCGCGCCAGGCCTCGCGGCCCTCCTTCACCGCCACCACGGCGATCACCAGCGCCGCCAGGGAGTCCGCCCACCACCAGCCGAACAGGCCGTTGACCACGAGCCCCACCAGCAGGACCGCGGACAGGTACGTGCACAGCAGCGTCTGCTTCGAGTCGGCCACCGCGCTCGCCGACCCCAGTTCCCGTCCCGCCCGCCGTTGCGCGTGCGACAGCCCCGGCATGACCAGCAGCGAGACCGCGGCGAGCACGATGCCGACGGTCGAGTGCCCGGCACGGTCGCCGTGCAGCAACGACAACCCGGACTCGACGGTGACGTACCCGGCGAGCGCGAAGAACGACACCGCGATCACCTTCAACGCTACCCGCTCGCGCTTTCCGGGATCACCGCCGGAGAACTGCCACGCCACCGCGGCCGCCGACGCCACCTCGATCACCGAGTCCAGTCCGAACCCGACCAACGCCGTGGAGGACGCCACCGTGCCCGCTGCCAGCGCGATGACCGCCTCGACCACGTTGTAGGTGATGGTCGCCGCGACGAGCAGCCGCACCCGGCGGGTGAGCACCGCCCTGCGGCCGTCCTCCGCGGCGCCGCACCCGTCCGCGCAGCCCGTGGCGACCGGCTCACTCATCGACGCACCCCTGCCCCGGGTCGACGGCGAGCACGACGTCGAGGAGCTGACCGAGCGCTTTCCCGAGGTGGGCGTCCGCCAGCTCGTAGCGCACCTGCCGGCCCTGGTAGGTCGCCACGACCAGACCGCAGCCGCGCAGGCAGGACAGGTGGTTGGAGACGTTGGAGCGGGTCAGCTCCAGCCGTTCGGCCAGCTGAGCCGGGTAACCGGGCCCCTCCAGCAGGGCCACCAGGATCCGGCAGCGCGTCGGGTCGGCCAGCGCACGGCCCAGCCGGGCGAGCGCGGTCTCACGGGTCTCACAGGTCAGCACAGGCGAAACTGTACAGCCCTCGCTGAATCATCGACTCCTCACCGCAGTGAGAAGCGCCGCGCGCAGGTGTCCGGACAGCACGTGCTAGACGGGGATCGACTCGATCGCCGCGGCCGCCAGCGGGGCCGCCGTCCGCAGGTACCGCGTCGCCAACGTCTGGAACAGCTGCTCCGCCTCGATCGCGGGCCAGTCGGGGGCCAGCAGCTCGGCCGGCAGGTGCGGGTCCTGGCGCACGAGGTCGAGCCAGTCGCCGTGCAGCACCAGCTGGCGGGCCAGGTCGTCGGGCAGCGCGTCGTCGGGTTCGCGCCAGCGGGTGAGGAAGTCCTGGTAGCGGGCGGCGATCGCGGTGGTGTCGAACGCGCGCGCGGCCAGGTCGGCCGCCTCGGTCGGCTTGGCGTGCTGGGCGGTGAAGACGGTGACGTGCTCGGTGAGGCCCAGGCCGGCGACCACCTCGGTCACGTCGTGGGTGCCGGGCGCTATCCACAGGCCGTTCTGCACCGGGCCGAAGCCCGCCCACTGCAGCTGGGTCCGCAGGTCGTGACGTTCGCCGCGGCGACCCTCGGGCAGTGAGAAGCCGACCAGCGTCCAGGTGCCGTCCCAGTCCCTGTTCACGGCGCCGCGCTGCCAGATGCGGCGCTCGCCGTCGTGCAGGACGTCCTTGGCGCGCGGGGTCAGTCCGAAGTAGACCTTCCGGCCGTTGCGGTGCTTGGCGAGCAGGCCGCGGGAGGTCATCCGGGTCAGCGTCGAGCGCACGGCGTCCTCGGAGACGTCCACGCGTCCGAAGACGTCGATGACGCTGCCCGAGTAGACCGCGATGTCACGGCCCAGCACGTACAGGCCGAGGAAGTTCAGCAACAGGGACTGCGGTGTCACGCCGCCCACAATACATGTTGGGCAACATCTAGACGAGCGTCACGAATATGCCTTACTTTTGGTCGCGACCCAACGGAGAGGACTCGTCGGATGGAGCTGTCTGGCAAGGTCGCGATCGTCACCGGCGCCGGGCGCGGGCTGGGGCGGGCCTACGCGGAAGCCTTGGCGCGCAACGGGGCCGAGGTCGTGGTCAACGACGTGGACGAGAGCGCGCAGGAGGTCGCGGAGCTCGTCGGCGGCAGGGCGGTGGTCGCGCCGGTCGGCTCGGCCGAGACCGCGCAACGGCTCGTCGACACCGCCGTCGAGGAGTTCGGCCGGCTCGACGTGCTGGTCACCAACGCGGGCATTCTCCGCGACCGGGTGCTGTGGAAGATGACCGACGACGAGTTCGATGCCGTCGTCAACGTGCACCTGCGCGGCACGTTCACCTGTGCCCGCGCGGCTGCGGTGCGGATGCGCGAGCAGGGCACCGGCGGCCGGCTGGTGCTCGTCTCGTCGCCCGCCGGGCAGCGCGGCAACTTCGGGCAGACGAACTACGCCGCCGCCAAGGCCGGGATCGCCGCCATGGCGCGGACCTGGGCGATGGAGCTCGCCAAGGCCGGCATCGCGGTGAACGCGGTCGTGCCGGTGGCGGCGACCGAGATGACGAAGACGATCCCGGTGTTCGCGCCGCTGATCGAGGAGTCGGAACGCACCGGTGCGCCCTTGCCGGACTGGGTGCGGCGCGACGAGGGGCTCGGCACGGTCGAGGACGTCGCCGAGCTGATCGTCTACCTCGCCTCGGACGCGGCGAAGGGCGTGACCGGGCAGGCGATCGGCATCGGTGGCGACCGGCTCGCGCTGTGGGCGCACCCCGCGGAGAAGCAGGTGCTGTTCGCCGGCGGCGGCTGGACCGCGGCCGCGATCGCCGAGCGGTTCGGCGAGTTCGCACCCGAGACCTACGGCATCCCGGCACCGGTGGCACCATGACCGCGCCGAAGACCGACGTGGCGGCGATGAACGTGGACGAGCTCGTCGCCATCGACGTGCACACGCACGCGGAGATCTCCGCGGACGGCCACAGCTCGCTCAGCCCCGCGCTGCTCGAAGCGTCCGCCAAGTACTTCAAGGCGGAGCACCGCCAGCCCACGATCGCCGAGACCGCGCAGCTCTACCGCGAGCGCAAGATGGCCGCGGTGATCTTCACCGTGGACGCCGAGCACGCCACCGGCCACCCGCGCATCGCCAACGAGGAGGTGGCGGCCTCCTGCGCCGAGCACGCCGACGTGCTGATCCCGTTCGCGAGCGTCGACCCGTGGAAGGGCAGGGCCGCCGTGCGGGAGGCGCGCAGGCTTGTGGAGGACCACGGCGTGCGCGGGTTCAAGTTCCACCCCAGCCTGCAGGGCTTCTCCCCCGACGACCGGATGGCGTACCCGCTCTACGAGGCGATCGAGGAGCTCGGCGTCCCCGCGCTGTTCCACAGCGGACAGACCGGGATCGGCGCCGGGGTGCCCGGTGGCGGCGGGATCCGGCTCAGGCACTCCAACCCGATGCTGGTGGACGATGTCGCCGTCGACTTCCCCCACCTGCGGATCGTGCTCGCGCATCCGTCGTTCCCGTGGCAGGACGAGGCGCTCGCGGTCGCCACGCACAAGCCGTTCGTGTACATCGACCTCTCCGGCTGGTCGCCGAAGTACTTCCCGCCTCAGCTCGTCCGCTACGCCAACACCCTGCTGCAGGACAAGGTCCTCTTCGGCTCGGACCACCCGGTGATCACCCCGGACCGCTGGCTCGCCGACTTCGCCGCGCTGGAGATCAGGGACGAGGTGCGCCCCAAGATCCTCAAGCACAACGCCGCACGCCTGCTCGGACTCGTCAAGGAGGACGCATGACCACCGTCGTCAACGGAACCGAGGAGCTCAAGGCGCTGGCGGGGACGGACCTCGGCCACACCGACTGGCTGCAGGTCACCCAGGAGCGCGTCGACACCTTCGCCGACGCCACCGACGACCACCAGTGGATCCACGTCGACCCGGAACGCGCCGCCACCGGCCCGTTCGGCACCACGATCGCGCACGGCTACCTGACGCTGGCGTTGCTCATCCCGCTCATGGGCGAGCTGCTGGACGTCTCCGGCGTGCGGATGAGCCTCAACTACGGGCTGGAGAAGGTCCGCTTCCCCGCTCCCGTCCCGGTCGGCGCCAAGATCCGGCTGGCCGGCCGGGTCGCCTCCGTCGAGGACGTCGCGGGCAACGGCGTGCAGCTGACCGTCGACTTCACCGTCGAGATCGAGGGCTCCGAAAAGCCCGCGTGCGTCGCACGCGCCGTCTACCGCCACTACGCGTGAGGTGAGGTCATGGCGACAACAACGCAGTTACGCCGTGCGGTCTCGTCCAGCTTCCTCGGCAGTGTGATCGAGTACTACGACTTCCTGCTCTACGCCACCGCTTCCGCGGTCGTGTTCAACAAGGTCTTCTTCTCCTCGCTGGACCCGCTGGTCGGCACGATCGCGAGCTTCGGCACGTTCGCCACCGGCTACCTGGCCCGCCCGCTTGGCGGTGTCCTCTTCGGACACTACGGTGACCTGCTGGGGCGCAAGAAGATGCTCGTGCTCACCATGAGCCTGATGGGTGTGGCGAGCTTCCTGATCGGCGTGCTGCCCACCTACGGCCAGGTCGGCTGGCTGGCACCGGCCGGACTGGTGCTGCTGCGGGTCCTGCAGGGCGTCTCGGTCGGCGGCGAGTGGGGTGGCGCGGTCCTGATGTCGGCCGAGCACGCCACCTCGCGGCGCGGGCTGTGGGCGAGCTTCACCAACGCCGGCGCGCCGTGCGGCATGGTGCTGTCGACCGCCGCACTCACCGGCACCGCCGCCCTGGTGGGCGAGCAGGCGTTCCTGTCCTGGGGCTGGCGGGTGCCGTTCCTGCTCAGCCTGGTGCTGCTGGCGGTCGGCCTGTTCGTGCGGCTGAAGGTCGAGGAGACGCCGGTGTTCCGGGCCGGGCGCGTGCGGACCTCCGCGCCGCTGGTCGACGTGCTGCGCAACCACCCGCGCACGTTGCTGCTGGGCGTCGGGGTCGGCCTGTCGGCGTTCGTCGCGCAGTCCACGCTGACGACGTTCATCCTCGCCTACGGGGTGCAGGCCGGGAACAGCAGGCAGACGATCCTCAACGCGCTCACGCTGTCGTCGGCGCTGGCGGTGGTCGGCATCCTGGGCTGGTCGGCGGCGTCGGACCGGTTCGGGCGCAGGCCGGTGGTGCTCGGCGGGGCGGTGCTGATGGCCGTGTTCGGGTTCGCGCTGTTCCCGTTGGTGGACAACGGGTACGTCGTGATCGCGCTGGTGCTGGGCCAGGCCGTGGTCCACCCGATGATGTACGGCCCGCTGGCGGCGCTCTACAGCGAGCTGTTCGCCACCGGCAGCCGCTACACCGGCGCGTCGCTGGGCTACCAGCTCGCCGGTCTGGGCGCGGGCCTCGCCCCGCTGCTGTTCGCGCAGGTCCAGAGCACCGCGGGAACCGGGGCCATCCCGTTCATCCTCGCGGCCTTCTGCCTGCTGACCGTGGTCTGCACGGTCGTGCTGAGGGAGACCAGCCACACCAGCCTGACGGGAGACGGGGATGCGGAACGCGGGTCTGGGCAGCTGGCCACACCGCCGCGCGCGCATGGCGCCGAAGCGTGAAGCACTGACCTACAACGGGATCTCCACGACGTACGGGGAACTGGCCGACCGCACGACCCGCCTGGCGCGGGCGCTGGCGGAGCTGGGCGTGCACCGCGGTGACCGGGTCGCCTACCTGGGACCCAACCACCCGTCGTTCGCCGAGACGATGTTCGCCGCGCACCTGCTCGGGGCGATCTTCGTGCCGCTGAACTTCCGGCTCACCCCTGCCGAGGTCGACTACCAGCTCGCCGACAGCGGCGCACGCGTCCTGATCCACGCGCCGTCGCACCGCACCACCCACGAACACGCGATCTCGCTGGACTCGTTCGAGGAGCTGGTCGGTCGCGGTTCGGCGGAGCCGCTGGACGTGCCGGTCGGCATCGACGACCCGGCGTTGATCCTCTACACCTCCGGCACGACCGGGCGGCCCAAGGGTGCCGTGCTGACCCACGCCAACCTGTTGTGGAACACCTTCAACCTGATGGTCGGCGTCGACATCGCCGCGGACGAGGTGGCGCTGGTCGCCGCGCCGCTGTTCCACGTCGCCGCGCTGACGCAGACGCTGCTGCCCACGTTCGTCAAGGGCGGGCACAGCGTGCTGACCCCGCGCTGGGACGTCGACGAGTGCGTCTCGCTGATCGAGCGGCACGGCGTGACGTGGCTGTTCGGCGTGTCCACGATGTACGCCGACCTGGCCGCCTCACCCCGCTGGCCCGGCGCGGACCTGTCGTCGCTGCGGGTGCTGCTGTGCGGCGGGGCGGCGATACCGGACGCGGTGATCCACACCTACCAGGACCGCGGCCTGGTGTTCTGCCAGGGCTACGGGCTCACCGAGACGGCACCCGGTGCGTCGTTCCTGGAGGCCGCGGACAGCGTGCGCAAGGCGGGAACGGCGGGGCCGCCGGTGTTCCTCGGCGACCTGCGGCTGGCCGAGACCGGGGAGATCGAGGTGCAGGGCCCGAACGTCACCCCCGGCTACTGGAACGACCCGGTCGCCACGGCGGCCGCGTTCACCCCGGACGGCTGGTTCCGCACCGGCGACATCGGCCGGCTCGACGACGACGGCTTCCTGCACGTCGTGGATCGGTTGAAGGACATGTACATCTCCGGCGGGGAGAACGTGTACCCGGCGGAGGTGGAGAACGCGATCGCCGACCACCCGGACGTGGCCGAGGTAGCGGTCGTCGGCGTGCCGGACGACCGCTGGGGCGAGGTCGGGCGCGCGTTCGTCCGTCCCCGTGACGGCGCGGCGGTGGACCCGGCGGGGCTGCGGGAGTTCCTGTTGCCGCGGCTGGCGAAGTACAAGATCCCGGTGCACGTCGAGGTGGTGGCCGAGCTGCCGCGCACGGGTTCCGGGAAGGTGCTCAAGTCGGCGTTGCGCCGGTTGCCGGTGGTCAGCTCAGGGCGGCCAGACACCGGCTGACCGGCCCGAAGGTGAACAGGCCGGTGCCCGCACCGGCGAGTTCGTCCTTCGCCGGCAACAGCACCGCGCGAGCCCGGTCACGCAGTCCCTGGTCCCGCAGGCGGATCGCCGCCATCGCCAGCAGGTACGCCCTCGTCTCGCCGAGCAGGTCGGCGGGCCCGGCCGGAAGCGCTCGTGCGGCCACGAGCGCTTCCTCCGGCGGCAGGACGAGCGGCCGCACCCAGTCCAGGTGCGGCCCCCAGTCGTCGTTCAGGTCCACTGTGGACGGACCGTGCAGGCTCAGCAGGGCCAGCGGCAGCAACCCGCGTTCCATGCCCCACATGCCGGTCCCCTCCACGCGGGTCGCCGCGGCCCGGTAAGCCCGGTCCGCCGCGGCCACCTGCCCGTTCGCGGCGAGCTTGAGCGCCGCGTACCAGTCGGTGAACACGCCGACCAGCGGCAGGTCGTGACGGCGGGCGAGCTCGTCGGCGGCAGCGGCGTGCCGGTCGGCGACGTCGAACCCGGCCAGCGCGGCGTGCGCCTGCACCAGGATCAGGTGCCCAAGCACCTCGTGGGTGACCAGGCGGTGCGCGGCGGCGTGGGCGACCAGCTCCCGCCCGATCGCGGCCCGTTCCGGCGCCAGGCCGGTGCGGTGGAAGGTGTGCATGAAGCGGGCGTTGAGCGCGAACGCGAGCAACGCGGGATCGCCGAGCCCGCGGGCGATGGCCTCCGCTTCGACCGCCTCCGCCAGGCGCGCGCCGGTACCGCGCTCCTCCATGGCGATCGTGGCGAGCAGCCGGGCGCGGGTGGCCGTGGGGGCGGGGAACTCGGGGAGGACGCGTTCGGCTGCCGCGACCAGTTCGGCGGAGTGGGCCGGGTCGTCGTTGGTGGTCCAGATGCCGGGGACGTCGAAGGAGCCGATGACGTCGGCGACGACCTGCGGGTCGGGGGCTGGCTGTGGGTGAACGGGTGTGCGCGGGTGGAGGGGTGCCCGCGGGTGGGCGGCGGCGCGCGGGTCGGCGGCGAGATTCGGCACCGCCTGCCGGTCCGCGGTGAGATCCGCGGCCGCCTGCGAGTGGGTGGCGAGCGGCGCGGCGTCCGCGCCGCGATCCGGCGCCGCTTGCCGGTTCGCAGCGAGGCCTGAGGCCGCCTGCGAATCGGCGCCCGGATCCGGCGACTGCCGGTCCGCGGCCAGATCCGCAGCTGTCTGCGGGTGGGCGGCTGCCTGCGGGTGCGCGGCTGGCTGCGGGTGGGCGGCAAGGTCGGCTTGCGGTCTACGAAGCCCCTCCAAGCCGCCCGCCGCGAGCCCCGCAGCGCCCGACGGCCACACACCCGTCACAACCGCACGACCCTCACCGCCCCCACCCTCCACAGCGCCGAGCGCGGTGCGGAGCGCCACCGACCGCTGCACCCGAGCCTCCTCCAGGTCCCCGCTGACCGCGAGCGCCCGGGCCAGCCCCGTCAGCAGCTCGACCCGCACCCCGTCGGCCGCCGCGATCGCGGCACGCCACAACCGCACGGCCTCGCGTGGTGACCGGCTCACCGCGGCCGCCCCGGCCAGCGCCCGCACCGCCGAAGCGCCACGGGCCCCGGCCGCCAGGTAGTGGTGCGCCAGCAGCTCCACGTCGCCGGGTCGCGTCGACTCCAGGGCCGCCGCCACGGCCGCGTGCCAGCGGGCGCGGCGGGTCAGCGACACCTCCTCGTACAGCGTGTCCCGCACCAGGACGTGCGTGAAACGGGCCCGGCCCGGCGCCACCTCCGCCACGAAACCGGCCGCCAGCGCCAGGTCGAGTGCGTCGAGCACGTCGTCTCCCGCCAGTGCGGCGAGCAGGTCCACCTCCACGTCACGGCCCAGCACCGACGCCTGGTGCAGCACCGTCCGCGCGGGGGCGGGCAGTGCGGACAGGCGGTGGCGCAGCACGTCCCGCACGCCCGCGGGCACCGATCCGACGTCACCGCCCGCGGCGCTCAACCGGGCCAGTTCCTTGACGTAGAACGGGTTCCCGCCGCTGCGCCGGTAGATCACCCGCACGTCGGCGCCGTCCGCGATGGACCGCACGAGCGTGCCGACCGCCTCCTCGCCCAGGCCGCCGAGGTCCACGCGCACCGGCTCGGCGCGGGCCAGGGCCTCGGACGTCACCGGGACGCGGGTGGTCGCGACGATCAGCACGCGGCCGGACAGCGGGGCCGCGGTGAACGCGGCCAGCACCGCCAGCGTCTCCTCGTCGGCCTGGTGCAGGTCGTCCAGCACGACCAGCACCGGTGCCGCCGACTCCACGGTGGACACCACGGCCCGGCGCAGTGCGAAGCGGTCGGTGCCGGTCAGCTCCTCTCCCAGCGCCTCGACGACCTGCTGCCACGGCCACGCCACCGGCGCGTCCTCCGGGCAGCGCGCCCACACCGTCCGCCAGCCGCGCGCGGCGAGCGCCCCGCTGAACGTCTCGGCCAGCGCGGTCTTGCCCACCCCGGCCTCCCCGGTGACCAGCGCGATCCGCAGGCCCGCGGCGGGCACGGCGGTCTCCAGCGCGGCCAGTTCGGCGGATCGTCCGACCAGGCCCACGGCCGGTGCCGGCGTCAGCCGGGGCGCCTGGGCGAGGATGTCCGACTCCAGCGCGCGCAGCTCGGCGCCCGGATCGACGCCGAGGTGCTCCACCAGGGCCTGCCGGGCAGCGCGCACCGCCGCCAGCGCGTCGCCCTGGCGTCCCTCCCGGTACAGCGCCAGCGCGAGCAGGCGCCACGCCTTCTCCCGCCACGGGTGGTCGGCCAGGTGAGCGCGCAGGTCCGCCACCACACCGGCCGCGCGGCCCGCTGCCAGTGCCGCCTCCGCCCGGCGTTCGACGGCCACCAGCCGCAGTTCTTCCAGCCGGTCGATCTCGGCGCGTGCCCAGTGCTCGTCGGCGAACTCCGCGTAGGCCGGGCCGCGCCACAACGCCAGCGCCCGGTCCAGCACGGACAGGTCGCCGCCCAGCATCTCCTCGAACCGCCACGCGTCCACGTCCTGTGCCCGCAGCGCGTACCCGGCGCCCTCGGTGACCAGCAGCGTCGACGGTGTGCGCGGCGGGCGGCCGGGTTCGAGGGCCTTGCGCAGCGCTCCCACGAACGTCTGCACGGCGCCGACCGCCCCGTCCGGCGGGTCCTCCCACAGGTCGGCGACGAGGGTGCGCACCGGGACGACCCGGCGCCGGGCCACCAGCAGCCTGGCCAGCACCGCGCGCTGCTTGGGGCCGCCGAGGCGGGCGGTTCCGGCGGTCAGCGGGCCGAGCACCCCGAACGTCACCACGTGCTGATCCCGGTGCTGATCGGTTGCTGATCGGGCGCGCGCAGGGTGGGGGCGTGAACCACACCGACTTCGACCACCAGCGCGTTCAGGTCTCCGACGGCGTCGAGCTCGCCGTCGCCACCACCGGCTCCGGGCGCCCGGTCGTGCTGCTGCACGGCTTCCCGCAGACCCGTCTGATGTGGCGGCACGTCGCCGCCGACCTGGCCGCCGACCACACCGTGATCATGCCCGACCTGCGCGGGTACGGCGACAGCGACAAGCCCGCCGACACCGGCCTGACCTACTCGAAGCGCACCATGGCCGCCGACGTCGTGGCGGTCGCGCGGGCGCTGGGCCACGACCGGTTCGCCCTGGCCGGCCACGACCGGGGCGCGCACGTGGCGTTCCGCGCCGGGCTCGACCACCCCGACCACATCACGCACCTGGCGGCGCTCGACGTCCTGCCCACGCTCGACATGTGGGACGTGATGCGCGGCACGTCCGGTGTCGTCGGCTTCCACCTGTTCCTGATGGCGCAGCCGCCCGGTCTGGCCGAGGAACTGATCGGGGCCCGTCCTGACGCGTTCTTCGGCCACTTCCTCGACGCCTGGGGCGGCTCGTCGTTCCCCGCCGACATCCGTGCCGAGTACCTGCGCGCCTCGCGCGAGGCGGTCACGTCGATCGTCGCCGACTACCGGGCGATGGCGACCGTGGACGTCGAGCACGACACCGCCGACCGCGTGGCGGGCAACCGGCTGACGATGCCGGTGACGGTGTTGCAACAGGACTGGGGCGCGGCGCTCGGGTTCGACGCGGCGGCGCTGTGGCGGGCGTGGGCTCCCGACCTCGACCACCGCACCGTCTCCTGTGGACACTTCATGGCCGAGGAGGCACCGGGGGTCGTCGCGGGCGCGCTGCGCGACCTGCTGGCCCGCTGAGTCGCCGGCGCGGAGGGTTGGTGATCGGCGCCCAGGGGAATACGGGTGGTAGCTGATCGCCGAGGGGAAGGCCGCCATGTCCGTGTCCGCGCACGAGCGGCTGCTCGACGAACGCTACGAGCTCGACGACCTGCTGGGCGCCGGTGGCATGGCCGAGGTGCGGCGCGCCTGGGACACCCGGCTGCACCGCCACGTCGCCGTGAAGCTCTTCCGCGCCGGCTCCGACGTCGCTGACGCGGCCCGGTTCGAGAACGAGATCAAGACCCTGGCCGCGTTGTCGCATCCGGGCCTCGTGCAGGTGCACGACGCCGGAACCACCGCGGGCACGCCGTTCGTGGTGTTGCAAATGGTCGACGGGCAGACGCTGTTCGAGCGGATCGCGAACGGTCCCCTCGAGGTGGACGAGGTGCGGCGGCTGGGCGCGGAGCTGGCCGACGCGCTCGCCTACGTGCACGCGAAGGGCGTGATGCACCGCGACATCAAGCCCTCGAACATCCTGCTCGACCGCGACGGCAACGCCCACCTCGCCGACTTCGGCCTGGCCACGCTGGTCGACGCGACCCGGCTCACCCGCCCCGACCAGCTGGTCGGCACCGCCGCCTACCTCTCACCGGAGCAGGTGCGCGGCGAGAAGCTGACCTGTGCGGTGGACGTGTACGCGCTCGGCCTGGTGCTGCTGGAGTGCCTCACCGGCCGCCGCGAGTACCAGGGCAGCGAGGTGGAGGCAGCGGTCGCCCGCCTGCACCGCCGGCCGGACATCCCCCGCGGCCTGCCCGCGGACCTCAAGCGCCTGCTGACGCTCATGACCTCGCTCTCCCCCCGCCGCCGCCCGGACGCGGCGGAGTGCGCGCGGCTGCTGAGGGAGGTCGCACCCACCAGGGTCGCCCTCCCGCAACCATCCCGCAGCCAGCCATCCCGCAGCCCGGTCCGCATGCTCGTGGCGGCGGGGGCGTTCGCGCTGGTCGCCACCACGACCGGTGTCATGATGACGTTGAACTCCGCGTCGGCACCGGCCGAGTCCGCGCCGCCGACGACGACCACGGCACCCGAGACACCGGTGACGCCCGTGGTGGCGTCCGTCCCGCCGACGACCAGCGCGGCCGCGGTCGTGCCGGTCCAGGCCAACCAGAAGGTCGAGCACAACCGGCCCGCACCCGCGAAGCCCGAGGTCAAGGCACCGCAGAACCACAAGCCCAAGAGCAAGGCGGAGCCCGGCCACGGCAGCAAGGCAGGTCCCGGTTCCGGCAAGGGCTGAGACCGGACACGAACGGGGCCCCGGTGCGGGCCAACTGCGGACGACCCGCCGAAGGCCGACGCCGCGACCAGCACGCGGTCGCCCCGCCGAGCCGCGAGCGCGCGGCTCAGGCCAGGTGACCGTCCGGCCGCACGAGCCCGGCCGGGGTCTGCACGTGCCCACCGCCCCGCAGCCGCGTGAAGAGCGTCTCCCCGTCCGGTAGCCGCTGGTCGGGCACACGCCGCCCGGTCGCGTAGGCCACGTCGAGGCCGGAGAGGCGTTCGGCGAGCTCGCGGGACATGTCCGGCGCGGACGCGATCAGGCCGCTCAGCAACGCCCGCAACGCCTGCCCCTCCGGCGTGAAGGCGGTCATCAACGCCGTCTGCGCCCTGGTGTGCGCGAGCAGCGCGGCTCCCACGGGGTGGCGTTCGGTGTGGTAGCTGTCGAGCAACGCCTCGTCCGCGCTCCCGGTGGCGACGGCGGCGAGCTTCCAGCCGAGGTTGTGCGCGTCCTGGATGCCGACGTTCATGCCGACCCCGCCGGTCGGGAAGTGCATGTGGGCGGCGTCGCCGGCCAGGAGGACGTGGCCGGCCCGGTACGTGGTGGCCTGGCGGGTGGCATTGCCGAAGCGGGACAGCCACCGCGGGTCGCGCATGCCGAAGTCCGTGCCCGCGATGGCCTTCACCGTGGCGCGCAGCTCGTCGAGGGTGAGCTCGCCCGGCCACTCGGGCCGGTTCGTGGCCGGGTCGCCGCCCACGATCCGGTGCACGCCACCGGGCAGCGGCACGACCATCAGCCCGCCGTCGATCCCGGTGGCGCTCGTGAAGCCGCGGGCCGGCGGGTCGTCGAGCACCACGTCGCCCAGCCAGCCCCAGGTCGTGGCGTCGGTGCCGGGGAAGTCGATGCCCGCGGCCGTGCGGACCGTGCTGCGCGTCCCGTCGCACCCGACCACGTACCGCGCGGCGACGACCTCGCCACCGGCCAGCTCGACGCCGCGCTCGACCAGGCCCGTCACCGGGCGGCCGCGCCGGATGGTCGCGCCCAGCTCGGCCGCGCGCTGTTCGAGCAGCTCCTCGGTGCGGACCTGCGGCAACGCCAGCGTGAACGGGTGGGGCGTGTCGAGCACGGCGAAGTCCAGCCGGTCCGGCAGGCCGCCGAAGTGGCCGTTCGGGATGCGGATCCCCTCGGCGAGGAACGGTTCCACGACCCCGCGGCAGTCGAACAGCTCGATCGTGCGCGGGTGGATCGTGAGGGCCTTGGAGTTCACGTCCCGCTCCTGCCGTGCCTCCAGGACCGTGACGGTGGCCCCGCCGAGCCGCAGCTCCCCTGCGAGCCACAACCCGGTCGGTCCCGCGCCCACGATGACGACGTCCAGCATCAACCCACTCCTCTTGGTCACTGACCAACAACTGTGCCGTGAGTAGACTAGGTCAGTGACCAAGAGTCAAGCGGACGTGGTGCGGGCCGCCCTGGAGATCCTCGACGAGCGCGGGGCCGACGCCGTCTCGATGCGCGCGATCGCGCAGCGGCTCGACGTCCGGATGAACACCGTCCTGTGGCACGTCAAGACCAAGGCCCGGCTGGAGGAGCTGATGGCCGACGCGATCGTGGCCGGCGTGTCGCTCGACGACCTGCCGCGCGACTGGCGGGAACGGGCCGCGGAGATCGCCCGCCGGTACCGGCGGGCGCTGCTGGCCCACCGCGACGGCGCCGTGGTCGTGGCGGGCACCTATGCCGCCGAACCGGCCACATTGGACGTCGCGGAGGCGCTTGTCGCGGCCCTGCTGGAGGGCGGACTGTCCGAACGGGACGCGGCGTGGACGAACTGGGACGTCGTCTACTTCGTCCTCGGGCTCACCCAGGAAGAACAGGCGCGGCCCGGCTCCGGAGAAGGGTTCTCGGTCGGCGAACGGCCCGCGCTGCGCCGCGTGCTCCCGTTCCTCACCGAGGCGTCGTTCGACGAGCGGTTCGAGTTCGGGCTCGCGAAGCTGCTGCCGGATGCCGCCCTTCGGCCCTAGCGAACAGGTCCTGTGCCACGTGTGCGCGGGGCCGTTCGCGTGCTGTTCTCGACGTGCGCAAGACAGTCCACAAGGAGGTGGCCATGTCCGGTCTGCTCGTCAAGAGCTTCGACTCGCCTGAGGAGACCCGTCCCTTCGAACAGGGCATGGGTCGGCTGGACCTGCTCAACAGCGAAGGCGGCCCGGTCGGCCGTGCCGTCTTCCAGCCGGGCTGGCGCTGGTCGGAGCACGTCAAGCCGCTCGCGGGAACCGACACCTGCCAGGTGGCCCACCGGGGTTACTGCGTGTCGGGCCGCATGATGATCGTCATGGACGACGGCCAGGAGGAGGAGATCAAGCCCGGTGACTTCATGATGGCCGCGCCGGGCCACGACGCCTGGGTCGTCGGCGCCGAACCGTGCGTGCTCGTCGACTGGCAGGGCATGGACGACTACGCCAGGAAGCACTGAGCCACCCGGCTGTCCACCGCGCGGTCCGCAGTGGACAGCCGGGACCGGGGTCAGGCCGTGTGCAGGCGCAGCCCGTAGACGCTCAGGATCTCGTTGATCGGCTGGAACCAGGTGCGGCCGCCGCTGGAGCAGTTGCCGTAGCCGCCGGACGTCACGCCCTGGGCCTGGTCACCGGTGATGAACGAGCCACCGGAGTCGCCGCCCTCGGCGCACACGCTCGTGCCCGCCATCTGGTGCACGTCACCCTGCGCGTACCGGATGGTCTCGTTGCGGCTCTGGATCACGCCGCAGTGCCACTTCGTCGTCGAGCCGGAGCGGCACACCGAGGTGCCGATCGGCGCCTCCCACGAGCCGCGCACCAGCACGTCGCTCACCTTGCCCCAGCCGAGCACGACCGGCACGGTCCACCAGCCGCCGCCGGTGCGCACCCACGCGTAGTCGTTGCCGGGGAACGACGAGCCCGCGAAGTTGCCCTGGAAGGAGCGGTCCCAGCCGTACACCGCCGCGCCGTTGCCGCCGCAGTGCCCGGCGGTGACGTAGCCGCCGTGCACCGAGAAGCCGATGGAGCAGCGGACGTTGCCGGTGTAGTACGGGTCGCCGCCGACCGTGCCCGCCGCGAACGGCCGCGGCTGCCGCACGCCCTCGGTGTTGACGCTGATGGCACCGAACTGCCGGGCCCGGTCGAGGAACGCGGCGACCTCGGCGGTCTGCTTGCCGGCCTCGACGTTCACGACGACCGTGCCGGACCTCGGGTCCGGGTGCCAGCTCGCGACCGCGGCGGGCACGGCACCGGTGGCGGACAGGGCGTCGAGGCGGTTCTTGTGGGCGGCCATGGACCCGGCCGAGCGGCCGACGACCCGTGCCACGGCGCCGGTGGCCTCGACCCGGCGCGCGGCCGCCCGGTCGGTGACGGCGACGACCAGGCGGTTCTCCTCGAACCAGCTGCCGGCGTAGGCGGTGCCGGCCTCGGTCTCGACGCGCGGTGCGAGCTCCGACGCGCGCTGTTCGGACGCCAGGCGCACCCGCGCCTGCTGTTCGGTGAGCCCGAACGCCGAGCTCATCGCGGACAGCAGGCCGGGTGACAGCTCCTGCGCAGCGGCCTGGGCGGGAGCGGTGAAGGTGGACCCGACGAGCACGATGGCCAGCGCGGGCACGATTCTGGACATGGTGAGACGCACGCTCTTCTCCTTGTCCGTGCAGGGGTCGCCGCCCGCCCCGTTGCGGGTGGCGCGAACATGAGAGCGCTCTCACCGTGCAACAGGCCGCCGTGTCAGGTCAACCTCTGACACAGCACCTGTCCTGCCCGATTCGTGCCCGTGTGGGCTGAATCGGGCATCACGTCATGACGACGACCTGCCGCACCGCCTCACCGGACGCGAGCCGGGCGAACCCGTCGTTGATCTCCGGCAGGGTCAGCCGCCCGGACAGCAGGCCGTCGACCGGCAGCCGGCCCGCGCGGTAGAGGTCCACGAACCGCGGCACGTCCCGGCGCGGCACGCACGACCCGAGGTAGCTGCCCTTGAGCGTGCGTTCCTCGGCGACCAGGTTCAGCGCGGGCAGGGTGACGGTCCGGTCGGGGTGCGGCAGGCCGACGGTGACCGTGGTGCCGCCGATCGCCGTTGCGGCGTAAGCCTGTTCGAGCACGGCAGCGACGCCGGTGGTGTCGATGACCTTGTCCGCGCCACCGCCGGTGAGGTCGCGGACGTGGCTGACGACGTCCGGTCCGCCGGGCACCTCGTGCGTCGCGCCGAGCGTGAGGGCCAGCTGCCGCTTGTGGTCGACGACGTCCACCGCGACGACCTGGGTCGCGCCCGCCGTCACCGCGGCGAGCACGGCCGCGAGGCCGACGCCGCCGAGGCCGAACACCGCGACCCGGTCCCCCGGCGTGACCTCCGCGCTGTAGAACGCCGCGCCCGCACCGGTCAGCACGGCGCACCCGAACAGCGCCGCGACGTCGAGCGGCAGGTCCCGCGGCACGAGCGTGGCCGAGCGGTCGGAGACCACGGTGTACTCGGCGAACCCGGACACGCCGAGGTGGTGGTGCGGCCGGGTGCCGTCGGGCAGGGTCCACCGGCGCTGCCCGCTCAGCAGCGTGCCCTCGCGGTTGGCGGCGGCGCCCGGTTCGCACAGCGCCTGGCGGCCGGACGCGCAGCGGCGGCAGGCACCGCACGCGGGCACGAACGACAGCACGACGTGGTCGCCCGGCACGAACTCGGAGTTCGGGCCCGCCTCCACGACCTCGCCCGCCGCCTCGTGGCCGAGGACCATCGGCAACGGGCGGATGCGGGAACCGTCGACCACGGACAGGTCGGAGTGGCACAGGCCGGTGGCGTGCACGCGCACCAGCAGCTCGCCGGGACCGGGCGGGTCCAGTTCGAGGTCCACGACCTCCAGCGGGCCGCCGACGTTCGTGAGCACCGCGCCGCGGGTCTTCACGCGACCACCAGCCCTTCCATCCGAGCGCGCAGACCCGCGGGGACCTCCACGGGCTTGCGGGTCGCGCGGTCCACGAACACGTGCACGAAGTGGCCTTCCGCCACCACGTCCGCGCTGTCGGCGAGGAAGAACCCGACCTCGTAGCGCACGCTCGACCGGCCGAGGTGGCCGATCCGCAGGCCCGCGTCCAGCGCGTCCGGGAACGACACCGGGGCCCGGTAGTTGCAGTGGGACTCCACGCACAGGCCGATCTCGCCGCCCTCGTGGATGTCGAGCCCGGACGCGATCAGCCACGTGTTGATCACGGTGTCCATGAACGCGTAGTGGACGACGTTGTTCACGTGCCCGTAGACGTCGTTGTCCGCCCAGCGGGTCGGAATCCGCTGCCAGTGCCGGTACTGCTCGCGCACGCAACCACCCTCGTGTTGATCGGACACGTCAGTCGAGCCTCCTGGTCAGCTCGACCCTCGACCGCACGCCGAGCCGCGCGAAGATGTTGCGCAGGTGGTGCTCGACGGTGCGGTGGCTCAGGAACAACCGCGCGGCGATCTCGCGGTTCGTGGCGCCCTCCGCGACCAGCCGCGCGATCTGCGCCTGCTGCGGCGTCAGCTCGGGCCGGTCGTTCGGCTCGCCGGTGGTGTCACCGGCCGCGCGCAGCTCGGCGGTGGCCCGCGCGACCCAGTGATCTGCCTGGTAGGACTGGAAGATCCGCACGGCGTCGCGCAGGTGTTCGCGCGCCACCTTGGGTTTGCGCCCGCGCCGCAGCCGGTTGCCGTACAGCAGCTCCGTCTTCGCGAGCTCCATGGCGGTGCCGCTGGCGCGGTGCAGCCGGATCGCCTCCTCGAAGTGCTCGTCGGCGGTCCCGGTCTCCAGCAGGCCGTGGCAGCGGTGCGAGAGCGCGCGCCGGGCGAGGCTGCCGGTGGCCTCCGCCCACCGCTCGAACCGCTGCAGCGCCCGGTCCGCCGTCGACGGTTGACCGCACGCGACGGCCGCCTCCACCACGTGCGGCGCGGCCATGACCTTGATGCCCGCGTGGCCGGGGTGCAGCCGCAGCCGGTCCAGCGCGTCGGCGGGCCGGTCGCGCGCGAGGTCGACGCACGCGAACGCCCACGCGCCGAACGTGCCGGGCCGGGTGAGCCCGCGCTGGGTGATGTGCTCGGTGGCGGCGTCGATGCGGTGCAGCGCCGTCTCCGCGTCGCCGCGCAACGCCGCCAGCAGCGCGAGGATCGTCAGGTGGTCGACCACGGCGTTGTGCTGCCCGATCGCGGTCGCCGCGTGCACGCCCTCGGTGGCCGCGGTGAGGGCGGCGGCGTGCTGGTCCAGCAGGAGTGCCGACAGCGCCCGGTAGACCAGCGCCCACGGCACGAGCGCGGTCAACCCGCTCTCCCGCGCCGCCGTGACCGCGCCGGTGGCCATCTCGTGCGACCCGGCGGCGTCGCCCAGCACGTAGGCCGCCTGGCTCGCCCAGATCCGCGCCTGCGGTCCCGGCACCTGGTGCGCCAGCTCGATGACCTGGCGCAACGCCGGCAGCGCCACGTCGTGCCGCCCGTCGAACGTCGCCGCCATCCCGGCCAGGTGCTCCAGGGTGAGCCGGGTGGCGGGCGGTTCGTCGGCGAGGCGGATCCGGGCGGCGAACTCCGCGATGGCGCTGTACCTGCGGTGGTCACCGGCGATGCTCGCCGCCTCACCGGCGAACCCGAGCGCGGCCACGGCGAGCCCGCGCCGGGTGCCGAGGAGGCTCCGCGCGGCCCTGACCAGCCGATCCGCGGCCACGTCCGGGAGGCTTTCGCCCAGGTCGATGCCGCCGACGACCAGGTCCACCAGCGCCTTGAGCTCCGTCGTGTCGGTCAGCCGCGACGCCGTGCGCAGGACGGCCCGTGCCCGGTGCGGCGCGCCGTGGGCCCAGTGGTCGGCGGCGGCGTTGAGCAGGCGGCGGGCCTTCTGCTCGGGGTCGCTGGTGAGCCGGGCCGCGCGGTCGTGATCGCGGGCGGCGGTGGCGAAGTCGCCGCAGCGGCGGGCGCGTTCGGCACTGGTGGTGAGCTGATCCGCGGGCTCGTCGCCGGCCTGGCCGGTGCAGGCGGCGTGCCAGGCACGGCGTGGTCCCGGCGGCAGCAGCTCGGCCAGCCGCGCGTGCGCCTGGAACCGCACCGCCGGCGACAGGCCCGCGTACAGCGTCGAGCGGATCAACCGGCGCGGGTCGAGCAACGCGCCCGCCTCCGTCACCGCGTCCAGGTCGCCGGTGAGCCGCGCCAGCTCGTCGGCCGTCAGCTCCTCGTCCACGGCGGCCAGTGCCACGACGTCACGCGCCCGCTGCGGCAACGCGGCGAACCGGGCCAGCAGCCGGCCGCGCAGCGAGCTGTCCCGCGGCAACCCGTCCGGCGGCGGTGCGATGCCACCGAGCTGGTCGGACGTGAGCGAGCGGGCCAGCTCCACCAGCGCGAGCGGGTTGCCGCACGCGAGGTCCGCGAGGTCGACCGCGAGCGCGCCCGGCAGGCCGGGCACCAGGTCGTGCAGCACGAGCAGGCTCTCCGCGCGGTCCAGCGGGTCGAGCACCACGGCGGGCAGCCCGAACGTCTCCCCGTCGGTGGCGATGAGCAGCGCGGCCTGCGTGTCGGTGACGTCCGCGGCGAGCCGGCGCAGGTCGTCGTCGAGCACCCGCACGTCGTCCACGCACAGCACCGCCTCGGAGGAGCGCCGGGCGTGGTCGAGCAGAGCGGTCCTGCCGCTGCCGGGCTCGCCGCACACCACGAGCACCCCTCCGCGTCCAACGCGCGCACGCCTGAGCAACGCGTCGACGGCGACGCGCTGCCGGTCTCGGCCACGCAGCATCGGGCCAGTTTCGCGTCGTGGGAGGCCCAGCGGAAGGGGTGTGGGACAAATTCAACTACCAGCGTTAGTTTTACCACTGAAGTTTTTACCGGGACCGGTGGTTGCACCGATGCGGACCCGTGCGCGGTGGTTGCAGGGTCGAGGTGTTCCCCGCAGTTCCCCTGCCGAATGAGGTGTACAGCGCCGTGCAACTTCGCACCCTGATCCCACTAGCGCTCACGCTGGTGCTCGTCACCGGCACCGCCGCGCAGGCGGCCGACAACCCCTACGAGCGCGGCCCCGCGCCGACCGTCTCCAGCATCGAGGCACTCCGCGGGCCGTTCGCCGTGTCGGAGACCTCGGTCTCCTCCCTGGTCGGCGGCTTCGGTGGCGGCACGATCTACTACCCGACCAGCACCACCTCCGGGACCTTCGGCGCCGTGGCCGTCTCCCCCGGCTACACCGGCACGCAGTCCAGCATCTCGTGGCTGGGCCCGCGCCTGGCGTCGCAGGGCTTCGTGGTGTTCACGATCGACACGAACACGATCTACGACCAGCCCGACAGCCGCGCGTCGCAGCTGCTCGCCGCACTGGACTACCTGACCCAGCAGAGCAGCGTCCGGTCCCGCATCGACGCCACCCGGCTCGGCGTCATGGGTCACTCGATGGGCGGCGGTGGCACCCTGCGCGCCGCGAGCCAGCGCCCGACGCTGCAGGCGGCGATCCCCCTGACGGCGTGGCACACCACCAAGAACTGGTCGTCGGTCCGCGTGCCGACGCTCGTGGTCGGCGCGGAGGACGACTCCATCGCACCGGTCGCGACGCACTCGGAGCCGTTCTACACGACGCTGCCGTCCACGCTGGACAAGGCGTACCTGGAGCTGAACAACGCCACGCACTTCGCGCCGAACTCGAACAACACGACGATCGCGAAGTACAGCATCTCGTGGCTCAAGCGGTTCATCGACAACGACACCCGCTACGAGCAGTTCCTCTGCCCGGCACCGGGCCGCAGCACCCTGATCGAGGAGTACCGGGACACCTGCCCGCACTCCTGACCGGGACTCGGGTCGCGACGCCGGACGACCCCGGCTCCAGGCGCCGCGACCCGCTCCACCCTCCGGCCCCGGCGATGCCCAACGGGTATCGCCGGGGCCGGAACAGGTCTTGGACGTGACCGAGCGCGACGAACAGGCTGGAGGTGCAGTCGAGGAACGAGAGGACAGGCTCGCCATGAGGGTTTTCATCACCGGGGCTTCCGGCTACATCGGCAAGGCGGTGGTGGCCGCGTTGCTCCGCCACGGGCACGAGGTCGAGGCACTCGCCCGCACCGACGGCTCGGCGGCGGTCGTGCGTGCGCTGGGCGCGGTCCCCGTCCACGGCGGACTGTCCGCACTGGACGTCCTCACCGCCGCGGCCGGTCGCGCCGACGCCGTCATCCACCTCGCGCAGGCCGACGGCGCCGAGGCCGACCTCGCCGCCGCGACCGCCATGCAGGACGGCGTCGGCACCGGCACCTACGTCCACACCGGCGGCACCTGGGTCCACGGCTCCACCGACGGCGTCGCCGACGAGGACGCCCCGTGGAACCCGCCCGCCGTCGTCGCCTGGCGTCAGGCGGTCGAGGAGGCCGTGCTCGCCCGCGCGTCGACCGGCCGCCCGGTCGTGCTCAGGCCGGGCCTGCTGTACGGCGGGGAGAACCGCCTGATCGACGCGTTCTTCACCGCGCCGGGGGTGGAGGCGGGCGCGATCCCGCACATCGGCGACGGCGCCAACCACTGGTCGCTCGTGCACGTCGACGACCTCGCGGAGCTGTACGTCGCCGCGCTCGGCGCACGGGCCGGGTCGGTGTACCTCGGTGTCGGCGGGGTGGACCCGACCGCGCACGAGGTGGCCACCGCGATCAGCAGGGGCGCCGGCCTGGAGGGCAAGACGGTGTCGCTGTCGCTGGACGAGGCACGCCGGCGGATGGGGCCGATCGCGGACGCGTTCGCGCTGGACCAGCGGTTCACACCCGCCCGCGCACGGGCCGAGCTGGGCTGGGTGCCCCGGCACACCGACCCGCTGGCGGTCTTCGCGCGAGGCGACTAGTCCGGCTGCGGCCCGGTGGCCAGCAGGGTCTCGGTCGCCTCCCACAGCGCGCGTTGCACGGCCGCGCTCCGGCCGGGTTCGGGGCAGTCCAGCGGTGCGGCGTCCTTGACCGAGAAGTAGCCGCCCGTGCGACTCGCGAACTCCGGATCGGCGGCCAGCCGGGTGATGATCGCGGCACCCCGGCCGGGGTCGCCGACCCGCAGCCCCCGCAGCACCCGTTCCAGGAACCCGGCGAACGGCAGCTCGCGGCCGAGGCCGGTGACGTTGAAGCCGGGGTCGCAGCAGTTCGCCGTGACACCGGTACCGGCCAGCCGCCGGGCCAGCTCCTGGCTGAACATGATGTCCATCAGCTTGGTCCGGCCGTACCGCACCGCCGACTCGCGGCGGGTGTAGGCGCCGGTGTCCGCGAGGTCACGCGCCGGGTCGAGGTCACCGGCGTGCCGCGCCGCCTCGGACGCGACCGTGACGACACGGGCCGGTGCCGAGGCGATCAGCTTGGCGCGCAAGGCGTTCGTCAGCACCCACGGCGCGAGGTAGTTGACGGCGGTCATCTCGCCGAACCCGTCCGGGGTGACGCGTTGGCTGAACGCGTGCACACCGGCGTTGTCGACCAGCACGTCGATGCGGTCGTAGCGGGCGTCGACGGCCTCGGCGACGCGCCGGACGTCGGACAGCGAGGACAGGTCGGCCGCGAAGGCGTCGACCGCGACCCCGGAGGTGATCTCGGCGCGCAGGGCGTCGACCTTGGCGGGGTCGCGGGCGATGACGCCCAGCGAGAAGCCGCGGCGGGCCAGCTCCAGCGCGACGAGGCGGCCCAGGCCGTGGGTCGCGCCGGTGATGACGGCGGTGGTCATGGCGCTCCTATATCGTGAGGTACCTCAATACTGCCAGATGCTGAGGTACCTCACGAAAGGAGCCGGTGTGAGCACGAGCGGGAGGGCCGAGCAGATCGGTCTCCGTTATCTGACCACGTCCGCGCAGCTGCGCCGGGCCGTGGACGAGCACATGGCCGGCAGCGGGGTGTCACTGGCCAGGACGAAGGTGCTCCAGGTGCTGACCAGGCTCGGGCCGGTGAAGCAGACCCGGCTGGCCGCGGAGCTGGGCATGGCCGCGCGGTCGATCACCCAGGCCGTCGAGGCGATGGAGCGCGACGGGCTGGTGCGGCGCTCGTCCGACGCCGGCGACAAGCGGGCCAAGGTCGTCGCCGTGACCGAGGAGGGCGCCCGTGCGCTCGTCGCCGGCGAGGCCGCGGGCAACGAGGTGCTGCGCGCGGCCTTCCAGCGGCTCAGCGCGGAGCAGCTGCGGACGTTGGACGAGGTGCTCGCCGTCGTCGAGGCAGCGACCCGGCGCTAGGTCAGCCGGTGCGCTCAGCTCTCCCAGACGATCGGGGACTTCACGTAGTCGTCGCCGCGGTTGTACTCGGCGGCCACGACCTTCAACCCGTCCGGTGCCGCGGTCAGCACGCAGGTCTCGTAGGTCTCGCCCGCAGCCGAGAACGTCCTCGGGGCGCTGGTGGACTCGCACTTCGGCGTCTCGCCGCTGATGATCACGCCGGTGCCCTTGCCGTCCGCGCCGAGGCCGCGCAGGGACACCGAGGTGTAGCGCAGGTCGGTGCCGCTGAGGTTCTCGACCTTCACCCGCAGGTAGAACGGCGTGATGCCCTTGGCCTTGTCGCCGAACTTCGCGAGGTCCTCCTTCGCGCCCGGCTCGATGGCGGACAGCGTGACGGCCATGGTGCCGTTCTTGTCGTTCGAGGCGTACGGGATCACCGCGCGGGCGCCGACCTTGAGCTTCGAGCCGGGAGCGGTGACCTCGCCACCGGCGGCGACCGGAGTCTTCGCGGTGGTGCTCGCCTTCGAGCTGGTGGTGGTGGTGGTCGTCGTCGTCTCCGTCGTGGTCTCGACGGGCGCGGGCGAGCCGTTCGTCTGGCTGCCGCACGCCGACAGGAGCAAGCCCGCCGCCGCGACGAGGACAAGGGAACGTCGGGCGTGCGTCACTGCGGAACTCCTCGCTGCGGAACCTGGGGTTGCCAGCAGGCTAGGTCGCACGTGGACGGTCCGGTATCGGTCGTTCACACCACACGGCGGCTCAGAGGTCGTCGAGGCCGATCAGCCCGTCCTGGATGGCCCGCGCCACGAGCGCCGCCTTCGTGGGCGCCTGCCGTCCGATCGCCGCGTACTTCACCCTGATCCGCTCCAGGTGCGAGTTCACCGTGCTGAGCGTGATGTTGAGCCGCTGCGCCACGAACTCCTTCGACTCGGACTGGAACCACTCGACCAGCACCTCGGTCTCCCGCGGCGACAGGGCGGGCCGGGTCTCGGACCGGTCGCCCGCCAGCGCGCCCGCGAGCGCGGGCGGGGTGTAGGACTGGCCGTCCGCCGCCGCCCGCACCGCCTGCACCAGGTGGTCGGCGCCCTCCGCCTTGGTCAGGTAGCTCAGCGCCCCGAGCTCCAGGCACTGCAACGCGATCTCGTCGTCGGCGCGCATCGAGTACACGACGACCCTGCGCCCCTCCTCCACGAGCCTGCGCAACGCCGCGATCGCCGGTGTGCCGCCGGCCAGGTGCAGGTCGAGGACGACCACGGCATCGGCGGGACCGCCGAACGCCACCTCGGGGTCCTCGCCGCCGGCCACGACCGTGATCGGCGGGTCCGCCGTGGACAGCCAGTGCGCGACCCCCGCGCGCACCACGGGGTGGTCGTCCACCACGACCGCCGTCACGTCGTCCGCCATCGCGCCTCGCTCCTCACCAGTCCGCTGTGGACGCTCGTCTCGACCGTGACCGCCTCCGGCACGCCGTCCGACCACGGCAGCTCACCGGGCGCGTCCGCCACCACGGCCACCCGCACCTCCGTGGCCGTGCGCAGCAGACTCACCTTCGCACGCCCGCCCGCCACCGCGAGCGCCCGGGCCATCGGCGTGACGAGCTCCCGGCGCACCTCGGCCGGCACCGGCGTGGCCGTGCCGCTGACCGCGAGCGACACGACGACTCCCCGCCGTTCCGCCACGTCCACGCACGCGGTCAGCTCGTGCAGCAACGGGTCCGGCACGTCGTCGTTCTCCGCGAACAACCTGCGCAGCTGCACCGCCGCGACCGAGCACCGCAACCGGGTCTGCTCGTCGGCCGCGCTCACCACCCCGTCGGCGAGGTCCGCGAGCAACGGCAGCACCGCACCCAGCTGTCCCTCGAACCCGGCGCGGAGGTCCTGTTCACGTTGCCGCGCCAGCTCTTCACGGGTCCGGGCGGCGTCGTGCTCGGCGGCGGCCACCGCGGCGAGCCGCGCGTCGCGCAGCAGCACGCGCGTGATCACCAGGACACCGACCTGGAAACTCGTGCCGCTGAGGACGACCACCCCGGCGGTGCCGCCGTCACCGTTGCCCGCGTGCAGGAACCACGCGACGGCCAGGCACAGGTGCACGGCGAGCGCGGCGACCACCGCCCCGGGCCGCTCGACGAGCACCAGCAGCAGGTACCAGCCGACGAGACCGAACGCCCAGTCAGCGGGCCCGAACGACGCACCCGCCGGCAGCGCGGTCGTCGCGAGAACGGAGGAGGCCAGGACGATGACGGCGAGAACCGTCGCGACGGGGGCGGAGAGCCGGGCGTGACCGGCGGCGACGTGGCCCGCGACGACCCCGAGCACGCCGGTGAGGAGGGCGTAGGCGGCCCACTCCGCCGGGCCCTGGTCGTGGCCGACGAGCGACGGCAGGGTGAGGCCGAGCTGGATCGCCGCGACGACGACCAGGAACACCTGCCGGGTGGTGGCGACCACCGCGTGGTCAGTCATCGGCGACCCGGACCAGCCGGTGGCGACCACCGGCTGGTCAGACATCGGCGACCCGGACCAGCCGGTGGCGACCACCGAGTGGTCGGACATCGGCGGGCCACACGAGCCGCGCGGTCGTCCCCCGCGTGGGCGCCGAGTCGATCTCCACGGCCCCACCGGCCGCCCGCACCCGTTCCACCACGGACGCCCGCAGCCCACGGCGGTGCTCCGGCACCTCGTCCACCGAGAACCCCGGCCCGTCGTCCCGCACCACGACCACCACACCCCGACCGGTCCGTGACACCACCAGCTCCGCGCCCGCTCCGCCCGCGTGCCGTGCGACATTCGTCAGCAACTCCCGCACCGCCCGCACGAACGCCAGCGCCACCGCCGCGGGGACCGGCACGACCTCCACCGATACCCGCACGGCCACCGCCCCGTCGGATGCCACGGCACTGCCTCGCGCTACCGGCCCGTCCGACGCCACGGGCCCGCCTCGCACTGCCACCCCGTCGGATGGCACCGCCTCGCCCGGCATCGCTGCCCTGTCCGACGCCACCGCCCAAGCCGACGCCACCGCCTCGTTGGATGCCACTGCCCCGCCCGGCGTCACGGCCCCGCCTCGCGCTACTGCCCCGTCGGATGCCACCGCCTCGCCCTGCGTGGCTGCCCGGCCCCGCCCCAACGCCCCGTCCAGCACCACCGCACCGTCCCGCGCCAGCACGCCATCCACGTTCGTCACCTCGACCGGCACCGCCGCACCATCCGGCGCCACCGAACCACCTGACGCCACCACCCGGTCCCGCGCCGCCCCGTCCCGCGCCACCGTCCAATCCCGCGCCACCGCCGCCAGCGCGGCGCCGAGATCGACCGTCCCCTGCGCGTCGTCCCGCTCGGCCAGCACCACCAGGTCACGCCGGGCCTGCGCGGCCACGGACGACGGCTCACCCCCGTGGGCGGCCATCAGGAACGTCGCTGCCGCCGTGTCGTGCAACAACGCGAGGTACTCGCGTTCCCTGCGGCCGCGGTCCAGGGCGACCGCCGCGGCCCGGTTCTGCGCGGCGGCCAGCTCGCGCAACCGGTCGACCCGCCGGCTCGAGCGCCGCAGCAGCTCGTAGGCCAGCCGCGCGAGCACCGACTCCAGCACCGCCCGCACCAGCACGCCCGGTCCCGCCATCACCACCTGCACGGCGAGCAGCGCGGCCGTCGCGGGCACGGTGACCCGTGGCGGCCACTGCCACTGCCAGGTGATCAGGGTGGTGGTCAGCACGGTCAGCGCCCACTGCCCCGCGGCGCCGTCCAGCCCGACCGACAGCACCACCACCCGGACGAACGCCACCGGCAGCGCCACGCGGGGCAGCCGGAAGTCGGCGACGGCGGTCAGCACGACGAAGGCGAACAACGACCAGCCCAGCGCGGTGCCCACCGACCACGCGCCGAAGAGGCTGATCAGGACGACGCCCGCGCCGCGGACCGGACCCGCGAGGCCCGACACCGTCGCGAGGAGCCTCGCCTCCAGCAGCACGCCGGGCATTGTGCCAGGTCAGACCGATCCGGCGAGCGTCACGTGCCGAGCACCCGGCAACGCGGAGACGTCTAGGGAGAGCGCGGTGACGGACGAGTCCGGGCTGATCCCGGTCGGGAACGGCCGGGCTGCTTGACTCGCGCCGTGCACTACAACGACGTGGAGAAGGCCGTCCGCGAGCTGGTCACCGCCGCCGACGACGGGCAGCGGCACCGGTTCGGCGCGGAGACCGTGGTCCGGCTGACCACCGGCGACGACCTCGCGGACGCGGCGGCGGCCGAGTTCGACGACGACGCCCGGCAGGCGTTCGGGCAGGCGTGCGCGGACCCGGCCGGCAGCACGCCGGACCGGCTGCGCGCGTGGCTGGACACCATCGACGAGGGCACGCTGTCCGACGGCGACATGGAGCCGCAGGTGCTGCGGGCGCTGGAGGCACTGGAGCACTGGGCCGGCTTCCTGGGCGACCGCGACCCCGAGTTCGTCGTGCAGCTGGCGATCCGGTCGCTGGAGGCGGTGGACCACGAGGTCTCGGCGCGCCTGGACGACTTCCTCGCGTCCCCGGAGATGGCGGCCGAGTTCGACCGGATCGGCGGACGACTGCGCCAGACGGGCGATTCCTGAGTCCGTACGACGGACGGCCGACGGCGGCGGACGGCGGGTACGCAGACCCGCTGTGCGCGTTCGGCCGACGGCCCTCGTCCTGCCGGGGGACCTGTCCGGCATCGTCTTCAGCCACGCCCCGGCCGGGGCTACGGTGAGCACGGGCCACCGGCCGGGAGCCGCACCGCGCGGCACGCCGGAGGGCGGAACGGAGACTCCGCTGATGCGCGACTCCACCGCGAGGGCCTCCCCCGGTTCGCACGGCCGGGCACCGACTCCGGTCGGACGGCGTGCTCCCGTTGCGGCACATCACCCCGGCGTCGCTGTCCGAGGTCCCTTCTGAGGTGGAGTTGAGGCGTGGTGGAACGACGCATGCCGGTTGCGACGCACTGGGGCAGTTACGTCGCCGTGGTCGACTCCGGCCGGTTGGTGCGGATCGAGCCCACGCACGACGACCCCGCGCCTTCGCCCATCGGCCCCGGGATGGTGACGGCGGCCGAGGACAGCGCTCGGGTGCTGCGGCCCGCGGTGCGCAAGGGCTGGCTGAACGGCGAGCCCTCGGCCAGGGGCAGCGACACCTTCGTGGAGGTGAGCTGGGACCAGGCCCTCACGCTGGTGAGCGATGAGCTCCGCCGGGTGCGGTCGCGGCACGGGGACAGCGCGGTGTTCGGCGGGTCCTACGGCTGGGCCAGCGCGGGCAGGTTCCACCACGCGCAGGGACAGCTCCACCGGTTCCTGGCGCTGGGAGGCGGGTACACCGACTCCCGCAACACCTACAGCACCGCGGCGTTGGAGGTCATCCTCCCCCACGTCATCGGCGGTCATCCGTGGAGCTACCAGAGCCGGATGCCGATGTGGGGCGAGATCGCCGAGAACTGCGAGCTCGTGGTGGCGTTCGGCGGGCTGGCGCTCAAGAACAGCCAGATCAACCCCGGTGGGCTGGCCCGGCACCAGACGCGGGACCTGCAACGCCGGTGCCGTGAGGCCGGGGTGCGGTTCGTGAGCGTCAGTCCCATCCGCAGCGACGCCGCCGGCTTCCTGGACGCCGAGTGGCTGCCCGTCGTGCCCAACACCGACACCGCCGCGATGCTCGGCATCGCGCACACGATGCTGGTCAACGGGTGGCACGACGAGGACTTCCTGCGCCGGTGCTGCGTCGGGTTCGACCGCTTCGCCGCCTACCTGCTCGGCGAGCTCGACGGCGTCGTGAAGGACGCCGCCTGGGCGGCGGAGATCACGGGCATCGGCCGCGAGGTGCTCACCGACCTCGCTCGCCGCCTCACCAGCCGGCGTTCCCTCATCATGGTCAACTACGCGGTGCAGCGGGCGGACCACGGCGAACAACCCATCTGGATGTCCGTCGTGCTCGCCGCCATGGCGGGGTCGATGGGGCGGCCGGGATGCGGCTGGGGCGCGGGGTACGCGACGATGGACGCGACGGGCGTCGCCCCGGACCGCGCCTTCGTGGCGACGATCCCGGAGGTGCCCAACCCGGTTCCGGACTTCATCCCCGTCGCGCGGATCGCCGATGCCCTGCTGCGTCCGGGCGAGGTCATCGACTACGACGGCAGCCGTCTCACCCTGCCCGAGCTCCGGCTGGTCTACTGGTGCGGCGGGAACCCGTTCCACCACCACCAGGACCTCCACCGGCTGACCCGCGCCTGGCAGACGCCGGACACGGTCGTCGTGCACGAGGCCTGGTGGAACACGACGGCCAAGTTCGCGGACATCGTCCTGCCCGTCGCCACCAGCCTGGAGCGCGACGACTTCGCCGCCGGGTTCTCGGACCCGCACATCGTCGCCATGCCGAAGGTCCGCGAGCCCGCGGGTGAGTCGCGGACCGACCACCGGATCTTCGCCGACCTTGCCGCCCGGCTCGGGTTCGAGCAGGAGTTCACGGAGGGGCGCTCCGAGATCGAGTGGGTCCGGCACCTGTACGAGCAGACGCGGGCCAAGCTCGCCGGCGATGCCGCGTTGCCGGGCTTCGACGACTTCTGGCGGATCTCCACCGCCGAGCTGCCGGCGTCGACCGGACCGTTCCCCGGCGATTTCGCAGCCCTCCGCTCGGATCCGGAGCGCTTCCCCCTCACGACGCCGTCGGGCCGGATCGAGATCTTCTCCGAGGAGATCGACTCGTTCGGCTACGACGACTGCGCCGGGCATCCGAAGTGGTTCGAACCGGCGGAGTGGCTCCGCGCTGGCCTGTCGGACCGGTTCCCGCTGCACCTGATCTCGAACCAGCCCGCCTCCCGCCTGCACAGCCAGTACGACAACGGTGGCCACAGCCTCGGTTCGAAGATCCGCGGCCGCGAGCCGGTGACGATCAACCCCTCGGACGCCGCGGCGCGCGGCATCGAGAGCGGCATGGTCGTGCGCGTCCACAACGACCGGGGCGGCTGTCTCGCGGGCGCGGTCCTGTCGGAGGACGTGATGCCGGGCGTCGTGCAGCTGTCCACGGGAGCGTGGTGGGATCCGGTGCAGCCGGGTGAGAGCGGAACGCTGGACCGCCACGGCAACCCGAACGTCCTCACGGCGGACCGGCCGTGCTCGCGGCTGTCCCAGGGACCGAGTGCCCACAGCGTGCTGGTCGACGTCGAGCGCTACGACGGTCCCCTTCCCGACGTGCTCGCCTTCGCGCCACCGGACATCGCCCCGCCCGGCTGACGTCCACCACGGCCGACACACCACCCGAAGGAATGATCCGGCTTCCCGCACGGGTCACGCTGCTGGACACCGGTTTGCGGCGTGCATACGTTGCGTGGCCATGACTGAAGTCCAGGATCTCAAGTACCGCCAGTGGTTCAGGGGCGCCGACGTCGACGGCGACGGCGTGATCACCCGCGAGGACGTCCGGTTGATGGGCGAGCGCTTCATCGCCGCCCGCGGTGCCGCGCCGGGCTCCGCGGTCGCCAGCCGGCTGACCGACGGGCTGAACGCGTTCTGGGCCAACGTGATCGCGCCGATGGACGAGGACGGGGACGGGCAGGTCGACCTGCGCGAGATGACCGAGGGCTTCCGGCGGGCGCTGGCCGATCCCGCCCTGTACCCGCAGCAGGTCGGGCCGGTGGCCGACTGCTACTTCGACCTGATCGACCTCGACGGCGACGACCGGCTCGACCAGGCGGAGTTCGCTGAGATCTTCCGCATGGCGGGCAACGTGTCCGATGAGGACTGTGCCGCCGTCTTCCACGCCCTGGACTCGGACGGCTCCGGTGGGCTGGACCGCACCGAGTTCCACCAGGCGCTCGCGGAGTTCTTCTACGGCGACGACCCGGACGCCCCCGCCACGCACCTGTTCGGCCGGATCGCCGGGCTGAGCAGCCGCCCGACGTCGGACCTGCACGTGTGACGAAGGGCAGCACCGCCCCTTCCCGCACCTCCCACCGTGGCGACGGCGGCGCGGTCAGGCTGCCGTCGTGCCGGGCTTCAGGGCGGGGCCGAGCAGGAGCCCGCCGTCCGCGACGAACTCCGAGCCCGTGACGAACGAGGCCTCGGCCGACGTGAGGTGGAGCAGGAGTGCGGTGATGTCGGCCGGGGTGCCCATTCGCGGGATGGCGTAGGGCTCGGGCGAGTAGAAGTCGGCGATGGGCGGCTGGCCGTCGACCGAGTCGGTGATGAACGGGGTGGAGATGACGCCGGGGTGCAGGGAGTTGACCCGGATGCCGTCCCGGCCCAGCTCCAGCGCGGCGGTCCTGGTGAGCCCGCGCAACGCCCACTTGCCGGCGACGTACGGCGCGTAGAACGGGCTGCCGACGTGGGCCATCGTGGACGCGATGTTCACGATCACCCCGCCGCCGTTGCGGCGCAGCGACGGCGTCACGGTCTTGATGCCGAGGAACGCGCCCGTGAGGTTGACGGCGAGGACGCGGTCCCAGACGTGGCGTTCGACGGCCTCGATCGGCACCGCGGGGTTCTGCACGCCGGCGTTGTTGACCAGGACCGCGATCGGGCCGAACCGGCGTTCGGTCTCGGCGACCGCCGCCACCCAGGCGTCCTCGTCGGTGACGTCCAGGCGGACGAACAGCGCCCGCTCGCCGAGCTCGGCGGCGAGCGCCTCGCCACGTTCCGCGGAGAGCGCGGCGATGACGACGTTCGCGCCCTCCTCGTGGTAGGCGCGGACGTGGCTGGCGCCCTGACCGCCGGTGCCGCCGGTGACGAGAACGGTCTGCTTGTCGAAGCGTCCCATGACGCGGTCCTCCCTGCGAAAGGATGGTGAGTCGAGTGACTCGCCTCGCCAAGCTACGCACCGGGCGAGTGGTGAGTCAAGTGACTCGCCTCGCGTAGGGTGTGCGCATGACGACGGAGCCCTCGCCCTACCACCGGCGCGTCGCCGAGCAGAAGCGGGCGGCCATCGTCGAGGCCGCCACCCGGCTGTTCCTCGACGCCGGGTACGCCGGCACCTCACTGGCCAAGGTCGCCGAGGCGGCCGGGGTGTCGAAGGCGACCCTGTTCAAGCAGTTCCCGACCAAGGCGGCGCTGTTCGACGCGATCGTGACGGCGTCCTGGACGGTCGAGGACGACGGCGACCCGCTTCCCCCGGCGGGCGACCTGCGGGCGGGCCTGACGGCGATCGGCCGCCGGTACGTCACCCTGCTCACCCGGCCGGGCATGGCGGCCCTGTTCCGCATCGTCATCGCCGAGCTGCCGCGCTTCCCCGAGCTGGGCGAGACCCACTTCGAGCGCGGCAAGATGCCCTACTTCGACTCGGTGCGCCGTTATCTCGACGCCGAGAAAGCCCTGGGCACGGCGGAGTTGGCCGACACGGAACTGGCAGCGACCCAGTTCCTCGGGATGATCTCCAACTACGTCTTCTGGCCCCGGATGCTGCTCGTCGGCTGGTCCCCTGACGACGCCTCGACGGCGCACGTCGTGGACGAGGCCGTGCTGATGATGGAGGCCAGGTACGGCACGCGTGAAGGGTGATCAGCGGGGCGGCGACGACGGTGGGGCACCTCGTGCGCGTCCCCGTTGGGGAATGTGCACGAGGTGCCCCACCGGGTGCGGCTGACTCCTATGTGGAGCGAGCGGGTTCACGCGTGCGCCGCCACGCGATCACGATGAGCGCGATCAGGCCGAACAGCGGGATGGTGCTGATCGCCCACGACAGGCCCATCGGCGGGCCGGGCTGCTCCATCACCTGGAGGTTCTTCAGCTCGCCGGTGCCGGTGCCTGCCGGACCGTCGACGTCGAACCGCATGGTCCACGTGCCGGGTTCCGGCAGCGCCCGGACGTCCAGGCCCCACACCTCGCGCTTGCGGGGGTGGCGGGCCAGCGGTTCGTCGTCGGCGACCTCGTTGCCGTAGAGCAGGGTCAGCGTGCCCTTCTTGGCCGTGATGCCATCCTCGGGCGCGAACGTGAAGTCCAGCGACTGCATGGCCTTGAGCGGCCACGTGCTGAAGCCGACGGTCAGGTCGTAGGGCCCGGCCTTGACCTTCTCGGTGTGCACGACGTTCACCGGCTCGAAGGCCAGTGCGGGCGCGGCGAGGCCGAACAGGAGCGCGGCGGCGCCCAGCAGGGCCGGCAACGTTCTACGCATGGCGGTTCTCCCTGGCCGGTGCGAGGTGGCGCAGCGTCAGGCCGAACCGGCGGCCGAGCAGCCCGGCGAGGGCGCCGAACGCCGCGCCGGCCGCGATGGTGGCGAGGTAGCGGTCCGTGCTCGGGAAGTAGCCGCCGCCGTGGACGAGCATGCGCTGCAGCGGTGCGCAGGCGGTGATGATCACGCCGCCGAGCGCGCCGGGGACCCAGGCCGGCACCCGGTGCAGCAGCTCCACGGCGACCGCGACGAGCACCAGGCACATCGGGATCATGTTGGGCAGACCGGGAACGCCGTCGGTGTAGTCGCGCAGCGGCAGGCCGGTGGCGTCGGCGTAGACCTCGGTCGCCCACGGCGAGAACCACCAGAACACCGCCTGCAGCGCCGCGACCACGACCGCGACGGCCAGTGCGCCGCCACGCCGGTTCAGCGCGTGCCCGGCCATGAAGAGGATCATCACCGAGAAGAACGCGGCACCCACGTTGATCGAGTTGACCAGGCCGTTGGGCAGCGCCTGCAGACCGATGACGGTCACCATGCTGAACGCGAGCAGCACGGCCGAGGAGCCGACCACGCCGTAGGTGCCCCACGGCTCGTCACGGGCGACCGCGAACACCATGACCGCGCCGACCATCGTGATCGAGATCGACAGCAGCAGCCCGATGTGCGGCGGCGAGGCGATCACCGCGTCGAACCCGTACAGGCCGTGCCACCACTGGTCCCACAGGCCGTAGACCAGGAACAGCGCGGCACCGACGCCGGAGACGAGGTAGCCGACGGGTGCGGCGAACGTGCGTCCGAAGACACCGACCGCGCGGCCGCCGACGATCGGGTCGACACCGCGCTCGCGCTTGGTGGCCGCCGTCGTCATCAGCACGACGACCAGGCTCGCCAGCCCCGAGATCGCACTGCCCGCGTACAGGAACAGGTGCGGCATCGTGAAGAACGTGTCGGGGCCGACGTCGGTGTGCCACTGGATGTCCCACGTCAGGCCGATCAGTGAGATCAGGGTGCCGCCGACGACGAGACTGGCGGGCACCACCCCCTTCGGGACGGTCCTGGCTGACGGTGTGGCCACCGTCGAGGCAGTGATGTCCATCGATCCTCCCCCTTCAGGTGAGCAGCAGCGGGATGACGACCCGCTCCGCGTTGAGTGACACGGTGATCTCCCATTGGCCGGCCATGAACAGCTCGACGCCGCCGACCCGGTAGTGGCCGGGTTCCTGCGGTGCCGCGGTGATCGGCGCGACCGCGTGGCCCATCTGCGGCATCGCCGGCTCGACGGTCACCTCGCCCTGGGCGGGGCCGCCGGACCGGTCGGTGACGCGCAGGTCGAACGAGTTGGTGCCGGTCCTGGTGCTCTCCGGCGTGAGGACGAACCGCAGCCGCTCCGTCTCGGCGAGGTGCGGCTGCGCCTCCACACTGCGCGGCCACAGCACGACCAGCACCCCCACCAACGCGACGACACCGGCCAGGACGGCCACCACGACCGTGGACCTGGTTCGCTTCACTTCGCTGGAACCCCCTTCGCCGCGGGCACGTCGACGACCTTCGGCACGGTGACGACCGCGTAGTCCCGTTCGACCTGGATCCACACGAGGTAGCGGCCGGGCAACGGGAACGAGTAGGTGAACGGCACGTCCGGCCCGTAGGCGGCGACGCTCTCGTCGGGTTTGTCGGGCATGCCCGGCACCGGCGGGATCATCGAGTGCACGTGCGCCCAGATCGGTGCCGTGGCCGGGCTGTCGGTGACCGGGCCGACGACGATCATGTGGCCGAGCATGCCCAGCCACGGTTGCAGGTCGCGGTCGCCGAAGTGCGCGGTGAGCGTGCTCGGCCGGCCCGCCTCCCGGATCTCCGTCGTCACGTCGGCTCTTCCATCATTCGACGGCGCACCGGGTGCACCGGCGACGTCGACGCTGGAGCGCAGCAGCTGCACTCCCCCGCCGCGGCGCGCGATCTCCGCGGCGATCGCGTGCGTGCCCTGTTCCGCGTCGCGCAGGCGGGCGCGGTACTCGCCCGGTGCCGCGCGGACCGGGTGCAGGTGGCGGAGGTTCCCGGCCGGTGACACCACGACGAGGTGGATGAACGCGCTGTCGTGCACCAGCAGGTCGTCGACCGGCCGGCCGGAGGACCCGTCGGTCAGGCCGAGCACGAGGTCAGTGCCGTCCACGCGCGGCACCAGGTTCACCGGCGGCCGCGAGAAGTCCGTTGTGGACGTTCGCCGGTACGGGTCCAGGACGTTGTCGTAGGTCGGGTCGAGCTGCGTGCCGGGAGCCGGGACCGGCGGGATGCCGGGCGCCAGCAACGCCGCCGTCACCGCGACCGCGACGCCGGCGACCACGCCCCCGGCCGGCACGAGTGCCAGACCGGGCAGTCCGAGCACGGCCAGCAGCAGCGCGGCAAACAGGCACACGCCGGCCGCGATGAACCCGCCGTACGTCGCGTTCTCCCACGGCGACGGCACGTTCGCCGGGACGACGAACGGAATGGTCGCCTCGTCGACCGCCGGCTCCCCCACGGCCAGCTCCCACGGACCGGGCCGGTCCACGTCCACGACACCCGAGTAGAAGCCCGGTGTGGCACCGAGGACCACCTTCGTCGTGCTCGTCCGCGCCCCTGCGGCCCGTGCGGTCAGCACGAGCTCGCCCGGTGGGGTGCCGGCGTGCGTGACCACGTCGACGTGCACCGGGCCGGGCACCTCCGCGACCCGCCGGATGATCACCGTCAGCTCGCGGTCGCCCAGGCTCTGCGCGACGTGCAGGTCGCTGCCGAGCTGAGCGCCGTCGGCCAGTGCGGGGGCCGCGATCCCGAGGACCGCCCCCAGCACGAGCACCAAGATCGCACCACTTCGCTTCATCGTGGCCGAAGGTAGCGATCATCGCGGGTCCGCCGCGTCACTGCCCGGTCGGAAACCGGGTCCCCCGCACGGGGGATTTCCGACCCCTGCGCAGCGGGAGGACCTCAGGGCCGTGATGCGGCAAGATCCCACGGCGATGGACGCGATCAAACTGCCCCTGAAGCACCAGTCACGGCTGGTCGCCGTCGTCTGCATGGTCGTCGACGCCGGGTTCGTGGTGTACGACGCCCGCACCACGGGGCAGATGGCCGTCGTGCTCGCGATGACCCTGGCGGTGGACGCCATGCTGGCCGGTCCCGCCCGGCTGTCCGGCTGGGTGGCGGCGGCCCAGGCCGCGGTACCGGTGATCATCCTGCTCACGCTGGGCAAGGGCATCGACCACAACGACGCCGGCATGCTGATCGCCGGGTACCGCGCGGGGGCGTGGCTGCGCGGCGCACCGGCGTGGGCGGCGCTCGGCGTGCTGTCGGTCAGCCTCGCTGGCTGTTCGCTGTTCGTGGGCCACGGCCCGGTGATCGCCGCGCTGGTGGCATCCAAGGCGGCGGTGCTGCCGTGGCTCGTCGGCCGCTACACCACGGCGCGGCGCGCGTACCTCGCCGAACTGGAGAAGCAGCGCGAGGTGGACAAGCTCGACGCGCAGGCGGCGGTGACGAAGGCGATCACCGAGGAACGCAGCGCGATCGCCCGCGACCTGCACGACGTGATCGTGCACCACGTGAGCGCGATCGGGATGCACGCGGGCGCGGCGCGGCTGGGCAACCCCGGCAGCAACCCGAAACTGGCGACCTCGCTGCTGTCGGTCGAGACGGCCAGCCGCGCGGCCATGGTGGACCTGCGGCACCTGCTCGACCTCCTGCACGGCGACCGGTCCGAGGGCGCCCGGCAACCGGGCCTCGACAACCTCGACGAGCTGCTCGACGGCGTGCGCGCGGCCGGGACACCGGCCCGGCTGCTGGTGTGCGGGCCGCGGCGGGACATCCCGGAGTCGTTGGACGTCACCGTCTACCGGATCATCCAGGAGATGCTGACCAACGCGCTGCGGCACGGTGACGCGTCCGGCGTGACGGTCACCCTGGAGTACGCGCCGGCCGCCCTCACGATCACGGCGGAGAACACCGCGGGCTCGGGCACCGGCCACTCCGGTTCGGTGCGCCGCGGCCTGGTCGGGATCCGCAACCGCGCGGGCATGTTCGCCGGCACCACCCGGTCCGGGCTGGAGCCGGACGGGCGGACCTGGCGCACCGTCGTCACGTTCCCACTGGAGGCGTCATGACCCTGTCGGTGCTGCTCGCCGACGACCACGCGATGCTGCGCTCGGGCATGCGCGCGATCTTCGAGACGCAGGCCGACCTGCTGTGCGTCGCGGAGGTGGCGGACGGCAGGGCCGCGGTGGCCGAGGTGGCGCGGTTGCGGCCGGACGTGGCCGTGCTCGACATCCGGATGCCCAAGCTCGACGGTCTCGGCGCGACCGAGCAGATCCTGTCCGACCCCGCGAACCGCACGAAGGTCCTGCTGCTCACGACCTACGACTCCGACGAGTACGTCTACCGCGCGCTCAACGCCGGTGCCAGCGGGTTCCTGCTGAAGTCGTTGCCGCCGGAGGAGCTGATCTCGGCGGTGCGGGTGGCGGCACGCGGTGACGCGCTGATCGACCCGTCGGTCACGCAACGGCTGATCGCGCGGTTCGCCGTGAGCCTCGCCCCTCCCCCGACGCCACCGGAGCTGGCCCTGCTGACCGCGCGGGAACGCGAGGTGCTGCAACTGGTCGCGGCGGCGCACAGCAACGCGGAGATCGCGGCCCGGCTGCACGTCGGGGACGAGACCGTGAAGACGCACGTGTCTCGGGTGCTGGCCAAGCTGGGCCTGCGGGACCGGGTGCACGCGGTGGCGTACGCGCACATCAACGGCCTGGTGCAGCGCCGGTGATATTCGCTGTCGGGCACCGGGTGCCCGGTGGTAGACAGCCGCGGTGCAGAACCTCCTGGCGTTCCCCGACCTGCTGCGGCTGATCGACGAACGCTCCACCGCCTTCCGCTCCGTGATTGCCGACGCGCCGAGCCTCGACGTGCGGGTGCCCAGCTGTCCCGAGTGGACGTTGCGGGACCTGGCGCACCACATCGGCGAGGGCCGCCGTTCCTGGGCGGCCACCGTCGCCGCCGGGCCGGGTGCCACCGCGAAGTCACCGGCGGACGGCGCCGCGCCGCAGGACCGCGCGGAGCTCGTCGGCTGGCTGGCCGGGTCGACCGCGGTGCTGCTGGACGCGCTGCGGGAGGCCGGGCCGGAGCGCGGGTGCTGGACGTGGTGGGGCGGCTCGCAGTCGCCGTCGAACTGCGGAGCCGTTGCGCGCCACCAGCTCCAGCAGCTCGCGGTGCACACCTACGACGCCCAGCTCGCCGTCGGCGAGCCGCTGCCGTTGCCGGGGGACGTGGCGCTCGACGGCGTCGAGGACTTCCAGTTCACCTGCTGCGCGACGACGAGCGCCTGGCCGCACGAGCCGGCCGTGGTCGACTACCACGCCACCGAGGGCCGGTCGTGGCGGCTGCGGCTCTCCGCCGCGGGTGCGCGGGTCAGCCGCGGCTGCGATGACGACGGCCCGGCCGACGTCTCCGCCACGGGAACGGCGAGTGACCTCGTGCTGATGTTCTACGGCCGCGTTCCGCTCGACGCGCTGGAGGTCGAGGGCGACCCGCGGATCATCGACCGGCTCGCGGCGTGGGAACCGGCCTGAACCACGGCCACACGCGAGAACGAGGACCGGGTCCGTGAGCGGAAAAACCGATCGTGACTGGTGGCTGCTGCTCGTCGCGCAGGCGATCAGCACCACCGGCACCCAGGTCACCGTCGTGCTCGTCCCGGCGGTCGCGATCCTGGCGTTCGGCTCCGGCATCGGCTCGGCGACGCTGCTGCTGGTCGCCGAGTTCCTCCCGGCGGCACTGCTCGGCCCGTTCGCCGGTGTGCTGATCGACCGACTCAAGCCGCGCTCCGTGCTCGTCGCGATGGACCTCGTCCGCGCCGTCGCGCCCGCCGCGGTCGCGCTGGTGATCACGTCCGGGGTGCGGGAGATCTGGGTGCTGTACCTGCTCGCCGCCACCCTCGGTGTCGCGGGCGCGGTGTTCGACACCGCCGCGGAGGCCGCGATCCCCGGGCTGGTCGCGGCCGATCGGCTCGACCGCGCGAACGCCACCCGGTCGGGGCTGCTGAACCTGGTGCGCGTCGCCGGGCCGGGGCTGGGCGGGCTCGTCATCGCGGTGGCCTCCGCCGAGGCCGCCCTGCTGACCACGGCGGCCACGTTCCTCGTCTCCGCCGCCGTCATCGCCGCGGCCACCTCAACTGCGCTGCGCACCCGGCGCGCGCACGGCGACCAGCCGTCCAGGGCCGGGCAGCTGCGGGACGGGGTGCGGTACCTGCGCGCCGACCTGGTGCTGCGCCGGGCGCTGCTGGGCACCGCGACCATGAACCTCGCCGGCAGCGGCATCGGCGCGTTGTTCTTCGTGTACTCCTACCAGGAGCTGCGGCTCGGGCCGGACGAGGTGGGGTTCACTATGTCCGCGTTCAGCCTCGGCGCCGTGCTGGGCGCGGCCGGGTCGGCGTGGGTGACGCGCAGGCTGACGGCGGGTCTGGCGTGTGCGCTGTGCGCGACCACGGCGGCGGCCGCGCTGTTCCTGATCCCGGCCGCGTCGCTCGGCCACGCGTTCGCGGTGCTGACCGGCTACCAGGTCGTCTTCGGCGCGGCCGCGACGGCGTGGGCGGTCATCCTGCTGTCCCTGCGGCAACGCCGGACCGCGCCGGAGCTGCTCGGGCGGGTCGGCTCGCTGGTGAACGCCGTCACCGTCGCGACGGTGCCGCTGGGCGCGGTGCTCGCCACCGCGCTCGCCGGGGTGGCCGGGCTCGTCCCGGCGCTGCTCGTGCTCGCCGTCCTCGCCGCGACCACCCCGGCGTTCTACTGGAGCCGGGGCTTCCGCTACGCCGACAGCCGCTGAGCCGCGAGCCGCCCGGAGATCAGCACCGGCGGGATGCCGACGCCGGGCGTGGTGCCGCTGCCCGCCAGCACCACGTTGCCGTCGCGGAACGGCAGGTTGCCCGGCCGGAACGGACCGGTCTGGGCGAACGTGTGGGCGGCGGAGAACGGCGTGCCCGCCGCCTGACCGGCACGGGCCCAGTCGTCCGGGGTCACCACGGCGAGCGGCTCCGCGTCCACGACGAGCTTGCGCGCGGTCATCTCGTCGACGAGCTGCTCGGCGTACCGCTGCGCCATCACGTCCCAGCGGAGCGGGGCGGCGTCGAGGTTCGGGCACGGCGCCAGCAGGTACTGCAGGTGCCTGCCCTCCGGCGCGAGGGCCGGGTCGGTGAGCGTCGGGGTCGTCAGCAGCAACGACGGGTCGCTCATCAGCTCACCCCGCCGGATGATCTGGTCGAACGTGTCGTCCCACCGGTCGCCGAACGAGATCGTGTGGTGTGCGAGGTCGTCGGCCACGCGCCGGGCGCTCAGGTGCACGACGACGGCTGAGGGCGACCAGCGCAGCGGCAGGAGCCGGCGTGGCTCGCCGCGCAGCAGCCGCGTGCTCTGGGCCGGGCCGGTCGCGAGCACCACGGCGTCGCAGGGGAACCGCGCGTCGGCCGTGCGCACCGCCGTGACGCGGTGTCCGGTGCGGTCGAGCTGGTCGACCTCGACGCCGTAGTGGAACTGCACACCGGCGCGTGCCGCCGCGTCGGCCAGTGACTGCGGCACCGCGCGCATGCCGCCGCGTGGGAACCACACCCCGGCAATGGTGTCCATGTAGGCGATGACGGCGTACGCGGCCAGGGCGTCCTTCGGCGCGACACCGGCGTAGAGCGCCTGGAACGTGAACACCCGGCGCAGCCGTTCGTCGTGCAGGAACCTCCCCACGGCCCGGTCCAGCGAACCGAAGCCACCCAGCCGGGTGAGCCGCACCAGGTCCGGTCCCACCAGGTCGAGCGGCGAGTCGAAGCTCGCGCCGATGAACCGGTCGCGCTCGACCTCGTACAGCTTCGTCAGCCACGCCCGCAGGTCGCGGTACCCCCGCGCCTCCCGATCGCCCGCGAAGTCGCGGACCGCCTGCTCCATCCGCTCGCCGTCGGTGTGCACGTCGAGCGCGGAACCGTCGGCGAACGTCGCTCGGTAGGCCGGGTGCAACGGCAGCAGTTCGAGGTGGTCGGCGCGCCGCTGGCCCACGGCGGCGAACGCGTCGTCGAGCAGCTCCGGCATGGTCAGCACGGTCGGCCCGGTGTCGATCCGGTGCCCGTCCACGTCGAGCCGGCCGGCGAGCCCGCCGGGGTGCGGCTCGCGTTCGAGCACCGTCACCTCGTGCCCCGCACCGCGCAGGTGCAGCGCTGCCGACAGCCCGGAGAGCCCCGCGCCGACCACGACCACCCGGTCGGTGCGGCCCTTCACCACGTTCACCACTACCCGGTCACGCCTTCCGCACGGTGGCCTGGCCGGCCAGCCTGATCAACTCGTGTGTCGCCGCCGGCTCGAGCGCGGCGCGCTCCAGCGCCTGCAGCGCGTTCGCCACCAGTATGTCGATGTGCTCCTCGACCGCGGCGACCGCGCCCAGCTCCACCAGCAGGTCGCACACCTGCTCCACGAGCCGGTCGGTCACCGGGCCGGTGAGGCTGCGCCGCAGCACGGCCGCCGACCCGTTGGTGGCGCGAGTGAGCGCGATCGCCATCAACGCCGTCCGCTTGCCCTCCCGCAGGTCCTCGCCGACCGGCTTGCCGGTCACGGAGGGGTCGCCGAACACGCCGATCAGGTCGTCGCGCAGCTGGAACGCCACCCCGACGTCGCGGCCGAACTCCCGCAGGCACGCCACCACGTCCTGGTCGGCACCCGTGATGGCCGCGCCGAGGTGCAACGGACGTTCCACGGTGTAGGCGGCGGTCTTGAGCGCCGCCACACGCAGCGCCTGCTCCAGCGACTCCTCCCGGCGCGCGACGCCCAGCAGGTCGAGGTGCTGACCGGCCATCATCTCGGTGCGCATCGCCTGCCACGGCACCCAGGCGCGTTGCAGGGCCGCCGGGGACAGCCCCGCGGTGACCATGGCGTCGTCCGCCCAGGCCAGCGCGAGGTCACCGACGAGCACCGCGGCCGAGTCGCCGTACTGGCGCGCGCTGCCCGCCCACCGCTCCCGGCGGTGGCGCAGGGCGAACAGCTCGTGCACCGACGGCCGGCCGCGCCGCATCGCGGACCGGTCCATCACGTCGTCGTGCACGAGCGCGCAGCACTGCAGCAGTTCCAGTGCGACCAGGGCGCGCAGCACGCCGTCCTGCTCACCGCCCCCGGCGGCACGCCAGCCCTCCCACGCGAACCTCGGGCGGATCCGCTTGCCCCCGGCCGACAGCAGCTCGCGCAGCTCGGCGGCGAGCTCCGGAACGACGTCGGGGCGGTCCGCGAGGAACTCCCGCAGCGCCACGTCGAACCGGGCGGCGAAGTCGTCCACCCTGGACACACGGGTGGCCACGCTGGTCAGCAGCGACATCGTCGCCCCTCTCGGCGGTCGTCCTGGTCAGGTGGGACCGAGCTAAACAGCGCTCGGGCCGGTTCGCATGATGAGTGCCGTCGTTGTGCACGGCGACACAGCCGGTCTTAGCGTGAGCGCATGTCCGCAGACCGGGAGCTCGACGCCGCCGGCATCACCGCACCAGCCCTGCGTGAGGCGTACCGGCGGTGCCGTGCGCTCAACGCCGAACACGGCCGCACCTACTACCTCGCAACCCGGTTGCTCAGTCCGGAGCAACGCCCCGCCGTCCACGCGCTGTACGGGTTCGCGCGCTGGGTCGACGACATCGTCGACGACCTCCACAGTGGACTCGACCAGAAGCGGGCCGCGCTCGCCGAGGCCGAGCGGAACCTCGCCGCCGCGTTGCACGACAACAGCTCCGCCGACCCGGTGATGTCGGCCCTGCTCGACACCGCACACCGCTACGAGATCCCGCACGTCCACTTCCGCGACTTCATGACGTCCATGCGCATGGACCTGACCACCACCGACTACCCGACGTTCGCCGATCTGAAGGTGTACGTGCACGGTTCCGCCGCCGTGATCGGGTTGCAGGTGCTGCCCGTGCTGGGCACCAGCGTGCCGCGCGAGGAGGCCGAGCCCGCCGCCGCCGCGCTCGGCATCGCGTTCCAGCTCACCAACTTCATCCGCGACGTCGGCGAGGACCTCGACCGCGGCCGCGTCTACCTGCCCGCGGACGAGCTCGCGGCGTTCGGCGTCGACCGCGAACGGCTGCTGCACGCGCGGAAGGTGGGCTGTGCCGACGAGCACGTGCGGGCCGCGCTGCGCGACCAGGTGCAGCGCGCGAAGAAGGTGTACACCGAGGCGTGGCCGGGTATCGCGATGCTCGCGCCGCGTTCACGACCGTGCGTCCTGACGGCGTACCGGCTCTACGGCCGCATCCTCGACCTCGTGGAGGAGGCCGGCTACGACGTGCTGTCACGCCGCGTCGCCGTGTCCAACGGCCGCCGGCTCGCCGTCGCCCTCCCGGCTCTGGCGAGGGCGGTGTTCGCCCGTGCGGCCTGACGAAGGGAAGTCCATGCGCGACCGCATTCCGCTGCGGATCTACTCCAGCCCGCCGTGGCGCGAGCAACGCCCCACGTGGCAGGACGCCAAACCGGCGTTGATCGAGGCGGCGCTCAAGCGCGCGACCGCCCGGCCGTCGGGCAACTGGTTCGTCGCGGGGGCGAGCCGGGACGTCGCGCGCGGGAAGGTGTGCGGGCGCACGATCGCCGGGCGGGAGGTCGTGCTGTGGCGCGGGCCGCACGACGTGCTGATGGCCGGTTCCGGGTCGTGCCCGCACCTGGGCGCGCCACTGTGCGACGGCGCCGTGGCCGAGGGCAGGCTGATCTGCCGCTGGCACGGGCTCGCGCTCGACGGCAAGCGGTTCGGCGCGTGGACGCCGTATCCCGCTCACGACGACGGCGTGCTGGTGTGGGTGCGGCTCGACGACGTCGGCGGTGAGGAACCGCTGCCCGCGCCGGTGCTGCCGCAGCGCCCGCCGGCCGGGGCGATCGACGCGGTGGCCACGCTGATCGGCCGGTGCGACCCGGAGGACGTGGTCGCGAACCGGCTCGACCCGTGGCACGGCGCGTGGTTCCACCCGTACTCGTTCGCGAACCTGCGGGTGCTGGAGACGCCGACCGAGGAGGACGACAGGTTCCTGGTCGAGGTCACCTTCCGGCTCGCGGGCCGGGTCGGCGTGCCGGTGGTGGCGGCGTTCACCTGCCCCGAACCGCGCACGGTCGTGATGCACATCGTCGAGGGTGAGGGCGAGGGCAGCGTGGTCGAGACGCACGCGACCCCGATCGGTGAGGGCCGCACCGCGGTCGTGGAGGCGACCATCGCGCACTCGGACCGCCGCGGGTTCGCGCTGGCCAAACCAGCCGCAGGAGCGTTGCGCCCGGTCATGCGCTGGGCGGCGGCCCGCTTGTGGCGCGACGACCTCGCCTACGCCGAGCGCCGGTACGCCCTGCGCCGCAGCGGCAGGTTCCCCGACTGAGCGACTCAAGTTGCACCGATTTTGAATCGATTTTAAGGTAGGTGGAGTCAGCACCCGTTCGAGCCCGCAGAGGTGCGCTATGCCTGAATTGTCGCGTTTGCCCAGGCCTGTCGCCGAATCCTGGGACTGGCAGCTGTCCGGCCTGTGCCGGGGCATGGACAGCGCGTACTTCTTCCACACCCCCAACGAACGCGGCGCCGCGCGTGACCAGCGCGAAGCCGCGGCGAAGGCGATCTGCCAGCGCTGCCCGGTGATGGAGAAGTGCCGTTCGCACGCGCTGGAGGTGCACGAGACGTTCGGCGTCTGGGGCGGGCTCGGGGAGAGCGAACTGAGGGCGATCCTCTCCGAGCGCGCGCGCCGTCGGTGACCTACGCACCGCGCGCTGTCGCCGCGATGCTCGGCGTCTCCCCTGTCACGTTGAGGACGTGGGACCAGCGCTACGGCCTGGGACCGTCGGGGCGCACCCAGGGCGGCCACCGCCGTTACGAGGACGCCGACGTCGAGGTGCTGCGCCGGATGGTCGCGCTGACCGGTCAGGGCGTCGCGCCCGCCGCCGCGGCCGAGCTGGCACAGCGCTCGGCGGCACCGCTGCTGCCCAGGCCGCACGCGGTTCTCGGCGACGACGTGGCAGAGGCGGCCCGGCGCGGGTTCATCACCGCCGCCAAACGCCTCGACCTGCCGCTGATGCTCGACGTCGCGGCCAAGCTGCTCACCGACCACGGCGTGGTGGCCGCGTGGGACCAGGTGTTCGCGCCGTGCCTGGTGGAGCTCGGGCACCTGGTGGCCCAGCGCGGCCGTGGCGTGGAGGTCGAGCACCTCGCGACCTCCAGCCTGCTGCACACCCTGCGCGGCGTGCCGCTGTCGCACAGCCCCGGCGTGCTCGCGGCGCTGCTCTCGTGCGCCCCCGAGGAGCAGCACGGCCTGGCGTTGGAGGCGCTCGGCGCCGCGCTGTCCGAGCAGGACGTGCTGTGGCGCAACCTCGGCCCGCGGGTGCCGGCCCGGGCGTTGTGCGACGCCGTGGCGCGGCTGCGTCCCGCCGTCGCGCTGGTGTGGGCGCACCGGGCCGACCTCGCCCTGCAGGTGCCGCTGGCGGAGCTCGCCGCGCAGTCGGGGGCGGTGATCGCGGTCGCCGGTCCCGGCTGGTCAGGGCTCTCGCTGCCGCCGTCCGTGCGGACTCCGCGCTCGCTCACCGAGGCCGTCCACCTCGTGCTGTCCCAGGTCCGCTGACCCCGCGACCGCCCGCGATCAGAACAGGTCGCGGGTGCGTTCCTGGGCACGCACCTCGTCCAGGTCCGCCAGCCGCCGCAGGCCCTGGACGGCCCGCAGCATGCGGTGGTTGCCGCGCACCCGCTGCTCGTGCCGGGCGAGCCACGCCCAGTAGCCCGCGGTGAACGGGCACGCCCGCGGTCCCGTGCGCCGCTTCGGGTCGAACCAGCAGCCGCGGCAGTGATCGGTCATCCGGTTGATGTACGCGCCACCGCTGAGGTACGGCTTGGTCGCGATGCCACCGCCGTCCGCGTGCTGGCTCATGCCGATGACGTTGACCGGCATCACCCACGGGAAGCCGTCGACGAACGACGTGACGAACCAGTCGTTGAGCGCTGCCGGGTCATAGCCCCGTTGCAGCGCATGGTTGCCCAGCACCATCAACCGCTGGATGTGGTGCACCCAGCCGTGGTCGCGCACGCCCTCCAACGCGGTGCGCAGGCACGCCGCGCGCACCTCGGCCGGTCGCAGCTCGGCCCACCACCGCGGCAGCGGTTCGGTGGCGTGGAACTCGTTGTTGCGGCGGTAGTCCGGGCCCAGGTGCCAGTACAGGTGCCACACGTACTCGCGCCAGCCGAGCACCTGGCGGATGAAGCCCTCGGCGCTGGCCAGCGGCACGTCACCGGAGCGGTGGGCGTCCTCGACGGCGTGGACGACCTCCAGCGGGTGCAGCAGCCCGTGGTTGAGCGGCACGGACAGCAACGAGTGCGCCATCGTCCAGTCGTGGGTCAGCACCGCGTCCTCGTGCGGGCCGAAGTGCGGCAGCCGGTCGCGCACGAACACCTCCAGCGCCACGACCGCTTCGGCCCGCGTGATGGCGAACCGGCGCGGGCCGTCCCCGCCGACGGTGGGCAGGTCCATCGCGTCGAGGTCGGCACGCACCCGTGCGTCGATGTCGTCCTCTTCCGGCCACCACGGTTCCGGCACGCCCAGCCGGGCGCGTTTCGGTGGCGGCTCGCGGTTCTCCGCGTCGAGGTTCCACCTCCCGCCGGCCGGCTCGGCGCCGTCCATCAGCACGTCGAACCGCACGCGCTGGTGGCGGTAGAAGTCCTCCATCAGAAACCGCTCGCGATCGCCCGCCCACGCGGTGAACTCCTCGCGGCCCAATGCGAACGCGGGCGTCGGCCGCACCTCCACACCCAGCTCGCGCAGCATGCGCTCCGCGGCGGTGGAGCCCGGCCGGTAGGCGACGAGCGGGCGGCCGAGGTCGCGGATCGCCTCGCCGTAGGTGTTCGCGCGCACGAGCGTGACCCGGCCGGGCAGCTCGGCGGCGAGGTGCCGCAGGCCGGACAGCACCAGGTGCAGCTTCTGCCGGTGGTAGGGCCTGCGCCGCAACGCCGCCGCCGACTCGACGAGCACGATCTCGTCGTGGCCCGCGTGGAAGTGCGGGCCGAGCTGGTCGCCGAACAGCAGCAGTGCGGTCACCCGGCACCGCGCAGGTCGGTGAGCACGGCGTGGGCGGCCCTGCGTCCCGAGTGCAGCGCGCCCTGGATCGAGCTGGTGTCGCGGTGATCACCGCACACGTACCTGCGTTCACCCGCGCGCACAGGCTGCCGCAGGCGGTGCGGTGAGTTCATCGCCGGTAGCGCCTGCGGGATCTCGTAGCGCCGCAGCACCTCCCAGCGGCTGGTGTCCGTGCCGTACAAACGGTTCAGGTGTGCGCGTACGTCCTGTTCGGACGCTTCGCCCAGCACGGTGGCCTGCACCAGCGGCGCACGTGGCGAGTACGGCCGGGACACCTCCGACATCACCGCGGTGTTCACGACCGGCCCGCCGTTCGCGTCGACGACCAGGCAGCCGTCGCGCAACGGTGACCGCGGCGGGCCGAAGTACCAGGTGGTCACGCCGTTCCAGCGCGGCTCGGCCAGCCCCGGCAGCAACCGGGCCGCCGTCGTGCCGTCCGTCGCCACCACGACCGCGTCCGCGGCGACCCGGCCGCCTTCTTCGAGGTCGACCCCGTCGTGGTGCACGGCCCGCACCGCGGTCTCCAGCTGCACGGTCCCCGCAGGCAACCGCTCCGCCAGCGCCCTGGGCAGCTCGCCCATGCCGAGTGCGGGCACCGCCGCTCCCCCACGCGCGAAACTGCGCCACACCAGGTGGAAGAACCGCGACGACGTCCGCAGCTCGCGTTCCAGGAACACCCCGGACAGGAACGGCCGGAACACCGCCTCCACCGCGCGGTCGGTGACCCCGAGGGCACGCAGCTCGTCGCGGGTCGTGCGGTCCTGGGCGGTGAGCAACGGCCGCACCGGCCCGAAGGCGTCCTGCGCCGAGAACCGGGCCAGCGCCGCGAGGTCGCGGGCGCCCAGCACGTGCTGGCGCAGCGCCCCGTCCCACGCCGAGGGCCCGCTGCGCGGGTCGGCGAGCAGGTCGTGCCGCCCGTCGTCGTGCACGAACACGCCGGGCCGCAGGTGGCGCAGGGGGAACGGGCCGAGGTCGAGCCGTTCCAGCTCGGGGTAGGCGGGCAGCATGATCTGGAAGCCCCGGTCGAACCGGACGCCGTCCACGACGTCCGTGCGCACCCGGCCGCCGACCTCGTCGCCCGCCTCCAGCACGCTGACCTCGTGGCCGGCGGCGGTGAGCTCCAGCGCCGCGCTCAGCCCGGCGAGACCCGCTCCGACCACGACGATCACGACGACCTCCAGCGGGAATCCCGGGCCGGCGCCGTCACGACGGCCCCCGAGGCGAAGCGTCGGCCGACGCGATCACGACGACCTCCGGCGGAGAACTCGGGTCGGCGCCGTCACGACGACCACCCGGGGGAAGCGGCGGCCGACGCGGTCACAACGTCCTCCAGCGCCGTGCCGCACCGCGCAACAGCGGCACCCGGCCCTCCCGCGGCACGGTCCACAGCTCCGTCCCCGCGATCCCCCACCGGCTCAGCAGCCGGTTGGCCGCGGCGAACCCCGTCGTGGCCGCGCGTTCCATCAGCGCCACCGGCAGGTCGATGCGCACCAGGTCACCCGCGACGACCAGGAAGTCGTCCGGCGTCCGCACACCCGGCCTGCGCGCGTACCCGCCCGCGGGGAACAACGGGCAGTCCTCGCGCAGCTCGTGCCGTTCGTCGACCACCCCGGCCCGCTTGGTCTCCGGGTAGACCTCGGTGAGCTGCTGCCACAGCCGCGCCCGCGCGTCCGCCTCGTCCACGTCGGAGGGCAGCGCGTAGCCGTGCAGCTCGACCACGGACCCGCCGGTGCGTGCCGCCCACGCCCGCGCCTCGTGCTCGTAGTGGTCGAGCACGCTGATGTTGTCGAGCAGGTCGTGCCCGCCGGTGCCCAGGAAACCCGGCCGGTCGGCGTCGACCGGCCGGTCCAGCCAGTAGCGCGACACCAGGAACCGCGGCGCCGTCCGCAGCTCGCCGACCCGCTGCCGCCAGCCGGCGTCGCCGAGGGTGGGCGAGGCGCCGACGACCGCGCGCAGGCCGGGCACGTCCGCGGCGAGCACCACGGCGTCCGCCTCGATCGCGCCGTCGCCGATCATGACCGAGAACCGTCGGTGCTCGCCGGGCCGCACGGCGCGGACCTCGACGCCGGTGCACAGCGTCGCCCCCAGCGAGGCGAGGTGGCGGCCGAGCGGTTCCCACAGGCCGTGCGGGAACGGGTCGGCGGCCACGTCGAACAGCAGGCCCTCGCTGGAACCCAGGAAGTAGATGTGGAACATCACCGCGAGCTCCGCGGCCGACATCTGACCGGGATGCGCGAAGAAGCTGCGGGAGAACACCTCGAACGCCAGCGCGTGCGCGGCCTTCGGGAAGCGGATGCGCTCCAGGTAGGTCGCGGCGTCGATGCCGTCGAGCTCCTCGTACACCCGCGGCACCGACACGTCGAGCAGCGACAACGCCGCCCGCGCGTTGACGTCCGGCAGGTCGCGCCACCGGAACGTGGGGCTGCTGCGCAGGAACGACAGCGCGTTCCACGGCACGGCCGTGGGCAGCCCGGCGAAGGAGTCGCGGTGGCCGGAGGCGTGCTGCAGCGGGTAGTCCGGCAACGGCGTGAGCGCGCGACCTGCCGGGTCGGCCCGCTTGAGCAACGCGCGCAGGTTGTAGTACTGCCGGAAGAACGCGTGGAAGCCGCGGGTCATGGTGGCCTCGCTGCCGTCGGCGAGGCGGGTGCTCCAGCCTCCGACGCGGCCACCGAGGTACTTCTCCCGTTCGCACACCACGACCCGTGCGCCGCGTTCGGCGAGCAGCGTCGCCGCCGCCAGGCCCGCGATGCCACCGCCGACCACCGCCACCACCGGCGCGTCGCCGTCGAACTGCGCGCGCCCGGCCGGTGCCGGGATGCGCACCGCCCTGCGATCCCTCACCGCTGCTCCCCTTCCGGCGCGCAGGCGAGGAAGGTGTGCACGACACCGAGCTGCAGGCCCGGTAGCGGCGCACTGCGCACGCCGACGAAACCGTTGCGCCGCAACCGGTCCCGCAACGCGGACGCGCCGTCGAAGTCGACCACGCTGCGCCACAGGTAGGTGTAGAGCGACCGGTCGCCGGTGGACAGCCAGCCCGCCGGGACGATCACGCCGCACAGCGCCGTCCACACCGCGCGGCTCACCGGCGAGTCGCGCACCGAGTACTCGTGCAGCACCAGCCGTCCGCCGGGCTTGACGAGCTTCCTGATGTGCCGCAACGAGGTGTCCGGGTCGGGCAGGTTGCGCAGCAGGTAGGCCGCGAACACCGCGTCGAACGGGCCCTCGTCGACGTCCTCCGCGCGGCTGTGCACGAACCGCACGCCGCTGGGCCAGCGCTTCTCCCGTGCCCGCGCGAGCATGCCCGCCGACGCGTCCACGGCGACGACCTCGATGCCCGGTGCGGCCGCGAGCAGTGCCGCGGTGGACGCGCCCGTGCCGCAGCCCAGGTCGAGCACGCGCATGCCCGGCCGCAGCCGCAGCGCGCGGGCGGACCGGCGCAGCGCCTGGTGATAGCCGGGGTTCAGCCCGACCAGCAGGTCGTACCCGCGGGCCGCCCGGTCGAACTGTCCCGGCACCTCAAGCTTGTTCACGTGCCTGCCTCCCCCGTTCCCACATCATCAGCACCGCGGTCACCATCGCGAAGCCGTACAGGAAGTCCTCCACCGGGATGTCCCACGGCACCCGCACCCCGCTGATCGCCCAGTCCGCGTACAGCACCACCGGGGCGTCCAGCTTGGTCAGCCACCCGTCCACCGGGATCTGGAACGCGAGCACGATCACCATCGTCACCCAGTACGCGGGCCGGGTGAACAGCCCCGTCCGCAGCACGCACAGCTCCAGCAGGACCACGAACACCGCCGCCGCGACGGCGGCGAGCAGGTACTCCTCAACCATCGGGCAACCACCGGCCCGCCCGTCCCCGCACCGCCTCGTAGGTCAGCACCGCGCAGATCGGGATGACCACGAAGAAGAGCACCTCCTCGATCGGCAGCACACCGCCGAGCTCCACCCCGGTGGTCGACTCGGGGTGGAAGGTCCAGTGCCCGCGCAGGATCGCGACGACATCCCAGGCCGCGAGCACGAGCAGCACCGGCGCGACCGCACGCGCCAACTGCGGCCAGCGCCGGTACACACCGCGTCCCATCCACTCCAGCGGCAGGGTGATGAGCAGGCACACACCCAGCACCGCGAGGTACTCGTACTGGCTTCGCATTCCTCCGCCTCCCTGGTCCGAACCGTATGGGCCGGATGCCAGGTCTGCACGACGGGCGGCACAACCGGCGGCCCGGGGTGTCAGCACTCCCGGGCCGCGCTGCCGATCAGCTCATGGCGCTGTCGCGGGTGGTCAGCGGTCGCGGTGCGCGGATCTTCCTGGTCGGGGTCGCGGGCTCCAGGACGTGCCGGTAGAGCCGCTCGACGCTCCGGCCGACGTCCGGCCACGTGTGCCGGGCCTGGACGCGGTCGACACCGGCGATCTCGCAGGTGTTGCGGAACGTCTCGTCGTCCAGCACCGCGCGGAGCCGCCTGACCAGCTGCTTGAGGTCACGCGGCGGCACCAGCACGCCGGTCACCCCGTCGATGACGGCGTCGGTGAGGCCGCCGACAGCGGTGGCCACCACGGGCACGCCGCAGGCCATCGCCTCCAACGCCAGCGCGTCCCAGGTCGCCTGCGGTGGCACGCACGCCACCACGTCCGCCGAACGCAACAACGCCGGCAGTTCCGCGCGGGGGACCACGCCCAGCAGGCGCACCCGCTCGTCCACGCCGAACCTGCGCGCGCACCGGGTGATCCGGTCCGCCTCTCCCGAGCCCGGCGTGCCGGCGATCACCAGCTCGACCTCGCCCAGTCGTGGCAGCGCCGCCACGAGGTCGACCAACCCGTTGTCCACCATGGGATCGGCCACGGTGACGATCCGCCGCAGCCCGGTCCGCTGCGCGGTGTCGCCGCGCGGCTGGAACAGCTCGACGTCGACACCGCGGGCCGCGAGCGCGATCCGCGACCGCGGCACCCCGGCGGCCGCCAGCTCCAGCAGCTCGTGCTCGCAGGTGGCGACCACCAGTGCGGCCTGCTTGCCCACCAGCCGTTCGACGCCGGTCCGCTGCCCCGCTCCGGTGCCGAGGCCGTGGAACGACTGGATCACCGGCACGCCCGAGGGCTGGGCCGCCAGCACGGCCGCCAGTCCCGGCCGCCAGGAGTGCCCGTGCACCAAGTCGGGCCGCGCGCGAGCCCACTCGGTGCGCAGGGAGTCGACGAACTGCCCCAGCTGCTGCCCCGGGAGGTCGGCCGGTGGGTGGTGCACCGCCACCTCGTGTCCCAGCGCCGACAGCGCCGCGGACAGACCTTCGACGTGCGCGGCACGCCAGCCGGGAGCATCCTGGGCAGCCAACATCGCAATCCTCATGACTCGCTGTCATCCCCTTCAACGGAATTCGACCGCGCGTGAAGGGCTGCTGCTGAACCCGAATCGAACGTAGCTCACTCCCGGGATAGCCGCACAACGAGAGAAATAGTCCTTTCGAGCGCTCCGAATCGGTTCTGGATCGACACGGCCGATCGTCCCGAAGCCGTGGATCGAACAACGATGCTGGTCACAGCGTTGCGGTTGAAGAAGGCGCTGGTCGCGGCACACAGCTCCCTTGCGCATGCCGCCGAACTGCCGCGATGAGCACTTCCACTCTGCGGAAATCGGGTTTTCCGGCCACCCGCGTGTGTGTCAGCACGCCGAGAGCCGATGAGACCTGGAATTCACCCGGCCGGGCGGGAAGACCTCACCGAATCACGCTCTGGTTCCATCAGGGCTAGATTGCTAGCATAGTAGCCATGGCCGGAGAGAAGCAGCAGTTCAACGTCTACCTCCCCGCCGCGCTGGTCAGACGGGTCAAGCACGCCTCGGTGGACGCCGAGGTGTCGCTGTCGGCGTTCGTGGAGCAGGCGCTGGAGAGCTACCTGCGGGAGCTGGACGGGGGAGAACGGCGATGAGGGTCGTGCCGATCCGCTACACCGCGGACGTCGCCGCGGCGAGGCGGTTCTACCTGGCACTGGGGCTGGCGGACGGCCCGCGGTCGCGGCCGGGTGCGTGGGCCGAGCTGCCGGCCGAGTCCGGGATGGTCGCGCTGCACACCGCCACCGACCGGGCGGCCGGCACGTGCGAGCTCGCGTTCGAGACCGGCGAGCCGCTGGAGGAGGTGGCGCGGCGGCTGCGGGACGCGGGGTTCGCGCCGGGTCCGGTGCTGGACGAGAACCACGGGCGGTCGCTGCGGGTGCGGGACCCGGACGGCGTGTGGGTGCAGGTCAACGAGCTGGATCGAGAGCTGTACACGTGACGCGGCAACGGACTTCCGCGCTGACGCTGGCCATCGGCATCGTCGCGCTGGAGTTCGCGGCCGCGGTGGCCACGTTCGTCTCCTCCACGCTGCTGCCGGCGATCGTGCGCGACCTCGACGCGCGGACCTCGGTCGAGCTGCTGGTGTCGGGGGCGACGCTGGGGCTGTTCGTGGCGCTTCCGCTGGCCACGCGCGTCCTGGCCGCCGCCGGTGCGCGTGGCACCCTCGCCATCGGCATGGCCGCCTACCTCGCGGGCACGGTCACGGCCGCGGTGGCGCCCACGGCGTGGGTGTTCGCGGCCGGGCAGCTGACGGCCGGCTGCGCGAGCGGGTTGCTGGCGGTGTTCGGCATCAGCGCGGCGATCCGGCACCTCGACGACCAGTGGCGGGTGCGGGTGATCGCGGCCTCGTCGGCGATGTGGATCCTGCCCGCGCTCGTCGGGCCGGCGGCGACGCTGGCGCTGGAACACCTGGTCGGGTGGCGGTGGACGCTGCTGGTGCCGGTGCCCGTGGTGTTCGCGGGACGGGTGCTGGTCCTGCGGGCGGCGAGCGGGCCGGTCGAACCCGGCGCGGAACGGCCGTTGTGGCGCACGTTGCTCGTGCCGCTGGGCGTGAGCGGTGTGGTGCTGGGCGGTTGGTGGCCCATCAGGGTGTTGGGTGTTGTGGTCGCGTGCGTCGGGGTCGCGTCGATCATGCCCGCGGGCACGTTGCGCGCACGCCGGGGCGCACCGGCGGCGTTGGCGGCGATGACGTTGTTCGCGGCCGGCTACTTCGGCGCGGACAGCCTGGTCACGGTGCTGCTGACCGACGGCTACGGCGCCAGCATGGCGCAGGCCGCGGTCGTGCTGAGCGCGGCACCGCTGGCGTGGGCGGTGACGAGCCTGGCGGTGCCCCGGCTGCGGCGCATGGGGAAGGAGCCGCCGCCCGCGGCCGGCCTGGTGCTGACGGCGGGCGGTGTGGCCGTGCTCGCGCTGGGTGCGACCGGCTTCCCCGCCGCGCTGGTGGCGTGGACGCTCGGCGGCATCGGGGTCGGCCTGGCCTACCCGAGCCTGTACCTGCGGTGCACGACCGGTGCCGCGTCCGGCGCGACCGAGCTCGCCGCGGCGGTCATCACGGCCGAGGCGTTCGGCGGGCTGCTCGGGCGCGCCGTCGGTGGCGCGATCGTGTCGGCGGGCCAGCTGGGGCTCGCCTACGGGGTGTTCGCGGTGTTCCTGGGGCTCGCGACCGCCGTCGCGCACCGGTCACGGGGCTAGCGGGATCTCCAGGCTCACCGTGCCGCGCAGGTCGAGCCACGCGCGGTCCGGTCCGCGCACCAGCCGCAGCACGACCTCCTCGCAGTGCGGGCAGCGCGCCACGATGCCCGGCGCGTTCCGGTAGACCCGCAAGGTCGCCACGGAACCCCGGTACCCGCAGCCGGCGCACCGGCCGGTCGCCGTGGTCAGGTCCACGGCGAAGATCTCCCGCAGGCCGCCCGCGAGCGCGTTGCCGTCGACGTGGTCGTCGCTCATCGGTGGTCTCCTGTCAGCCGAAGCGTTCGGTGCGCACACGTCGAGGGTCGTGGCCCAGCGCCACCAGGATGTCGGCCACCGTCTCGACGAAACCGGTGGGGCCGCACACGAAGCAGTTCGGCGTGAAGTCCGGTGGCCAGCCGTGCGTGTTCACCGTGGCCACGCCGAGCCGGCCGGGTGCGGGCGCGCCCTCAGGCGCTTGCCGCGTGTACACCAGGTGCACGTCGAGGCCGGCGTCCTCACGGGCGCGTCGCCGCAGCTCGTCCGCGAAGTACACGTCCTCGGGCGTGCGCACCGAGTACACCAGCCGGAACGGCACGCGGCTGCCCTGCTCGGCACGCGTGCGGACCATGGCCATCAACGGCGCGATGCCCGACCCGCCCGCCACCAGCAACACCGGTGCCGGATCCGCCGCACGCCAGACGAACCAGCCGCCCACCGGGCCGCGCAGCTCGACCCGGTCGCCGGGGCTGAGCACGTCGCACAGGTACGGCGAGACCTCGCCGCCGTCCACCCGTTGCACGGCCAGCTCCACCCGGTCGCCGTCGGGTGCGGAGGCGATGGAGTAGCTGCGCTGCACCGAGTACCCGTCCTCGGCGGTCAGCCGCACGTCGACGTGCTGGCCGGGCAGGTGGCCGGGCCAGCCGGGCACGTCGAACACCAGGCTGCGCGCGCTTGCGGTGAGCCGGCGGTTCTCGGCCAGCTCGGCCACCCGCCAGGTCAGTCGCCCTGATACCGCTGCTCGCGCCATGGATCTCCGTAGTCGTGGTACCCGGCGGTTTCCCAGAAGCCGGGTTCGTCCTCGATCAGCAGCTGGATGCCGCGCACCCACTTCGCCGATTTCCAGAAGTACAGGTGAGGCACCAGCAGCCGCGCCGGACCGCCGTGCTCGGGCGTGATCTCGTCGTCGTCATAGCGGTAGGCGATCCACGCCTGCCCGTCGAGCAGGTCCTCCAGCGGCAGGTTCGTCGTGTAGCCGCCGTAGGACCGCACCAGCGCGTAGTCCGCCGCCGTCTCCACGTCCTCCAGCAGCACGTCGAGGGAGACGCCCTTCCACCGCGTGCCCAGCTTGGACCACTTGGTGACGCAGTGGATGTCGGTGGTGATCTTCTCCGCCGGCAGCTCGATCAGCTGCTGCCACGACCAGACGTGCTTGTGCCCGACCTCGGTGCTGATCGTGAGCTCCCACCGGTCGGTCGGCACCCGCGGGGTGGGACCCGCCGTGAGGACCGGGAAGTCCTCCGTCAGGTACTGCCCTGGCGGGAGCTGCACGTCGGAGGACCGGCGCCGCCCGGAGAAGCCAGGAGAGACGATTGCCATGCGGTAAGTAGACGACACCCGCGCCCCCGACGCCACGGGTGATCACGAGATGCCGCCATGATCACGTCGTGCCAGGATGATCGGGCTGGAAGGACGGTGACCGTGGACCGACGCAGGTTTCTCCAAGTCGCTGGGCTCGCGGGTGCGGGGGCCGTGCTCTCCGCCTGCACCGGATCGGCGCCCCCCGGCCCGGTCCCCTCCGCCTCGGCTCCCCCGTCGGCCCCTCCGTCCAGTTCGTCCGTTCCGAGTGGACCGCCGGACTGGGCCGCGCTGCGGTCGCGGCTGTCGGGGCAGCTGCTGCTCCCCGACCAGGACGGCTTCGCCTACCAGGGTTTCAACCCGGTGTGGAACCAACGCACCCCGGCCGCCGTGGCCCGGTGCGCCTCGGTCGACGACGTGCGGGTGTGCGTGGAGGCGGCCCGGCTGCGGGTGCCGATCGCGGCGCGCGGCGGTGGCCACAGCTACGCCGGCTACTCCACGCCGGAGAACGGCCTGCAGGTCGACCTGCGTGAGCTGGCCGCCGTCGAGGTGCTGCCGGGCGACCAGGTCCGCGTCGGCGCCGGGGCCCAGCTCGGCGAGGTGGCACGCGTGCTCGCCGGGTCCGGCCGCTGCCTGCCCACCGGGACGTGCCCGACCGTGGGCGTCGCGGGGCTCACGCTCGGCGGCGGCATCGGCGTGCTGGCCCGCAAGTACGGCCTGACCTGCGACCACCTGGTCTCGGCGACCGCGGTCACGGCGGACGGCCGGGTGGTCACCGCCTCCGCCGAGCGGGAACCCGACCTGTTCTGGGCGCTGCGCGGTGGTGGCGGCGGGAACTTCGCGATCGTGACGGAGTTCGTGTTCGCCACGGTGCCCGCGCCCCAGGTGACCGTGTTCTCGTTGCAGTACGGCGCCGGTGCCACGGCCGACGTGCTCGGCGAGTGGCAGCGCTGGATCGCTCAGGCGCCCAAGGAGCTGTGGGCCAACGTCGTCGTGCGCGGCGGCCCGCAGCCGACCTGCCGGGTCGGCGGCTGCTTCGTCGGGTCCACCGGTGGGCTGACGTCACTGCTGGCCGCGCTGCCCGCCCCCGCCTCGCGGTTCGTCCAGGCGCAGAGCTACACCGAGGCCACCCGGTACTTCGCGGGCAACGGCATCCAGCACGAGTCGTTCGTCGCGTCGTCGCGGATCGTGCGCGAGCCGATCGGCGACCCGGCGCGGGCGGTCGAGCTGATGAACGGCCAGTCCGACGAGTCGTACCTGATCTTCGACGGGCTCGGCGGCGCGGTGGCCGACGTGGCGCCGTCGGCCACCGCGTTCCCCCACCGCACGGCACTGGCCTGCGCCCAGATCTACTTCAAGACGCCACCGGAGGCCGCCACCGAGGCCGGCCAGGCGATGGGACGGGTGCGCGACGGGATCGGCGCGTTGGTCGGGGACACCGGGTACGTGAACTACATCGACCCGCAGCTGCCACGATGGGCGGAGGCGTACTACGGCGGCAACCTGGGGCGGTTGCGGGAGGTCGCCGGGAAGTACGACCCGGACCGGGTGTTCGCGTTCGCCCAGTCGATCCCGCGCTGAGGGCTGTGCCGAGGAGGACCGGTGGACGACGTTCGGGTCGAGCGCTCCGGCACCACGACGATCATCTGGCTGAACCGCCCCGACCGGCGCAACGCCGTCGACGGCCCGATGGCCGCCCGGCTGCGCGAGGCGTTCCTGGCGTTCGAGGCGGACCCCGCACAACGGGTGGCGGTGCTGGCCGGTGCGGGAGGGACGTTCTGCGCGGGCGCGGACCTGACGTCCGTGGGCGACCCGGTCCGCCGCAACGAGCTCGACCCCGAGGGCGGCGGTGGCGGCCCGATGGGACCGACCCGGTTGCAGCTGGGCAAGCCGTTGATCGCCGCCGTCAGCGGGCACGCGGTCGCGGGCGGGCTGGAGCTGGCGTTGCTCGCCGACCTGCGGGTGGTGGAGAGCGACGCGGTGTTCGGGGTGTTCTGCCGGCGGTGGGGCGTGCCGCTGATCGACGGCGGCACGGTCCGGCTGCCCAGGGTCGTGGGGCTGGGCAGGGCACTGGACCTGATCCTCACCGGACGGCCGGTCGCCGCCGACGAGGCGCTCGCGATCGGGCTGGCCAACCGGGTCGTCGCGCCGGGCCAGGCGGTCACCGCGGCCGTGGAGCTGGCGGAGCAGATCGCCGGGTTCCCGTTCGAGTGCGTGCTCGCGGACCGGGCGGCCACCTACGCGGGGCTGGACCTGCCGCTGGCGGACGCGCTGCGCGCCGAGGGTGCGGCCGGTGTGCCGGTCGTGGCGGCCGAAGGCGCGTCCGGCGCCGCTCGGTTCGCGAGCGGCGCCGGACGGCACGGGGAGTTCTAGGCGGCGACCAGTTCCTTCTCGCGCTGCGGGGCCTGCTTGACCTTCTTGTTCGGCAGCGAGAGCCGGAAGACCTTGTGCCACGCGGAGAAGACCTGCTTGGGCAGCGGTCCGGAGACGTAGTCCAGGCCGTACTTCTCGAACAGCGCGCGCACCTTGACCGCGACCTCGGCGTACCGGTTGCTCGGCAGGTCGGGGAACAGGTGGTGCTCGATCTGGTGCGACAGGTTGCCGGTCATGATGTGCATGGCCTTGCTGCCGCTGATGTTCGCCGAGCCCATCATCTGGCGCAGGTACCACTGGCCGCGCGTCTCGCCCCTGATCGAGCGGCGCTCGAAGACCTGCACGCCCTCGGGGAAGTGACCGCACATGATCACCGAGTGCGACCACAGGTTGCGGACCAGGTTCGCGGTGAACGTCGCGGCCAGCGTCGTGAGGAACGACGGGCCCGACAGCAGCGGGTGGATCACGTAGTCCTTGAGCACCTGCTTGCGGATCTTGCGGCCGACCGCCTTGGCGCGGGCGCGGAACTCGGGGTTCTTGCGGCGGCGCTTGTGCAGGTTCTTGCCCAGTTCGAGGTCGTAGGCGGCGATGCCGTATTCGAAGAAGCAGGCGTTGATGAAGTTCCACAGCGGCTGGCCCAGGTGCATCGGGTGCCACTTCTGGTCCTCGTCCACGCGCATGATGCCGTAGCCGAGGTCGTTGTCCTTGCCGATGACGTTCGTGTACGTGTGGTGCAGCTCGTTGTGCGAGTGCTTCCACTGCTCGGCCGGCGAGACGTGGTCCCACTCCCAGGTCGTGGAGTGGATCTTCGGGTCGCGCATCCAGTCCCACTGCCCGTGCAGGACGTTGTGACCGATCTCCATGTTCTCCAGGATCTTGGCCACGGACAGACCGGCGGTGCCGATGAGCCACGCGGGCGGGAAGATCGAGAACAGCAGGATGCCGCGGCTGGTCAGCTCCAGCCTGCGCTGCACCGAGATGACCTTGCGGATGTACGCCGCGTCCTTCTCACCTCGGCTCGCGATCACCTCGTCGCGGATGGCGTCGAGCTCGCGGCCGAGCTCCTCGATCTGCTCGTCGGTCAGGTGGGCGGTGGGGTCGATGGCGGTCATGGAGCTCGCTTTCCGGGGGGTTCAGCGGCTGGGGGGAGGAGCCGCTTCGCGGGTGGTGAAGGTCTGGTGGTGGTGCGGATCAGCGTTCGACGTCACAGGGACCCGCGGCAGCGGACACGCAGGTCTGGATGAGGACACCCGGCTCGGCCTCGGTGATCTCGCCGGTGCGCAGGTCGCGGACCGCGCCCGCCTTGAGCGGCGTGACGCAGCCGAAGCAGATGCCCATGCGGCAGCCCGACGGCATCAGCACGCCGGCGCTCTCGCCGACGTCCAGCAGCGGCGTGGCACCGTCGGCCTCGACGGTCTTGCCGGTGGTGCTGAACGTGACCTCGCCGCCGTCGCCGGCCACGACCACGCTCGGGCGGAAGCGTTCGGTGTGCAGGCGCTCGGCGATGCCGTGGCTGCTCCAGTGCTCCTCGGCGGCGTCGAGCAGGCCGGCCGGGCCGCAGGCCCAGGTCTCGCGCTCGGCCCAGTCGGGAACGAGGTCCTCGATCCGGGAGATGTCCAGCATGCCGTCGGTGTCGGTGTGCAGTTCGAGCAGCCGCAGCGCCTTGTCGGCGACGAGGTCGTGCAGGTCGTTGCGGAAGATCACGTCCTGCTCGCGCGGTGCCGAGTGGATCATGACCACGTCGTCGAACCGGGTGTCGCGCAGCATGCCCATGGCGGGGGTGATGCCGCTGCCGGCGGTGAGGTAGAGGACCTTGGCCGGCTTGGTCTGCGGCAGCACGAAGTCGCCGGTGGCCTGGTCGAGGTGGATCACGGTGCCCGGCCGCACCCTGCGGACCAGGTGGTTGCTCACCTTGCCGCCGGGGATGGCCTTCACGGTGATCGTGATGCGGCCGTCGGCCCGGTTCGTCGGCGAGGTGACCGAGTAGGCGCGCCAGAGGCGCACGCCGTCGACGTCGACGCCGACGCGGATGTACTGGCCGGCCACGTGGCCGCGCCAGCCCCTTCCCGGCCTGATGACGATGGTGGCGGCGTCGTCGGTCTCGCGGTGGACCGCCTCGATGCGGCCCCGCAGGTCGGCGCCCGCGCGCAGCGGGCTCACCAGGTCGAGGTAGTCGGACGGCAGCAGCGGCGTCGTGACCAGCTCAAGCAGTTTCCACGCCCTGCTGCGTAGGGCGGTACTCGTCATGACTCCAGCTTGATGCGCCACAGGGCGTAAAGTCCTGTCCTCAGGACGTGAATTTGTCGGCCCAGATTGTTCGCAGGGAACAAAACGTGACTCAGGCAATGCGGCGGGCCACCGAACTGGCCCTGGATGAGACCACTGTCACCGCACTGCGCAAGGCACTGAAGACGACCGCCGACGAGGTCGTGCAGGCCATCATCGACGAGGTGCCGAGCTACGCCAACGCGCTGACCGGACGAATGGGTGGGACCATACGCCGCGCCGTGCGGACGGCACTGGGCCACTACCTCGACCTAGCAGGCGGCGTGGCGACCGGCGGTGACGCGAGCGACGCGGCCTACGAGCTGGGCCGCGGTGAGGTCCGTGACGGCCGTTCGATGGACGCCCTGCTCAGCGCCTACCGCGTCGGCGCCCGCGTGGCCTGGCGCGGTCTGGCCGAGGGCGCGGTGTCGGCCGGTCTGCCCGCGGAGGAGGTCGCGAAGTTCGCGGAGCTGACCTTCGCCTACATCGACGAGCTGTCCGCCGCGTCGGCCGCCGGGCACGCCGACGAGCTGGCCGCACGCGGCATGGCCCACGAGCGGCACCTGGAGCAGCTCGCCCGTGACCTGCTGGCCGGCGCCCGGACCGAGGTGCTGCTGGCGTCCGCGAACCGGGCCGGGTGGCCGCCGCCCACGACGGTGACCGTGGTGCTGCTGCCCGCCGCGCAGGCCCGTCCGGCGTTCCGGTCGCTCGACCCAGGGACGCTCGTGCTGGACGACCTGCCGGACGCGACCGGTGTGCTGCTGGTGCCCGACACCGACCGTGCGCACCTCTTGCGCCAGCTGACCGACCGCAGTGCCGTTGTGGGTCCCGCGCGGCCTTGGATGCGCGCGTCGGCTTCGTACGCACGAGCCGTGCGCGCGCGTCTGGTCTCCCCCGACATCCGGGACACCGAGCAGCACCTGGTCGAGCTGGTGCTCACCGCTGATCCCGACGCTTACGCCGACCTGCAGGCACGGGCGTTGGCGCCCTTGCGCGCGTTGCCGGAGAGTTCGGGACGCCGGCTGGAGGAGACGTTGCGCGCGTGGCTGCTGCACCACGGGCGGCGCGACGAGGTGGCGACGGCGTTGTTCGTGCACCCGCAGACGGTCCGGTACCGGATGCAGCAGCTGCGGGACCTGTTCCCGGACCTCGACAAGCCGCACCGGGTGCTGGAGCTGACGCTGGCGCTCGGACTCGGCCGCTAACGCTGCGTGCGCAGCGACCACGCGGCGATCTCGGTCCTGCTGCGCAGTCCGAGCTTGGCCAGCACGCTGCGGACGTGGGTCTCGACGGTGCGTTCGGACAGCACGAGACGGCTCGCGATCTGCCGGTTGGTCAGCGCCTGCGCGATGAGCTCGACGACCTCGGCCTCGCGCGGGGACAACGGGTCCGCGGTCCGCTCCTCGACGTCGACGCGCCGGAGCAGCCGGTCGGCCTGGCCGAGCCGGACCGGCAGGCCGAGCGCGCGGAACTCGGCCGCGGCCAGGGTGGCGGACGTCCTGGCTGCGGCGCGGTCACCGTCGGCGAGCAGGGCCTCGGCGAGGCCGAGGCGGCTGAGCGCGGCGAACGGCCGTGCGCCGATGCGGGCGTTCATGTCGACGGCGGTGCGGTAGTGGCCGATGGCGGTGGTGGTGTGGCCGGAGGTCATCGCGAGGTCACCGAGCAGGTGCGGTGAGGCGGCGTAGCAGAACACCGCGCCGGACCCGTCCGCGGAGTAGTCCGGTTCGAGCGGGGACAGCGTGCGGTAGACGAGGTCCGCGGTCTCGGTGTCGCCCAGCAGACAGGCGACCCCGCCGATCTTGCTCACCAGCGGCGCCCACGTGGGGCCGATCTCAAGGGTGGCGGGCAGCGTGCGGAAGCCCTCGAACGTGGCACGCGCCCGGTCGAGGTCGCCGAGCAGGGCGTGCAGGAACGGCACGTAGACCTGCGCGAGCGGCACGTCCTGGACCTTCTCCAGCACGGCGAACGACTCCCGCGCCACCTCGGCGTCGATGGTGCCGGCCAGGTACGCCATGCCGTGCAGGAACGCGTAGTACATGCCCCTGGCCGCCTCGGCCCCGATCCGCCCGGCCAGCGCGCGGGCGGCCTCGTTGTGCTCCAGCGCGGCGTCCAGCCTGCCGGTCAACGCCGCCTTGGTCGCACGCAGCCGGTGCAGGTGCCACCACGCGACGGCGTGCTGCCGCGCGGCTGCGAACTGCTCGATCAGCGCCAGCTCCCGTTCGACCGCGGCCAGGTCCCCCGCCTGGAACGCCGCGTCGACCAGCCAGACGTGCCCCCACAGCTCCGCGTGCGGCTGCCGTGCCGTGGCGGCCAGCTCGACGGCCCGGTTGGCGAGCCGGACCCGTTCGGCGCGGAACTGCGGCGCGCACAACGTGAGGTGCCGCGCGTGGATGCCGTCGAGCTCGGCGTCCGCGTCACCGCTGCGGGTGGCAAGGCCAAGCGCGGTGGCGGACAGCTCGCGGGCCTTCTCGCAGGCCCCGGTGGCGGTGGCCGCCATCGCCCGGCGGGACAGCAGCCGGGCGCGCAGCGCGGTCGCCTCCTCCGGCAGCAACCGCAACGCCGTCGTGCACAGCTGGTCGACGGCGGAGTGCAACACCGGATCGCCCAGCCCGGTGACCACCAACGCCGCGTGCGCGACCAGCTCCGGCGCGCCCGCTTCCCCGGCCAGCCGCGCCGCCGCACGGCAGTGACCGAGGCTCGCACCGACGTCACCGGCGAGGAACTCGGCCCTCGCCAGGTCGAGACTGAGCACCGCCCGCTCGCGAACCGGCGCCTGCGCCGCGGAGCCGAGTGCCAGCGCGGCGAACCGCACGGCGTCGTCGTAGGCGAGGTCCGCGGTGGCGGCACGGGCGGCGGCCGTGGCCCAGCGGGTGCACTCTGCCGCGGCGTCGGGGCCGGTCGCGCGGTGCCAGTGGGTGGCGATGCGGCCGGGGGCGTCGTGACCGAGGGCGGGATGGGCGGACGCACGGCCGTCGCCGAATGCGCTGGCCGACGCGCGGTCGTTGCCGGATGCGCTGACCGACGCGCGGTCGTTGCCGGATGCGCTGGCCGACGCGCGGTCGTCGACGGCGGGATCGGGCTCGCGATCGTCGGAGGCAGCGCGACCGCGCGGGCCCCTGCCGCCAACAACGCGACCCGGTGTGCTGGCGGTGGTAGCGCGGTCGGGCGAGCGTTCGGCAGCACGGCCGGGCTCACCACCGTCTGTCGCGAGGCGGCCGGGTGCAGCCGCATCACCGCCGGCCGCCGTCCCCGCGCCCCCGCCCGCCTCCGCACCCGCGCCCGCTCTCGAAGTCACTCCCGCACCCGCGCCCGCCCCCGAAGTCACTCCCGCACCCGCGCCCACTCCCAGGCCCGCACCCGAACCCGAACCCGCGTCCACCCCGGCACCCGCGGCCGCACCCCCGCCCGCCGCCAGCACCAGCGCGCACCGGCGGTGCAGCTCGGCCCGCACCGAGGGCGGCAGGTCCTCGTACACCGCGTCCCGGACCAGCGCGTGCGTGAACGCGAGCGTCCCCTCCCCCACCTGCAGCACCCGTGCGGCGACGGCCTCGTCCAGCGGTGCGGCCGGTTCCTCGCCGGTGACGGCCGCGAGCAGTGCCGGTTCGATGCGTTCGCCGAGCACGCTGGCGGCGGCGAGCACGGTGCGGGCGCGGGGGCTGAGGCCGTCGAGCCGGGAGAGCACGAGGCGGTGCAGTTCGGGGTGGGTGCCGGTCTCGCCGCTGTCGGTGATGCGGTCCAGCAGCATGCGGACGTAGAGCGGGTTGCCACCGGTGTCGGCCGTGATACGGGTGGCCACGGCGTCAGGGTCGGCGACGGTGGTCGAGTGGCGGACCCAGCCCGCGACGTGGTCGCGGCTCAGGCCGGTGAGGTGCAGGGTGCGGGTGGCGGCGCCGCGCAGCAGGTCGGGCAGGGCTTCGGCGAACGGGCCGGGGGTGTCGCGGTAGGTGGCCACGACGAGGAGCCGGGCGGCGGCGAGCTCGCCGGCCACGTGGGTGAGCAGGCGGAGGGAGGTGTGGTCGGCCCAGTGGAGGTCTTCGAGCACCACCAGCAGGCCGGTCGGGGCGGCCGCGGCGAGCAGGGCGTCGGTCGCGTCGGCGACCATCGCGAACCGGGCGGCGGCTGAGCCGTCCCGGTCGGAGGCGTACGGGTCGGTCAGCACCCGGTGCAATTCCGGGAGGTCGCGGGCGAGGCGGCGCCACGGCCACAGCGGCGGCATGCCGGGGTCGTCGACGGCCTGGCCGCGGGCCACGGGGATGGCGTACTCGCCGGCCATCGCCACCGCGGCGGCGGCCAGACGGGTCTTGCCGATGCCCGCGTCGCCGCCGACGAGCAGCAACCGGCCCGTTCCGCCGGCTGCCGCCACGAGGCCCGCGCGCACCGCCGCGAGCTCGCGGTCCCGTCCCAGGATCGGCACCTCCACCTCCGGAGTATCGCCGACCGGTGCCGGTTCAGTACCGCACTGCGTACTGGCACTGATCCGCGTGCCACGCGTCCGGCCGAGACTCGGCAGCACCACAGCGAGCCGAAGGAGAACCGCCATGTACGCGCAGCTCGTCTACTTCGACCGGCCCCGCTCCCCGCAGCAGCTGGCCGCCGCCGACTTCGCCGCCAGGGAACGGATCGTGCCCGCCGCCGAGTCCGTGCCCGGCAACATCAGGACCTACGTCCTGCGCCGCGCAGACGGCTCCGAGGTCGTGGTGTCGTTCGCCGAGACCGAACAGGCCCTCATCGACACCCAGAAAGCGATCATGAGCACGTCGCTGCTGCCCGGCGAGGACCCGGCGCTGCTGTCGAGCGCCGACCGCGTCGAGATCTGCCGCGTCCACGAGGTCCACGAGCACACCGGATCCCGGTCATGACCGCCGCGACGACCCTGGCCGCCGGTGCCTGGCGGGCCACGCGCTGCTCGGCGACGTTCCAGGTCGGCAACCTCGGCCGTGTCGTCACGGGAACCGTGCCCGTCACGAGCGGCACCGTCGAGATCGGCGAGCACGGCGAGCTGCTGTCCGTCCACGGCACCCTCGACCTGGGCGCCATCGACACCGGCAACGCCAAACGCGACCTGGACCTGCGCAAACCACGCCTGCTCGACCTCGACCGGCACCCGGTCATGACGTTCACAGCCACCTCGGCCGCCCCCACCGACCGCGGCTGGCTGGTCACCGGCACCCTCGCCGCGAGGGGCACCACCACCGAGCTCAGCGGCGCCGCGGAGCTGTCCGAGGTGGACGCCGGCAGCGCGGTGCTGACCGCGACCGCACGGCTGGACCGCAGGACGCTGGGCATCCGCGCGCCGGGGTTCCTGATCAGCCGGTACGTCGACATCACGGTGACCGCGACGATCCGTCCCGCGTGACCGGCCCCGGCCGCAACGACGTCGCCGGACCTCGGGGTGCCCGAGGTCCGGCGACGTCGTTGCGGCGTGACCCGCTAACGCGGCTGGTAGGTGAGGCAGTTGGCCATGTGGTCGCCGTCGCCCTGCCCGATGCGCACGCTCTGCGCTGTGCACTCCAACGACGAGTTGTGCACGCAGTCGGTGCGCGAACAGGCGCCCACCTGGGCCATCACCTTGTCCAGGCCGCCCTTGGTGCTCAGCGGGATGAAGGTGCCGCAGTCGGCAGCGCCGTTGTCACCGCGCACGGTGATGGCGAACGCGTGGCAGCCGTCGTGGTTGTAGGAGCAGCCGCTCACGGTGCACTCGTGGACGGCGGGCATCGCCGGGTTCTCGAGGGTGGTCATGTCCGCTCCCGTGTTCCGTGGTGGGAAGTGGTTCGGTGTTCCGGACGATGCCACCGGTCCCGGGGGCCCGCAATTCGAACAGGAATTAGGCTAGCCTTCCCTTTCGCTATTCAACAATGACCGGCACCAGGCTGTTGACCAGCGAAAACACGCCGTTGGCGCGATTACCGCGACCTTTCTTGACGCGAGCCGAACACCCGTCCGTGCGACTATCCCGCGCTCGGCGACGACGACCACACATCCTTCACGGCACGAGGAACGACTCCGAACGAACCGTCACCACCGCGACTGTGCGTCCCCCTCGGAATAACCGGGCCGGAGTTCTGTTTAGGCTGGATGACACGTCAACCAATCAGGTCAGGTGGGACATGAAGGTCGCCGTCCTCGGTGCCGGCCACGTCGGCCCGGTCATCGCCCGGCTCGCGCTCGCCGCGGGCCACGAGGTCGCCATCGCGGCCTCGGGCGATCCGGCGCGCATCGAGATGATCATCGAGTTCCTCGCACCGGGAGCCCGGCCGCGCTCAACGACCGACGCGGTCGCGGACGCGGACCTCGTGGTCCTCGCGATCCCGTGGCACCGGTTCGCCACGCTCGACCCGGCGTTGTTCGCGGGCAAGGTCGTCGTGGACGCGATGAACCACTGGCCACCCGCTGAGGCCCCGCTGGGCACCAGCGAACAGGTGGCAGCGCGCCTGCGCGGAGCGCGTGTCGTCAAAACCCTCAACCACGTCGCCTACCAGGACATGGAACCGCCCGGCGGCCGCGCACTCGGCGTCGCCGGAGACGACCGGGCCGCCGTCGAGGTGGTGGCGGCCTTCCTGGCCGGCATCGGCTTCGACCCGGTGCCGGTGGGCGGTCTCGTGGCGGGACGACTGCTCGAACCCGGCAGCCCGGTGTTCGGCGTCGCGGTCAGCAGGTCAGAGCTGGAAGGGGAAGTCCAATGATCACGTTCGGGCTCGACACGTTCGGCGACGTCACCAACGACGCCGACGGCAGGCCGCTGACGCACGCCGAGACCATCCGCAACCTCGTCGAGCAGGGTGTGCTCGCGGACCAGGTGGGCCTCGACTTCTTCGGCATCGGTGAGCACCACACCCCCGACATGCCGTTGTCGGCGGCCGACGTCGTGCTGGGCGCGATCGCCGCGCGCACGTTCACCATCCACCTGGGCTCCGCGGTGACGGTGCTCAGCTCCGACGACCCGGTGCGGGTGTTCCAGCGCTTCTCGACGCTGAACGCCGTCTCCGGCGGCCGTGCCGAGGTCATCCTGGGCCGCGGGTCCAGTGTGGACTCGTTCCCGCTCTTCGGCTACGACCTCGCGGACTACGAGGACCTGTTCGAGGAGAAGACGCACCTGTTCGCCGAGCTGCTCAAGGGCGGACCGGTGACGTGGCAGGGCAAGACCCGCGCCGCCCTGCACGAACAGGACGTCGTCCCGCACACCGAACCGTTCCCCACCTGGATCGGCGTCGGCGGCAGCCCGCAGTCGGTCGTGCGCGCGGCCTCCCACGGCTTCTCGCTGATGCTCGCCATCATCGGCGGCCACCCACGCCGCTTCGCCCCGTTCTCCGAGCTCTACCTGCACGCACTGGAGAAGTTCGGCCGCGCCCCGCTGCCGATCGGCATCCACTCCCCCGGCCACGTCGCACCGACCGACGAGCAGGCACGCGAGGAGTTCTGGCCGCACTACCTCGACGTGATCGGACGCCTCGGCAAGACCCGCGGCTTCGCGACGCCGACACCGGAGTCCTACGCACACGAGGTGGGCCCGCACGGCGCGTTGTTCGTCGGCTCGCCGGACACGGTCGCGGAGAAGGTGGCGCGGACGATGAAGACGCTGCGGGCGTCGCGGTTCGACCTGAAGTACGGGATCGGCGGGCTGTCGCACGGGTCGCTGATGCGGACGATCGAGCTGTACGGGACCGAGGTGGTGCCGAAGGTGCGTGAGCTGCTCGACCAGCCCGGTGCCTAAGCAGAAGCTCGCACCACGGAAGGTGTGCCGTCCTGCGGGACGGCACACCTGCTACCGCTCCACTGGCCACCCCGGCTCGGTGATCGTCCACGTCGGCTCGTCCCTCCACCGCCCGATCAGGTAGCACGGCTGCCACGGCCCGTCCGGGCCTTCCCGCGTCTCCTCCGACGCGGGCGTCCAGCGGACGATCCGCAGGAACCCCGGCTCGCCGTTGACGATCTGCAGGTGGCGGGTCCGGCCGGCCAGCGCCGCCGTGATCCGCTCCACCTGCTCCGCACCGATCGGCAACGTCACCAGCGTCAGCGGGCTCGACGTGGGCAGCCACTCTCCGGGGCGCAGGAACAGTTCCCACCGCGGTGCCGCGTCGGCCGGGCAGCGGATCAGGGAGAACGCCCTGTCCGGTTCGGCCGCGTCGCGCAACGAGGCGAGGACGGCGAAGTAGTAGTGGCCGTCGACCGGCCGGGCGGCGCGGCGGGCGGCGCGCATGGTCAGGCGCAGGTGCAGGTGGTGGGCCTCGGCGTGGCTCAGCGGCAGGACGTACCTGTGGTGCGGCTCCGGGGTTTGCACGAGTGCGTACGCCGAGTCGAGGTCGAGGCGGTCCTGGTGGTGGGCGAACACGGCGTGACCGCCGGTCAGTTCGGCGCGGCTCCGGTGGCGCTGGAACTCCACGAGCGCGCTCATCACGCTGACCGCGTGATCGAGCGGCACCTCCTCGACGGAGCACCGCGGCGCGTCCGCCACCTGGCTGAGCAGGTCGCCGCGGACGAACCCGCCCTCGCCGTTGAACATGACCGGCCCGACCGCCGAGTGCGGGTTGCGCGGCACACCGGCCACGGCGAACGGCGTCCCGCCGATCCGCACCACGTGGTAGCGCAGGACCTCGTTCTCCCACCTGGTGTCGATGCGCTGCTTGAGCGCCGCGGCCTCGTCGGCGCTGATCGCGACGTACTCCCGGCGCATGTCCTCGCCGCGGTCGATGTCGTGCAGCGCGTCGGTGTCCTCCCACATGTGGTGGCCGGCGTACTCCTGGTCGCCGTGGAACTCCGGGCGGCGCACCAGCATGTGGGCCAGGCCGAGGTCGAGGACGTCCACGGCCGTGCGGAAGACCGCGAAGTACTTGAAGTCGGCGAACTCCGACAGGTGCTGTCGTGCGCGGACCTCGCGGACGAGCTCCACGAGGAAACCGTTGGCGTACCCGGCTTCCGCCGGCCGGGCGGTCCACGTCGGCTCGGCCGGCACGCGGCTCAGCAGGTCGGACGGCTCCCAGCGCAGGGTGTGCGTGAAGGCTTCCTCCCGCCGGCCGGTCCGGCGGACCACGGCGAGCGGGAGTTGTTCACCCTCGACGAGGATGACGGTGTAGCTGACGTCCGGATCGTCCACGCCCGCGTAGAAGTCGCGTAAACCCCAGTCCGCACTTGTCATGCGATCGCCCCCCAGCGGATCTTTCCGGCAGTCTAGGGCACGCGGGCGCTCACCAGCGCGGTGATGGTGCGCACGGCCACGACCGCCCAGGCGAGCACCAGCGCCACGTAGAGCACGACGGACACGGCGGTGAACATCGGCGAGTGGACCTTCGCGGCCAGCGCGCTCGTGCCGGTGACGAGGGTGCCGAGCGGGAAGACGAAGCTCCACCACGTCAACGCGAACGGCAGCCCGCGTCGCATCGCGCGCACGGTCGCCGCGGCCGCGATGGCCACCCACAGCAGGGCGAAGCCCCACGTGGCCGTGCCGTACAGCACGCCGAACGCGACCTGGCCGGGCAGCACGGCCACACCGGCGAGCAGGTTCGCGGCGGTGATCGACTGGCCGAGCGGGCCGAGCACGATCCACAGCGTCGGCACCGCGTTGCCGGGGCCGTGCTGCACGAGCCGCTGCCAGATCTGCGGCACCAGGCACACCGTCGCGAAGAGGCTCACGCCGAACAACGCGTAGCACGCCAGCACCATCGCCTGCTGGAACTGGCCGGGCGGCAGGTGCGCGGCGAGCAGCGCGCCGGACGCGGCGGACACCATCGGCGGCACGACCGGCATCAGCCAGCCGGCGAACGCGGCCTCGCCGCTGCCGAACGTCCGCAGCGGCACCACGACCGACGTCACCAGCCCGAGCGCGGTGCCCAGTGTCCACAGTGTCCAGTCGATGGCGAGCGCGGCGGTCAGGCCGAGCACGTCGGCGCCCAGCAGCAGCGTGCCGGTGCCGACGGTCATCAGCGCCATCGCCGGCGCACCCCAGAACTGCGCCATCACCGGGTCGCGCAGCTGACCGCGCACGGTCGCCCAGGTCCAGCCGCGCAACGCCGCGGCCGTCAGCAGCACCAGCAGCGCCGCGTCCAGCACCCACACGAACGTCGCCGCGGTGCGCAGACCGGGCACGTGCAGGGGCAGCGAGGCGGCGGCCGTGGCCACGATGCCGGTGCCCATGACCGAGGCGAACAGGTTCGGCCCGAAAGGCGCCGCTCGTCGCACCTCGAGGGGCACGGCGTGGGGGTGAGGTGCGAGAGCGGTCACCACCTCAAGATGCCCGCCGGCGGCGCACCTCGGTAGGCACCAATCTCCGATGAGGACATAGGCTGCCCCTATGCCTCTGCCGGGAAGGGTCACCGACCTCGCCAGCTACGAGCTGCTGCTGAGCGTCGCCGAGCTCGGCAGCATCGGCCGTGCCGCGAAGGCCCACGGCATGTCCCAGCCCTCGGCCAGCGAACGCCTCCGCGTGCTCGAAGCACGGGTCGGGGTGGCGTTGCTGGAACGCACCCCGCGCGGCGCCACGCTCACCACCGCGGGTCAGCTCGTCGCCGGGTGGGCCGCGCCGGTGCTCGCGAAGGCGGCCGACCTCGACGCCGGTCTCACGAGCCTGCGCGCCGACCGGCAGAGCCACCTCAAGGTCGCCGCGAGCCTGACCGTGGCCGAGTACCTGCTGCCGGCGTGGCTGATCGCGTTGCGCGCGGTGAGCCCGGACACCGCGACCGTGCTGACCGCGGGCAACTCCGTGCACGTCGCCGAGCAGGTGCTCGCGGACCGGGCCGACCTCGGTTTCATCGAGAGCACCGACGTCCCCGCCGGTCTCGACAGCCGGGTCGTCGGCCGTGACGAGCTGGTGCTGGTCGTCGCGCCCGGCCACCCGTGGGCGCGCCGCCGCAGGATCACCGCCGCGAAGCTGGCCGCCACGCCGCTGGTGTCCCGCGAACAGGGTTCCGGCACCCGGCAGGCGCTGCGGTCGGCGTTGCGCGGGGTGGACCTGGAGATCACCGCGGAGCCGTTGCTGGAGATGTCCTCGACCACCGCGATCAAGGCGGCGGCGATCGGCGGCATCGGTCCCGCGGTGCTCAGCGCCCACGCCGTGGCCGCCGACCTCGCCACCCGCACGCTGGTGCGCGTCGAGGTCACCGACCTGAACCTGGCCCGCGCGCTGCGCGCGGTGTGGACCAAGGGCAGGACCCCCAGGGGACCCGCCTCCGACCTGTTGACCATCGCGATGCGTACGCTTCCCGGTCGTGGCGACCGGCGGTAGCAAACAGGTGCGCGCGGCACGCAAGCGCCGCAAGCGGATGGCGCGCGTCGCCCACGACCTCTCCGACGCGCAGTGGGACGCGTTGAAGACCTCGTGGGGCGGCTGCTGCGCCTACTGCGGTGCCGCCGCGGCGTCGTTGCAGAAGGACTGCGTGCAGGCGTTGTCGCGGGGTGGCCGGTACACGCTGGGCAACATCGTGCCCGCGTGCGGGTCGTGCAACGCGAGCAAGTGCAACGCCGAGGTCACCGGCTGGCTGCGGCGCAAGAAGCTCGACGAGAAGGCGTTCCTGCTGCGGCACCACGAGATCTCGTCCGCGCTCACCCTGCGGTTCGCCGCCGAGGAGCCGGACCCGCCGGAAGGCGCGTGCCCCGTGGAGGACGACGAGCAGGTCGGCTCCGGCTGACGCCGGCGGCTAAGCGGTGTTGCGCACGGCGGAGTAGCTCTTGTAGAGCGCTCTCCACGCATCACCGCACTGCTGGTTCAACCGGGCGTCGGCGCTCTGCCCGCCCGCGGCGAACCACGGCTCGCACGGCGCGATCTCACCGAGCTGTCTGCGCACCTCGGTCACGGCGCTGCGGGTCGACGGCGGCAGCCGGTCGGCCTTCTTCTCGGCCTCCCCGATCACCTCGGCCACGTCGGGCATGACCTTCGCGCAGTTGTCGGCCGGGTCGACGGGCTCACCGCGCAGGCGGGCCGCGCACGCGGTGAGGAGGGTGCCGATGGCGTCGAGGCGCTCGTGCTGATCGGCCAGGGGCGACGCGGACGGCGCGAGCGCGGAGATCGGCGCGATCGTGGGAACGGACGTCTCGGAGCCGCACGCGCTCAGCAGCAGCGCGAGCGCGGCGAGGTGACGCTTGTTCATATTTTACGAACTACCACATCTTCTGGCGAATTGGTGACGGCGGCGGACCACCGCGGCTATCCTGCCGCGTGCGCGGGCTCCTGTCAGCGCGAACACGCCAGAGGAGGGGCCATCACCAGGGTGAACGTGCTCGGTCCGCTGGAGGTCTGGCGGGACGGCGACAGGATGGGTCTGGGCGGGGTGAAGCAGCGGGCGTTGCTCGCGCACCTCGCGTTGAACGCGAACGCCGCCGTGTCCCTCGACCAGCTCGTCGAGGTCCTCTGGCCGACGACCAAGCCACGCTCCGTGGTGGCGAACGTGCGCACGTACGTGTGGCAGGTGCGGCAACTCCTCGGCGAACGGCTGCGCACGAACGGCACGGGCTACGTGCTGGCGTTGACGTCCGCCGAGCTCGACGCGCTGCGGTTCGAGGAGCTCGTCACCGCGGCCCGCACCAGCCCGCAGGCGCTTGAGCTGCTGCAGAGCGCGGAAGCCCTGTGGCGTGGCCGGCCGGTCGAGGACCTGCCGGACACCGACGCGTGGCAGCCCGTGATCACCCGGCTGGAGGAGGCGCGGCTGGCGGCGACCGAGCAGCGGCTGGCGTTGCAGGTCGCACGAGGGCACGGTGACGAGGTCATCGCGGAGATGCGCGCGCTCCTCGAAGTACACCCCTATCGCGAGGGCATCGGCCGGCAGCTGATGGTCGCGTTGCACCGCACGAACCGGCGCGTCGAGGCGTTGCAGGTCTACGCGACCCTGCGCCGCCGGCTCGCCGACGAGCTGGGCCTCGAACCCGGACCGGCGCTGAAGGAGGCACACCTCGCCGTGCTGCGCGGCGAGGAGGAGAACGCCGCACCGGTCCGGCAGCCGGCCACGGCGGACGTCACGCCGATGCGGGAGTCGCCCCCGGCGCCGATCCGGCAGCTACCGCCGGCGGTCGCCGACTTCTGCGGCCGCGCCGACGAGATCGCCGGCCTCACCGCGGCTCTGCGCCGCACCGGGGAGGTCGTGGTCGCGGGCGTGACCGGGGCGCCGGGGGTCGGCAAGTCGACGCTCGCGGTCCGGGTGGCGCACGAGGTCGGTGACCACTTCCCCGACGGGCAGCTCTACGTCGACCTCGGCGGCACGGCCGAGCACCCGCGGGACCCGGCCGAGGTGCTCACCGAGCTGCTGCACGCGCTGGGCGTGACCGGTGCCGGGCTGCCGTCGGGCCTGGCGAGCCGGGCGGCGCTGTTCCGGTCGCGGCTGGCCGGGCGGCGGGTGCTGGTGGTGCTCGACGACGCGGCCTCGGTGCGCCAAGTGCTGCCGCTACTACCCGGCGAGGCCGGTTGCGCGGTGCTGTTCACGAGCCGGCGGCGACTGTCGGAGTTGCCGGGCGCGCGACAGGTGGAGCTGCCGCCGTTCGCACCCGGCGAGGCCGCGGAGCTGCTGGCCGGGATCGCGGGCCGCGACCGGGTGGAGGCCGAACCGGACGAGGCGGCGGCGATCGCGGCGGCCTGCGGGCACCTGCCGCTCGCCATCAGGGTCGCGGGCGCGCGGCTGGCCGGTCGGGGCGGGTGGCCGTTGCGGGTGCTGCGGGCGCGGCTGGTGGACGAGTCGACGCGGCTGCGCGAGCTGTCCTCCGGTGAGCTGGCGGTGCGGGCGAGCTTCGACCTGAGCGTCCGGCAGCTGCCCGCGCCCGAGGCGGCCGCGTTCGTGCGGCTGGCCCTGCTCGGGCCGCACGACCTGCCCGGCTGGGTGGTGGAGGCGCTGCTGGACCGGCCGGGCAGCGAGCACCTGGTCGACGGGCTGGTCGACGCGAACCTGCTCGAAGCCTGCGGCACCGACAGCACCGGCCAGCCCCGGTACCGGCTGCACGACCTGCTGCGCTGCCACGCGCTGGAACAGGCCGAGGCGCTCCCCGACCGCGCGCCGACGCTGGAACGCGCGCTGCGGACGTGGTTGTGGCTCGCGGTGACGGCGGCGCGCAGGCTGCCGGTCACGTTCGGCACGACGATCGCCCCGGTTTCGCCGATGCGGGCGCCGGAGCACCTGCTGGCCGAACCGGTCGCGTGGTTCGAGGCGGAACGGCGCACGTTGTGCGGCGCGGTCGACCTGGCAGCGGCGGCGGGGCTGGACGACGTGGCCTGGCAGCTCGCGGCGGCCTGCGTGCCGTTCTTCGACCTGCACAGCCACTACGAGGACTGGGCCCGCACCCACCACAGGGCGCTGGCGTGTGTGCGCACGACCGGCAACACGGCGGGTGAGGCGGCGTTGCTGCGCGGCATCGCGCAGGTGCACATCTACCGCGACGAGTTCGACGACGCCGAACGCGGCATGCGCGCGGCGCGGGAGCTGTACCGGGAGGTCGGCGACCCGCGCGGCGAGGGCATCGCGGTCGCGGGCGTGGGCACGATCTGCCGGCTGCGCGCCGAGTACGACCGTGCGATGGCGTGCTACCTGGAAGCGCTGGACCTGCTGGAAACGGCCGGTGACCTGCACTCCGTGGCACATCTGCGGGCGTCGATCGGCGGGGTGCACGGCTCGCTCGGCGACCAGGAGTCGGCCAGGGTGTGGCTGACGAGCGGCCGGAGGCTCGCGGCCGACCTCGGTGACGCGCACCGCGAAGCACTCGTGCTGGTCCGGCTCTCGGCCCTGCACCGCACGCTCGGCGAGCACGACGCCGAGCTCGTCTCCGCGCGCCGGGCCGTGGCGATCCTGCAGGACCTCACCGATGAGCGCTGCACGGCGTTCGCACAGGTGGAGCTGGCCGAGGCGTTGATCTCGAACGGCTGCCCGGAGGCCGCGCACGACCTCGTGCTGCAGGCGCTGGAGACCTACCGCCGCACCGGCAACCGGGAGGGCGAACCCGCCGCGCTGCGCACGCTGGCGCGCGCGGCGGGTGCACTGGATCAGTTGCTGTTGCCGTACTTCCAGCCGAGGTAGTTGCGGAAGTAGCCGACCGAGCTGCCGTGGCCGATCTTGCCGCCGACGCTGGTCGACCAGAAGCCGCCGTTGCCGTCCGCGATGCCGACGTGGCCGTAGGTGCTGGTGTTCCAGAACACGAACGCGCCCTTGGGCGGCGTGCCGGTGGTGTGGCGGGCGCCGTCGGAGGACCGCCAGTGGTCGATCGCCGAGGCGTGGTGGGTGGCGCGGTCCCACGCCAGGCGCACGGCCCGCTCGCAGTAGCCCTCGTAGGCGGTGCTGCCACGGCGGTCGGACATCCAGCCGATGGCGCCGGCCGCCGTCTGCTGGATCGTGATGCCGCCCTCGACCGCCTGCACGGAGGCGGTGTCCTCCAGCCACGGTGCCGCGACCTGGACCGCGCTGTCGCCGGTGTAGGCCTCGGCAGCACCGGCGGGAGCGGCGGTGCTGATCAGTGCCGCACCCAGCACGCCGACGACCGCAGCCGTCACTTTGGTGAACCGCATCGGAGCATCCCCTCTTCGCATGACCTGCTTGTCTCGCGGTTCGGAGCCTGTCCGGCACGCATCCACGCCCGATACAACGCCGATACAAAACGCCTTGCAGGTGCAACAGCAGACCCCGTGCGAGGTCCCGGGTCAGGCGCGGACGTAGGACTTCACGCCGGCCGGGAAGCCGAGCTCGGCGGTGTCGCGGACGTCGTCAGCCACCACGGCGGACCTGCCCTTGCAGCCGGGTTCCGACCAGATCTTCACGGCGCCGTCGGTGGTGAGCGACCGGAAACCGCCTTGCAGGTCGGCGCACGTGGCCTCGACGCGGACGCCGGTGGCGAAGTTGTCACCGCTGAAGTCGTCGAAGTTCTTGCCGGTGAAGAAGGTGACGGAGCCGGCGGGCCCGGCACCGGCGGGCGGCGCGGGCTGGGTGGTCGTCGGCGGGGCTGGCGCGGTGGCGCGCTTGCCCTCGGGGTTGGTCACGAACCACCTGTTGCCGACGTTCTGGCCCAAGATGTCACCGGGCTTCTGGTCCTTGGCGAACAGGTAGACCGGGCGGCCGCCGAGCGCGACCTGGACGCGGCCGTCCGCGCGCTTGACGAAGCCGATGTCCTCCCGCTTGATGCCGGGGAAGAACAGCTTGGTGCCCTTGGTGACGGTGATCGGCGGCCACTGCTTCTCGCAGTCGCCGTTGCAGGTCGACACGCCGCCGTTCACCGGGTCGTCGCTGAACCAGTAAACGGTCCTGCCGTTGCCGTTCACGACAGCGGGTTCGAGTCCGCCCGCATTCGCGACGCGCAGCTCCACCCATTTCGCCTTGACTTCCGGTGCGGCGTTGTCCGGGGCCCGGTCACCGGCCGACCGGTCGGCCCTGTTCGAGTTCGCCGAGCCGCGCAGGAAGTCCACTCCGGACTTGTCTCGATCTGGATCCTGTTGCTGCGCGCCGGTTTGCGTCTGCGTCTGCTCCTGTACGGGCGCGGCGGTGCCGGACTGCGCGGCACCCGATCCGCACGCGGTCAATGTGACGGCACCAGCCGTGATGAGGGCAGCAACGATCCCAACCTGCTTGCGACGCATGGTTTCTCACTCCTGAGTTGAACTTTCCCGCCTGTTGTCAGCAATCACGGACGGGCGTGCGGATCGGTTCAACCGGGTCGATGGTGAGAGCGCGATCACAACGGCGGCGGCGAGCACGGTCGCGGCGCCGAGCAGCATCGCGGCACGGTAGCCGTGGCCGAGCAGCGGCGTTGCCAGGAGTGGGCCGGCCACCTGTCCGGCGGAGTAGCCGGCGGTCAGCAGGGCGGCGGCGTTCGGGTGCAGGCCGGCACCGAGGTTCAGCGCGGTGGTGGCGATGCCGAGGAACGTGGCGCCGAACAGGACGAAAGCAGCGATCGTGGCGGCGGGACCGGTCGTCAGCGCGGGCAATGCGATGCCCACGGCCTGGACGACGAGCGCGCCGACCAGCGCGCGTCGTTGGTTCAGACGGTTCAGCAGGAACGGTGACGCGGCGGCGGCCAGGCCGGTCAGGACCCACGCGCCGCTGCCCAGTGATCCGGCCGCAGCGACCAGGAACGTCCCGGCGATGATGTAGCCGACGCCTTCGAGGGTGTAGCCGGCGAACAGCGCGGCGAACGGGCCCCTGCCCGCACCGCCCACCCGTGGGCGCGCCACCGGTCGCAACGGCCAGGCCAGCGCCGTGAACAGGGCGGACACCAGAGCCGCGAGCCACCACGACAACTGCCAGCGCGCGTCGACCAGCACGACCACCCCGGACAGCGCGATGCCCGCGCCGACACCGCTCATCCCCCAGCCCGGCCGCGTGCTGACGGCGAGCACGAAGATCAGCGCGCTGGCCGCGCCCGCCACGAACCGCAGGACGAACCACGCCACGAGGACGTGGGACGGCGGCGAACCGGAGGCCGCCAGCGACGCGGCGAGCGGCATGCCGCCGGCGGCGTTCGTGCCCAGCGCCGCGGCGAGTGGCATCCCGGCCAGCGACGCCGCGAGCAGCACCAACGCCACGCGGTGCACCGTCCGCGAGTGCACCCGCACGACGGTCGTGGCGAGGGCGCCCGCGAAGTAGCCGAGGTAGTTGACCGTCGCCAGGCCCGCGCCCGCCGACGCGGTGAGACCGGCCTGCGCGGTCATCAGCGGCAGGATCGGCGTGTAGGCGAACCGGCCGACGCCCATGCCCGCCGCGAGTGCCGCGGCGGCGCGTGCGCTCATCGTTCGCCGGGGTCGTTCGGGTGCGGCTCGACGGCGGTGACGGCGAACTCCATCCACGGGCTCAGCGGCAAGGTGCCGAGGACGTTCGCACGCAGGTCGTCCTCGTCCTCGGCCCGCCAGAGCCCGGTGCTGCGCAGCTCGCCGACCGGCCGCCACAGCCGCACGAGGTGGCCGCTCGCGGCGAGCTCTCTGGCGCGCACCGCTTCCGCGGCACGGCGTTCGTCCACTTCGGACTGCGGGGTGCCGTCGGGAACCGTGGTGACGATCTCGACGATGAACTCTCCGGTCATGCTCCCATCGTGCGTCCGGCCGCCCGCGATCTCCACGACCTGTTCGCTCCTTCGTGGAAGGCCCAGCCTCCTACGATGTGGGCGTGGAGCTGCGTCAACTGAGGTATTTCGTGACGGTCGCCGAGGAACTGCACTTCGGCCGGGCGGCGGCGCGCCTGCTGATCGCGGGACCGTCGTTGTCGCAGCAGATCAAGGCGCTCGAACGCTCGCTCGCAGTGCCGCTGTTCGACCGCGACCGGCGCACGGTGGCGTTGACCGCGGCGGGTGCGGCGTTGCTGCCGGAGGTCCGCGCGCTCCTCGACCGCGCCGACGAGCTGCGCAAGCAGGCGCAGCAGCTGTCCGGGTCGTCGCCGGTGCGGATCGGGTACGTGAACTGGCTGCCGCCGGACCTCTCGCTGCGCACGGCCGGGGTCGCGCCGCTCTACGTCGACGCGTGGGTGGTGCCCTCGCACGCCCAGGCGGCGCGGGTCGCCGACGGCAGCCTCGACCTGGCGGTGTGCTGGGTGCGGTCGGCGGACCTCGCCCGGCTCGGGCTCGCCGCCGACCTGCTCGGGGCCGACCGGCTCTACGCGGTGTCGGTCGGCACGGACACCAGCCCGGTCCGTGCGCGGGACACGGCGGTGCTGGTCGACGACGACGTGACCTCGTGGCGGTCGTGGAACGAGTACGCCGAGGAGTTCGCCGGGTTCTCCGGCGCGCGGGTGGTGCGGATCGACAACGGCGCGATCACCGGCCCCGCGTTCTTCGACCACGTGCGGCGGTGCGTGACGCCGGTGCTCAACTCGCCGAAGGGGCAGACCACGCCGCTGCCGCCCGACCTGGTCGCCCGTCCGGTGGTCGAGCCGGAGGTGCTGTGGACGTGGTCGCTGGTGCGGCGGGCCGACGAGGTGCGGCCGAGCGTGCTGGCGGCGGCCGAGGCCATCGTGCGCGAGGTGGGCGACCTGGGGCTGCACCGGCCGGGCGTGTGGCTGCCGGCCGACGACCCGTGGCGGGCGTAACGGTTTCACCCGGCGGGCGAGTTCCTCGGTAACCGCCGAGGAGGCCCACCATGATCCTGATCATCCCGGTGCGGTACGCCCAGGACGACGCCGTGTGGTCGCGCGAGCTCTTCGTCAACTGGATGCAGCCGCTGCGCCCGTTCAGCCTGGGCAACTACTGGGCGCTGTCGTCGCACGGCTTCCTCGACGTGACCAGCGACGTCCTCGACCCGGTCGACATCCCCAACCCGGTGCCGGTGTCGAACGAGGCGCGCGACGGTCTGCACAGGACGGTCGTCAAGGCGGCCACCGACCAGCGCAAACCCGACTGGGCCAACGTCGACACCATCATCATCTGGTTCGCGCGGCCGACCGGCTGGTGGGGCGGCGGCCAGGTCGCCGTGCCCGTCGGCGACGGCGCCAGGGACGTCAACGTGACCGTCGTCGACTCGGTCACGCCGTTCGACGCCGCGTGCCAGGAGCTCGGCCACAGCTTCGGCTTCGACCACGAGTGGGCCGCCGACGGCACCACCGACTACGGCTCGCCCTACTCGACGATGAGCGCGCAGCGGTACGGCGTCACGACCTGGCAGGATCCCGCGTGGGTGCGCGACCCGATCTCCGGCCTGCCCGACGGCGAGAAGACCGGCCGGATCATCGGCCCGTTGCTGCCGGCCGCCCAGATGTGCGCGATACAGGGGTTTCACGACAGCCAGTACGTCGTGCACCAGCGTGCTTTCCCGCTGTCGCAACGCCTCTACGCGCTCGACTACCGGCTGCGCGAGCCGAAGGGGCCGTTGCCGGTGGTGGTCGCCGTGCCGTCCAACCGGCGCGACGGCCGGACGTTCTTCCTCGAACTGCGGCGCCGCAACAGGACCGGCTACGACAACGGCATCGGCGAGTGGAAGGACGTCATCGGCGCCAAGCACACCGGACCGGACGAGGCCGTGGTCGTGCACTCGCGCAACCCGGACGGCCGCATCCGCTACGAGGGCACCGCACCACTGCGCCTCGCGCGCAAGCAGCCCGACTGGCCGTTCCCGGTGGGTGACTTCACCGTGCGGATCAACCACGTCGACGCCGACCACGAGTTCGTGGACGTCGAGGTGCGGGCCGGGTCGGCCAGGTCGTTCCCGATCCGCGGCGTGCTGCTGGCCGGCCGGTTCCGCACGCAGGAGCAGCTCAACGCGATGTCGCTCGACGACATGCGCAACACGTTGATCGTCGTCATGACGTCGCTGAGCAACCAGAACGACTACCAGCGCTACGACAACGACACGCTCGCCGGCATGGGCGCGGTGATGGTCTTCCTGCGCCGCACCGGAATCCGCGACGACGCCGCGCTCGGGCAGATGAGCGCCGACGACCAGCGCAACACCACGATCGTGGAACTGGACGCCCAGACCGGCGTCGGCCGGGAGCTGCAGGGCCACACCGACCTGGAGCTCGCCCAGATCGCACTCGGCCGGCTCGCCTCGCCCGGCCGCGTGCCGGGAGCGGCCGACCACTACGTGCGCGGGGTGCTGCTGCTCGGCGGCTTCCGCACCCAGCACGAGCTCAACACGATGTCCGACGAGGACATGCGCAACAGGCTGATCGTCGTCATGACGTCACTGAGCAACCAGAACGACTACCAGGGCTACAACAACTCGGATCTCGCCGGGGTGGGCGCGGTGATGGTGTTCCTGCGGGAGACCGGGATCCGCGACGACGCCGCGCTCAGGCAGATGAGCGCCGACGACCAGCGCAACACCGCGATCGTGGCGCTCGACGCGCAGACCCGGCGCGGACGGCAGCTGCAGGGGCTGAGCAACCTCGACCTGGCGAAGGTGGCGTTGGGGGTGGAGCGGGTGTAGGCGGGCGTGGGTGGGGGGTCTGCGCGGGCTACGGGGTGCGGGTGGGCGCGGGACGTGGCGCGGGCACGCTGGCCGTGGCGGTGGGGCAGGGCAGCTACGGCAGAGCACGGCGGTGCGGCAGGGCGGTGCGGCCAGGCG
>NZ_LGDY01000097.1:110081-110488 GCF_001279525.1 Nocardia sp. NRRL S-836 | reverse complement strand
TCAGGTTCCGGGCGCTCAGGTTCCGGGCGCTCAGGTTCCGGGCGCTCAGGTTCCGGGCGCTCAGGTTCCGGGCGCTCAGCCTAGTGACGGACAGCCAGGTGTCTTCTCGCCTCCGGCGCGAGGTGGGGACTTCTCACCTGTGGACGCGCCGCGTCTGGAATCGCCGGCGTTGAGTCCGCCGGATCCGTCCGGGGTAAGGTCGGAAGCTCCTGCGCCCGAGGGCGTGCAGTCGCCGCTGCCGCCGACCGTGTCGGGTGAGGCGCGCACCGATGCCGGTGTCGCGGGTGAAGCACGGCCCGAGGCCGACACGCCGCAGTCTCAAGCGCCGCAGTCTCAAGCGCCGCAGTCTCAAGCGCCGCAGTCTCAAGCGCCGCAGTCTCAAGCGCCGCAGTCTCAAGCGCCGCAGT
>NZ_LGDY01000097.1:0-110075 GCF_001279525.1 Nocardia sp. NRRL S-836 | reverse complement strand
CGCAGTCTCAAGCGCCGCAGTCTCAAGCGCCGCAGTCTCAAGCGCCGCAGTCTCAAGCGCCGCAGTCTCAAGCGCCGCAGTCTCAAGCGCCGCAGTCTCCGGGGCGGCCTGGTCGGGACGACGTCGTTGGACCGCCCGTGTCCTCGCCGGTCGAGGTGCCTGCGGCCCAGCACGTGTCGCCCAGGCCGGACGTGGTCCCGGTGGTCGAGGCACCGAGCGAGCTCGGAGCGGACCGCGGGGCAACGGAGTTCCAGAGTTCGCGGACGGAGGTCCCTCAACCGGAACAGGCCCCGTCGCTCGGCTCGCACGCCCCGATCGGCTCCCACGCATCGCCGGACTCCCACGCATCGCCCGACTCGCACACATCGCCCGACTCGCACACGCCGCCCGACTCGCACACACCGGTGCCGCGCGCGGCCGAGGTGGAGTCCGTGTCCGTGTCCGACCACGACTCCCGCCTCGGCTCCGACAGCGAGTTCGCCGTCGAGACCGACACAGACACCGACCGCGACACCGACGTCGAGACCGACACCGGGTCCGTCTTCGACGACGCGCGGACGGACGACTCCGACGTGGAGTCCGTGTTCGGGTCGGAGGACGAGGCGCAGCAGAACCCGGCCGTGCCGGTGCAGCAGTACCGGCGTGACGCGTTGGAGCAGGCGCCCGCGCATCAGCGAGGGGCGGTTCGCGGGCTGCCGGGGCAGGACGAGGTGCAGCGGTCGGCGTTCGAGGTGCGCAGGGCGGTGCAGGACGGTGTGTGGACGACGGAATTGACCGTCGTCGTCGACATCGATCCCGAAGGCCGCTTCGGCGAGGACGTGCGGCAGGAGGCGGTGCGGGACGCCCAGGCGGGGGTGGACCAGTACCTGAACGGTCCGGACCTGCGCATGGACAACGGGGACCTGCTGCGGTTCCGGGTTGTTCCGCACGACGGGAACTCGCCGGTGGTGCACCACGTGGTGCACCTGGATCCCGCGCACGACGTGGACCAGACGCACTGGTGGCCGGGGCAGGGGCCGCTGGCCTCCGCGCACGAGGTCGGGCACATGTTCGGGCTCGTGGACGAGACCGGTGGCGCTAACCGGCCGACGGTCGAGGGCACCCTGATGGGACGCCACCAGCGGACCGGGCCGGACGGGGAACGACGGCCCGTCACGAAGGTCGAGGTGCCCTCGCGGTACCTGTCCGTGTTGTCGCGGGTGATCGGGCCGGTTGAGCTGCTTGCCGACGTCCCCCGCGGACGGGTCACGGCGGACCTGCCCGCGGGCGCGGCGGAACCGCGGCTGTACCGGGGCACGGATGAGGCGCGGCCCGAGCACAAACCCGGAGGCGCGGGTGGTCGCCGGGTGCGGTTCGCCCTGCCCGGCACGGAGGAGGGCGGCAGCCCCAAGCCCACGCCCAAGCCCGAACCCACGCCCAAGCCGGAGCCAACGCCCAAGCCCAAGCCGGAACCCAAGCCCAAGCCCGAGTCGACGCCGGAAGCAGAGTCCGAGCCGTCGGCGGAGCAACGGCTGCGCGACAACCTCCCGCAGTACCTCCGCGACAGCCGCGCGTTCGGTGCCGCACGCCAGATCGACGTGCTGCGCGACAACGACGGGGCGCGCATCGACGTCGAGGCACGGGTGCGGCATCTCGCACCCGGTGTGAAGCGGTGGGACGGTACCCACGAGCTGTCCGAGGCGGTCGAGCACGAGTTCGCCGGCACGTTGGAGGACAACGGCAAACGTCCCGTCGTCAAGGGTGACGACCGGTTCTACGGGCTGAAGATCAAGTCCGAGTTGCACTGGGACCGCGTGGTGGTCCTCGGTGAAGCCGAGAGCAAGACGGTCGCCTCGGCGAAGAGCAAGACGTCGTCGGCCGTCGAGGAGGACGGCGCGCGGCAGAACACCATCTCGCCGCCCGTGCAGTTCACCGGCCTGCCCGGCGTCGTGGTCCAGGTCATGCCCTCGATCCCCATCGCGCCCGTCGAGCAGGTGAGCAGCGAGCAGAACAAGGAGCTGGGCAGGTCCACGAAGGTCGAGAGCACCCCGGCGGTGAAGGTCGACGTCCCGGTCACCCTGTCGTTCCGGCTCTTCGACGAGGACGGCCGCGGCGTGCTGTCACCGGAGGGGGAGCAGGAGGTCCAGGTCGAGGGCTGGGTGACCCTGACGGTGCCGACCGACCTGCCGACGAAGGACGACGCGGGCCGGACGGTGCGCCACGAGCGGACCGCGCCCGAGTCGAGGATCGCGGACATCATCAGGGCCGACATCGCCCCGGTCACCCAGGCCGACCGCGACCGGCTCGTCGCCGACGACCCGGTGTGGCGGGAGAAGCAGGCTGACGAGACCACCCGCCTGCCGGAGCTGACCGGCCTGCCGAGTGGCGTCGCCACCGAGTCGGCCGTGGTCAACCGCGAGGGCGTGCCCACCTTCGCCGACCAGGTGCTGGCCCGCCTGGAGCGGGGCTTCCCGAAGGCGACCGCGGTCGGCTCGGCCGGTCGTGACGCCGTCAACGAGTTCTTCAGCGAGAGCAGCATCGCCGAGCACCTGCCGGAGATGGCGGTCTACGACGGCGAGGCCAACCCGGAAGCGGGGTGGGTCGCCTCCCCGCCGATCTTCAAGGGGCACGGGCGCGGGTTCGAGTGGCGTCCGCGCAGGACGCAGCTGGAGATGCGCGCCGTCGCACGGTGGGTGCGCGTCGACCAGGTCAGGGACAAGATCAAGGTCACCGAGCGGACACACGCGCACTACGAGCACTCCGGCAAGTACGCGGTGAAGCGGAAGCTCGCGGTGTCCAGCTTCATCGGGGGCGGCGCCGAACCGGTACCCGGTGTCATGGCAGCGGGTGGCGTGACGAACACCGCGAGCATCGAGAAGGCCACGTCGGGGAAGGTCACCAGCTCGAACGCCGCCAAGCAGGCGCTCCAGATCACGGGCGACGCCGTCCGCTACGAGATGGTCTACGACATCGAGGTCCGCCAGGTCGGCAAGGAGGGACAGCAGCCCTGGAAGCTGGACGGCAACGTCAACGCCCACCACTGGACCTCCCGGCGCAACGCGGCACGGGTGGGGCTCGTCGAACCGCGCCCGGAGGACAACGAGTTCCGCGGTGGTGCCGACCGGACCGTGCACGGGCCACCGGAGTTCGAGCGCGGCAAGGCGATCCTCGGTGTGGTGGAGGAGGTCGACAGCGGCCGGCTGCTCGAACAGGCGCTCGTGCCGCTGCTGCACCACGTTCCGCTGCAAAGGCAGTGGTACGTCAGCAGGTCCAGGTTCATCCGGGAGTTCACCGACAGCGACGTCGAGGACGGCCGGCTCACCGCGAAGGCGGTCGAGGCGATCCAGCGCGGCAGGGTGCTCAAGGACGCACTGGACGAGAACGAGATCACCCGCCTCACCCGGCGGCTGAGCGACGGCGGGCTGCGGATCCCGTTGCGGCGCAAGGGCTGGTTCCACGACTACCGCACGACGGTGACCGTGACGGCACGGGTCGGCGACATCCAGGAGGGTGATCCGCTCACCGCCGACGAGCTCGCGGAGGTCTACGTCGGCAAGGCCACGGACGGCATCGAGAGCGGTGGTTCCAAGACGGTCGAGCTCGGCGGTGGCCCCCAGCTGCGGTTCATGGGCCTGATCCCCGGCTCGATGCCCTCGACCACCACGTTCGGCGTTCTCCTGTTCGGCGTGCGCGGAGCACGGACCTGGTCGAAGGAGACGACCCTGGGCTCGAAGGCGAAGCGCAGGGTCGAACGGCGCAAGGGCGACTCGCTCACCGAGGACGGCGAGATCGGCGACAGGAGGATCCGCCAGTTCAGGTCCACGCTGACGATCACCACCGAGGTCGAGTCGGAGCGCCGCCACAGCGAGGCCATCCGCCGGATCATCCCCGGCAGCAGTGGCCGCCAGCTGCCCGCGCACGCGGTGATGCCCCACGTGCCCGGTGAGATCTCGGTCGAGATGCGCACGCTGGTCCCCGAAGCGTTGCTGGCACCGGGCAACCCGTTCGACGCCGAGCCCGACGCGCCGGTCGTGCCCCCTCCCACGCGCACGTTGCCCGACCCGCCCGCACCGCACAAGCTGCGCCCGCCGATGTCGCACCGCTTCGACGACATCGAGATCGTGTCGTTCCACGGCGCGGAGAAGCTCCAGCAGTCCGCGCTGGAGATGATGAGCATCGCGTCCGACCACGACCCGGTGGTGCACATCCGCACCGGCGTCATCGCGCAGACGATCAGCGAGGAGCTCGCCACCGAGAAGCTCTCGCAGGACCTGCGCCTGTTCAGCGACGTCAAGGTGATCGACTCGGCCAAGAAGCTGTACGGCCGCCGTGCGCACGACCTGTTCGGCGCCTGGGGGGTCACCTTCGAACCCCGCCTGTCGGCGAACCAGGTGACCGCGCAGGAGTACCAGGAGGTCGTGCGCGAGCTCCAGGGGACGTCGAAGGCCACCGGTCTCGGCGGCCCCGTCGACACCTTCGGCGGTTACGTCGTCGGAGTTCCGGTGCTGACCGAGAAGAACGTGAACAGCGGCGAGCCCGGCACGCACGCACAGCCCCGCAGCGTTCTCGTCCTCGTCGGAGCGCCGTACAGCGGCAGCGACGGCAGGTCGGCCTCCGGCCACGTCGAGACCACGGAGAAGTTCACGATCGGCGAGCTGCCGAGGAAGATGTTCCTGGTCCGCCTCGACGTCGACGCGACCGTCGTGGCGGAGGCCGTCCACAAGCGCAACCTCACCTTCGGGCTGACCGCCCCGAAACCGCTCACCAGGGCCGGTGAGGTCGTCCCCCTGCCGGGGTCCGTGCTCGCCTGGGTGACGGCGGACCAGCTCGCGGAGCTCACGACCGGCACGCCTCCGGCCGCTCCCCGTCCGGACGGGACGCTCGCCGTGCCACCGTCGCTGAGCCCCGGCCGGACCGAGGGCCAGTCGATCGGGCTCGGTGGCATCAGCCGGTCGATCGACCTCCGCCAGCACGTCGACGCCCTGCGCGACGAGCTGGCGCGCCACCCCGCCATCGGCCCTGACAAGGCCCGCAGGTTGCTGCCGGACTCCACCCTCGACCCCGAGAACGCCAACATCACGAGCGTCAAGACGTTCCTGTCGGACAGCAACCGCATGGTCAACAGCCTGATCAACGGCGGGCAGGTGGCCCCGATCCGGCTGGAGGACCGCTTCGACGGCGAGACCTTCGAGCTCACGATGGACGCGTCGTTCACCGAGGAACCCTCGCCGGGCAGCGTGCGGAACGTGACGAAGCTCGTCGCCGGGGTGAGCGCGGAGCTCGGTGCGCAGGGCGTCAAGAGCCGGGTGCGGACCCTGTTCACGGCCGTGGCGTCGTCCCGCGCGGTGGCCGCCCTGCGCAACCCTGACCCGGTCGACCCGAACAGCGCGCAGGACGGGTTCACCAAGACCCGGCGGACCGAGGGCCAGGTGGGCGCCGGTCCTGGTCTTGAGGGGATCTTCGGCCGCACGGAGCTGAACGAGACCACGGAGAACCGGACCAAGTACAGCCAGTCGGCCACCGTCAAAGGCCCTGTCGCCGTCCACAGTGGACGCCTGGACGTCTCGCTGCGGATCCAGCGCCACGGACGTGACTACGGCTCGGTCGAGGTGACCGAGGAGGCCGAGGTCACCAAGCTCGCGGAGGAGGCGTTCCCCCCACCGGTGCGGGGAGGCCGGCTCGGCTCGGCGGAAGCGGACAACGGTGTCGTCACCGGCCCGCTGAGCGACGAGGACATGGCGGCGTGGCGGACGAGGCTGCCGGACGGCACGCCCGTCCCGCCGATGACGGACGTCGGCACCCACTGGGCGGAGCACTACTTCGGCGACATCCGCGTCCTGCGCCGCGACGTGGCGGACGTGCTGCGCGGAGCGGGCGTCGACATCACTCCGAAGGTCCAGCGCGTGCTCCGGACCGCGATCACGCCCACGAGCGTGCGCGCCGCGTTCCACGCCGCCCTGGACGGCCGGTTCGTCCTCTCCCTGCGCGACGGCCTCGACCACGACGTGGAGATCCACTTCCGGCCGTCGGGCATGCCGAGGTTCGCGAGCACGAGCGCGGGCGTGCGCATCGACGCCCAGCGCACGAAGTCGGAGGAGACCGAGGTCAGCCTCACCAGCGGCACCGAGGCGGAGCTGCTCCACACGGCCCCGTTCGGCGCGGCCGGCCAGGCGACCTCGACCGACCCGGTGAAGGGCAGCGAGCCCGGGCCGAAGCCGTTCCGCAGCCCTTTCGACGCGAAGGCCGGGTCCACGACCAGGACCACGCACACCGCGCTCGGCCCCGAGCCGGAGGAGGGCGAGCTCTCCCGGACGGACGAGAGCAAGGCCGCCGAGCCGATGAGCTCGGAGACCAGGACGGACGAGGAGCTCACCCGAGCCCTGGTCACCAGCGTGGACACCCGTGTCGTCGCCCGGCCCCGCACGCAGGCGCGCCACGGCGATGCGACAGCGGTGGTCTACAAGGACCGCCGCGTGCACGACGCGTTCGCCGTGCGGATGTACGACGCGGACGCCTCGCGACTGACGGGCAGGGAACTGCCCGCCCCGCTGGTGGACTCCACGAAGCAGCTGGCGGAAAAGGCCGAGGCCTGGCTGAAGGCCGAGCGGACCAGGATCGCCGCGTCCGCCAGGGTGGAGGCCGCCGCCCCGCCGTTGGACGCCGCCGACAAGCGGCGCTCCGACGCGGTCGTGGACCGGCAGGAGATCCGGCCCCTCATCGACGCCCAGCGGGAACTGGTGCGCGTGCGTCGTGACGAGTTCACGCAGGCGCGCACGGACTGGAAGAACGCACCCGCCGAGTCCAGGAAGCACAGCCGTGCGGAGGTGACGCGGCGACGCGGTGAGTGGGCGGCTGCCGAGGCAGGCCTGCGCAGGCTGGTCGACCGGGAAACGCGGCTCACGCGCGTCATCGTGCAGTCCGGCGCGGTCTCCACCGCCCACGCCGCCGCCGTCGAGGCGGAACGCGCGGCCGTGCGGGCGGAGGAGAAGGCGAAGCAGGAGTGGTGGGACGCCAAGGCCGAGCACGACCGCGAGATCGCCGCCGAGCAGCGCCGGGAGGCGGCCGACCAAGAGCGCCGGGAAGCTGCTGAGGAGGAGCGGCCTGACGTCGTTGATGAGCGGCCTGACGCCGACGAAGAGCGGCCTGACGTCGTTGACGAGCGGCCTGACGTCGTCGACGCGGTCGAGCCGCGCACGCCCCCGCCGCCGCCGCGGACCACGCCGCGCCACGACACGACCGAGATCGACTCCGCGCGGGAGGAGACGACTCCCCGTGACGCGGTTCCGCTGACGGTCGACCTCGGTGCGGAGTTCGGCGTCCACTTCCCGCCCACCGGTACCGAAGACGACACCGATCCGCGCACGCGGCTGCTCTCGACCCTCGCCGAGGTGGGAGAGGTCGACCAGTTCTGGGGCAAGGCGCGGGAAAGCGACGTGGACGCGCTGCTGCAGGAGGCGCGCCGGATCGTGGATCGGCACGTGCGCAGGTCGCCGTTGTTCATCGAGGTCCCCGCGCAGGAGAACCTCGACCACGACGCCATCGTCCGGCTGGTGGCCTACCGCAGGTACCAGGAGCTCCGCGGTCTGCTGGGCGACCGGGAGAGTCCGTCGGACCTGGCGGCCAAGCTGGCGGACGACACCGGGACCCGGCTGGACGAGCGCGAGCGCGAGGGATTGCCCGGTGGCGCCCCTCCCGCCGGTCCGGCCAGCACCGCCGGGAGCCCCTCGACACCCACGTCGGCCGTCGTCACCTACCAGCCGACGAAAAATGCACGCGAAGCGATCGCCCTGGTGTCCGACGAGTCGGAATCGGACGGGTGGCCGCAGCGCGTGCACGGGTGGCTCGGGGAGGGCGACTGGACCGCGACCTCGTCGGCGTTCGTCCTGCTGGAGTACGAGAACGGTCATGTTCTCGCCGGTGACGACGAGCTCGACGCGGACACCGCCGGCCGAGTGGTGCGCGAATCGGACACCTACAGGTCGCTCGATCGGGACCTGCCCATTCACGTCATCCTGGTCAACCGAGGCAGCGATCTGGCGAACAGTGCGACCGGCGACCCAGTCGCCGAGGGGTTCGTCCGGCGGTTCTCCGAGGTGATGCAGGAGGACGCGCCGCCGCGGCCGGTGTGGAGCAGAGTCGAGGAGGACGACCCGGACGATCTCAGAGCCCTGGTGAAGCCGACCGACCTGTTGTTCGACAGGCAGTACGCGATCACCTCCGAGAACGTGGTATCCGGTCCCATCACGAACTCGTCCGGCGCTCTGATCGGGTTCGACGTCTCCAGACCACGCTGGTTCACCCCTCTACCGGGAACCATCCGGACAGTGCACGCGGAACGGGTTTCGGAGGTGGTTCCTCCGGGTCAGCCCGACGCGGCCGGACGTGAACTGCCGCTTCCGTGGGCAGCGCTCACCGAACCGGGGCGGGTGCGTCCCCTGGTCCTGGCACTGTCGTCGCACCCGGATCCGGGGCACTTCGGCCTCAGGGTCGGTCCAGACGGCAGGACGCTGCGGTCGACCCCGCGGGAGACCGCCGAGTTCCTGGTGAACAGGCCGGAGTTCCTCACCGCGGTCACGGGACCCGAGCAACCGGCCCTGGTGCTGCTGAACCGGATCCTCCGGAACGACCTGCAACAGGCCCTCGACCTCACCGCTGAACTGGTGGCCGAACTCTCCAAGGCCACCGGGAAGACGTTCGAGACCTACATCGCCGTCGGCGAGATCGGGATCAGGACGGACGGCGTCGCGGTCGTGGCGACGAACGTTCTCTTCGACCACCGCCCGGTGCCGGTCGACGCGACGTCGGTGTTCCGCTCCGGTTCGGTGTTCGGTCTTCCCGGCGCGGAGCAGACGGGCCCGTGGTCGCATGCCATGTTGCAGGCGTTCTCCGAAGCTGTGGAAAACGGGCGTTTCGTGGTTCCCGGCCCGTGGGGCGCCGCACGGCCGTTCTTCGTGGTCGCTCCCGGTGACGCCGCGGGTGGCGCCCGCGCGACTCTCACCGGTGTCGAGCAGGTCGACGTGGACGGTGCCTGGGGCGGAACGGCGTTGTTGTCCGATCCGGGCTTCCACTCGGCGATGACGGCCGATCCCCCTCGTCCCTTGGTGATCGTCAAACCGCACCTGTCCGGTGAGCAGGACTTCGGCACCTTCGCCTTCGACCTCGTCACACGGCTGCACGAGTCCGGCTTGTTCCCGCCGGCGGTGTACGCGTTGCAGGGCGGCGGCGACCTCACGACGATCGATGACCCGAAAACCGAGTACACGGACGTGTCGGGGCTGCGAGCCGGTGACCTCGACGTGACGCCGGTGCTGGACCAGGAGGGCAACCCCAGGGTCCTGCTCGTGCGCACCCAGGGTGACGAGGCCTACTTCGCCGAGATCGAGGAGTGGGTCAAAGCTGCGCGGGAGCGCTCGCTGCGGTTCCCGAAACGGCTGGACGGCACCGAGGTCAACGCGACCTGGTCGCGCGACAACAACACGCCGGTGTTCGTCCTCGTGCGAACCGGTCCATCCGGCTACCGCGCCTCCTTGCGAGGACTGGGCGATCTCGACGTCACCTCGCAGGTCCTGATGAGGGTGCTGCGGAACGACCTGAGGCTGCGGTTCCTCCTCGGCAGGGGAAGGACGGCTGCCGACGACACGGGCTTGGTGGAACCATCGGTCGTGTTCGCCGCGATCGACGGTCCCGTGGTGGGGCCGGACGAGTTGGCGACGGGCCTCGCCGGAGGCGGCTACGCGCGCAGGATCCACTGGTCCGGTGGATGGACGCGGTTCTCGCCCGACGGTTCGGTCGTCGTGGAGGTGCCCCGGTTCGACAGTGTGGCCACGCCACCCGTCGAGGCCTCCGGCTTCGTGTCGTACCTCAAGAAGAACGACATTCAGGGTCCTCACGGTGTGATGTTCCCGTCATCGGACTTCGATCTGATCTGCGACGTGGACGACGCGGGCAGAGCGAGCACCGGCTACCGCGACTTCTACCTCTCCAGCCGCGTGCTCCCGGACTCGTCCGGCACCGGAACGAAGACCTCGGTGCCGAAGCTCAGTCCCTTCTTCGGGCTCGAGACCTGGTACGCCGGGGCACACGGGTCCTCGTCGAGCATGTACGGGGCACTGCCGGGAAATCGGCCCTACCTGCTGGGTGATCAGGTCCGCCTGGACGCGCGAGCGGCGGTTGCCGTTCTCAGCGGCCACCACCTGTTCGCGCAGGCGCATCCGAACACCACTCCAGCCCTGGTGCTCGAGGTGTGCCATGCAGGGGCTGAACCTGGTCATGGCGGCGAGAGCGTGGCCAACGCGGTCCAGCGGGCGTGGCGATCGGTCGCGCCGCACCGACCGGTCCCAAGGGTGTTCGCGGCCACCCGGGAGCTGATGGTCGGCAACGGCTACAACTACGAGGTGAAGGACGGCGGCGACATCGTCGAGGTCGTCGCTTCCGGCGGCCGCGCACGCCCGCCCGTCGAACTGCGGGAACTGGCGGCCAACCACGTTCCCGAGGTCACCGCGAAGTTCGACCCGAGCGGAACGGACGTCCGCAGCGATTCGGTTGTCGACATCGAGACGACCGCTCGTGCCGTGGTGCGGGCCGCGGCGTGGCGGCAGCTGAGGCTTCCGCAGGAGCACTGGTTCACGGCGATGCCGGCCGTGACGATCCAGGGCGGGGGAACGAGCCGCGGTCCGGTGCACCCGCAGACCGGTGGGCTGCTCTCGTCCGCTCGGGTGGCCGAGGTCGAGCGCCGGTTCCGCGCGGCGCTGGCCGACGAGGCGCAGGACATGGCCCACCGCGGGATGCCCGTGGACGTCGGCCACGTCCGGATCACGATCCGGGGGCCGCAGGGCGACCACGGTGTCGGGCCGCACGAGGTCAGGATCGAGGTGGCGCTGGAGGCACGACCCGATTCGGACGTCGTCAGCACCGGGAACCAGGAGAGCATCCGGGAGCTGTTCCGCGACCGGCGGGGTACCGCGGTCGGCGCGGCCTTCCCCGCGATGAGCAACTCCGGCAGCGGGCGGGCCACCGTCGCGGTGACGCGATCGCCCTTCACCGGGCAGCGGACGGCGGACGGGCGGTCCACCCCGGAGTCGTCCACCTCCGCCGCGGGCTCGCGCGTGACCCTGGACAGTCCACCCGGGACGGTGGACCGCCCTGTCCCGCTCGCCCTGCTGACCGGTCCTGTCCTGTCCGAAATGGACCCATCGCCACTGCTGGACGGGAACGGCCGGGTCGCCGGTGTCGCCTTCCTCGGTCAGGGAGAGGGCGCGATCGTCCGGGAGGCGTTCCGCAGGGGCGCGGGTGGCAGTGACCGGTTCTCCGTGGTGGTGCACCACGGAGAGGGCGGGTTCTCGTTGCCGTGGCGCGGTGTGAACGGCGGGGTGGTGCGGCTCGACGAGGCCGGTGTCATGCGGCTGCTGACCGCGACCGGGCTGCCGGGCGGGCAGACCTGGCGGCAGGCCTCGAAGCTGGTGTTCCTGAGCTGCGAGGTGGACGGCCGGCTGGGGCGCCTTTCGTCGTTGTTGCGCGACGGGGGTTACCGCGGCGGGGTGACCGGTCCGGACAGCCGCGTCGAGGTCGCCGAGGACGGTTCGGTCACGGCACTGGGTTCCGGCACGTTCCACACCATCGACGCGGACGGTGTCCGCACGACGGGCGGCTTGGACGTTCCTACGCGCGGGAACGACACCGTGGCTTCGGTTTCTCTCCTGTCGCGGCCCGCGACGCCGATCCCCGGTGCGGAGGACTACGACTCCGGCTCGGACACCGCGAGCGATGCGGGATCCATCCCGGCCGGGTTCGAGCTGGTGCAGCCACCCATGCGCCCATCGGCCATGCCCGCACTGCGCGACGTCATCGAGGAGGAGCTGGCACGGCCCAGTCGCTTCCACGTCGATCCGGTGTCCAACCAGCTCGCCGATTTCGCGGAGCAGGCGAATCTGGCGGTGCTGAAGTCCAGGTTGTCCACGTCTGTGAAGCTTCAGCAGGACCTCGGGCTGGCGGCGCCGGTCGTCCTGATCGCCGGCCCGTCCGATCAGACGAGCGTCATCGCGTCCATGTTGTGGGACGACCAGGCGGCAGATCCCTCCCAGCCGGCGCCGGACAGGGTGCTGGTGGACGTTCTGTCGGCCGCCGAGGTCAGCGTCGTCGTGGGCCTGCCGGACCAGGCCGGGAGCGACGAGCACGCTCCGAACGACGCCACGGCAGGAGGCTTGAGCTTCGACTCCGGCTTGCCGGACCAGCCGGAGTGGGGCCACCTGCACGCGGGGCACCCGGAGAACGCCCGAGCCCGCAAGCCCTTCTACGTCTACGCGACACTCGCGGGGGACAGGTTCCTCGTACAAGGCCTGTTGATCACGCCGGACACCCTCGCGTCCCGTGTCGTGAGCTCTGCTGCCTACCGGCGCTGGGTCGTCCCCTCCACACCGATCCGGCTCGTCGGCGTCGATCCGAACCGTCGCGCGACATCCGAGTTCGCGGCGGAGGAGTTCACGGAAGCGTTGTGGGCCGCAGGAGCGCGCCACCTCGTGAGCAGGGCCACCGATCTGCTCGAGCTGGACCCGTGGGGCGCCACCTTCGTGCGCGATGGTGGTTATTTCGAGCCTGTCTCCGAGGTCCGGCCGGAGGATGTCAACTGGACTCCGTTCGAGAGGAGCGACGGCAGCCTGGTGGGAATCGGGTTCGCCACTCCCGCTGTTCTGGACGACGACAGGGTGAGATCGTTCGCCTGGTCCACAGACCAGTCCCAACGCGTGGTGTTCGAGGAGGCCAAGGACGCCGCAGGGAACGTGGTGGAGCACGTCCACGTCGCGAGGTGGGCTCCCGCGACGGCGGGCGCTCGAGTCCGTCCGATGACCCTGATGGGTGAACACAACGACGACGGGTACGTCATGCCCCTGGTGGACGGTTCCGTCATATCCGCGGTCCCGGAGGTGGCGGCGCCTTTGCTGGCGGGTTCGACGCTGTTCCACAGGGCGGTGGGCGGGCCGGTGCGACCTCAGGTGCTGCTGTTCACCTATGACAGCTCAGCGTTCGGGGAGAACGCGAGGTTCCTGAACAAGCTCCGAGACCTCGCCGGACCCTTGCAGAGCCACGACTTCGAGGGCTGGCTGGATCTCAACCCCTCGGGCTCGCTGACGATCTCCCACGGCGACCGGATCGTCGAGAGCGGAGCACCGTCCTTCGCTGACGTGGTGAGTGTGGGGGGCGACCCGGTGACCGGGTTCCCGGCGGGGAGCCTGGAGTCCGCAACGCTCCAGGGCTTCGTCGACTCCGTGCGGACGGGCCGTGCGGAAGGTCCGGTGGGTCCGTGGGCACCCGAATCACCGCTGGTCGTCGCGGTGGGTTCTCCCGACGGCACGTTCACCCGGCTGACCGCGTGGACCGGGACGGTGCTGGAGCTCGGAGGCGACGACCTGGCCCGGATGAGGCTGTCCGACCTGGAGTTCCGCGCCGCGCTGGATGCCGATCCGAGCCGCCCCGTGGTGCTGCTCGCGAGTTTCGCCGGCGCCGAGGCGAACTTCGGCTGGTTGGGGTTCGACTTCGCCGGAGCGTTGCGCGAGGAGGGTTTCTTCAACGACGTCTACGCCCCCAACGGTGCGGTCGAGATCACGGAGGACTCGCTCACCCACGACCCCACCACCGAGTTCGTCCTCGTGTCCCCCTTGCGCGCGGGAGATCTCAGAACAGAGGTGCTGTACAACCGCTACGGCTCCGTTGTGGCGATCGGTCTGAGGGCTCCCGGTGACGAGGTCGAGTTCGACCGGGCGCGCCGGTGGGCCGACAACGCCACGGCGAGCACCGTGGAGTGGCTCGACTACCAGTACGGCCATGCTCGGGGCGGCGTGCAGGGGCCGTGGCAGGACGAGCTTCCGGCCTTCCTGATCGTGAGCTCCGGCAAGCGTGGAGTTCAGGCGATACGCGGTGACCAGGCCGTCGTGGACCTGGGCCTCGAGACTATTGCCAAGGTGATGCGCGCGGACGACCGTCTGCGCGGCATGCTGAGCATGGAGACCGGAGGGAGCCTTGACCGCAGCGTTGCGTTGATCTCGCTCAACGGTGTCGTCGGCGACCTCGACGCGTTCTCCAGCGCCTTCGCGGCCGGTGGGTATCAAAGGTGGACACACACGCCCGACGGTGTTGTCACGCTGTACCCGGACGGGACGATCTTCCTGCAAGGTCGCGGGTTCATCTCCGTTCCGCCGCCATCGCCGTCCTCCGCCGACGTCATCTCCCGGGCCCTGGTGAGCGACCGGCTGGGCGAGCACGGCCAGTACTTCCCGCTCAACCTGCAAGACGACTACATCATGTCCTCCGCCGGGCGTCGGAGGAACGAGGTGGAACTGCAGTACTACTTCCGCGAACTCACGACCGGACCGAACGCCACCCCCGTGATGAAGGCCTACCTCACCCCGTGGGCAGGCTCCAGCCGTTCTCCGTGGCTCATCGAGGGACACGGCAGCAAGCGGAGTTTCTGGTTCGGTCGCCGGGCCGATCGTCCTTTCGTCTTCGGCGATCCGGTGGGCCTCGGCGGCGAACTCAGCGCCCGGTTGGTGGCGGGGACGGCGCTCTTCGCCGCGGCAGCACCGGATTCGGACACACCGGTCGCGCTGGGGCAATGCTGGCTCAACTCTCCGAGCGGGACCGGGCAGCCCACCGTCGCGGAGCTGTTCCAGCGGACACTGGAGTCGGAGCACAACCTCCGGCCCCAGGTCTTCGGCGCCACGAACATGGTCATGATGACGGCACTCCACGGGAGCAACGCCGTCGTCGAGAACGGGCGTTTCACCGCGGCCGTGCCCGACCAGCGGCCACCGGTTCCCGAGGTACCGCTCTCCGACCTCGTGGCGGACGAGATCGATGACACCACCGTGCAGTTCGCTCCTGGCCAGACGTCCCTGTCGTCCTCGCACGTCTCGGACGTGCGGGAGACGGCGCGTCGGGTGACCCGCACGGCCGCGTGGAGAGGCCTCAAGCAGGCCGTTCTCCCCGAGGTGGACATCGTTGTGAACGAGGCGGCTCCCGGCGCCGCGGGCCGTGCGGTCGCCGAAGCGCGGGCAGAGGCCATCAGAGAGGTGTTCGACGCGGAGGTGAAAGCGGAGAGCGAGCAGCTCCGCAGGCTCGGCCTCGATGTGGACCCCGGCGCCATCGCGGTCAGGGTGACCGTGAACGTTGTGGCGCCCGGCTCGGTCCCTGACACCGGCGTCTTCGTGACCCTCACGTCCGAAGATCTCGGTGGCCGGGAGTTGGCCGCGGTGGAAGCGGATCGAAACTCCACGCAGGCGGTCAGCGAGATGAACAAGGCGTTCGCGCCGCTTGCCCACCGCAGGCCGGGGACCGTGCAACCGCCGACGCCAAGCGGAAACCCCGACCTCGGTCACAGCGCCCCCGGCGGGCAACCGCAGCCCATCCGGCTCGGACTGCCGAAGGGTGAGAACCCGTCCCACCACGACGTGGCGCCGCGCCCCGGGGCGTCCGTCCCGAAGGAAGGGCCGGCCACGCACGAGGCGAGCGAGGCGTTGGAGTCCTCCCGCGCGGTCGAGCCGGAGCTGAGCGACACGCGGGAGGACGTGGCCTCCCTCCTGCCTGGCCCTGAGGCCGGGACGGTCGAGGACATCCCGCTCGTCACACTGGACAGGTCCGAAGTGGACAGTGCCACGGCCGGTGACGACAGGCGGTCCGCGGAGGAGTCCTCAACCGCCGGAGGCCTCGACCTCCCCGGCGACCGGTCCTCGGGGCTCGTCACCCAGCGCGGTGAGATCGCGGGCGGCGCGGCGGTGGACGCCGCGATCGACGCGCTGCTGCCCGAAGGCGAGCGCAAGGGCGTCGAGCACTTCGTGACGGCGTTGAAGGCCGGTGTCGGCGGGTTCCTCGGCGACGGGCGGTCGGAGGACGTCGAGGTCGGCGGCAGGCACTACGAGCTGCACGCCAGGACGCGCTACCTCTGGGACGGCGCGACGGAGAGCGGAACGGCGTCGCGGTCCGTCGGGCTCGACGGTCCCACCGGCAGTGCGACGCTCTCGGGGGCGTCGAGCGCGGCCCAGGCCAACTCCGCGCTGGCACTGGTCCTCATCCCCGCCACCCCGGGGTTCACCGCGGTCGGCACCGTCGGGGCCTCCACCGACGCCAGCAACTCGGTCGCGGTGGGCGCCAGTGCGACGGCGAGCGGCGGCCGGCAGGTGGCCGTGGCGTTCCCGACGCGGGACGTGTCGGTGCCGGTGTGGATCGAGCTGACCCTGCGCGACGCCCGCGGCCGGGTCGTCGGCGACCCCGTCGAGCTCGGTGACGTCGTCGCCGACCTCTCGGTGCCCGACGTGCCGGACGGGGAGCCGGGAGGCGTTCTCGCGGACGGCCCGGCCTTCGTCGAGTCGGTCCACATCGGACGGAACGCGCCGGGCAGCTACCGGGGCAGGCCGCTGCCGCCGGACGCGGACGGCGAGCACCGGCTGTTCGACAAGGTCGTCTCCGCGCTGCCGGGGTCGCTGGTGAAGCCGGGCCGTCCCGGACGCAGCAACCTGAGGGAGTTCCTCGACGACAGCACGTTCAAGAAGCGCTACCAGGACATGGCGGTGACCGCCGAGCAGGCCGAACGCGGGCACGGCTGGGTCCGGTCCGAGATGCTGTTCACCGGCAAGCACCCGTTCGTCGCGTGGCTGCACACGCCCAGCGCCGTCGAGATGCGCCTGGTCGAGCGCGAGGAACCGGTGGTGCTCCGCACGCTCGACGACGTCACGTTCACCGACGTCGAGTCGATCGGTGCGGAGGTCTCCGACTCGGGCACCGCCAGTCGCGGCGCCAACTCGAAGATGATGGCCGGTCCCGGGTTCGACCTCGGCGTCGCAGGCCTGGTCGCCGGTCCGGTGGTCATGGGCGGGGTGGAAAGCGCGCACAAGCAGTCCATCAGCCGTTCCGGCGAGGTCAAGCACACGAGCACCCGGCGCGGGCGCGCGCAGCAGGTCGAGCGCGTCTTCGACCTCCAGGTGCGGGTGCCGGGCAAGCCCGCGATGACCTTCGCCGGCGACGTGCGCGCGGTGGAGTGGCGTGAGGTCAGGGCCGAAGCCGCACCGGAGACGGAAGTCGTGCCGCCGCGCCGCCTCTACGGGCCCGAGGCGCTGGAGTCCGGCCGGGCCCTCGCGGGAGCGTCGCTGGAGGTGTCGCAGGTCGCGTCCCAGGTCCTCGGCCTGATCGAGAACTCGGTCCGCACGGTTCCCGGCCACAAGCGGTGGTACCTCAGCAGCGACCGGTTCCTGTCCCAGTTCGACGACCCCTCCGCGGGCAGGACGATCGGCCGCAAGCTCCAGGAGGCGCTGGGCCGCAGGGACGCCCTGCGCAGCCTGCTCACCGACCGCGAGCTCGGTCTGCTCGCGGACCGGGCGCTGTCCGCGGACGGTCTGCGCATCCCGTTGCAGCCCAAGCACGGCTGGGGCCACGACTACCACGTGTCGTTCACGCTCAAGGCGTCGATGTCGGACCTGCGCGACACCGGGGAGGTGCGCACCGCCGCCGACCCCGCCGTGGTCACCACCTCCGACACGCAGGCGACCCAGCACACCAGGTCGCGCACCAGGTCGACCGGCGTCGGCGCGGCGGGCCGCGTCACCGCCACGATCACCGAACGCGCCGTCGTCGTCGTGGCGTCGCTCTACAGCGCCTTCGCCTGGACCAGGTCCGGGCTCTCCGGCCTCACCGCGAAGCGGGGCGAGGAACGGCGCGAGGGCGGCGCGCTCGACGACACCGGTGCCGTCGTGGCGGAGCCGAAGCACCGCTTCACCGCCACGGTCGACTGGACGCTGCGCGGCCAGACCTACAAGCGCCACAACGCGATGGTGCGCGGTGTGAGCATCGGCCGGCCCGGCCTGCACGTGCCGCGGACGGAGCCGGTCACCCTGGTCGACCCGGAATCGGGCGCCACGTCGGAGGAGACGACGTTCCGGGTCGAAGCCGACGTGTGGGTTCCCGAGGCCCACGTCTCGAGCACGCGGCCCGCCCCGGTCGTCGTGGACCGCACCGAGGGCAGCCAGGACCAGCCGCACATCACGTTGCGACCGGAACCGGACGCCCCGGTGTCCGCCGACCCGTTGCGCCGCGGTCTCTCCCGTGACCTCGACGGCATCAGGGTGTTGAGCTTCGAGGGGTTGGCGCACGTGCGCGCCGCCGTGAAGGACGCCCTCACCCGCGCCTCGGGGGACCCGGCCTTCTCCTTCGCCGAGTCGGACAACAGCGTGCTGGTCGACACCGTGCTGTCGCCCGACGCGGTCATGGCCGACCAGCGCGTCTTCAGCCGCACCACCGGTGTCCGCGGACTGCAGTGGGCGCGGCGCCGGGTCAAGCGGTTCGCGGCGGCCGAGGTCTCCTTCCAGCCCCGCGACGTCGAGGTGCTGGGCGGGGGCTGGCGGCAGGCGGTGACGTCCACCGCGGTCGAGACGGGTGTCGGTACCGGCAAGGAGTTCACCGCGGCGGTGACCGCCGCGGCCGACCTGACGGCGTTCGCCTTCTACAAGGACGTCACGACCGACGGCAAGGAGGGCGCGACCGTCAAACCCGGTGCGCTGCTGGTGATCGAGGGCGACCCGATGGTGCTGGAGAAGTCCAGCACCGAGGACGTCGCCACGGACGTCGCGACCGGCACCTCCACCGCGCGGCAGCCCGAGCGCCTGCACCTCGTGCGGTTCGGTGTGCGGACCACGGTCGTCGCGGAGGTGCGGTCGCGCCGCTGGCGCAACGCCTGGGGTGTGCTGCGGCCCGCGGCTCCGGTGACGGCCAACGAGCAGTTCGACCTCCCGCGTGCCGTCACGGCCTGGGTGACCACCGCGCAGTTGGACGCCATCCGCACGAAGCAGGCCGAAGAGGACGCCCGCGTCCGCGACCTGGCCACGAGGAGCGATCCCGCCACGTCCGCGCTCGCGGCGCTCGCGGTCACCACGCTGGCCGGCACGGCACCGGCCGCTCCCTCCGCCGTCGCCGACGCGCTCGCGGACGACCCGGCCGCAGCCGTGGACGACGAGACCGGGGAGACGGCAGGGGACCGGGTCGTCGCACCTCCCGCGTTCCTGCGTCCCGGCGAACCGCTGTCGGTGGGCCTGGGCGTGGTGGACGGCGTGGTGGACCTGCGGTCCGTGCTGCCCGAGCTGCGCCGCGACCTCGAACGCTCGCTCGGCCCCAAGCGCGCCCGCCGCCTCATCCCGCTCTCTCCGTTGAGCACGGGCCACGACAACTACGCGGCCATCAGCTCGTGGCTCTCCGACGCGCAGACCACGCTGGAGGACTCCGCGCGCGGCGGCGTTCCCCAGCCGTTGCGCCTGGAGGACCGGACCACCGGTGAGACCTACGACGTCGTCATGACCAACGAGCTGCTGGACCGGCCGGTGTTCGCCGGCCTCGAACACGGCGGCGTCAAGCAGACCAGGGGCACGACGACGCTCGGTTCCCGGGTCCGGACCTTCACCAGGACGGTGCTGCGGCTGGAGCCGGTGGTGCTGCCCGCACTCCAGGCCGGCGGCCCGGCGCCGGACGAGAACGTCTCGCGCAGCAACCCGTACGCGATGATGGGTGGCGGCGTCATCGGCGACGTCCTGCTGGGGCGCAAGAAGAAGACGACGAAGAAAACGCACAAGGTCGTGCGTGAGAGCAGCGCCGAGACGTCCGGCACGTTCGCCAGGTTCCACGCCCCCGTCGAGTTCACCGTCGCGATCGAACGGCACGGCCGGCGGGTGGCGGAGGCCGGTGCCGCGCACGACGTCTCGATCCTGCACCTGCCGGAGGACACGGTTCCCGCACGGCCCGCCGCGTCCGTGGCCCCCGTCGTGCAGCCGGAGGAGGAAGCGGAACCGGACGCGCTCACGCGCTGGCGCGGCGACACCGGCCTGGGCCGCGGCTGGGCCGGGCACCTCAGGTTCGACGTCGGTGACCTGGTCGCCGCGGCCGAGCTCGCCCACCACGAGGGAACGGGACTCCGCGAGGTCCCCGCAGACGTCCGCAGCGCCCTGCGCACCACCCTCACCGGGCCGCGCTTCAAGGCGTTGCTCCCGTTGCACGCCACCACCGGGACGCCCCTGGAGATCCCGCTCGGCGGCGGCCGGTCACTCGAACTGCACGCGCGCAGGACCGGCACCCCGACGCTGACCGGCGTCTCGGCGCGCACCACCGTCTCGACGCAGGGCAACAGCTCCGGCACCGAGACCGTGGCGGAGGAGTCGGCCGCCGAGTTCGGCATGGCCGCCGGCCCCCTGCTCGGTCCGGGCGGCACGCAGCCGCCGGGCCACGAGAAGTTCGGCGAGCAGAAGACCCTCGGCGGCGGCGCCGCGTTCGCGGTGCCGCTGCGGGTGGTGGGCGGCATCGGCTCCGAAGGCGAGGCCGAGGCCGAACACCACCACGACGGCGAGTCCGTCCCCGCGTCGAGCTCGACGGGCCTGGCGGGACTGTGGCTCAACGACATCGAGGTGCGGTTCGTCGCCAGGACCAAGGGCCGCACGGGGCACCGCGACCGCGCCGCCGTGGTGGACTTCGGGGTCCGCGACGCGGTCGTGCTCGTCGACGACGACTACCAGGACCGCATCCCCGCCGAGCTCGCCGACACCGCCCGCACCCTCGCGGCGGCCGACGCGACGCTCGTGGCCGCGGCGTCCGCCCTCGCGGGAGCGCTCGACGCCGCTCAACGCGACGTCGAGGGTTCAGCGGAAGCGTTGGCGCGGGCGGAGAACGCCCACGCTGACGCGCTCGACGCCTGGTGGGACGCCCTGCACGCGCACGAGGCGCAGGTCGGCACGCTCACCGAACCCGCCGACGAGCACCTGTTGCCGCCGCTCGACCTCGGCCCCCGCGACACACCGGCCGAGCTGCGGGACCTCGTCGACGGCTCGACGGAGACGCCCGTTGCCGTGGACGAGTCCGGTGCACGGGTGCCCGCACCGCGTCCCAGCCCGAACCCCACCGCGGAGATCCGCCTGTCCCCGGCAGCGCCCAGGCTGACCCCCGCCGACCGGGTTCGCGTCGGCCGGGTCCTCGGCCGGGCGGGCGAGCTCTCCGCCACCGGTCTGGAGATCGTCGCCCACGGCGACCTCACCGGTCCGGCACCGGCCGCCGCGGTGTCGGCGGTGATGGCGGAGATCACCCGCTCCGCCCGCCGTGGTGCAGGATCGGCGCCGCGCCCGCCCGTCCAGGTGGAGATGAGGCACGTCGCGGAGGCCGGGGACGTCCGGGTCGAGCTGCGGGCCGTGTTCGCTGCGGACGACGCACCGCCCGTCCGTGGTGATGTGCCGCCGAGCCCGGAGGAGGTGCGGCCGGATCCGGTGGAGTTGCCGCCGTTGTCGGTGGAGTTGCCGCCGGTGTCGGAGGAGGCGCCGTTCGTTTCGGACGACGTGTCGTCGCTGTCGTCGGGGGATCTGTCGCCGGTGTCGGGTGATGTGTCGCCGTTGTCGGAGGACTTGCCGCTGGTGTCGGGTGATGTGTCGCCGTTGTCGGAGAACTTGCCGCTGGTGTCGGGTGATGTGTCGCCGTTGTCGGAGGACTTGCCGCTGGTGCCAGGTGACGTGTCGCCGTTGTCGGAGGACTTGCCGCTGGTGCCAGGTGACGTGTCGCCATTGTCGGAGGACGCAACATCGGTGTCAGGTGATGTGTCGCCGTTGTCGGACGACGCCCCACCGGTTCCGGCTGAGGTGCCGCCGGTTTCGGACGACGCACCGCCGGTTGAGGAGGACGTGCCGCCGACGCCGGACGACGCGCCACCCGTCTCGCACGAGGACGGCTCCACTCCGCCACCCCGGCCGCTCGCCGCGGACACCGACCCGGCCGGCGACACTCCCTCCACTGTGGACCCGGAGCCAAAGCCGGAGGTCGACTCGGCGGCCACCGTCCGCGACGGTGTGTCCACGCGTGCCGACTCAGCGGCTCCGCCGGAGGAGGCGGTCGTCGAGGTCTCGGGCGAACCGATCGGGACGGAGTCGGACACCCCGTCCTTCGCTGGCCTTGACGACCTGGACGCTGCCCGCAGCGGTTCACCGCGGACCGTTCCGGCCGGGCCTGAGCAGCGGCCGGAGTGGACGGATCCGCGGCAGCCGGCTCCGGTGTGGTGGCAGAAGATGCCCGCCCACGCGTTGAGCGCGTTCCACGACCAGGCGCGCAAGATCGTGGAACGCCACTCGGTGCCGCCCATGTCCCTGGGAGAGCCCAGTGCGCAGCAGGTGGAGCAGCGGAACAAGCACGAGCTCGCCGTGGAGGTGGTCGCCCACCACCTCTACACCACGGACCAGGGGGTGTCGGCGGTTCCGGCCCTGAGCCCGGACGACCTGGTGCGCACACTGGCGAAGGACCTGGGACTGGCAAGCCCGCGCGGGCCCCGCGGTGGAGCGCCCGGCGATCAGAACCTCCCGGTACGACCCGATGCCTCCTCGTCGAGCGCGCAACCGCTGAGGGTGAACCAGGACCGCAGCGGGGAAAGGCGGCACGAGCCGGCTGCGTCCGGCTCCGCGGCGAAACGTCCGGTTTCCTCCGTCGAAGGTGTGGTGACCTCACAGCACAAGCGGAGCAGGCCATCAGTCGCCGGCGCGGTGGCGAACGAGCTGGTGGCCCTGTCCCTGGAGGGGAACAGCCCCGCTGCCACTGCTGCCGCACTGGGGTTGCGCGTCGTCGACATCGCACCCGACGGCGACCGCTTCTACGCCGCCGTGCTCACTTCCGTGCCTGAGCGGGTGTGGTCGGCCCGGCTCGTCGAGCTCGGCGTGGACGCGTCCGTGGCGGGGTTGCGCCGAGCCACGGCGGACGCCTACCGCCGCCTGAAGCTGCCGGAGCTGGGTGGACGGAGCCTGGAGCGCATGGGGCTTCCGGCGGACGCGGTCGAGTACGGTCTGCGCACTTCAGGACAGTGGGACGGCGAGAGCGTTGCCGTCGCTGCGCAGTTGGTGCCCGGAGTGTTGAAGATCAACCTCAAGACGATCACCCACGACGGTCGGCTCTCGACCAACGGCGTCGTCATCGACAACAACCCCGACACGTATTACGTGGTCCACGACGATGTGGACCACTACCAGGCAACCACCTCGCTCGACGACACCTCGAACGTCCCTGCTCACGGGCCGTCGGACGACGAGCGGGACCTCGAACTCGTTCGTGAGCGCATTGCCGGTCATCCCGATGACGACGACAGCACGATCCTTGCGATGGTTCGCGCATTGGGCGCTACGAGTTCCGACCACCGGCTGCACGAGCTGATCGGCGAGGTGCGGAAAGAACGCTTGCAGCGTCTGATGCGCGCTGTCAAGCAACGGGCGGACGAGCCGAGGGCGGTCAAGGACCACGGCGCCATCGCGCGTTCGATCCACGAACACCTCGTCGAGAATCCTGCCGCCGACAACGAGTCGATCCTTCAGGCCCTTCGTGACCGGGGTGTCGTCCTCGGGAGCTCGGGACTGGTGAAACTGATCAACGACATCAGGCTCGCCACCGTCGCAAGCGACCTCGGGCTGCGCGTCGTCGACGTCGCACCCGGCAAGGACTCCTTCTACGAAGCCGTGCTCAAGTCCGTGCCCGGCGATGTGTTGTCCGCAAAGCTCGGTCAGGAAGGGTCCGTGACCGCGTTGCGCCACGCCACGGCGGATGCCTACCGTCAGCTGAAGGCGCGCGAGCTCGGCGTGCACCACCCGGACGAGCTGGAGCCGGACGAGGTCGAGAACGGTCTGCGCTCGTCGAGCCATCAGAACGCGCAGAGCATCCAATGGGCTACGCAGCTGGTGGTCGACGTGCTGGGCGTCAACCTCAAGACGATCCGCGAGAACGGCCGGGTCTCGACCCAGCCCGGCTTCGACGACGGACTTCCCACCTATCACGTCGTCCACCGTGATGGGAACGACTACCAGGCGACCGAGCGCGCGACCCTGCCGGACGAGGTGCGCGAGCGGGTCGTCGCTTTCGTGCCGGCCGCTCACAGCAGGGACACGCTGCTCGATGCGTTGAAGCACGTCCAAGCCCGCCAGTACCCCGCTCTGAACTTGACGAGGGGACCCAGTGGCGTCCCGGTCAGTCCCGTCACCGCGGAGCTGGTCGGCGAGTGGGTGTCGGCCATGCGGGAGAACCGGCCTGCGTTGACGCCCGTGGAGATCGCGCGGCTCTCCGGCGGCCTGGTCACCGCGGAGGCGGTCGAGCGCACCCACCGTGCCGCTCGCGACACCACGCCTGCCGCACCCGCTGCGCCTGCGGTACCGGGGGATGCGGACCTGCCGAGTGACGACCGGCTCAAGGACCTGATCCCGGATACCGGGCCCCACCGGGCGACCGCCGGGCTCGATGCCGCCCAGGACGACCCGGCCCACGCACAGGTCAGCGACCCGGACCGGCCACGTCCGAGCGAGCTCGCCGTCGGGCCGCTCACCGATCGGGAGCTGCCGGTGCGATCCGGCCTCGCCTCGTCGCTCACGGAACCACCGCCCGTGCCGGGTGTCGAGGACAGCTCGCACGGCAAGAATCCGCCGTCGCAGGGAACGCTGTCCCGTTCCCGCAGGGGGTTGAGCGACGAGCAGGTCATCGCTGCGGCTCGGGAGTACCTCGCTGAGAATCCTGATGCCGGCATCATGCTGCTTGTCGAGGCTGTACGTCAGCGGGGCGCCACCGGCGGCGATGAGCTGCTGCGGCACCTGGTTCACAAGGCGAGGGGAACCGAGGCCCAGTCTTCTGGTGGCTCGAGTGAAGAAGAAATCGAAAGTTTGATTCGGGAGTATCTTGCCGAGAATCCCGATGCTGGCGTCGTGGCGGTCAGGGACGCCATTCGTCTGCGAGGCGCCATCGGCGGCGACGGGAAGTTGCGGGATCTGATTCATCTGGTCAAGGGGACCCAGGTCCGGCCCTATGGTGAGTTGAGTGAAGATCAAATCAGTGATTTGATCCGGATGCATCTTGACAAAAATCCTGGCGAGCGCATTAAAGGCATCATCGAGGCTGTTCGAAGCCAGGGCGCCACTGGCGCCGACGAGTATTTGTCATCGTTGGTTCACGCCGCCAGGGGAACCCAGGCCGAGGCCCGTAACAAGTCGAGTGACGGTCAAATCATCGAGTTGATCCGCGAGTATTTCGCCGAGACGCCTGGTGCGGGTGTCTGGCCGACTGTCAAGGCTGTTCGTTCGCGGGGCGCCAGTGGCGGCGACAAGCGGTTGGGGAACCTGGTTCGCGAGGTCGCTGATGAGCGGAACACCGGTTTGATCCGTGAGCACGTTGCCGAGCATCCCGAAGACGACTTCAAGGCGATCCTCGATGCTGTCACCGCGCGGGGCGCCGTCGGCACCGAGGAGAGGTTGCGGCTCCTGGTCAGCCAGGTCACGGGAATCCAGGACGGGTCGGAGGAGGAGCAGGTCAAGGACTTGATCCGTGAGCACATCGCCGACCATCCCCGCGACAACGTCAAGGCGATCGCCAAGGCTGTTCGTCAGCGTCGCGGCTACGCCGGCACCAACAAGATGATGAAGCTGATCAAAGCTGTTCGGGACGAGCGGACCACGCCGAGGGCGACCGGGGAGCACGGCATCGCGGCGGGTGCAGTGGAAGGGGGACTGGGAGCTCCGTCATCGGAGGAGCACGGCCCTTCCGCGCAGTCCGCTGCGGCCGCCGCTCGGCTCGGGCTGCGGGTCGTCGACCTCGAACGCGACGGGGACTGCTTCTACGAAGCCGTGCTCAGGTCCGTGCCCGAGGACGTGTGGTCGCGCCGGCTCAAGCAACTCGGCAAGGAACAGACGGTGCTGGGTTTGCGCCAGGCCACGGCGGACGCCTACCGCGGCCTGGGGAGGCTGGAGCTGGATGGGCAGAGCCCGGACGACCTGGGCCTCCCGGCGGACGCGATCGAGACCGGGCTGCGCACTCCGGGGCACTGGGCAAGCGAAAGCGGTGACTTCGCTCCGCAGTTGGTGCCCGGAGTGCTGAAGATCAATCTCAAGACGATCACGAACGACGGCGGGCTGTCGACCAACGGCGTCGACATCGACCCCAGCCTCCGCACCTATTACGTCGTTCACGACGGCATCAACCACTACCGGGCGACCGCCCCAGTCGACGCCGCCCAGGACGCCTTGATCCACGCACCGGTCGGCGAACCGGGGCCGTCGCGCGCGGAACCCCTTGCGACAGCGGGTACCGAGGACCGCTCGCACGACGAGACCCAGCCGGCACCGGCAACCCGGGCACCCGCTCAGGAGAAGTCGGCTGACGAGCGGGACGTGGACCTGATCCGCGAGCACGTTGCCCGTCATCCCGACGACGGCGACGCTGCGGTTGTCGCCACGGTTCGCGGATGGGGCGTCACCGGTTCCGACGACCACCTGCACAAGCTGGTCGGCGACGTCAGGAACGAACGGTTGCAGCGTCTGACGCACTTCGTCAGGCACGGGTCGGATGAGCCGGGAACGGTCGAGGAGCAGCGCGCCGCTGAGCGTGTGATCCACCAGCACCTCGCCGAGAACCCCCTCGACGACACGGAGTCGACTGCTCGGGCTGTTCGTGACCAGGGGATCCTCCTCGGAAGCACGTGGTTGACGAGGCTGATCGACGACACCAGGCTGTCCATCGCCGTCGGCGGGCTCGGGCTGCGGATCGTCGACGTCGCGGCCGGCCCGGACTCCTTCTACGAAGCCGTGCTCAGGTCCGTGCCCAGGGGCGTGTGGTCCGCTGAGCTCGACCGGCTCGGCCAGGAAGGAACTGTGGCGGGGTTGCGTCAGGCCACGGCCGACGCCTACCGGCGCCAGAGGTCGCGCGAGCCCGGCGAGCAAGGCCCGGATGAGCTGGAGGCGGACAAGGTCGAGAAGGGTCTGCGCAGTTCGGAGCATCAGAACGCGCACAGCGGCTTCTGGGCTCCGCAGTTGGTGGCCGACGTGCTGGGCATCAACCTCAAGACGATCCGCGAGGGCGGCTGGGTGTCGACCCATGTCGGTTTCGATGACGAGCTTCCCACCTATTACGTCGTCCATCGCGATGACGACAGGTACCAGGCGACCGAGTACAAGGACCTGCCGACTGCCGTGCGTGAACGCGTGATCGCTTTCGTGCCACCTGACCGCGGCTGGAACACGCTGCTCGATGCCTTGGAGTACGTCCAAACCCACGAGTACCCCGCTCTCGACTTGACGAGGAACGCCGGCGGTGTCCCGGTCGACCCCGCCACCCAGGAACTGGTCGGCCGGTGGGTGGTGGCCATGGTGGGGAGTCGGCGTGCGTTCACGCTCGCGGAGGTAGCGGAACTTTCCGGCGGCCTGGTCACCGCGGACGTGGCCGAGCGCATCCACCGTGCTTCCGGCGGCACCGCGCCTGTGACACCCGCCGTGCCTGTGACACCCGCCGTGCCGGCCCCATCCGCTGCACAGGTGGCTGCGGAACCGCCGAGTGACGACCAGATCAAGGATTGGATCAAGGAGTATCGCGACGGTGATCCCGGCAGCGGTGTCAAGGCCATCGCGGATGCCGTTGCCCGACGTGGCGGTGTGCTCAACGACAACTACCTGCGCGCTTTGATCTACGAGGTCATGGCGAGTTCGGTCCGGCGCCGGCAGTTCCGTGACGACCAGATCAAGGACTTCATCCGCAAGCACGTTGACGAGTACTTCGAAGACACCAACAAGATGATCAATCTTGCTGCTCGTGCGCACGGTGTTGCCGTTCAGGCATCGCGGTTTTCGGATCTGATCTGGGAGGTCAGGCGGTCTGACGTTGCCGCTGCGCTCGGGCTGCGCATCGTCCGCGTCGCGCCCGGCAACGACGCCTTCTTCGAAGCCGTTCTCGCGTCCGTGCCCGAGGACGTGTGGTGGACCCGGTTCTGGCAAGCCGGCCGGGAACCGTCCGTGCGGGGTCTGCGTAATGCCGCAGCGGATGCCTACCGCAGCCTGCGGTTGAGCGAGCTGGACGAGCAGCACCCGGATGCGCTGGAGGTGGATCAGCTCGAGATCGACCTGCGCACTCCAGGGCGCTGGGACGCGCGCATCGACGACCTGGCTCCACGGTTGATGGTCGACGTGCTGAACATCAACCTCAAGACGATCCGCAGAGAAGGCAAACTGTCGACCAGCGACGTCTTCTCCGACAACCGGGACACCCACTACATCGTTCACGACAGTGGCGTCAGCTACCAGGCGACCGTCCCGGATCCCTCGGCCCAGGCGCCGGTCGGCGGACCGGGACCGCTCGTGACCGCTGCGGGATCATCCGCCGGTGTCCAGGGCAGCTCGCACGACGAGAACCGGCCGGTGCCGGGAACCCGGGCTCCCGTTCAGGAGAACACGCATGACGAGCGGGACCGGGAACTGATCCGCAGGCATCTCGCCGAGCATCCCGGAGACGACTTCGCGGCGATCTTCAAGGCTGTCGGTCCGCACGCCACCGGTTCCGAAGGGAAGTTGCGACTCCTGCTCTTCCAGCTCACCGGTGAGCAGGATGGCAGTGCGTGGAGTCCGAGCCAGATCAAGGACGTGCTCAAGGACTACCACGAGGCCCACCCCAAGGTCAGCGTCACGAACGCCGTGGACGCTGTCCTCGCTCAGGGTGTCGCAGCTTCCCACGCCCGAGTGGCCGCCCTGCTCCGCGACGTCATGGGAACCCCGGTCCGGCATCGCAACAAGTTCACTCGAACCCACGTCCTGGGTTTGATCCGCAAGCACCTCGAGCAGCATCCCGGTGCCGACCAGGTCTCGACTGCCGCAGCTGTTCGCAAGCAAGGCGTCTCCCTCGACAACGAGGAGCTGCTCCGCCTGCTCCGCCTGGTCCAGCAGTCCATCGCCGCCGCTGAGCTCGGGCTGGACGTCGTCGAGGTCACCACCGGCCCGCACGCCTTCTACGAAGCGGTGCTCAGGTCCGTGCCCGAGGACGTGTGGTCGCGCCGGCTCGGACAACTCGGCAGGGAAGCGACGGTGCTGCGGTTGCGCCAGGCCACGGCGGACGCCTACCGGAACACGCCGTTGCCCCACCTGGGGTCACGAAGCCTGAACGAGCGGGGGCTCCCGGCGGACGAGGTGGAGCAAGGCGTGCGCGACCCGGGGCCTCGGGACGTGCGGAACAGCCATTGGGTCTCGACGTTGATGCCTGCGGTGCTGGGCGTCAACGTCAAGACGATGACTCTCAAACGTGGCCGGCTGATGGCCGAGGACGTCGTGGTCAATGACGACCTCCCGACCTTCTACGTCGTTCGCGACGGTAGCGGCCACTACCGAGCCACCGTCCGGCTCGAAGCCGCCCCGCGGAACGACGAGGCGACGGGCAGCGGGATCCGGTCGGCGCCGGACGCCCCGGCACCCGCTCAGGAGAACGCGGGAAGCCGGGATCACGGCGTGCGGACCGACGACCAGATCAAGGATCTGGTCAAGGAGTACTACGGCGGCCATCCTGGTAGCGCGGTCCGGGAAATCGTCAACGCTGTCAGCGGTCAGGTTTCCGAGGTCGACCCCGATCGGGTGCGTGCCCTGGTCTACGAGGTCGTCGCAGCGTCGGTACCTGTCAAGAACCTCGGTGATGAGCGGATCGGGGAGTTGATCCGCGTGCACCTCGCCGAGTACCCCGACGACACCGACAAGGTGATCGTCCTGGCTCTTCGCGTGTCGGGTGTGGCCACCAGGAAAGCGCGGTTGGCGGATCTGATCCACAGGGTCCAGCAGTCCGTCGCCGCCGCTGGGTTCGGGTTGGGCGTTGTCGAGGTCGCTCCCGGCCCGGACTCCTTCTACGAAGCCGTGCTCAGGTCCGTGCCCGAGGACGTGTGGTCGCGCCGGCTCACGCAACTCGGCAGGGAAGCGACGGCGCTGGGTCTGCGCCACGCCATGGCGGACGCCTACCGCCGCATCTGGCTCCCGGCGGGCGAGGTGGAGGAAGGACTGCTCGTCCTGGAGCGTTCGCCCGTTCCGGGTCACGACCTGGTCCCGCGGTTGATCGCCGAAGTGCTGGGCGTCGAGGTCAAGACGATCCGCAAGAACGGCCGGTTGGCGACCACCCTCGCCCTCGGTCGCATCCTCCCCACCTATTACGTCGTTCACGTCCGTGCCGATCACTACCGCGCGACCGCCCCGCTCGACGTCGTCCAGGGTGGCTCGGTCCACGCACCGGACCTGCCGCGTGTGACCGTGGTCGACGATGGGACCTCCGCCGTTCACACTCCGCCGGAACCGTCCGGCCCCGCCCCATCGAACGCGGAACCACCTCCCGCGGTGGAGAGCGGCTCGCACGACGAGAACCGGCCGGCGCCGGAGACCCAGCCCCCACGTCAGCAAGCCCCGCGTCAGCAGGACCCCGGTCAAGCCCGGATCGAGAACGCCGAGCAGTCTGTCGCCGCCGCGGGGCTCGGGCTGCGCATCCTCGACGTCACAACCGGTCCGGACTCCTTCTACGAAGCCGTGCTCAGGTCCGTGCCCGCGGCCGTGCTGTCGGATCGGCTCGGGCGTCTCGGCCAGGAACCGTCCGTGACGGGTCTGCGCAACGCCACGGCGGACACCTATCGCCGCATGAAGCTGCCCGAGCGGGGCGGGCGGAGCCGGGACGAGCTCGGGCTCCCGGCGGATGAGGTCGAGACCGGTCTGCGCACGCCGGGACGTTCGAACAGGCAGAGCGCCTTCTTGGCTCCGCAACTGGTGATGGAGGTGCTGGGCCGCAACCTCAGGGCGATCCGCGAGGACGGCCGGCTGTCGACCCACAACGCCTTCGGCGAAAACGTCCCCACCCACTACATCGTTTTCGACGGTGACGACAACTATCGGGCGACCGAGCTCGTGGAGCTGCCGGCCGCGGTGCGTGAACAGCTGATCGGTTTCGTGCCGCCCGCGTACGGGTTGGGCACGTTGCTCGATGCGCTGAAGGACGTCAAAGCCAAGGTGTTCCCCGCTCTGGGGCTGGAGAAGGATCTCGGCGGTGTCCTGACCGATCCCGCCACCCGTGAGTTGGTGGACCGGTGGGCGTCGTCCATGCTGGAGCACCGGCCCGGGTTCACGCCCGCGCAGATCGCGGAGCTGTCCGGCGGCCTGATCGTTGTGCGGCAGGACGAACGCATGCAGGACGTCCCTGACGACACCCCGTCCGATGTCGCGGCCGGCCCTGTGGAGTCCGCTGTGCCGGTGGGAGCGGAGCTGCCGGCCGTGGTGCGTGAGCGGGTGATCGCTTTCGTGCCGCCCGCGTACGGGTTGGGCACGTTGCTCGATGCGCTGAAGGACGTCAAAGCCAACGCTTACCCCGCCCTTGACCTGACGAGGGACTCCAGCGGCATCCCGACCGACCCCACCACCAGGGAACTGGTCGGCCAATGGGCGTCGACCATGCTGAAGCACCCGTCCGGGTTCACGCCCGCGCAGGTCGCGGAGCTCTCCGGCGGTCTGGTGGTCGCCGAAGAGCCGGCCGGGCACATCCCCGACCTCCAGCACGAGACCCCGTCCGACGTCGTCACCGCACCCGCTGAGCCGGTGGGCACGGGCATGTCGGATGTGGTGCGCGAGCAGGTGATCGCTTTTGTGCCGCCGGTGGAGGGCTTGGGCACGTTGCTCGATTTGCTGATCTACGTCAAAGCCGCTGAGCACCCTGCTCTGGACCTGACGAGGGACGACAGCGGTGCCCCGACTGATCCCGCCACCCGTGAGCTGGTGGGCCAGTGGGTGTCGGCCATGCTGGCGCAACCGTCCGGGTTCACGTCAGCGCGGGTCGCGGAGCTCTCCGGCGGTCTGATCGCCGCGCACGAGGTCGAGAGCATCCGCGCCTTCCTGTACGGAACTCCGCCTGATGCCGTCGCCGCACCCGCTGAACCGGTGAACACCGGCATGCCGGTCGTGGTGCGTGAGCAGGTGATCGATTTTGTGCCACCTGATGAGGGCTTGGGCACGTTGCTCGATGCGCTGATCCACGTCAAAGCCACTGAGTACCCCGCTCTGGACCTGACGAGGGACGACAGCGGTGTCCCGACCGATCCCGCCACCCGTGAGCTGGTGGGCCAGTGGGCGTTGGTCATGCTGGAGCGCCGATCACCCACGTACCGGCCCGCACAGGTCGCTGAGCTCTCCGGCGGGCTGATCGCTGCCCACCAGGTCGCGCACCTCTACAACACCTCCGACGACACCCCGCCTGACGTCACGGGCATGAGGTGGGTGGACCAGGGGCGGCGAGAACGGGTTGTCGGCCCCGACGGGGAGACGCCCTCCCCGGAGCTGTTCCTCGTCTCCCACGGCCTGCTCCCGATCGTGGGGATGGACCGGATGTTCATGTTCCGCTCCTCTGCCGATCCGCTCTACCGGGTCGCAGAGCTCTTCGCCGGGCCGGACGGCGACATCCACCCCGAGATCCGCCGGCGTGCCGACGAGATCGTCGCGCGCTTCACCGTGGGCAAGGCGCCTCTTTGGGCGATCGCCAACGACCCCAGGGACGACCGTCTGCCGAACATGAGCCGTGCCGAGTTCGACGAGCTGTGGGAGAGGAACGAGCGCAACGTGACCGCGAGCGCGCGCCGTCACGTGCTCCGCTCGGTCAACCCGACCCCCGGCGAGGTCACCATCGCGCCGATGCGGCCCACGCACGAGGACAGCCCGGTCTACGTCTGCCGGGTGAAGCCGAGCCACGTCAGGCGCAAGGACGGTGTTCTGGTCGGCCAGAACCAGACTGTTCTCGCCAAGGCACCGGGCAGCGTCCCGATGGAGGAGCAGCCGTTGTTCAGCCAGGGACGAAACATCCTCTTCTACGCGGGTGCCGTGCCCAACCCGCTCCTGAACCCCGCGGATCGTGAGCTCCAGCAGGCTCGGTACGAGGCAGATCACGAGCACTTCCCGTCCTACCGGATCGCGGGTGGTGGTCGCGAGAAGAACAAGAAGAGGCCCAACGAACAAGAACAGGTCCTCATCAGCGCCGAAGGAGCCGACATCCCGGGTCCGAAGGATCCCAAAGAGGTGCTCATCAGCGCTGAGGGAGCCGGCAACTCGCTCGCCTTCGCCAACACCGCCCTGAACGCCCGCGGCACGGTCGACAACAACTACATCAACACCCTGCCGATCCAGGGCGAGCTGGACATCCCGGATCCGAACGACCCCGAAGGCTTCATCACGCACGGCTTCGCCACCTTCGTGGGGCTCGACAACCTCGCCGATCCCGTCAAGAACCCCTACGGAATCCTCTGGGTGCACTACGGCAAGGACACGAAATGGATCCTGAAGGTCGGTGCCCCCAAGGCCAAGCGCAGGGCGGATCCGGAGATCAAGGAAGAACCGGAAGAAAGTTGAGCGTGTGGCGCGGTCCGACGCGGTGACGGCCGAGTCGGGACCGCGGGGAGTTCGATCCGGCGCGTTCAGGCACTCTTTGCTTCACTTGGGGTTCTGAACCGCGTCGTCGCACTACTTCGTGCTCCTCCGCCGTGCGCGAATGCTCCGGGAACAGGGCGTCGGCACACCGGCGACGCGAACGTGAGGACGAGGATGGCCAACACGACCGACACCACCGAGGACACCCAGGACAGCGGGCCGCTCGAGAACTGGTTCCTGCTCATGGACCCGGCGTGGGCTCCGTCCGAGGAGGACGCACTGCCGCCGGTCGAGGCCGTCGTCGGGCTGTGGCCGGTGGAGGGCGACGGCCGCGTCGGCCGGTTCCGGGCCAACCCGGACTACGTGCCCGCCGACGAGCACTCGCCGACGGACCCGCTGGACGCCGTGCTGAGGCTGGTCCTGCACGGCGGTGCGGAGGCGGAGCACATCCAGCTGATGCTGCGCGACTGCTTGTTCGACATCGCGATGAACGGGGACGGCAAGCCGCTGGTCGTGCAGTCGCCGGACGACATCGCCTGCGTCGTCGTGGCGACCGCGGAGCCGCACCGCAGGAGGGTCAGCTCACCGCAATGGCGGCGCATCGACCTCGACGAGCTCGTGATGACGCTGGCCGACGGCGTGGACGTGCTGTTCAACCCCGGAGGTCCCGCCTCCGTCCGGCTCACCGGCGACTTCATGCGCGAGACCTTCATGATGAGCGACGACGACGCGTCCGCCGCGTACGACAGGTACCGGAAGGAGTCCGGCGCGCTACTCGTCCCCTGGGAACCGAGGCAGGACGAGACTCCGGCCGCACCGCAGTTCAGCACGGAAACGGAGGCACCGCCCGCCCCGGAGGCGGAACGGCCGTGACCGCGGTGCGGGAGAACTGGTTCCTGCTCGTCGATCCCGTGTGGGTGCGGGAGAACGACGGCGAGGTTCCGCCGATCCAGAGCGTGCTGGGCGGCTGGCTGCTCGACGACGGCAGGCCCATCCGGTTCCTCGGCAACCCCGGCTACGTGCCCAGCCGTCCCGACTCGCCGTCCGACCTGGTGGACGCCGCCCTCGTGCTCTTGCTCGACGGCCGGCTCGACGCCCGGCAGTTCCAGCTGCTCCTGCGCGAGTCCACCTGCGAGATCGCGCTGAACGCCTATGGCCGCCCGCTGGTCGCGTGGTCGCCGGACGAGGTTCGGTGCGTCGTGGCCGCCACGTCCGCCGTGCACCGGCGCACCCGCGCGGCCGGGTGGCTGCCGGTCGCCTTCCGGGAGCTGGTCGAGCACCTGGGCGACGACCTGGACGTGCTGGTGAACCCCGGCGGGGTCAGGTCGGTCCGGCTCGTCGGCGAGTTCGTCCGCGCCGCGGCCCTCCTGGACGACCGGGAAGCGGCCGAGGTGTGCGCGACGCTGCGCGACAGCGGGGTCGGCGTGCTCACCGAGACCTTGCCGATCGCGGAAGGCCGACCGTCCTCTTAGGATGGACGGGAGGGCTCCTGGGGCAGCGGTTCCGGTCCGGGGTCAGCCGTGGCCCGCGTGGGATCGGTCTGCGCAGGATCGGCTTGCGGGTCGTCCGGCGGGCCTCTGCGCTCCGCGGCGCAGCGCCGGAGCGACCGGGGGTCGATTCCGCTGGGCGGCGGGGTGTCTCCGTCCACGAGCGAGCCTTTCCGCTTGGCGTGCCGTCCGCCGGCGCACCCGGCTTCCGCCACGGGCTTGCGGCGGAGCGCGATCTTCAGTGCAGGTTTCGAAGGGTGGAAAGGCCGATCGCGTCCTTCAGTCTCGTTTGGGCCTTCGCCACCGGTTAACTTGATCTCTCCGCACCCCGGAAGACCTGGTCCGCTCACGTGGTGGACGCGGAGAGGCCGAGATCACGCGCTGCGAGGAGACGAAGCGGTGAACCGTTGGGACCGATGTGGCGACGAAGGCATGATCGGTGTGCTGTCCGAGGACGAGGTCGAATCGCTGCGGTCCTACTCGGACGGCCTCGTCCTGCTCGCGGAGCGGTGGCTGGCCGGGTGCCGGTGGGTGGACGGCGGCACCCCCGGATCGGGCCGGCTGTTCGCCGACGAACCGGTGAACGACGAGCGCATCGCCGCGATCGTGCGCGAGCACGTTCCCGCCGGTGCCGCCGACTGGGAGATCTCGTGGTGGGCGCCGGTGTACCTGCCGGAGACCGCTGCGGCGGCGCGGCGAGTGCTCGGCACGCTGCCGCCGTCCGGAACCGCGGTGCTGCTCGAGACCGCCCGGGACGTCGACGCCTGGTGCCGCGTGATCGGCGACGTGCTCGCCGCTCTCCACCCGCGCGACGACTGCTGCGACGCCGAGTACGGGCCCACGAGCGCCCAGACGTGGCTGGAGTCGTTGCTGGGACCCCTCCTGGTCGGAGCCACGGCGTTGTGACCCCCGCGGACGGTGCGAGACCGTCCGCGGCACGGGACCAGGCGGGGCGGGGTCTCAGCTGAGACCGTCTCAGATCAGACCGTGGCGCAAGGCGTAGGCGACCGCGTGGGCGCGGTTGCGCAGGTTGAGCCTGCTCAGCAGGTTGTGCAGGACGTTCTTGACCGTGCGCTCGGAGTAGATGAGCCGCTCGGCGATCTCGGCGGTGTCGAGCCCGTCCGCGAGGAGCCTGATCACCTCGGTCTCGCGCAGGGACAGACCCGCGAGGGTGAGGTCGCGCGGCCCGAGCGTCGTCTCCTGCAGCTGCTTGAGCCCGCGCAGGACGCTGCCCAGCTGCTCGGCGGGCAGGTCACCCCGGCCCTCGCGTGCGTCGGCGATGGCGCGCAGCAGCCGCGTCCTGGTCGTGGCCTCCGCACGCGGCACCAGCACGACCAGCCCGTGTTCGATGGCCGTCCACAGCTCCGCCTGGCGGAGCTCGTCCGCGATGAGGACCAGACGGGACGTGCCGGGCTGCAGCACCTCGTGCAGGCAGGCGTCCGCCACGGCCACGGTGACGTCGGCCTGCTGCGGTTCCGTGACGATCTCGATGCCGGGTGTCGGCCGCAGCATCGCGAGCAGGCCCGATGCGATCAGCGGGTCCGACGCGTGAACCAAGACCCGGATGGTCGTGCGGCTTGCGTGCCCTGCGGCCAGGGGGCGCCGGCCGTCCGGCCAGGCGGTCTGCGAAGTCATGCTCTCAGGAGACCGTGCGAGCCTCGCGGAAGGCCAGTCAGAACGGGGGGCAGGTTTGCGAAACGACAAAGCTGCCTGTCTGCCGCCGGTACACCGCACCTGCCCGAATGCGTCTGCCGGATGTCCGAATCTACACCGGTGCCGCGAGGTCCGAACGCGGCTGTTCGGACCCATTCCACTTGCGGCGACCGGCGAGAAGACGAGCTGTCCCGGCGGTGGCGGCCACGCGGTGGACGGAGCCGTCCGGCAGCGGGCTGCCCGGTCACGCCCAGGGAATCTGTTCGTTTCGCCTGTGCGGCGCCTTCCGCGTCGAACTCTGCCCGTTCGCGGAACGTGTCTCAATCGGTTCCGCGACATCGGGTGCGTTAGGGCACCATGCGGTTCCTTTCAGGTTCGGAACGGGGTCGTTCGGGTCAGACACTGCGCTTTTGACCGTTTACTGCTGATGTCGGGTCACGGCGAGCAGGCCGAGGGAGGCGTGCGGTGTCCTATCCGCAGTCCGAACAGATCGAGCAGCTGAAGAGCCAGTACCAGCAGCAGTTCGCCCAGCTGCGCGAGACGCAGCAGCGGCTCAGCGAGTTGTCGTGCACGGTCAGCGCTCCCCGGCGGGTCGTGGCGGTGACCGTCGGGCACGGCGGCGTGGTGAAGGACGTGAAGTTCCCGAGCGGCGCCTACAAGCGCATGACGCCGGCAGAGCTGGAAGCCGCCGTCCTGAAGACCATCATGGACGCCCAGCAGCAGGTGGCGGACGAGGCCGCCGACGTGATCGCGCCGACGCTCCCTCCCGGAGTCGACGCCCGCAAGCTCTTCTCCGGTGACGTGGACCTGCAGTCGCTGCTGCCCGCCGAACCCGAGCTGCGCCCCACCACCCGTGACGTCATGAACATCAGGGACTGAATGCGATGATCAAGCCAGATGGCCCGGGCGAGGACGTTCCCGGCGGCGACGAGCACAAGAGCGGCCCGGCCCCCATGATGAACTTCGGCCTCGGCTCGGGGCGGGTCTCGATCGACACCGACGCGCTGATGAAGGCCGCGGCGCTCTTCCAGTCGGCGAGCTCCCGGTTCTACCACTACATGACCGGCAACCAGGAGCTCGCCTCCTACGCGCCGTTGAACTCCCCTGAGGGCGACGACAGCTGGAGCACGTTCGCACCCAAGTACTACAAGCGCGGGGCGGAGTACCTGGGCGGTATCGGCGCCCTGGCGAAGGGCATCGACATGCTCGGCCAAAGCGTGAAGCAGTTCGCGGCCTACTGCGTGGCCACGGAGGAGAACAACACCCACGTCGCCAAGAACGCGCTGAACCTCAACGGCGCGCCTGAACCCGGCAACATCCCCGGCCAGTGGCCGGAGGACGACAGCGAGCACCACGGCCGCCGCTGAACCCCGCCGCTGCGACGATCTCGCGAGCAACGCCGCAGGTCGTTGAACAGCGCGCACACCTGTTGAGGAACTTCGTGAACCCCGCCACCGGAGTCGTGCGGGCCCGCGGTCGTGCTCTGCCGCGGGCCCGCACGACTCCACACCGAGGCGTCCGGTGAGTCTCGACTTCGACCCGTCGTTCGACTGGCTCTGGGTCCTGGTGGCCGGGCAGGCACCGAAGGTCGATGTGGCGGCCGTGCGCGCGCTCGCGCAGAACTGGCTGGAGAGCGGCCGGACGCTGCTGGACATGGCGAACGACGTCGCGCAGCTGGTCGGGTCGGTCGGGCAGGCCGTCGGTGGCCAGGCCGGGCGCGCGTTCCGCGACCAGGTCACCCACGTGCTCGGACAGGTCCCCCGGATCGCGCTGATCACCGAAGCGCAGTCGAGCAGCCTGCTCGACCTGGCGTTGAACGTCGAACACTCGATCTACGCGATGATGGTGGAGATCGCCTTCTTCGCCGCGTCGATCCTGTGGGCGCTGTCGAGCCCTTTCACCGCGCCGCTCGTCCCGGCGTTCATCACCTCGGCGCGCATCGCCGTGCAGCAGATCTCGCAACGGCTGCACTGGGTCATCAGGCTGATCGCCGAGGCCCTGGAGGGCGGCGTCGAGGAGGTCGTGCAGGACGCGATCGCACAGATCGCCCAGGTCATCGAGGGCAACCGGCTCAGCTGGGACGGCAACAGCTCCCTGATCAGCTTCGTGGCCGGTGGGGCGGCGGAGGGCCTCGCCGGCGGCATGCACCTGGGCGTGGGCAGGTGGAAGCCGCACCTGGAGGACACGGCGGCGTTCCACGGCGCGACCGAGGCGGTCGCCGACGTCGTGGTGGGGGCGGGCGCCGCGGGCATCCTCGGTGGCGGCATGAACGACCTGTGGGCCGGTGCCGTGGGTGGTGCCTTCAGCGGTGCCGTCGAGAAGAAGGCGCACGACGCCGGGGACGCGATCGACCGGGTGGTCAACGGCGGTGCGGTGAAGATGCCTGTGGTGGGCGCGATCGGGGAGCCCGGAGGGGAGCGGGTTCCGGTCGCTGGTGGGGAGGGTGCCGCTACGGCGCCGGCCGTGGAAACGGGGGTGGGTGGAGGAACTCCTGTTGCGGGGCGTGGGAAATCACCGGAGACCGGTTCGGCGGGGACGCTGGCGGGTGGAGGTGGTCCGGCCCGCGGCGAGGTTCCGTCAGGCCGGGGGAGCGGGCGGGGTGGGACGGTTGCCGGAGACGCCGTCCCTTCGCGGAACGGTGGTGGCGACGTACCGCTCGCCGGGCGGGTGGTGCCGGTGCGAGGCGGTGTTCCCGCAGTGGTGGATGCCTTGCCGGGTGTTGGCAACGGTGGTGTTCCCGCCGAGCGGGGAACCGGCGACGTGCCGCAGGCCGGATCCACCACCGGTTCCTCTCCGGCGGTGGGCGAGGTTCAGGAGCCTGGACGGGAGGTTCCCCCACCGGCAACGGCTGGTTCCCCGGTGCCCGGCGTCGGCGGTGTTGACCTCGCCGTTGAACAGCACCAGGCCTCGGAATCCAGGGCGCCTGTCCCGGGCGGCGGGGAGAACCCGGCTGACCGGACTGGAACCGGGGCCCGGGCTGACGTCCAGCCCGGCCCGGTGGTGCCGTCGCCGGTATCGCACCCGGCGCCCGTGGTGCCTCCGGCGGTTGGGCCGTCCACTGTGGACCCCCAGGCTGGGCCGGCTTCGCCGCAGACGTCGCCTGCCTGGCAGCACCAGTCGCAGACGGAACCGGTCACCGGCGAGCAGGACGTCCCGCCGCCCGCGCAGCCGCGTGCCGACGCGGGCCTCCCAGGTTCTGTTGCCAGCGCGCCGCACCTTGACGGCGGCCTGCCGGGTCCTGGTGCTGGCCTGCCACGTGCGGAGGCTGGTGAGCCGGGTCCTGACGCCGGCGTGCCGCGCGCTGATGCCGGGCAGCCGAGTTCTGGCGATGACGTCCCGAGCGCGGAGGGCGGTGAGCGTGGTCCTGACGCCGGTGTGCCGCGCGTGGATGCTGGCCTGCCGGGTTCTGACGCCGGTGTGCCGCGCGTGGATTCTGGGCAGTCGAGTTCCGGCGCTGGTGTGCCGCGTGCGGACGCCGGACAGCCTGGGCCCGCGCCGGTCGAGGCGTTGCAGGGGCACGGGCCGCTGCCTGGAGTCCCGTCCTCGTCGCAGGACCTGCCCGCACAGTCATCGGCCGCCCCCACACCGCCGGTCACCGGCGGCCAGGTGCCCGAGCTGCGCGCGCAGCACGGGTTCGCCGCCTCTCCGGCGTCCGGGCAGCTGACTCCGGCGCCCTCCGCGGGCCACCCGCCGGCCACGAACGGCCCGCAGCCCGTGTCGTCGGCCCACGACGTCGTGGGAGGTGCTGACTCCGGCCGGTGGACCGGCGGTGCGGAAGTGCCTGGGACGGAGGTCGTGGCGCCGGAGTCCGTCGCGCGGGAAGCGGACTTGGTTGCGGCCGACGACTTGGTGGACTCGGACGTGGACTCCGTGTTCGACGTGATGTCCGGGAAGGACGTCGACAGCGACACGGAGAGCGAGCCGGACGTCGAACCGCGGGATCCGCAGCCGGTCGACGCCATCCCGCACGGCAACGACCGCGACGTCACCGCCGCACCACCGCCGGGTGCGAAGCTGCTGGAGGCGCCCAAGCCCTCGCCCGCAGGCACGCCGGGGCGGAGATCGGAACGGCAGCGGACGCCGTCGTCGAACGTTCCGGAACGCACCCCGCCCCGCGAGTCACCGCAGGGGCCGCCACCCGTGCCGCAACCGGCGCCCGAACCGGCGCCCGTGGCCGACGAGGTAAGGATGACCGGTCACGAGCTGCCCGGCTCCCTTGCAACAGCCGTGCCGCCGATCAACGTGGCCGCCGTGGCGCCAACCGACCTGGCCGCAGCATCGCCAGCCGCCGTGGCACCGGCATCGGTCAACGTGGCCGCCGTGCCGCCGACTGACGCGGCCGCCGCACCACCGACCGACCAAGACACCGCCGACACCCGCGAGACGCACGAGACGCAGCCGGTGCGCCGCCCGGCACCGCAAGGCGTCACCCCACCGCTCCCCGCAGGCACACAGGTGCCACGGGCCCCGGGACAGGCCCCAGAAGACGTCAGCCAGGTCGTGCGCGCCCAGACGCCCATGGCACCGGAGCGCGCCACTGACATCGCGCACCGGTCCGTCGTCGCCACGCTGGCGCAGCCCGCCGTCGACGGCAGGCGGTTGCTGATCGGACTGCACCGGCTCACGTCGGTTCCGGACGCGCAGGCGCGGTCCTACCAGCTGGCACAGGCGCTGTCCGCCGCGCACGAGGACGGACGTCTGTCGGACGCCAACTACGAGCGCGCGCTGCAGGTCATGGGACGGGTCACCACGTTCCCCGCCGATCCCGGCGACGAGCGGCCGGTCGGCTCCATCGCGGTGCCGCCGGACGGCGACCCGGCCGAGCTGCCGTCGGTGCAGGAGCTGGCGAGCGAGGTCGGTGCCCGCGTCCGGCGCCGCGACTTCGAGGGTGCGGTGACGTTGCTGGGTGGTCTGGGCAGGGACGCCGAGGCGGTCAGGGCGGTCGAGGACGCCTACTGGGACGAGTTCAGCCGGGACCTCGCCACCGAGCTGCGCCGGCTGCGGCCGGACGAGTCCGCCTACGTGGACCACCTGCTGGGTGAGGTGATCACGGATCCCGTGTCGCGGGAGCAGGCGGACGCGTGGTTCGCGCAGATGCGCGAGCTGACCTTCGACGACCACCTCTTCGGTGAGCGGCGGGTGCCGTTCGACTACCCGGACGACGGCTGTGCCTACCGGGCCCACCGGATGGCGGTCGCGCTCCAGCAACGGGGGGCCGACCCGCGCAAGATCGTCATCGCGGGAGCGGGGCTGGGCACGGACGAGGTCGAGTGGGACTTCCACGTCGCCGTCGCGGTGGCCGTGCTGACGCCGGCCCGGCTCGATTGGGTCGTGTTCGACCCGTCCGTGGACGCCGAGCGGCCGTTGAGCGTCGACGACTGGGCTCATGCCGTGGGGGCCGAGGAGTTCCGGCGGTTCGAGGGCACCGCAGAGTCGGTGCGCCACCGGTTGACGGACGACCAGCGGGACTTCCCGGAGAGGTGGGACGACGGGTTTCCCGTCGACGTGCCGGTGCTGGTGCTCACCGAGCCACGCGTGTACGGCTTCTCCGAGCTGACCCGCCCGCACGACACGTCGTGGGAGAACGCTGACGAGCGGTCCCGGTCCGCGATCGTCGACATGCGCGAGTACTACGTCGTTGCCGCGGAACGACGTGTGGACCGCGCACTCGCCGATGTCGTCGCACGCGTCGAACTGGCGGCCGCCTCCGGTGCCGGCGTGTCGATCGACCTCGTGTGCGGCGCCCTGTCCACCCTCGCGGAACGGGAACCCGTCGGCGTGGACGGCCTGTTCAGCCGGGAACCCGAGCCGTTGCTACGACTGCTCCACCTCCTGCCCGGCCACGTCGACGCGATCGAGGACGCGGTGACGCCCGGCGGAACGCACGAGGCCGGGGCGCAGCCGGAGGTGGAGCGCACGGGCGTGGTGCAGCGCGGCCGGGTTCGTGCGTTGCCCGGTCACGAGGCGGTCGAGCGGTCGGCGTTCGAGGTGCGCCGGTTCGCGACCGAGGACGGGCCGGTCACCGAGGTCACCGTCCGCGTCGCACTCGACCCCGAGGGGCGTCACGGCGAGGCGACGCGGGAGGCGTTGCTGCGCAGCGCCCAGGCCGGTGTGGACCGCTACTTCAACAGCGGGCGCGACGGGGGTCCGCTGCGCAGGCCGGACGGCGAGCCGTTGTGGTTCCGCCTCCTGCCCGCGGACGGGACGTCCGTGGTGCACCACGTGGTGTCGATGGACCCCGGCCGCCTGATCGACCAGACGAACTGGCACCCCGGTCAGTCGCGGGAGCACAGCGCGCACGAGTTCGGCCACATGCTGGGCCTCGTCGACGAGTCCACGGTCCAGGGCGGCGGGCTCGACGTCAGCGGAACGTTGATGGGGCGGTGGAGCCCCGACGCGGTGCCCGCGGACGGCCTGCGCATGCCGCGGCGGTTCACCGAGGTGCTGGACCTGTTCATCGGCGACGTGCCGCTGGACGACCACGTCACGGTGTTCCCCGACGGCCACGTGGCCGACCTGCCGCCGCACACCGTCGTCCCGCGAGCGCCGGGATCGCCCGGGACGGAGCGCAGGGAGGAAGAGCACCCGCTCGTCGTCTCCAGGCGCCGTTCCCGGCCCGTGGGACCCGTGGTCTTCGGCGATCCGGACTGGGTGGGCGTCCGGCAGGCCGTCACCGACCTGGCCGGGACGCCCGGCGCGGAGTGGGTCGGCACCGCGTTCTCCGACGACCGGTTGCGGGAGCTGGCGGCGCGGCCGGGGGGAGAGCTGCGCGAGCAGGTCGACGGGACCTCCTACTGGGTGCGGGTGGACGCCTACGGCGACGCGGCCGACCCGGTCGACACCTATGCCTCGGTCGTGCGGACCTACGGTTCTCGGCAGGACATCCGGCGGGCGGCCCAGGAACAGCAGCGGTCCGGGGCCGCCCTGGCGTTCACCGTTCCCGCGCTGGGCCCGGTGCCCGTGTCGGGCAGCGTCGAGGTCCACGGCCTCACGCCCAAGTCGTCGACGTCCCAGCTCACGAACCACGAGGAGGACCTCTCCAGCGAGGTCGTGTCGCAACGGCCGGTGCGGAGGTCCGGTCACCGCGTGCGGTTCCTGGTGGGCGTGGACCCGAAGCCGCGCCGGTTCAGCCTCGGGGTGCGGTCCGCCGACCTCTCCCCACAGCCCGCACCGGTGACCGTCGAGGTCCCGATGACACTGGACTGGCCGCGCTCGGTGCACCGCCGGCAGCGGGCGGCACAGCAGGCCTCGCTGTCCAGGGCGATCCAGCTGCCCCGCCTGAACGCCGCGGTCTCCGCCAAGGACCAGGCGGCGGTCCTGGTCGAACGGCGTCGCCGGCTGGACGCCATGATCAAGCTCGCCGGGTTCGAGTCGGGGCTCATCGGCCCGGACGACGAGATGGGCGGGGAAGACCCGCGGGACGTCGCCGAACTGGTCCGCCGGCACTACGGGCTGGCCACCGACCACCCCGAGGTCATCAGGATGCGGGAGTGGCTCAGGTCGTTCGACGGCAGGACCACGCGCGCGATGCTCGTCTTCGGGCAGAACGTCCACGGCGTGTTCAAGCTCGCCCGCGGGGGCCGGCGCGACGCGAAGGTCGTCGTGAACCTGCAGCAGGTGCCGGGTGCGGTGCTGCGCTACAAGGACGGCACCACCCGGATCACCCACCGCCGGACGGTCAGCAACGAACACAGCACGACGCACGGCAAAACCCGCGAACACGGTGTCACCGTCAAGGTGTCGACCGGGCAGAACCTCGCCGAGGTGCTCGGTGTCGGGCTCGGCGCCGAGGTGACCTTCCTCAGGCAGGCGGTGGACTCGGTCGGTGACGAGCGCCGGTTCAGCCGGCAGAGCGTCCACGCCGACGTCGGCGAGCTGTCGAGGTTCGAGCTGAGCACGAGGCTGCTCTTCTGGACCGGCGAGGTCGGCCGCGAGCTCAGGGTGGGAGGCGTGCCGGGCGCCGTCTGGCTGCTGGCGGCCCCACCGGGCGCCATGGACTCGAAGCCGTCCAGCCTCCGGGAGGTGACGGGCGGCGATCCGCGTCCGCCGTCCGGCATGCACCCCGACGAGGCACTGCACCACGTCCACGCGCAGTACGTGCTGCGGGACGACGAGGTGGCGCCGGTCGTCGGGGCGATCGTGCACGCGCTCGCCGCCCAGGACGTCGTCTCCGCCGAGAACATCGCCCTCGTCGCACAGGACCTCACGGCGTTCCTGCAGAACAACCTCTCCGAGCTCGTCAACGGCGGCGAGGCGCACCGGTTCACCGTGCGGCCGGGCGGGCGCAGCCTCTTCCTGTCCCTGGTTCCCGAGAGCGGCAGCGGCCACTACGTGAAGCCCCTGCCGTGGCGCGAGCTCAGCGACCGGTCCTCGTCCGGCCGCACCGGGACCCTGCCGTCGTCGCGCAGGCGCACGCACGGCTTCCGCGTCACCGCGGACGTCGACACGGGGCCGGTCAAGGTCGGCGCGGACGCGGGCCTCACCCGCGGTGTGGAGCGCGCGAACGACATCCGCCAGACGATCAGCGTCGAGCACAGCTGGTCCGGAGCGGGCACCTCGCACAACTTCGAGTTCAGCGGCCGGTTGACCGCGTGGCTCGGTGACGCCCGCGGCGAGCGGGACAGCACCGTGCGGTTCCCGGACCTGGCCGGCGTGCGCTTCGAGGTGGTCGCTCCCGAACGACCGGGTGCGGGTGTGACCCCCGACCCGTCTCCGGCACCGGCGGTCGACGAGCACTGGCGCGTCGTCGGCGAGGTCGTGCCCAAGGGCCTGCGGAGCTCGGCGCTGCCGCCCGACGTCGAGGTCGAGGCGATGCCTCCCGAACGGCTGCTGGCGATGGTCGTCAAGGACATGCTGTCGCTCGGCGGCGGCGTCGCCGGAGGCTTCCGCGACAGGGCCGTCGCCGCGGTCAAGTGGGTCGTGCGGGGCCCGGTCCCCGCCCGGCTGGGTGGTCAGACGCAGGACGAGGACGACCACGCGGTGTCCCGCGACGCCCTGGAGGACTGGGCGAGCAGGCGGCGGCGTCAGGACAACGTCGAGCTCACCGCCCGCGGCGCCGACGTCCTCCACGTCGAGAGCGCCAACTCCGGCAGCGTCCTGATGCCCGGCAGCGAGGCGCTGGTCGGGTGGGCGAAGCTGGGGGCGGAGTACTACAACCCCGTCGTCGTGGAGGTGGATCCCGGGCACACGTTCACCAGGAAGGCGCACACCGAGGTCAGCGTGCCCCGTGCCGGGGAGCGGACGTGGCAGGCGGCGCTGGCCGCACGCACGTCGGTGCCCGTCGCCGGGATCGTGAAGACCAACCAGGACGTGTCGGCGGCGTACACCCGCGGCCACCGCGACGCCGACGCCGGCACGGTGGCCAGGACGCAGACGGTGACCTGGGAGGAACGCGGCTACCTGGTGCGCTTCCAGGTGAAGCACACGCTGGACACGTCGGTCCACGCGGAGCGGACCGGTCCGCTGGGCGGGACGCACGTCGGCCCGGCGACCAGGCGCACGCGGGAGAAGTGGACCGCGAACGCGCTCACCGCCTGGGTACCGGCGAGCCAGCTGCCGGGCGTGCCGGGGCTCAGCGAGCACGACGTCGAGACCAACCTGGAGCCGGAGGACGGCGCCGCCTACCGCGCCGCCGTGTCCGGTTCCGCGCCTGCGGTGGTCGTGACGCCGCCGCAGCACGACCGGTGGCACCAGGGCGTGCACCCCGGCCTGGTGGACCACGACCCGATGTCACCGCGGACGTTGGCGGCGCTCACCGACCACGTCGGCGCGGCCTTCCGGCAGTGGATCACCACGAAGGTGCCCGCGAGCGCCGGTGAGGAGACCATCGGCTCCTACCGCCTGCTCTTCGAGGAGATGCTGCCGAAGTTCGCGGTGGCGGCCCAGCGCCGCGACGGTCCGCGCAGCGGGCTCGTGCTCTTCGGCGAACGCGCCCACGGCAACGGCAAGCTCCAGCTGCTGCTCGTCGTGGACTTCGAGGTCGGTGACGGCACCCCGCTCGACCGCAGGCCCGGTCACCGCTCCAGCACCGAGGTCGTGACGAGGAGTGAGGTGGCGGCCGGTGCCGTGTCGGAGGTGACCGCCGGTGTCAACCTCGGTGTGGGCGCGGACATCACCGTGCCGAAGCTGTCGTTGCCGGGCACGGCCGGACAGCTCGTGGCGGAGCAGGCGGGCACCGCGCTCTCCGGTGTGGTCAACGACCTGGTGAAACCCCAGGCCGCGGCCACGGCACACCGCACGGGCAGACCCGTCCCGGCCGCGACGGCGGAACGGTCGGCCGTCTTCACCTGGGAAGGCCCCGCCGAGCGCAGCAGCAACCCGCTGCGCGTGACCGTGACGATCGTGCCGTGGAAACGCGACGGCGACTACGTCAGGCACCTGCCGGGGTTGCGGAACGAACGCGTCCAAGGCGTGCACCACGCCGACTCCTTCGCGCTGCCGGACGCCGTGCGGCTGAGCTCGCCGACGTTCCTGGCGGACCTCGACGTCCTGTCGTCGGCCACCGGGTCGCTGCGGGAGCTGTGGGACCGGGAGGGCCGGTCCGGTGTGCCCGCGGACGCGAACCTCCAGGCGTGGCCCTTCACCGCGCCCGAGCTCTTCGCCCGGTTGCGCGAGCTCGCCTTCCACGACCTGAACGCCCGCAGGGCCGCGCAGCTGCTGATGGGCTCCGACGTGGACCAGCTGGCACCCCATCTCCCCGAGATGCTCACGCCCGAAGGACACCGGCTCGACATCGGGGGCGAGATCACCTCGGTGACGTTCAAGGCCGATCTCCTCGACCGCGAGCTGTTCGCGCGGATCCCCGGCGGGGAGGTGGAGACCACGACCACGACGAGCACACGCGCACTGCGGACCGTAACCCGTGGCGCCGCGGTGCGCGGATCGCTCCTCAGCGGCCTCGCCGCGCACTTCCTCGGGGAAGCCGCAGTGGAGGCGAAGACCGAGAGCGAGCGCCAGTCCGAGACCGGTGGTGCGGCCGAGGTCGTCGGCACGGGCCGGCGCGCCGCCCACCCCGTCAGGGCGAAGCTGGCGGTGACGGTGGAGGTGGAGGCCCGCGACGGCACGCGGCAGACGTGGCCGGTGTTCCCCGGCGAGGTCTGGTTCCGCGTGGACGAACAGGGCGCGGAGGTACTCGGCCTGACGGTCCCGGTGGAGCGGAACACGGCGGATGCCGCGCAGGCCGGCCTGCGCGCGCCGCTGGTGCGGGAACTGGCGCCGGACGAGGACGACCCGGCCTCGCCCACCGCCTCGCTCGGCGGGGACGGTCCGGCGGCACCCGCCCGCACCTCGCTCGGCGGGGACGGCTCGGCGGCACCCGCCCGCACCTCACTCGACGCGGGACCCGCCCACCTCCGGCCGGTGGCCGGTCTCGTCCTGGACACCGCCGCGGACCCCGCCGCCACCGGCACACCTGGTCTGTCCGAAGTGGACCACACGGTGCTGGTCGGCGGAGACGGTGCGGTGAGGGGTGTCTTCTTCCCCGGACCGGGGGAGAAGACGGACGCCGTCGTGCGGCGGGCTTTCCTGCGGGGCGCGGGGCGTCCCGGCACGTTCTCGGTCGTGCTGCACCGCGGCGGACCGGGTTTCTCGCTGAGGCGGCGCCAGGACGGTCCGGAGGTGCGCGTCGACGAGGCCGGCGTGACGAGGCTGCTGGCCGCCGTCGAGCTGCTGCACGGCACCGGGCTGAGCCGGTCGTCCGACCTGGTGCTGCTCAGCTGCCGGATCGCGGACCCCGCGCTGGGTGACGGCCTGGGCCGGATCGCCGAGCTGTTGCGCGGCAACGGTTTCCGCGGCGGTGTGATCGGCGCCGACACACGGGTGGAGGTCCGCGACGACGGCACGGTGAGGGTGCTGGACTCCGGCACGTTCCACCGCGTCGGACCGGACGGTGTGCGCACGACCGGCCATGTCGTCGGCCGCCGGCCGGACGGGGGCGGCAGCGTCCAGGCAGTTCGGCCCGGCCTGGACGGCGCGTCACCGGAACCGTCCGGCTCCCACCTCGTCACGTCGAGGAACGGTCCCCTGTCCGAGCCACCGGTCCTGCGGGTGGCGGGAGACCGCACCCTCGCGATCAACGGCGTGCGGTCGTCCGGGCGCTTCGCCGAGGTCGACCACGCTCGCGAGTTCTTCGCCACCACCGACGTGCTCGACCGCGCCCGGGAGGTGCTGCGCGGACTCGGCAGTGGCGTGACGCTGGACGTCTCGGCCACGACGCTCGCGCTGGGCGGTCCCGGCCGCGAACAGGTCCTGCACCGCGTCGTTCCGCTCGTTCCGCCGGACACCGTCGACGTCAGCCGTGACTTCGCGGGAGTGGTCCACGGCGCCGGCTTCGACACGGTGCTCTTCACCGGAGCGGACGGCACCACGACGACGGCGCCGGTCAACGCCGGCGACGGTCTGGAGATCACCGGACTGCTGCACCTGGCGGACGGGCTCGCGGTGAGCGCGGAGTCCGGTGAGGTGTCCGATGTGGACGGACGGACGGCGGCGTCGTTCGTCGGCCGCGGTCCGCGGCCGACCGGCGGTGTTGCCGGAGGTCCGTTGCCGGGCCGCCGCTATGCCGCGGCACCGGGGCTCACCGGTCACGCGCCGGAGCCGGCCGGGCGGATGGACGACCTCGCGCGCAGGGTGGGCGTGAACCGGTACGCGTGGGCGCGGCCCGGACAGGCTTACGTCAGCGTGACCGTGCCCGGCGACGGCAGTCCTGGGCACGTCGCGAACGGCCACGCGGACAGCCGGGACCTCGGCCACCACTTCGCCGTGGTCGTCGCCGAGAGCGCGGACGGCCAGAGCCAGATCACCCTGGAGAACCACGTGCGTGGGGGAGAGCTCGACGCGGCTGTCCGCGACGCGATCTCCCGGAACCTGGACGCCCACGGCGGTCGTCTCGACCAGCTCTCCGCTGACCTCGCCGTCCGGCTGGAGCAGGCACGCGACGACGTGGAAGCCGAGCGGCTGCACCGCGAGCTCGCCCTGTCCCGTGCTCTCGCCGCCATCGAGCCGACGGGGTACGACGCCGCCGGGACCGCTGCCCGCCGGACCGCGTGGCAGGCGATGGCGGCGGAGCTGGGCGGCTCGCCGGGGGCGCCGCGCTGGCACTTCCGCATGTACAGCAGGAGGCCGGGGGAGTCCTTCCACGAACAGCGGCCGGAGGGCGAGCTCACCGTCGTCGTGCTGGGAGGCGCGCAGCCGCCGTCTCCGGCGTCCGTGCGGTTCGACGAGGGGACGCGCACCGCGTCGGCGGACGACCTCGCCGGGGTGCGAGCGGTCGCACGCCAGGTCGCCCGAGCGGCGCTGCTCCGCGCGGAGCACGGCCTGGCACTTCCCACGGCGACGATCACGGGCCGTGGCAACGGCCGGTCGGGACCCTTCGGCCTGCCTGTGCCCACCTCGGCGGCACGAGCGCGGGCGGAACTCGTGCGGACCGAGTTCGTCGCGGCGGTGGAGCGCGAACTCGTCGTCCTGCGCGGAGAGGACGCGCGGGCCTCCGCCGCCGCTGTCGAGGTCCGCCTCGTGACCGAGGTCGGAGCGCCCGGCAGCGGCGTTCCCGCGGAGGAGATGCGGCAGGCCACCGTCGAGATCGGCTACGACGACCCGCGGACCGCACAACAGCGGACCGAGGGCGAGTACGACCGGGCCGCACACGGCCTGACCACGCTGCGGGTGCCGCGGGCCGAGGTGCGTGCCGTGACCGCCGAGTACTCCGCGCTCGCGGCCGGCGGGAGGCTGGAACACCTGGCACTGCCGCCCGGCACCCGTGAGCGACTCGTCTCGCTGGACGACGCGCTGGCCGTCCTGGACGAGCCCGCTGTGCTGGACCAGGTCCGCGCGTTCGTCACCGAGGCGTTGCTCGCCGCGTCGCTGGTGCCGACGCGGGAGGTTCCGCTCCGGCCCGGGCTCACCGACCGCGGCCACGTCACCGACCGCAGGGAGATCAGGCCGATCACCTCGGACCGGTTGACCGCCGTGCTGGACGACCTCACCCAGGTGGTGTCCCGCGGCGCGAACCCCTTCACCGCCGTGAGGTCGTCGCTGCGGGGGATCCACCTGCGGGCGGGAACGGCGTTGCCGGTCCGCCTCGCCACGCTCGGACTCGTGAACCTCAGCGTGGGAGCCAGGACCGCGGTCGTCGCTTCTCCGCTGTTCGCCGCGTTGCGCGACAACCCCTCCGCGCTGACCGAGTCGCTCTTCGCGGGTGCGGGCCACGAGGAGCAGCACTTCATCACGACGTGTGTCGCAGCCGCGGTGAACACGGCCCTGCGCACCCGCGTTCCCGGCATCTCCGCACTGCTGCACCTCGGCCGTTCCGCCGCGGACTCCGTGGAGTGGCTCACCGGCAGGACCGCCGCAGAGGTCCGGTCGGCCGCGGACCGCCCGTTCGGCCGTTCTCTGGAGGAGATGGCGCGCGGACGGGTCGCAGCGTCGCGATCCGAGTTCGACGCGATCGAGCGCCGGGCCCTGGACCTGGTGGCCGCCGACCAGGGCGATCTGGATGTCCGCCGCGAGTGGCGCTCGCTGACGGCGCGCTGGGGCAGGACCATGCAGAAGCTCGCCGCGGCCGACCTGGGCCACGAGGTCGTGCCGGTCCTGACGAGGAAGGTCGTCGAGGGGCACTGGTGGACCAGCGCGCTGCTGGCCGCACCGGCACTGGTGGATCGAGGCCATCGCCGGCTCGCCGATGTCAAGTTGCCCCGGTACGCGGCCAAGTTCCAGTCCTCGCTCGCACTGGAACCGGACGCCACCCGTTTCGGCGCGGAACCGGCGACGACCTCGGGTGTGCCGTTGGCGGCGAACCTGGCCGCTCCCGGACAGCGGGCGGAGTTCTGGAGCCGGCTCGCTTCGTCGGCCGGTCACGTGGTCATGACACCGGATCACGCGGTCCACCTGCAGGCGGGTGTGGTGGACGGACGCCGGGTGTTCGTGCTGAACGACCCGATGAGGAGTCATCCGTCGGTGCTGACGGCGGCGGAGCTCATCGACTGGGCGTCGGACTGGGAGGCGAAGGTCTCGCAGTCGCTGCTGCCCTGGGGCGAACCGGCGGCCGACTCGGACGGCTCCGACGGTTCCGACGAGGAAAGCTCCATGACGCACCCCGGTGTCCGGCGGGTGCCGGTGCCGCGGGCCGCGGGGGGCCCGGCGGGGTGGTTCTTCCCCTCCAGCCGGACGCCATCGGCACGCTCGCCCCGCGCCCTGCCGACAGGCCGAAGCCTCCGCTCCGGCCCCGCCGCGTTCCCGGCCTGGGCGGCGGAAGGTCCGGTGACGAACCGAGACCGTGGTGACCGGCGGCCTTCCACCCCGATGGCGGCTGGGCTCGGAGTGGTCGGCCAGCCCGGCCTGGTCTCGGACGCGGTCTCGGAAACCTCCGTGGGCGGGCTGGGGATCGGGCTGGGAATCGGGCCGGGGATGGACTTCGGCGCCACCGGCGGTGGTCCGGTGGACGTGACGTCCGCGCGGCCCGTGGTCACCGAGCACGCCGCGTCGTCGTCGAGCGCCGGCGGTGTCAGCTTCGTCGCAGGCGCGGAGCAGGAGGAGCGGTGGGAACGGCTGCACCGCGGATTCACGTCACCGTGGGCGCACAAGAACCCGTTCTACGTCTTCGCCACCATGCGCGACGGCAGGTTCGTCGTCGGTGGTGAGTTGCTGGACGGGGAACGGCTCGCCGCGCACGTGCGCGACACGGCGGCTTTCCAGCGCTACGCGCGGGCCAGCCAGTTGCCGGGGCCCGTCCGGCTGGTCGCCTTCGACCCGGCCGACCCACGGGCGGCACTGCACGCGGCGCGCAGGTTCGCCGAGGCGCTGCGCGGGGACGGGCCGTACCGGCGGGTCGAGGCGGCCGTGCACCGGGCGGCGGTGCCGGTCCGCGAGATCGAGGCGCGCGACCTGGGGTTCACGCGGGTGTCCGCCGTGCGGCCGGACGACCTGGAGTGGAAGCCGCTGTACCGGGCGAACGGCGAGCTCTTCGGCATGGGGCTTGGCGACGTCCTGCCCGAGTGGGACGAGAGCGCACCCACGTCGCGGCTGGCCAACGACGAGGCTCTGCGCACGGTGGTCGAGGTGGCCGACGGGCAGCGCCCCCGCCCCACCGCCGCTCGGTGGGCCGCTGCCACGAGCGGATCACGGACCCGGCCCGCGCCCGTGCTGCTGACCAGGGCGGACGGCGGGTTCACCGGGCGCCTCTCCGACGGCGCCACCTCGGTGCACACCCCGGAGGAGCTGGCGCCCCTGCTCGCGGGCTCGTCGTTGTTCGCCGAGCTGACCGACGGGCCGGTGCGCCCCACGCTGCTCCTGTTCACCCACACCTTGACCACCGCCGCGGGCGTGGAGCGGGACAACGCCCTGCTGCTGCGGCGGCTGCGCGACCTCGCGGGTCCGTTCCACAGCTTCGACCACGCCGGCCGGATCGGCTTCTACGAACGCGCCATGCTGGCCGTGTCCGAGAACGCGAGGTTCACCGAGACAGGTGTGCCGCGGACCTCGGACGTCGTGCACGTCGCGCGCGGTCCGGTGCTGGGCTTCCCGACGCGGGGCGGTGGGCGTGATCCGCTGAGCGAGACCGCCGTGCTGAACGAGTTCGCCGTCGCGGCCGAGCACGCGGACCAGGGCGGCCACCCGTGGGCACCGAGGCGGCCACTCCTCGTGTCGAGCGACGTGAGGGACGGGGCCTACGCCCGAGTCGACCTGCGGTCGGGGTCCGCGCTGGAACTCGACGGCGCCCGGTTCTTCCGCATGCTCCTCGGGGACCCGGGGTTCGTGGCGGCGTTGCGCGCCGACCCGTGGCGTCCGGTCGTCCTGCTCGGCCGTGACGCGGGCGCGCGCGACAACTTCGGCGGCTTCGGCTTCGACTTCGCGGGTGCCATGCGCGCCCACGGGTTCTTCCACGACGTCTACGCCGCGAAGGGCGCTCCGAGGGTGGTGGCGGACGGGACGATCGCGGGCGGTGCCGAGTTCGTCGAGGTGTCCCGGCTGAGGGCCGGTGACCTGCACACCGACTTCCTCCGCAACCGTGACGGACGGTCCGTCGCCGTGCACGTGTGGTCCGGTGCGGACGCGGCGCAGCGGGAACGGGTGCGGGCCTGGGCGGATGCGGCCACCGCCACGGCGCTGCGGCACGTCCGGGTGCGGGGCAGGTTCGGCACCAGGAACGGCAGGTCGCCGTGGAGTGGCGGGGACGACCTGCCGCTGTTCGTGTTCGTGAGCGCGGCCGACCGGGGCGGGTACCGGGCGGTGCGACGGGACGGCGTGGTGCAGCACCTGTCCGACGCGGCGCTGGGGAAGGTGCTGCGCGCCGACCGGGAGGTGCGCGCCGCGCTCGGCAGGGCGCCGGGCGGGGCGGGGGGACGCCACGTCGTGCTCGTGGTGCTCGGCGGCGCGTCGTCCCCGTCGGCCGAGTTCGGGCGTTCCCTGGCCGAGGGCGGCATCGCCCGGTGGGTGCACGTCTCGTCCGGCACGGTCTCGCTGTCGGAGGACGGCGACCTCGTGCTGGGGCCAGCCGGATTCGCCTCCTTCCCGCCACCGCCACCGGGGGCAGGCGACCTCGTCACCCGCGTCATGGCCAACGAGGTGCTGGGTGAGTTCGGGCAGTTCTTCCCGCTCGACGAGCTCGACTCCTACGACATGGCCACGCAGGCCCGGATCGACGTCCCCGAACGACGGGGGTACTACTTCCGCTCGATGCCGGTGCGGAACGCCGACGGCACCATTGCCCACCGCCAGGTCCCCCACGTGACCCCCTGGGCCGCGACCACGGGCCCGGCCTGGGAGCTCGACGGGCACGGAACTCCGCGCGGGTTCCGGGCCGCACGCCGGACCGACCGCCCGCTGGAGATCGGCGACGTGGTGGAGGTGAGCGGTGACGTCTTCGCCGGCCTCGTCGCGGCGACCGAGGTGTTCAGGCGTGCCGCGCCCGCCCCGTCGGCGCAGGTGACCCTGCTGCAGTGCCAGATCGACGGCGCACCGTCGCGGTGGGGACGGGGGCCGACGCAGGCGGAGCGGTTCAGGACGAGGTGGCAGGAGCTCAGGGGCACCGGCGTCACCGTGCTGGCGGCGAAGCGAACCGTGGACGTGTACCGCCACCTGGCCACGCGCGGCGTGCAGGACGGCGGGGCGTTCGGCGAGGTCGGGCCGGTCGACGGGGTCCCGCTGCCGGAGGTGCCCCTCGCCGACCTCGCGACGAACGCCATCGAGGAGGTCGGCCTGCGGTTCGCACCCGGTGACCGCACGCTGCTCCCCGCGCGGAAACGGGCGGTGCGCGCCGCCGCTCGCAAGGTCGCCAGGGCTGCGGCGTGGCGGACGGTGAAAGGCGTGCCCCTGCCGAAGGTGACGATCACCGGGTTCGGCGGGGCGCTGCCGGGCTCGGTGCTGGGACTGCGGCTCGGGCGCGCTCGGGCCGAAGCGGTCGCCGCCCTGTTCACCGCCGAGCTGGCCGCCGAAAGCGCGAAGCTGGCCCGGCTGGGGCTGGTGGTGCGGCCGGAGCAGGTCGAGGTGCGGATCACCGGGCACGCCTCGGCCTCCGCGCGCTCGGCGGAGACCACCGTGGCGGTCGAGCTGAGCCGGCACGAGCTGGGCGAGGAGGCACTGCGGCTCGTGCCGGACGCGGGCGCGTCCGAGGCGGTGGTGGCGGCACTCGACGAGGTGTTCGGCCCGCTCGCCGCACACTCCGCGACCTCGCGTGACCACGGGCCGTGAGCGGATGCCCGATTCACCGGCAACACCTGCCCGTGCGGTTCGTGATCGGCGGACGGACCGCATGAGCGGCGAGGATGGTCACCATGACCGACTCGACCGCCGGCCGGCCGGAGCACAGCGCGCTGGGCAACTGGTTCCTGCTGATGGACCCCGCGTGGAGTCCCCGGCACGAGAACGAGCCCCCGCCGCTGGAGGCGGTCGTCGGGGTCTGGCCCCTGGCGGACGACGGAGGGGTCGGCAAGTTCCGGCCCAACCCGGACCACGTGCCCGCGGACAGCGGGGCGCCGTCGGACCCGCTGGACGCGGTGTTCCGGCTGGTGTCGCAGGGCAGGGCGGAGACGGAGCAGCTCAGGCTGATGCTCCGCGACAGCCTCTTCGACATCGCCGTGAACGGGGACGGCCGGCCGCTGGTCACCCTGTCGCCGGACGACGTCCCGTGCGTCGTCGTGGCGACCGGCGAGGCGCAGCGCAGGCGGGTCAGCTCACCGCAGTGGCGGCGCATCGACCTCGACGACCTCGTGGTGCTGCTCGCGGACGGCGTCGACGTGCTGTTCAACCCCGGTGGTCCCGCCGCGCTGCGGCTCACCGGTGACTTCCTGCGCGAGACGCTGGTGATGGCCGGCGACGAGGTGGCCGACCTGCACGCGCGCGGGCGGCGTGCGGCGGAGCTCAGGGTGGTGCGGTGGGAGCCGGAGAACGGCGGGTGAGAGTTTCCCCGGCCCCGGAGAAATTCACCGGAAAAGAGTAACGCGGCACGTGCTCATCCACCGTTGTGACGCGGACGTCGTGTCCGAACGTACATCGATCATGGTGCGGACGTGCAGACCGGAATCACCCCGAATGGCGCCCCGGTGCGCGCACGGCTCTGACTGATCGACGTTTCCGCTGATGGGAGGCGCTCGGATAGCTGATTGTGATGGCTATTCGCGCGAACCTCAAGTAATTGTCAAGTCACTATTTTCTGTCGAATGTCGACCGTGAGCGTCTCCGATGACGCGATTCCCGCCTTCGGTCAGGTGCTGCTCAGGCTCAGGCGGGCGTCCGGTTTGTCACAGGCCGATCTCGCACGCTCGTCCGGAATGAGCGTGCGCGCCCTGCGCGATCTGGAGCGGGGGAGGGCGAACTCCGCCCAGGAGCGCTCGGCCGCGGTCCTGGCGGACGCACTCGGGCTGACCGGCGAGGACCGGGAGATCTTCCTCCTGCTGGCCAGGGAGGGCCGCCGCCGCACGGCCAAGCCGGTCGAACCCACGATGCTCCACGCGCTGCCCGCCGTCACCGAGCTCATCGGCAGGGAGGAGGAGCTGCGCGAGCTGACCGCACTCGGCACCGCGGTCCCCGCCGGTGTCGTCGTGGTGACCGGACCGCCCGGTGTCGGGAAGACCTCGCTCGCCGTCGCGGCGGCACACCGGCTGGCCGGCGACTTCCCCGACGGGTGTCTCGCGCTCGACCTGGGCGGTTCCGGTGGCCGGCCGATGGCGCCGGACGAGGCGCTGGAGCGGATGCTGCGTGCCCTCGGCGTGCCCGCCAGGGGCGTTCCCGAGTCCGAGGCGGACCGCGTCGAGCTGTTCCGGGCGCTGCTGCGCGACCGGCGGGTGCTCGTGCTGCTGGACAACGCGGTCGACGAGGCGCACGTGCGGCCGTTGCTCGGCACGGGTAACCGCGGCCTGACGCTGGTGACGTGCCGCCGCGTCCTGGCCGGGCTCACGACCGCGAGCTGGGTCTCGCTCTCGCCCCTGCAGACGGAGAGCGCGGTGGCCCTGTTCGCCTCCATCACCGGCGACGACGTCGTGCGCGGGGAACCGTGTGCGGCCGCCGAGCTCGTGGCGCTGTGCGGGAACCTGCCGCTGGCGATCCGCATCGCGGGCAACCGGCTGGCGACGCGGCCGCACTGGTCGCTGTCCTACCTCGTGTCCCAGCTGCGGGACGAGCGGATGCGGCTCAGCTCCCTGTCGGCGGGCGACCTCCAGCTGCGGTCCGCGTTCGAGGTGTCGTTCCGGCGGCTGTCCCCGTTCGCCCGCCGGATGCTCCGGCGCCTCGCGGTGATCCCCGGCGAGCACTTCGACGAGGCGCTCGCCGCGGTGGCCACGGATGTGCCGGAGCAGGAGGTCGGCGCACTGCTCGACGAACTGGTCGAGGCGTCCCTGCTGGACACCGCGCGGACGCCGGGACGCCTGCGGTTCCACAACCTGCTCCGGCTCTTCGCCGCCGAGCGACTGGCCCAGGAGGAACCAGGGGAGGTGCGGGAGCTGCTGCGCGAGCGCACGCTCCGGCACCTGCTGGACATGGCGACGGCCGCGGGCGCGTCGACGTTCCACGGCGGCCCGGCCGGTGCGGACGGCTCGCCGTTCCCCTCCCAGGAGCACGCGGGGGACTGGTTGGTGCGGGAGGGCACGAACTGGTCGGCCGCGCAGCGCGAAGCGGCGGCGCTCGGCTGGCACGCCGAGGTGCTCGGCCTGGCGAAGGCCATGCACTGGTTCGCGGACGGCCAGGAGTTCGACTACCGCTGGGACGAGGTCTACCGGCTCGGTCTCGAGGCCGCACAGCAGCTCGGCGACCGGGTGGCCGAGGTGGACATGCTCAACCAGCTCGGCTGGGCGCAGTACCTGTGCCGCAACGACAACGAGCTCGCTGTCCGGACGAACTCCCGTGCGCTGGCGCTCGCGGAGGAGATCGGCGACCACCGCGGGCAGGTCTACGCGCACTGCTACCTCGGAGTCGCGCTGACCCGGCTCGGGCAGGGCGAGAACGGCATGGCGCACCTCCGTGCGGCCCACGACCTGTCGGCGGAGTACGACTTCTTCGAGCTGCGGTACTGGATGCGCAGCACCCTCGGGGTCGCCCTGCAGGAGGCCGGCCGCTACGACGACGCGCTCGCGGTGCACGAGGCGCTGCTCACCGAGGCGCGCCACCACCGCGACGAGGCCGGCCCGGAGGTGGTGCGCTGGGTGGTGATGCTGCTGATGGAGAACATCGGTCTCTGCCTCGCCGGCCTCGGCAGGTGGCGGGAGGCGGCCCGGAGCCACCGCGAGGCGCGCCGGCTGTCCGCCGAGAGCGGGGCGACCCACCGCGAGGCGGACCAGGCGATCAGGGAGGGACTCGCGTGGCGCGCGGCGGGCGAACCGGACCGCGCGCGGCGCTGCCTGCTCCTGGCCCGTGAGCTGCTGATCGGTCCGGTCTACCGGACCGATCGGGAACGGGTGGACGCCGAGCTGGCCGGGCTGGTGGAGCAGCGCACGTCCGGGTGTGATGAAGACGGACTGGGCTGAACGGGTGTAGTCCGCTCGGTCGGCCCAACGGCGGCGGCTATTTTGGGCCGATGCGCGTCTCGGATGGCCAGTCGACCTTCGGTGAGCTGTTGCTGCGGTACCGGCGCGACGCCGGGTTGAGCCAGCAGGGGCTGGCGGAGCGGTCCGGTGTCAGCGTGCGTGCGTTGCGGGAGTTGGAGCAGGGCCGGGCTCGTGCGGCGCAGCGGAGGTCGGCCGAGGAGCTGGCGGACGCGCTCGGCCTCGGTGGCGACGAGCGCGCGGAGTTCCTGCAGGTCGCGGAACGGGCCCGCAGGCGCCGGCCGGCGACGTCGCCCCCCGGCCCGGCCGAGATGCCGCCCCTGCCCTCCCACCCGGTTGGGCGGGTGGCGGACCTCGACGAGCTGCAGCGGCTGTTGCGGGTGAATCCGACCGTGGCGATCGTGGGGCAACCCGGTGTGGGCAAGACCGTCCTGGCGGCGTACGCGGCGCACCGGCTGCGGGACGAGTTCCCGGACGGGTGTCTGGCCGTCGACCTGCGCGGGATGGACGAGCGGCCGTTGCCCGTGCAGGTCGTGTTCGACCGGTTGCTGCAGGCCCTGGGCACGGGGGCGGGGAACGTCCCCGCGGTGGTGGACGAGCAGGCGGGGCGGTACCGGGCACTGCTGGAGAAGCGGAAGGTGCTGGTGCTGCTGGACAACGCGGCCTCGGAGGCGCAGGTCCGGCCGTTTCTCGCGGCGGCTCCCGGCAGCCGGACGCTCGTGACGTGCCGCCGCACGCTGGCGGGGCTGGAAGGGGTGCGCTGGCTGTACCTGGAGCCGTTCGACGACGGGGACGCGGAGGCGTTGCTGGAGGCCGTCGTCGGTGTGGACCGGGTGCGGGCCGAGCCCGGTGTCGTGGGTGAGCTGATCGAGCTGTGCGGGAACCTGCCGTTGGCGTTGCGGATCGTGGGCAACCGCCTGGCGAGCAGGCCGCACTGGTCGTTGCGGTACCTGGTGAACCAGTTGCGCAATGAGCGGACGAGGCTGACCGCGTTGTCCGCGGGGGATCTGCAGGTGCGGTCGGCCTTCGAGGTGTCGTACCGGGGGTTGTCGCCGCAGGGCCGGAGGCTGTTCCGGCGGTTGGCGGCGGTGCCGGGTGCGGACTTCGGTGTCGAGCTGGCGCAGGTGGCGGGCAGTCTGACGGAGTCGGAGGCGTTCGAGCTGCTCGACGAGCTGGTGGACGCGAGCATGGTGCTGGCGGGCCCGGCGGAGGGCCGGTTCCGCTTCCACGACCTGCTGCGGTTGTTCGCGCGTGAGCGCTGGGAGGCCGAGGACGACGACGCTGATCGTTCTGTGACGACGGAGGCGGTGCTCGGGCACCTGCTGGACATGGCGACAGCGGCGGGGACGATGTTCTGGCCGGAGGAACCCGGCAACGAGGTGTTCGACTCGCTGGACGAGGCGCGGTCGTGGCTGGAGCAGGAGCGGCCGAGCTGGTTGGCCGCGCTCCGGGAAGCGGTGCGCACGGGCTGGCACAGCGAGGTGCTGGCGCTCGCGCAGGCGATGCATTGGTACTCCGACGACCGCTGGCAGGTGGTCGAGTGGGTCGAGGTCTTCGGCGCCGGTGTCGAGGCGGCACGGGCGCTGGGCGACGTGACCGCCGAGGCGCAGCAGCTCAACTTCCTGGGGTGGGCGCATTCCATGGTGGCCGACACCAAGGCCGCGCTGGAACAGCACCTGCTCGCCCTGGGCCGCGCCGAGGTGGCCGGCGACCGGCTGGAACGGATGTGGGCGCTGGCCTACGCCTCCTATTACGAGTACTCCCAGGTCGACCGCGCCAGGGCGATGGAGCACGCACGGGAGTCCGTGGAACTTGCCGCTTCCTACGACTTCTGGGCCGTGCAGCTGCCGGTCCGTTACCGGTTCGGTGCGCTGCTGTTGCTCGACGGACAGCACGAGCAGGCGCTTGCTCTCACGGAGGCGCTGCACGAGGAAGCGGTGCGCCGCGGCCGGGCGGGCGAGGCGACGAAGCCCCGCAACCGCCTGACGGCCATTCTCGTCGAGGGGATGGCCCGCTGCCTGCACGCGATGGGCCGGTGCGACCAGGCCGTGCCGCTGTTCGCTCGGTCCCGCGTCATGCAGCAGGAGGTGGGGGCCACGGGGCTCGCGGCCGATGCGGCGCTGTGGGAGGGCCGGTGCTGCATCGACGCGGGTGCGCATGACGAGGCGCGCGAGCTGCTCGAGTACGCGTGGACCGTCTTCGACGAGCTGGCGATGCCGACCCGCTGCGCCGACGTGGAGAGCGAGCTCGCCCGAATTCCGTGACCGCGGCGCCTGGTTGCTGACCGAGTGGGAAAGATCGGGCGATCGAACGGGCGCAGCCGTGCGCCGGTCGCCCGGTCGGGGCCTGTCGCGGTGTTGACTCGTGGGATGCGCATGCCGCAGTTCCCGCTGTCGACGTACGACTTCGAGGTGCTGTGGGCGGACGTCTGCCCCGGCCCGATGCCGTACCCCTTGATGGTGCCGAAGACCCAGGGGCGGTCCCAGTGCGGAGCCGTGCTGGTCGAAGAGGTCTACCGAGAGCTCGTCAACCGCGGCATGGCCGATCGCGGGCGCCGCGCCGACGCGCGCCTGACCCGGATGCTGCACCTGCTCGGGAACTACCGCGAGGCGGTCGACCTGGTCGCCTTCGTCGGATACCCGCTGCAGGCGCTCGCCGCCCGCGACGCGGACGAGGCCGTGCTCGCCGTGCTCGCCGGTGGCGAACTGTGGCTCTCCGCGATCAGGCCCGACGAACTGGCCGTGGCGATCACCGACCTGCTGTGGGAGGGCCGCTGGTCCCCTGCCCGGTCCGGCGCCGCGGACGGACCTCCCGCGACCGGCAGGATCGGGTTCTCCGGCCGGGGCCGGCCCACGGGCTTCCCCGCTCTCACCTGGTGCGGCACGGACGACGAGCACTACCTTGTGGCGGAGACCGGCTCCAGCGAGGTCGAGCTGATGGTGCACGACCGCGTCACGCGCAGGGTCGGCGAGCTGCTCGCGTCGTACGACGTCGGCGAGCCCGCCCCGGTGACGCCGCGGGGTGTGCCCTCGCTGTCAAAAGCTCGTGTGCTTTCGGGCAGCGTCATTCGACCGGACGAGTGATCGCCGATATCGTCATGAGCGGCCCGGTGGTGACCGGTTCGCCCATTCCTGGTGCGTTCGGCGAGCAGAGCGCCGGATTCGGTGCTTGTCGTCCGTGCGCGATCTTTTGCTGTTCTCGCTGCTTTCGTGCAATGCCTGCTTCGCATTGGTAATCGTCCGGGGAATGGTGAGGTCGGCTGGCCGGTGATCTTCTTCGGTTGATCGCAAACGTTTCTTGTCCGGATCGAGACAAGCCCGTCACCTGCGGTTCGTCTTCATCCGGGGCGGTTGCCGGCTTCGGTGGAAAGGCGAGGGCGAACGCGCCACCAAGGGTGTGTGGAAGGGAAAGAACTTCCGCGGAGTGCTGATTGGCTCGGCGAGGGGGAGCAAGCTCTTCTTCGGCGGGGCGCTGCTTGAGCAAGCTTCGTTTGTCAGCGACCACTAGCTCGTTCACATAGGGAGACAGCCAATGGCCGGAGTGTCAACTACTACCCCGGGAATGCAGGCGGCGGCAGGCCACCTGGGCTCCACGCAGAGCGTGGCCAAGAACGGTGTCCAGACCGTCAGCGGCGCGCTCGACACCCTGAAGTCGACGTGGACCGGTGACGCCTCCGCGGCGTTCGACACCTCGATGCGGGCCTGGATGGACGACTGCACGTTCATCGTGAACAAGCTCGGCGAGATGATCGAGGTCATGAACGGCAACCGGCAGGTCATCACCGCCGGTGAGAGCTCCAACACCGAGACCGCGTCGAGCATCCCCGTGGGTCCGGGCCTGGCCGGCCTCTGATCGCCGCCACACCCCCACCTCGCTCAGCCACCGAAAGGACAGTGCTTTGCCCACTTACACCTTCGACCGCGGCATGGCGGACTCGGTCCGCGACCAGATGGCCGCGGTCACCAAGCGCCTGCAGACCGAGCTGGAGAACATGCACCAGCAGATCCTCAAGAGCCTGGGGGACTGGCAGGACGGCGCCAAGGACCAGTACATGGTGGCGAAGTCCCAGTGGGACGCCGCCGCCGCGCGCATGCCCCACAGCCTGAACTCGGCCGAGATCGCCCTCAACAACATCACCGGCGGCTACCTCAAGATCGAGCACACCGGCATGAACGCCTGGGGCGGCTACAGCGTGAAGTAGGTCCCCGGGGCGTCGCCGGACGTCCCGGCGACGCCCCGTTCCGCGGTGACACCGGTCGAAGAGAAGGGCTGTGAGCATGCCAGGTACTACGCGGGAGCTGACCGACCACGAGAAGGAAGTGGTCAAGAAGAACTACGAGAAGAACCACCCGGGCGAGAGCGACAAGAAGGAGTCGTACGAGGACGCCAAGAAGAACCCCGAGGAGTACGACGCCAAGGGGCCCAGGGACGGCATCGAGGACTGGGGCGGTCCCGAGGGAGAGCACTTCGCGAACAAGTACCCGCCGCCCAAGGTGCCGCGCAACAAGGACCACTCCGGCCGCGGCATCCGCGTCAGCACCGAGGCGCTGAAGACGTTCGCCACCAACGTCCGTTCGCTGATCCCCAACCTCAAGACCGCGCTGGAGCAGATCGAGAAGGTCAAGGTCGCACCCGGCATCTTCTACGACGCGCACCAGCTGCACGTGAAGGTCGTCGGCGGCGGCACGGGCGGGGCGATCCAGCCGACGACCCGCGAGTTCCTCCGCAAGGCCATCGACGCGATCACCGCGGTCGCCGACGAGCTCGAGAAGCTCGCGCACGCCTATGACACCGCCGAGGAGCTCAACCGCGCCACCGGCAAGGACCTCAACGAGCACATCGCCAGTGCCAAGGCCGAGATCAGCAAGGCGATCACCGGACCCACCCCCGCCGCCTAAGGCGTCATCCGAGCAACCCGTTCCCCGGCGTCGCGTTCACCCCTGTCGGCACCGCGGGCCGTGCACCCGCGCAACACGAAGGCACCACCATGGCTGAAGATCCGCCCAAGCCCGGCGGCAAGGAAGTCGAAGTCAAGGACAGCGGTGCCGTGGTGGCGACCGGTGATGGCTCGGGTTCGTCCAAATCGGACTACGACTCGTGGGGCTGGAAAGAGATCATGGCCCGCATCACCGGCTCGGCCGCGATCGGTGCCGAGGAGCGGAACGAGCTGGGGACGAGCGCCGCCTCGGACCCGCAGACCCTGTGGGACGCCGCGCTGAGCTTCCGCATGGTCAAGGAGGTCCTCGCCTCCACGGGCAAGAGCATCGCCGACCAGACCAAGGCGCTGGCCGGGGAGGGCGGCCCGTGGCGTGGCGAGGCCGCCAAGGCCTTCAGGGGTCTGATGGACGAGTTCTCCAAGGCGTTCACCGCCCACGCCACGCAGATCGACGGCGGCCGGGCCCGGCTCTCCCCGGTGCCGGAACAGCTGTGGGCGGCCGGCAACTACCTCGCGTGGGCCATCCAGACGGTCCACGACATCGACCAGTTCTACGCCCGTGAGGCGCAGCGCATCGCCGCCATCAAGGGCGAGGACGTGATCATCGAGAGCGACAAGGGAAACCTCGTCCACATCAGCAAGTTCCCCGAGATCGTCAAGCTCCTCGACCGCGACATGCGGCAGGTGCTGAAGACCCTCGCGGCGGAGTACGAGAAGCAGTCCTACGACACCCAGCTCACCAGCATCCCGAAGCCGGACCCGCTGGGCGGTGGGGGCGGCCCGAAACCCCCCAAGATCAAGGTTCCGGACGTCCCCGACATCAAGATCCCCGGCATCCCGCCGCCACACGTCCCCAAGGTCAAGGTTCCGGAGATCAAGCCGCCGCCCGTCCCCGAGGTCAAGACGCCGGAGATCAAGAACCCGGAGATCAAGACGCCGGAGATCAAGACGCCGGAGATCAAGACGCCGGAGTTCCCCGGTGGCAAGACACCGGGCATGCCCGGTGGCGGCAACGCCTTCGGCGGTTCCGGCGGTCCTGGGGACTTCACCGCCATGCCGCCGCCCGGCAAGTTCGACCCCGGCAGCCTCGGCGGTCCCGGTTCGCCCGGTGGCCTCGGCGGGAACGCCCCCAAGCCCAACGAGTTCAACCCCGGGGCGGGCCCCGGCGACTTCAAGAACGGCATCCTGGACAACAACGGCATCCTGTCCCCGGGGTCGGGAGCTGCCGGCGGGAACACGCCCTCGCCGAACTCGTTCAAGCCGGGCTCGTTCAACGCTCCCCAGCTCCCCGGCGGCAAGTCCGCCGGCGGGAACGTGCCGCCGCCCAACCTCAAGCCGGGTGAGTTCAACCCCGGCAACGGTCCCGGCGGGGGTGGCCTGCCCGGCGGCAAGGGAGCGGTTCCGCCGCCTCCCGGCTCGTTCGTGGCCTCCAAGCCGCCCGCGTCCGGCCGCAACGGCGGGAACGTGCCCAAGCCGGGTGAGTTCAAGCCCGGTGACTTCAAGCCGAGCGAGTTCCCCGGCGGCAAGACGCCGCCCGGTGGCAAGGTCGCGCCTCCCGGTGAGTTCAAGCCCGGTGAGTTCAAGCCGGGTGACTTCAAGCCGGGTGAGCTGAAGCCCGGCGAGATCAAGCCGGGTGAGTTCAAGCCCGGCGAGTTCAAGCCGAGCGAGTTCCCCGGTGCCAAGACGCCCGGTGGTCTGGGCGGGTCACCGGGCGACTTCAAGCCGGGCGAGTTCAAGCCCGGTGACTTCAAGCCCGGTGAGCTGAAGCCGGGTGAGTTCAAGCCGGGCGAGGTGCCCAAGCCCCAGGACTGGACCGCGGGCAAGGGACCTGGCGCGGGCAGCGACGACCGCAACGGCCTCGGCGGCGGCGGTATGCCGATGATGCCGCCGGGTGCGCCTGGTGCGGGTACCGGCGGTGGCTCGGGCGCTGGGGAGCGTCCGGACGCCTCCGGCCTGATCGGCGGGGAGGTCAAGCCGTGGGAGGGCTCGAAGGTTCCCGGCCTGGGCGATCCGCACGGCAACGTCCCCGAGCTGCCGTCGACCCCGGAGGAGTGGGCGTCGTCCCAGCGCAACAACTCCGGGATGCCGGGTGGCGGTATGCCCGGTGGCGGTATGCCGATGATGCCGCCGGGTGCGCCTGGTGCGGGTACCGGTGGTGGGTCGGGTGCTGCCGAGCGTCCGGACGCCTCCGGGCTGATCGGTGGGGAGGTCAAGCCGTGGGAGGGCGTCGACGTTCCTGGTCTGGGTGAGCCGGAGGCCATCGGTCAGGTCGGCGGTAAGCCGGAGGAGTGGGCGTCGTCGCAGCACAACACTCCCGCGATGCCCGGTGCGGGTATGCCGGGTGGCGGGATGCCGATGATGCCGCCGGGTGCGCCTGGTGCGGGTACGGGTGGTGGGTCGGGTGCCGCGGAGCGTCCGGATGCTGCCGGTTTGATCGGTGGGGAGGTCAAGCCGTGGGAGGGCGTTGAGCTGCCCGGTGTTGGTGAGCCGGAGGCCATCGGTCAGGTCGGCGGTAAGCCGGAGGAGTGGGCGTCGTCCCAGCACAACATCCCCGCGATGCCCGGTGCCGGTATGCCGGGTGGTGGTATGCCGATGATGCCGCCGGGTGCGCCTGGTGCGGGTACCGGTGGTGGTTCGGGTGCTGCGGAGCGTCCGGATGCTGCCGGTTTGATCGGCGGGGAGGCCAAGCCCTGGGAGGGCGTCCAGCTGCCCGGCGTTGGTGAGCCGGACACGCCTGGTCAGCAGAAGGGTGCGCCGGAGGAGTGGGCCTCGTCCCAGCACAACACTCCCGCGATGCCGGGAGCCGGTATGCCGATGATGCCGCCGGGTGCGCCCGGTGCGGGTACGGGTGGTGGTTCGGGTGCTGCGGAGCGTCCGGATGCTGCCGGGCTGATCGGCGGGGAGGCCAAGCCCTGGGAGGGCGTCCAGCTGCCCGGTGTTGGTGAGCCGGACACGCCCGGCCAGGAGAAGGGCGCGCCGGAGCAGTGGAGTGCGGCGCCGCCGAGCGCCGCCGCGCCGATGCTGCCGCCGATGCCGATGGCGCCGCCTATGCCGATGGTGCCCGGACAGGGCGGTGCAGCGGGTGGTGCCGGCGCGGCCGAACGTTCCGACGCGTCCGGGCTCGTGGACGGTGAGACGGCTCCCTGGGAGTTCGCGTCCGCGGTGCCCACGGGTGATCCGGGTGGTGCGGAGACGCCGCGTGCGTGGCCCGAGCCGTGGACGCAGGACGGGTCGGTGCCGCAGGTTCCGTCGGCGGAGGGCTTGGTGCCACAGGCCCCCACGCCCGAGGTTCCGGCGTCCCACCTCCCGGTGGCCGAGGACCTGGTGCCACAGGTCCCGGCGGCCCAGGCGCCGCTGCCGCAGGTGCCGTTGCCACTGGCTCCGGCCGCCGAGGCTCCCGCGTCCCACGTCCCGGTGGCGGAGGGCCTGGTGCCACAGGCCCCCAAGCCCGAGGTTCCGGCGTCCCACCTCCCGGCGGCCGAGGACCTGGTGCCACAGGTCCCGGCAGCCCAGGTGCCGGTGCCACAGGTGCCACAGGCTCCGGCGGCCGAGGTGCCCGCGTCCAACGCCCCGGCGTTCCCGGCGCCGGTGCCCCAAGCTCCTGTCGCCGAACGCCCGGTGTCTCAGCCCCCCGCACCCCAGCTCGCGGTTCCCCCGGCACCGGTGCTGCCGGTCGCCCCGGCGGCCGCGGGCGGTGCGGGGGAGCGGCGGCGTGAAGAGGCTCTGGTCGGCGTGCCCGTGCTCGGCGCCGACCTCCCGGTGGCAGGGGCGCCGGTCGCCGGGTTCGGGGACGACCGCGTGGCGCTCGTCCCCGTCGGCGGGGAGGAGGACTTCAGCGCGTGGGACGCCGGGGCGTCGGGTGGGCTGCCCTGGCTGCCCGCCGCCGGGGCGCTGCGTGAGGAAGCCGAACGCGCGCCGGAGAAGCCCGACTACACCCTGCGCGACTCGACGGCGTGGGGGCACAGCGCGGGCCGCGAGGGCGTTGTGCGCCTCCAGGCGGAGACGACGGCCCGGCCCATCGAGATGTCGGCCTACCTGCCCCGGTTCAACCCGCACGTGCCGGAGCTGGGGTGCGCCGGCCTCGACGCCCCTGAACCCGAGGAACCCGTGCAGGAGAACGACGAACAGGACGAGGAAGACGAGCGCACGTCGGCGGACCTGCTCAAGCAGGACACCGGGGTGTGGGCGGACGGCGGCAGGAAGAAGGCGGCACCGGGGGTGATCGAATGAGCACCGTCACGGCGAAGCGGGGGCCTCGCGTCGAGGGGCCCGCCATGCCGGAGGGTCAGGAGGAGCTCCAGGAACCACCGGTGATGCCCGAACCCGCCCCGCGCGACTTCAGCTCGGTGCTGATGTTCCTGCCCATGGCGCTCGGGCCGATCGCCATGATCCTGATCTTCTCCTCCATGGGCTCGGGAGGAGGGTCGCCGTTCATCTTCATCATGGCCGGCGCGATGTCGATCGGCATGGTCGCGATGGCGATCAACCAGCTCCTGCGCAACGCGGGTGAGCGCAAGCGCAAGCTCGACGCGGAACGCCGCGACTACCTGCGCTACATCGGGCAGTTGCGGCGGCGCGCCAGGGAGACGAGCAACGAGCAGCGCGCGGCCGTCGCGTGGGACAACCCCGACCCGTCGTGGTTGTGGTCCGTCGCCAGCGGGCCGCGGCTGTGGGAACGGCGGGGCAGTCACGACGACTTCGCCCGCGTGCGGATCGGGCTCGGCACCCAGCAGGCGGCCATGGAGTTCCTGCCGCCGTCGACGAAGCCGATCGAGGACCTCGAACCGCTGTCGGCGATCTCGCTGCGGCGCTTCAGCGAGACCTACCGGACCGTCACCGGCATCCCGATCTCGGTGGGGCTGCGCAGCTTCACGAGCGTCGAGCTCGCCGGCGAACCGGACGCCGTCGTCGGCCTGGTGCGGGCGATGATCGGTCAGCTGGTCACCTTCCACGCGCCCGACGAGCTGCGGATCGCCGTGCTGACGGCACCCTCGAACCAGGCGGACTGGGACTGGGTGAAGTGGCTGCCGCACCTCGCGCACCCGACCGCCCGCGACGCCGCGGGCCCGTTGCGGATGCTCACCTGCGACCACGACGAGCTGATCGACCTGCTCGGGCAGGACGTCACGGACCGGGGCGACCACGACAAGTCCGTCCTGCCCGGTGTGGTGGAACCGTTCGTGGTGGTCGTCGCGCACCTGGCGTCGATCCCGGAACACTCCCCGCTGCTCGGCCCCGGCCTGCGCAACACGGTGCTGCTCGACGCCACCGGCGCGTTGCCCGGTGGCGCGAAGGTGCTGCGGCTCACCTGCCGTGACGGCGAGGTCACGTACCCCGTCGGCGAGGAGAGCGGCACCGCCTGGCACGACTCGTTCGGCGTGGTGCAGGCGGACGCCCTGGCGCGCCTGATCGCACCGAAGCGCACCAGCGGCACGGTCGACGTCGTGGACCGTCCTTTCGAGACGGACTTCGAACTGCCCTCGCTGCTGGGCATCCGCGACCTGCACACGTTCGACGTCAACGGGCTGTGGCGGCAGAAGACCCCGCAGCGGGCCCGCCTCCAGGTGCCGATCGGCGTCACCGAGGACGGCGAGGTCGTGGAGATCGACCTCAAGGAGTCGGCGCAGGGCGGCATGGGACCGCACGGCATGCTGATCGGCGCCACCGGTTCCGGCAAGAGCGAGCTGCTGCGCACCCTGGTGTGCGGGCTCGCGGCCACGCACTCGTCGGAGACGCTGAACTTCGTCCTGGTGGACTTCAAGGGTGGCGCGACGTTCCTCAACATGGAGAAGCTGCCGCACACCTCGGCGGTGATCACCAACCTCGCCGACGAACTGCCGCTGGTCGACCGCATGCAGGACTCGATCAACGGTGAGATGACGCGGCGCCAGGAGATCCTGCGCGAGAGCGGGTACTCGTCGCTGTTCGAGTACGAGAAGGCGCGCATGACCGGCGGCCAGCTGCCGCCGCTGCCGACGCTGCTGGTGATCGTGGACGAGTTCTCCGAGCTGTTGAGCGCCAAGCCGGAGTTCATGGACCTGTTCGTCTCGATCGGACGGTTGGGCCGCAGTCTCGGCGTGCACCTGCTGCTCGCCTCGCAACGTCTTGACGAGGGCCGGATCCACCGCGTGGAGGGCCACCTGTCCTACCGCATCGCGCTGCGCACCTTCTCCTCCATGGAGTCGCGCAGCGTCATCGGTGTCGCCGACGCCTACGAGCTGCCTCCCGGTCCGGGCAACGGTTACCTCAAGTTCGACACGACCACGCTGACGCGCTTCAAAGGCGCGTACGTGTCCGGGCCCTGCCTCACGAGCGCGCCCGAGCAGGGGGCGGTCAGCGGTGAGGAACGCGCGGCGGGCGAGATCGTGCCGTTCTACACCCAGCCCAGCCCGCGCGTGCACGAGCTGCGGCAGAGCGAGCCCGTGGAGCTGGAGGCCAAGCAGGAGAAGGCGGAAGCGCCCGCGGAGGACGCCCCGAGCGTGGTGGAGGTGCTGATCAACCGGCTCGCCGGTGCCGGCCCCGCCGCCCGCCAGGTGTGGCTGCCCCCGCTCTCCACGTCACCGAGCCTCGACGCCCTGCTGCCCAGCGTGGTGCCGCACCCGGAGCTGGGCATGTGCGTGGACGACCCCGGTACCCGCGGCCGCCTGAGGGTGCCCGTGGGCGTGGTCGACCTGCCCTACGAGCAGCTGCGCGAGCTGCTGGTGGCGGACCTGTCGGGGGCGGACGGCCACGTCGGTGTCGTCGGCGCCCCGATGAGCGGCAAGTCCGCGTTGCTGCGCACGCTGGTCCTCGGCCTGGCGCTGACCCACACCCCCGAGGAGGTCCAGTTCTACGGGCTCGACTTCGGTGGCGGCGGCATCATGTCGATCAGCGGCCTCCCGCACGTCGGTTCGGTCGCGACCCGCATGGAACGCGACCGCGTGGTGCGCACCCTCGAAGAGGTCGTGCAGGTCATGGAGCTGCGCGAGGCGGCGTTCGCCGAACACGGCTTCGAGTCGATGGCCGACTACCGCGCCGCACGGCGTGACGGACGCGTGGAGGACGCGCACGGCGAGGTGTTCCTGATCATCGACGGCTGGTTCACCCTGCGCCAGGACTTCGGTGACCTGGAGACCAAGCTGACCGAGATCGCCGCCCGCGGCCTCTCCTTCGGCGTGCACCTGGTGGTGTCCTCGACGCGCTGGTCGGAGATCAGGCCGTGGCTGCGCGACGTGCTGGGCACGCGGTTCGAGCTGCGGCTCGGTGACTCCATGGAGTCCGAGGTGCAGAGCCGCAAGGCGGCCACCGTGCCCAACCAGCCGGGCCGGGGGCTCACCAGCTCCGGTTTCCACTTCCTCGCCGCGCTGCCGCGGCTGGACGGGTCCTCGGCGACCGAGGACCTGGCGAGCGCCACCAAGTCCTTCGTGGAGGAGGTGCGGACGTTCTGGCCGGGCCGCAGCGCGCCCGGTGTGCGGCTGCTGCCGACCCGGCTGCCTGCGGTCGACCTGCCGAAACCGCAGAACGGCGGCCTGAAGGTGTGCCTGGGCCTGGACGAACAGCGCCTGAACCCGGTGTGGCACGACTTCAACGCCATCCCGCACCTGTTCGTGATGGGCGACGCGGAGACCGGCAAGACCAACGCGCTGCGGCTCGTGATCCGGTCGATCGTCGAGGGGTGCCGTCCGGGCGAGGCCAAGATCCTCGTCGCGGACTCGCGCCGCGACCTCGACGGCATGATGCCCGACGAGTACAAGATCGGCCACGTGGTCAGCTCGGACGCGCTGACCGACCTCGCCACCAAGGCGGCCGTGTCGCTGCACAAGCGGGTGCCCGGCCCGGACATCTCGTCCGAGCAGCTGCGCCGGCGTGACTGGTGGGAGGGTCCTCAGCTGTTCGTGGTCGTGGACGACTACGAGCTGATGTCCTCGGGCACCGGCATGGGCACACCGCTCGACACGCTGCTGCCGTTGCTGGCCCAGGGTGTCCACATCGGATTCCACCTCATCGTCGCGCGCAGCAGCGCGAACGCCCTGCGCGGCATGATGGACCCGGTCATGCGCAGGCTGTGGGAGCTCGGTTCGCCCGCGCTGCTCTTCTCCTACCCCAAGGAGGAGGGGAAGTTCCTGGGCGAGGCCGCTCCGCGCATCCTCCCGCCGGGCCGCGCCCAGCTGGTGACGCGGCGTGGCATCAAGCTGATCCAGACCGGCCTCGTGCCGGTCGACAAGTCGCAGGACGAGCCGGCCGGTGTCGGCGCGTTCGCGCGGAACGAGGGCATGTGACGACGACTTCCGAACTCTGTCGCATCACCGTGCACGGCCCCAGCGGCAAGGCGGACCTGTCCGTGCCGATCTCGACGACGGTGGCGGTGCTGCTGCCGACGCTGGTGCGGCACGTGGTGCGCGACCACGACCGGGGTCACGAAGGCGAGCTGTACGGCTCGTGGGTGCTGCAACGCCTCGGCGGTGCCCCGTTCGACCCGGAGGGCACGCCGGAGACGCTCGACTGGCTCGACGGCGAGCAGTTCCACCTCTCCCGCGCCGAGGACCCGTTGCCGGAGCTGGACTTCGACGACGTGGCCGAGGGCATGGCCACGGCGGTCAACCGGCAGGGCAACCGCTGGAACGAGACGGTGAACCGCAGGCTGTTCCTCAGCCTGAGCGGGTTCGTGCTCCTCGCGATCGCCTTCTCGCTGTTCGAGAACTCGGGCACGGCCGCCGCGACGATCACCGCCGGCGCCCTGGCGTTCGTGCTGTGCCTGGCCGCCGTGCTCGTCGCGCGCACGATCGAGGACGGTGTCCTCGCGGGCCTGGTCGGGACGGCGGGCTGCGCGTACGCGGGACTGGCGGGCCTGATCGGTGTCGCCGGAGTGGACGGGGCACTGGCCCTGGACCCGGACGGCGTGCTGATCAGCGGCGTCACGCTCGCGGCCACGTCCGTGGTGTTGTTGCTGGTGCAGCGGCTGTTCGCGCGGAAGCTGCCGATCGTGCCGTTCGGGTGCGCGGCGGTCGCGGGCGTGGCGATGGTGCTGGCGGTGTGGCTGCACCTCGGGCTGGACCTGACCCGCCTGGAGGTCACGGCCTCGCTGATGACCGCTTTCTTCGCGCTGCTGCTGTTCGCGCCGAAGCTCGCGACGAGGATCGCCCGGTTGCGCGGCCCGCAGCTGCCCCGCAACGCCGACGAGATGAAGATCGACGTCGAACCCATGCCCGCGGCGCAGGTGATCGAGCAGACCGGGACCGCCGACCGCTACCTGAGCGTCCTCGCGACGGGGGCGTCGGCGGTGCTGGCGGTCGGGTTTGTCTACCTGGCTGCCGATCCCGGCTGGCTCGACTACACCCTGAGCGGGCTCTTCGCGGCCCTGGTGCTGCTGCGCTCGCGGGAGTTCCTGAACGTCGGCCAGCGCACGTCCCTCGCGCTGGCCGGCACGTGGGGCGCGGTGCTGCCCGCCCTGCACATGCTGTCCGGGATGAACGACCTGGAGCGCTTCCTCGGTGTGCTGATGCTGCTGTTCGCGGCCCTGCTGCTCGTGCTCGCGGCGCTGCGCCCGTCCTACCGCAGGGTGCTGCCGATCTGGCCGCACCTGAGCGACGTCGTGGAGAACCTGCTCTGCCTCGCGCTGGTGCCGTTCGTCCTGCACGCACTGGGCCTCTTCGCCTGGGCCCGCGGACTGGCGGGGTGAGCGGTGCAGACCAAGAAGGACCACGTCCACGCCTACCAGACGCTCGTCGGCCGGATGAGCTCGGCGTTGTTGCTGGGGGACACCAACTACAGCGAGGCACCCGCGCGGCGCGCGCTGATGGGCCTGGTGTTCGGGGTGGTGCTGGCGCTGCTGATCGGTGTGGCGTTCTGGGTGTACGGCCTGATCAACCCCGGCGGCAACACGGCGTGGAAGAAGCCCAACGCCATCCTCGTGGAGAAGGAGAGCGGCGCGCGGTTCGTGTACGAGCAGGGACAGCTCGTCCCCGTGCTCAACCACGCGTCCGCGCTGCTCCTCAAGGGCGCCGGGGCCAAGGTCGAGTCCATCTCACGGGCGTCGCTCGGAGAGCTGCAACGCGGCCAGCCGATCGGCATCCCGGACGCGCCCGACCCGGTTCCCCCGGCCTCCTCGCTGATGGCCGGGCCCTGGCTGTTGTGCCTGCCGCGCAGCGGAGGCGTCGAGGCGGACGGCACCGGGCTGATGAGCATGAACGTCGACCCGGACGTGCCGTCGGCCCCCGTCGCCGCGAACGAGTACCTGTGGGTGGCCTCCTCCGAGGGGCAGCAGTACGTGGTGTGGGCCAACCAGAAGCTGCGGCTCACCGACCCGCTCGTGCCCCTGGCGCTCGGACTCGGCGGTGGCAAGCCGCCCGTCGCGCCGCCCGCGTGGCTCTCCTCGCTGCCGGACGGCCCCGAGGTGGGACCGGCGGTGATTCCCCAGCAGGGCAAGAAGAACGTGACCGTCGGCGGTACCGCGCGCCCGGTCGGCACGGTGTTCCGGCACGTGGCCGGCAACGGAGCCGAGAACTTCTCGGTCCTGCGCGAAGAAGGCCTGGCGCCGGTGTCACGCACGGAGGCCGTGCTGCTGCAGGCCAAGAACGGTGGCGCCGCCGTCGAGATCGGGTCCGAGGTGCTGGCGAGCGCCCCGCACTCGGATGACGACTCGCTCGTGAAGCGCGTTCCCGACCTGCTGGCCGCGAAGCCGGTCCCGGCCGGCGAGCGCGCGTTCTGCCTGCGCCAGCAACCCGTCGGCGTGGACGTCGCGAGCCAGGCGGTCACGGTCGACCGCGCGGACGCGGGGTTCGGCATGAACGACCGGATCGGGGTGCGTGCGAAGCCCGGCACGGGTGTGCTCGCCGCGTCGGTGCCCGCACCGAAGGGCGCCGGTGCCAAGCCCGACCGCTACCTCATCACGGACCGCGGCCTGAAGTACCGGCTGGCCGACGACGACAGCATCAGCGCACTCGGGTTCGGCGGTGTGGCACCGGTACCGGTCGCCGCCGGGGTGCTGGCGCAGATCCCCAACGGTCCGGCCCTCAGCCGGGGCGCCGTGGGCGTGAGTGTGAAAGGACGTGGCTGAGTGACCCTGCTGACCAGGAGGCCGGATCACCGCGGTGGTGACCGGGACATGATCAGTCACACGATCGGCAACGCCCTCGTGGTGCACCCGCGCGGTGTCCTGCGCGACGAGGTCCGCGACATGGCGCTGAACCTCGCCGCCGACCCCGACCACGAGCTCGTCGTGGTCGACCTGCCCGTGTCCAGCTCGTTCTCGACGTGGGAGTCGGCGGCGAAGCTGCTGCCCCGCAAGCGACGTGGCGTGCGGCTGGTCATCGGCGGCCGCACCAGGGAGACGACGGTGCTCGCGGGCCAGTGGTTCTCCGAACGGCTCGGCCGCACCGTGATCGCACCCGACGGCACGGTGATGCCGGGCGTCGGCGGCTCGCTCTTCGTCGACGCGGGATGGGGGACCGGGTGGGTGCGGTTCCAGCCGGGAAAGCCCCCGAAGCGGGACGGCAAGCGTTTTCCCAGGCCCACCTGGGAAACCGTGTCGCCGCTCGCCGAGCTGATGCCGACCAGCGCGAGCGGGGTGAGCGAACCGCTGCCGGGCGGGGCGTGGCTGCGTCCGCGCGGTTCGGAGAGCCTGCTGATGCCGCACCGCCAGCGGCTGATCGAGACGCTGCCGTGCCAGCCCGACGTCTGCACGATCGTGCTGGGCTGCCCCGGCGCCCCGCCGATCACGCTCTACGACATCACCCGCTTCTGGAGCTGGCTGCCCCAGGACCTGCGGTCCAAACTGCGAGTGGTCCGGTTCGGCCCGATGACGCTGCCCGACGGCGGCCCGTACGGCCAGCACGTCGCCGACGCGCTGGGTGAGCAGATCACCTGCTACAACGGCCTGCCGGTCGGGTCCCGCACCGATCCCCACATCGTGACGCTGCGGTCCGACGGCACGCCGGGCTGGCAGCCGTTCGCGCTGGAGGTGGCCTACTTCCCCGCACAGCAGGGACAGCCGGCACCGGTGCCGACCCTGCTGAGCTACCGGGACCCGCTGTTCGGCATCGAGGAGGTCGAACCGGCCGTCTACCGGTACACCCAGGACGTGCTGCTGGAGGTCGTCCCGTCCGGGCTCTGGGTGCGGCTGGAGCAGGAGGTTGCGCACGGTGCGGCGGTCAGGACGGCCGAACCGGACGGCGACCGGCACCTGGTGCTGTTCGAGGAAGGCGTCGACACCGTGGCGCCGGAGGTGCGGCGCGCTGCCGAGGACCTCATGGGCAGGCTCGACTCGCAGACGCGGCGGGTGAGCGAACTGGTGCCCGCCCTGACGGTCGCGCGCCGGCGGAACCAGGTCGGTGGCAAGGCGTGGGGCGTCGTGGAACACCAGCCGACGCCCGAGCTCGCCGCCGCTGCACCGCTGACCCCCGTCACCGCTGCACCGCTGACCCCCGTCACCGCTGCACCGCTGACCCCCGTCACCGCTGCACCGCTGACCCCCGTCACCGGTGCACCGCTGACCCCGGTCACGGCGGTGCCGCTCACCCCGGCCACGGCGGTTCCGCCGCTGGTCGCATCCGAGCCCCTCGTCTCACCGCACTCCGCACGCGAGTTCACCACGGCGCCGACCGACGCGCCGTTCGCCCTGGAGCCGTCGCTCGAAACGGCGACGGTCCGGCTCGAGAACGGGCAGCTGGTCGCCGATCCGCTTCCGGCGCACCCCCCGGTCACGACACCGGCGTCCCCGCTGGTCTCCGGGGCACCGCTGCCGTCCGACCGCGAGACGCCGTCCGCGCCTCCCGGTCCGCTGCCGGACTTCGCGCCGGTCTCCGCACCTACCGCGAGCGCGCCGCCGCTTTCCCCACCGCTGCTCCCGCCCTCCGCACCCGACCTGACCGCGGTCGCCGAGCCTTCCGCGCCCGATCTGAGCGCGGTCGCCGAGCCCTCCGCCGCGCCGTCACCGGGACGTGTGGCCGACACCGCGGTCACCGCACCGCCTCCCGCGGCCCCGGCCGAGGAACGAGCGCCCGCACCACCTCCCGCCGACGGCCCGTCACCGGCGCAACCCGCACCGCCTTCCGCCGACGGCCCGTCACCAGCGCAACCCGCACCGCCACAGCCCACGGCACGCCCGGTGGTGACGGCCGTGCAACCCACCCCGGCGGCCGCGGCGGCGGCGCTCGTGCCGCAGCGCGGGCTGGAGGAGGAACGGGGCTGGCTGCGCCGCACGCTCAGCCAGGAGTACGCGGCCGTGGCCAACTCCGTGAACCGCGTGCTGTCGGAACACCCCGGCTTCCAGGGTGCGCTGGAGCGGTCGTCCGGCTCGGTGCTGACCGACGCCGTCGCGATCCGGCTGTACCTGTCGGCCAGCGGTGACGGCCTCGACCAGTCACTGCGGACGGGCGGGGTCGGTCCGCACGTGCCGTTCGCGCGTTGCGTGGTGTCCGGGCTGAGCAGGCTGCCGTCCCACCGGGGACCGGCGGTGTTCTCCACCTCCCTGACCGAGCAGGAGCTCGACTTCTACGGCGGTCGCAAGCTCCTCACCGAGTGGGGCTTCATCAACGCGTTGAGCGCGCCCTGTGCGCGCCAGTCCGAGCAGAACGACGTCGACGTGCTCGTCTGGTCGATGACGGCCCGGCGGACGAAACTCCTGGAACCGGAGGTCGATCCCGTCACCGACCGGGTGCTCTTCGTGCCGGGCACGAGCTTCAAGGTGCTGGAGCTGAACCCTCCCGCGGACGGTGCGCGCGGCCGGTTGCTGCTGCGCGAGCTCGCGGCCGGTGAGATCGACCCCACGGGCAAGGTCGACCGCAACCGCGAGGCGCTGGACGAGCTGGCGCTCAACTCGTTGCGGCGCTGCGTCCAGACCTGGGAGTCGGGCAAGCAGGAGGCACGGGTCCCCGAGTCGTCGCTGGCGCGCTTCGTCCAGCGGCCGGGGCTCACCAGGACCACGACCCACGAGGAGAGCTGATGAACCGGCAACTTCTGGTGGTCGCCACCGACCGGCCAGGCGCCTACCCGACGATCGGCGCCGCGCTGCGGGAAGCCCGCGACGGCGCCACGATCAGCGTCCTGCCCGGCCGGTACGAGGAGAGCCTCGTCATCGAGCGGATGGTCACCATCACCGCCGAGGACGGACCCGGCACGGTGGAGCTCGTCAGCCAGACGGGCAGTGTCGCGGTCGTGGTCGCAGCGGCGGCGCAGTTCTCCGGCCTGGTGATCAGGTGCACCGACACCGGCGCGGCGGGCGTCGACATCCGGGCCGGCGAGGTCGCCCTGGACGACTGCCGGGTGTCCGCCGCGTCGTGGGCGGTGCTCGTGCAGGGGCACGGGAGCCTCGTGCTGCGCGGGTGCGCGATCACCAGCACCGGCGGTGCGGGCATCGTCGTCACGTCGAGCGTGCCGAGCACGGTCGAGGACTCCGAGGTGGTCGGCAACGCCTCGTCCGGTGTCGTGGTCACCGAGCAGGGCAACCTCTCCCTGCGCCGGGTCACCGTGCGCAAGGCCGGTGGCAACGGCGTCTGCGCCAACGGCCGCGCGCGGCTGGTCGTCGAGGACTGCGAGATCATCGAGTCCGACAAGCCCGCGCTCGTCGTGGAGCAGGAGGCGAACGCGGACATCCGCGGGGTCAGGATCAGCCAGAGCGCGAGCCTCGACCTCTACGTGCGCAGCACCGGCGACGTCACCGTCACCGACTCCGTGTTCACCGGCGCCGGCGTGCAGTCCGCGCACATCGCGGGCGGTGCCTCGCCACGGCTGCGGGGCTGTCAGTTCACCTCCGCCGGCCGCAACGCCGTCTACGTCACCGGTGGTGCCTCACCCCGGTTCGACGACTGCCGCGTCGGCGACAGCCCCATCGGCGTCGTCGTGGACACCGCGTCCAGGGCCGTGTTCGGCAAGCTCACCGTCGAGGGCAGCGACCGGGGAGCCGTGCTCGTGGACTCCGGGGCGTCGGTCGAGCTCAAGGGCTTCCGCGTCACCGCCGAGACCGGCCCCGCGGTCCTGGTGAAGGGCCAGTCCCGGCTCCTGCTCGCCGACGCCGTGATCGACGTCGGCGACGCGCCGGGCATCTCGCTGGTGGAGTCCGCGCAGGCCGAGGTGACGGACGTGCGCGTGACCGGCACGGCGGAGCACCTGGTCACCGTGCTGAGCGGCGCACGGGGGGAGTTCGCCTCCACGTTGGTCCGCGGTGGTGGTGTCCACGCGAACGAAGCCTCTCTGTCCATGAAGGACAGTGAGGTGGTCGCGGCGGTGGGAGACGGCCTCAGCGCCGGTGCGGGTGGCGTCCTGCAAGCGGTGCGGTGCCGTGTGCGGTCCGCCCGCCGGCACGGCGTGCACCTGCTCAGCGGTGCGCGCGGAGAGGTGCGCGGGTGCGAGATCACCGACAGCGCCGGCGACGGCGTCCTGCTGGACACCGAGGAGGCGGTGACCGTCGCGGACTGCACTGTCACCGGCAGCGGTGGCAGCCCGGTGCGCCGCGCGGTCGAGCACGAACGGCTGTCCGTCACGGGGATCGTCACCGGCGAGCAGGCCTCCCAGCGTCCCGCGCAGTCCGCGGGCCCGGCCCCCAGGCCCGCCGCGCCGGAGCACCCCTCCGGAACCGACGCCCCGGCGTCGTCCGCGCTCGGCGGTGCGATGGGCGCCGACCTGGACGGCCCGGTGGCCGAGCTCGACTCGCTGATCGGCCTGGACGGCGTGAAGCACGAGGTGCTCGGTCTGATCAACCTCATCAAGATGTCCCAGCGGCGCCAGCAGATGGGGCTGCCGATGCCGCCCATGAGCCGCCACCTGGTCTTCGCGGGTCCTCCCGGCACGGGCAAGACGACGGTCGCGCGGCTCTACGGCTCCGTCCTCGCGGAGCTCGGCATCCTCGCCAAGGGGCACATGATCGAGGTCGCCAGGGCCGACCTGGTGGCCCAGTACATCGGTGCGACGGCCATCAAGACGGCCGAGGTCGTCACGAAGGCGATGGGCGGCGTCCTCTTCATCGACGAGGCCTACACCCTGTCCAGCGGGTCGGGCGGCAGCGGTCCCGACTTCGGTCAGGAGGCCATCGACACGCTCATGAAGATGATGGAGGACCACCGCGACGAGATCGTGGTGATCGTGGCGGGCTACTCCGAGCTGATGGAGCAGTTCCTCGCCTCGAACCCCGGTCTGGCGTCCCGCTTCTCCCGCACCATCGAGTTCCCCAACTACAGCGTCGACGAGCTCGTCACGATCACCACCAACCTGTGCCGCAAGCACTACTACGAGCTGACCGACGACGCGGTGGCCGCGCTCACCGACTACTTCGAGCGCGTGCCCAAGAACGACACGTTCGGCAACGGCCGCGTGGCCCGCAAGCTGTTCGAGTCGATGGTGAACAACCAGGCGTCCCGGCTGGCGCTGGCCCCACCGGACAAGGACACCGAGCTGAACAGGCTCACCGGCCAGGACCTCGCCGCGGAGGTCGCCGCGCTCGGTGAGGTGGCGCCCAGGGGCGCCGGGCCGGACGCGGCCACCAATCCCGTGGCCGCCGTGGAGGCGACGCTCGGCTGGCAGCGCGTCGTCGCGATGTCCGGGCTCACCGGCGTGCGCGAGGCGCTCGGTCGCACCCTGGTGCAGCTGTGCGGGCTCAAGGCCCGCAACAAGGGCGTCGGCCGGCACGCGAACGTGGTGCTGTCGGGCAACAAGGGCATGGGACGGCGCGCGGTGGCCACGCACTACGCGCAGGCGCTGGCGGAGCTGCGGTTGATCGACTCCGGTCACGTGACGCGGTTGTCGCTCGGCACGGACCTGTGCCCGCGCTGGCCGGGACAGGCGGTAAGCCTCATGGCCACGGCCTTCGACGACGCACGGGGCGGCGTCCTGCTGCTCGACGTCGACGACGAGTGGTCCGCCGACTCCGCGGAACGCCGCATCGAGGTGCTGGAGGCCCTGGTCGAGGTGACCCGGCGCAACCCGGCCGGGCCCGTCGTCCTGCTCAGCGGTGAGGACTTCGCACTGGCACGCCTGCTGGAGTTCTCCTCCGAGCTGAGCGGGTGCTTCGCTGAGCGGTGGGCGTTCGAGGACTACGACGTGGACCAGCTGGCGGCGATGGTCGTGCGGCACCTGACCCGGCGCGGGCACGAGGTGCCCGCGGACGTGACGGCCGCACTGCGCGACCTCCTGCCGCACAGCCGCGGCCGGACCGCCAGGGACGTGCACCGGCTCGCGCAGCGGCTCGCCACCACGGCGGCCTCGCGCACCCTCACCGCCGCCGACCTCGAACTGCTCATGAGGAGCGGGATGCCGCGGGTCGCCGCGGAGGAGGGTCTCGCCTCGGTGGGCTGACGTGCCGACGTGACCAGTGGTTCCGGCTGGAACCGCTGGTCACGTCAGGTGGGTCGGTCGTTTCCGGGAGCGACCGCTCAGGACAGGTCGGCGCACGGGGTCACGGGCGTGGAACCTGTTGTCCCCGAACGGTCCCACCGCACCTCGGCGAACTTCGCCTCGAACGTGCCGGTGGTGTGCACGAGGAACGGCACGTCGACGGCGGCCGGGTTCAGGCCCTTGCCCGCGAAGCAGCTCAACGGGATCCGCATCGTCGCCTTCTGGCCGACGGGCAGCCGCCGCAACGACCTGGTGGCGTTGAGCTGCGCCGCGCACGGGTAGCCGCAGTGCGCGGCGAGCGACACGTCGGCGGTGGGCGCCTTGACGACGACCACGTCGAACGTCAGGGTGCCCGACTCCACATAGGACGTCGCGTCGAGGCGCCCCTGGGGGTTCTGGACGTAGAACTGCGCCGCGCCCTTGCCCGTCCACGTCACCTGCCGCCCGTCCTTCGAGCCGTTGACGTCGGCGGGGCGGACCGCGACCGCCGGCTGGGAGGCCTTGCCGTCCGCGGTCAGCGCGGTGCCCGCCCAGTTGGCCTCAGAGCCGATCATGCTGTGGAACGGCGCCACGTCCCGGCCGTCGTGCAGGAACGGCGTACCGGAGGGGGCCGGGGAACCGCTGGTGCCGTTCGCCGCGGCGGGAACCGGCGGCTCGGTGCTGTCCCCTCCCGAGGTCAGCACCGCCGTGGTGATCCCACCGGCGCACAACACCGCCACGGCCGCTGCCGCGATCACCGGAGTCCTCCGCCCGCGGGACGTCTTGGCGGGCGGGGTCGCCCCGAAGGTGCGCCGCCGCACCGGAAGCTCCTGGACGCTGGCGGCACGCGGGGCCACGGGCAACGACGGGCCCGCGGGGATCGGCGGGCCCGCGAGCGGTGGCGGGCCGGCGGGGATCGGCGGGTTCGGGTGACCCGGCGTGTTCACGGGGCCCGGCACGCCCGTTGGAGCCGATGGCCCCGCCGGACGGCCGGGTACCGGCTGGGGAAGCGCCGCGGGCGGGCGGGCAGCCGGGGGAGCGGGCGGTGTGGCAGGGGAGCGCTGGAGTGCGGTGCGCGCCAGGGCCGCGGCTCCGAGGGCGACGGCGAGCTTGGGGTGCAGCCCGACGCGGAGCGGTTTGCCGACGGTCTTGGACAGCAGGTCGGCCACCAGGGGGATCTGGGACGACCCGCCGACGAGCAGCACGCTCGCGAGGTCGTCCGCACTCAACCCGGCCGACGCGACCGTGCGGCGGAACGCGTCCGTCGTCAGCGCGAGCTGCGGTGCGATGGCCCGCTCGAACTCCGCGCGGGTCACGGTCACCTCGCGGGTGCCGCCCGGCAGGTGCAGGCGCAGAACGGTTTCCGTGGCGGCGGACAGCTCTTCCTTCGCGCCGCGGCACGCCTCCCGCACCGACAGCAGGACCCGCGCCTGCCCGGCGTCGGCCGGGTCGAGCCGGGTGATCTCGCCGTCCACCCGCTGGTCCACCAACGCCAGCAGCGACTCGTCGAAGTCGATGCCGCCCAGCCTCTCCACCCCCTCCGGGGTGCCGAGGATCTCCATGCCGTGCCGCCGCGCCTGCAGCACGGTGGCGTCGAAGGTGCCGCCGCCGAGGTCGTAGACACCGACGATCTCGCCCTCGCCGAGCCGGCGTTCCACCGAGTGGTGCATGGCCGCGGCTTCGGGTTCGGTGACGACGACGGCGTCCGGCACGCCGGCCAGCCGCGACACCTCGGAGAAGTGCTCGCGGCGGTACGGGCCCCACACCGCGGGACAGGTCAGGACGACCGACCCCGGTGCCCGTCCCTGGATCGCCGTCGCCAGCGAGACCGCGTCACGCAGCTGCGCGGCCATCAGGAGCGCGGGAGAGCGCACCACGTCGCAGATCTTCAACGGTGTCGGGTCGGCCAGCCGTCGCTTGTGGGAGTGGGACGCCCGCAGCGGCTGCTTCCTCGACTCCCCGTCCGCGGCGTCACCGGTGATCAGCTCGCCGCCCTCGGTGGCGAACACGACGGACGACACGACGAGGTCGCGGCCGAGCGGGACGGCACGGGTGCCCGAGGCGTCCGACACCGCGGCGGCTGTGTAGGTCGTACCGATGTCGACGCCCAAACCGTAAGACATGCGAGAACTCCATGGTTTCTGCCGCACTGCGGTGACATCGCATTCAACTGGAGATCGCGGTGCCCAGGGAGAACGAGAACCGAACAGGCAGACATCTCTGCCTTCGGCGAACGGGTGCCGCGGCGTCAGCCGATGAGCGTCCGCGCCCGTGCGGCGGCGGGGCCGGTCGCGTGCAGGTGGGGCGGTACCACCGCGGTGAAGGCCGCCAGCACCGAGCTCGCGGACGGAAGGCAGCGGTCGTCGGCCTTCGGGCAGCTCACCCAGCTCCTGTCCTGGGCGGCCGCGGCGACGTGCACCAGCGGCAGCTCGATCGCGCTGGGCGCCATGAGGTAGCGGACGCCGCCGGGCATCTGGCACTGGCCGAGCACGGCACCGTCGTACTCCGCGAGCACCACCGCGGTTCCCCCGCGCCGGTCCAGCACCGTGGGAGGCAGCTCAAGTCCGCTGTGCTCCAGGCGTTTGCGCGCCCGGTGGAGGTGGGAGGTGGTGGTCTCGAACGCGACAAGTCCGCCGCGCAGCGGCAACACGATCGTCCTGCCGACGGCCACCGCGTTCCAGAGCATGCGTTCGCGGTACCACTGCGCGCCGACCTGTGCCGGATCGGGCTTGGCCAGCACCATCGACCACCTCCTCGCTGAGTACCCGTGAACGGCTGCGACTTCGAGGTTAGGAGCCGCGGCCGCTCCGGTGTGGAATCAGGTGCTCAGGGGAAGCACGGTCCTCCCTTGTGGTCCACAGCGCGGGTGGTGCGTTCGTCGCGCGCCTGCTGGAGCTTGTCCGCCATGCCGGTCCAGGTGGCGTCCGCGATGAAGATCTGGTCGTGCGCGGTGGACTGGTTGCGGCCGACGACGGTGCCCACCCCCAGGTAGTCGATGACCTTGCCCTTGTGCACGCCGAGGAAGCCGTCGTCACCGGCGAACGACGACACGACCTCGTTGAACGCCGCGGAGACCTCCCGGTACCGCGCGGGCGCCGACTCCGCGAGGCCCGTCACGTAGCCGCGCACGTCGAGCTCGCGCACCAGGTCGAAGAAGACCCGGTGCTTCGCGGGGAGCTGGTTGTCCCGCAGGTGGTGCGCGAACCTGCCCAGCTCGGTGTCGTAGCGGGAGCGGCCGATCAGCGCGTCGAAGAAGTGCAGGACCGGCGTCGCGGAACCGCTCGGGCCGGTCGGGTAGCCGGGAGCGGGCACGTCCCACATGGCGAAGGTCTTGGCCAGGTCGACCGGGTCGCAGTGGGTCGCGGAACCCTTGCGCGGGCTGATGCGGCGGAAGGCCTTCATGGCGCCGCGCGCACAGTCGGCGATGGCGGACAACAGGGTGCCGATCTCGCCGTGCGCATCGGGGCCGCCTTCGGCGAGCACTTCGGCGAGCCGGCAGGTGAGCCGCACCACCGGCGCGATCACCGAGTCGACCTCCACGAACGCCGCGTTGAACACCCGCTCGGCCTCGTTGCCGAAAGCCGGCACCTTCGGGCGGATCAGCTCGATCCTGGCGTCCTCGATGCGGTAGGTGCCGTCGCCGGCGACGCGGCCGGCGTCGATGAAGGTGAAGTTGTTGAAGAAGCAGTCCTCGGTGCTGAGGGTGACCTCGGCGCGGCCGAGCCGGTGGTTCACCTGCCGCCACGGGCGTTCGACCACGGCGGGGAGGTTCGGCGAGATCTGCTCGCCGCGTGCGAGGTACATCGGGCCGATCCCGAACCGCCAGTACGACTGGGCGATCGTCCCGAGCACCGTCGCGGCCCGCTTGAGCTCGGAGTCGGGCAGGTCGTCCACTCCCGCCGGGATCATCGGGAGGTCGGCGATGATCCGCTGCGCGTGCGGGGAGGTGGTGAGGCCGGGCAGCTGACGCGCGAGCTGTTCCCACGCCTCGTGAGCTCCGGTCAGCGGCCGGTCGGCTGCCGTGCGCGGCATGAACCCGGTGGAGAACGTCAGATCACCGTCGAGGTGCAGCACCTCGGGATCGGAACACGCCAGGACGTGGTCCATGAGCGCGTTCTTCGTGCGCGCATCGGTGCTACTCAGCGTTGACGAGGTCATGTTCCTCACTGATCCATTCGTTCGCAAGGCACATCATCTTGGTCGCATGACAGGAGGTGATCCGGTGGACGTTCACGTCGCGCAGTTCGCCGAGCGCCTCGGAGCCGATGCGCAGCAGGTCGTCCAGGAGCGCCCGGCAGCGCTGCTGCAGCTGCCTGGACAGCGCGGCCGCGGTGGGTGCGTCCGCCTCGACGACCACTGCCTCCACCCGGCCCGGCACGGCCTCGAAGACCTGCCGGAGCCGTTGCAGGGCCGCCGGTTCCACCGGCACACCCGTCGTCTCCGCCAGCATGGTCAGCAGTGACACGAGGTGGTCTCCGACGAAGTGGCTGTAGAGCTGCCCGACGTAGAAGACGTCGGAGACCGGGTCGCGCGCCGGGTCCGCCTGCACGTCGAACGAGTTGAGCAGGAGCCGCACGTAGTCGACGAACCTGGCGAAGTCCTTCGCGGAAGGCGGGATCGTCAGGGGAGCGACCTCGGCGATCGCCTGCTGGTCCAGCTTGCGGGTCACCGCGGCGCGCGCGTGAGCGGTGACGTGGTGGAAGTCCGCGGACACGTCCCGGCCGAGGTTCGCGAGGAGGACGGCCACCCCGCCAGGGTGGTGTTCCAGGAAGTTCGAGAGGTCCAGGACCCGGCCGTCCAGAACCACGAGGGGAACCGAGGTGCTCGCCTGCGCTCGCACACTCTCTTCTGGCATGCGTCTCACGATGTCTCCCAATCCTTCGAGGTGATCCGCTGAGCGCAGGTCCTCGCCGAGCGACGAGGAAGAACGCCGGGTGTGCAACGCGGGCAACGACCTGTGCGCGCCGGGGTGGCGCGTCCGAGATCGTTGACCGCCGACGATTCGTCCGGCTGTAGAAGGAAAGTGGGCTCTTCAGCGAGAACGATGCTATGGCGCTGGACCCGGTTTCGAGAACGTCACGTCCCGACGGGCGGAACAGCACCTCGTCCGGCCGGTCGTCCACCATTTCGTGTTCGTTTGGGCAGGACGCGACCGGGGCCCGTGCGGCCCCCTTACAGTGGTCGACGGCTCACAAGGCCGCCGTATGCCGCGCCATGGTGTACACGTCCCGGGTTCGTGCCAGCAGGCCGGGCCTGGGACGCGGCGCCCTCGCCGCTCCCGGAGTCGCACCGGCCTTGTCGCCGGAGGTCCACTGCGGACAGCGGTCGGTCCTGCGCGAACACCGCCGATGAGGGCGTCCACCACTGCGATCGGAGAACGGGTGCTGGAACCGCTCGAAGAAGTGCTGCGCCGGATCCGATCGGCACTGCGGAGCGCTGATGAGGACAGTGCCGTGCACGACGTGGGGGAGCTGCAGATCGCTGCCGCCGCGGCGGCGGAGCTGATGGCCGCCTTCGACCGGGGTGATCACGAAGCCGTGGAGTTCCACCTCGGCCTGCTCGCTCGCCAGGTGGAGAGCTCCCGGCCCGTGAAGTTCGGCATCAGCTAGAGGTGAAGGCCTGTCGTACTTTCGTCCTGATCGTCACTCCCGATGATTCCTACGCCGCGGGAGTCACGACGGAGCTGTCCCTCCTCCACGAGGCGCCGGTGCTCAGAGCTCACTCCGTCTGCGAGGCGAACCGGGTGCTGGCCGTGGACCGGCCCGATCTGACGATGGTGGACCTGGACCTGCCGGGCGACGCCGCCCTGTCGTTGATCGGAACGCTCCGCGGAACCGAGGTCGTCGCGGTCGTCTCCGCCGGGTCCGCTCAGCTGGCGTGCGCCGCGATGGCGCACGGGGCGACGTCCGTCCTGGTCAAGCCGACGGCGGTCGGGCAAGGGGTTGCGGCGTCCGCTCGAAGGGCCCCGCACGGCGTGCTCAGCGACCGGGAGCTGTACGCGTTGTTGCTCGTGGCCGGCGGTACCCCCGACTCCGAGGTGGGGCAGATCCTCGGACTCACCGTGAACGTCGCGAAGACCGTGCTCACGAGGGTCAAGGCGAAGTTCGGTGTGCGGCGGCGGGAACACCTCGTCGGTGAGGCCTTCCGCGGCGGTCTGCTCAAGTGAGCGAATGCAGCTGATCATCCACAACGGACAATCGCGCGAAAGATCCGTCCAAGCGCGGTGGTGGGCGTCAGCGGTCAGCCGTCATCGTCGGGCTGGTGGTGTCGTCCAGCACCGCGCTGAGCCCGTCCGACACCTCGGTCAACCAGGACACGGTGGGCTCACAGGCTTTGCCGCTGACCTCTCCCCGTTCGTCCGCCATCGCGGTGATCGTGACGAGGACGAGCCGGATGCAACGCAACCACGCTTCCGCTTCGGCACGTGACGCGAGGTGGACGACGCCGCTGGAGGACGACAGCGCGCACGCCATGAGGCGGGCGTGGGACGAGACGTCGCGCAGGCACGCGGCGGCCGAGACGGAGTGGACCCAGTCGGGTTCCTGCTCGCCGATCTCGGCGCGGAGGATCGCGGTGACCCGCGCGTCGCGGCCCAGTTCGGGGTGCGGCCAGGAACACCCGTCCGGCGTCGTGTCGAACAGGGCGAGGTGGTGGTCCAGCAACGAGACGAGCCCGTCGGTGTAGCTGCGCAGCACCTCGATCTCGTACCTGGTCATGACCCCGACGTAGGTGGAGTCGCCGCACCGGTCCCAGCTGATCATCGAGACTCCTCCAGGCCGTTGGACGTTCGCGGGGTCCGATGAGGATGCGTCCCGTTGCGGGAGGTTCTCGGCTCCGGCCGGTCTTTCGGGTCCATTCGGGCAGGATCTCTGCGCGAACGCCCAGCCGGCCCGTGCGACCCGGCCGACGCGGTCGTGGCGGGAGCGGGAGCGCTGGTCGCAAACGGACAGCACTCCCGCACGCCACCGTTTCGAACGGGTATTCGCCCTGGGAGGGCATCGTTCGCCGCCCGCCGGGGTGCTGCCGGTCGTCGTCCAGCTCAGCGCATGATCGGGAACGGGCTTCGCTCCCGTTCGAGTCCCGCCGGCGCTGTTTTCCGGCGGACCACCGGCAGTTGCGCGAGATCCACGGTCCCGGTTCGGGTGCGCCCGGCTGTCATTTCGGGCAAAACGAGGTTGTGCGGGCGTGTCACGATTCGAGCCTCCCGCGCGAGGAGCGCCGGAGAACGTCCGGACAAAGGAGTTCGATGACCGCGATCTGTTGCGCGGCGGAGGTTGTGATGACGATTCGGCCGCCTCTCCCGGCCGAACGCGGGGGTTCCGCGTTGATCGTGAGCGGCGACGAGCACGTCATGTCCCTGGTGGCGCACTCGCTGGGCGCGGTGGACGTGCGGGTGGTCCACCGGGCGGCCGACTTCGAGTCGCTGCGCCGGCTGGTCCTCACCGAACCGCCAGGAAGGCTCGCCCTGGTCGACCTCGCGGCCACCGGACGGCGTGGCGCACAGCTGATCAAGGCGCTGCGCAAGCTGGGGTGGGGCAGTGTGCTGGCTGTCGTGTCGCAGCACGACGAGGAGGCGCACGCGGCCGCTCTCGACGCGGGTGCCGACGGTGTGCTCGTCCGTCCGGACGCCCGCCGGGCGCAGGGTGACTGGACGAGGCGCGCCCTGTCGGGAGGCCTGTTCATGAGCGACCTCACGGTGCGCGAGGTCGAGGTCATCCGGCTGGTGGCGGAGGGGTGCACCAACAGCGGCGCCGCGAGGAAGCTCGGGCTGTCGCCCATGACGGTCAAGTCCCACCTCGAACGCATCGGGAGGAAGCTCGGCACGGGTGACCGGGCGGCAATGGTGCTGCAGGCCCTGCGCCGAGGGGTGATCTGGTGACGCGGGGGTCGCTCGGTCAGCGGCTGGTGTCGAGCTGCGCTTGTGTCTGCAGTGAACGGAGGGCTCCGTGCCACGGGTGGTTCGGGTTGTTCTCCACCAGTTCCAGCTTCTCGCGCATCTTGCCGAGCACCGCCGGCTCCTCGTCGTCGTCGAAGAAGTCGCCCTGCAGCAACCGGACGAGGTCGAGCCGGTACTCGGGATCGCGGATGTACGAGCTGAACAGCACGTTGAGCCGGTAGTAGAGGGCGATGAAGTTGCGCCACCACTGGGTGGCGTTGCGGCTCTTGCGTTCGAACTCCGCGAACGCGGGCTTGGCGAATCCGGTCGGGGCGGCGGCGATGATGCTGCTCGCCGCGAGCCGCGCGCTGCTGAGTGCGATGCCCACCCCGCTGGAGAAGATCGGGTCGACGAACCGCGCCGCGTCACCGACCAGCACCCACCCGTCGCCGCACAGCTCGCGCATCGAGTAGCTGTAGTCGCCCTCCGCCTTGAACGGGCGCAGCCGCCGTGCCGAGCGGAGTGCCTGTGCCAGCGGTGGTCGCGTGCTCACCCACTCGTCGAAGAACTTCTCCAGGTCGGCGTTCGCGCCACGCAGCCGCGACTTCTCGGTGACGACGCCGACGCTGGTGACGGTGTCCGAGATCGGGATCTGCCACATCCACGAGCCCGCGAGCGGCAGGAAGTGGATGATCGTGTAGTCGCCGATGCCGGTGGTGCCGGTCGCGGCCTCCCGGTCGAGACCTTCGAACCAGCTGTGCACGGCGTACTGCTTGAACTCCGGGTCGAGGACCTTGAGCTTCAGCTGGCGGCCGAGGAGCGTGCCGCGTCCGCTCGCGTCGACCACCATCCGTGCGTACAGCTCCGACGTGACCCCGTTGTGCCGGAACACCACCCGCTTGGTCTCGCCGTCGAGGTCCACGTGGAGGACCCTGGTCTGCTGGCGCACGACCGCGCCCAGCTCGGCGGCGTGCTCCAGCAGGATCGTGTCGAACCTGGCCCGGTCGACGTGGTAGGTGTAGTCGAACGCCACACCCGTCTGCTCGCGTTCCGCGAACCGGAACTCGACCTGCGGGATGGTGAAGTGGGCTCGCTGGCGCCGCCGCACGCCGTCCGGCAGCGGGATGTCGTCCGCGGAGGCCGTCCAGGCGGCGCCGTACTTGCGGGCGAAACCGGCCTTGTCGATCTTGTCCAGCACGCCGATCTCGTCCAGGGCCACGGTGGACCTCGGCACCAGGGACTCACCGACGTGCTCGCGCGGGAACGAGTCGCCTTCCAGCACGATGCAGCGCATGCCCGCCTTCGCCAGGTAGGACGCGGTGGTGGATCCCGCGGGACCGCCGCCGATGATGCACACGTCGTAGACATCCGCTGTCACGGTTCGCGCCTCTCTGGCTGGTTGTCATGTTCGCTCAACGCACGGCGGTCCACCTTGCCGTTGGCCGTCCTGGGCAACCGGTCGACAGTGCGCACGACGTCGGGCACGAGGTAGGGGGCCAGGCGTCCCGCCAGGAAACGCTTGACCTCGCCCGGTCGCAGTGGTTGCCCGGAACGGGTGCCGGCCCACGCGACCAGCCGTGCCAGGTGCCCGGAGCCGGTGACGGTCACCGCGGCCTCCAGAACGTCCGGGTGGGTGTGCAGCACCGCCTCGATCTCGCCTGGTTCCACCCGGTACCCGCGGACCTTCACCATGCCGTCGCGCCGCCCGAGGTACAGGAACCCGCCTTCCGGCAGCCTGCGCACGACGTCCCCGGTGGCGTACGGGCCCCTCAGCGGCTCGTGGCCGAGGTAGCCGGTCATGAGCGTGGGTCCGGACACCACGAGCTCGCCCTCCTCGCCGGGCTGCGCGATCGTGCCGTCCTCGCGCACGGCCCAGATCTCGTCACCCGCCGCGGCCGTGCCGATCGGTACCGGTGCCGACCGGTCAGCCGGGATCGTCCCGACCCGATAGCCGGCGCAGACGTTCGTCTCGGTGGGGCCGTAGAAGTTGTGGATGGCCGCCGACGGCAGGCGGTCGCGGAGAACCCTGAGGTGGGCGACGGGAAACACCTCTCCCGCGAACACCACGGCCCGCAGCGGCAGCCGTGGCACGTCGAGCAGGCGGCCGAACTCCATCATCATCGTCAGAGCGGACGGCACCGAGTACCAGACGGTGATGGCGTGGTTCACGACGAACCGCACGAGGTCCCGTGGCAGCGACAGTTCGGGGACGAGGTGGACCGACGCGCCCGACCGGAACGCCACGTAGAGGTCGAACACGGAGAGGTCGAACTGCAACGGCGCGTGGTTGGAGAGGCGATCGGAACCGGTCACCTCCAGCTCGTCGGCCGCCCAGTCGACGAACGCGGACGCTGCGGAGTGGCTGACGCACACCCCTTTCGGCGTGCCGGTGGAGCCGGACGTGTAGAGCACGTAAGCGAGTTCCGCGTCGGCCGAACGCTCCACCGGTGGCCGTGCGGCGGGCCTGGCCGCCCAGCCGCCGAGATCGTCCTCGGCGACCAGCGCGGGCAGGGGAGCCGTGTGCTGAAGCAGCGCGGAGAGCCGGCTTCCGGTCGTCACCACGGCGGCCGGCCCGCAGTCGGCGACCAGTGCCGCCACCCGTGCCGCGGGAGCGCTCGGGTCCACCGGGACGTAGGCCGCGCCCAGCCGCAGGACGGCCTGCGTGACCGCGATGACGAACACCGACTTCGGCGCCCACAGCACCACCTTGTCGCCCGCCGCCACGCCGAGCGACGCCAGCTCGCGCGCGAGCACGTCGGCCCGCACGTCCAGCTCGCGGTAGGTGACGTCGCCGTCCGGTCCGCACACGGCCGGCGCCTCCGGGGTGGCCTCCGCGAAGCGGGCGACGTGCTCTTCGAGCCTCATGACCGCAGCTGTGCCGCGATGATGTCGCGGTGGATCTCGGACGTGCCCGAGAACACGGCCGCGGGAACCGCGTCGGCGATCGCCTGCTCGACCCCTGAACCGGCCATGACCCCCATCGCGCCGTGCAGGTGCACCGCGTCGAGTGCGTTGAGCTTCGCGGCCTCGCTCACCGCCAGTTTCGCGAGTGAGACGTCGAGCGGGGTTGCTGTTCCCCGGTCGCGGCTCCAACACGCGCGGTACAGCAGCAGCCGCGCGCTTTCCAGCCGGAGCTTCATGTCGGCGAGCCGGTGAGCGACGGCCTGGTGCCGTGCGAGCGGACGGCGGAACTGACGGCGTTCGCTGGTGTACGCGACGGTCGCGGCGAGCTGACGATCCATCGCGCCGACGTAGGCCGCGAACAGGCACGTGCGTTCCCAGTCCATCGAACCGGTGAAGATCGCCCGCCCTTCGCCTTCCCCGCCCAGCCGGTTCTCCGCCGGCACCACGACGTCGTCGAAGTAGACCGGTGCGAGCGGTGAGGAGATCAGCCCGGTCTTGGGAAGGGGAGCTCCGACCGTGACACCGGGGGTGTGGCGGGGGATCACGAACGCGCTGATGCCGAGGTAGCCGCTGCTGGGATCCGTGCTCGCGTACACGACGAACACATCCGCGAGAGGTGCGTTGGTCACGTAGTTCTTCGTGCCGTTGAGCACGTAGTGGTCGCCGTCCCGCACGGCGGCCGAACGCATCGCGTACACGTCGGAACCCGCCTCGGACTCGGTGATCGCGTTCGCCGCGATCCACTCGCCCGAGACGAGCTTCGGCAGCACCTCGTCCCGCAGCGCCTCCGTTCCGTGTTCGGCGATCGGCATGCCGCACGCGAACGTGTGTGCGCACGCCGAGAACACGAACCCCAGATCGGCATGACCCCGGGCGAAGGACTCGATGGCGGTGCAGGCGCTCACCGAGTCCAGCCCGAGGCCTCCCCACCGTTCTCCGACGCTCAGGCCCAGCAGGCCGAACTCCGCGCAACGCCGCCATTTCCGCCGGCTGAACCACGGGTCGCCGGAGTCGTCGTGCTCGTCGGGGGCGTTGAGCGCCAAGCCGAGCTCGTGGCTGCGCCGGGCGAGCAACAGCTGGTCCGCGTCCGGTGCGAAGTCCATGTGCTCCTCGGCCAGGTGAAGGGGTGCCGGCAGGTCAGGCGGGCAGCCGGTCCGCCACGATCAGGACGTACTGCAGGACGTTCGACCGGTAGCCGTCGAGGAACGCCTTCTCGACGCCGGTGCTGTGCTCGGACCGGGCGCGCAGCTCCCAGTAGGGGATCGTGTCGGCGTTGAGGACGCTGACGCGGCTGGGCGAGAAGCCCGCCGCGGACAGCGCGGCCAGGTACTCGCTGCGCTTGTGCATCCGGGTGCCGTAGTGCGCGTCCACCGCCTCGCAGGCCTCGCTCGTCGGCGCGAGCGTGTCGTTGACGCAGTAGGTGACGCACACGTACCGCCCGCCGGGCTTGAGCACCCGTGCGAACTCGGCGAACGCGTCGGCCAGCTCGACGTACATCGTCGTCTCGTTGGTGATGATCCGGTCGAAGTGGTCGTCCGGGAACGCCGTGCGCGTCATGTTCTGCAGGTGGAAGCTCACCTCGTCGGTGCAGCCGTGCCTGGCCGCGAGCTTCGTCGCGAAGTCCACCTGGTACTGCGAGAGCGTGATGCCGTCCGCCCGGCAACCGAACCTGCGGTGTGCGCTGAACGAACCTCCGCCCCGGCCCGACCCCGCGTCGAGCAGCCGCTGGTCCGCGGTCATGGGTGCCAGGGCGTCGAGCACGACGTCCATCTGCGCGCACTCCAGGCGGTGCAGCTCACGGATGATCGCGTCCTCCTGGTCGGGCGCGGTCAGCACGGCGGGGTCGTACTCGCCGAGTCCGTAGTGGTGGTGGACCAACCCGTCCTCCTCGCCGAGGAGGAGGTTGATGGGGTCGTTCTGCTTCTCGTTCCAGTAACCGGCCACCCATTTCTCGTAGTCGCTGACGATGGCCGCCGGCTGCTCGCCGGGAGCTTGCCGGCCGTCGGGTGCGTGGTCGTGAACGAGTTGTGCCATGGCGTGAATGGTCTTCCAGTCCGAGTGCGGCCAGCGGCTGAGTGAGACGGAGAACGTCTGCTCCACGTACACGAGCAGCTCTTCCACGTTGAGCGAGTCGATGAGGCGGTGCTCCAGCAGCGGCGTGTGCTCGTCGAACTCGACGGGCTCGCCCTCCAGGAGGACCTCGGCCACGAAGTCCTTGATCGCGCGTTCCACATCGTCCACTGCGGACCCCCGAGATTCGGCGCTGATGGGAGACATGGTCATCCGCGTCCGGTGGATCGGCGGGGCCGCGTGACCGGAAGGGCAGCCAACTCTGCCCTGGACGACGGACCGGAGCGGGGGTAGAGATCGGTGGGTGGATGTGGACGATGATCACGACGTGTGGCGAGACCTCCGCCGGACCTGCCCGGTGCGCGAGGAGGTCGGTCCGGACGGGGTGCCGTTCCGGTCGTTCTACCGTCATGCGGAGTGCCAGGCGATTCTGCGTGATTCCGGTCTGTTCAGCTCCACCTCCGGAACTTTGCTCACCTCGGTCGGCACGCCCGACCCGCTCGGCGGCCACACCCTGGCGACGACCGACCCGCCGCGGCACGCCGCTCTGCGCCGTCCGTCCACGCGTGCGCTGGGGCCTGCTGCTGCACGGGCGCACGCCGACGATGTCCACAGCGGTGTGCGCGGACTGCTGGAACCGTTGCTCGCCGGGGGTGTCCACGACGTGGCCGTCCTCCTGCGCCGGTTGCCGATGATCGCCGCCGGGCCGATGCTCGGCCTGCCGGAGACGACGTGGGAGATGGCGGTGTCCGCCGCCACCGCGACCATCGCGCCGTGCGATCCGTTGCACGCCGACGGCGACGCCACCGAGACGGTGCTGCGTGCCAGTGCGGGGTTGTTCGGTGCGATCAGGGAGGCGCTGCCCTCGTCGCTGTCCGCGCCGGACACCCTGCCCGGGGCGTTGTCGGAGGTGTCGGTCGAGGGCGCCGCCCTCACCCGCCGGCAGCTCATGGCGAACGTCCACAGTGCACTGATCGGGGGCAGCACCGCCACGCTGAACACGGCGCTGCACCTGCTGCTGCACCTCGCGCGGACACCGGACCTGTGGCAGGAGGTGGTCGAGGACCGGTCGCTGGTGCCGGGGCTGGTGGACGAGGCGGCGCGCTGGACCACCCCGGCACGTCAGCTCGTGCGCCGTGCCACCGCGGACGTGGAGCTGGCCGGTGCGCACCTGCGTGCGGGGGACTGGGTCGTGGCGTGGCTCGCGTCGGCGAACCGGGACGAGGCCGTGTTCGCCGACCCGGACCGGTTCGACCCCCGGCGTGCGCCGAACCCCCATCTCGCGTTCGGGCTCGGCCCGCACTTCTGCGTCGGTGCGGCGGCTGGCCGCACCCTGCTCGGCGCCCTGGTGACCGAGCTGGCCGACAGCGGTGCCCGGTTCGAGCTCGCAGGGCAGCCGCGCCGCCTCGTGTCCGCAGTGGTCAACGGGATCACCCGTCTGCCTATGAGGTTCACCCCATGAACCAGACGTGCGCCGATCTCGCCGAGGCCGCGGTGCGCGGGCTGTGCGCCGCCGGCGATCTCGGCGACCTCGCCGACCAGGCAGTCGCGGACGTGCGGCTCATGGGCGAGTCGTGGGGCCATCGCTCACCCGACGCGCCGCCCGCGTGGTCCACGCTCACCGCCGACAGCACACCGCTGGAACTCTCCGTCGTGCTCGGTGAGCGACCGCTGGGACTGCGCGCCTCGGTCGAGGCGCAGGCCGAACCCGGTAGTCCTGGGTCCTACTGGGACAGTGCGCTCAAGCTCAGCGAGCGCCTGTCCGCCGTCCACGGCCTCGACCTGTCCAGGCTGCGGCGGATCGAGCACCTGGTGGCGCCACGACCGGCCGACCGTCCGCCGATGGCCGCCTTCCACACCCTGGGCTGGGTACCTGGCAGGCGGCCGGAGGGCAAGATCCACCTGTGGCTGGCCGGTGGCAGCCGCTCGGCCACCGCCGCTCGCACCGACGCGGTGCTCACCGCGCTGGGGTTCCCCGGTCAGTGGCAGGTCGTCGCCGACGCGATGGACGACGATGACACCGTGTCCTACCTGTGCCTCGACCTCGCCGCGGGACCGTTGGCGAGAACGAAGCTCTACGTGCAGCACCGCGGGTCCCTCACGCCGGACAAGCTCGCGCGCTGGGACCGGCTCGGGCCGTCCGCCGAGCTGGACGACGGTCCCACGATGGCCAGGATCGCGGCCAGGGCGTGGGAACGGTCGGCCTGGCAGGGGGAGGTGCCGTCACGCACCCGCCTCGAATGGCGCTCCAACCACCGCCGTTTCTGGTCGTACGGAACGTATGTCTCGTTCCTGCCTGGACGTGCGCGGCCGATCGAGTCCGTCATGCACCAGTTCGGGCTCACCCCGCGCAGCCGTTCGGACGCGGAGGCGCAGTGGATGGTGCGGGAGGTGCTGGACGCCTACGACGTGTCACCGGAAAGCCGTGCGGCCTATGAGCGATGTGCCCGGTTCTTCATGAGTGGCGATGCGGGCGATGAGATGTACGCGCACTCGTTCCTGAGCGCACAACGTTCCGTCGACGGTCCGGCGCGCGTCGCGGTGTACTTCAACCCGCGGATGTTCTTCCGGCGCCACGGCCTGTCCAACGGCGATCTCGCTTTGGCCGAACGGTTCCACGGCGGCAACGGAGCCGGCAGTGGCACCTGCTGAACGAACCGGGACGTTCCGGGCCGAGGGCGCGGACATCAGCCATACCGTCCGCGGTGCCGGCCCGCCGGTCCTGGTGCTGCCCAGCGGCGGCAGTGACGCGCACAGTGCCGCCCCGCTGGCGGTCCGGCTCGCCGAGACGCACTCCGTGCTGACGTACGACCGGCGCGGGCAGAGCCGCACCTCGGTGGGGGACCCGCTGCAGCCGGTGTCGATCGAGCAGCACGCCGAGGACGCCGTGGCGCTGGCCGCGCACGTCTACGGGGACACCCCGGTCGCGGTGTACGGGTGCAGCACCGGGGCGGTCATCGGCCTGGAGCTCGCGCGCCGGTGGCCGGAGCGGGTGAGCGTGCTCGTCGCCCACGAACCTCCGCTGCGGTGTCTCGCCGACGCGGCGGAGCGCGCCGAGTTCGACGCGTTGCACCGGGAGGTGCGGCAGGTGCACGAGAAAACGGGCTGGCGGAAGGCGCTGACGCTGCTGCGGGCCGGCTTCGGGGCGGAGCAGCGTGATCCGCTCGACCGGGAGGCCGACGTCGGCTGGGAACCGCCCGACCAGCGGACGATCGCCAACGTCAACTCGTTCCTCGCGGTCGAGGCGGGCGTGACGTGGGCGTACCGGATCGGTGAGGAGGGCTGGGCGGAGCTGCGGTCCGGGACGACGAGGATCCGGCCGGCGATCGGGTCCGCGAGCTCACCTTTCCTGCGCCGCATCACGGCCAGGCTGGCCGACGTGGTGGGGGAGAGCCTCGCGGTCCTGCCCGGTGGCCACGAAGGCTTTCTGACCCATCCCTCGGGGGTCGCCGCGGCGGTGCGTGCGCTGCTGACCGAACCGGACCCGGTTGACGGATCGGCGGAATGCGGTGAGGTCGCTCAGCCGCCAGCCTGAGGAGGTTTGCGCCCCACTCCCACGGTGATGACCCCGCACGACGGATCACGGCTGATCTCCGGCGAAGGCATGCGCAGGCCGGGATCGCGCACCCCGTACAGCCCGCCCGGGTAGCGGTTGCGGATGAACGGCAGCTCCGCGACGTCGGCGCCGAGGTGCCCGGCGTAATGGCGGACGGCGGTGGCGATGCCGGAGTGGTGCAGTGTCCGCAGTGGACGGTCGGACGACAGGTCCGGGAGCACCGTGCGGAACTCGGCCGCCATCATCCGGCAGATCGCCGGGTTGCGGGTGACGGTGGCGACGGCGTTCGCCCCGGTCGTGTCGAGGAAGTCGCGGAAGCACCGCGTTCCCAGCCCGCCCCGCTGGTGGGCGGGGGCGATCGCGCGGCCCTCGACGACCCACAGCCCCGACCGCAGCCGGTCGAACAGGCCGAAGCCCACGATCTCGCCGTCGAGGCGCAGGATCTGGGCCAGCGTCGCCTTGGCGAACCGGTCGGCCACCTGGTGTCCCATCACCGGTGCGGGCTGGGCGAAGGCACTGGCGCCGATGGCCGCCAGCGCGTCGGCGTGGCGGCGGAAGAACGTCGCGGGATCGTCCAGCCACTCGATTCGCAGATCTTGCACAGACCTGATCACGAAGACCCTCCGAGGTCGTCGCGTGCCGTGTCCGAGCCGAACCGGCTCGGACACGGCCGCAGGCGAGGCGTCAGCGGGGTGTGGTGGAGCGAACTACCTGGGCTGGACCCAGAGACCGACCTGCGCGGAGTTGCGGTAGCCCTGGTAGCGGCACGTGTCGTACCAGCGGCCCTGCGCCACACCCTGCTTGCAGGCTTTGACCGCCGCGTTGTGGTTGGGGTAGACGCCAGCGAACGATGCGGCGTGAGCGGCCGGAGCGACCACCACCAGCGACGCGCACAGGAGTGCGGCGCCGGCGACCAACTTCTTCACCATGCTGTTCCTCTCAATGAATGATCATGAATGCGTTCCGTGAACGCGACATCGCGAACAGCCTGGCGAAAAGTCATGGTGATCCCAAGGGAAAGCGGGCGGCAAGGGCATCGGGGCGCACACTTGTCTTCCTTTACGCTCACAGCCGCTGCCTTTGACGGGCCGGAGCTGCACCAAGTGCCAGTCCATTGTGTACGTGAGTGCAGCATTGGTGGCAGTCTCCACCTCATCGCGCCGCGCACCCGTCCCGGACGGTGGAACGCGCTCTTCCGCCGTTGCCGCGCAGCAGGTTTCGATGACTCCCCGGATCACGTCCTGGTCGGTGGTCGCGCCGAGTTCCACAGTTCTTCGACTCTTGACACGCCATCGGGCTAAGAAGGCGATTGACTATGTGCGCACGCAGCATGCTTCTCCTCCCGGGGCGTCAGCGCGTCGGTGATCCGCTCGGCGTGAACCCGTCCCGCGGGTTCCGGGACGCGAGATGACGACCGCGTCGGAGCGACCGCTCGGACTCGACGTCCTGCGTCTGCCGATGCCCGGCCACGCGCTGGTCGAGCCGGACCTGATCGATGTCGTGGGCCCCTGTTCGGCGGAGCCGACGTTGTCCGCACCGGTCGCGAGAGTGGCGGCCGACGACTCGGATCGGGCGTTCTACCGCTGGATGATCGGCCACCACGTGACGTTCGGCGTGTGGCGCATGCTCGCGGACCTGCTCGCCGGCTCGGACGGATCCGGCAGCCTCTCCGAGGCCGACACGGCACGGGCTGCGTGGTGGTACGACTGCTACAGCGCACTGCTGCTCTACGCCGGCAGCTGCACCCCGGAGGTCTACGCCCTGTCCATCCGACCGCGGATGGCCGCGAAGCACCCGGCCTTCAGCGGCCTGTGGGCCCGTGACCACGAGCGGGTCGCCGACCTGCTCGGCACGCTGCGCCCGCCCCGCGACGGCGTGCTCAAGCGAGCGCTCAAACGCAACCGCCTGGTGCACATGACCGTGGCGCAGATGCTGGTGCCCGAGGGGGCCTCGCTGTTCAAAGGCCACGGAGGCCGCGCGGGCAACGGTGTCACGGACGCCGAACGCGCCCTGTTCGACGAGTTCTTCCTGGTGAGCCGCGGAGTGGTCACGCAGGCCGACTTCACCGCCGCGATGCTGTCGCGGCTGGTCGCGATCCGGGAGGACCTCGCCGCTGACCCGGTCGACGCGCGGGCCGAGGTGTTCGACCTGCTGCCCACCGACCTGCCCGGCATGATCGAGGAGTTGATCGTCGTCGTCGGGCGGTCATCGCTGGTCGAGGTGCCCGTTCGCGCCGCACTGCCGTGAGTGTCCCCGGCTCGCCGGGGACACTCACGGCAGGCTCACATCACCGCCCATACCTCGCGGGGAGTTTGCGCGCGATGGTCAACCCGTCGGCCAGCGGCAGCATGACCGCCTGCACCCGGTCGTCGGCCCGCACGTGCTCGTTGAACGCGCGGATCGCCGCGGCGTTGCCCTCGGCGTGGACGCTGGTCGCCTCACCGGCGTACAGCACGTTGTCGGCGATGATCAGTCCGTTGTCGGCCACCCGCGGCAGCAGCTGCTCCCAGTACCCGATGTAGCTGACCTTGTCCGCGTCGATGAACACGAGGTCCACGGCCGGCTCCGGGGGCAGCCGGTCGAGCAGTTCGGCCGCCGGGCCGATGTGCTGGCGGATGCGGTCGGCGAACCCGGCCTCCTGCCAGGCCCTGCGCGCGGTCGAGGACCACCTGTCGGTGATGTCGTAGGTGTCGATGGTGCCGTCCGCCGGCATGCCTCTGGCGAAGGCGAGCGCGGAGTACCCGGTGAAGGTGCCGACCTCGATGATCCTGCGTGCCCCGCTCGCAGCGGCGAGGAGGGTGAACAGCACCGCCTGCTCGTGGGCGATCTGCATCTCGGCGACCTGTCCGAGCGCGGTCGTGGTGTCGATCAGCCACTGCTGCACGGGCACCGGCTGCTCGGTGCAGTGCAGGACGTAGTCGAGGATCTCGGGCGTCAACCGGATCCGCTTGTCCACCTGGGTAGCGCCGTTCACTGCCACGTTCATGCCTGACCTCCACGGTTGATGCGGCTCAGAGGCCCTTGTTCCATGCTGTGGCCGTGCCGCCGCCGGGAAGCACCGACAGCACGCCGAGGCCGGGTCTCACGTCCAGGAATCTTCGGAGCCGGCTGTCCCGGCGAGGTGGGCGTCCACGACGTCGGCGGCCAGGCGCACGTCGGCGTCCAGCGGCCGGTCCTGCTCGATCGGCGGGATCGCGTCGGCCAGCCGGTCGGCGAGGCCGATGCAGAACGGCGCGGTGGGCCGGCCGTCGCGCAGGTGCACCGCCTGCCGCAACGCGACCGCCAGCCCGCCCTGCAGGTGTCGCAGCAACCGCGCGGTCTCCCACGCGTTCTGTGCGGCCTGCGTGCCGAACGGGACGACGTCCTGGTTGTGCAGGTTCGTCGGGAGGCTCTGCACGCTGGCGGGCATCGCCTGCCGGCGCATCGCCGCCACGATCGCCGTCGACGCCAGCTGCACGCCCTGGACCCCGTGGTGCACACCGGGACGCGGTGACAGCATCGGCGGGAGCCCGGTGTTCCGGTTGGGGTCGACGAGCAGGTCCAGCTGCCGCTCGGCGAGGTTGCCGACCTGCACCGCGACCGTGGTGAGCAGGTCGCTCACGAACGAGCAGGGCTGGCCGAAGAAGTTGCCGCCGTGCGCGACCGCCTCGTCGTCGACGAAGAACAACGGGTTGTCGCTGACCCCGTTCAGGTCGTCGTGCACCACCTCGCCCGCGTACCGGTGCGCCGACGTCGCGGCGCCGAGCAGCTGAGGGGTGCAGCGGATGGAGTACGGCTCCTGCAACGGCCGCAGCCCGGTCGGACGCGTTCCGTCGAGCATCGTGGCCATCCGTGCGCCGACCTCACCGGCGGCCGGGTGGCCGAACGCGGCGAGCAGCCGGTGGTCGAGGAACGCGGTGGTGCTGCCGAGCAGGTCGGCCAGCAACGCGCTCAACGCGGTGGCGGCGTGCAGCGACCGGCCGATGGACCGCCACGCGAGGCCCGCGGTGGCGGCGGTCAGCGAGGTGCCGTTGACCAGGGCGAGCGCGTCGCGCCCGTCGAGCACCAGCGGCGTGAGACCGGCCGCCCGCAGCGCCTCGGCCGCGGGCAGCCGCACACCGTCCACATAGGCGTGTCCGGTTCCGCGCAGCGCCTGCGCGACGTGGGCCAGCGGGACGAGGTCGCCGCTGGCCCCGACCGACCCGTAGGTCGGCACCGCCGGGGTGAACGTCGTGCGCAGCACCGCCATCAGACCGTCCACAACAGACGGTGTCACGCCGGACCTGGCCTTCGTCAGCGACGCCAGCCGAGCCAGGATCGTCGCCCGCACCACCGGGATCGGCAGGTCGGCACCTTGGCCGGCGGTGAGGTGCTGCAGAGTGTTGTCGCACTGCTCGGCCGCGGTCTCCCGGCCGGCGAACGTCACCAGCGGACCGAACCCCGTGGTGGCGCCGTACACCTCGTGCCCGTCGGCGACGACCGAGTCGACGAACCTGCGGCAGCGTTCGAGCTCACCGCGGGCGGACTCGGACAACCCGACGTGGAGCAACCCGCTCGCTCGCTCCAGCGCTGCCGCGTCGAGCCTGCCCGGCAGGGTCACGTCGTGGGTGACGACGTCGTGGATCGTCGACATGCGAGCTCCAGTGGGTGATGGGGTTGAGACGAACTCGCCAGGTGACCGGCATGGGACGGGGACCGCGCAACACCTGCGTGGTCATCGGTGCCCGCCTGCCGCAACCCCACCGGTGACCACGACCTGGAGGACGTGATCCACCGAGCGGCGGTAGGTGCTGCGCTCTTCGACGCCCACCGGCTGATTGTGTGTCTGCGGACGCGTGCTGTCTGCCATTCGTTCCACGCGCTGGAACGTCGCTCGCGCAGCGACCCGGCGGGTGCCGGGCACAGGAGCCGCCGCGCCCGGACGAGCGACAATTGCGGAAGTCCACAGGGGTGTTCTGCCCGGTCCTGCCCCTAGTGTCGGCAACGTCCCACCGGGCCGCGTTCTGGAGCGGCGGGGTTCCTCGACGTGGCCGTGTGCGAGCAGCAGGAGAAGGCATGACGACATCCGGGCACTGGACGAGCAACCTCGCCGAGTCGGTCTGGCAGGACACCACCTCCCGGCGCACAGCGCTCATCGAGCACAGCAGCGGACGTTCCTACCGGTATCCGGAGTTGAAGCAAGCCGTCGAACGGTTCGCCGCCGCGCTGCGTCCCCGGCTCCACGGTCCGGACGAGGTCGTTGCACTCGTGTGCGACAACACGGCCGAGTTCGTCGTGGCCTACCACGGCACCCTGCTCGCCGGTGGCGTCGTGCTCCCGCTCGAACCGCTCGGCACCCCGGAGGAGTGGCAGCCGGTGCTCGAACGGTGCCGTGCCGCCCACGTGGTCACCTCGGCGAAGGCGTGGCGGCAGCTGTCCGCTCTCCCGTCGGCCGCGTCCGTGCGCAGCGTCGTCGTGGTGGACGAGCTCCCGTCCGGCGACGGGACGATCAGCTGGCACCGGTGGCTCGACGGGCTGGCCGCCGACGCGTCCCCGGCCGCCGGGGACGAACGGCCGGCGTTGCTCGCCACGTCGAGCGGCTCCCTCGGGCTCCCGAAGCAGATCGTGCTCACGCACCGCAACCTGGTGTCCAACCTGGACCAGATCGACGCGGTGCACCGGCTCACCGCCGACGACGTCGTGCTCGCCACGACACCGTTCCGGCACATCTACGGCATGCAGATGGCGATGAACCCCACGCTTCGCGCGGGCGGCACGCTCGTCACGGTCCACACCCCGTTCAGCGTCAGCGACCTGGTGGAGGTCATCGAGACGCGGAAGGTCACCGTGGCGTACCTGGTGCCGAGCCTCCTCGCGGAGCTCGCCCGGCTCGGCGGCACCGGCGGCCGCGACACGAGCAGCCTGCGCCTGGTCTACTCAGGTGGCGCCCCGCTCCCCGCGGACGTCGCCCGGAGCTGTGCCCGCGTGCTCGGTGTGCCGGTGGTGCAGGGCTACGGCATGACGGAGGCGGGGTGCACCTTCGCCCCGCCCGACGGCAGCCCGCCGGTGCCGGCCTCGATCGGCAGGGCGCTGCCCGACACCGAGATCCGGTTGGTGGACCCGGAGACCGGGGTGGGCGGGGAGACGGGGGAGATCTGGGTGCGCGGCCCGCAGGTGTCACCCGGCTACCTGGACGACGACGGCACCGTGCGCAGTCTCGCCGACGAGGAGCACTGGCTGCACACCGGTGACATCGCCCGGCGCGAGCCGGACGGCCACGTCACGATCATCGGCCGCATCAAGCAGCTCATCAAGTACAAGGGACACCAGATCGCGCCTGCTGAACTGGAAGCCGTGCTGCTCAGCCACCCCGACGTCGCCGACGCCGTCGTGACCGGGGCACCGGACGAGGTCGCGGGCGAGATCCCCGTCGCGTTCGTCGTGCTGACCGGGCCGGTGGCGCTGTCCGAGGTGACCGACTTCGTGGCGAGCCGGGTCGCGCCCTACAAGAAGATCCGCTCGATCAGCGCGGTGGACCGGATTCCGCGTTCCGCCATGGGCAAGGCGCTGGTCCGCGAGTTGACCGACGGCCGTGCCGGAGGAACGCGATGAGGGTGCTGATCACGGGTGGTGCGACGGGTTTCGGCCGCGTCCTCGCGGAGGAGCTGTGCCGCGCCGGAGCGGCGGTGGTCATCACCGGGCCGGACTCCGCGGCACTGCGGCAGGTCCGCGGCGAACTGCTCGCCGTCGCCGCGGTGACCGTGGACTGCACCGACCCGGCCTCGGTGGAGGCGGCGGTGGCCGCGGCGGAAGCCGCGTTCGGACCGCTCGACGTGCTGGTGAACAACGTCGGTGTGACCGGTGCGGCCTGGGAGATCGGTCAGGACGACTGGTGGCGGGCGGTCGAGGTCGACCTCCGCGGCACGGCGTTGACGACGGCCGCGGTGCTCAGGCGGATGGTGCCGCGCAAGCGGGGGCGAATCGTCAACGTCGTGAGCCACCGGGGAGAAGACGGGTCGTACCACGCGACCGCCTCCTCGGTGTCGGCGGCCGCGGTGGTCAAGCTGACGGAGGGCCTGGCGGCGGAGCACCGCGGACACGGTGTCACCGTGCTGAGCTGTGCTGCCGGACGCGGCACACCCGCTGCCGAGGCGGCCTCCGTGCTGCGCCGCGTCGTCGAGGGTGCGGCCGACCACCGGTCAGGCGAACACCTGACCGTCGAGGACCCGCTGGTGCGGACCACGTGGGAACCGATGCCGCTCAGCTGGTAGCACGGAGAACCGTCACGCTCAGCGTTTCGTCGCGAAGATCCACCGGTTGCTCGCCAGCGCGTCGTCGGTCTCCGGCTCGGGGCCGCGCCCGAACCTCCTGGTGAAGTCGAACGGCGTCGTCACTCTCGTGACCCAGCCCGTGCTCGCGAGGTACCCGGCCGAGTCGGGGCGCGGTTCCGCGTCGAACAGCGTGAGCAGGTCGACGCCGATCCGCTGCTTCGCCGCCGAGTACACAGCGCTGGAACGGACTTCGGGCCGTTCGCTGCCGAGCTTGACCTCGAACGCGATGGAGCTGCCCCGCACGCCGAGCCTCGCCACGACGTCGATCAGGCGGCGTTCCGCGTCGCTGGGCAGGTACAGCATCAGGCCTTCGGCGAGCCAGACGCTCGCAGCGGTGGGGTCGAACCCCGCGGCGCACAGCGGTGTCTTCCAGTCGCCGCGCAGGTCGGTCGCGATCGGGATGCGCCGGGCCCGCGGAACCGGCCGCAGGCCGTCGAGGACGTCCTGCTTGAAGCGCAGCACAGGGTCCTGGTCGAGCTCGAACACGACGCAGTCCGGCGGCCAGTCGAGGCGGAAGGCACGCGTGTCCAGACCGGCGCCCAGCAGCACCGCCTGCCGTGCTCCGGCACGGGCCGTCCGCAGGACGAAGTCGTCGAGCACCCTCGTGCGCAGGCCGAAGTACCGCCCGAGCCTGCCCCACAACGGGTCGGCGTCACCGGCCGGGACCTCGTGCGGGCGCAGCGGCCAGCCCTCGCACGTGCCGGCGGCACGCACGAAGTGCTCGGCGTAGTCGTCACGCGCGAGGGAGTCGGACCGGTGGGTCTCGATGGCGCGGGCCGCGGCGACCATCAACGCGGTGCGCGCGACCCCGTGTTCTACGGTCCGGCTGCCGTGTTCGGTACCGGGCACCTGTCCTGCCTTTCCTGGTCGCACCGCGCGGCGGCGGGCACCGACCACACCTCCGGGTCGTCGAGCGTCGTCAGCCGGGCGCCGTAGACGGTGCTCATGAACCGTTGGACCGTCTCGTCCGCCAGGTGCAGGCTCGTCGTGCAGTCGGTCAGCACGCTCACGTGGAAGCCTTGCTGGAACGCCGTTCGCGCCGTGGTGTCCACGCAGACGTCGGCGTAGAGACCCGCGAACACCAGGTGCTCGACGCCGGTACGCCGCAGGTGCTCCTCGAAGCCCGCGCTGAGGAACGCGTCGAACCGCGCGTTCTTGGTGAACACGTGTTCACCCGGCGCGGGCCGCACGCGGTGGAACTCGGCTCCCCAGGTGCCCTCCCGGCACTTGGGGAGCTTGCCGAGCACCTGGTCACGCCGCCGCCAGCTCGGCCCCTGGTGCTCGACGTCGCCGTGGAACCGCACGAAGACGACCTCCACCGCACGTTCCCTCGCCACGGTGACGGCGCGGGCGGCGTTGGCGGTCACGGCGTCCAGGACCGCGGGATCGCCGCGGTAGCGGGCGGCCACGGCCGGGCCCGAGCAGAAGTCGTTCTGGAGGTCGATGACGACGAGCGCCGTCGCCGTCATTCCTCGCCCGCCCGCGCCACCGCCGCGTGCCGGCCCCGCGGGCCCGGCTCCCGCAGCAGTTCGAGCACCGCGGCCACCACCTCGCCGGTCGAGTGCCGCCCGCCGAGATCAGGGGTGCGGACACCCTGGTTCGACACAACGGTGAGAGCGCTTTCCACCCGCGCGACCGCTCCGGCGCAGCCGGCGTGCCGCTCCGCGACAGCCGCTGCCGCCCGGATGGTCGCTGTCGGGTTGACGACGCCCAGGCCCTCCAGGTCGTCGGCCGAGCCGTGGACCGTCTGGTACTCCACCAGGTTGCTCACCGCGGGGTGCAGGTGGACGTTCTCGGTGCAGCGGTTCTCCTGGCGCTCGCAGCCCAGCCTGTCCAGCAGGACGACGTGCATGATGTCGGCCCACTCGTTGGCGCCGATGACGACGCTGCGGGCGGGCAGGCCGTGCTCGATGATGTTGCGGTTGACCGTGTCCGGCTGTGCCAGCCGGAGCTCCACGCCGTGCCGGGCGCCGATGTCGGCCACCCACTCGCCCAGCGCCCCGTCGAGCAGGTGGAACTTGTACGCCATGACGACGGGCCCGACCGGCTCGCCGGGCCAGTACCGCTCGGCCTGCCGGAGGGCGGTGAGGACGACCCGTTCGGTGATCTCCGCGCTGAAGGTCGTGGTACGGCGCACGATGCCGGGCTCGTGGTGGTTCTCGCCCGTGTAGAAGCCCTGTGCTTCGTCGCGGACCAGGAGGAGCTCCGTGCCCTGCCCGGCGATCAGGTCGACCTTGACCGCCTGGAGCCGTTCGCGGACCAGGTACAGCGACTGCGCGTTGATCGCGGTGCGGAAGATCGCGGTGGTGCCCGCGCGTGCCTGCTCGCGGCAGAACTCCTCGTAGTGGCGGGCGTCCTGCTCCGTGAGCAGCCGGACCTCCTCGACCCCGCTCGCCTCGGCCCTGAGGGAGAAGTACGAGTGGTAGAGCCGTGGGGAACGGGTGAGCCCGATGCGCACCGACCACGCTTCTCCGAGCGTGGCGAGGACGCGTTCGAACACGTCGGCGAGCTCCGGCCCGGTGCCGCGGCCGACAGCGAGTCCGATGGTGGGGACCAAGGTGTTCCTCTCCTGCCCGTCCGTCGCTCAGGCCCTGCCGCCGACCAGCTGGTCGCCCGGGATGCCGGTCTTGGTGGGGCTGTAGTAGTCCTTGATCCCGGCAACCCAGGTCGACACGGTGATCTGGTCGGACTCGGACGGGCCGAAGGCGTCGAACAGCGCGTGGATGGCGTCCTGCTCGAAGCCGATCGCGGTCATCAGCGCCAGGAAGACGGGCCGTTCGACGAGCCCGTCGCCGTCCGGGTCACCCAGCGCGGCGAGCGCCTCGGCGAACTCGCCGACCGTGTCGTGGAACCGCTCCGGTTCCAGCACGCAGTCCGCGAACTCCTCGAAGGTGATCGACCCGTCGCGATCGGTGTCCAGCTCGGTGACCAGGGTGGACCAGTAGCGCTCGAACGCGCTGCGCATCGCGTCCTTGGCCCCGTCGCTGGACCGCGGTGCCGCCGCCACGACGTCGTCGGCCATGATCTCGAAGTCCTCGGCCTGCAGGTGGCCGTCCCCGTTGCGGTCGAACAGGGCGAAGACGACCGAGACGCGTTCGAGGGCGTTCTTCTGCATTCGCTGAACCATCTTTCCGGATGAACGTGAACGGAACGGGAAGCTCCCGTCCCCGGACAACGGCCACCGTAGTCCGGAGAAGTGCACGAATAACCAGAAAGCACCGCAAAGTGTGAATTTCGGTTCTCGGGTTCGAACCGCCCGAATGCGGGTTGTCCCGTTGCACCGGCCTGCGCTTGGACCCGGCGGACCGCATAGAGGACGCACCGCGGGTTTTCCCGTTACGGCAAATGATTCACTTGGTCGCGGCTGAGCAGCACCACCACGACGTGCGGATGACTGTGGGTGACGAGTCAGGTCGTGCTCCGGCGGTGGCTGTCCCGCGTCAGCCGCAGGAGGTCCACCTCCTCGCCCGCGGCACCGACGGCGACCGTGCCGGGGTCGTTGAAGAACAACGATCTCGACCGCCGGGAGTCTCCAGCCGCCATCAGCTTCTCCAGCGAGTACAGACCGGCCATCGTGAACGAGAGGCCGGGATGGCGGCGTGCGAGGTCCCGCTGGACCGACTCGGCCGCGGCGTGGCCCCGTCGCTCGGAGACGCTGTCGACCATCAGGCCCAGGCTCGGCGGAGCCCCCTCGACGGTCAGCGACGCCCGCAGCTTCTCGATCGTGTAGCCGGCGTGTCCGAGCTCGTGGAACGTGCGTGGGCTCCACACCGTCCTGAGCAACCGCCACACATGATCACCACCCGCGTCGACCACGGCCACGCAGTCCTCCAGTTCGGGAACACCACCCGTGGCGACCACCGAGCGCACGTGGTCGGCCAGGCCGTCGAACGCGGTCGCCAGCCGGATCGTGACGCCGCCCGTGCCGGGGCGGGTGATCTCATCGGCCATCAGCTCCGCCACGCGCTGCCTGCGCGTGTCCACCTCGTCGAACCACGCCTGAGCCAGCTCGGGGCCGACCATGCAGCGCCTCAGCGCGTCGGCGAGGAAGAGGTAGTACTGGGCCCTGGGCAGGTCGAGCAGCACCGAGACCGGCGTCGACGTCGGCAGGCCCGCCAGAATCCCGCGGACCAGTCGCATCTGCCGCAGGCTCGACTCGTACTCGTAGAGCGAGAGCCGGCTGTCGACCCGAAGCTCGATGATCTTCTCCGCCAGGGGCTCCGGCCGCGGTCGCAACAGGCCCACGTCACGTCCGGTCACGTCGAGGACCCGCAGCCGCCGATCGCTGAACAGGCACACACCGGACACGACGTTGACGCTCGCCACCCCGGCGCCGTCGAACGGCCGGTTCCGCGCGGCCTTGACGTGGACCGGGAAGACGTCACCGCCCACCTCGACCTGCGGGTAGGCCACGGTGGAGTCGTGACCGAAAACCTCGACGTAGGCGTCGGGGCGCACCGTGACGTCCTGCACGCCCAGCAGTTCGACCAGCTCCCGGACCCGGTCGGCGGCACGCCGGAGCGGCTTGCTGCCGGAACCGTTCGCATTCGTGGTGTGGAACAAACCTGGCGCACCGGGCACCTCGGCGATTCCGGCATGGGCAGACGGCTGGTGCCACCGCAGTTGTGGCAGGTCGTTTCCGGCAGAAGAATCTATCAGTCCAACGTAACTCATCAACGCCGCGACCCCTTTGGGTGGGCAAAGCAAGTGGAAAGCGCAGCTAGTGGGTGAAGACGTTGTTTCCCGCGTTGGAAACGCTTTGCATGAACACGTCCGACATCACGGGTGCTGTTCCAGCAACGGCTTGATTTTCGCGCACACGCCGTCGAGTACCTGTCCGATGTTGGCGTCCGGCTTCCACAGCGGGTCGAGTGCCGCGCGGATGGTCTGGTTGAGCTCTTCCTGGCCTCGGTGGCTGGGTTTGACGACGCCCTTGCTGATGCCGTCGATGACGACCGCCTGCAGTTGTTCGGGTTTGATCAGGGGGTTGCTCTTGGCCAGGGTTTGGGCGTTGAGCAGCGACGAGCGTGCCGGTGGGAAGAACTGGGCGAGTTTCGCGGAGTTGGTGGTGTTGGTGAGGAAGCCGAGGAAGTCGGCGGCGGCGTCGGCGTTCTTCGAGCGTTTCAGCACGCCGACTCCGGCTTGCCCGATGACGGCGTAGTCGCCCTTGGGGCCCTTGGGCAGGGGCAGGAGGGTCCAGCCGAACTTGGCGTCTTTCAGTCCGCCGGCGCGGGAGATCTGGCTGACGGCCATGGCGGCGTTGCCGGCGAAGAAGTCGACGGTGGTGCCGGGACCGGGGATGGCGTTGTCGGTGAAGATCGCCTTGTGGATGAACGTCATGGCGTCGTTCATCTCGGGGCTGGCGAACCCGCAGGTCTTGCCGTCGTCGCTCCAGGCGGTGGCGCCCCAGCCGCGCCAGATCGCCGAGAGCACGGCCCAGTTCTGGTATTTGAAGTCGGGTAACACGAGGTTCTTGCCCGCGGCCGCTGCGACGGCTTGTTCCCAGGTCGTGGGTAGTTGTGTGACGAGGTCGGTGTTGACGAACAGGCCGAAGGGGGAGGTTGAGAACGGGTAGGCGTAGAGCTCGCCGTCCTTCTCCCACAGTTTGGTGGCGGAGGGGAGGAGTTCGTCGGCTTTGTCGATCTTGGTCTTGATGGGGGCGAGGGCGCCGGAGGAGACGAAGTCGGGGGCGGATTCTTCGAGCAGCCAGGCGAGGTCGGGTGCGTTGCCGCCGGCGATCTGGGTGGTGAGGGTGGTGGTGTAGCCGTCGGCGGGGACGGAGTCGAACTTGATCTCGGTGATGTCCGGGTGGGCGGCTTTGTACTCGGTGGCGATGTCGTTGAGCAGTGTGAGGTGGGCCTGGTTGGCGGTCCACAC
>NZ_LGDY01000096.1 GCF_001279525.1 Nocardia sp. NRRL S-836 | reverse complement strand
GTCCGTGGGCTGTCGTCTTGGGTGCGGGGTTGGGTTGGGTCCGTGCGTCTGTCGCCTTGGGTGCGGGGTTGGGTTGCGTCCGTTTGTCTGTCGCCTTGGGTGGGTGGTCTTGCAGGCAGGGACGACGTTCGGGGTTCATCGCCGCTTCGCGACGATTGCGATTGGGGCTTGACTTCGAGCCTCTTGCGGGGCGATGAGTCGGCCTTAAAAGGCCGGGCATAAGGGAGCCCGGCCGATCCCTACCAGGGTATCGCCCCGCCCTCAAAGTCAAGCCCCAATCGCAGGTCAAAGGGCTAGTCACCGCTACCCGTCAAGGGAAGGTAGATACGTCTCGCTTCGCTCGATAGGCGTGAACTGCCTGAGGCGAGGGAGGTTCGTCTCGCTTCGCTCGACGGGTGTGACCGTGCATGAAGGGAGATTGATACGCGTCGGGTCAGGCTGCCTGATCCGACGCCCGCCCGCCTCGGGGCTACGCCCGTCCAGCTACGCCCGTCCAGCTACGCCCGCCTCGGCTACATCCGTCCAGCCACGTCCGTCGAGCCCAGCCCCGCCCAGCCTTGGCCGTCCAGCCTCGGCCCCACTCCAGTCCCGGCCGCCCAGCCCGGCTGCCCATTCACATCCGCCCATTCACATCCGCCCATTCACATCCGCCCAGTCACGTGCGGTCGGCTGCGCCCGTCCCGGCTACGTCCGCCCGACCCTGGCAACCCAGCCCTGGCAACCCAGCACTGGCCTCAGCTTGCCCGCGCCCGGAAATGGCCGTCCGAAACTGTCAGACCCCATCACTAGCCTGGGTCGCGGGGGAGCCAAAACCGAAGGGGACCCCTGCGCAAGCCTGCAAACGACGCGGTGGCGGGTGCACGGCGCAACCAGCCGCCGCGCACCCGCCACCAAGTACGTCCGGCGTCGAGCGCGTCTCCACCGACCGCCGCTGACTGCGTGTCCACCGCCAAGCCGCCACCAGCGGCCCAGCGGCCTCAGCGGCCCAGCAGCCAGCAGCCAGCAGCCAGCAGCATCAGCAGCATCAGCACCCCAGCACCCCAGCACCCCAGCAGCCCAGAGGCCGGTCAGCGTCAGGACTTCTGCTTCGCGCTGATCTGGTCCAGCACCTCGGTCTGCGACACGATGATCTTGCCTGCCAGCGCCTTCGAACCGATGTGCACACCGGTCGTCTGGGCGTCCTTCGCCATGTCGACGCCGCTGCGGAGGTGGCGGGACAGGGTGGCGAGGTACAGCGTGTCGAACTGGGTGCCTTGTGCGGCCTTGAGGCCCTCCACGTCCTTGGCCGTCATCATCCCGGCCATCTTGTGGGTGCCGTTCGGGTCGTCGCCGGGGATGGGGATGTTCCAGGTGCGCAGGTAGGTGGACATCTGCTCGATCTCGCCCGCTTCGGCGGTGGAGATCTTGTCGGCCACGTCGATGACGAACGGGTCCTTCGAGCGTTCCACGGCGAGTTTCGAGATCTCGATGGTTTGGCGGTGGTGCGGGATCATGCGCAGTGAGAACGTCGCATCCGCCTCGTTGGCCGCGGGTTCGCCGGAGCTGCCTCCGCCGAACATCGAACAGCCCGTCAGCGCTAGCAGACCCAGCACCATGATGAGCAGGCGCGCACGCATGAAGCCTCCCGTCCTCGGTTCCCTGCCGAGGGATACGGGCGGGTGTTCTGTCCGGTTCAGCGGAAGTTCTGTCACCTCACCTGTTCGGCGACCGCGTTCACCACGTCCGGGTGGCCGAGGGGCAGGGGTGCGGGGATGCGGTCGTCTGAGGTGTCGTCGCTGCGGGCGATGACCCGGGCGAACGGGGCGGAGACCTCGGTTTCCGGGTCCACCAGCAGGACCGAGTTCACGAGGTGTTCGTGGCCGCGGACCAGGTCGACGACGTCGGCTGCGATGGGGCCGCTGCACACCACGTCGAGGCGGGCCGGGGCCGTGTCGTCGCGGTGGGCGGTGAGCACCTTGTCCACTGTGGACTGCCAGCCTGGCGCGGCCGGCACGCGCAGCCACACGATGCGCAGGGTGTCGGTGAGCGTGCGCCAGGTGGCGGGGATGCCGTCGTGCAGGGCCTCGCCGGCTGGATCGATCACGAGGATCGTTGGGGCGCCTGCGGGTCCGTCGACCACTACGCCGGGACCGGTGGCTCGGGCTGGCTCGTCGAAATCGCGCATGACGGTGGGATTACCCATCCGGCGGCGGATTAGTCGGCCGACAGGACCAGTTGTGCGAGTGGACCTGTGGGTGGGGAACTCGTCCCGGTTCGCTGCCCGTGACTCCTTGACCACTTTCTGAACTCCGGTTTATGGTCTAGACCACACCGAAACCCGATCGGCGAGCGATCAGAACGCCGCCGGTTCCCGCCCCCTGCAACGGGGTCAACCCCGCCTGGGAACGATCCAAGGAGTTCGGACGATGAAACTCACCCGCAAAGCGGCGCTCGTCATGGCCGCGGTCCCCGCAATCGTGTTCATCACCCCTGTCGGTTCGGCGAGCGCGCACGGGTACGTGTCGTCGCCGCCGAGCCGTTCGGCGCAGTGTGCGCAGAAGACCGTTCCGTGTGGTGCGCCCACGTACGAGCCGCAGAGCGCTGAAGGGCCCAAGGGCCTGATGAACTGCAACGGCGCTCGTGGCGACTTCGACGAGCTGAACGACGACAACAAGGGCTGGAAGGCGACCAGCACCGGCACCAGCCTGACGGTGTCCTGGACGTTCACCGCCCGCCACAAGACGCGCGACTACGAGTACTACATCAACGGCTCGCGCGTCGCGTACGTCAACGGCAACAACGCGGCGCCGGTCGACCCGGTCCGGCACACGCTCAACCTGAACGGCTTCTCCGGCCGCCAGAAGATCTTCGCGATCTGGAACATCGCCGACACCGGTGCCGCGTTCTACTCCTGCATCGACGTCAACGTCGGTGGCGGCACGACCCCGCCGCCCACCACGACGCCGCCCACCACGACGCAGCCGCCCACCACGACCACGGCCCCGCCGACCACGCAGCCGCCCGCGGGTGGCACGTGGGCGCCGAACACGGCGTACGCGACGGGTGCGCAGGTCACCTACGGCGGTTCGACGTACCGCTGCCGGCAGCCGCACACGTCGCTGGTCGGCTGGGAGCCGCCGAACGCGGCCGCGCTGTGGGAGAAGATCTGATCCGATGAGGCGCCTGGTGATCGCGGTGGCGGTCCTGGCGCTGGCGGGGTGCGGCGGAGGTGACGCCATCGTGCCGGAGGCCCAGCAACACGGCCACGGGCACGGTGCGGCGACCTCCGCCGCACCACCTCCCGCTGCCAGCGCGAGGTTCAACGACGCGGACGTGATGTTCGCGCAGATGATGGTCGCCCACCTGCAGCAGGGCATCGACCTCGCGCAGGTGGCGAAGGCAATGGCCACCAAGCCGAAGGTGAAGGAGCTCGCGGGCGCGGTCGACGCGACGCAGCGCGAGGAGCTCGAGATGCTCAGGGGCTGGCTGAAGCTCTGGGGCAAACCCGAGCAGCCGTCGAGCGACCCGAACGTGCACGCCGCGCACGGCGGCATGCCGTTGCTCGACGCCAAGGTCATCAGCGAGGTCAAGGACAGGAGCAAGGAGGAGTTCGACCTCGCCTACCTCAACCTGATGACCGGCCACCAGGGCGGCGCCGTCGAGATGGCGCAGACGGAGCTGAAGGACGGCTCCAACCCGGAGACCACGGCCTACGCCGAACGGGTGCGCGACTCGCGGTCGGGTCAGATCCAGCAGATGCTGACGTTGATCAACGAACAGTAGGTGGTCGGCGGCCCGGTGTTGCCTGCCGGGCCACGGACCCGAGGGCCGCCACGGCGATCAAGCTCCCCGACCACGCCTCAGCTCGCTGAGCGCCGCTTCGACGTGCTGCTTGGCGTTGGCGTGCATCCACCCGAAGCCGAGCTCCTGGCCGGCGGCCACCAACAACCGCTCGGCCTCGGCCGGGTCGCCCTTGCGGCGCGCGATCTCCGCCAGGCCCGCGCAGGCCAGCGCCCTGGTCGTCGCGAGACCCGCGTGCGTCGCCAGGTCCAGGGCCGTGCGGTAGTCGTGTTCGGCCGCGTCCTGGTCGAGGTCGAGCAACCGGTCCGCGCGCCGCGTGCGCAGTTCGGCCAGCTCCTCCTGGGCGCCCAGCTCGCCGACGGCCCGCAACGCCTCGTCGGTCAGCGCGAGGGCCTCGTGCGGGTCCTCGGTGAGGGTGGCCAGCACGTCGAGGACCTGGGCCGCGCCCCAGCGTTCGCCCAGGTCCTGGAACCGCCGCAGCGCCTCGCGAGACCGTTCGACCGCCTTGGCCCGGTCGCCGTGCAGGGTCCACTCGGTGTAGGCGTTGCTGAACGCGATCAGGCCCTGGACCCACGGGTCGGTGCTGCGCTCGACCTCCTCCTGCAAGGAGGTGCGAGGTGCGTCCGGCTCGGGCGGGCCGGCCAGCATCGCCCACGCGATCAGCACGAACGGCTGGCGGATCGGGCCGTGCAGCCGCTCCAGGACGCCGCGCACGCGTTCCGGGTCGGCCAGTGCCAGCAGGATCGCGTAGTCCTCGCTGACCTGCTCGGGCACCCGGTCGAGGAGCGTGCGCGCGGTGGCTTCGACCTCGTTGCGGCTGCCCTTCAGGTACAGGTACCACGACAGGTCGCTGAACAGCCGCAACGCCTCGGCGGGCGCGTGCAGGGTGGTCCACGTCAGCGCCTGCAGCAGGTTCGCGTGCTCCGCGCTGAGCCGGGCGAGCCAGCGCACCTGGTCGCGGCCGCGCAGCTCCGGGCCGGCCCGGCGGGCCAGGGCCGCGAAGTGGGCGGCGTGCTCGGCGTCGACGCGTTTGTGCCGCGCGCAGAACTCGCGGATGGTCTCCAGCATGCGGTAGCGGCCGTCGGCGGCGTCGACCAGCGACTTGTCCACCAACGCCTCCAGCACCTCGAGGTCGTGCCCGCCCACCTCCTCCACGGCGTCGAGCGCGGCGCCGCCGCTGAACGTGGCGAGGGCCGCGGCGAGGTCGCGTTCGTCCTCCGTCAGCAGGTCCCAGCTCCACTCCACGACGGCGCGCAACGTCTGGTGGCGGGGTGCGGCGGCGCGGTTCCCCTTGGTGAGCAACCGGAACCGGTCGCTCAACCGCCGGGAGATGTCCTCGGTCGTGAGCGTGCGGACGCGCGCGGCGGCCAGCTCGATCGCGAGGGGGAGGCCGTCGAGCTCACGGCAGATGCTCTCGGTGTGCTCGTCCGGGGTGAACGCCGGGTTCACGGCCCTCGCGCGCTGCACGAACAGCGTCACGCTCTGCTCGGGGTCCAGTGGCGGCACCGGGCACAGCGTCTCGCCGGTGATGCCGAGCGCCTCCCGGCTGGTCGCGATGATCCGCAGCCGCGGGCACGTGCTGAGCAGGTGCTGGGCGAGTGCCGCCGCCTGCACGACCACGTGCTCGCAGTTGTCGAGGACCAGCTGGGCCGCGCGGTCCTTCAGCGCCAGCGTCAGCCGCTCCTCCGGTGGCAGCACGGTTTCCTTGAGGCCCAACGCCTGCAACGTCGCCGCCGCGACCTCCCGCACCGGTGCGAGGTCCACGAAGACGGCGTCCTCGTCCGCCGCCCGCAGCGCGAGCCGGGTCTTGCCGGCACCGCCGGGACCGGTGAGCGTGATCAACCGGGCCGCGCCCAGCCCCGCGATCCGGTCCAGCTCCGCCTGCCTGCCCACGAAACTCGTGAGCTGCGCGGGCAGTTCGCGCTGGGACTGGCCGCGCAGCAGCTGCACGTGCACTGCCCGCAGCTCGGCCGACGGGTCGGTGCCGAGCTCCTCCGCCAGCACCGCGCGGGCGTCCTCGAACGCCTGCAACGCCTCCGCCTGCCGGCCCTGCTGGTGCAGCGCCTGCATCAGGAAGCCGCGCAACCGTTCGTCCAGCGGGTGCTGCCGCACGAGGTCCTGGATCTCCGCCACGTCCGCCCGGTGCAACCGGATCCGCGCGGCGATCAGGTCGTGCGAGGCGGCTTGTCGTTGCCGCTCAAGGCGTTCCGCGTGCCCGGCCGCGGTCGTGCCGGCCAGCGCCGGTCCACGCCACAACGCCAGCGCCTCGGCCAGCACCGTCTCCGCCGCCTGCGGGTCACCCTGCTCCAACGCCTGCCGCCCGGCCGCCGCCAGCGCAGCGAACCGGTGCGCGTCAACGCTTTCCGGTGCCAGCGCCAACCGGTAGCCGGCCGGGTGGAGCTCGACCAGCCCGGCCACCCCGAGCGCCCGGCGCAGCCGGGAGACCTGACCCTGCAACGCGTTCGCCGCGTCCGCCGGTGGGTCCTCGCCGTACAGCTCGTCGATCAGCCGGTCGACGGGCACGACCTCGCCCGCCCGCAACGCCAGCAGCGCGAGGAGGGTGCGCGGCCGCGGACCGCCCACCTGGATCTTGCCCTCCGCGGCGTGCGCTTCCACCGGGCCGAGGATGTCGACGTGCACCGGGTGATTCTGTCAGCGCGCGAACCGGCCGGGGCTGGTACCGAGCACACGCCGGAAATGCCGGGTCAGGTGCGACTGGTCGTGGAACCCGGCCAGCACCGCCGCCTCGGCCGCGGGACGCCCGTCCAGCAGGTGCCGGCGGGCCAGGTCGACCCGCCGGCCGGTCAGGTAGCGGTGCGGCGGCAGCCCGAACCGCCGGCTGAACGCGCGCACCAGGTGCGTGGGGCTGGTCTGCAGCTTCGCCGCCGCCTCCGCCAGCGTGATGCCGCCGGGTAGGGAGGCGTCGAGCAGCTCGCGCAACCGGTCGGCCAGCGTCGGGTCGGCGAACACCTGCGGTGCGGTGCCCGCGAGGTGGTGCGTGATCCGCTCGGTGATCAACGCCAGCCGGCTCTGCGCCTCCAGCGGCTCGTCGAGCACCAAATGCAGCTGGTGCACCCGCTGCCGCAGCAACGGGTCGACCAGCATCGGGGTGTCGACCGACCTGCCGACCAGTCCCGCGGGCAGGACGTCACCGTCGAGGTACAGCACGCGCTTGCGGAACCCCGACGCGTGCGCGGACCGGCCGTCGTGCGGCACGTGCGGCGGCAGCAGCGTCACGCCGTCGACCAGCGCGCCGTGCTCGTGCCGGTCCAGCTCGTAGCGCACCGCACCGGTGTCTATCAGCAACAACGTCCACGCGTCGTGCGTGTGCGCCGGGTAGACGTGGGTGGTGAACTCGGCGTGGAAGACCTCCCGGATGCCCTCCACCGCCGGGCGCCAGGCGGTGCTGCCCATGTCAGGAACGTACAAGACCGCACGCCGTGGCACCCGCGATGGTGGACGCCATGTTCGACACCAAGATCGCTGTTCTGCTGCGGGACGACCTGGCCTCCTGGCAGGCGCTGAACGTCACCGCCTTCCTCGTCAGCGGCCTCCCGCAGGAGCTGCGCGGAGAGCCCTACGTCGACGCCGACGACGTGACCTACCTGTCGATGTTCGGCCAGCCCGTGGTGGTCCTGCAGGGCGACAGGGACCTGCTCACCAAGGCCCACGGCCGTGTGCTGGCCCGCAACCAGCTCGTGTCGATCTTCACGGCCGACCTGTTCGCCACCGGCAACGACGCCGACAACCGGGCCGCTGTGCGCAAGGTGCACACCCAGGACCTCGACCTCGTCGGCATGGCGGTGCACGGCCGGAAGAACGCCGTGGACAAGATCGTCAAGGGTGCCCGGATGCACCCCTGATCGATCCGGGTTCTAATTCCAGCGTGATCAGACTGCTCCGCACGGCCGTGTTCCTGCTGGTGCTTTCAGCCGAGGTGTACCTGGTCGTGGTGCTGGGCGACCGGTTCCGCGGGGTCAACCACTTCAGCTACTTCACGGTGCTGTCGAACCTGTTCGCGGCCTGCGTGGCGGTACTGGGGGTGTTCCGGCCGGTGTCGGCGCAGCTGCGTGGCGCCGCCGTGCTCTACATGGCCACCACGGGCATCGTCTACACGATGCTGCTCAGGGACGTCGACGTGCAGACACCGGCGTACGCCGACTGGGTCCTGCACGTCGTCGTCCCGGTCCTCGTCGTCGTCGAGTGGGTTCTCCGGCCGGAGAAGACGGCACGGCCGTGGACGTGGCTGGCGTTCCCGCTGGCCTACCTGGTGTACACGCTGGTCAGGGGCCCGGTAGTGCACTGGTACCCGTACCCGTTCATCGACCCGCGGCCACACGGCTACGGCGCCGTGGCGGTGAACTGCCTGCTCGTGGCGTTCATGTTCATCGTGCTGGCCTATGCGGTCTCGTGGGTCGGCACGAAATTGGCCCAAAGAAGCAGTGCGGTCTTGTCCTACGACTAGGGCCAATCGCCGCCATACGGTCGTGAACATGACCCGGCGACTCGCATATGCCCAGCTCACGAACTCCATCGGCGACGGCGGTTTCCTCGTCTGCTCCGCCCTCTACTTCACGCTCGTGGTCGGCCTGAGCCCGGCGCAGGTCGGGCTCGGCCTCACCGTCGCGTGGGGTGTCGGCGCGGCGGCCGGTGTCGCACTCGGCTCGCTCGCCGACCGGTGGGGGCCGCGCACCACCGCCGTCGTGCTGGCCGTGCTGACCGCGGCGAGCATCGCGGTCCTGCTCGGCACGCGCGACCACCTGGTGTTCGTGCTGGTCATGTGCCTGTACGCGAGCTGCCAGAGCGGGCTGCAGGCGGCGCGGCAGGCGTTGCTCGCGGGCCTGACGACACCCGAGGAACGCACGCGGGTCCGGGCACGCATCCAGGCCACGGCCAACGCGGGCATCGCGATCGGCGCGGCGGCGGGCGGGTTCGCGTTGCACCTCGGCACGGAGATCGCCTACACGGCCGTGTTCGCGCTGGACGCGCTGAGCTTCCTCACGGCGGCGGCGATCCTCGTGACGTTGCCGGAGACGACGATGACCCGCACCACGGGCCGGTTCGACGTGCTGAGGGACCGGCCGTACGCGCTGGTCATGCTGATCAACGCGGTGATGCTGCTGTACATGCCGCTGCTCAGCCTGGTCATCCCGCTGTGGATCGTGCAGCGCACCGAGGCGCCGACGTGGCTCGCGGCCGCGCTGCTGGTGCTCAACACCGCGGCCGTCGTGCTGTTCCAGGTGCGGATCGCCCGGCGTGCCACCGGTCTCGCGCGGGCCTCGAAGCTCGTGCGGCACGCCGGGCTGGTCATGCTGGCGTCCTGCGTCGTCTTCGCGGCCACGGCGTTCAGCATCGGCGCCTGGCCCGCGGCGGCGTTGCTGGTCGCCGCCGCCGCGTTGCAGGTGCTCGGCGAGATGATGCTCGCCTCCGGCGCGTGGGAGATCAGCTTCTCCCTCGCCCCGCCCGACCGGCAGGGCCAGTACCAGGGCTTCTTCGGCACCGGCACGGCGGTCGCGCGCATGGTCGGACCCGCGCTGCTCACGACCGTCGTGCTCGGGTGGGGGAGCGTGGGCTGGCTCCTGGTCGGCGGCCTGTTCGTGCTGGCCGGCTACGCGATGGGGCCGGCGGTGCGCTGGGCCCGCGAGAAGAACTCGACCAGCTCCGGTGCGACGACCGACGACCTGTACATGTGCGTCTGACCGGGCAGCGTCCGGTGCTCGGCGCCCTCGACGACCTCCGCGACGTTCTTCATGGCGTTGCGGAGGTACACGGGCGACTTGCCGCCGTCCATCACGAGCGTCGGCACCTCCACCTGCCAGCGGCCGGTGGGCAGCTTCTCGCCGCGGCCGTCGTCGCCCAGCAGCGCCAGGTCCCACGGCAGCGTGTGCGCCACGGCCTTGAGCTTCTTCCACACCGGGGTCAGCTTCATGACCGCGACGGCGAAACCGGGCGTACCGACGAGCTTCATGAACGACGCCACCGCACCGGACCGGTCGCCGCGCGCGATGAGCCCCTCCAGCGTCCGCACGTAGTCCGCCGGACGCGCCGGGTAGGTGTCGTCCACGACGAACGGCGCCTCGTAGACCGCCAGACGGGTGATCGACGGCAGCCGGGACGCGGCTTCGAGGGCGAGCACCGCGCCGGAGGACACACCGAAGACGAACGCCGTGCCGCCGGCCTCCCTGATGATCGCGTCGATGTCCTCGACCTCGCGCTCCAGCGACCACGGCGTGGCGCCGTCACCGGTCTCGCCCCGGCCGCGGCGGTCGTAGGTGTGGACGGTGAAGTCCTTGTCCAGCACGGACGCCAGCTCGGTCGTCGGGCCGAACCTGCGGTGGCACAGGGCGCCGTCCACGAGGACCAGCGCCGGTCCGGAACCGGTGACGGAGCAGGCGATCTCCGTGCCGTCGGCCGAGGTCGTGAAGCGGGTCATCTCGTCTCTCCCAGGGTGGTGTCGAGCCAGCGCTGCCAGTCCTGTTCGGACTCGTCGCCCGCGAAGACGTGGTGTGCGGCGATCATCGGGCCGTGGAACCCGCGCAGGAAGCGGTACATGCCGTTCTGGGTGCGCAGGCCCAGGGTGTGCGAGTTGCGGTGGTACTCGACCGCGCCGGGGAGCCGGTCGGCCAGGCCGTCCGCGAGCCTGCGCCAGGCCTCGTCCCAGTCGGTGACCGCCGGGCCGAAGACCGTGAGGGGCCGTGCGGTGCGGCCGGCGAAGTGGTGCAGGTACTCGACCAGCGTGCGCCAGAACAGCGCGCCGCCCAGCCGCATCGCCTCGTACTCGTCCGCCCAGTCGTCGCCGGGCAGGAAGCCGCTGGTGACCATCCGCAGCACCGTGCTGCCGTGGTCGCGGCCCTCGATCATGAACTCGTAGGCGATGAACCGGCCGTCCTCGGCCTTGCCGCTGTCGTGCACGAAGTGCTTCGGCGGGTCGCACGCGGTGACCTCCGAGTTGAGCCTGAGCCCACCGAAGGACAGCGTGACCTGGCCGTTCTCGACCTCGCTGCGGCCCATGAACCACGAGTCGATGCCCGGCCCCGTCGCGATCGCGGCCCAGACGTCCTCGACCGACGCCGGTACCTCGACCTGCTCGGTGCCTTCGAACGCGTGCCCCATGGCTCCTCCTTCGCGGTGATGCTCCCATCCTGCTGCCGAAAGTTCTCCTCGTCAAGACAGTTTGGTTCGTCTTGACAAAAATATTTGTCGGAGGCTGCGCGCGTAGGCTCGGGGAATGGCTGGTGAGCGGGCTGATGATGCCGACGGCGTTCCCGGACACCTCGCCGGGGACCGCGCTGCTCTACCCGGTCGTGACGACCGGTCGGCCGCGGACGTCGGTGAGACCGCGTGTTTCCTCGACCTGGTCTGCCCCGAGTGCGGGCGCGTCACCACCGATGCCGGCGCGCCCGGCTGCGCCGCCTGTCAGACGCCCGCGCCCAGCTGATGCGCGTGGGCCGAGCTGATGTCGTACGCCACGCCGCAGAACGTGCACTGCATCCCGTACTTCTTGCTGATCGTGAACAGCGGGATGAAGAAGATCGTGGGCTTCGTGACCCTGCGCGTGAGGCTGTGCGCGGCCTGGTGACCGCAGTGGCCGCACACCAGCGTCAGCATCACGAGCTGCTGGACCGTCGTTCGCCAGCCGAAGATGACCATCCGCACTCCCTGGGTCGGTTCACCTCTTGGACGTCCGGCGGGCCCGTTGAGTTGCAGCCGGCCCGGCATCTTCAGAAGGTGGACAGGTGACCGACCTGCTGCGGCCGTGGCTGCCCGACGACGCTCCGGTGCTGCTGGCCGCCGCCCGTGAGCCGCTGGTGGACCACCAGTTCACGACCGCGATCACCTCGCTGGAGGACGCGGTCGCCTGGATCGACCTGCTCGCCACGAGCCGGGTGGACGACACGGCGTACGCGTTCGCGGTGCTGTCGGACGGCGTGCCGGTCGGGAACATCACCGTGTCGAGCGTGGACCGGCGGCACCTGACCGGGTGGGTGTCGTACTGGGTGCGGTCGTCGGCACGCGGCCGCGGCCTCGCGACGCGGGCCTGCCGCGAGGTGAGCGACTGGGCGTTCGGCGAGCTGGGCCTGTTCCGGCTGGAGCTGGCGCACCGGACCGACAACCTCGCGTCGTGCCGGGTGGCGCTCGGTGCCGGGTACGCGGTGGAGGGGGTCGAACGGGCGCGGCTGCTCTACGACGGCGAGCGGTTCGACGCGGAACGGCACGCGCGGCTCGCGACCGACCGGGTCTGATCGAGTTCGAGGTTCACCCCGCGGACATGCGGGTAACCGCTGGCATGAGCGACGTGCAGGACGAGCTGCTGCGGACGCTGACAAAAGTCGCGAACGCCTTACGCAGCGCCGAAATTCCGTTCGCCCTGACCGGCGGGTGCGCCGGCTACGCGCGCGGTGGCCCGGCGAGTGAGCACGACGTCGACCTGCTCGTGCGAGAGCAGGACGCCACCGAGGCCGTGCGGGTGCTGGTGTCACGAGGGCTGCGGGCCGCGGAACCGCCGGAAGACTGGCTGTTGAAGGTCTACGACGGCGACTCGCTGGTGGACCTGCTGTTCCGGCCCAACGAGCGGCCGGTCACCGAGGAGATCCTCGCGATGGCCGAGGAGCTGCCGGTCGGGTCGGTGGTGCTGCCGGTGATGCCGGCGACGTACGTGCTGACCAGCAAGCTGCTGGTGCTGGACGGCCACCGGTGCGACTTCAGCGAGCTGCTGCCGTTCGCCCGCGCGCTCAGGGAGCAGATCGACTGGCAGCAGGTGCGGGACGACACCAAGAACTCCCCGTACGCGGAGGCGTTCCTGGTGCTGATCGAACGCCTGGACATCATCGGGAGGGACCATGAGCTCCGAGCAGTACCTCGCGGCGAATCTGCGTAGGGCGGTCGCCGAGGACCCGAGAACGGCCGAGCTCGGCGTGCGGGTGACCGTGCGCGGGGACCACGTGATGCTCTCCGGCGATGTCGCGTGCGCGGACCGCAGGGCCGCGCTGGAAGAGGTGCTGCACGAGGCGGCACCCGAGCTGACGATCCTCAACGACGTGCGCGTGACACCGGCCGGTGAACCGGAAGGTGAGGAGGACCTGCGATGATCCGCATCGCCGCCGTCGGTGACGTGCACCTGGGCGAGGACATGCGCGGCCGGCTGAGGCCCGCGTTGGAGAAGGTCGGCGAGCACGCCGACGTCCTGCTGCTCGCCGGCGACCTGACCCGGCACGGCACGGTCGCGGAGGCCGAGGTCGTCGCCGACGAGTTCGCCGACCTGCCGGTGCCCGTGGTCGCCGTGCTGGGCAACCACGACCACCAGGACGACAAACCGCTCGAAGTCACCAAGACGTTGCAGGACAAGGGCCTCCACGTCCTGGAGGGCACGACCTTCGAGACCCGCATCAACGGCTGCACGCTCGGCGTCGCCGGAGTGAAGGGCTTCGGCGGAGGCTTCGCCGGCAAGTGCGGCAGCGCGTTCGGCGAACGCGAGATGAAGGCGTTCATCCAGCACACCTGCGACATCGCGGCAACGCTGGAGAGCGCACTGTCCGAACTGGACACCGACATCAAGGTGGCACTGACGCACTACGCGCCGGTACCGGACACGTTGCGCGGCGAGCCGCCGGAGATCTACCCGTTCCTCGGCTCGTACCTGCTCGGCGAGGCCATCGACAAGACCGGCACGCACCTCGCGATCCACGGCCACGCGCACTTCGGCACCGAACAGGGCATGACGCCCGGCGGGGTGCGGGTGCGCAACGTCGCCCAGCCGATCATCCGCTCGGCCTACACCGTGTACGTGCTGGAAGGCGCCTCCGCATGACGACCGTCGGCGACTTCATCGTGCAACGCCTGCGCGACTGGAAGGTCGCGCAGGTGTTCGCGTACCCCGGCGACGGCATCAACGGGATCGTGGCCGCGTTCGGCAAGGCGGACGACGACCCGAGGTTCATCCAGACCCGGCACGAGGAGATGGCCGCGTTCGCCGCCGTCGGCTACGCGAAGTTCAGCGACGACGTCGGCGTCTGCCTGGCCACCTCCGGTCCCGGGGCGATCCACCTGCTCAACGGGCTGTACGACGCGAAGCTCGACCACGTGCCGGTCGTCGCGATCGTCGGCCAGACCGCCCGCACCGCACTGGGTGGCAGCTACCAGCAGGAAGTCGACCTGCACTCGTTGTTCCGCGACGTCGCCGCGTTCCTGGTCGACGTCACCGTGCCCGAGCAGCTGCCCAACGCGCTGGACCGCGCGTTCCGCACCGCTGCCGCCGAGCGCGCGCCGGCCGTGCTGATCATCCCGAACGACGTGCAGGAGCAGGACTACGCGGCGCCCAAGCACGAGTTCAAGTACATCCCGTCGAGCCCGCCGTCCCGGCCGTCGTCCACCGTCGTGCCGGCCACCGACGAGGTGCGGCGCGCCGCCGAGGTGCTGAACAGCGGCTCGAAGGTCGCCGTGCTGATCGGCCAGGGCGCACGCGGCGCCGCCGAGGAGGTGCGGGAGGTCGCCGACCTGCTCGGCGCGGGCGTCGCGAAGGCGTTGCTGGGCAAGGACGTGCTGCCCGACGACCTGCCGTTCGTCACCGGCTCGATCGGGCTGCTCGGCACCCGGCCGAGCTACGAGATGATGCGCGACTGCGACCGGTTGCTGATCATCGGATCGAACTTCCCCTACTCGCAGTACCTGCCGAAGCCCGGAACGGCCCGCGGCGTGCAGATCGACCTCGCCGGCAGCACGATCGGCATGCGCTACCCGACCGAGGTCAACCTGGTCGGTGACGCCCGCGAGACGCTGCGTGCGCTCATCCCGTTGCTCGACCGGAAGGACGACCGCTCCTGGCGTCAGACGATCGAGCAGAACGTCACCCGTTGGTGGGAGGTCGTGGAACGGCAGGCACTCGTACCCGCCGAGCCGGTCAACCCCATGCGGATCGTGCACGAGCTGTCCGAACGGTTGCCGCACAACGCGATCGTCACCGCCGACTCCGGTTCCGCGACGAACTGGTACGCCCGCAACCTCAAGATCCGCGGCGACGTGCGGTCCTCGTTGTCCGGCACGCTCGCCACAATGGGCTGCGCCGTGCCGTACGCCCTGGGCGCCGCGTTCGCCCAACCCGACCGCCCGCTGATCGCGCTCGTCGGCGACGGCGCCATGCAGATGAACGGCATGGCGGAGCTGCTCACGTTGCGGCACCACGACATCCGGTGCATCGTGTGCGTGTTCCACAACAACGACCTGAACCAGGTCACGTGGGAACTGCGCGCGATGGGAGGTGCCCCGAAGTTCGAGCCGTCCCAGACCCTCCCGGACCTCTCGTACGCGCAGTACGCGCGTTCGATCGGCCTGCAGGGCATCGAGGTCGACGACCCCGACCAGCTCGGCCCGGCCTGGGAGACGGCACTCGCGTACGCCGGCACGACCGTGCTCGACGTGCGCTGCGACCCGAACGTCCCGCCGATCCCGCCGCACGCGACGTTCGACCAGCTCAAGGACATGACCGAGGCGGTGCTGCGCGGCGACCCGGACGCCTGGGGCGTCATGGCGCGCGGCCTGCGAACCAAGATCCAGGAGTTGCTGCCGTGAAGCTCGGCTACTTCCTTTCCTCAGAAGAACACGGCCCGCGCGAGCTGGTCCGCAACGCCCGCCTGGCCGACCAGCACGGCTTCGAGGCGCTGTGGATCTCCGACCACTACCACCCGTGGAACGACGAACAGGGCCAGTCCCCGTTCGTCTGGAGCACCATCGGCGCACTGTCCGAAGCCGTCACGCTGCCGATCACCACAGCCGTGACCTGCCCGACCGTCCGCATCCACCCGGCCGTCATCGCCCAGGCCGCCGCCACCGCCGCGGTCCAGTGCGAGGGCCGTTTCGTGCTCGGCGTCGGCAGCGGCGAGGCCCTGAACGAACACGTCCTCGGCGACCGCTGGCCGTCCGCCGACGTGCGCCTGGAAATGCTGGAGGAGGCCATCGGCCTCATCCGCGCGCTGCACAAGGGCGACGAGGTCACCCACCACGGCAAGCACTACACCGTGGAGAACGCCCGCATCTACACCCTCCCCGAACAGCCGGTGCCGATCTACGTCTCCGCGTTCGGCCCCAAGGCCGTCAGCCTCGCGGCCCGCACCGGCGACGGCTACATGTGCGTCGGCCCCTCCGGCGACCTGGTGGAGAAGTACCGCTCCGAAGGCGGCCGCGGCCCGGCCCAAAGCGGCCTGAAGGTCTGCTACGCCCGCTCCCAGGACGACGCCGTCGCCACCGCACACCGCCTGTGGCCCAACGACGGCCTGCCCGGCGAGCTCGCCCAGGTCCTGCCGACCCCGCGCCACTTCGAACAGGCCTCACAGCTCGTCACGCCCGAGATGATCCGCGACGCGATCCCCTGCGGCCCCGACCCAGAGCCGTACGCGGAGAAGATCAAGGAGTTCGCCGAGGCCGGGTTCGACGAGGTCTACGTGCAGCAGATCGGGCCCGACCAGCAGGAGTTCTTCGAGTTCTGGGCCAAGGAGGTCGTGCCGCTCATCCAGGATTAGCCGCCTTTGGGGCTTGTCGTTTGTGGAGGTTCGGCGAGCCCCAGGGGTATGTTGCTTGGCGGTGTTTGGTGGCGGACGCGGGTCGGCTGCAACGTCGGCGTGCTTGGCGTGTCCTGCAACGGCACTCTGCCCAACGCCGCCGCGGCCGTACCCGGGGTCCCGCGGCTGGCTTCGGGGCGTGTTTGCTCGTCGGGGTTCCGCGGGCTCCGGGGTGTGTGGCTTGTCGGGGTTCGGTGGTGGCGCAGGCCGGGCCTCCAGCCTGAAGTCTGGAGGCCGACCTCGCGGCGTGGTGCGCCGGGGTTCAGCAGCGGGCACAGCTCGTGCCGTTTGCCGCGGTTCGGCCGCTGGCTTCGGGACGTGCTCCTCGTCGAGGTTCCGTTGCGGACGCGGATCGCGCCGCTCACCGCGGTTCGGCGGCAGGGTCCGGACGCGCTGCTCGTCGAGGTTCCGTTGCGGACGCGAGTCGCGCCGCTCGCCAAGGTCCGGTGGCGCACGTGAGTCGCGCCGCTCGCCAAGGTCCGGTGGCGCACGCGAGTCGCGTCGCTCGCCGCAATTCGGCGGCAAGCCCAGACCGTGCCGTTCGCCGAAGTTCAGCGCCCGCCCCAGACCATGTTGCTCATCGCGGTCCAGCGCGGCGGACCCGAGCCGCGCTGAACCTCAGGGTTTAGCGGAAAGCCCGCCGGGAACTCCGGTCCAATGAGGAGGTTCTTGCGCGAGCACAGCCTGACGCTCGTCTTCGCCGGGCTCTTCCTCGCCGCGCTGGTCGGCCAGTTCTTCACGGGCCACGCCGACTACAACGAACGTCAAGCCTCGCTGGGCCAGCCGTTGCTGTCCCTCGGCTCCTACCTCGTCTCCGCCGACTTCATCGTCGACGTCGTGGAGAACTGGCAGTCCGAGTACCTCCAGTTCTTCCTCTACGTCTGGGCCACCGTGTGGCTGGTCCAACGCGGCTCCACGGAGTCCAAACCGGCCGACAAGGCCGGCCCGGAAAGCGACGAGGAGCAGCAACTCGGCCGGCACACCACCGAATCCTCCCCGCGGTGGGCCCGCGCGGGCGGCTGGCGCACCGCGCTGTACTCGAAGTCGCTCGGGCTCGCGATGCTCGCGCTGTTCCTGTTCTCCTGGACCGCGCAGTGGATCGCCGGCTGGTTCGCCAACAACTCCGACCCGCTCGCCACGAAGATGAGCCTGCTGGAGTACTTCTTCAGCGCCGACTTCTGGAACCGGTCGCTGCAGAACTGGCAGTCGGAGTTCCTCGCGATCGCGTCGATGGCCATTCTCAGCGTGTACCTGCGGCAGCGCGGATCGCCCGAGTCAAAGCCGGTCGGTGCGGCGCACTCGGTGAGCGACCGGTCGGGGTAGCTGCGCCGGGCTCCCAGGCATGGCTGCGGTGTGGTCGGGCTTGGCTGCGGGTCTGGTCGAGCTTGGCTGCGGTGTGGTCGAGGCTTGACTGCGGCCTGGCCTGGCCTGGCTGCGGTCTGGCCAGGCGTGGTTGGTTGTCCGGTTCGGGCTGACCGACCGAGGCGACGTGCCGCAGCTCCAGTGGTGTGCGCTGAACGGCGGGCCGCTGCTCGGTGACGCGGACTGGCTGCCACACCACCGAGCCGCCCAGCGTTCTCCCCGCCGCCCCGCGCGTTTCCCAATACGGGACGAGCGAGCATCCAGATCCGGACACATCCGCCCTCCTTTCACCCGATCCGGTGACGCACGCCTCGCACGCCGACCAACCAAGAGAAGAGACGCCGGCCCACCCGAATCCGGACACGCTTCACCCGATCGAGCGACCCCGCGCCACCCGCAACCGACCGCCGAAACCCCACTGACCTGCGAAAACGAGAAAGGGTGCGGCAGAGCCTGAAGGCCCCACCACACCCTCCCGAAGGCAGCGCGACCACCTTCTCGGGCCGTCGCCGCCGCCCTAAGCGAGGATCTCGCCGACCGTGCCGGCGCCCACGGTCTTGCCGCCCTCGCGGATCGCGAACCCGAGTCCGGTGTCCATCGCCACCGCCTTGCCGAGTTCCACGGTGACCTCGACGGTGTCCCCTGGCAGGGCCAGCGTCCTGTCGAGCTCGACCACCCCGACGACGTCGCCGGTGCGGAAGTGGAACTGCGGGCGGTAGTTCGTGGCGATGCCCGTGTGCCGGCCGCCCTCGACGTGGGACAGCAGGTACACGGTCGCGCGGAAGCGGGTGTGCGGGGCCACGGTGCCGGGCAGGGCCAGGACCTGGCCGCGCCGGACGTCGCCGCGGCGGACACCGCGCAGCAGGATCGCGGCGTTGTCTCCCGCCTGGGCCTGCTGCATCGGCTTGCCGAAGGTTTCGATGCCGGTCGCCACGGACGTGACGGCCGGGCCGAGGCCGACGACCTCGACCGTGTCGCCGGTGGTGAGCACGCCGCGTTCCACCGCGCCGGTCACGACGGTGCCGCGGCCGGTGATGGTCAGAACGTTCTCGATCGGCATCAGGAACGGGCTGGTGAGGTCCCGCTCCGGCACCGGGACGTGGGTGTCCACGGCCTCCAGTAACGACACGATCGACCGCGTCCACGCCGGGTCGCCCTGCAGCGCGCGCAGGCCCGAGACGCGGACCACCGGAGTGGCGTCGCCGTCGAAACCGTAGCGCGACAACAGGTCACGGATCTCGAGCTCCACCAGGTCGAGGAGCTCGGGGTCGCTGACCGCGTCGGCCTTGTTCAGCGCCACCACCACGTGCGGCACGCCGACGCGCCGCGCGAGGACCACGTGTTCGCGGGTTTGTGGCATGGTGCCGTCCTCGGCGGACACCACCAGGATCGCGCCGTCGAGCTGCGCCGCACCCGTGATCATGTTCTTCACGTAGTCGGCGTGGCCGGGCATGTCGACGTGGGCGTAGTGCCGCGTCGGCGTCTCGTACTCGACGTGCGCGATGTTGATGGTGATGCCGCGGGCCAGCTCCTCCGGGGCGCGGTCGATGCGGTCGAACGCGGTGAAGGCGGTGGCCGACGGGTCCACTTCGGACAGTACCTTGGTGATGGCCGCGGTCAGCGTGGTCTTCCCGTGGTCCACGTGACCCATCGTGCCGATGTTGAGGTGCGGCTTGGCGCGTACGAACTCCTGCTTCATCGTCCTGTTTCCTCGAAAGAACAGCCGGGTTGCCCAGAACCGGTCGACCACCACGACCCTCCTCCAGCGGTCCTGGAGGAACGGACTGGAGAAGGGTCAGAGTCGGGCGCCGGTCAGCTGCGCCGAGGCGACGGCGAGCGCGCCCGCAGGAACACCTGCGAACGTCGCGCACTCAGCCGTCAGGAACATGCCGGAGATCGTGGCAGAACTAAGGATTCGCTGTCACGCGCTTTTCCGCGAGCGCGATCAACGCCCGCGCCGCCGGGCTGTGTGGGCCCTCCGAGCGCCACGCCAGCGCCAACCGGCTCCACGGCACCGGATCCGTGATCCGCACCGCGTGCAGGCCGGACACCATCGACTCCGCCAGGATCGCCGGGCCGAGACCGCGCTGCGCCAGGGTGATCACCATCGGCGGCGCCGACGCCTCGAACGCGATCCGCGGCCGCCGCGGCCCGCAGGCCGCGTCCAGCGCCCCGCGCAGCCCCGTCCCGACCGGCAGGCTGATCAGCCCGCGCTCCAGCAGCTCGTCCAACGTCACGGAATCCCTGCCACACCAGGGATCTGACGACGACACCGCCGCCACGAGCGGCTCGTCGGCCAGCACCCGCACCGTCAGCCCGGCCGGTGTGTCGCCGGCATACCCGACCAGCGCCAGGTCCAGCCGTCCGTCCACAAGCGACTCGATCAGCTCGTCGGAGTTGGCCTCCGCCAACGTGATCTCCACACCCGGATGCGCCGCGTGGAACGCCGACAGCAGCTCCGGCAGGTCCATGATCCCGCACGACACGACCATCCCCACCCGCACGGTGCCGCGCACCAGCCCGGCCAGCTCCTCGACGGTCCGCCGCGCCGACTCCACCGACCCCAGCGCCGCCCGCGCCAGCGGCAGCACCGCCGCGCCCACGTCGGTCAGCGTCACCGCGCGCCCCGACCGGTCCAGCAGGTCGTGGCCCAGCTCGCGCTCCAGCCGCCTGATCTGCGCGCTCACACCGGGCTGGGCGACGTGCACCCGTTCCGCGGCCCGCGTGAACGAGCCCTCCTCCACGACCGCGACGAAGTACTCCAGCTGCCGAAGCTCCATAACCACCGATTATAGAACCGAGCACAACTAGATCTTGGACATATAACCACTGCTCATCCACCCTGGAAACATGCAGATATTCCACCCCGGCGACCCCGGCTACGACGACGAACGCAGCGGCTTCCAGACCGGTCTGCGCCACGAGCCCCAGGTGATCTTCGCCGTGGAGAACGCCGAGGACGTGCGGAAAGCCGTCGAGCACGCCGAGGCCAACGGCCTCCCGTACGAGGTCCAGGCCACCGGTCACGGCCTCACCACGCCGACGACCGGCGTCCTCATCTCCACCAAGCGGATGAACGGCGTCCACGTCGACCCCGCCCAGCGCACCGCCACGGTCGAGGCGGGCGCGCTCTGGCAGCAGGTGATCGACGCGGCCGCTCCGCACGGCCTCGCCCCGCTCAGCGGCGACGCCGGTGACGTCGGCGTGGTCGGCTACACCCTCGGCGGCGGCCACGGACTGCTGGCCCGCGAGTTCGGCCTCGCCCGCGACCGCGTCCGGAGCATGGACAAGATCGGCGAGGTGGTGACGACCCTGGAGTTCGAGCTGCTGCCTGTGAACCAGGTTCACAGCGGGGAGATGTACTTCGACGCGAAACACGCCGAAGCGGTGTTCGACGCGTTTCACCGGTGGGACCTGCCGGACCACGTCACACCGTCGCTCGCGACCATCGCGTTCCCGGACATCCCGGTGCTCCCGGAGCCGCTGAGGGGGCAGAACACCGTCCGCCTCACCTACGCGAGCACCAGGCCGTTCGACATCGACCACCTGAAGGTGGCGCCACGACTCACCGAGGAGTTCGGTGTGAAGCCGTTTCACAGGGCGAGCGGCGGCGAACTCCCGCCACACACCTACCAGGGTGACAACGTGCTGCTCAGCGATCTCCCGGCAGAAGCGCTGCACAGCGTCCGCGAGCGCGCCGCCGGCTCCGACGTGCCGATCTTCCTCGGCCTGCTCCCGCTCAACGACAAGATCAGCCCCGGCGCCACCCACCTGCTCAAGCTGATCTCGCCCCGGCTGCACGTCGAGGACCGGCACGCCGAGGTGTTCGACGCCGTGCGCCCGTACGTCGTCGGCAGGTCGCGCAACTTCCGGTTCGCCGTCGGATGAGCAACGTCACATCGGCCTTGACCACGGTTGTCCACTGTGGACACGAAACCCCTGCTCGGCCGAGACACAACCGTGACCACACAACCGCTCACCACCGGCGACGGCCCGGCTCCGCGAAACGTGCTGCTCGACGAAGAACCACCCCGCGACGGTGAGAGCGGTCCCCCGGTGACGCGCCACCGGGCCGGTCGCCTCCGATCGACGGATGCTGTTGCAATAGGTTGTGGTGTGTAAGCAACAGCCGTAACGTCGATGACGCAGCCGGGTTCAGCAGCGTGCTCGGAGTCCTAGTCATACGCGCTTCGGCCACCGGGGAGTGCTGGTGAACGAAGATCAGTTCAATGAGTCACCGCTGCTGACGGTGCGTGCCGACGAGGTCGCCGGAGTGGTGGTCGTCGCGGTCGAGGGTGAGATCGACGCCGACACCGCCGACGTCGTGCTGGACGCGCTGCGCCTGGGCTTCGAGACGGCGGGACCGGCGCTGGTCGCCGACCTGACCGGGGTCAGCTTCTTCGGCTCGACCGGCATCTCCACGCTGATCACCGCACACGAGCTCGCCGACGAGCACGGCATGGACTTCCACGTCGTGGCCCCGCACCGCGCCGTCAAGAGGCCGTTGCAGGTCACCGGCGTGGCCGACGTGCTCCGGCTGCACGACTCGGTGCCGGAGGCGCTGACCGCGCTGAAGCCGGTGCCCAGCGAGTGACACCCGCCGGGCACCCGCTCCGCTAGCCCGCCAGCTCGACCAGCTTCGGCACCACGTCCGCCGGCGACGGCATCGCCGCGATCTCCAGCCGGATGCTCTCGACCGCGTCGTGGACGGCCGCGTCGTTGAGCAGCCTGGCCACCGTGTCGTGCACGGCGTCCGCGGTGAACTCCTCGCCGACGAGGTGGTCACCGAGGTTCGCCGCGGCGACCACCTCGCCGTTGCGGAACTGGTCGGCGCCCTGTGGCAGCACCAGCTGCGGCACCCCGGTCGTCATCGCGCTGACCGTTGTGCCGCTGCCGCCGTGGTGCACCACGAGATCTGCGTGCGCGAGCAGATCCGCCTGGGGCACCCACGACATGACGTGCACGTTGTCCGGTGCGTCGGCGACCAGCGAGGCCTCCACCTGCGGCCCGGTCGCGACCAGGACCTCGGCGTCCAAACGCGACAGTCCGGCCATCGCCCGCTGGATCAGCTCCAGCCCGGCGAACGCGGTGCCGAACGTCAGGTAGACCAACGGCCGGCGGTGCTCGCGCACCCAGTCCGGCACCTGCCCCGGCTCGGCGAACGGCACCGGCCGCACCGGGATCCGCTCGACCTCCCTCAGGTGGTCGAGGTCCTGCAACGACGCCGGGAAGATGTCGAGATAAGGCGCTCCAAGCCCGAAGAACTGCCCATTCGGCACCGTGATGCCCACTTCGTCCAGGTACTCCAGCAGTGGCGTGACCATGGTCTCAGGGGCCATCATCGGGTCAACCTTGCCGAAACCGTGGCAGACGGCCGGAATTCCCGCCTGGATGGCCGCGACGCCCGCGCCGGGGTTGAGGATCTCGAAGACCACCAGGTCCGGCTTGTCCCTTTCCAGGATCGGGGCCAGATCACGGGCATAGGCGCGGGGGAGGACCGAGCCGAACGCCGTCGAGGCGGTCTGGCGGAGCATCTCGCGCTGGAACTGATCGGTCCCGTGCAGGCTGTTGGCCTGGGTGAACGCGTCGAGGATGCTCAGGCCGGCCTCGACGACGGTGAAACCCAGCTTTGCGACGGGAGCGTGAAATCCGGAGTCGACCGCGTAAACGATGTCGTGCCCTTGCTCACGGGCGGCGACCGCGAGCGGGAGTAACGGATACGTGTGTCCGTGCGAGCCCAGGCTCGAGAAGAGAATGCGCACCACAACACACTATGGGGTGACGCAAACAATCGGGGCCGGATCGGGTTGCTCGATCTAGGTGACGATGCTTTCCCATTGACGGGCGATATCCGCCGGTGCGGGCATCTTCGCCATCTCCTCGCGCACCTCGCACGCGGCGGCCTGCAGCTTCGGCGTCGTGATCAGCGTGGTCAGCAGTTCCGGGGTGATGTCGCGCGGCGTCGCCTTCAGCCCGGCACCGCGGCCGGCGACCGCGGTCGCGTGCGCGGTGCGGTCGCCGGGACCGGGCTCCACCAGCTGCGGGACGCCCGCGGCGAGCGCGGCCAGCAGCGTGCCCGCGCCGCCGTGGTGCACGATGCCGTCGCAGAACGGCAGCACGGCCGGGACGGGCACCCAGCCCGTGGTCCTGACGTTGTCGGGCAGGCCGTCGGTCCGGTCGGGGCGGACCAGGACGAACTCGGCGTCGACGTGGGCGGCGGCCTCGACCACGGCGGCCATCATCCGGCCCGCGCCGGGGCCGGGGGCGGTGCTGCGGCTGACGAGGATCCGCGGCGTGCCGGACGGCTCCGCCAGCCACGCGGGGACCTCGCCGGTGCCGGCGTGGGGGACGAACCGCATCGGCAGCCCGCCGGGGAACTTCGCCAGACTGGCCGGGGCCGTGCGCAGAACCGTTGCGGGCGCGTGGGTTTCGGCCTTCATCCGGGCGCTCACGGCGGCGGTGAGCTCCAGCCCGTCGAACAGCGAGACGTCTTGCACGATCGAAGGCACGTCCAACGTCGACCCCGCGGCCGCCAGCGGTTCGTGCAGGACCACGTCCGGGCGCCACCGGGTGGCAAGCGCTTGCAGCGGGGCGGTCATGGCGTTGTTGACGGCGGCGAACAGGCGGGAGACGAAGTCCAGCCTCCCGCTGCCGCGCAGCTCCGCCCGTGCCACCAGCGGGTGGGTGAGCATGATCCGCGCCGCGACCCGGCCGAAGTGGACGTCCGGCCCGACGACGTCCTCGACGGGCAGGCCCGACTCGCCGGCCCTCACCGCCTCGCCGCCGGTGGCGATCACGACGTCGTGACCCGCCTCCCGCAACGCCAGCGCCAGCGGCAGCAACGGGAAGACATGACCCAGCAACGGCGCCGACACCACGAGAACACGCACATGCCCAGGTTAGACGCGATGTGTGAGAGCAGACTGAGAATCACGCCGCGAAGGCCGCGCCCCCTCGCGGGGAGCGCGGCCTCCTGCGGCCCGGGGTCACTTGGCCATGTCGAACCAGTTGAAGCCCTCGACCATCGGCCGGGTCGTGCCGACGTAGCGCGGGCCGGTCAGCTCCCAGCGGGTGACGGTGCGGTAGGTGCCCGGCTGCAGCGACTCGTCCTGACGGGTGTTCTCGTCGTCCTTGACCGGCACGTACTCCTTGATCGAGCGCTTGGTCAGGGTGACGTCGAGCGCCTCGTAGGCGGACTGCGTGGACAGGTAGTCGCCGTCACCGTGGTCCAGCGCACGGCCCGGGTCGGCGAGCTTCAGCTGGATCGTGTTGCCGCCGAACGACCCCGTGGCGGACACGACGGTGACGATGTGACCGCCGCTGCGCTGCAGGGAACCGGTCGTGGGGCCGTCCTTGTACCGGCCGTAGACGAGCTGCAACGGGCCCTCGTTGAGCTTCTTGGCCACGTCACCGGCGAAGTCGGGGTTCTCGTGCGTGCTGACGCCGCCCGTGGTGGTGGTCCAGCCGGCGTCACGGGCCGGCTTGGTGGCGATGGTCCACGCGGTGCGCAGGTTGGTGAGGTTGGTGCCGCTGCCGCTGTACTTGGCGTCCACGCCGATGCGCCCGATCGAGTTGGTGATGACGCCGTAGTCGGCCGGGTCCTTCGGGTCGAGGTTCGCGACCTTGGTGGTGAGCCAGCCGACCGGGGCGGCCTTCTGGTGGGCCCAGTAGTGCAGCACGTTGTAGAGCGAGGTCGGGCCGCAGTAGGCGCCGCCGTCGTTCTCCAGACCGGCGCGGAACTGGTCCACGTCGCTGACACCGCACTTGCGGACGGAGAAGTCCGGGCCGACCAGGTCGGCGGCGGTCACGCACGGCGGCGGCGTGCCGATGACCGGGTCCGCCGAGGCGATCGGGGCGAAGACGGCGGCGATGGTGGCGGTGGCGGCGGTGGCGACGAGAGCGGTGCGGATCATGTCGGTGTCCCCTTCGAGTTCCTGTGTTCCCCTGCGGTGACACAAGATTCGCCGAGGCGGACCCCCAAGGGCATGAGGGGAGATCCCTCAACCCCGCGGCGGGAAAGATGGGTGTATCAGGGACACCCCCACGTGCATCCGTTCTAGGCCAGAACGCGGGCGAGGTCCCTGCGACCTGCGATCCCGAGCTTCGTGTAGATGCGGCCGAGGTGGTTCTCGACCGTCTTCGGCGTCACGAACAGCTCCTGGGCGATCTCCCGGTTCGCACGTCCGGTGGCGGCGAGGTCGGCGACCCGGCGTTCCGACGCGGTCAGCGCCTCCGCACCCACCACGACCTGCCGGCGCGGCCGGTCACCCAGCGCCTCCAGAGCCTCGGTCGCGCGCGTCCGCAACGCCGCGGAGCCGCACTCGCCCGCGAGCTCGATCGCCCGGTGCAGCGGTTCGCGGCCGTCGGTGCGCTTGCGGGCCACCCGCAGCGCCTCACCGAGGTCGACCAGCGACCGGGCCAGCTCCAGCCGGGCCGGCGAGCCCTCCAGGACCCGCACGGACTCGGCCAGCAGGTCCAGGCGCGCGGCCGGGTCGGCATGGGCGAGCAGCCGCAGGGCCGCGCCGACCTCCGTGGCGGCGCCCCACCTGCGGGCCACCTCCACCTGCTCGGCGGCGAGTTCGAGGGCGAGCTCCTGCTCACCTAGCAGCAGAGCGGCCCTCGCGGCCGGTGCGCGCCACGGGATCGTGGGCGGGTCGACGTGCACCCGGTGCATGGCGTCGCGCTGCCGGTACGCCTCGGACATCGCCCTGCGGGGGTCGTTCCCGGCCAACGCGATGAGCGCGCGCACCTCGTGCAACCAGATCGTCGGCATCGTCGGGCGGGCATGGGCGTGTGCCCGGTCGAAGGCGTTGATGAACGACGCCGCCGCTGCCGTGTCACCACGTTCGAGAGCCGCGTAGACCGCGAAGTGGGTGGAGGTCGCGCGCAGGCTGATCACGGTCGAGCCGGGGTCCTCGTGGGCGACCGCGGCCAGCGCACCCTCCGCCTCGGCCTCGACCGCCCGCATGTTGCCGGTGCGCCAGCTCAGGAACAACGCCGCGTTCGTCACCATCGCGAACTCGATCGGCGAACCGTGCGCGCGCACCTTGAGCCGTGCGCGTTCGATCTCTCGTTGCGCCGTATCGACTCCGTCAGCGGCCATCAACGCGAGGAGCGCCACGAGCCACGCGACCATCTCGTCCGTGCTGCCGGTCGCGTCGTCGAAGTACGCGCCGTTGGCCAGCGCGCGCGTCGCGGTCGCGGCGACCTCCTCGTGCGGCCACACCTCGTAGCGGCCCATCTGGGCGAGCAGGCCCAGCAGCGTGCGTTCGTCCGGCGTGCCGCCTGCCAGGTGCGCGTAGCCGCTGAGGTGCGCGGACGCGACCTGGCGCTGGTCGGGCAGGAACGACCGGAACACCGCCAGCCTGGCCTCCAGGTGCAGCCGCGACTCGCCATCCGGCCGCCGCGCGATGGCCTCGGTGAGCTCCTCGATCGCGGCCGCGGGCCCCTCGATCACGGCCGTCGCGGACGCGGCGGCGGCCACGAGCTCGGCGTCCGGCAGCCCGGCCGCGGCCGCCTTCAGGTGCCGGTGGGCGTTGACCGCGTCGCCGGTCCGCAGCAGCGCCCTGCCCAGCTCCGCGCGCAGGGCCGCGTCGTCGGGCCGCTCGTCCACGGCACGCGTGAGGTGGGCGGCGGCCATGCGCGCGTCACCGGCGGCCAGCAGCGCCGACGCGGCCTTCCTGAGCACCTCGGCGGCGTTCGGGAGCGTGCCCTTCGGGGCGTGGACGAGGTGCGCCGCCACCCGATCTGCCGACGCGTGGGCTTCTGCCAACGCCGTCGCAGCGCGCGCATGCAACGAAGCACGCGCGATCGGGCCGAGGCTGCTCAACACCGCCTCACGCACCACGGGGTGCACGAACTCCAGGTGATCGCCGGTGACGATCACGTTCGCCGCCACCAGCGCCTCCACCGCGGCCGGCAGGTCAGCGGTCTGCGCGAGTGCCGCCGCCTGCCACGGGTCGGCGTGCGATCCGAGGACCGCGACCGCACCCGCGAGGGAGACGGCCGCAGCGGGCAGCCGTCCGAGCGTGGCGCGGAAGACGGTGCTGGGCCCGAGCCCGCCGACCTTCTCCGCGGTGTTCGCGTCGTCGATCGGCAACCCGAGCGCCGCCAGCTCGTCGACCAGCACCCCCGCCAGGAACGGGTTCCCGCCGCTGGCCGCGTGCACCGCCTTGACCACCTCCGGGTGCCCGCCCACCAGCGTGCTGAGCGCATCGGGGGTGAGGGGCCGCGGCAGCAACCGGTCGGCCGACAGGCTGAGCTGGGCGAGCGGACCGGCGTTGTCCGCGGGCGGCCGGGTGGCGACGACCAGGGCGATCGGCAGGTCCGCGATCCGGCGCGACAGGTAGACGAGGAACCGCAGCGACGACAGGTCGGCCCAGTGCGCGTCGTCCACCGTGATCAGCAACGGCCGCGTGGACGACAGGTCGACCGCCACCCACCACAGCGAGTGCAGCGTGCGGGCGAGCTCGGCCTCGCTCGGGTCGAGCGCCGCGTCGTCGAGCGCCTTGAGCGCGGCACCCGACGGCCCGGCGAGGATCTTCTCCCTGACCTCACCCGAGTAGCGCGAGATCGACCGCTCGACCAGCTGCCGCACGACACCCCACGCCATGGCGGTCTCCAGCCCGTCACCCACGGCCTGCAACCGCCCGAACCCGCGCTCCTTGGCCAGCTCACGGCACTCGTGCACGAGCCGGGTCTTGCCGATGCCCGCACGACCCTCGATGATGACGACGCGACCCTCACCACGGGTGGCTGCGTCCAGGGCTTGACGGAGGTGCGCGATCTCGTCGTCTCGTTCAAGCGGTTCGCGCACGAATCGATCGTAGCGGCCCTCAGGCGGCCTACATGCTGGTCATCGGCATCGCGTCCGGGCGACTTGATGCTCCATTAGCGTGAACGCATCAGTGCACGCACCCGGAGACGTGGGCCCGGCTTCTTCCGCTCCTCCTGACCGCTCAGCGCGGCCGCCTGCCCAGCACGACCTCGTGCACGCGGGCGGCCGCGGTTGCGGCGCTCTCGTGCTCCCACACGCGCACCGACAGCCAGCCGGCGTCGGCGAGCTTCGCGTCGGTGTCCAGGTCACGCCGGCGGTTGGTCTCGATCTTCGTCCGCCAGAACTCGGCGTTGTTCTTCGGCCAGGTGGCGTGCTCGGGGCAGCCGTGCCAGAAGCAGCCGTCGACGAACACCGCGACCTTTGCCGAGGTGAAGACGATGTCGGCCTCGCGTCGCACGCTCTTCACCGGCCTGCGGTGCACCCGGTAGCGCAGGCCCGCGGCGAACAGCGCCCGGCGCAGCTCCACCTCGATCTGCGTGTCGCGGGTCTTCTGCTTGCTCATCCGGGCCCGCACGCCCGGTGCGGTCTCGAGCGGCTCCACGGCGGCATTCTCCCCGACGAGGGGATCAGACCTTGCGGGCGACTCCCACGTAGACGTCCTCGGGGCCGCCTTCTCCGGCCGGGCCGAGCTCGGGGTACCAGTGCGGTGCCGCGACGACGCCCGGCGGGAGGACCTCCATGCCCGCGAACATCGTGAGGAACTCGTCGCGCGAGCGGAAGTACATGGGGTCGCGGCTGTGCTTCATGGCCTCGACGACGGCGCCCATCTCCTGCGGCTTGAAGTCGGCGGTGAGGTGGGATAACGCGATCAGGCTGCCGGGGGGCATGGCGTCGCGGTAGCGGGCGACGACGTCGGCGGGGCCCTTCTCGTCGGACACGAAGTGCAGGACCGCGACCATCAGCAGGCCGACGGGCTTGGAGAGGTCGATGAGGTCCTTGACGACCGGGTCCGTGAGCACCTGGTGCGGGGCGCACATGTCGGCCTGGACGACGTCGGCGTTCGGGTTGCCCTCCAGGATGAGCTGGCTGTGGGAGACGGCGACCTCGTCGTGGTCGACGTAGACGACGCGGGCGTCCGGGTTCTCCTGCTGCACGATCTCGTGGACGTTGCCGACGGTGGGGATGCCGGAGCCGAGGTCGAGGAACTGGGTGATGCCGTGCTGCATCATCAGGAGCACGGCGCGGCGCATGAACGAGCGGTTCGACGCCGCGATGGCGCGGCCGTCGCGCAGGACGCCGAGCACCTTCTCGCCGACCACGCGGTCGGAGGCGAAGTTGTGGCCGCCTCCCAGCAGGAAGTCGTAGACGCGTGCCGCGCTGGGCACGTCGGTGTTGATTCCGGTGGGCACCCACGAGAACGGCTCGACCATGCCGGAGAACCTACCGGGTTGTGCGCACGCGTGCGTGGACCCGGATCGGGTGAAAAACGCGGCCGGGGCGTGCGCGGATGGCGCACGTCTGCTTCAGGGGAGCAGGTGGCGGAAGGCGGCGATCAGCAGCAGCCGCTTCTGGTCCACGTCCAGCGCGTCGTCGCCGGCCAGCCACTCGACGTGGATGCCCAGGTCGACCACGTCGGACCTGGGGTCCACTGTGGACTCACCGGGAGCGATCACGGTGCCCTGCTGCGACAGCCGGTACGAGAAGCGCAGGCCGACCTGGCCGTCGAAGCCGGCCTGTTCCTCCGGCAGCCGCAACGCGCTGTGCACGGCCCGGTGCAGTGACTCCCCGGTCAGGTGCAGCGGGGCCATCACCACGTGGGTGATGCCGAGGTCGTGGCTGCGCACCGGCACCGCGACCGTGGGGCCGTCGGGAACGGGCGGGCGGGGTTGCGGGAACACCGGCAGCGCCGACTTGCGGTCCGCGCGCCACGTCGTGACCAGGCGGTCGGCCGCGTCCACGAGGTCGATGTGCTTGCGCGGGGTCAGCAGCGGCAGCGGTTCCTCGTCCACCCGCACGACGAACAGGAACGCGCGGCGGCGGGTCAGCTCCGCGGCGAAGCCGGCGGTCCAGCTGTCGGTGGCCCACTCACGCGAGGGCGTGTGGGAGGACCACAGCAGGACGTAGTAGTCCGAGGAGGCGATGGCGTCGGGAACGGGGGTTTCGGTCAGCTCGTTGAGGAACGTGGTGACGTTGCGGGACTCCAGCTCCTCGTGCAGGGAGTCGGCGTGGGGGCGGTCTTTGCCGGCGAACGACAGGAACACCTTCGGGTGGATGTCGAGGGGCACGGGGGTCACCGTTCTTCCGCTGTGCCGGGTGTGGTCTGCGGACAGTTGCCGTGGCACGCAGGTTAACGATCCGGGTGCGGTTCAGATCGTTTGTCATGTTTCTGTCCTTGATCCGGCGCCTATCGAGCGGGTGATGCGGGCGGCCATCGCCGCCAGGTGCTCGATCAGCGGTGCGGGGCCGTGCACGGTGAAGTCGCAGGCGAGCGACGTGAGCTCCACCGAGGGCGTCAGTTCCCGGCGGCACGTGGAACCCACCCGGCTCGTGGCGCTGGGCCGCCACGAGGTAGGAGAAGCGGAGGCGTTCGCGGGAGTGGGTGGCGGCGGCGACCGCGGTCAGCTCGGCGGGGTCGGCCACCGAGCCGGGCGGGCGGGGGAGGACGACGTCGCGGCGGTGAGGGAGGTGACGCGGCGGGCCAGGCGGGGCGGCAGGACCTGTTGGAGCTTGGCGAGTGCGCGCAGGGAGGCGTCGGCGATGCCGGAGACGGGCTGGCGCGCGGCGGTGCGCAGGCCGAGGGTGGGGCAGTGAGCTCGCGGCCCGGCTCGGCGTCACCTCGCGCACCGTCCGCCGTGACGTCGACCGCCTGCGCGACCTCGGCTACGGGGAGCCGGGTGCGATCGGGCACGCGGAGGTGCGGATCGGGGACTCGGTGGTGATGTTGTTCGACCACCCGGACTGGCCGGCGACACCGGGGTTCCTGCGGCTGTACGTCGCCGACGACGCGGCGGTGCTCGAACGGGCCAGGGCCGGCGGGGCGGTGGTCGTCACCGAGCCGACGGAGTTGTTCTGGGGCGACCGGGTGAGCAGGTTCGCGGATCCGTTCGGGAACCTGTGGTGGGTGCATCAGCGCGTGGCGCACCCCACCGCCGAGGAGCTGAACGCCAGGATGGCCGACCCGGCGTTCATCGAGGCCATGGCGTACGTGCAGAGCATGCGGTTCACACCGGGCCGGTGACGCGGGACCGTTCCTCGGCGGTGAGGGTCGGTGCCGGCGGTGTGCCGCGAGGTCCGCGCAGCGTGGCGAGGAGGACCCTGGGGCTCATCAGCTTCGTCATCGGGCCGGAGAGCGTGAACGCGTCGATGAAGGCGCGGGTGACGGTGGGTTCGGTGGTGGCGGTGCGGACCAGGCGGTCGACATAGCGCTGCAGGACGCGGCCGGTCAGCGACAGCGGCTTGCCGACCGCGCCGGGGTAGAGGATGTCCTGGTTGGTGGCCATGGCCCAGGCGCCGTCGACGACCTTCGCGATGTCGCGCTGGACCTGCTGCACGGTGGAACCGGAGCGCAGGCCGGCGTCGAGGGCCAGTGCGCTCTGCGCGGCGACCGACATGCCGTGGCCGTAGACCGGGTTGTAGGTGGCGACCGAGTCGCCGAGCGCGAGAACGCCGGTGGGCCACGACTTCAGGCGTTCGAAGTACAGGCGGCGGTTGGCGGTGCCGTGCGCGCCGTACACGGGGCTCAGCGGCTCGGCTCCGGCGATGAGGTCGCCGACGAGCGGGTCGCGGACGGAGCGGGCGAACGAGACGAACCGCGCCTCGTCGGTGGTGGGTTCGCCGCCACGGGTGCCGGACAGGGTGACGAGCCAGCGGCCGTTCTCGATCGGCAGCAGCGTCGCCGTGCAGCCGGGGTGCGGGTCGCGGGGGTTGGCCTGGACGTTGACGATCGGGAAGCCCGCTGCGGCCGGGGCGGGGGCGCGGAAGACGCGGGTGGCGTAGGCGAGGCCGGAGTCGACCGTCTCCTGCGGGACCTCGGGCAGGCCGAAGTCCGCCAGCCACCGGGAGAGCTTCGAGGCCCGGCCGGTGGCGTCGAGGACGAGGTTCGCCTCCAGCGACACGTGCTCGCGGGAGACGCGGTCCTCGACGAGCACGCCCGTGACGGCCTCGCGGTCGCCGAGCAACGCCACCGGCTCGGTGCCGGCGAGCACGGAGATCTTGGTGTCCCGCAACGCCCGGCTGCGCACGACCCAGTCGAGCAGGCTGCGGCTGCACGAGACGATGTACTGCATCTCGGGGAACCGCGGCACCCAGCCCTGGGCGCTCAGCGACACCAGCGCGTCCGGAACGCCGATGCGGTGGGCACCCGCGGCGTAGAGCTCGTCCAGCGTGCCCGGCAGCAGCTCCTCGATCGCGCGGGCGCCGCCGGACATCAGCAGGTGCGCGTGCCGGGCCTGGGGCACGCCGGTGCGCGGCTCCGGGCCGTCGGGCAGCTTGTCGCGCTCGACGACGGTGACCTCGTCGAAGTGTCTGATGAGGACGGTGGCGGCCAGCATGCCGGCCAGGCCTCCGCCGAGGACAACGGCGTGTGTCGGAGCCATCTAGTCGTTTCCCCTTGCTGCGTGCACGCGGGTGGCGTCGGCCACCGCGGCGTCGACGATGGGCGAGTGCTGGAACGCGCGCGAGATGCGCACCCATCGGTCGTGTTCGGTGGCGAGGTCCGTGCCGTCGACGATCTCGGCGGCCGGGCGGCGCTGCGGTGGCCGGCGACGGGCCTCGGTGGTGCCCGCGGCGCGCAGCTGGGCGGCCTCGACCACGGCGGCCAGCTCGTCGCCCGGCAGGTCCGCCCGGCGGGCCAGGGCGGCGGCCGACTCGCCGACGGAGTGGTCGTAGTAGGGCGTCAACGCCCAGCGCCAGTCGTTCAGCTCGATGATCTGCCTGCGCACGCGGTGGTGCGGGTTGAGGAACTTGCCCGGCGCGACCAGCACGATGTGCGGGTTCACGTGCGCCAGCGCGCGGTGCAACGGCCGCAGCAGGAAGTACGTCCGCCACCGGCGCAGCCACAGCCGCGGCGACGGCCGGCGCGGCCCGAACACCGGCAGCGCCATCGCGATCACCAGCGGGATGATGCTCAGCGACGCCATCAGCGGCGCGGTCAGGCTGAGCACGTCGAAACCGCGTTCACCGGCCCAGTCCATCAGCAGCACGAACAGCTTGATCAACGCGAACGCCACCGGGAACAGCCCGGCGAAGCAGTACCAGAGCAGGCCGCGCGCGAGCCACGGCCGGGCGGTGATCGCCTGGTCGCGCGCGCCCTGCCAGCAGTGGTAGGCCTGACCGCCGCAGCCGACCACCGTGGCCACCAGGTAGATGAACAGGAACGCCGCCACGGTCGGCTGGGTGGCGTAGTAGGTGTCGAAGTCGATCTGGCGTTCCTGCCCGACGTCGGACGAGCGGAACAGCGCGACCATCGCCGCGATGACCGAGCCGTAGCTGACCAGGATCAGCCGGACCCGCCGCCACGCCTGCCCGGCCGGGTAACGCCAGCACAGCACCAGCGCGAACGACGAGCCCGCGAAGCCGACCACGAGCGAGTAGACCAGCGGCACCGCGAAGTTCGGCACACCGGACACCCAGTTGAGCCACGTGATGTTCGCGGGCGCGGCGAAGAACACCGCGAACGCCGAGAAGAACACCGTCGAGATCAACGCGACGACCCGCGGGCTGCCCCAGTTCGAGCGCAGGGCCCGGATCTTGTACGCCAGCAGCAGCAGGCCGATGAGACCGCAGGAGAGGTAGATCAGGTTAAAGATCGCCACGACGCACCCAGCGGGATCTTCCTTCCAGGGACTCGGCGATCCGCCGCACGTGCGGTGCCGTGTCCGTGGCCACCGTGTCCGCCCAGACGTGGTGCTCCGTCAGGCGTTCCAGCAGGTGGTCGGCGAGGTTCTCGGCCTCGCGCTCCTCGTCGTCGGTGAGCGCGGTGCGCCCGGCGATGATCTGCGCCATCCGCGGCAGCAGGTTCGGGGCGAGCTTGCGCATGCCCTCGCTCTTCGTCAGCGTCACGGGTTCATGCCGCAGCAAGGCGTGCGCGAACTCGTGCAGCAGCACGTGCAGCCGGTGATACCACGACGGCGAGTCCGCGCAGATCACGAGGTACGTGCCGTTCTCCAGCAACGCCGTCGCGCCGCTCAGGCAGGTCGTGCCGGTGATCGCGGCGAAGCGCACCTCGACCGGGCGGCCGAGCCGTTCGCCCATGAGCTCGCAGACCCGGCGGCTCGCGTCCCGGTGCGTCGCGCCGGGCGGCAGGTCGAGGTCGCGGGTGACCTCGTCGACGAGCAAGCGCAGCTTCCTGCGGTTCACCCGGCGCCTCCTCTCGTCCTCGGCAACTGCGGTCCAGGTCGCGAACTTCACGCGTGGCCGGGCGGGGTGCGCCGGCCCTTCATCGGGAACGTCCAGCCCTCACCGACCTCGAGCGCCTGCCGGAACCCTTCTACCGCAGCGGCTCTGGCCTGTGGGGAGAGTTCACCCGTGCGTTCGGCCAGCCGGGTGACGAACTCGACCACGCCGAGCTCGCGCAACGCCAGGAAGTCGGTCAGCTCCGAGTCGACCTTCGCCGCGACGTCGTCGTCGAAGAAGTACGCCGGGTCGGCGCCGAAGTGGTCGGCCAGGCCGAGGATGTGCTTGAGCCGAGGGTTCGCGCTGGACTGGCTGAGCAGCTCACGGATGTAGCTGGCGGAGATGCTGCCGTAGTGGCCGGAACCGCTGATCGAGGCCGCGACCTCCTCCGGTGACCACGGCCCGCGGTCGGGCGGGTGCACCGCCTCGAACAGCGTGCTCAGCGCGGTCGCGCGCCAGCCGGGACGTTCGCCGGGGTAGAGCTCACCGCGTCCGCCCAGGAACACGGCCGGGTGGACGCCCAGCGCGCCGGCGAGGTCGACGATGGCCTGGCAGGTCGGGTTGTCCTTGACCCCGAGCCGCAGCTGCGAGATGTAGCCGTGCCCGATGTCGCCACCGCGCTGCTTGACCGCCGCGGCGAGCGCCACGTTGGTCATCCTGCCCTGGTGGTGGGGCGGGTTGTTGCACAGCTCGTTGAGGACCTCGGCGAACGGCCTCACGCCACACCTCCGCTGGAGCGACCCATCGGCCGGCGATGATTCCACTGTTGTGGAACCGAGTGAGCATATGGCATCACAAGGGTTGAATCCACCCGTGCGTAGCCCTATCATCACAGTCCGCCGCTTCCACTGCTGTGTCGCGTTTGATCCGAACGACGTCACCTCAGTTGAACGTGGCAGCCAGGGCCGGTCAGGGCTGATGTCTGGGGGGACTGATGACGACTGCGCGGATGGGGCTGACGGTGACCGAAGGCGCTGCTCGTTCTCTTCGCCTGCACGACGAGAGCGCTCCCACTCGCTGTGGCTCGTGCGCACAGCCGGTCGGCGCGTGGGCGACGGACCGGCTCACCGGCCTGCTCGGCCGCTGGGGCTGGGACGACCAGGCGCCCGCGCTGTACCGCAGGGCCCAGCGCCGCTGGGAGCAGGTCGCGCTGCTGATGATCGACCTCGACCGGTTCAAGAAGATCAACGACGACTACGGCCACCCGGCCGGCGACGTGGTGCTGAGCGACGTCGCCGACGTGCTGGCCGCGCACACCCGCTCGGCCGACCTGGTCTGCCGGTACGGCGGCGACGAGTTCCTCGTGCTGCTGCCCCGCACCACGCCGGGTGAGGCGGCCGTCGTCGCCGAACGGGTCCTGCGCGGCATCAGGGCGTTGCGGACCGAGATCACCACCAACGACGGCTACGGCCTCACGCTGAGCGGCCAGACCGCGTCGATCGGTGTCTCCGCGCACGTGCCCGGCCCCGACGACACGCTGATCGACCTGGTCCGCGAGGCCGACGCCGCCCTGCAACGGGCCAAGCGCGGCGGCCGCGCGTGCGTGCGGGTGCACGACCAGGGCGCGTTCCCGGAACGCCGGCTCGACGCCTCCGCGCTGCACCACCTGCTCGCGTTGCAGGAGCTGGTGGGCAACGACCTGATGCCGCAGGTGCTCGTGGCGTTGTCGGACGGTCCACTGCCGTTCGAGGAACTGGTCGCCGCGGCCGGACCGTCCGTGCACCGGACGTTGGAACGCTTGCAGGACAACGGTTTCGTCGTCCGTCGCGCGGCGCGCTACGAGCTGACCGCCGCCGCGCGCGAGTGGCTGACCGACGTGCTGCCGGTCGTGTCGGCCTGGGCCGGTCGCCACCACGCGCACGTCACCTGATCGTCGGTGTATCAGGACCGGCCCCGCCGTCCTCACACTGGTGTTCCGGCATCGGCGGGAGGTGTGCGGTGGGCGTGCGGATCGTGCTGGACGGGCCACGTCCGGACGCGGGCAGGCGGGTGGGCAGGGCGTTCGCGGTCGCGGCCGGGGTGCCGCTGGTGATGGTCGGCGTCGTCGGCCTGATCGGACTCGTCTACCTGGTCGCGATGCTGGTGACCGACTCCGTCGCGAGCCACGACCGGGACAAGGCCGCGCTGTACACGGCGTGGTGCGCGGTCGCCGGGTTCGCCGGGCTGTGGCTCGGCGTCCAGCTGCTGCGCGGCCGCCGGCGGCTCGTGTTGTTCCTGCGGCGCTTCGGTTACGCGGACGCCACCCGCGCGTTGAGCTTCGCCGCGACTAACGCGATCGGCGGGTCGTGGCGGCTGGTGACGCTCGACGACGACATGATCCGCGGCATCGGCGGGTCGGCCGCGCCGCGCAAGGCCTCCGGGTTCGGCACCGTCGTCGTGCTCGCCGCGGCCGGTGCGTTCGTGTGGTGGTTCATCGAGTTCGGTGGCGACATGGTGCTGGCCGACTTCATGTCCTCGCCCCGCGGCAGCGATCCGCTGGACGGGATCGGGCAGGCGCTCGGGGCGGCCATGGCGCTCGGCCTGCTCGTGTTCGTGCTGATGTGGCTGCTGATCGCGCTGGTCGGCGTCTCGGTGCCGTTGCTGCTCTTCAGCTACCTCAAGGCACGCCACGCCGAACGCGCCCTGACCGAACGCATCCGGTCCGAACGCGACATTCCCGGCCGGGTCGCCCGGATGGCCCGCAAGAGCACCAAGATCCTGTCGCCGCGGCTCACCGTCGTGACGGTGGCGCACGCCGTGTGGCAGCAGGCCGTCGTCGCCTTCGCGCACGCGTCCGGGGTGGTGATCATCGACGTGACCGTGCCGTCGGAGGCGTTGCGCTGGGAGATCACGACCCTGCTGCCCGCGTTGGGACGGCGGTGTGTGCTGGTCGGCAGGCTGGACGCGCTGACCACGACGCTGCCGGACGGGCGGACCGTGATGGACACGCCGCTGGCGCGCGACATCGACGGGCAGGAGGTCCTCGCGTACCGGCCCGACGGCCCCGGGCTGCGCCGGTTCGCCAAGGCGTTGCGCGGCACCATCGAGGCGCGCGTCTGACTCAGCCGATGGCGGCCAGCCGTTGCTCGACCTCGTCCGCGTCGGCGTGCCCGCGTGCGAGCGCGTACGCCCGCGACCCGTCGACCGCGATCAGCGTCGGGAAGCCGTTCACGCCGAACCGGGCCGCGCGCTCGAAGTCCACTTCGGGCTGTGCGCCGTGGAACGCCGCGACCACCGCGTCGGCGTCGAGCCCGAATTCGGCCGCGATCGCGCGGAAGGTCTCCGGGTCGGACAGGCTCCGCCCGTCGTGGAAGAACGCCTGCTGCACCGCGATGGCCAGCTCGGCGGCCCGCTCGGGGGCGGCGTCGCGCAACGCGATCACGCCACGGGCGGCGGCCTCGGAGTCCATCACGAACTCGCCCTCGTCGAGCACCCGGTTGAAGGCGTCGCCGAACCGGGCGCCGGTGCGGGCGGTGACCTGGACGTTCGCATCCTTGATGAACCCGAACTCGCGGATCGGGACCCGTCGCGACCCGGTGAACAGGCCGCCGGAGACGACCTCGACCGGCAGGTCCGGGTGGCGTTCGGTGACGGCGAGCAGGGTGCCGGAGAAGGCGTGCGACCAGCCGCAGTAGGCGTCGAAGACGTAGACGAGCTTCACGACCCGGTACAAGCCCGCGTGCTGCTCAGGCATTCCCGCCGATCATGCCGACCGCCTGTCGGGCGAGCCACACCTCGGCCTCGTCCCAGCTCCAGCCGCACTCCCTCACCAGGGTCCGCCACGCGCCGAACCCGAAGCAGAACCACAGCACGTCCGCGGCCCGTCCGACGTCCGTGGTGAGCAACCCCTTGTCCCGCAGGTGTTCCGCCACCACGGTCAGCGCCTGCCGGTACGGGGCGGTGGCCTGCTCCCACAGCAGCGCACCGTCCTCATGCACCGGAAGCGCCGCGTAGAGCACCTCGACGACCTGCTGCTCGCCCTCGTTGCCCATCCGCGTGCCGCGCGCGAGCAACGTCATCGCCTCGGCCACGCTCGCCGTCCGCAGCACCGCCGTGGTCGTCGCCGCCGCGTCACTCCTGGCGATCGACTCGGCGACGATCTTGTGCAGCACGTCCGACTTGCCGCCCGCACTCGAGTAGACGGTCTGCGGCGCGACACCGGCCCGGTGCGCGATGTCGTTCACCGTCACCCGCGCGTACCCGTTGGCGGAGAACAACTCCGTCGCCGCACGCAGGATGTCGCGCCGGGTGTCGGCGGCATCCCGCGCGCGGCGCGGCGAGTGGTACGACCGGGTCATCGACCTTCTTCCAGCAGCACCGCCACCTCGTCGGCGGAGGGCATCGTGGCGATCTCGGCGGCGATCGCCGTGACATTCTCCCTGACGGCCCCGTCCGCCAGCACGGCACGCACCGCGTCCACCAGCGCCTCCGGCGTCTGGGCCGGCGGGAGCAGCGCCAGACCCGCGCCCGCCGCGGCGACCCGTTCGACCTGGAAGAACTGGTCGGCGCCCTGCGGCAGCACCACCAGCGGCACCCCCTTCGCCAGCGCCGCCGCAGTCGTCCCCGCCCCGCCGTGCGTGACCACGACGTCCACGCCGTCCAGCAGGTCCTCCAACGGCGTGAAGCCCACGAACCGCACCCGTTCGCGGTCGACGTCGAACTCCTCCGGCCGCGTCACCAGCCCGAGCGTGACGACGACCTCCACGTCCAGCCCGGACAGCGCGCGCACCAGCGGACCGAGCTTGGCCGGGTCGCCGAAGTACGTCCCGAACGTCACCAGCACCCGCGGCCGCCCCGCCACCGGCAGCTTCTCCGCGGCACCACCCGGCACCCGGAACGCCTCCGGCCGCAACGGCAACCACCCGTGCGGCGCCCGCCACCCCGGCGGCCGCATCGACGCGGGCCACGTGTCCAGCACCCACCGCCGCTCCGCCGCCGGCAACCCCCGCCGCGCGTGCTGCCCCTGCGCCATCGCGTCCATCGCCTCGGTGAACTCGGGCGGCATCGGCGGCCCGTAGGCAAGCGTCGCCACCGGCGCCCCCACCGCAGCCGCCACCAACGGCCCCACGTAGTCACACGTGTCCACGGCCACCAGATCCGGTGCGAACCCCTCGACGGCCGCCAACGCCTCGTCCGCGGACAGGTCGACCCGCGTCCCCGCGAAGAACTCCGCCACCGTGTCCGGCCGCGGGTCGTGCGCCGGATCCGCCCCGATCCTGCGCATGATCTCGGCGAACAGCGCCTCCGGCATCACCCCGGCCGGCAACAGCCGCAACCCCTGCCGCTCGACCACCGGCCGCATGCCCTCGGCGGTCAGCACCGCCACCTCGTGCCCGCGCCCGGCGAACGCACGGGCGAGCGGGAGCAACGGCAGCAGGTGCCCGTGCTGCGGAACGCTGGACATGATGATTCGCATATTGAATAACGTACGCCTCTAACGAATTGAGACGGGGTGCCATGGATCTCTTCCACGTCGTAGCGTGGAGCGTTGGGGTGATGCCGGGTGGCCGAAGTCGAGAACACCGTGTCCGGGCAGGTCAGCGGCAACGTGGTGCAGGCGGGGTCGATCGGCAGCGTCCACTTCCATTCCGTCCCGGCGGGAAACCCGGTGCCCCGGCAGCTGCCGCCCGCACCGAGGCTGTTCGTCAGCAGGGACGACGAGCTGACGGCGCTCGAACGGTGGCGGGAGCACGAGGACGACCAGCTGCTCGTGGTGGTCAGCGGGCCCGGCGGTGTCGGCAAGACCTCGCTGGCGCTGCGGTGGCTGCACGACACGCGCGAGCAGTTCCCGGACGGCCAGCTCTACGTCGACCTCGGCGCCCACGCCGAGGCCGCCCAGCCGGACGAGGTGCTGGAGTGGTTCCTCGGCGCGCTCGGCGTCGAGGTGGTGCCGCCGGGCCTGCCGCGCCGGCAGGCGTTGTTCCGCTCGCTGACGGCCGACCGCTCCTTCGCGATCTTGCTCGACAACGCCGCCAGCGCCGGACAGGTGCGGCCGCTGCTGCCCGCGTCGGCGAGCTGCGTGGTCGTGGTGACGAGCCGGTGGCGGCTGAGCCCGCTGGGCATGGACGGCGCCAGGTTCATCGAGGTGGACCCGATGGGGGTGCAGGCGTCGGTGGAGCTGCTGGAGCGGGTGCTGGGTGAACGCAGGCTCGCGGTCGAGGCCGACGCCGCCCGCGAGCTGGCGCGGTTGTGCGGCGGGATGCCGATCGCGCTCGGCGTCATCGGCGCCAGGCTGTCCCGGCGGCCGCGCCGCAGCCTCGCCAGGGAGGTCGACGAGCTGAGGACCGAGAACCGGCGGCTGTCCCACCTGGACCTCGGCGGCTCCGCCTCGGTGAGCGCGGTGCTCGACCTGTCCTATGTGGACCTGCCGCCGCGGCAGGCCCGGCTCTACCGCTTGACCTCGTGGCACCCGGGACCGAGCTTCGGTGTCGAGGTCGCCGCCGCGATGCTCGCCGACGAGGTCGGAGAGGTCGAGGACGACCTGGACGACCTCGTCGAGAAGAACCTCCTCAGCGAGGTCGGTGACGACCGGTTCCGGTTCCACGACCTCCTGCGCCTGCACGCACGGGAACAGGACGACGCGGACGTCGAGGAGGCCGTCCAGCGGGCCGTGGAGTTCTACCTCGACAAGGCGGTCGTCGCCGACTCCGCGGCGATTCCCGGCCGCCCGCGGGTGGGGCTGCGGTTCAAGTCGGCCGATCCGGACGCGTTCGGCTCGCGGGCCGAGGCGCTCGACTGGCTCGACTACGAGCGCGACAACCTCGTGCAGTCGTTGCGCGCGGCCGAGAGCCACGGCTGGCCGGAGCTGGTCTGGCAGCTCGCCGAGGCGATGTTCGCCCTGTTCCAGCGCCGCCACCACTACTCGGACTGGTTGTTCACCCACCAGCTCGCGGTGGCCGCGGCGCAGGCGTGCGGGGAGCAGACCGCCGAGGCCAGGCTGCGCATCCAGCTCGCCGTCGCGTTGCGCAACCTTGGCCGGCTCGACGAGGTGGAGGAGCAGGTGCGGGTCGTGCTGGAGCTCGCTGGCGACCACGACCTCGGCAGCCGGGCGACCGCGCTGGTGCAGCTCGGGCACGTCCACCGGCTCAGGGGCGAGTTCGAGGTCGCGCTGCGGTACTTCCGCGAGGGCGTCGACGTGGAGACCCGGCACGGCCGCGTCCGCGGCATCGGGCTCGCCCGGCGGCGCGTGGGCGAGGTGCTGGTCGAGCTGGGCCGCCTGGACGAGGCCGTCATCGAGCTGCGGGAGTCGGAGGCGTTGCTGGACAACGTGGTGGACAAGGCGCGGGCGCGGATGTTCCTCGCCCGCGCGCTGCTGCGCGCCGGCCGGTTCGACGAGTCGCTCGGACTGGCCAGCGGTGTGCTCGCGGACGTCCGGGACGCCGGCTCACCACTGCACATGGCCGACGCGTTCGAGCTGCTGGGCGAGATCGCCGAACGGCAGGGCGACCTGCCCGTCGCCCGTGACCACTACCGTGCCGCGCTGGCTTGCTACGGCGAATCGTTCGACCCGAGCGCTGACCGCGTCAGGGACCGGCTCGGCGCTCTCGATCGGAACGAGGACGAGCGAGCAGCCGACGTAGCGGCCCAGCACGAGCCTGGCGACGGCGAGGGCGAGCTCCGCTGACGGCTCCGGCGCCGTCAGCAGCACGTCCGCGATCGTCCACCACCGCCGCGCCGCCCGGTCGGTGCGCACCAGCAGCACACCGCTCTCCCTGTGCACGCCCTCGTCAACGAACACGGCTCACCGGCACCGGTGCGACCGGGGTGGCGTGGGCGGGCTCCACGATGCCGATCAGGTCGTACATCGCCGCGCGCAGGATCTCCTTCGCCCGGTCGAGACGCGAGCTGACGAGGTCCGCGAAACCGGGTACCCGCACCGCCGCGGTGAGATCGCCCGCGTAGGTCGGTACCTGCCGGCGCAGCACGTCGGCGAGACTGCCCGCGCGGACCTCCGGACAGGTCGCGAGCAGCACCCGCCTACCGATCGCGGCCGCGTACTGCGTCGTCGAGCCGTGGTCGCCGATGACGACGTCGCTCGCGATCACCGCTGCCCGCCAGCCCTCCTCCGGCGGGATGACGGTCACGTCGCTGCCGGCCAGCCACGCGCGCACCTGCCAGGTGCCGTGCGCCGCGCTGATGTTGGGGTGCAGCACCGCCGCGACCCTGGCTGTGCGCGGCAGCTCCCGGTACAGCTCCGGGCGGCGGGCGAACGTCGACTCCGGTGTCCACGTCGAGCTGATCGTCACCAGCGTCTCGCCGGGCTCGACGCCCAGCGCCCGGCGGTAGTGCTCGCGGAACGGCAGGCTCGCACGCATCCGGTCGAGGCAGAGGTCGCCCGCCACCACGGCCCTGTCCAGCGCCTCCGGGCAGGACCCAGCGAGCGTGTCGAGCTCACGGTCGTGGGACAGCACGATCGCCGCCGCGTGCACCTTGCCGTCGCGCATGAGCAGCTGCCGGTCGAGCCCGTGCACCGGCTCCGCGGTGTGGCGGACGGTCCGGCGCGACTTCAACGCGCTCGCGCCGTGCGGGAGGACGAGGACCGGGCCGGGCGCGCGGTCGACGAACCGGTAGCTCGCCGCGAGGACGAGGTCGAACTCGTGTTGCAGAGCCAGTTCCCACGGGATCACCAGCCCGCCGATCGCGTCGACGAACGCGGTGGTGGCGCCGCACGGCTCCGGCAGCGTGAAGTAGGTCTGCAGGCGGTGGTCGGCCTCCAGCAGCGGCAGCAGGTCGAGCAACCGCGTCCCGGCCACCACGCTCGGGACGATCACCAGCACCCTGCGGCATCCGGGCACCGTCACCCGGTGTGCACCGCCCGTGCCGAGCGGCGTCGTGAACCAGTTCATCTCGGGCTCCCTCGGTCGAAGTGGTGCACCGACGGTCCCGGCCGGGGTGTTCATTGAGCTGTCAGAAACTGTTCGCGCAGTTCAACCCCGTGCTGATCAAGGTGGCCCGAGGTGTTCAAGGCGCTATTCACAAGCACATGTCAATGGACTGTCACCTAACTGTCACGTATGCCCGCACGTGTGCGTTGCATTACCGCGGAATGCGGAGGACACTTTGTTCGGGGACGCGAGGGGTGGCGCTGGTGGATGCGCGATTCACGATTCTGGGACAAACGGGGATACGGGTCGGCGGTGTCGTCCGCACGCAATGGGGGCAGCTGAAGCTGCGCGCCATGTTGGCGGTGCTGCTCACCCGACCAGGGCAGCCGATACCTGCGCTGGAGCTGGCCGAATGGGTGTGGGGCGACGACGACGAACTGCCGAACAACCCGGTGCAAACGTTGTACTCGTATTCGTCGAGAATTCGCCGCGCCTTCGAATCGATGCAGATCCGGGTGGAATTGCCGGTCGTCAACGGCGCCTTTCGCGTCGACGTGGACCGCAATGCCGTCGACTACTTCCAGTACCGTGATCAGGTCGACCGCGCACGTGCTCTGGCCCGGCGCGGTGATCATCAGCAGGCCCTCGACGCGATTCGCGGCGCATTCACCATCTGGCGCCACCAGCGGCCACTGGACGAGCTCAGATCCGACCGCGCCGACGCCTGGCGCGCCCAGGCCGAGCGGAACGTGCGGATCCCCGCCTACGACCTGCTGTGCACGGAGTACCTCGTGCTCGGCGAGTACCCGCGCGTGCTGACGGAGCTCGACGAGCTCGCGCCCGACTACCTCGCCCACCCGGTGTTGCTCAAACGGCGGCTCGAGGCGCTCTACCTGTTGTCCCGCACCGAAGAGGCGACAGGGCTCTACCTGAGTGCCTACCAGTCGTTCAAAGCGGCGGTGAACGACGCAGCCGCACGCGACCTGCTGGAGTTCCACGAGCACCTCAAGGCGCACGGGGTCGCCCGCACCGAGCCGCAGACCGGTGCCGCGGGAGTGCTCGTCCCGCAACAGCTCCCGCTCGACGTCCCGACGTTCGTGGGGCACGGGGACAACCTCGCCGCCCTCGACGCCATGGCCGCACGACCGGGGATCGTCGTGGTGGACGGGGTCGGTGGCGTCGGCAAGACGGCGTTCGTCGTGCACTGGGCGCACACCCGCCGCTCCCGCTTCCCCGACGGCGTGCTCTTCGTCGACCTCCACGGCTTCTCCGACGGCGCCGTCGTGGACGCGTCGTCCGTCGTGGACCGCTTCCTGCAGGGGTTCGGCATCCCGCCGGACCGCATCGCCAACCCCGAGCACCGCCTCGCCAAGCTCCAGTCCGCGGTCTCCGGCCGCAGCCTGCTGGTGGTGCTCGACAACGCCAGGAACACCGCCCAGGTCCACTCGCTGCTGCCGCTGTTCTCCTCCTGCCTGGTCGTGCTGACGAGCCGGTCGCGCCTCTCCGGCCTCGCCGCCCGCCTCACACCCCACCGCATCTCGATCGAGCCGCTGGACACCGATGAGGCCGGCCGCCTGCTGGTCGACCGCATCGGCGCCCGCGGCAGCGACAGCGCCGCCCTCGCCGACCTCGCCCAGGTGTGCGGAGGCCTGCCGATCGCGTTGAAGGTCCTCGCCAACCACATCGCCACCCGCCCCTCCGTGCAGCTGAGCGCCTTCGTCAGCCACTTCCGCGAGCGGGGCGTCCTCGACATCGGCGTCTCGCACGGCCCCCGCGCCGTCTTCACGCAGTCGTTGCGCGCCCTCGACCCCGATGCACGGCTCCTGTTCCGCGCGATCGGCGCGCACCCCGGTTCCGGGATCACCGTGCGCGCCGCCGCGGCGATGGCCGCCCTCCCGGCCCGGCGGGTGCACGAGGCGCTGGACGCGTTGGCCGAGGCCCGCCTGCTGGACCAGGCCGGCGAGCTCGACCGGTTCAAGCTGCACGACCTGCTGCGGGAGTTCTCGGCCAGCCTGCTGGAGGACGCCGAGGAGCGGATGGCGATCGAGCGCCGCATGCTCGACTACTACCTGCGGACCGCCGAGCGGGCCGACCAGAAGATGTTCTCCACCGGCTTCCGGGTGCCCACATCGGACAGTGCCGAGGACGTCGACGCCCTGGAGTTCACGGACGTCGCCGCGGCCCACCACTGGGGAACGGTCGAAGCGCAGAACCTCGTCGCACTCGTGCGGTTCGCCCTGGAGGCCGGTTACCTGGAGCACGCCGTGCAGATTCCCCAGCTGGTGGGGGAGATCTGGTTGAGGCAGGGCCTCACCGGCGACGTGCTGAACCTCCTGCACGCCGGCATCGCCGCCGCGGAACAGCTCGGCGAACCGGCCGAGGAAGACGCCGCCGCGCTGAGGTTGCAGCTCGGGTTCACCCACCTGCAGCGCCAGGAGTACCGCCAGGCCGAGTACCACGTGCACCAGGCGCACCTGGGTTTCGTGCGGGCCGCCGGTGACCAGACGGTCGGCATCGCGGTGTGCCTGCACACCGGCGCACGGATCCTGGTGGCGACCGGGTCGATCCTGATGGGGATCGACTCCCACGAGCGGGCCCTGGCGATGGTCAGGCAGCTCGGTGAACGCGGGCGTGGCATCGAGAAGTTCTTCCTCCTCCGCGCCGGAGAAGCCTACAAACACGCCTTCGAGTACGAGCGTGCGGCGGACTACTACTGCCAGGCACTGGAACTGGCGCGAACCCAGGAGGACGAGGCGACGGAAGCGACCGTGCTGCTCCTTCTCGGTGCCCTGCGGTTCGCCCAGGAACGCACCGCGGAAGCGCGGGGGTTCGCGGAGGCCGCGCTCTGGAAGCACGCACGGCTGCATGCCGTCGGCATGGTCGGAGAGGTCTGCGCGCTACTGAGCGAGATCGAGCTGGACGACGGCGAGTTGTTCAAGGCGAAGCAGTACGCGCGTCAGGCATATCGCTTCTGCGGCCGCGTCGGGGCCTCGCTGAGCGAGGCGCGCGCACTCAGCGTGCTCGGCGGCATCCTCGGCCGCGCGGACCGGCGGGAAGGCGCGATCGAGGCGCTCGAAAGAGCCCAGGCGATCTTCGCCGACCTCGATCCGCACCGCGCCACGCTGCTCGCGGCCGACCTGGACGAGCTCCAGTCCGAGCGCGACATCCCCAGCTCACGCACGGGTTCGCCGGTGATCGACCGGAGGCCCGAGGTGCGCTAGGAGCTGTCACCAGCACTGACACCCGACCGAGTGCACCTGGGCGTCTGCGCGCGCACGTCACGCCGTAGCGGCAACACACTGAACTGCGTGGACACCAGGAAACGCGTGGATGCGGTGCGGCGCGGTCGCACGGTGCTGGGCTGGTCGTTGGTGGCTACTGCTGCTGCGGCAGGTATACGGGCCGTGATTGGCCTCAAGACCGTGGAGGAGGCCGAGCTCGCTGTGCGTGCGAAGGACGGTGCGGGCATCACCGCCGCGTTGCACGCCGGGCTGACCTACGGCTGGCTCGGGTTCGCCGTGCTGACGGCGGTCGCCGCGGTGCCGTTGCTGCTCAGTGGCGCGGGGCGGCCCTTCGCGGCGGCGGTCTGCTACGCGCTGGGGCTGCCGTTGCTGGTGTTCGGCATCGGGGCGCCCGCGCCGGTGGACTCGGTCAGAACGCTGACATGGGTGGCGTGCGGAGCGATCCTGGTGCTGGTGTGCTTCGTGATGCTGACTTCTGGGCCCGTGCAACCGCAACGGGTCGGTGCGGCGGCAGCTCGACGCGCACCGAGGCGCCACGTCCGTTAGGCACGAAGCGGACCGATCCGCCGTGCACGGCAACGATGTCCGCCACGATCGCCAAGCCCAGGCCGGAGCCGGGCAGCCCGCGCGCGTCGGGAGCGCGCCAGAACCGTTCGAACGCCGCGGAACGGTGCTCGCGTGCCACCCCGGGGCCCTCGTCGGTGACGGTGAGCCAGCCGGGTCCGGAGCGGACGGTGATCGTGGAGCCGGCCGGGCCGAACTTCACCGCGTTGTCCAGCAGGTTCAGCACGCTGCGTTCGAGCGCGGCCGCGTCGCCGAGCACCGACCAGTCCGCCCGGTCAACGTCGAAGACGTGGTCGTGGGCCCGGCTGCGGGCCCTGCGGACCGCGCGGTCGACCACCGCGCCGACGGCCACCGGGTCACGGGCGAGCTCGCGGTCGTCGCGGGCGAGCACGACCAGCTCGTTGACCAGGTCGCTGAACTCGCGGCTTTGGGATTGGAGCCGGTCCAGGACCTCGCCACGGCCGGGCAGCTCGCGGCCCGTCTGCTCGGCGCGGACCAGCAGGTCGATGTTGGTGCGCAGGCTGGTCAACGGTGTGCGCAGCTCGTGCGCGGCGTCGTTGACCAGGTCGCGCTGCCTGCGGCGGGACTCGGCGAGCGCGGCGGTCATCGCGGTGAACGCCCGGCCCAGCCGGCCGACCTCGTCCTGGCCGGAGACGGTGACCGGGGTGGTCAGGTCCTCGGTGCGGGCGATGTGTTCGGCCGTTTCCGTAAGGCGTTCCATCGGTGCGAGCGCGCGCCTCGTGAGCCATAGACCACCCGCCGCCACGAGCAACGCGCCCAGCGCGGAGACGCTCACGAGCACACCGGCGAGCGTGGTGAGCGTGCCGTCGATCTCGGCGAGGCTGCGGCTGAGCACCAGCACGGCGCCGTTGTCCAGCGGCTGGAGCAGCACCCGTGCCGAGGCGCCGGAGCGGGTCACGCCGTCGCGGAACGTGGCGGTCCGCGTCCGGAGGTCGGCGGTGGTGGTGACGACCGGGTCGACGCCGGGCGGCGCGCACGTGCTGCCGTCCGGCCGGAGCTCCTGGATGCCTTGCAGCACCTGCTGCAGCCCCTCGCCCGGGACACCCTGGTCGCAGCGCAGCTTGAACACCCGCAGCTCACCGGGCGCCTGCGGGAGGCGGATCGGCGGCGGCAGGCTCGCCAGCAGCGACTTGTCGAGCTGGGAACGCAGGTTGTGCTCGGTGACCAGCCACGTGACGACGCTGATGCCGGCGATCGCGACGGCGACGACGCACGCGGTGATGACCGCGAGCTTGCTCCGCAGCAGCACGGGGCCCCTCACGGCGACTCGCGCAGGATGAAACCCATGCCGCGCACGGTGTGCAGCAGCCGGGAACGGCCACCGGCCTCGGTCTTGCGGCGCAGGTAGCCGATGTACACGTCGAGGTTGTTGGTGCCCTGGTCGTGGCCCCACACCGCGTGCTTGAGGTGCTGCTTGGACAGCAACCGGCCGGGATCGGCGAGGAACACGGCGAGCAGGTCGAACTCGGTCGGCGTCAGGTCGAGCCGGACACCGCCGCGGCAGACGGCGCGTTCGGCCGGGTCCATCCGCAGGTCGGCGAACTGCAGCGCCGACGGTTGCGCGCGGCGGCGGTTCTGCTTGAGCAACGCGCGCACGCGGGCCAGCAGCTCCTCCAGCGCGAACGGTTTGACGAGGTAGTCGTCGGCACCGGCGTCCAGGCCGGTCACCCGGTCGCCCAACGCGTCCCGCGCGGTCAGCATGAGCACCGGCAAGCGCTCTCCGGCCGCGCGCAACCTGCGGCAGGCCTCCGAGCCGTCGACGTTCGGCATCATCAGGTCGAGGATCGCGAGGTCGACGCCGGTGAGCCGGCCCAACGCCTCCGCACCGTCCGCGGCTGTGGTGACCTCGTAGCCCTCGAACTCCAGGCTGCGCCGCAGGCTGTCCCGCACGTCCGGGTCGTCGTCCACCACCAGCAGTCGCATGGCAGCGACGGTAAGGCCGGAGTCTGTGAGCCCGCTGTGTGAGCACGCGGGCTCTCACGAATCTCTCAGCAGAAGCCAAGGACGTTCTCACGACCGCGCCGCGAACCTGGGACTCGGAACGAACCGGTGTGTCCACAGTGGAACGGAGAGCAGATGGCGGTCAGCGGGGCGCCAGCCGCGGTGCGGCGCCGTGACGACAGGACCACGACGGCCGTGGACATCATGATCCCCGTCTTCAACGAGGAACGCGCGCTGCCGGGGTGCGTCGAGGTGCTGCACGGGTTCCTGCGCGAGCAGTTCCCGTTCGACTGGTCGATCGTGGTCGTCGACAACGCGAGCACCGACGCGACCCTGGCCACCGCGCACGACCTGGCCGGGCGGTACGACCGGGTGCGCGTGCACCACCTCGACCGCAAGGGCCGCGGGCTCGCGCTGAAGGAGGCGTGGGGCGCCAGCGAGGCCGCCGTGGTCGTGTACATGGACGTCGACCTGTCCACCGGCCTGGACGGGCTCCTGCCGCTGGTCGCGCCGCTGGTCAACGGCCACTCCGACCTCGCGATCGGCTCCCGGCACGCACCGGGCGCGCGGACCGTGCGCGGACCGCGGCGCGAACTGGTGTCACGCGGCTACAACGCGCTGATCCGGCTCACGCACGGCGCGCGGTTCAGCGACGCGCAGTGCGGCTTCAAGGCGGCGCGGCTGGAGGTGGTCCGCCCGCTGCTCGAACGGGCGGGCGACGACGCGTGGTTCTTCGACACGGAGCTGCTGCTCCTGGCCGAGCACAACGGTCTGCGCGTGCACGAGGTGCCGGTGGACTGGGTCGAGGACGTGGACAGCCGGGTCGACGTGCTGGCCACCGCGCTGGACGACGTGAAGGGGCTGGTCAGGGTGGCGAAGGCCAAGGCGAACGGCACCGCCCGCGTACCCGGTCTGCCGCAACGGCCCGCGCCGCGGGCGATCCACCCCGACGCCGTGCTCAGCCGCAGCGAAGGCGGGCTGTCGTGGCAGGTGCTGTCGTTCGCGGTGATCGGCGTGGTCTCCACGCTCGCGAACCTGGCCCTGTACGGCGTCTTCCGCACGTGGTGGCCGGTGCTGACGGCGAACCTGCTCGCACTCGTGATCACCACCCTGGTCAACACGGAGGCCAACCGGCGCTTCACCTTCACGGCCCGCAACACCGCCCGCGGCAGGACGCACCTGCAGGGTCTCGTGGTGTTCGGCCTCTACTACGCGTTCACCTCGGCCGCGCTGCTCGTGCTGCACGCGGCCACCCCCGATCCGCCGCGCCTGCTGGAGCTGGCGGTGCTGCTCGGCTCGTCGGCCGTGGGCACGGCGGGACGTTTCTTCCTGTTGCGGAGCTGGGTGTTCCGCAGGGACGACCGAAAGGACTCAGCATGACCGCCACTGCCGAGGTGGCCGCACCTGTTGCCACGCCAGCGGAAACCCGGCCGGCGCGCTGGCCGGCCTGGGCGCTCGCGGCGATCTGCGCGGCCGCCGGTGCGCTGTACGTGTGGCAGATCGGGGCGGGCCAGGTGGGCAACGCCTACTACGCGGCCGCCGCGAAGTCGATGTCGACGTCGTTCACCCACTTCCTGTTCGGCTCGTTCGACCCGGCCGGCGTGGTGACCGTCGACAAGCCGCCGATGGCGTTGTGGCCGCAGGCGGTCGCGGTGTGGCTGTTCGGGTTCCACGGCTGGGCGGTGCTGCTGCCGCAGGTCGCCGAGGGCGTCGCGGCGGTGTTCCTGCTGCACCGCGCGGTCCGGCTGTGGGCCGACGAGAAGGTGGCGCTGCTCGCGGCGTTGATCCTCGCCCTGACGCCGATCACCGTGGCGATCAACCGGGACAACAACCCGGACACGCTGCTGGTGCTGACGCTGGTCGCCGCCGCCTACGCGTTCACGCGGTCGGTGCGGGCCCCGGAGAGCCGGGTGCGCACGAAGTGGTTGCTGTGGTGCGCTTTCTTCATCGGCTGCGGCTTCCTGACGAAGATGCTGCAGGCGTGGATCGTGGTGCCGGGGTTCGCGCTGGCCTATCTGGTGGCGACGAACGCGCCGCTCAAGAGGCGGCTCCTCGACCTGCTGGGCGCCGGTGCGGTGCTGGTCGCGTCGTCGTTCTGGTGGGTGGCGCTGCACGCGTGGTGGCCGGGCTCCAAGCCGTACATCGGCGGGTCGGCCGACGGCGGCGCGTGGGACCTGATCATCGGCTACAACGGTCTCGGCCGGGTGTTCGGCGGTGACGGCAACCGCGGTGGCGGCGAGCGGATGATCGGCCAGCCGCCACCGGGCGTGGAGGTCGTCGGTGCTCCCGGCGGCGGCGCGATGTTCGGTGGCCAGGCCGGGATCACCCGGATGTTCGCGAGCGCGGTCGGCGGGCAGATCTCGTGGCTGCTGCCGTTGTGCCTGCTGGTGCTGCTCGTGGTCGCTGCCGGTGGCGTGTTGCGCTGGCGTGGCAAGGTTCCCGGCGACGCGGCCGAACGCGCGGGCTGGTTCATGTGGGGCAGCTGGCTGCTGGTGACGATGGCGGTGTTCAGCTTCGCGCAGGGCATCTTCCACCCGTACTACACGACGATGCTCGCACCGGCCGTCGCCGCGATCGGTGCCGCCGGGCTGGTGATGTTCTGGCGGGCCAGGAGCTTCGTGCGGTTCCTGCTGCCGGTCGCGGTCGCGATCACCGCGGCGTGGGCGTTCGTGGTGGTCTCGCGGGACACGTCGTGGTTCGGGTGGACGCGGTGGGCGGTGGCCGGGGTCGCGGTGGTGGCGGTCGTGGTGCTGCTGGCGGGGCTGCGCCGGACCGGGCTGGTCGCCGCGGTGGTGGCGGTGCTGCTGGTGCCGGCCGTGTGGTCGACGGCGACGGCCGCGACGGCGAGCGGCAACGGGGTGATGCCCGCCGCGGGGCCGAGCCAGGGCGGTGTGGGCCAACTCTTCCGGTACGGGCAGGTGCCGGGCGGGCAGCTGCCGGGTGGGCAAGTGCCTGGTGGGCAGGTGCCGCCGAACGGCGTGCAGCCGCCGGGCGGAACGCGGCAGGCGCCGAACGGGCGCGGCAACCGCGGTCCGCAGCTGGTCGGTCCCGGGTTTGGTGGCGGGCGTGCGGAACTGTCCGACGAGCAGCGCAAGATCCTCGACTACGCCAAGGAGCACAGCGGTGGCGCCGAGATCACCCTCGCCGTCGCGGGGGCGGCGCAGGCGGCGGCGCCGTTCATCATGGGCTCCGACGAGGTGGTGATCGGCATGGGCGGGTTCTCCGGCTCGGACAACGCGCCGTCGGTCGACCAGCTCCAGGCGTGGGTGAGCGAGGGCAGGCTGAAGTTCGTCCTGGGCAACGCCGGTGGCATGGGCGGACGCGGCGGCACCGACAACGGCCGCCAGGAGTGGATCGGGCAGCACTGCTCCACAGTGGACCCGTCGCTCTACGGCGGCAGCTCCGCGCAGACGTTGCTGGAGTGCAAGGCGTAGACCGGAGAGTTCTCTTCGTCCGGTTCGTCCCGCTCGGCCTCGTCCGCGAGGCCGAGCGCGTGCCGCACCTGTTCCCTGCTGGCGCCGAACATGAAGCACATGCCCGCGACGCTAGGGGCCGCCGCACGGCCGTGGCTTCTCGATTCCTGCCCGATTCGTCCCGGCCCGGGTCAACGCGAGCCGAACGGCCGACGAAATTTGCACCAGCACCGGGCGGGAACGGCACCGGCGTGGTGGGCTTTGCGTCCTTGTCATCAGGAGAGAGGGGTGCCGCCGTGACCGATCGTGGCGACCGCATTGTGAGCGTGCTCGAAGAGGCGTTCACCGACCTGATGACCGCGGACCCGGCCGCGTTCCGGCACAAGTTCCGGAAGATGGCCGCGGAGCCGTTCGCGTTCTACCGGGGCAGCGCCTGCCTGTTCTACGCGGACATGGCGGAACTTCCGGACGAATGGGCCGACGAGCGCACCGGCCGGATCTGGATCCAGGGCGACCTGCACGCCCAGAACTTCGGCACCTACATGGACTCCGAGGGCACGCTCGTGTTCGACGTGAACGACTTCGACGAGGCCTACCTCGGCTCGTTCACCTGGGACCTGCGCCGCTTCGCCGCCAGCATGGCCCTGCTCGGCTGGCGCAAGGCACTGCCCGACAGCGTGATCACCGACCTGATCGGCACCTACGTGGCCGCCTACGTCGCCCAGGTCCGCACGTTCGCCGAGAAGCCTGGCGACGAGCTGTTCAGCCTCGGCCTCGACACGACCGAGGGCGCCCTGCACCGCGTCCTGCAACGCGCCCGCCTCGCCACCCGCATCGACCTGCTGCGCGAGAAGACCACGATCCGCGACTACGAACGCACGTTCCGCCGCGACCGGGAGGGCACCCACGAGCTGACGCCCGAGGTCCGCGCCGCCGTCGAACAGGCCTACACGGCCTACCTGGACACCATCCCGCAGGGCAAACGCGCCAGCAGCCGCACCTACACCGTGAAGGACGTCGTCGGCCGCAGCGGCTTCGGCATCGGCTCGGCCGGCCTGCACGCCTACAACATCCTCGTCGAGGGCCGCACCCAGGCGCTGGAGAACGACGTCGTGCTCTCGATGAAGCAGGCCAACATCGCCGCCCCGAGCCGCATCGTCCCCGACGAACGCATCCGCGAGTACTTCACCGACCACGGCCACCGCACCGCCGTCTCCCAGCGCGCACTGCAGGCCCACGCCGACCCGTGGCTCGGCCACACCCAGATCGACGGCGTCGGCTACGTCGTCTCCGAACTCTCGCCTTACGAGGCCGACCTCGACTGGTCCGACCTCACCGAGCCCGCCGACATGCTCCCCGTCCTCGACTACCTCGGCCGCGCCACCGCCAAGATGCACTGCGTCGCCGACGAGGACTCCGAGCAGACCCTCGTCGCCTTCCAGTGCGAGGAGGCCATCGCCGCGGTCATCGGATCCCGTGAGGCCGAGTTCACCGAGTCGATCGTGTCGTTCGCCCTCGACTACGCCCAGCAGACCCGCGAGGACCACCGGCTGTTCGTGGACGCGTTCCGCGACGGCCGGATCAAGGGAGTCGGCTCGACCGCCTGACCCGTCCGGCGGTACGTTTGCGGCCATTCGACTGACAGGATCTGCCGATGGCCCGTTCCGACGACGCACACCAGGACCTCGCCGAGCTCGGCGCCCTCCTCCGGCAGCACCGGAAGAGGGCCCAGCTCACGGGAACCGAGGCCGCCCGCCGCGCCGGGTTCACGCAGTCGAAGCTCTCCAAGATCGAGAACGGTCTCCTGCTGCCGGGCGCTGACGACGTCCGCCGCCTCGCCACGGGCTTCGCGATGGACCCGGCGTCGACCGGCCACGCCCTCGAACTGGTGCGGCGCCTGCACATCGAGCAGGCGGCCGACCGCATCGTGCTGCGGCGCGGTGTCGTCACGGAGCACACCGCGCTGCTCGCGAAGCTCGGCAGGAACGGCCGCGTCGTGGCGGCCGATCCCGCCGTCGTGCCGGATTGGCTGCGCACACCCGCGTACCTGCTCGCGCTGACCGGGCCGCTGCCCGAACGCACCGCGAAGGCCACCGCGGCACTACGGCGCAAACGGCGGCGGTTGTTGGCCGCGCCCGGTTTCCGGTACGAGGTCTACGTCTTCGAGCAGTCACTGGGCATCCGCGTGGGCTCGCCCGAGATCATGACGGAACAGGTACGAGAGCTGGTCGCAGTCGCGGAAGGACACCCGAACCTGGTCGTGCGCGTCGTTCCGGCCAGGGCCACCGTCTCGCCGGCACCCGTGCACGGCTTCGAGGTGCACGACGACCGGCAGGTGGTGATCACCGTCCTGCCCGGAGTCCTGGTGACCACATCGGACGACGACGTCCAGCCGTTCCGGCAGCTGATCGGGTCCTTGCGCGAGTCCGCGCTGAGCGTCGAAGCGTCGATCGCCTACCTGCGGCGACTCACCGCGGTCTACGACCACCACGCTCGCGTCGTGTCGTTTCGCGCCTGCTGATCCCAGGCAGGCCTGAAACGGCCTGCCTGGGCAATAGCAAAACCTGAATTACTTTCGAATCCGTGCGATCGCGGACTTATACCGTGCGGTACTCGAACGACGCCAACCGGTAAGCCGACTCAGTCTCGTTCAGCCAATAGCGGCTGTCGGTGCTGTCAGCTGGTGTGGTCACGGGCGCGGCCGTTGTGATCACGGGCTCCGGCTCCGGCATCGAACTCATGTGGGCCGACGCGGATCCTGCTGCGGCGACAATGCCGAAGAACAGCAGCGGAACCAGCTTCTCGGAGATGTTGATCTCCAGCTCCTTCGAACGTGTGAGGGGCGATATTCCTAGTGAATGCGGAATGCTTACCCGAAGCCGCCCTTACGGTCAAATCGAATGGGGGTAATCAACATGGAGGACCCCGAACGGGCATTGGATGTAGACCAAACTACCGACAGTGCGACTGGGAGCCCGCGCCAGGGGTCAGGGCCTCCATTGCTTCCGCGGGTGTGCTAAAAGGACTCGCAGGACGCGGAGGTGACGCGGCTTCATCGCCGGCGCAACAGGGTTCGCGGCCGTTTGCGGCACCGGGTCGGGCTGGAACTGGCCAGTGTGGACTTCACGATCGTGCGGGCGCATCACGAGTCGGCGGCCTGGCGATCACCGCTGAGGTCCTCGCCGCGACCGCCCGCCGTCCCGCCCATCGCATTGATAACAAAAATCGGTTTCCACTGATGTTTTCACTGATACGCTGAACTGCGTACCGATGGAAACACCAGGTGGAGGACGTGCTGACATGCCCGACAAGCTGCGCATCATCGGTCTTGAGGAACACGTGGCCCTCCCGGTCCTGCTCGACGCGTGGAGAAGCGCCGGACTGCAGCCGCACCGCTACGGCGACGACCACCCGGTCACGCGACGGCTGCGTGACGTCGGCGATCAACGCCTCGCCGACATGGACGACCAGGGCCTCGACGTCGCGGTGCTGTCCCTGGCCTCGCCGGGCGTGCAGAACCTCGCGGCCGCCGATGCCGTGCGCGTCGCACGTGAGGCCAACGACGAACTCGCCGAGATAGTCCGCGGCAACCCGTTGCGGTTCCAGGCGTTCGCGGCCATCCCGACGTCCTCACCGGAAGCCGCCGCGGCGGAGCTGGAGCGCGCCGTCACCCACCTCGGCTTCCGCGGCGCGATGCTCTACGGCCGCACCGGCGGCAAACTGGCCGACGCGCCGGAGTTCGACGTCCTCTACGCCACCGCCGAACGGCTTCGCGTCCCGCTGCACTTCCACCCGCAGGCCCCCGTGCAGGCGGTCCAGGAGGCGTACTACTCGGGACTGCCCGGCGGAGTGGGTGCGGTGCTGGCGACCGCAGGACTGGGCTGGTACTACGACCTCGGCGTGCAGTACCTGCGGATGATCTTCTCCGGCGTGTTCGACCGTCATCCCGACCTGCAGGTGATCGCCGGGCACTGGGGCGAGGTCGTCCTGTTCTACCTGGACCACATCGGGATCCTGCAGGACATGGCCGGATTGCAGCGGCCGTTGGCCGACTACTTCCGCCAGAACTTCTGGGTGGCCGGCAGCGGCACGGTCAGCGAGCGCTACCTGCGCTGGACGGCCGAGGTCGTCGGAACCGACCGCATGCTCTACTCGACCGACTACCCCTACACCTTCGGCACCCGGCCGGGCGGCTTCCCCTACCTGGACACCAGCGGCGGCGTCGCCAGGTCCTTCCTCGAGAACGCGCCCTTCACCGACGAGGAGAAGGCCGCCATCGGCTCCGGCAACTGGGAGCGGCTGACCGGCCACACCGCTCGGTAGAGGTGCCGCGGCAGCGGGACTGCTCCTCGTCGGGTGCCTGGCAGGATGAGCAGCCGTGGCGGTGAGCAGGAGCACGGTGCGGAAGCTGGCTGACGAGAGGTCGTTCGAGCGAGGCGAGCGGTACTTCGCGGCCGGCCAGGTCCGGCGGGTCACGGTGGACGGGTCGACCGTGACCGCAACGGTGGACGGTACCCGGACCTATCGCGTGCGGCTCGACGTCACGCCGAAGAGCTTGCGCGGGAGCTGCTCCTGCCCGTACGGCGCCGAGGGCATGTTCTGCAAGCACTGCGTCGCTGCTTCGCTGGCGTGGCTGGAACAGGGCGGCGAGGTGGGGGAGTCGCGTGCGAAACCGTTGTCCGACAAGCGGCTGCGGTCGTTCCTGAGCGGTTGTGATCGGGAGTGGCTGGTCGAGCAGTTGATGGCGGCCACGAAAACCGATCGCGTGCTGCGTGCCCGGCTCGCCGCCGCGGCCGGGCAGAGGAACGCGTTCGACGACCGGGACATCAGAGTCCGCCTGGAACGCGCCATCGAGATCCCCGACTACGTCGAATACGGCGAGGCGTACGGCTACTTCCTGCACGTCGGTGACGCTCTGGACGAGGTCGAACGACTGGTCGGCGCAGGGTTCGCCGATGCCGCGATCACCCTCGCCGAGTACGCGCTCGAACTGCTGGAGTCCTCGGCCGAGCGGGTGGACGACTCCGACGGCGGGCTGTCCGAGGCGATCGCCCGCGTGGAGGAGATCCACCTGGCGGCGTGCGAGGCGGGCTCACCGGACCCGGTGGAGCTGGCCGAACGTCTGGTCACGCGGGCGGTGAGCACCGACTACGAGGTGTTCCTCGACGTCCTGCCCGCGTACGAGGAGGTGCTGGGCTCAGCGGGCCTGGCACGGTACCGGGAGCTCGTCGAGCAGGCGTGGCGCGAGCTGCCGCCGAAGAAGCCGAACGACTACAGCGCCCGTCGCTTCGTCATCACCCACCTCATGGAGAAGCTGGCCGAGTCGTCGGGAGGGGCCGATGGGCTGGTCGAGGTGCTGGCTCGGGACGTGACAAGCTCTTACGACGTGCTCCGCATCGCCGAGCGGCTGTGTGCCGACGACCGCGACGACGAGGCGCTGACCTGGCTGGAACGTGGCCTGGCCGACTTCGAACCCGACTTCCGCCTGCGTGATCTGGCCGCCGGGATCCACGCACGCGCGGGCCGGCTCGACCGGGCGGGCGACATGCTCTGGGCCAACTTCACCGACCGGCCGAGTCTGGAGACCTTCCGCGCGCTCCGCGACGTCACCGCCGGCGACTTCCCGCAATGGCGGGAACGCGCACTCGCCTTCCTCGCCGGCCTACCGCCGGTGAAAGGACCCTGGTCACCGGGCCGCTCGACGTTGGTGGAGATCCTGCTGGCCGACGACGAGCACGAGGCCGCCTGGCAGGCCGCGGTCGACGGCGGCTGCTCGGACGGCCTGTGGCTGCGCCTCGCGCGGGTCCGTGCCGCAAACCATCCGGCCGACGCCATTCCCATCCTGCTCCGCGCTGCCGACCAGGCGATCGAGGTTCGCACCCGCGACTCCTACAAGGCGGCCGTCCGCCTGCTGGCCGAGGCGAAGGCGCTGTTCGCCCGCTGCGACCGCGACGACGACTTCCGCACTCACATGACCGCTGTCCGCGACGCGCACCGCACGAAGTGGGCCCTGCGCCAGGAACTCGACTGGGCCCGCTTGTCCTGATCAGCCGGGGGCAGGGCCCCCACCACCTGATCCCGGGCTACGCCGGGTTCTCCGCGACGGCGAGGTAGTCAGTGTAGATCTGCGGCGAGCCCGAGAACGAGGCCAGCCGCTTCCACTCCTCGTACATCTGCTTGGTGTCACGGTGGGTGGCCGCGAACTCCGCGGCCACGCCGGTGGCGATGTCGGGCTCGGGGTAGAACACGTCCAGCGCGTCCACACTCGCGATCTCCATCATCATCACGTACTGGTCGAGTCGGTTGCCCCGCTCGCCCTTGAGCACGTGGAACCGCCAGTCCGGGTAGTCGTCGATCCGGTGGTGGTTCTCGGCGATGAAGCGGTCGAACATCTCCTCGGTCACCCCGGCGCGCAACGCCAGGTTGTGGATCCCGATGACCCTGGCGACGGGCTCCTCCCCCGCACGGTCGCGGTAGCGGGGACCGGGCGTGACCGTGCTTCGCGGGTTGTCGGCCAGCAGCCGGTAGTCGGTGAACAACGTCGGCAGCTCACCGAACGTGCCCAGCCGCCGCCACCGCGCCAGCACAGCCTCCGCCTCGGGGTGCCGCGCCCAGAACTGCCGGGCCAGCTCGGTCTGCTCGCCCCGCGCCGTGACGTAGCGGTCGCGCTGCTCCGCGCTCTCGATCTCGTACAACATCAGGTACTGCCCGGCCCGCTCCCCGCGCAACCCGCGCAGCAGAGTCCACCGCCACCCTGGGTACAAGGGCAGATGAACGCCTTCACCACGCACGAAGGTCTCGAACTCCTCCGGCGTGACACCGGCCTCCGTGTCGATGGCGATGTACTGGAAGGTGAACACCGACGAGCGTCCCATTGCGTCGAATCTACCGCCTGCGCAGTCGCACGTCCTGTCTGCAACTGCCTGTTCGCTGTGCACCCCGAACGGCCCTGGCAGCAGGAAGGGCCGCAACCGAGGCGGTTGCGGCCCTTCCTGAAGCAACGCTCTGCTCGTGGTGAGCAGGTCTGCGTGGTGCCCCCGGCAGGAGTGCCAAAGGGGGACTGTCAAACGAGCGGTGTAACTCGGATTGAAGGAAACTACTTGCGTCCGGCGGCCAGGCGGCCGTCGAAGGCGATCTCGAACGCGTTCAGGGCGGGTTTCCAGCGCATCGTCCAGCGTGCGCGGCCGGTGCCGGTCGGGTCCAGGCTCATGACGGCCATGTAGACGCACTTGAGCGCGGCCTGCTCGTTGGGGAAGTGCCCGCAAGCCTTGACTGCGCGGCGGATGCGGGCGTTGACGCTCTCGATCGCGTTGGTCGAGCAGATCACCCTGCGGATCTCCGGATCGAAGGCCAGGAACGGCACGAACTCTGCCCAGGCGTTGTCCCACAACCGCACAATCGCCGGATAGCGGGCGCCCCAGGCCTCGGTGAACTCGGCGAACCGCTCACGGGCTGCGGCCTCGGTCGGCGCGGTGTAGACCGGCTTGAGGGCCTTGGCGATCGCAGCCCAGTGCTGCCGGCCCGCGTAACGGAAACTGTTGCGCAGCAGATGCACCACGCAGGTCTGAGTGATCGTCTGTGGCCAGACGGTGGTGATCGCGTCGGGTAGGCCGGTCAGCCCGTCGCAGACGACCATGAGCACGTCGGCCACGCCGCGGTTCTTCAGTTCGGTGAGCACGTGCAGCCAATATTTGGCGCCCTCGCCGCCGTCGCCGGCCCCCAATCCGAGGATGTCGCGGCGGCCCTCGCAGGTGACCGCGAGCGCGAGGTATATCGGCCGGTTGGCGACCTGACCGTCCCGGATTTTCACGTGGATCGCGTCGATGAAGACCACCGAGTATACCGCGTCGAGCGGCCGGCTCTGCCACTCGACCATTCCCTCGATCACCTTGTCGGTGATCGTGGAGATCGTCTGCCGCGACACCTCGGCGCCATAGACCTCGGCCAGGTGCGCGGAGATCTCCCCGGTCGTGAGTCCCTTGGCAGCCAGAGAGATCACCATCTCGTCCACACCACCCAGGCGCTTCTGCCGCTTGGCGACGATCTTGGGCTCGAAGCTGGCGTCGCGGTCACGGGGCACATCGATCTCGACCGGGCCAACATCGGTAAGCACGGTCTTGGACCGGGTGCCGTTGCGCGAATTGCCGGTCCCGCGGCCGGCCGGGTCGTGCTTGTCATAGCCGAGGTGGTCGGTGATCTCGCCCTCGAGCGCGGACTCCAGCAGCCGCTTGGTCAGCTGCTGCAGCACCCCACCCTCACCGGTCAGCTTCAACCCGCTGGCCTTGGCGCTGCTCAGCAGCTGCGCGACGAGCTGCTCGTCCATGCCATCCAGACCGGCTGCGGGCTTCGAGTCCTCGGTGTTCTCCACGCCGGACATCATGTCGGTCATCAGGTGCACTTCCATGATCGGGAGTTACACCGCTCTTCTTACAGTCCCCTGCGGATCGCGGTTGTCACGGGGATTCGAAACTGCTGTTCGAGGTTCGAACCACCCGATCGAGGTGGAGGCTCGTGAAGGTCTGTTGCCGCCGATCAAGATCCGCTAGTGCGCGATTCTTGCTAGATCGATGCGAGATTCGTGAGCTGGTGCGGTCTGCTGAGGGCGATGTTGGCTGCGCAGCACTGACCGGACACTCTCCAGCAACTGCAAGGAAAACGCGATGCCGAAACGGGACTCCACGGCGCAGGGGCGTGAGTTTGGGAAGAGTCTTCGTGACGCGATCCGGCGCACGGGCTTCACATCGCGTGAGCTCGCCGACAAGTCTGGGTGGGACGAATCCAAGCTCTCGAACGTGATCAACGGCAAGGGCGGTGCCACGGAAGTTGAGCTGGCCGTTCTGTTCGGATTTTGCGGCTTCGGCCCTGACGAGCGCGAACACCTGTTCCTGCTCGCGCAGACCGTGAACAGTAGGAGCTGGTTGCAGAACCACGACGGTTGGCCGATCCGACGACGCACCTTTGAGGAGAACATCGTTTTGGCGAAGGAGCTGATCTGCTGGCAGGCCCACGAAGTGCCGGACTTGCTTCAGACCCCTGCCTACATGCGAGCGATAATCGAGGCCTCGCGCGATGAGTCTTCAGAAGACCTGGAACAGCGCGTAGCAGCTCTGCTGGAGCTGCAGAAGGAGCTGCGTCAGAGGAAGAATCTGACGTGCGCGTTCTACATCCACGAGTCTGCACTCCGTCTGCCTGTCGGTGGACGTGGCGTGCAGGGAGAGCAGTTGCACGAGTTGTTGCGGTTGTCTGTACGAGACAGCATCAACATTCAGATCGTGCCCGCAGCGGTGGGAGCGCATGCTGGGATGAAGGGACCGTTTATGCATCTGAACTTCCACGCGTTCAGGTCTTTGGTCTGCGTTGAGCAGGAGAACTCAACACTTTTCCTTGAGGACAAAGTGCAGGTTGACGGCTACAGCAACATCGTTCGGTCGCTCAGCAAGTGTTCTTTGGACGAGGAAGCGTCGAAGACGCTGATCGCACACCTCGGAGAGGCGCTTACGGCTGAGGAAGGCGTCGGTTGCTTTGGAGCCCGATTGCTTCCGTGTGAGGTTCAAGCCTGGCCTGCACCAACTGGAGCCAGTACACAAGGTGGAAATCACGACCGGTTGTGACGATGAAGGCTGCGGTAACACGGCGGGTGGGTTCACGATGCCGTGTGCGTGACGACTGCTGCGACTTCGCCGTCCCCTGACCGCCCTGCCGGGCGGGTGGCTCTTATCCGATGGGCGGTGACCGGACGGCGTGGGCTGGGGGCGCTGGCTTGGCTGCTGGCCGCTGCGGGCCTGGGTATGGCGGTATGGATGGCGCGGTCCTGGTGGCCTGCGGCGTGGGTGTGGCTGGGTCGGTGGTGGATGGTGCCGGTCACGGTGCTGCTGCTGGTCGCCACGGTTGTGCTCGGGGTGCTGCGGGCTCATCACCCAGCCTCGCCACGTCGCCCAACGGAGGAGTTGGGGACGGAAGTGATGGCGGCATTGACACCGCGGGCGATCCTGCTCGGCGCACTCGTTCTGCTGGGCCTTGGCGTCACCGCAGCGGTGCTGCTGCTGGTCAACTTCTCCGGGACCGAACCACGAGACCAGTTGGACGCGATCCGAACCGCGGCCACGCTGCTGGTGGGCACCGGCGGCGCCGCTGCGCTCCTGCTGGCGGCACGCCGTCAACGCGCGGCCGAACTGACCTTGGCCGTGCAGCGCAAGGCCGCCACCGACACCGCGCACGACGCAGCGGCACGGCGGATCACCGAGCTGTATCTGAAGGCTGTCGAGCAGTTGGGCTCGGACAAGGCCGCAGTCCGCCACGGAGGCCTGTACGCACTGGAACGCGTCGCCCAGGACAACCCCAACCAGCGTCAGACCGTGATCAACGTAATCTGCGCCTACCTGCGCAGCCCGTACACCCCGCCGCCTGAGCAGCCTGCCGCCCGCCAGACCGGGCTGTGCGCGACCGCACGTCAGAGCACCGCAGCCGACCGTGTCGCCGCTCGCACCGCAGCCGCTCGCCGTATCGGGCTCAGGCCACCTAGACCGGCTTCAACGTCCGAGCAGTTGCGGCAAGAACGCGAAGTACGGCTGACCGCGCAACGCATCCTCACCACTCATCTATGCCCCGAGCCGGACGAGGCCATTGGCTCACCAACCAACACGCTGTACTGGGCTGAGGCCTATGACCTTGACCTCACCGGTGCCACTCTCATCGACTTTCACGCCATCGGACTCACCGTGCGAAACGCGACATTTATTGACGTGTGCTTTTCCGGCAACACGTGGTTTATGGGAGCGACGTTCGCCGGTCGCGCGCTATTCAGCGGGGCGACGTTCGTCAACGTTGCGGTATTCAGCGACGCGACTTTCGCTCGCAACGTGCGATTCAGCAGCGTGATGTTCGGCGGGGACGCGTGGTTCAAAGCGGTCACCTTCGCCAGCGACGCGTGGTTCAACTGGGCGACGTTCGCCGCTGACGCGCTGTTCGGCGGCGTGACATTCACTAGCGGCGCGTGGTTCAACGGAGCGAGTTTCCCTGGAGGCGCGTGGTTCAACGGGGCAACCTTCAACGACATCGCGGCGATGGAGAGAGCTGCGACTGCAACTGCCCAGTCATGTGTGTGGCCGGCAGGATGGACGGTTGACGATCGCTGCCAAGAGACCGCGACGTTCGGTGAAGGACAGGGCACTTTGCGGTTGGTTCCGGTGCCGGTAGTGCTGGCGAGCCCCGAACCGACCGACAGGTCTCGGCGTGCGCATGGCGAGAGCTTGCCGGAGTGAACGCTTATCGTGCATTCCTTGCTAAGTCATTCGGTGTTGCTGCATCGACTGCCGCTTTACGTTCCGCTGTCGTCGGTCACCGGGATGCTCGGTTTCGCCGACCATCACCTTGGCGGGTTTGTCCTAATTGATCATCTAGACCGTAAAGTAGTCGGTAATCGCAATCGGCCAGGACCGCCAGGCTGCGCCTGGGAATACGTCACGAACAGATACACGGTGTTGCCTGTACGCCTTCATGTAAATGTGGGTGACGTTGTTACGGACGGCGGGGTATCAGCGCCGCAGGGCTACCAGATGCACTCCAGGAGGCTACTCCTCCCAGTCGCGATCGGTTCCTGCACGCGGAAGATCGACGAACCGAGCTTCCGCGTGTGCCACTACCGCCGACACACAACTCGACCTTCTCCACTACGAAGCCGATGCCCACGCCGTACCTTCGTCGCCTGAACGACAGCGGAACGTACAGGTCGGTTGGTGTTCGCGATCGGATGACTCGATGGGATGGTGTCGATTTGCTTAGGGCAAGCCAGGATCAGCGCTTGTACTCAGCGTCGTAGGAGCGTTGTAGCTCGGCAGCGCGCTGCTCGTCGCAGGTGAGTCCTGGTTGTTCGGGGTCGCATCGCAGTCGCAGCAAACGTGAGCGGATGGCAGCAGGCGTCCGTCCGTGGTGCTCGGCGATCTCCTCGCGGAGCGGCTCGGCCAGTTCCACAGGGTCGGCGTTGAGCCACAGATCGCGCAGCGCAGCATCCAAGTCGGGCGTCCAGGACGCGTGCGAGTTCGCTACCCCGCCGGGGCGAGGTGGCAGGCGGCGGCGCTTGCCTTCGGCTGGGGTCGTCTCGGGCAGGAAGGGCCAACTGCTCGCAGCGGCTCGCGTGTCTGCCGCGCGGGCGCGCAGGCGATCGGCACCTGCCGTGTCGCCGCGTGCTGCAGAGCCAGCGGCTGCTCGTTCGAGCTTGTCGGCGTGCACGACCTGGCTGTCGCGGAACCAACGGGCTTGATGCCGGTGCAGTACGTGCGGAGGAACCTGGCCGACTTCCTTTGAGAAGACCGTGGACATCCGCCATGCCAGGCGGGCCGTTGCCTTCGCGTCGCCCGCGCTGCTGTGAGCATTCTCCAAACGCACCTGATAGTGAGCGCATAGACCGGAGAGTGTGCGCTTGTTTTTGCGTTGTGGGTCCAACTGACGGTCGATGCACAGCGGGTCGACCACAGGACCGCTGAGCGGAAGGCTGCGGCCGTGATGCCGCTGGAGTTCGGCGTCGAGCATCGTGAGGTCGAACGCGGCGTTGAACGCGCACAACGGCGTCGTTGGTGCCCAGACCTTGGCCAGCAGCTTGGTGACTTCGTCGATCACTTCGGAGGCGTCGCGGCCCTTCGCGCGGGCCTCCTCGGTCGTGACGCCGTGGATTGCGGTCGCGTCAGCAGGTATCTCCACGCCTGGATCGGCCGACCACTCGTAGGTGTGGACGTTAGGGCGCTCGCCTACGGAGACCGGCGTGATGGTGATGATGGCCGCCGTCACGATCCGGTCCTTGCGAGGATCGACGCCGGTCGTCTCCAGGTCAACCGCAACGAGCGGTCCGGCCGACCATGACAGTACGGGTTCAAGCATGCGCGCAGAGTAGCGTCGAGGTCTGACACTTTCGTGTTTCTGCAGGTCACCGCAGTCTTGCTGAGATTGTCTTCTGCGTAGATCTGGCGGGGAGACGACACGCCTGAGGGCGGTGACGCTACTACTGCCGGGCGCTCGCCGACAGACAAAAATTATTTCGGACGCGTATCACTCCAATCTCCTACGACGATGAAACGGCGCTCGAAAAACCGGGTGAGGCGCCGGTCAACGCGAGGGGGAGTGTGCGCATGTCGAAGCAGCGGCGATATCCGGAGGCCAGAGTCGAGGCGCTGCCCAACATGGTGGTAGCTGCCAGACAGGCAGGGCTCTACCGCTGTTCTGGTCGACCAGACGAGTCCGGGCATCGAGAGGGCGACGGGAAGAGTCTCAGTAGTGCAGGGAAGGTGTTGGCCGCGGAGTTGTGGACCTATGCCTACCCCGCTCTCAAGGTCATGCTGCGCGACTGTCTTGTCGTGCCGCAGCTCAGACGGCTCGGCGTACCCACTCCGGTACTGACTGCAGAGCAGATCGAGGCAATCACGCAGACGGACGGCCACCGCCACGATCTTGCCGGAGCAATGATCGTGCGCGCCCTGCCACGCTTCCTTGAACGTGTCGTTGTGGAGAACAAGTGGGATCAAGTCCGGTCGGCGTTGACCACCCACTTCGTCAACGCCTGCCTTCTTGCTTATCCGGACGTGGTGAAGCAGTGGATCAAGGAGCGGTATCAGCTCACGTCGGGTTTCGATGAGTTGGGCTTGGTCGCGGTGCGGCAGGACACCGAGTTGGTGATCGAGAACCGGGAGCTGGTCCGTGCTGTCGTTCTGCGAGCACCGGAGCGTATCCGCCCGATCCTGACCTGGCTCTGGCTTGGCTACACGGTCACAGAGGTCGCCGAGAAGCTGAAGCTCAACCCCAGCACGATCCGGAGTCGGCTGTTCGAATTCCGCAAGGGCACGTTGCTGCCGCTTGTCAGATCCGGCCAGCTCATCCCGCCGCATGGACACGTGCTGCAGTCATCTCGGCTCGCTGTCGAGGCAGGCGCACGGTGACGACTCCCGAACGGCCGCGCCCGCCAGCAGATTCGGACCTCGCTGCATCAACCAAAGATCAAGTTTGCCCCGACAATGACGGAAAGATCAGGATGCATCGCGACGACGAACAGAACTCCACGCCGCTGCTTCCCGTGCGTACCGCATTGGTTCTGCTCCTTGCGGTGCTCGCGGGTGGGGTCGCCGGCCTGCTCACGGTCTTCGCGCGCCACTCGCCTTATGAGGCGGCACTGGTAGGGCTCGCGACGACTGCGGCGGCGATCAAGTTCTTTCATTGGTTGATCTTCTGAGCTCACCTAGTCGATCTTGGGAGTCTGTGTGAGTGGATGTTGGAGGGGAACCTTGCCGAAAGTTGGTGATCATCCCCAACTAGTTGATTCACTCAACTGAATGAACTGAGAGTCGCATCGGCAGCTTCTTGGAGAAGCTCCAAGCGAAGCCCGGTTGGCGGAGTCAGCCTGTCTGAGCAGGCCAATCTTCGACCGGGGGGACGGAGCGATGGCGGCTGACTGGCTGTTGGTCGAGACATTTGGCGGGGTTCGGCAGGAGCCGACCGTGCTAGCGGTCGGGAACAACCCGAAGAACATGGTCTCCGTTCGTTCGGTACTCGGGCGGAGGCCATTCCTGCCTGACGTGCTGGGCACGACCGCGCGGGTGGTCGTGGGGCGTGAACCAGTAGAAGCGCGAACGACCACGGGCAGACGTCGCGTGATCGCGTATCCGCTGCTCGCGCACAGCGGCGACCCGGTCCACGGCGTCCAGGTGTGGGTGGGTCCGCTGGGGGAAGAGCCCCCTCCTCGGCCTTCTGCAGGTGCCTGGCACATCAACCTCGCGCGGCACGTCAGCAGCAGGTCCGACGACCTGCTGCGGCTCTACGGGACGCGTGCCGATCGGTGGCGGAACGAGCACGACCTGGCTGAGCTGTTCGCCTAACAGCGGCTTCAGACCAACTCGGACGAATCGAAGGCGCTGGCGCTCATCGTCAACGCGACCGCGGGCGCGGAGCACCTGGCCACGTGGACCGTGAATCGGGACGACGGGGTCAGGCGGGCGGTGCGTTTCGCGTGCCGATGCGTGGAGATCGAGACTCCGGGTGGTCGGGTCGAGCTCGTCGTTCGTGGGATCACCTACGACATCGGTCCGGCCGAGGCCGTGCCGGCCGCGCCGCCTCCCATGCCGGTCCTGCTCGCGCAGCAGGTCCTCGCGGCTGAGGCGAGGGGCGGACCTCGACCTACGACCAGCAGGACCCGACCTTGTCGATCCCGCGGCAACTGCGGACGTGCCACGGCGCGCTGCCGGACGACGTGGTCATCGTCGCGCACTTCTACGACATCGAATCCGGCCGCAAGGACCTCTCTGACCGCGAGCGCGGCAACGCCCACGAGCTGTTCCAGATTCCGGTCCCTCGGGACGGAGGTATCCAGGATCTTCTCGACGAGGCCGTTCGGCCAGACCGTTGCTTCGACGTGGTGATCGCCGAGGACATCTCGCGCGTGAGTCGTCGGTCGTACACCTCGACGGAGATCGAGCACCGGCTGGAGACGGCCGGCGTCATGCTCGTCTGCGCTGACGAACCGTTCCGCCTCGACGCCAAGGGACGCCGCGCCAAGACCTCGACTCAGGTCCTGACGCGGAGGGTCAAGCAGGGCGTCGCCGAGTGGTACGTCATCGAGATGCTTGGCAAGGCGTGGGACGGCTTCGAGACGCACACCGAGCAGGGCTACAACGTCGGCAAAGCTTGCTACGGCTACATCGCGAAGAAGATGCCGCACCCGGTACCCGCCAAGCGAGCCAAAGGCCTCAAGAAGACGCGGCTGGAGATTCATCCAGTCGAAGGCCCGGTCGTCCGGAAGTCGTTCGGATGGCGGGTCGCGGAACGGCTCGGTTACCAAGCCATCGCCGACCGGCTCAATGAGGACCTCGTTACGAATCCACCGCCGACCCCGGTCGGCCCGGACAACGCCGTCGGTATGTGGACCTACTTGAACGTCCGCGACATACTGACCAACCCGAAGCACACCGGGCACATGGTCTGGAACCGCCGGGCTCGCAAGGGCGGCGGCAAGAACCGGATGAACCCGATCTCCGAGTGGGTCTGGTCGCCCGACCCGACTCACGAGGCGAACATCGACCTGGAGACCTTCGTCCAGGCTCAGCAGGTCGCTGAACAGCGTGAGCGGTCACGGACCGCGAGCAAGAGTCGCGATCCGCAGGCCAAGCGGACCTACAGACTGCGCAGCTACATCTTCTGCGTGCTCTGCAGGCGTCGCCTCTACGGCAAGACGAAGCACCAGCACGCCTATTACGTCTGTGCGCCGAAGAAGGCTTGGGTCCCGGAAGGTCACCCTCCCTCGACCTATTGGGTTCGCGAGGGCGGCATGGTGAAGGGGCTCACCGAGTTCCTCGCGAACCACGTCTTCGGTCGGTACCGGCGCCAACTGCTGTCCGTCAGCCTCAAGGAGCTCGACGAGAACGCGAAGAAGGATCGCAAGACCAAGATCACCGCGCTGCGCCGAGCGATCACCGAGGCTGAGACCAAGCGGAAGAACCTCGTCCGCAATCTGGAGCTGACCGATGTCGACCAGGACTTCGTTCGAGACGTCAACGAGCGAAGGGCAGAGCTTCGGGCGAGATCGAGGGGCTGCGTGCCCAGCTGGCCAAGGCAGAGAACGAGGTGCAGCAGGCATCCAACCTGGGTCTGGTCGACTTCCTGCCCGTCACGCCGGTCGAGCTGACCGAGCTGCCGGACGAACTCTCGCGGAAGCTGTTCGAGGCCTTCCGGCTGGAGATCCACTACGACTACGTGTCCCGCAGCGCCACCTGCCGGGTGACGCTTCTCGGCGACACGATCGAGGCCGTCTCGAAGACCACTCAAGAGGCGGTCGTCATCCCGTTCCCAAAGCAGAAAGGTCCCACCATGGATGATCTCCACGGCGGGACCGTCTGTGTAGTGCCCCCGGCAGGATTCGAACCTGCGCTCCCGCCTCCGGAGGGCGGTGCTCTATCCCCTGAGCTACGGGGGCCGTAGCTACGTGAAGATCCTAGCGCACCTCCGCGACCCAGTTCGACACCACCCCCTCCGAACCGGCGCGACGTGGCCTCGATCATGAGACGGCCTGGTCAGGAATACGCCGGATTGCACTCATGCGCATGTCGCTATATGTTCCAAAGCATGGGTCACGGGCATGGGCACGGATCGGCGTCCGCGGGTGGGCAGCACGCCGGCAAGCTGTGGGTCGCGTTCGGGATCGGCGCGGTGTTCATGGTGGTCGAGTTCGTCGTGGGGTTCGCGACGTCCTCGCTGGCGCTGATCTCCGATGCCGCGCACATGCTCACCGACGTGCTCGGGGTCGGGATGGCGCTGGCCGCGATCATGGTGGCGCGCAGGGCCAAGGCGGGGCGGAACCGCACGTTCGGGTTCTACCGGGCCGAGGTGCTGGCGGCGCTGGCCAACGCGGTCTTGCTGTTCGGGGTCGCGGGGTACGTGGTCTACGAGGCGGTCGGCAGGTTCCAGGACCCGCCGAGTGTGCCGGGGTGGCCGGTGCTGATCGCGGCGGGGCTGGGGCTCGCGGCCAACCTCGTGTCCTTCAGCGTGCTCAAAGAGGGGGCCAAGGACAGCATCAACGTCAGGGGTGCGTACCTGGAGGTGCTGGCGGACCTCGTCGGGTCGGTGGGGGTGCTCGTCAGTGCGCTGGTGACCATCACGACGGGGTGGCGGTACGCGGACCCGATCATGGGTGTGCTGATCGGTGTGTGGGTGCTGCCGCGGACGTACTCGCTGGCGAAGAACGCGTTGCACATCCTGTTCCAGCACGCGCCGGAGCGGTTGGACGTCACGGAGATGCAGAAGGCGCTCTCCACGTTGCCCGGTGTCGTCGAGGCGCACGACCTGCACGTGTGGACGCTCACCAGTGGCATGGAGGTGGCGTCGGCGCACCTCACGACCGCGCAGGACGCCGATCACGAGGTAGTGCTGACGGCCGCGCAGGCGTTGTTGAAGAGCGAGTACCACATCGAGCACGCGACGTTGCAGGTCGAGGGCGGGTCGTCAGCGCAGCGGTGCCGCGAGCTTTCCTGGTGAGCTGACCGGCAGGGAGCGCACGGCGTCCTTGGTGGACGGCATACCGGTGCGTGACGGAACGGGCCGTCGCGGCTCGGGTACCGAAACCCACGTCCTGCCTTGGGTGAACGGCACCACAGCGACCTCCCCGAGTCACACCAGCGAATTGTCAAGATCCCACCGGAAAACCTACCGCACCGGAAAGATCCGTTCAGGTGAACGGAAAAAGCCGCGCTCCGTGACGGAACGCGGCTTTTCCTGTCAGGCGGGCTTCAGTTGGGCGTTACAGCCCAGCGCACTGTCCTGCCTTCGGCCCCTTGACGTCGTTCGCGAAGCCGTTGCTGACCGGTGACGGCGTGTTGCCCGTGCAGGACAACGGGCCGCCGACGGTCGAGAACGCCACCACGGAACGGGTTTTGTTGGACGTCAGTGACACAGGGCCACCGACCGCGGTGTTCTCCAGCGCTACCTCCGACGAGGCGCCGTTCACGGTCACCGGGCCCGAGACCCTGGTGCCCACCAGGACCACGGACGCGGCGTCCGCGGCCGACAGCGGGCCCTTGATCTCGCCGCCGAAGACGTACAGCGTGGCGCCGCGGGCGACGGTCACCGGACCGCTGATCGTGGCACCGTCCACATAGGTCACGCCGGTGACCTGCAGCGGGCCGTTGACCGTGCCGGTCACCGTGGTGGTGGCGGCGGGTAACGGCTTCGAGAGCAGCTCGAACTCCGACAGCGCGACGTCGCCGGCGAACTCCAGGCGGTAGAACGCGTAGCGGCCCGGCGAGGCGATCTTGAACGACCGGGTGTACTGCTGCCACTGGAAGTTCTCGCCGGAGCGCTTGTCGACGGTCGCCCACGTCTTGCCGTCGTAGGAGGCCTTCAGCTCCCACGACGTCGGTGACGGGCCGGCCTTCGCGTTGGTCAGCGTGTAGAACTCCGCCTTCTCCTTGGCGTCGGCCGGCGTGAAGTCGGCCGTGCGGACCGTCGCGGAGGTCGCGGAGTTGTTGTCCGACAACGCGGCCACCGACAGGCCCGTGGCGACGTCACGCAGCGGCGTGGCGACCTCGGTGCCCTTGGTGATCGACTCGGGGGCGTCGTCGGCGCCCGTGCCCCACTTCGACGGGGCGGGGCCCATGTCGAAGTCGATCGTGGCGCCGTTCGCGAGCAGGTCGTGCGGCAGGTACGTCTTGTTCCACGCCTTGCCGTTGACCTTCACGCCCTGCACGTAGATGTTCTTCGCGCTGTTCTTCGGCGCGTTGACCACCAGCTTCTTGCCGTTCTCCAGCGCGACGGTCGCCTTGGTGAACTGCGGCGAGCCGATCGCGTAGGCCGGCTTGCCCATCTGCAGCGGGTAGAAGCCCAGCGACGAGAACAGGTACCACGCCGACATCTCGCCGTTGTCCTCGTCGCCCGCGTAGCCCTGGCCCTCCTGACTGCCGACGTACAGGCGCGCCATGATCTCCCGGACCTTCTCCGCGGTGCGGGCGGGCTGACCGGCGTAGTTGTACATGTAGGCGATGTGGTGCGAGGGCTGGTTGGAGTGGCCGTACTGGCCCATCCGCACGTCCCGCGCCTCGATCATCTCGTGGATCACCCCGCCGTAGCCGCCGGGGAACTTCGCGGTCTCCGGCAGGGTGAAGAACTGGTCGAGCTTCTTCGCCAGCGCGTCCCGCCCGCCGTACAGGTTCGCGAGACCTTGCCCGTCGTGCGGCACCGTGAACGCCATGTTCCAGCCGTTCGTCTCGGTGTAGTCGTAGCGCCAGTCCTGCGGGTTGTACTTCGCGGGGTCCTGGACCCGCCACGACCCGTCGACGTTGCGGCCCTGGAAGAAGCCGATCCGCTTGTCGAACGTCAGCACGTAGTTGAGCGAGCGGTTGAGGAAGTACTCGTGCTCCTCGGCGTACCGCTTCTCGCCCGTCTTGTCGTACAACGCCTTCGCCATCTGCGAGATGCCGTAGTCGTTGAGGTAGCCCTCGATCGCCCACGACCAGGCCTCACCCAGCTGGTCGTTGCCCGTGTAGCCGAGGAAGATCGACCGGTCCATGCCCTTGCGGCCGACACCGCTGTTCGGCGGCACCACCGAGGCGTTCTTCACCGCGGCCTCGTAGGCGGCCTTGGCGTCGAAGTTCGTCACGCCCTTGAGGTAGGCGTCGGCGAACGCCACGTCCGAGCTCGTGCCGGTCATCAGGTCGGCGTAGCCGGGGGAGGACCAGCGCGAGATCCAGCCGCCGTCCTTGTACTGCTGGACGAAGCCCTCGGCCATCTCGCCCGCCTGGGAGGGCGTGAAGAGGCTGTAGGCGGGCCAGGTCGTGCGGTAGGTGTCCCAGAAGCCGTTGTTGACGTAGATCTTGCCGTCCACGACCTTCGCGCCGGTCTGCGTCGGCGTCGAAGGGCCGGTCGGGGGCGCCACCGGGGACGCGTACCGGACCTTGTCGCCGACCTTCTCGAAGCCGGAGTTCGGGTACAGGTAGAGCCGGTACATGTTGGAGTACGTGGTGATCAGCTGGTCTTCCGACGCGCCCTCGACGCTGAGGATGCCGAGCACCCTGTCCCAGGCGGCCTGCGCGCGGTCGCGCACCGACTCGAACGTGTCGGAGCCGCCGACCTCCTGCTCCAGGTTCGCCTTCGCCTGGTCCACCGAGATCAGCGAGGTGGCGATGCGCAGCTGGACGGTCTTGTCGGCGAACGTGAAGTAGCCGCCGACGGCGTCACGGCCGGCGCCCGTCAGCCGTCCGCTCGCGGTCACCGCCTTGTCCACCTCGCCGTAGACGAACAGGCGCGACGCACCCGTGGAAAGGCCGCTCTTGACGTCCGAGAAGCCCGTGACGACACCACCGGCCGCGTCGAGGGTCAGCCCACCGAGGTTGTTCACGTTGTCGAACACGAGGTTCTTCTGGCCCTCGTCCGGGAACGTGAACCGGAAGACCGCCGCGTGGTCGGTCGGCGCGATCTCGGCCTTGAGGCCGTTCTCGAAGGTCACGCCGTAGTAGTGCGCCTTCGCGACCTCGTTGTCGTGCTTGAACGGCAGCGACCGCAGCGCGCGGTCCTGCGTCGGCGCCTTGTCCGACGGCATGACCTGGAACGTCTGCCGGTCGCCCATCCACGGGCTCGGCTCGTGCGAGGCCGTGAACGCCTGCAGCGTCGGCAGGTTCTGCGCGTTGTTGCGCTGCTGGTACTCGTACAGCCACGACGTGGAGCCCGCGTTCGTCATCGGGGTCCAGAAGTTGAAGCCGTGCGGCACCGCGGTGGCCGGGAAGTTGTTGCCGCGCGAGAACGAGCCGTTGGAGTTCGTGCCCCGCGTGGTCAGCACGTAGTCCGACGGCTTGGCGTACTGCTTCTTGACGACGTCGCCGATGCGGATGTCGTCGACCCACGCGCCGAACTCGGTCGGGCCCTGGGGGCCGTCGTAGGCGACCAGCACCCGCTTGACCGTCTTGCCGGCCGCGACCGCGCCGATCGTCGAGGCGACCTTGTTCCACTGGTTGGTGTAGAGGAACTTGCCCGCGCCCTGGCCCTGCGGCGACAGCACCGCGCCGTGCTGGTCCACCGCCTTGAGGTCGCTCAGGTACGTGCCGTCGGAGAACGCGAGGTCCACCGACGAGTACGTGCTCGGGTAGTTCAGGTTGTCGGTCACGAAGTCCGGGAAGATCAGGTACGACAGCTCGGTCTGCGGCCCGACCTCGACGTCGACGTCGAAGACCTTGTTGTAGCTGTACGCCCGGCCCTCGGCGGTGTGGCGGCCCTGGAAGCGGAACGACTTCACACCGGTCCAGCCGACCCGCGCCTTGGACGCGTAGCCGCCCGTGGGGCCGCTGCCGACGACGCTGCGCATGTTCGGCGGCGGAGGCGTGGTCGAGCCGTCGGAGAGCTGCACCTCGGCGAGCTGCACGATGTTCGTGGAGCCGTTGTTCAGCGTGATGTCGAGCTTGTACCGGGTGAACGCCTGCGGCGTCGCGATGTCGTAGGTCTTGGTCTGGAACCGCTCGGCGAACGCCTCACCGGTGCGGGTGTCGACCACGGTCCAGTCGGTGCCGTTGTCCGAGCCCTGCAGGGTCCAGTTCTTCGGGTCGCGCTCGGGCGAGTCGTTGGCCGACGAGAGCGCGTACCTGCGGATCGTCTGGGCCTCGGCGAAGCGGAATGACGCCCAGCCGGTGGTCGCGAAGACCAGCCACTTGGTGTTGACGCTGCCGTCGACGAGGTTCTCCTTCACCTCGCCCGAGTCGGCGTACTCACCGCTGGCCTTCACCTCCAGCACCTTGTCCGAGACGTTGCCGGGGATGCCCGAGCCGTCCGAGCCGATGACGCCGGACGCCTTCGGGCTGCCCGAGGGGCCGGTCTCGACCGTGTTCGCCCACGATGGTTGCGGTTGACCGTCCTCAAAGGACGATGAAAAGCCCACTCCCGACTCCTCCGGTGCGGCGGCCGCGTAGCCGTTGGTGACGCCGCACACCAGTGTCGCAGTGATCGCGACGCTCAACAGGGTCGTTGTCCGTCTCTTCCCCAGTTGCCTCATTGCAACCCTTCCGCCGCCTTGCCTGCCCCGTTCGCGAGGCAGCGTTTCGGCACGCTGACATCGTTGTCAAGACGCAGGCTGGAACTTGTCCTCGAACCTGTCTTCTCCGCACGTCTCGAATCGGCGGAGTCCATTGCGGGGCACGGAGGCGCCGTGAATTGGTCTTCGAAGTTACTCTCTGAGAGTAGTCGAGTGTGCCTCACCTGGTAATTCACTCATTTGTCGTATGCGTGAACAGCGATTTGTGGCTTAGCGTTACCGGAACCTCCACCTGGAGGGTGTTGTGTCCTTCCGTTGCAAGGGGAGTCGGTAGGGGGATGCGGGGGACGTAGCCCCCTACCGGCCGTGCACGGGGCAGGTGCCGCGCCCGCACCACCATCAGCCTGCCCCGTGCAGCAACAACGGGAGCTTCAGCGCGGAGTCGGCCGGTGGACGTTCTCGGCCGTGCTCTCGCGGTGCGTCGAGTCGGCGATCCAGCTGCCGGGGATCGACGGGTCGACGATGCCGTGCTCCAGCCAGGTGAACCGCCCGTCCATGACCTGCCTGGCGAGGACGACGTCGGAGTCGTCGGTGTTCTTCCACAGCCGCTCGAACAGCTCGTCCACGCGGACGCGCGCCTGCTTGCAGAACGCGTCGGCCAGCAGCTGGGCGTCCGGGTTCGGGTCACGCACCGCCCGCACGCATGTCGCGCTGATCGCGAACAGCTCGGCCCCGATGTCCACGACCCGGCTGAGGAACCGCTGCTTGCGCTCCATCTTCCCCTGCCACCGCGACATCGCGTAGAACGTCTGCCGCGCCAGCTTGCGCGCCGACCGCTCCACGAACCGCAGGTGCCTGGCCAGCGGCCCGAACTCCGTGTAGCCGGCCGGGCTCTGCCCCTTGCCGACGACCAGCGTGGGGAACCACCTGGCGTAGAACCCACCGGCCTTGGCCGCGGCCTTGATCTTGCGCTGCCGGTCGGCGTCCGGGTCGATGATGTCGCCGGCCACCGACAGGTGCGCGTCCACGGCCTCGCGGGCGATCAGCAGGTGCATGATCTCGGTGGAGCCCTCGAAGATCCGGTTGATGCGCAGGTCCCTCAGCACCTGCTCGGCCGCGACCCCGCGTTCCCCGCGCGCGGCCTGGCTCTGCGCGGTCTCGTACCCGCGCCCGCCGCGCACCTGCACCAGCTCGTCGGCCACCAGCCAGGCCTTCTCGGAGGCGTAGAGCTTGGCCAGCGCGGCCTCGATGCGGATGTCGTGGCTGCCGGCGTCGGCGAGCTCGGAACTGAGGTCCAGCACCGCCTCCAGCGCGTACGCCGTGGCCGCGATGAAGGCGATCTTGCCGGCGATGGCCTCGTGCCTGCCGACCGGCAACCCCCACTGCACGCGCTCGCTGCTCCACTCGCGCGCGATCTTGAGGCACCACTTGGCACTGCCCGCGCAGAGGGCGGGCAGGCTGAGCCGGCCGGTGTTGAGGGTGGCGAGGGCGATCTTGAGACCGGCCCCCTCCTTGCCGATGACGTTCTTCCCGGGCACCCGGACGTCGTGGAACCGCGTGACGCCGTTCTCGAGGCCCCGCAGGCCCATGAACGCGTTGCGGTTCTCGACCGTGATGCCCTCGGCGCCCGCCTCGACGACGAACGCGGTGATGCCCTTGCCCGGCACCTGTGCCATGACGACGAGCAGGTCGGCGACGACGCCGTTGGTGGTCCAGAGCTTGACGCCGTTGAGGACGTAGTCGTCACCGTCGGGCGTGGCGGTGGTGCCGAGCCGGGCCGGGTCGGAGCCGACATCGGGCTCGGTGAGGAGGAAGGCGGTGATCTCGCCCTTGGCGCACCGCGGCAGGAACTCGCGCTTCTGCTCCTCGCTGCCGAACATGGCGACCGGCTGCGGCACGCCGATGGACTGGTGCGCGCTCAGCATGGCGCCGATGGCGGGGCTGGCGCTGCCGACCAGCATCAACGCCTTGTTGTAGTAGACCTGCGTGAGGCCGACGCCGCCGTACTCGGGCTTGATCTTCATGCCGAACGCGCCGAGGTCCTTGAGCCCCTTGAGCACGTCGTCGGGGATCTGTGCGTCCCGCTCGATGACGGCGTTGTCGATCCGGGCCTCGGTGAACTCCCTGAGCTTGGCGAGGAACGCCTCCCCGCGCTCGCGGTCCTCGCGGCTGCCCTGCGGGTGCGGGTGGATCAGGTCGACGCGGAAGTGGCCGAGGAAGAGCTCTTTGCCGAAGCTCGGTCGCTGCCAGCGGGTTTCACGGGCTTGTTCGGCGACCTGCCTGGCCGCGCGCTCGTCGACGGTCATGGTTACCTCCGAGTAGGGGTGTGACCCACGTTACTCAGGGGTAGGCGGATGTCCACCGGCTCGCAGGGTGAAAGCCGAACCGTGCCGGCAGGCCGCTCCAGGAGCTCAACGGCCGGGCGATCAGTGTCCCGGCCAACGCACAAGGCCGTCCCCCTCCGAAGAAGGGGACGGCCCGCGGGTGTTGACCAACCTGGCTACGGCAGCGGGGCGGCTCCGCGCTTGGCCAGGTAGTCCTTCATCAGCTCGGTCTCGGCCGACTGCGACTTCAGCATGTTCTCGGCCAGCGTGCGCACCGCGGGCTGGCCAGCGTGGGTCGAGGCGTACTCGGCCATCGGGGCGCCGCCGAGGTGGTGGCGGAGCATCAGCTGGAGGAAGTACACGTCGAGGTCGCGGCCGGTCAGCGAGCGGAGCTTCTGCAGCTCGTCGGTGGTGGCCATGCCGGGCATGGCGGGCTTGCCGGGTTCCGGCGTGGTGGCGCCGTGGCCGTGGACGCCCGACTCGTTCATCCAGGTCATGTAGACGCCGGAGACGTTCTGCTCGTGTTCGTTCCACATCATCAGCCAGCCCTTCATGCGGCCCACCTGTTCGAGCTGGGTGGAGGCGATGTCGAAGGCGAGCTGGCGGACGTCGGGGTCGGTGGAGCGGTCGCGGGCGGTGTTGGCCATCTGGATGCCCTGCAGGTGGTGCATGGCCATGTCCTGGCAGAAGCCGACGTCGACCGAGCCGGAGGCGGGGGCGGCCGACGTGGACGACGAGCCGGGGAGCTTCACCAGCAGGCCGACGGCCGCGCCCAGCAGCAGCACGGCGAGCACGGCGGCGGTGATGACGAGGGTCCGGGCGACACCCGAGGGGCGCCCGGAGCCCACGACCACGACCTCGTCGTCGGAGGGAGGGACCGACATCAGCTCGAAGGCGGCGTCGAGACGGAGCCCGACGGCGGCGGCGTGCTGGCGTTCGGCTGGCCCTCGGTGGCGGAGTCGTCCTTGCCGCCGTCCATCGGCACGGCGTCGGCGCCCGGCTTCTCGGCCACGAACGGGGCCGGGTTCGACAGGAACGCCGAGTTCTCGCAGGACGCGCCGACCTCGGGGTAGGTGTTCGAGTTGCGCAGCAGCGAGGAGACGAACTGGTCGATGCGCTCGTCGTCGGCGTTGTCGACCTTCAGCTGGTGGCCCCACGCCTGCAGCGAGATCGGCTTGTCGAGGCCGGGGTACGGCGACATCATCATGTACGGGATGCCCTCGACCTTGGTCTTGAGCTTGCCCAGGGCGTCGCCGGAGACCTGGTCCGGGTTGTACGCGATCCACACGGCGCCGTGCTCCAGGCCGTGGACCATGTTCTCGGTGCGGACCGCCTTGTCGTAGACGACACCGGTGCAGTCGGCCCACTGGCCGTCGTGCGGGCCGCCGAACGCGGGGGTCTGGTCGTAGGCGACGCGCTGGGTCGCCTCGACGTGGCGGGAACCCTTGTACTCCTTGACCACGATGCCCGCGAGCTGCGTCGACGGGTCCTTGTTGGTGTCGGAGGGCTTCCACTTGGCCAGGGCGGCCTCTTTGACGTTCTGCGCGTGGATCTGCGAGTACGCGTATCCGAAGACGCCGCCGGCGAGACCCAGCACGGCGACTACCGCGATGATCGTGCCCCACGGCTTGGGCTTCTTCCCCACCACCGAGGAACGGGCTGCGGCCACGCTGTTGCGTGTGGCCTTCGTCTTCTTGCCGCTGGTCATGTCCGCCTCAGATGTCGTCCTGGTCAACCGGCGCCAGTGTAGGGACAACGTGTCTGATCACTGTCAGGGCAGTGCACTACCACGTGCGCGTTAACACTTGCCGTCTCACCCTCCGAGACCCGGTATCCCGGTCGAGACCTGCGACAACGCTTCTCTAGACTCATCGTCCGTGACCCCTGACGCGCTCGCCGATCTGGTTCGGACAACGGTTGCCCGGCTGCTCTCCGACCGGGGCCTGGACACCGCCGCCGCACCGGAGCAGGTGGCCGTCGAGCGACCCAGGAACCCCGAGCACGGCGACTACGCCACGAACGTCGCGCTGCAGCTCGCCAAGAAGGTCGGTGTCGCCCCGCGCGACCTCGCCACGTGGCTCGCCGAGGCCCTGCGGACCCAGGCGGCCATCGCGAAGGCCGACGTGGCGGGACCGGGCTTCCTCAACCTCACCATCGCCACCGAGGCGCAGGGCGCGATCGTCGAGGACGCGCTGCGCGAGGGCTACGGCACCGGCGACGAGCTCAAGGGCAAGAAGATCAACCTGGAGTTCGTCTCCGCGAACCCGACCGGCCCCATCCACCTGGGTGGCGCGCGCTGGGCGGCCGTCGGCGACGCGCTCGGCCGGATCCTGCAGGCCCGCGGCGGCGAGGTCACCCGCGAGTACTACTTCAACGACGCGGGTGCGCAGATCGACCGGTTCGTCCGGTCTCTGATCGCCGCCGCGAAGGGCGAGCCCGCGCCGGAGGACGGCTACGCGGGCACGTACGTGAGCGACATCGCCGCCGAGGTGTTGCGCCGCGAGCCGGGCGCGCTGACCGACCCCGAGACGGTCCGCAGGGTCGGTGTCGGGCTGATGTTCGACGAGATCAAGCGCAGTCTGCACGACTTCGGCACCGACTTCGACGTGTTCTTCCACGAGGACTCGCTGCACCGCGGCGGCCGGGTGGACGAGGCGGTCGCCAAGCTCAAGGCCAACGGCACGTTGTACGAGAAGGACGGCGCCTGGTGGCTGCGGTCCACCGACTTCGGTGACGACAAGGACCGCGTCGTCATCAAGAGCGACGGCAACCCGGCCTACATCGCCGGCGACATCGCCTACCTCGTGGACAAGCGCGGCCGTGGCTTCGACCTGTGCATCTACATGCTCGGCGCGGACCACCACGGCTACATCGCGCGCCTCAAGGCCGCCGCGGCCGCCCTCGGCGACGACCCGGACAGCGTCGAGGTGCTGATCGGCCAGCTCGTGAACCTCGTCAGCGGCGGCCAGCCGGTGCGGATGAGCAAGCGCGCCGGCACCGTCATCACGATGGAGGACCTGGTCGACGCGGTCGGGGTGGACGCCGCCCGCTACGCCATGGTCCGGTCGAGCGTCGACTCCGGCCTGGACATCGACCTCGACCTGCTGCGCAAGCACAGCAACGACAACCCGGTCTACTACGTGCAGTACGCCCACGCGCGCACGTCGTCGATCCTGCGCAACGCCGCCGACCTCGGCATCACCCCCGGTGCGGACTTCGCGCTGCTCACCCACGAGCGCGAGGGCGACCTCATCCGCACCATCGGCGAGTTCCCGCGAGTGGTGGCCACCGCCGCCGAGCTGCGCGAACCGCACCGCGTCGCCCGCTACCTCGAAGAGCTCGCGGGTACCTACCACCGCTTCCAGCAGGACTGCCGCGTGCTGCCACGCGGCGATGAGGAGACGACTCCGTTGCACCAGGTCAGGCTTCAGCTCGTCAACGCGACCAGGCGCGTGTTCGCCGCGGGCCTGCGCCTGCTCGGCGTGACCGCCCCGGAGCGCATGTGATGCGCGCGCACCCGGCCGGACCCCGGCACGCCGACGTCGTGGTTCCCGGCACCACCGCCGGCGACCGCCCCTCCACCGCCGACCAGCTCGACCACCTGCACCCGAAGGTGTGGCCGCGCAACGCCTCCCGCACCGCCGACGGTGTCGTGGAGCTGGCGGGCGTGGACGTGCGCGGGCTCGCCGAGCAGTACGGCACCCCGTTGTTCGTCATGGACGAGCAGGACTTCCGCGCGCGCTGCCGTGAGCACGCCCAGGCGTTCGGCGACCCGACGCTGGTGCACTACGCCTCCAAGGCGTTCCTGAGCGTCCAGGTCGCGCGGTGGGTGGCCGAGGAGGGCCTCTCCATCGACGTCTGCAGCGGCGGTGAGCTGGCGATCGCGCTCAGGGCGGACTTCCCGGCCGAGCGGATCGCGTTGCACGGCAACAACAAGAGCGCCGCCGAGCTGATCGCGGCCGTGGAGGCGGGTGTCGGCGGGATCGTCGTCGACTCCTACCACGAGATCGCGCGGCTCGACCAGATCGCGCGCGACCGTGGTGTGGTGCAGCCGGTGCTGATCCGCGTGACGGTCGGCGTCGAGGCGCACACCCACGAGTTCATCGCGACCGCGCACGAGGACCAGAAGTTCGGCTTCTCGCTGTCCTCCGGTGACGCGGCCGAGGCCGTGCGCCGCGTGCTGAAGGCGAGCGGCCTGCGGCTCGTCGGCCTGCACAGCCACATCGGCTCGCAGATCTTCGACGCGTCCGGCTTCGAGGTCGCCGCCCGCCGCGTGATCGGCCTGCTGGCGGACATCCGCGAGGAGCACGGCGAGATCGACTCGCTGACCACCGTCGACCTCGGCGGCGGTCTCGGCATCGCCTACACCCCGGACGACGACCCGCCCCCGCCCGCGGAGCTCGCGCGGCAGCTGCACAACATCGTGCAGAAGGAGTGCGAGCACAACGGCCTGGAGATGCCGCGCATCGCGGTCGAGCCCGGCCGCGCGATCGTCGGCCCCGGCACGGTCACCGTGTACGAGGTCGGCACGATCAAGGACGTCGAGCTCGACGGTGGCGCGCGCCGCCGGTACGTCAGCGTCGACGGCGGCATGAGCGACAACATCCGCACGGCGCTCTACGACGCGGTCTACGACTGCAGGCTGGTGTCCCGTGCCGCGGAGCCCGATTCGCGGGCGGTGCTGTGCCGCGTCGTGGGCAAACACTGCGAGTCCGGTGACATCGTGGTGCGCGACTGCTGGCTGCCCGACGACCTCGCGCCGGGCGACCTGGTGGCGGTGGCTGCGACGGGGGCCTACTGCTACTCGATGGCGAGCGGGTACAACCGACTTCCGAGGCCCGCGCTCGCCGCGGTGACCGACGGGGAGGCGCGGCTGCTGCTGCGCCGCGAGACCGAGGACGACCTGTTCCGTCTGGAGGTATGAACGGTGCTCGCCAAGGAATCAGCCGGAGGCAAGCCCACACCCATCCGGGTGGCGCTGCTCGGGTGCGGCACGGTGGGCACGGAGGTGGTCCGGCTGCTGACGGACCAGGCCGGTGACCTCGCGGCCCGCATCGGTGCGCCGATCGAGCTCGCCGGGATCGCGGTGCGCAGGCCGAACAAGCACCGCGAGGTGCCGGAGCACCTGCTCACGACGGACGCGTCCGCGCTGGTGAAGTCCGACGACGTGGACGTGGTCGTCGAGGTCATCGGGGGCATCGACCCCACGCGCGGGCTGCTGCTGGAGGCGCTGCACAACGGCAAGTCCGTCGTGACGGCGAACAAGGCGCTGCTGGCCGAGCACGGTTCCGACCTGTTCGAGGCGGCGGACGGCTCCGGTGCCGACCTCTACTTCGAGGCGGCCGTCGCCGGTGCGATCCCGTTGCTGCGCCCGCTGCGGGAGTCCCTCGCCGGCGACCGGATCACGCGCGTGATGGGCATCGTCAACGGCACCACGAACTTCATCCTGTCCGCGATGGATGCCACCGGCGCCGGCTACGCCGAGACGCTGGAGGAGGCCTCGCGGCTGGGGTACGCCGAGGCCGACCCGACCGCCGACGTGGACGGCTTCGACGCCGCGTCGAAGGCCGCGATCCTCGCGTCGCTCGCGTTCCACACGCGGGTGACGGCCGCGGACGTGTACCGCGAGGGCATCCGCCAGGTCAGTGCCGCCGACATCGCGGCGGCGAAGGGCCTGGGCCGCACGGTGAAGCTGCTCGCGATCTGCGAACGGGTCGTGAGCCCGTCCGGTCAGGAGTCAGTCGCCGTTCGAGTGCACCCGGCCATGATCCCCAGGACGCATCCGCTGGCGAGTGTGAACGGTGCGTTCAACGCGGTGTTCGTCGAGGCCGACGCGGCGGGGGAGATGATGTTCTACGGGCAGGGCGCCGGTGGCGCCCCGACGGCGAGCGCGGTGCTGGGCGACCTGGTCGCCGTGGCGCGCAACAAGGTCGCGAGCGGGCGTGGTCCGCGCGAGTCGGCCTACGCGGCGCTGCCCGCGCAGCCGATGGGCAACACGCCCACCCGCTACCACATCAGCCTCGACGTGGCGGACAAGGCCGGTGTCCTGTCGCAGGTCGCCGCCGTCTTCGCCGAGCACGACGTGAGCATCGCCGCGGTGCGCCAGGAGGGTCGCACCGAGGACGCCAGCCTGGTGATCGTCACGCACGCGGCGACCGACGCCGCGCTGCGGTCCACTGTGGACAAAGTCGGTGGCCTCCCCGTGGTGCGGGACGTCGTCAGCGTCATGAGGGTGGAGGGCGAAGAGTGATGAGCGCTGTCAGAGCAGGCTGGCCCGGACTCATCAACGCCTACCGGGACCGCATCGAGATCCCGGAGGGCGCGGAGGTCGTCACGCTGCACGAGGGCGGCACGCCGCTGGTGCACGCCCAGCGGCTGTCCGCGACGACCGGGTCGGACGTGTGGGTCAAGGTCGAGGGCGCGAACCCGACCGGCTCGTTCAAGGACCGCGGCATGACCGTGGCCATGACCTACGCGCTCGCCTCCGGACTGAAGGCGGTCATCTGCGCCTCGACCGGCAACACGTCGGCCTCCGCGGCCGCCTACGCGGCCAAGGCCGGTCTGACGGCGGCGGTGCTGGTGCCCAGCGGCAAGATCGCGATGGGCAAGCTCGCGCAGGCCGTGATGCACGGCGCGAAGATCCTGCAGATCGACGGCAACTTCGACGACTGCCTGGAGCTCGCGTCGAAGACCGCGGCCGAGTACCCGGTCACCCTGGTCAACTCGGTCAACCCGGTGCGGCTGGTCGGGCAGCAGACCGCCGCGTGGGAGGTCTGCGACGTGCTCGGCCGGGCGCCGGACGTGCACTGCCTGCCGGTCGGCAACGCGGGCAACATCACCGCGTACTGGAAGGGCTACACGTCCTACGACCGGGGCCTGCCCCGCATGTTCGGGTTCCAGGCCGCCGGTGCCGCGCCGCTCGTGTCCGGTCAGCCGGTGCCGAACCCGGAGACCATCGCGACCGCCATCCGGATCGGCAGCCCCGCCTCGTGGACCGGTGCGGTCAACGCCCGTGACGAGTCCGGCGGCCTGATCGACGCGGTCACCGACGAGCAGATCCTCGAGGCCTACCGGCTGCTGGCGTCGTCGGAGGGCATCTTCGTGGAGCCCGCGTCCGCGGCGTCCATCGCGGGTCTGCTGCAGACCGCGCGGGACGGCCGGCTGCCCCAGGGCTCGACGGTTGTGTGCACCGTCACCGGACACGGTCTGAAGGACCCCGACACCGCGCTGCTCGGCACCACCGAGGTCGAGCCGGTGCCGGTCGACCCCGGCGCCGTGGCACACGCGCTGGAGCTCGCGTGAGGTTCGTCGTCACCGTCCCCGCGTCGACCGCGAACCTCGGTTCGGGGTTCGACGCGCTGGGCATGGCACTCGGGTTGTACGACGAGGTCGAGGTCGCCGTCGCCGAGGGCCTCTCGGTCACGGTCGAGGGCGCCGGATCGGGTGAGGTCCCGCTCGACGAGTCACACCTCGTCGTGCGGGCCGTCCGTGCCGCCGGCTACTCCGGTGGGCTCGCTCTGAAGTGCCACAACGTGATTCCGCACGCACGCGGGCTCGGCTCTTCGGCCGCCGCGATCGTGGCGGGTGTCGCAGCCGGGTTCACCCTCACGGGTCGCGAGTTGGACACGGACGCGTTGCAAATCGCCGCCGAGTTCGAGGGCCACGCGGACAACGCCGCCGCCGCCCTCTACGGCGGTGTGGTCGTCGCGTGGTCGGAGGGGGAGCGGTACCGGGCGGTCCGGATGGCCGCTGACGCACGGGTGCGCCCGGTCGTGCTGGTCCCGTCGCAGGAGTCGTCCACCAAGACCACCCGCGGCCTGCTTCCGGCCGAGGTGCCGCACGCCGACGCCGCGCACGCCGCCGGGCGGGCCGCCCTGGCGGTGCACGCCCTGACCTCGGACCCGTCGGTTCTCCTTGCCGCTACTGAGGATCGCCTCCACCAGAACTACCGCGAGCCCGCGTGGCCCGACACCGTTCGAGTGATCAACGATCTCCGCAAGCTCGGGGTTCCCGCCTGCGTGTCCGGAGCGGGACCCACCGTGATCGCGTTCGGGGACGTTCCGGACGAGGTGGACGTGCACGGCTTCGACGTGCGGAGACTCGACGTCGACGCCGCCGGCGTACGTGTTCGTCCATTGGACTGACACGCCCGACCCCGGTTGTTGCATGCAGGAGAACCGGCGTCTACCCTCGGGGGCGATCAGTCACCGAGCGCACGGGCGCCGGTGTCGCGCCCGGACATTCGTTCCGGGTCGCAATCCTTTTGTGTTCCGGCTCTGTGCCGTGCGGGCGGGGCGGACGCAAAAGAGGCACCCGATCGCCGTGTGACCTGACAAAAGTCCCGTGCTTGCCGGAAGCGGTGTGTGCTTCCGTCTGCATCGGACTGACCGTCGTTCCCCAGTTGAAGCGGGAAGACGGGTCCGCTGGGCCGCGTAGGAGGCGGGGCCTGGTCAGGAAGGACATGTGTGAGCAACACCGATTTGCTGAGCAGCGATGTCGCAGCTGCTTCTGGTTCTGGAGCCGAGGAGACCGCTCTGTCCACCCCTTCGAACGGCACGACGCCGCGCCGCCGCGCGGGTCTGTCCGGCATGGTCCTCGCTGAGCTGCGTGAGCTCGCCGGGCAGCTGGGCATCACCGGAACCGCTGGCCTGCGCAAGGGAGACCTGATCGCGGCCATCAAGGAGAAGCAGGGCTCCGGCGCCCCCGCGAAGGCCGAGAAGCCGGCGCGGGCCCCCAAGCAGGCCGCTGAGAAGCCGGCTCCCGTCGCGGAGCAGCCGGTGGTCGAGAAGCCCGCGGAAAAGCCTGTTCAGCAGCAGCTCGACGTGGCCGAGAAGCCCGCCGCCGCCGACGCTGGGGCCGAGGACGGGGGCCGCAACTCCGAGGAGGGCGGTCGCCGTGGCAACCGCCGCCGCCGGTCCGGCCGCGGTGGTGGCAACGCCGAGGCGGGCGAGGGCCAGCAGCAGCCGCAGGAGCGCGTCGAGCGTTCCGAGCGGGCTGACCGGCCCGAGCGTGCTGACCGTGGCGAGCGCTCCGAGCGTTCCGACCGCGGCGAGCGGACCGACCGTGGTGAGCGTGCTGACCGTTCCGAGCGGGCTGACCGTGGTGAGCGGGCTGACCGCGGCGAACGTCCCGAGCGTGCGGAGCGCAGCGAGCGTTCCGACCGTGGCGAGCGTTCCGAGCGCGGTGACCGCCAGGAGCGCGGCGAGCGCCGTGAGCGTTCCGACCGGGGCGACCGCGGTGACCGCGGCGACCGGGGTCGTGACCGCGATCGCCAGGGCAACCAGCAGCCCGACGACGAGGACGGCGGCCGTCGTGGCCGGTTCCGCGACCGTCGCCGCCGCGGTGGCCGTGGCGAGGGCGGCGAGCGTCCCGACCGCGAGACCGAGGTGCGCGACGACGACGTCCTGCTCCCCGTCGCGGGCATCCTGGACGTGCTGGAGAACTACGCGTTCGTCCGCACGTCGGGCTACCTGGCCGGCTCGAACGACGTCTACGTGTCGCTGTCGCTGGTGCGCAAGTACGGTCTGCGCCGCGGTGACGCGATCACCGGCGCCGTCCGCCAGCCGCGTGACGGTGAGCAGCAGCGCCAGAAGTTCAACCCGCTGGTCCGCGTCGACAAGATCAACGGCCTGGACCCGGACGAGGCGCGCAACCGCCCGGACTTCACCAAGCTGACGCCGCTCTACCCGAACGAGCGTCTGCGCCTGGAGACCGAGCCGCACATCCTCACCACCCGCGTCATCGACCTGGTGATGCCGATCGGCAAGGGCCAGCGCGCGCTGGTCGTGTCGCCGCCCAAGGCCGGTAAGACCTCGGTGCTGCAGTCGATCGCGAACGCCATCACCACGAACAACCCCGAGTGCCACCTCATGGTCGTTCTGGTCGACGAGCGCCCTGAAGAGGTCACCGACATGCAGCGCTCGGTGAAGGGCGAGGTCATCGCCTCGACCTTCGACCGCCCGCCGTCGGACCACACCACCATCTCCGAGCTCGCCATCGAGCGTGCGAAGCGACTGGTGGAGATGGGCCACGACGTGGTCGTGCTGCTGGACTCGATCACCCGTCTGGGCCGTGCGTACAACCTGGCGGCCCCGGCCTCCGGTCGCATCCTGTCCGGTGGTGTCGACTCCACGGCGCTCTACCCGCCGAAGCGCTTCCTCGGCGCGGCGCGCAACATCGAGGGCGGCGGCTCGCTGACCGTCATCGCGACCGCGCTGGTCGAGACCGGCTCCGCCGGCGACTCGGTGATCTTCGAGGAGTTCAAGGGCACCGGCAACGCCGAGCTCAAGCTCGACCGCAAGATCGCCGACAAGCGCACGTTCCCGGCCGTCGACGTCGACTCGTCGGGTACGCGCAAGGAAGAGCTGCTGCTCTCGCCGGACGAGATGGCGGTCACGCACAAGCTGCGCCGCGTCCTGCACGCGCTGGACGGCCAGCAGGCCATCGACCTGCTGCTCGACCGGCTCCGCAAGTCGCGCACCAACATCGAGTTCCTGATGCAGGTGGCGAAGACGACGCCGGGCGCCGAGCAGGACTGATCGCCCGCAGGTTTCACGTGAAAATGCCCCCGGTGCAGGTCACCGGGGGCATTTTCAGCTTGTTCACTCGAATGCCGAACGACCGGACGTCGTGGTTCAGCGGCAGTTGGAGGCGGACCGGCTCTCGTCCTGCTGCACCAGGCACTGGAACACCAGTCCCAGCAGCACCGGCACTCCCAGCACGGCCGTGACCAGCGCGGGTACCTCCAGTGCGCCGACGAGCACGCCGAACGCCAGCACCGCGGCGAGGTACGGCCAGCGCACCCAGTGCCGGTGCCAGGCCTTCGGCCACCGCACGCCCGCCGACACGGCGGCCGCCACCGCCACTCCCGCCCCGGACACGACGGGCGACAGCGGCACGGTCGCGTACGACGCCGTGACCAGCCCTGCCGACCCCATGAGGCCGAGCACGGCGGCGGAGAACAGGAACGGCACGGCCAGCCAGAGGCGCCAGCTCATCTGCCGATCGGCGGTGCAGAACACGGCTATCAGTCTGATGGAACGCGACCAACAACATGGAGTCGCATCCGGCCGAGCGGCGGCACCTTGCGCCGAACGGCGTACTGGCGGGGGTGAGCGGTTGTGACTTCAGCCACCACGGACACCGCCCCAGGCCTGCGGGAACAACCACGTTCACGCCTGTGTTGAACGGTCTGGCAAACTAAGTGGTCGAGTCCGGCTCCGGTTCACCCGTCATCGAAACAGGGACCCGGCGGCCATCCTTGAAAGGGACAAGATCTTGAAGACTGGCATCCACCCCGAGTACACCGTCACCGAGGTGACCTGCAGCTGCGGTAACAGCTTCACGACGCGCAGCACCACCGCCGCGTCCGAGGTTCGCGTCGAGATGTGCTCCAACTGCCACCCGTTCTACACGGGCAAGCAGCGCATCCTGGACACCGGCGGTCGCGTGGCGCGCTTCGAGCAGCGTTACGGCAAGCGCAACAAGTAGCTGCTTTCACGGCGCCTGACCTCGGCCTGCGGGCCGGGGCAGGCGCCGTCGCCGTTTCCGGACCACCCTAGGCAACAGGAGCCTGACAACGTGTCGCAGTCGCTGGACAGCCTGCTCGCCGAGTACGACGAGCTGGAGAAGAAGCTCGCCGACCCCTCCGTGCACGCTGACCAGGCGGGGGCGCGCAAGCTCGGCAAGCGCTACGCCCAGCTCGGCCCGATCGTGAAGACGGCCCGTGAGATCGAGCAGGCCCGCAGCGACCTGGGGGCCGCCAAGGAGCTCGCGAGCGAGGACCAGTCGTTCGCCGACGAGGCCAAGCAGATCGAGGAGCAGCTCCCCAGGCTGGAGGAGAAGCTGACCGAGCTGCTGCTGCCGCGCGACCCGCACGACGCCGACGACGTGCTGCTGGAGATCAAGTCCGGCGAGGGCGGCGAGGAGAGCGCCCTGTTCGCGGGCGACCTGCTACGCATGTACACGCGGTACGCCGAGCGCCAGGGCTGGAAGGTCGAGATGCTCGACGGCACCGACTCCGACCTGGGCGGGTTCAAGGACGTCACGGTGGCCATCAAGGCCAAGACCACCACCCCGGACGGCGTCTGGAGCCGGCTGAAGTGGGAGGGCGGCGTGCACCGCGTGCAGCGCGTGCCCGTCACCGAGAGCCAGGGCCGCATCCACACGTCCGCGGCCGGCGTCCTGGTCTTCCCGGAGACCGAGGAGACCGCCGAGGTCGAGATCGACGAGAAGGACCTGCGCATCGACGTCTACCGGTCGAGCGGCAAGGGCGGCCAGTCGGTCAACACCACCGACTCCGCGGTCCGCATCACGCACCTGCCGACCGGCATCGTCGTCTCCTGCCAGAACGAGCGCAGCCAGCTGCAGAACAAGGCCCGCGCGATGCAGGTCCTGCAGTCCCGCCTCGCCGCGCTGCACGAGGAGCAGAAGGCGCAGGAGCAGAGCGACGCCCGCCGCACCCAGATCCGGACGGTCGACCGCAGCGAGCGGGTGCGGACCTACAACTTCCCCGAATCGCGCATCTCCGATCACCGGGTTGGGTACAAAGCGCATAACCTGGACCAGGTGCTCGACGGAGACCTGGACGCGGTGGTGGACGCTCTGGCTGCCGCTGACCGGGCGGAACGGCTCGCAGGCCGGTAATCCGACGTGAGAGGGGCGCGTTGTGGCTGAGATCCTGGTGAATCCGCAGATAGCGCCCCTCGACCAACCGGTGGACGTCGTCGTGACCGGACTACCGCCCGGCGCCGAGGTCACCGTGCAACTGTCCACAGGCGACCGCGCGTCCCACGGCGTGTTCCAGGCCGACGAACGCGGTGTCGTGGACCTCACCCGGCACGCGCCGCTGGAAGGCACCTACGGCGGTGTCGACCGGATGGGCCTGTTCTGGTCGCTGGAACGCACCGGCGGCAAGCCGGGCCCGCTGTGCCTGTCCGCCGAGGGCGCCGGTGAGGTGGAGCTCAAGCGGCTCACCGTCCCCGAGGGCGTCGAACGCGTCGAGGTCCGCGAGAACGGCCTCGTGGGCACGCTGTTCGCCCCGGAGGCCGACGCGGGGGAGCTCCCCGGCGTGATCGTGCTGGGCGGTTCCGAGGGCGGCCTGCACGAGACCGACGCCGCGCTCCTGGCCGCGCACGGGTTCGTGACGTTCGCGCTCGGCTACTTCGGCGCGGAGGGCCTGCCGGAGCACCTCGTCGACATCCCGCTGGAGTACTTCGGCGAGGCGATCGGCCACCTGTCCGAACGGGCCGGTGCCATCGGTGTGGTCGGCGGCTCCCGCGGCGGCGAGCTGGCGTTGCTGCTCGGCGCCACGTTCCCGCAGGTCAAAGCGGTCGTCAGCGTCGTCGGCAGCGGCGTGGTGACCCAGGCCATCGGTCCGGGCGCGAACCTGCTGCAGAAGCTCTCGTACGAGGCGGCGTCGTGGACGTACAAGGGCGAGCCGCTGCCGTACCTGCCCTACGACGTCAGTGACGAGCTGCGGGCGAGGATCGTCAACGACGAACCGGTGCCGTTGCGGCTCGCCTTCGACACGTCCGACGGTGTGCCGGAGGACACGGAGATCCCCGTCGAGAACATCGCCGGCGGTGTGTTGCTCATCTCGTCCGGGCACGACGACGGGTGGCCGTCGGCCGAGCTGAGCGAGGTCGCCCTGCGCCGGCTGAAGGACCACGATCACCCGTTCCCGTACGAGCACGTCGTGTATCCCGAGGCAGGACACCTGATCGCGGGCCCGCCGCACCGCCCGGCCACCGACGTGACCTATCCGGGGCCCGGTGTCACCTTCTCGGGTGGTGGTGTTCCGCGGGCCACCGCGCACGCGCGCGCGGACGCCTGGAAAAGGACCGTCGAGTTCTTGCAGGAGCAGCTCGGGACCTAGGGTGTGACTCATGAGCGCACACTTTGATGTCGTCGTCGTGGGTGCGGGTCCCGGCGGGTACGTGGCCGCGATCCGGGCGGCTCAGCTCGGGCTGAAGACCGCCGTCGTGGAGGAGAAGTACTGGGGCGGCGTCTGCCTGAACGTCGGCTGCATCCCGTCGAAGGCTCTCCTGCGCAACGCTGAGCTCGCGCACATCTTCACGCACGAGCAGAAGACGTTCGGCATCAAGGTCGACGGCACCGTCAGCTTCGACTACAGCGCGGCGTGGCAGCGCAGCCGCAAGGTCGCCGACGGGCGCGTCAAGGGCGTGCACTTCCTCATGAAGAAGAACGGCATCACCGAGTACAACGGGTGGGCCAACTTCACCGACGACCACACGCTGACCGTCGGGGACGAGACGATCACCTTCGGCCACGCGATCATCGCCGTGGGCGCCACGACCCGGATGCTGCCGAACACGCAGAAGTCCGACCGCGTCGTGACCTACGAAGAGCAGATCATGACCGAGGACCTGCCCGAGTCGATCATCATCGCCGGTGCGGGCGCGATCGGCGTCGAGTTCGCCTACGTCATGCACAACTACGGCGTGAAGGTGACCATCGTCGAGTTCCTCGACCGGATGGTGCCGCTGGAGGACGCCGAGGTGTCCGCCGAGCTGCTCAAGCGCTACAAGAAGATGGGCGTCGACGTCCGCGTCGGCACCCGCGTCGAGTCGATCGACGAGTCCGGCCCCAAGGTGCGGGTCACCGTGTCGAAGAACGGCGCGGAAGAGGTCCTGGAAGCCGACAAGGTCATGCAGGCCATCGGGTTCGTGCCGCGGGTCGAGGGCTACGGCCTGGAGAACACCGGCGTGAAGCTCACCGAGCGCGGTGCAATCGACATCGACGGCCGCGGCCGCACGTCCGTGCCGCACATCTTCGCCATCGGTGACGTGACCGCGAAGCTGATGCTCGCGCACACCGCCGAGTCGATGGGCATCATCGCCGCCGAGACCATCGCGGGTGCCGAGACGATGGAGCTCGACTACGTGATGATCCCGCGCGCGACGTTCTGCCAGCCGCAGATCGCGTCGTTCGGCTACACCGAGGCGCAGGCCCGGGAGAAGGGCTTCGACGTCCAGGTCTCGAAGTTCCCGTTCACCGCCAACGGCAAGGCGCACGGCCTGGCCGACCCCGGCGGCTTCGTGAAGCTGATCAGCGACGGCAAGCACGGCGAGCTGCTCGGTGGCCACATCATCGGCCCCGAGGCGACCGAGCTGCTGCCCGAGCTCACGCTGGCGCAGCAGTGGGACCTCACCGTCCACGAGGTCGCGCGCAACGTGCACGCGCACCCGACGCTGTCCGAGGCCGTCAAGGAAGCCGTGCACGGCCTCGCCGGTCACATGATCAACTTCTGAGGTCGCTCGTCGATGTCGAACCGGCAGCCGCTCCGCCCCGTCGTCGCCGAGGCGGCGAAGATCCTCGCCGAAGCGGGCGTGGACAGCCCGCGCGTGGACGCGGAGCTCCTGGTCGCGCACGTGCTCGGTGTGGAGCGCGGGCGGCTGCCGCTCATCCCGCTGGTCGACCCGCCCGTGGTCGACCGGCTGCACGAGCTGGTCGGGCAGCGCGCGGCGCGGATCCCGTTGCAGCACATCCTCGGCTGGGCGCCGATGGGGACGATCACGGTCGAGGTCGGGCCCGGCGTGTTCGTGCCGCGGCCGGAGACCGAGCTGCTGATGGAGTGGGCTCTCAAGGCCGTGGCCGGGGTGCCGGCACCGGTCGTCGTGGACCTTTGCACGGGCACGGGCGCGCTGGCGTTGTCGATCGCGGCGGCCCGGCCGGACGCGGTGGTGCACGCGGTGGAGCTGGACCCGCAGGCGCTGTCGTGGACCCGGCGCAACGCCGACGCGCGCGTGGCGGCGGGGGACACGCCGATCCGGCTGCACCACGGTGACGCCACGGACCCGTCGCTGCTGTCCGATCTGGACGGTGGCGTCGACCTGGTCGTGTGCAACCCGCCCTACGTGCCGGAGGGAACGCCGGTGCAGCCCGAGGTCGGCGTGCACGACCCGCACCACGCGGTGTTCTCCGGCGCGGACGGCCTGGACGTGATCCGGCACGTCGTGTCGGCGGCCGCGCGCTGGCTGCGGCCGGGCGGGTCCGTCGGGATCGAGCACGACGACACGCAGGGCGAGTCGGTGCCGGCGCTGCTGGCGGCGCGGCGGGTGCTGACCGCCGTCGCCGACCACGCCGACCTGGCCGGACGGCCGCGGTTCGCGACCGCCCGCAGGGTCTCCGGTTAGCGGTTCTGCAGGCCCCCCGGGGTCAGTACAGCGCGTCGAACGCCTTCGCGAGGTCTTCCATCTGCTCGCCCAGGCCGCGGCCGGCCAGCTTGTCCATCAGGTGCGCGGTGACGTCCCTGCTGGGCTTGTGTTTGCGCGCCTCGGCCCGCAGGTCGTCGACGGCCTCGACGGTCGACGCGGCAGCCTGGGTCTCGCCGAGCTCCTCGCGCAGCGCGTCGAGCAGCCGCAGCACCGCGGCGACGTCCCTGGCGTGTCCGATGTGGACGTCCCCGGCCCTGGCGTGCCCGCTGGTGCCGATGTTGCTGCCCAGCACGGGCCCGGTGATCTCGACGTGGTTGTCCCTCATGCCTTTTCCCTGCCCGCCGTGACGTTGCCCGCTCGTGCCCGGCCGGCCGAGGCGATGTTGCTGGAGATGACCGGGCCGGTGATGTGCACGTTGTTGTTCGTCACCTGCATGGCCTGTTCCATGAACTCGGTGACCGAGATGCCCTTGCTCTCCAGGAACTCGCCCAGCGTGCGCAGCAGCCGCGACTCCAGGACCTTGATGTAGCGCTCGATGTCGGTGAGCTGGAAGTAGTTGTCCACCTGCCGTTCGCTGGCGAGCTCGCGCAGGCTGGTCTTGGCGCCGTACCGCGCCGCGACGTGGGTGCCGTCGGCCTGGTGGATCGGGGTCAGCCAGCCCACCGCCGTGGCGAACCGGCGGTGCAGCGTCGCGGGGAACCTGACCAGGTCGGCGAGTGCCTCCAGCAGCGGCCGCAGCGACTGCTCGGGCAGCACGTCGATCTGGCGGTGCCGCGCCTCGATCGGGTGCAGGATGCAGGGCGTCCACTCGACGTAGAGCATCTCCTCGTCCAGCCCGAACGTGAGGTAGGCCGACACCACGACGTCGCGGTCCCACGTCTCCACCTGGAACGAGCGGAAGTACCGCATCCACTCCATCGGCCGGGCGATCAAACCGTCCACAACGGACTGGTCGACGGTGCGTTGGGGCGCGCTGTCCTTGTTCGGCAACACGATCCGCGCCTCGGGGTCGTCGATGTGGTCGACCAGCTCGACCGCGGAGATCACCACGCGGTCACCGGTGGTGAGGTCCTTGAGGCGGTGGCCGGGCGACAGCGACGGCGAGCGGCCGGTCTTGAGCAGCTCCGCGGTGATGTGGTCGTAGAGCTCCGGCAGCGCGAAACCCGGCCGTGGCCGGTCCCCGTGTTCCTCGGTCGGCTTGAGCGGCAACGCCATCGACCACGGTTCGAACATGGTGCCGGAGCCCACGAACGGCCGGTAGCCGTCGTAGACGACCACCTGCGCCCGGTCGGCCGGCACGGGCGCGTCGTCCTCGACCGGGAAGTGCGCCAGCGCCCTCTCGAAGCCGGAGTGCCCGAGCGTGCGGACCTTCCACTCGTTGGCCCACAACGGCTGCTGCGGCCCGCTGGCGCGGAAGCCCTTGCGCCGGAAGCTCTTCGTGACCAGCAGCCACACCAGCACCCGGTCGGCCAGCAGCACGGCGAAGATCAGCAGGATGCCGATGACCGTGAACGCCACCTCGGCACCGCTCGGCCCGCACACGTCGTACCGGCGGCAGTACGCCGCGCTGGGCTGGTTCGCCTCCTCGATCACCTTGTAGAGCACGAGGAACGCGGCGACCGCGGCCGCGGCAGCCCCCAGCGCGAGCGGCCCGCGCGGCTGCGGAGGGACCTCCTTCTTCTCCTGCTTCGCCGCCTTGGCCCGTGCCCCCAGTGCCCCGGTCATCCCGACCGCCACGACCACGGCGGTGACCACCCACAGCCCGAGCAGGTCACCGCCCGCCGCCACCAGCACCAGGATCGCCAGCACCACCAGCACCAGGTCGCGCACCTTGCGCCGCGCGCGTGCCGCCACCGCCTCCCGCAACACCGCACCCGTGTTGACGCCGGGCGAGCGCGGAATGGACCGCGTGCTCTCCACGAGGTACTCGCGAATGGCCGAGTCCGCGAACTCCTGGTCACGATGCGCGGCCCCGCAGAGAAAACGAGTCGTGTCGTCACGCAGCCGCGGAGGTGTTTCGTCCCGGTCTGCCACCGGAGCTGACATTGTCCTGTCCACTTTCTGTCATTGATTCGTGTGCTGCCGTTTCTGCTGGTCACAAGCTTGATGAACACGTATTCACCGCTTTGCTGGCACAATAGCCCGGCCGGGTCGTCATCGTGCTGGAGGTGGCAGAATTGCGAATTGTCAATGCGCCGAACGAGGGCAGATGACATCGTCGACCGACGCCCCGCCGATCCGCTGTTTCCTGAGCTACGCCCGCCAGGACGACGTGGTGATGGACTTCGTCGCCCCGTTCGCGGCGTCGTTGCGCCACTACGCCTACGCCGACCGCGGCCGTTCCCTGGAGATCTTCCTCGACCGCGACGCCATCGGCTGGGGCGACCTCGTGCAGCCCGTCCTGCGCTCGGCGATCCGCAGTGCCACGGTCCTCCTGCCCGTCCTGACCCGCCGCTACTTCGACCGCCCCTACTGCCGCAAAGAGCTGTTCCTGTTCTACAACCAGGCTTTCGTCGCCGGCGTCCGCGGCCTGCTGCTGCCCGTGGTCCTGCTCGGCGACTCGTTCCTCACCGAGGACAACCCCGACCTGGCCGTGCAGATCGTCGTGCAACGCCAGTTCCACTCGGTCCGGCAAGCCTGGCTGGAAGGCCCTTCCTCACCCCAGTGGCGTCGCACGATGCTGTCGCTGGCCGGCGCCCTCGTGGACGCCGTGGAGGAAGCCGAGCTCGCCCTGTCCGTTCCCCCTGCCCTGACGGACACCGACGTCTCCGCCGAACTGGACCGCTTCACCACCGACGTGCAGACGATGATCGGCACGACCAGGTCCGTGGTGTCGGAGTTCCAGTCCCTGGTCGGCGGCGACCCGGCCCTGCTCACCCCCGGCGCCCACCGCCTGCGCGAGGCAGCCTGGACCTTCGAACGCCGCGCCGTCGAGGTGGACCGCCTGCTGCGCGCCACCGGCTCGTCGTGCGCCCCCGCCGTCACCGCCGAACTCCTGTCCCTGCTCCCCGGCGTCCGGGCCCTGCTGACCAGCACCCGCCGAGCCGAAGCCGCCGACGCACCCGTCCGCCGCACGATGGCCGTGTTCCGCGAGGGCCTCACCGCGTTGCGCAGCGGCCTGTGCGTCGTGAAGTCGTGGGCGGAGTTGCCAAATCCTGGTCAATAAGTCGACGTTCGGTCGCGTTGGGGCCGAATGGCCGTATGTTGCCCGGTGGGGAGGGCACGCGGTCACGCGCTGGAGGAACCACCGCCTCGCGCGTGACCGTGTGTTGTCTAGAGGAAGTCGCCGACCCTGACGTTCTTCGGCCTCCGCCGCGGCAGTCGCACGACGAGCACGACGTACGTGGCACCCAGCACGGCTGCCGCAGGCACCAGCAGGTTCCGCCACCACGTCACCTTGCTCGGCGCGAGCACACGAACGACCCCCGTCCGGTCGATCACCAGACCGACGCGGTCACCCGGTTTCCCGAGCTGGTCGGCGTTGTCGGGGAAGTGGCTCGCGATGCGCTGAGATCCGCACATCAGGTCGTTGCTGTACGACGTGGGTGACCTGCGGCTGGTGTGCGTGTTCACCGAGACGACCTCGCAGCTCACCTGGTCGCCGAACGCCGTGAGCCACAACGAGTCACCGCCGGTGAAACCCAGCGCGGCGAGCGCGAACACGACCAGCGGCGGCGCCACGATGCCGGACGAGGCCGGTCGGAGCTTCAGCAGGGCGTAGCCGGCCAGAGCGGCGCAGGCGACAACGACGAGCAAGGCGACGAACGGTGCCGGACCGCTGGTGTTGATCACAAAGCCCGCGACCACGGCGCCGAGCAGCGCGAGACTCATGATCGTCACGAACCGCCGGCTGCGGCCGGATGTCTCAGGAGGGGTCACGGTCGAGGTGTCCCCGCAGCCGTTCGAAAGCGGGTTTGTCGTCCACGCCCTCCAGTTGCAGTTCGTCCTGCTTCGCCGTCTCGCGCAGCACGTCGGCGCCCAGCTTGATCTGGTAGCCGCCGTCCAGGACATTCGGCACCGAGTGCGGGGTGACGGTCCCGTCGGCCTTCGTGATCGGTTTGAACGGGGTGTACGCGTCGGAGGCGGTCTCCTGCCAGGGCTTCGCGGGGACCTGTGCGCGGTATGGCTCCTCGTAGGAGTTCTTCCACCTGTTGCCCGCGTCCAGACAGCCGTCCCTGAGGTCCTTGCCGCCTTGCTTGAGCTCGTCGAACGCCTCGCCCGCAGTGGGACGCGACTTGCCCCAGTCCTCCAGTCGTCTACCGGCGTCAGTCACCGCGTCGGTTTTGGGCGTCGACGGCGTGCGCGGTGCACTCGGTGCGTCCACGCCTCGGCCCGCGCCCTTTCCGAACCGCGCGAGCCGGGCCAGCACGTCGCCGAGCTGGGCGAAGAGTCCCTTGAGACGACCGATGATCCGGGTGACGATCTTCATCAGCTTGGCGATCTGCTGCGTGATCTTGCCGAGCACGACCGCTCCGCGTCCGACCGCCCACGCCGAGAAAGCCGCGACCGAACTGCCCAGCGTCACGTAGGAGGACGCGAGCGCGATGATCGCGTTGCGGATGACCTCGTAGATGAACATCGCGACGAGGTCGCGGAGCATGCCGCGCACCGCGGCCGTGACCGTGCCCGCTGTGGCGATCTGCTCGCCCACAACCGCACACGACCTGCTCACCGCGGTGATCTCGGCCGCGAGCTGTCCCTGACTCGACCGGAACCGCTCGGCCGCGGCCTCGCGCCACGAGCCGACCTGGGACCGCACCGCCTCGGTCTGGTCACTCGCGATCTCCGCGATCGCGACCGACACCTGGTTCCACGTGGCGACGGCCGCCTTGATCTTGTCTCCGTTGCCCGCCAGCAGGTCCAGTGGCTCACGCAGGAAGCTCAGGTGTTCGATCAGCCAGCCGATGCCCGCTGTGGCCAGAGCCCCGACCGGGTCCATGAACACCCCGAGCAGGTCGAGGCTGAGCGCTGCCGCGTTGAGGCCGACCTCGGCGAAGTCCCCCTCGCCCAAGCGCTTCACGGAGTCGGCTGTCTGGAAGAACGACTCGACGATCCCGGCACCGGCGAAGTTGTCAGGGTTGGGCCACTCCTCGCCGCCCTTGAGCCCGGTGAGGGTCATCAGGATCCTCCGAGCCTCTCGCGGTTCGCGTCCTCGTGCGACTCGTAGAACATGGCTGTGGTTCTGGTGTTCTCCGCTGCGTCGCCAACCCCTTGCGCGAGCCGGCGGATCGCTTCGACGGTCTTGAGCGCGGTGGACTCGGCCTCGAAGGCGAAGAACTGCAAGAGAACGCCGAACGTGTCACCACCGAGCGCAACACCGGCTGCTTTGTCGGCAGCCGCTTCAAGCGCTTGCTGGCGGGAGAACTGATCTGTGGCGAACGTGTGCAGTTCCGTCGGGTCGACGCCGAAACCGGTCACCTGAGCACGCTCCCGAAGCCGTCCTCGTCGTCGTCCGCCCGGTGCTGTGGCCGTGGCGGCGCGGGCTTCTGCGCGGGTGCGGTCCATGAGACCTCGCGCATGACCTGACCGTCCTCCGGTGGCGACGGCGGTTCCTCTTCCTCCTGCTGCGGGATGAAGCTGCGCAGGAAGTCCATCGCCTCGGTGCCGCCGAACTGGGGCTCCACGATGGACGCCACCTGTTCCGCCGCCTGGATCTGGGCCTTCTGCACGGTCTGCATGACGAGCTGGCCCAGCTGGACGTGGGTCAGCCGGGTGGCGGCCGGTGAGAACTCGATGTGCTGCAGGGCGCCGTTGGGTGCCACGCGGACGGTCACCGCCTCGTTGGGGGAGGTGACCGTGCTGGTGGCGTGCTGGAGCTGCTCCTGCATCTGCTGGGAGCTTCGCTGGAGCTGCTGCGCCTTGGCCTCCAGGTCCGCGATCAGCTGCTCGGGGTTCATCGTTCGCTCGTCATCGCCAGGACCTGGCCCAGGTGGCGGGCGAGGCCCATGTTGTCCGCGGGCGTGATCGTGAACCAGCCGGTGCGCAGCTGCACGTTGGCGTAGCGGCCGGTCTGCGTGTCGATCCACGTGACCGGTGGGAAGTCGCGCTTGGTGCGGCCCTGTTCGAGCTGGACGAGGAAGTGGCCGTTGCCCAGCGCGGGCCCGGTCAGCATCTGCTTGGCGAGGCGGACGTCCTCGTTCTCGGTGCTGCGGACGGCCTGGCGGAAGCCCTCCTGCTGCTGCGGCTGGTTCTCGAAGGCCTGCGCGGGCACCGTGACCGGCTTGCCGGGACCGGGGCGGCCGTGCGGCACGACGTTCGCGAGGCTGGTCGCGATCTCGTTGGGCTGCACCTGGTTCAGCGTCATCGTGGTGTCCTCCTGGGACACCAGCACCGCGTAACCGCCGCGCGCCACCACGCAGGCCCGCACGAGCTTCTCCTGGCTCATGTCGGGCATGCACAGCGCGATCACGCGCAACTCGGGACGCGCCAGCAACTTCAGCGCGTCGTCGAGGTCGGGCTCCGGACGGCCGCGGCGGGCGAGGCCGCGGCGTTCGAGGTCCTGGTGCACGGCCGCTTTGATGCGCTCGCGCTCGTCGAGCGTGTCGCCGTGCGAGGTGACGTCGAACGGGTAGGGCACGCTCCCCGCCCGCAGGTCCTCCCAGAGGACCTCGAACGCGGGCAGGGAGAGCTGCGCGATCTGCCTCATCCGCCGATCACCGGCGGCGCGACCATGCGATCGTCGTCGAAGAACTCGTCGGTGGGCACCAGGTAGTTCGACTTGTGCTCCTTGTCCTCTCCACCCTGGCCCGCACCGGCACCGCCGCCGCCACCCGTGCCCGCCGCACCGGCCGCGCCACCGCGTCCCGCCGCACCGGCACCGGGTCCGCCCGGTCCGCCGCTGTTCGCGCCGCCCATCACACCCGCGCTGCCGCCGGGGTTGGCCGGGCCGAAGCTGCCCATGCCACGGCCGGCACCACCCGGTCCACCACCCATGCCGCCGGGGCCCATGCCGCGGCCGCCACCGGCGCCAGGACCACCGCCTGGACCGCCCGGTCGGCCGCCGGGACCTCCGGGACCGCCTTGACGGCCACCCACCGGCGGGCGGCCGGTCTGGTTGCCGCCGGGAGGCCGCATGCCGGGCGGGAGGACGCCGGGCGGGCCGATCGGCGGGCGGTTCTGGTTGGTGCCGCCGTTCTGGTTGTTGTTGAGGTTGTTCGGCAGGTTCGGGTTGTTGACCTGCGGGGCCACCCACGACGGGTTCGTGGTGCCGTTGCCGGTGGTTCCCGGCGGCGGCGTGCCCGGCATGCCCGTGGTGCCGGGCGGGCGGTAGCCGGTGTTGTTGCTGAGCGACGTCGTGGTGTTGTTGTTGCTCGACTGCGTGATGCCCTGGTCGTGCGTGACGACCGGCGGTGAGTCCATGGTCGGCATGGACAGCGCGGCCGACATCATCGTGTTGTCACGCGTCTGCATGACCTGCACGGCCTCGGCCTTGGCGTTCTGCTGGGCGTTGTACGTGGAGAGCATCTCGATGGGCGCGCCGGCCATCATGACCGGGCTGATGAAGCCGCCCTTGTTGGTGAACCAGTCGCCCGCGATCTTGAGCGGGTTGAAGTCGACCGGCTTCGGCATGCTGTTGTTTGCATGCACCGAGGCTTCGCGCTGCTGCTCGATCGCGGTGGACGTCTTGTGGAACGTCTCACCGGTCTGTTCCACGAAGGTGCCAACCTTGTTCAGCGCGTTCCGCACGCCCTCGGCCGCCTGGCCCGTCCAGGCGCTCTGCGACCCGTTGACCAGGATGCTGAAATCGGTTGCCAGGTCTCGAAAGGTGGTGCTGAACGACTTCCACACGTCGGCGATGTCCGTCGCGGTGTCCGGTGCGTAGTTGTCCGTGACCAGCGACTGCATGTGTTCGTGCTTCTGGGCGGCGTAGTTGTCGTTCGGCGTTGGAACAGCGGCTTTGATGGGCGCCATGAGATGTCCCCCCTCCTGCGTTGTTACGGCAGCTTCTGCGCGACCTGGTCAGCGGCCTTGGATGCCTGCTTGCACGCGGTCGCGGTGTCTCCGGAGCCGGCGTTGACGGTCCAGATGACGGCGACGGACGAGGTTTCGCTGGCTCCGATCGCGACGACGCAGGTGTCCTTCGACCCGTCCTGGGCCTCGACCTTGGTGGCCTTGAACTTGCCGACCTTGGTCTCGGAGACCTTCTCGCCCTGGAGGTTCAGGTCCTTGAGGCCCTTGTCTGCGCGGACACCCACCTGCATGCCACCGTTGCCAGGGACCGTCCAGTCGCAGGTGTCGACAGCAGATCGCTTCTTGGCCTCACCGGGGAGCTTGAAGCCGAAACCGGCTGCTTCGGAATCGGTGATCAGGTCACAAGGCTTGATCGACTTCAGGTCCGACGACGCGTTGCTGCCGCTCGTGGGCGTACTCCCACCGGTGGTGGGGGTCGGCGTCGGCGTGCCTGCCGTACCGGTGCACGCGGCCGTGAGCGCGGCGAACCCGAGCAGGACGGAGATGAGGATGCGCTTCATGACTTCCCGTTGAGTTTGGTGAAGGAGTTGGCGCCGGACTGGTCCACGTTCCGGTAGGAGGCGCGGCTCTTCTCGATCTGGGTCTTCAACGACTCGATGGCGCGACCGACGTCTTCGATCTGCTTGATCGCCCCGGCGCCGAACTGGGTGTTGGCCTTCGCGATCTCCATGGCGTAGCCGCCGCCGAGCTTCATGTCGATGCTGAGCTGGCCGCGGTTTCGCAGCACGTTGTTGAGCTCGTCCCGCATCTCGTCGAGCTTCTTGATCATCGCGTCGACCAGGTGCGGGTCGACGGAGAGTTGCTGGGTCTCGACGGCGACCGCGACCGCCTTGCTCGCGGCCATGACCGCCGCGACCCCTCCCCCGAGGATGGCGCCCCACGAGGCGGTGGCGGCGGCTTGTTCGGCAATGCTCGTGCCGACGACGCCGGTCGTGCTGAATGGTTCGGACACAGGAGCTCGACCCTCCCCGATTGCGCTCTGTGGTCGGCTAGTGACCATACAGCGGTGCGCCCATTCGGTGGATGAGTTGAACTACTTACACCCGTTTGGGGCAGAACTACACCTGGTCAGCACGCGTGTCGGCGTTTCAAGTGAGAACGCGGGCGCAGGTCTGGACGGCGTCGGGCAGTGCGCGGGGAAGACCACGGTGCGTTGTGAGTGGAGGGCATGGCGCGCCTGGGCGGGATGCTGGCTAGGCTCACGGAGGTGAGCACGGTCTACGACTGCAGCGAACCCGGCAACCGCGCGGCGGGTCTTGCCGCTGCTGCGGGTGCGGTGCGGAGCGGACGCCTCGTCGTCCTGCCCACCGACACCGTCTACGGGCTCGGGTGTGACGCTTTCGACGCGGAAGCCGTCCGGGGCCTTCTGGCGGCCAAGGGGCGTGGGCCGGACATGCCGGTGCCGGTGCTGGTCGGGTCGTGGACCACGGTCGACGGGCTGGTGCTGAGCGTGCCGCGGCAGGCGCGGGCGCTCATCGAGGCGTTCTGGCCGGGTGGGCTGAGCATCGTGCTGCCGCACGCGCCGAGTCTGGCCTGGGACCTCGGGCAGACGCGCGGGACGGTGATGTTGCGGATGCCGTTGCACCCGGTGGCGCTGGAGCTGCTCAGGGATGTCGGGCCGATGGCCGTGTCCAGTGCCAACCGGTCGGGGCACGCGCCGGCGGCCAGCGCGCAGGAGGCGCTGGAGCAGCTCGGGGACTCGGTGCCGGTGTACCTCGACGGCGGGTTGAGCGGGGAGAACGTCGCCTCCACGATCGTCGACCTGACCGGGCCCGACGCGGTGATCCTGCGCGAGGGTGCGGTGAAGCGGGCCGAGATCAACGAGGTGCTCGGCATCGAGGTCGAGGTCGCCGGGTAGCCGGCGGCTGCGAGAATGATCATGGCGTCGCGGGTACCGTGGCGGCCACCCCGCAAGAATCCCCGATCTGATTGGTAGGCCCGTGGGGCCCGCATCCTCGTTCGTTCTGCCGGTGCGCGAGTACCTGCTCGTCGCGCTGACGGCTGCCGTCGTGACGTTCCTGCTCGTCGGCCTGGTGCGCGCGCTCGCGTTCCGGGTGGGGGCGGTGGCCTATCCGCGCAAGCGGGACGTGCACGTGCAGCCGATGCCGCGCATGGGTGGTGTGGCCATCTACGGCGGTGTGCTCGGTGGCATGTTCCTCGCGCACCAGCTGCCGGTGCTGCGGGCGGCGTTCGACTTCTCCAACGACCCGTGGGGTGTCATCGTCGCGGGCGGCGTCATCGTGCTCGTGGGTGCGATCGACGACCGGTTCGAGCTCGACTCGCTGACGAAGCTGGCCGGGCAGATCACGGCGGCGGGCATCCTCGTGCTCTTCGGTCTGCAGTGGATGCTCGCGTGGGTGCCGGGGCTCGGGGCCACGGTGTCGCTGGACCAGAACCAGGGCGCGCTGCTCACGGTGCTGCTCGCGGTCACGATGATCAACGCGATGAACTTCGTCGACGGCCTCGACGGGCTCGCCGCGGGCATCGGGCTCATCGCCGCCGCCGCCACGTGCGCGTTCTCGGTCGGCATCCTCGTCGAGCGCGAAGGCGCGGTGGAGGCCTACCCGCCCGCGCTGATCGCGGCCGTGCTGGCGGGTGCGTGCCTCGGCTTCCTGCCGCACAACTTCAACCCCGCGCGCATCTTCATGGGCGACTCGGGCTCGATGCTCATCGGTCTCATGCTCGCCGCCGCGACCACCAGCGCGTCGGGCAAGATCAACCCGTCCACCCGCAGCGCCGCCGACCTGCTCGGTCTGCTCTCGCCGCTGATCGTCGTGGCGGCCGTGCTGTTCGTGCCGGTGCTCGACCTGCTGATGGCCATCATCCGGCGCACGCGCCGCGGCGAAAGCCCGTTCTCGCCGGACAAGATGCACCTGCACCACCGGTTGCTGGAGATCGGCCACTCGCAACGGCGCGCGGTTCTGCTCATCTATTTGTGGGCCGGCGTGCTTGCGTTTGGAGCCGTAGCTCTGACGCTGTTCGACCCCGTCATCGTGGGCACCTGCTTCGTCATCGGGCTGATCGTGACGGCCGTCGTCTCCGTCATTCCGCGGCTGCGCGAGACGCGCAAGTCCTGACGGTTCCCCAGGGGCCGCCTGCACGGCCGGAAATGCGGGTTCCTACACTTCGGGACATGAGCGACGCGGACAAGGCCGTCACGCACGAGCTGACCGTCCAGCGGCTCGCCGGGGAAATGTTCCGCGCGGCCGCATGGGCCGCGCTCGGCACGTTTGTCCTCGGCGTCGTCGTGTCAACTGTGATCTGGGGGACCGCCGGTCTCGCCGGATCCCTGATCGGTGGTGCGATCGCCATCCTTTCGAGCCTCGCCACGTTGCTGCTGATGCGCAAGACGGCGGCGCTCGACCCGATGTTCGTGATGGTCGCCGCACTCGGCGGATTCATGGGCAAGCTGATCGTGCTGCTGCTCGCGGTGGTCCTGCTGCGCAACCAGTCGTGGCTCGAACCCAAGGCGCTCGGAATCACCCTGGTGGCGACGTTGCTCGTGACGTCGTTCCTGGAGGCGAGAGCCTCCAGGCGCAGCCGTAGCCAGATGGTCGTCCCCGCCTCCGAAGGCGCCTAGACCTGCTGATATGGTCCGCGCAGACCAGGGACACCCGATAGCAGGGGTGCCTCTGGTAGTCGCTTGCGAACCGTAAGGTACGTTAAGTCCAGATCGTGACGATTCCCCCGGCGGAGTGAACGCCGGCCGGGAGAACCGGAAGGAACACAGTGACCGAGTTGCTGGCCTCGGGGAGTGAGTTCGTCGCTCCCGGTGTGAAGGACTTCTTCCTCCCGCCGATCTTCGGTGACGTCACGAAGCCGATGGTCCTGCTGGTGCTGTCGATCTTGATCATCGGCGCCTTCTTCATTGCGGCCACCCGCAACCTCAAGGTCGTTCCGGGCAAGTTCCAGTTCGCCGCCGAGTCGGTTTACGACTTCGGGCGCAACAACATCGCCCGCGAGCAGATCGGTGCGAAGGACTTCAAGCCCTTCGTCCCGCTGATCCTCACGATCTTCTGCTTCGTCCTCGTGAACAACCTGTTCGGGCTCATCCCGATCATCCAGTTCCCGACGATGTCGCACATCGGCTTCCCGCTCGCCGTTTCGTTGCTCGTCGTTTACCCGGTGTACCACTTCGTCGGGTTCAAGCGGCACGGCTTCGTGGGTTACTTGAAGCACCAGACGATCCCGCCGGGCGCGCCGTGGTTCGTGCTCCCGCTGCTGATCCCGATCGAGTTCTTCCAGAAGTTCATCCTGAACCCGCTCACGCTGGCGATCCGAGTTTTCGCCGCGATGTTCGCGGGACACCTCCTGCTGCTGGTGTTCACCCTGGCCGGTGAGTTCCTGCTGCTGAACGGTGGACTGACCGTCATCGTGGCGCCGGTGTCCTTCGCCTTCGCCATCGCGCTGACCTTCCTGGAGGCACTGATCATGTGCCTGCAGGCCTACATCTTCGCGCTGCTGTCTGCCAGCTACATCGGCATGGCGCTGGCAGAAGAGCACTGAGAAACACAAAGCCTCCGATCCGCCAACTCCCGGCGGACCGAAGTGAAAGGGAACAGCAACAGTGAGCGCTTCCGTCGTTCTTGCCCAGGCCGGCGACATCAACCCGGGTCTTGCTGCGATCGGCTACGGCCTCGCCGCGATCGGCCCCGGCATCGGTGTGGGTCTGATCTTCTCCTCGGTCATCAGCGGCACCGCCCGCCAGCCCGAGGCCCGTGGCGTGCTGCTCGGCCTCGCGTGGACCACCTTCGCCATCGTCGAGGTCCTCGCGCTGATCGGCTTCGTCGTGTACTTCATCGCGACCGCCGGCTGACCTGACCCTTCTACGCGTTAGGAGACGTCGTGTACGACACCCTGATCCTGGCTGCGGAGAACGAGGTCAACCCCGTTGTCCCGCACCCGGCAGAGATCATCCTCGGTCTCGTCGCGTTCCTGCTCCTCCTCTTCGTCATCAAGAAGTTCGTGTCACCGCGCTTCGAGGCGCTGTACGCGGAGCGGACTGCCAAGATCGAGGGTGGCATCGAGAAGGCTGAGCAGGCCCAGGCCGCGGCTCAGAAGACTCTCGAGCAGTACAAGGAGCAGCTGGCCGAGGCTCGCGCCGAGGCCGCGCGCATCCGCGACGACGCGCGGGCCGAGGGCCTGCAGATCATCGAGGAGCTGCGCGAGCAGGCACAGGCCGAGTCCGCCCGCATCGTCGCGCAGGGCCAGCACCAGCTGGACGCGCAGCGCGCCCAGATCGTCGCCGAGCTGCGTGCCGACCTCGGCCGCACCGCCGTCGAGCTGGCGAGCAAGGTCGTGGGCGAGTCCCTGGAGGACGAGGCCCGCCGCCGTGGCACCGTCGACCGCTTCCTCAACGAGCTGGACGCCGTCGCGGCGCCGGCGAGCAAGTAGAGGCTGCCGATGACGTTGCATGCCGCAAGTCGTGAAGCTCTGGCAGCCGCGGAACTGCGGCTGCTGGAGCTGGCCGACGCCACCCAGGACGACTCCACCCTGGCGACGGACGAGCTCGCCAAGCTGGGCGAGGAGCTGTTCGCCGTGCTGGGCCTGCTGATCGAGCAGCCGGCGCTGCGCCGTGCCGCTGCCGACGCCTCGTCGGAGGCCGCCGGTCGTGAGCAGCTCGTCCGCGGCCTGTTCGCGGGCAAGGTGAGCGACGCGACGCTGCAGGTCCTGGTCGCCGTCGTGACCGCGCGCTGGTCCAGCCCGCGCGAGCTCGTCGACGGCGTCGAGTCGCTCGCCCGCACCACGCTGCTGGTGCGTGCCGAGCGCGACGGTCAGCTCGACTCGGTGGAGGACGAGCTGTTCCGGCTCGGCCGCATCGTGGCGGGCTCGAACGAGCTCGAGCTCCTGCTGGCGGATCCCGCCGGTGCCGTCGACGGCAAGGTCGCGCTGGTCGACACCCTCATCGAGGGGAAGGTCAGCCCGGTCACCAAGACGCTGGTGGACCAGCTGGTCCGCCACCCGCGCGGTGTCCGCGTCGCGAACGGCCTCGGCGAGCTCGCCGACCTGGCGGCCAAGCGCCGTCAGCGTTCCGTCGCGCACGTCCGCTCCGCGGTGGCGCTGACCGCGGAGCAGGTCGACCGCTTGACCGCCACGCTGACCACGATCTACTCGCGCCCGATCGCCCTGCACGTCGAGGTCGACCCCTCGCTCGCGGGTGGTCTCCAGATCAAGATCGGCGACGAGATCATCGACGGAAGCATCGCCGGCCGGTTGGCGGCACTGCGCCGCAATCTCGCCAGCTAGCCCCCGAGCCCTTTCCCAGAAACGTTGAAGTGAGAGCAGGAACGACATGGCGGAGCTGACGATCTCGTCGGACGAGATCCGCAGTGCGATCGAGAAGTACGTCTCGAGCTACTCCCCGGAGGTCAGCCGGGAAGAGGTCGGTACCGTCTCCGAGACCTACGACGGCATCGCCATCGTCGAGGGCCTTCCGGGCACGATGACCAACGAGCTGCTCGAGTTCCCCGGTGGCGTCCTCGGCGTCGCCCTGAACCTCGAGGTCCGCGAGATCGGTGCGGTCATCCTCGGTGACTTCGACAAGATCGAAGAGGGCCAGGAGGTCCGCCGCACCGGCAAGGTCCTCTCCGTGCCCGTCGGCGACGGCTTCCTCGGTCGCGTCGTCAACCCGCTGGGCCAGCCCATCGACGGTCTCGGTGACATCGTCGCCGACGACACCCGCGCCCTGGAGCTGCAGGCGGCCTCCGTGCTGGAGCGCCAGCCGGTGTCCGAGCCGATGCAGACCGGCATCAAGGCCATCGACGCGATGACCCCGATCGGCCGCGGTCAGCGTCAGCTGATCATCGGTGACCGCAAGACCGGCAAGACCGCGGTCTGCATCGACACGATCATCAACCAGAAGAAGGCCTGGGAGTCGGGCGACCCGAAGCAGCAGGTCCGCTGCGTCTACGTCGCCATCGGCCAGAAGGGCTCCACCATCGCGGGCGTCAAGACCGCGCTGGAGGAGGCGGGCGCACTCGAGTACACGACGATCGTCGCCGCCCCCGCTTCTGACTCGGCCGGCTTCAAGTGGCTGGCGCCGTACACCGGCTCCGCCATCGGCCAGCACTGGATGTACCAGGGCAAGCACGTCCTGATCATCTTCGACGACCTGACCAAGCAGGCAGAGGCGTACCGCGCGATCTCGCTGCTGCTGCGCCGCCCGCCGGGCCGCGAGGCCTACCCGGGCGACGTCTTCTACTTGCACTCGCGTCTGCTTGAGCGTTGCGCGAAGCTGTCGGACGAGCTCGGCGGCGGTTCGATGACGGGTCTGCCGATCATCGAGACCAAGGCGAACGACGTGTCGGCGTACATCCCGACCAACGTCATCTCGATCACCGACGGTCAGTGCTTCCTCGAGTCCGACCTCTTCAACGCCGGTGTCCGCCCGGCCGTCAACGTGGGTATCTCCGTGTCCCGCGTCGGTGGTGCCGCGCAGATCAAGGCCATGAAGGACGTCGCGGGCTCGCTGCGCCTCGACCTGTCGCAGTTCCGCGAGCTGGAGGCGTTCTCCGCGTTCGCGTCCGACCTCGACGCCGCCTCGCGCGCCCAGCTGGACCGCGGTGCCCGTCTGGTCGAGCTGCTCAAGCAGGGCCAGTACTCCCCGGTCCCCGTCGAGGAGCAGGTCGTCGAGATCTTCACCGCGACCAAGGGCCACCTGGACGACGTGCCCGTCGCCGACATCCGCCGCTTCGTGGCGGACTTCAAGGACTCGCTGCGGCGCAACCACGCCGACGTGCTCGGCAGCATCATCGAGACCAAGAAGTTCCCCGAGGACGCGCAGAGGCGCATCGTGGACGCCATCACCGAGTTCAAGAAGCAGTTCACCGCTTCGGACGGCTCGACGATCGTCAACGAGGCCCCGGAGAAGGCCATGGACGCCGACAAGGTGGGCCAGGAATCCGTGAAGCTGCACAAGCCCGAGCCCACCAAGAAGTGATCTGAGCCATGGGCGCACAGATTCGGGAGCTCCGCCAACGGATCCGAACGGTCAACTCGACCAAGAAGATCACGAAGGCCTACGAGCTCATCGCGACGTCTCGCCTCGCGAAGGCGCAGACCAGGGTCGCGGCCTCCCGGCCGTACGCGGACGAGATCACGAACGTCCTCTCCGCGTTGGCCGAGGCCTCGGCGAACCTCGACCACCCGCTGCTGACGGAGCGCACGAACCCGAAGCGCGCCGCGGTGCTGGTGATCACGAGTGACAAGGGCATGTGCGGCGGTTACAACGCCAACGTCCTCAAGGCCGCGGAGCAGCTGCTGCAGCTGCTCCGGTCCGAGGGCAAGGAGCCGGTGCTGTACGTGACCGGCCGCAAGGGCCAGGGCTACTACCAGTTCCGCCGCCGCGAGGTCACGGGTTCGTGGAGCGGGTTCTCGCAGACCCCGCACTACGTCAACGCGGTCGAAGCCGGTGACGCGCTGGTGCAGGCGTTCCTGGAGGGCACGGAGAACGGCGCGCAGGGCGTGGACGAGATCCACGTCGTGTACACCGAGTTCAAGTCCATGCTGAGCCAGACGCCGACCGCCAGGCGCATCGCCCCGATGGAGGTCGAGTACACCGACGAGGCCCCCAAGGGCCCGCGCGCGGTGTACGACTTCGAGCCCAGCGCCGAGGCGCTGCTCGGCGCGATGCTGCCCAAGTACGTGAAGACCCGGCTGTTCTCCGCCATGCTGGACGCGGCGGCTTCGGAGTCGGCTGCCCGTCGTACGGCCATGAAGGCCGCGACGGACAACGCGACGGAGCTGGTCCGGAACCTCAGCCGGGCGGCGAACTCGGCCCGTCAGGCCCAGATCACCCAGGAGATCAGCGAGATCGTCGGTGGCGCTGCCGCGCTTACCGGTGGCGCAGGAAGTGATGAGTGACATGAGTGCTACTGCCACCACCACCCGCACCGGCCGTGTGGTCCGGGTGATCGGTGCGGTCGTCGACGTGGAGTTCCCGCGCGACGCCGTGCCGGAGCTGTTCAACGCCCTGAACGTGGAGATCACGTTCGAGGCCGTCGCCAAGACGCTGACCCTCGAGGTCGCGCAGCACCTCGGCGACAACCTCGTCCGCACCATCTCGATGCAGCCGACCGACGGCCTGGTCCGCGGTGCCACCGTGACCGACACCGGTCGCGCCATCTCGGTGCCCGTCGGTGACATCGTCAAGGGCCACGTCTTCAACGCCCTCGGCGACTGCCTCGACCAGCCCGGTCTCGGCCGCGACGGCGAGCAGTGGGGCATCCACCGCAAGGCTCCGTCGTTCGACCAGCTCGAGGGCAAGACCGAGATCCTCGAGACCGGCATCAAGGTCATCGACCTGCTCACCCCGTACGTCAAGGGCGGCAAGATCGGCCTGTTCGGCGGCGCGGGTGTCGGCAAGACCGTGCTGATCCAGGAGATGATCACGCGTATCGCGCGTGAGTTCTCCGGCACCTCCGTGTTCGCCGGCGTCGGCGAGCGCACCCGTGAGGGCACGGACCTGCTGCTGGAAATGGACGAGATGGGTGTCATCCAGGACACCGCGCTCGTCTTCGGTCAGATGGACGAGCCGCCGGGCACGCGCATGCGCGTCGCCCTGTCCGCTCTCACGATGGCGGAGTACTTCCGCGACGTGCAGAACCAGGACGTGCTGCTCTTCATCGACAACATCTTCCGCTTCACCCAGGCGGGCTCCGAGGTGTCGACCCTGCTGGGCCGCATGCCTTCCGCCGTGGGTTACCAGCCGACGCTGGCCGACGAGATGGGTGAGCTCCAGGAGCGCATCACCTCGACGCGCGGTAAGTCGATCACTTCGCTGCAGGCCATCTACGTGCCCGCGGACGACTACACCGACCCCGCGCCGGCCACCACCTTCGCCCACCTGGACGCGACGACGGAGCTCTCCCGTCCGATCTCCCAGAAGGGCATCTACCCGGCCGTCGACCCGCTGTCGTCGTCGTCTCGAATCCTCGAGCCGTCGATCGTCGGCGAGGAGCACTACCGGGTCGCGCAGGAGGTGAAGCGAATCCTGCAGAAGTACAAGGAGCTGCAGGACATCATCGCCATCCTCGGTATGGACGAGCTGTCCGAAGAGGACAAGGTCCTCGTCGGTCGCGCCCGGCGGCTGGAGCGGTTCCTCGGCCAGAACTTCTTCGTCGCGGAGAAGTTCACCGGGCAGCCCGGGTCGTTCGTGCCGATCAAGGACACCGTCGAGGCCTTCGACCGGGTCTGCAAGGGCGAGTTCGACCACTACCCGGAGCAGGCGTTCTTCTCCTGCGGCGGGTTGGACGACGTCGAGGCCAACGCCAAGAAGCTGGCCGGCAACTGAGGTTCTTGTTTGGCTGAAGGGCCGTTTCTCCCGGTGGGGAGGGGCGGCCCTTCGGGGTTTCCGGGGGCTGGTCTGTCGTCTTGGCACCGGGGTCAGGTTGCGTCCGTGGGCGATCACCTTGGGTGGGTGGTGGTCTTGCGGGCAGGGACGACGTCCGGGGTTCATCGCCGCTTCGCGACGACAGCGATTGGGGATTGACTTCGCGCCTCTTGCGAGGCGATACGGCTTGCCATTCCTTGAACCAGGTCGATTCGTGTCGCTCCGCTCGATGGGCGTGCAACTGCCGGTTCTGAGCGGGGCAAAGCGGGTGTGCGGGGCTTGCGGTGGTGGCATCGTCGGGGGATGGCCCGACATGCGCCTTATGCCGATCCTGGAGTGCCGGACCTTCGAACGCCCTGGCGGTACCTGTGGTGGCTGGCGTGGGTGCAGCGGTGGCGGGTGCTTGCAGGGGCGTGGTGGGGGTCGGTGTGGATGTGTGCGCTCGTCGTGCCGCCGTACCTCATGCAGCGGGCGGTTGAGGACGGGCTGCGGGGTGGGGACCGGCGGGCACTGGTGTGGTGGTGTGCCGCGTTGGTCGGGGCCGGTGCCTTTGTGGCCGTTGCGGGGATGTTGCGACATCGGACGATGACCAAGGTGCGGGCGGATGCGGCGTTGCGGACGGCGCAGGTCGTGGTGCGGCACGTCACGGGGCTTGGCGGGGTGGTGCGGCGGAGGTTGTCCGCCGGGGAGCTGACCTACCTGCAGAACGGGGACACTGCGCGGATCGCTTTTGCGCTCACCGCTACCGGGCCTGGGGTGGGGGCGGTGGTTGCTTATGTCGTCACCGCGGTGTTGTTGGTGCGGATCTCTCCGTTGGTGGCTGTGGTGGTGTTGCTGGGGGTTCCGGTGCTGGCGTTGGTCACCGGGCCAGTGATGCGGCGGCTGCACGCTGTGGAGGCGGGGTACCGGGACGGGCAAGGGGAGTTGACGGCGCGGGCTGGGGACGTTGTCGCGGGGTTGCGGGTGTTGGTGGGGGTTGGCGGGCGG
>NZ_LGDY01000095.1 GCF_001279525.1 Nocardia sp. NRRL S-836 | reverse complement strand
TGACGGTGATCCCGGCGGGGGGCGGGCCGGGGGTGCGGAGTGGGCCAGCAGTGCGGGGCGGGCCGGGAGTGCGAGGCGGGCCAGGGGTGCGGCGCGGACTAGGAGTGCGAGGCGGGCCAGCAGTGCGGAGTGGCGGCGCGCGGCAGGAGCACGGGGTGGGAAGGCGTGTGGCAGGGGCACGGGACAAGTAGGCGCGCGGCAGGAACCCGCGCGGCGGGACGGAGCGGGCCGGCAACCTGGAGCGCAGAGATCGCATGCGCGGACGACCCCGCGGTGTGGACCAGTCGCGTGCCGGAGCGCTGCCGTCCACAGTGGACTCGACCGGCAGCGCACACGCCGGCCGGCTCGAACAGCGCCGGGTGCCGGTGCTCCGCCGCGGCCGCTTCCGTCTGCGCGAACGGGTTCTCGTGGTCCCGACGGGACTTCGCCACGCTTTCCCCGGTACACCACCAGTCGTTGCCGGGGCTTGCCCGACGCCGCGGCGTAGTGCTCGACCACGCGCCGGTCGGTCCGGCCCACTAACCGCAGGCCGGAAGAAAGATCCGCTCTTTCCGTCACCACGCCAGTGGCATCGACCGCACCACAATGGCACCGCCGCGCGTCATGGACAGCGTCGACACGCCATCGGAGAGCGCGACCACGGCCCTTCGGTCAGAGATCGAAATCCGCTGTCGCACCGAGCGGTGAGCCGCTTCCCACCAGCGCGACGCCCGAACCTCGAACGTCGGCCATACCGGAGGCAAGCACTCCTGCCGCACGCCGCCGCACGGCGGACAACCGCATGTCAGCCCGCCGACAACTGGATCGCAGCGGCGACACCTCCGATGTGCACGCGCTTGCGTGCCATTGGTCTACACATCACGGAAAGGGCTTTCCCGGTGGTACCGGCCTGATTACGATGCGGGTGGTGACCGACGAGGCGGCGACGTGCGCGACGTGCGGCGCCGCGACCACCCGCCGCAGACACGCCCGGTACTGCTCGAACGCGTGCCGGCAACGCGCCTACCGGCAACGCGCCTACCGGCAGCGGTCGACCAGGCCCGCGCCCCCGAAGGCGCTGGACAGCTTCGTCGGCCGCGACGAGGAGCTGCACCGGCTCGTGGTGGCCGGCGACAGGGCCCGCGTGCTCACCCTGACGGGGCCGCCCGGCGTCGGGAAGACCAGGCTGGCCAAGGAGCTCACCGCCGAGCTGCCCGAAGTCGGGTGGGTGGGGCTCGCGTCCGTCTCCAGCGGCGACCAGGTGCCGCGGGCGTGCGCGATGGCGCTGGGCATCGGCGAGGTCGACGGCGAACCGGTGCTGGGCACCCTGGTGCGTGCGCTGGCGGGCCGGGCGCTGGTCTTGGTGCTGGACGACTGCGACCACGTCGTCCGGCATTGCGCGGCGTTGCTGGAGACGCTGCTGCTGGGCTGCCCCGGTGTGCGGGTGGTCGCGACGAGCCGCGAGCCGCTGCGGGTGCCGGGCGAGGTGCTGTTCGCCGTGCCGCCGCTGCCCGCCGCGCGCGCCGCCGAGCTGTTCACCGACCGCGCGCAGGCGGCCCAGCTCGGCCTCCGGCCGTCCCATCACGACCCCGAGGCCCTCAACGGGCTCTGCACGCGCTTGGACGGCCTTCCGCTCGCGATCGAGCTCGCCGCCCGGCTGACGACCGTGCTGCCCGTCAGCGAGCTCCTGGCCCGCTCGGACGACCGCCTGGAGCTGCTCAACCGCGGCAACCGGACCGCCGCCGCACGCCACCAGAGCCTGCGCGCGGCCATCGGGTGGAGCTACGACCACCTCGACGCGGACGAACGGCACGTGTTCCGCAGCCTCGCGCTGGTCCCCGGCGGGTTCGGCGTCGACGTGGCGGTCGCGGCGTGCGGCCTGCCCGCCGACCGGGTGCTGGCGCTGCTGTCGGCGCTCGTGTCGAAGTCGCTGCTGACCTCCTCCGGCGCCGGCCGGTTCACGCAGCTGGAGTCGGTCCGGTTGTACGGCAGGGAAAGACTCGCCGAACACCGGGAGACCGACGCCGTCACGGCGCGGGTCGCGGGCTGGTTCGCCGGCGCCGGGCCGTGGCGACCGGCCGCGCCGGTGAGATCGGGCCGCTGACAGTCAGGCGCTGACAGTAAGGCGCTGACGGTGGACCACTGACAGCGGGCCGCTGACAGTGAGGCGCTGACAGTGGGATGCGGCACCTCGCGAAGGGACCTCCGCCGGCTAACCGGATGGCGGTCCGCCGCGGGCCGGCCGCGGCGGCGAACACCACAAAAGCGCAGCTACGTGAGGTCGGGGGGACTCGAACCCCCACTGGCTGGGACCTAAACCCAGTGCCTCTGCCAATTGGGCTACGACCCCTCGCGTGGAAGCCTATAGCTCCTTCATGTACTCGCTCTCTCGGGGCGCACGTGGGTCGCTCGAAGCCCCCGCGCCGTCCGTCCACTACGGTGACTGCCAGAACCGCTGCTAGGAGGACATGTGGCACGCGATCCCGACACCATCCAGCGCGAGATCGAACAGGCTCGTGCCGCGCTGGCCGCCACCCTGGACGAGCTCGGCGAACGAGCGAACCCGCAGAAGCTCGTCGAGCAGGGTCGCTCGTCCGTGCTGGCCACGCTGAGCCAGCCCAAGGTCAAGTACACGCTGATCGCGGTCGGCGCCGTGGTCGGCTTCGCCCTGGTGCGCAAACTGTTCCGCTAGAGCTCGCTAGGCGTGCACCAACGGCAGGAGGACCTGCTCGACGACCTTCTCCACGAACGGCTCGTCGAGCGGGTCGCCGGTGAGCATCAGCCGGTAGATCAACGCCGCTCCCGCGATCTCGACCGCCATGCCGCGCGGGGCGTCGGCCCTGAGCTCGCCCCGGTCGGCCGCGCGGTCGAGGATCCCGCGCAGCACGTCGCGCTGCGAGATCAGGAACGTCTCCCGGAACGCCGCCGCCAGCTCCGGCTCGTGCGGCAGTTCGCCCACGAGCGCCTGGGCGGCCTTGCCGATCGGCCCGGACAGGAACGCGGCGAACGACGAAAGGAACTCGCGCAGGTCACCGGCGAGCGAGCCGGTGTCGGGCGCGCCGAGGTTCTGCGACGCGAGCTGGGTGCACGTGTCGATCACCAGATCGAGCTTGGACTCCCAGCGCCGGTAGATCGTGGCCTTGCCCGCTCTGGCGCGTGCGGCCACCGCGTCCATCGTGAGGGCCCGGTATCCGACCTCGGCCATCACTTCGAGCGCTGCCTGACGTAATGCGTCGTCCCTGCTGGCGTCGCGAGGACGGCCCCGCTGGGGGACCCTGCCCTCGTTGAGCGCCGCTGTCGACACGGCCATGCCACCTCCTTGTGCAAGGGCACGGCTCGTGCGTGTTCCCCGCCCCTCTGGCGGGACATCCTAGGCGGTTTGCCCTACCCGCAGGGGCACCAGCACCCGGTTGTCGGGTCGTGTTGTGTTTGGTCGGCTCTTGCGCGACGCGCCCCAGAACTCCTACCTTTTGGAGTTGTCTGGACCAGGCTGCTCCGCCGTGCAGCAGGACGAGTGCTGTCGTCACGCGCGAGCGAGGAGTCGGCCATGACCCTGTGCAGCTGGGTTTCCATCAGAGGTGCGCCAGCCGCCGTGATGGCTCGCGTGGCTGCGTCAACGGATAGCGCGACCGGAAAAAGACCGCGTCATCGGATGTATGCGGCTGTGGCAACAGCCTTCGGCTCCGGTCTTCAGGTTTCCGACAGGAAGCCGATGGCCACCGCTCACTCGCCTGATCACCCGTCCAGGGCGCCGTTTGCTGCTCTTGAACGTGCTCCACGAGGCCGCCGCCCACGAAGCCGTCGCCACGACCCCGGCAAGCCGCGGGGTCTTCCCGCGTGATGCTCGGAAAGGAAAGCCCCATGCGCACCCTCGCTCTGGCCGTGCTGACCACGGTCGCCGGCGCGGTCCTGACCACACCGGCCGCATCGGCCTTACCGGACGGTCTGGCCCTCACCCCGCCGATGGGCTTCAACAACTGGAACACCACCGCGTGCCGCGCCGAGTTCAACGAGGCGATGGTCAAGGGCATCGCCGACATCTTCGTCGACAAGTGCTCGTCGCTCACCGTGGACGTGGGGGTGGACGACGAGGTCGCGCCCGGCAGGGGCTCGGTGGTGTTCCAGGTCTTCGCCGACGACGCTTAGGCGGCCGACTCGGGACCGTTGACCGGCACCGGCGCGGCTCACGGCGTCGTTGACGGGCGCGCAGACCCTGCGGCTCGTGCTGACCGACGCCGGTGACGGCATCAACTCCGACCACGGCGACTGGGCCTCGCCGCGCATCACCTGCGCGTGACGGTCACCGCGGTGGCGAGCTGGGTCAGGTACCGCTTGACGACCCGGCCGCCGTAGCGGGTGTCCACGAGCCGCCGGATGTCCGCGACCAGCTCGTCGCGGTGCGGCAGCACGATGTGGTTCGAGTACGTGAGGAGCAGGTCGGCGTATGCGTCGGTGTCGTAGGCCTGCTCCCACTCGTACCTGCGGAACACCGGCGGGCCGAAGTGCTCGCTGGGGTCGAACTCGTGCGGGACGGCGTCGGCCGGCGAGAGGCGCAGGCCCGGCGGCGTGGCCGGGTCCCACCGCTCGTAGATCTCCTGAACGTCGACGAAGAACTGTTCGGTACCGCCTGCGATGTGGTGCGTTGAGATCACGGCGAGCGTGCCGCCCGTGCGCAGCGCCCGTGCGCACCTCGCCATGCGAGTGCTCGGGTCGAGCCAGTGGAACGCCGTCGCGGACACGACGAGGTCGAACCGGCCGGTCGGCTCCCACACGTCGAAGTCCGCGACCACGACGTGCGCCCGTGGCGCGTGCTCGCGGGCGACCGCGGCCAGGTCGGGGCTCAGCTCGACCGCGGTGACCTCGCCCAGCGCGGTCAGCGGCAGCGTGGCCTGGCCGGTGCCGGGGCCGATCTCCAGGATGCGCGGGCCGTGCAGCGCGTCGAAGAGTTCAGGGGGATAGGTGGGACGGGCCCGGTGGTAGCGGGCCGCGTCGGTGCCGAACGTGCCGCGCAGGCGTTCCCGGTCGCTCATCCGCCGAACTCGAGCTCACGCGACGGAAGCGCGTCGATCCCGTTTCGCGCGAAGTCGGTCCACGTGCGCCGCATGACCTGTGCCAGCGCCGGGTCGGGTGCGTGCCCGGCGAGCATGCCCGCGCCGGTCCAGGCGTCCGGGTCGAACAGGAACGGCAGCTCGATGCAGTGGCACGCGCCCAGCGGAGCGCCCTCGGGGGACCACCTGAAGTTGTAGGTGGCGGCCTTGCCGCCAGCGGTGGCCCAGTCGGCGGCAAGGCGGCGGGCGGGGTCGGCGAAGACGAGGTCGGTCACCATGGCCCAGGCCTCCGGGTGGGCGGCCACGTACGGGCTGCCGTCGTCCTGGGTGTGGCCGACGAGCAGTTCCACGCGGGTGGCGGCCGCGGACAGGTCGGCCGTGGCCAGTTCCGGGCCGAACGGCATGCTGCCCGACGGGGAGAAGCGGGGGCCCAGCTCGACGATGGCGTGCTGCTGGGCGGCCAGCACGTCGGGCACCGGCGTGGTGGCGTCGACGGAGACGAGTTCGCGCAGGGCCGCCGTCATGTCCGGGCGGTCGGGGCTGCGGGTGCCCAGCGGGGCGCTCTGCAGGATCGCGCGGTGGAACAGGTCTTCGGTGTCGGTGACCAGCAGCGCGTACACCGAGTCGGCGCCCGCGGACTGGCCGAAGGCGGTCACGTTCGCCGGGTCGCCGCCGAACGCGGTGATGTTGTCCCGCACCCACCGCAGCGCGGCGAGCTGGTCGAGCAGGCCCAGGTTGTCGCGCAGGTAGCCGAAGACGCCGAGGCGGTAGCTCACGCTCACGACCACGACGCCGTGCGCGGCCAGCAGGGTCGCGTCGTACTTCGCCGACTCGCCGCTGCCCGTCACGTACGCGCCGCCGTGGAACCACACCATCACCGGCAGGTCCTTGGCGTCGGCCGGTGCCGTCACGCTCAGCACCTGGCAGTGCTCGTCGAACGACAGGCCCTCGACCGAGTTGCCGACCACCGAGGCCAGCGACGACGGCGGCTGCGGGCAGGCCGGGCCGCGCCGGGTGGCGTCGATCGTGCCGTCCCAGGGCAGTGGTTCGGGTTCGGTGAACCGGGAAGCTGTCGCATAGCGGACACCGCGGGCCTGCACGAGGCTGTTGATCAGCACGCGCTCGATCGTATGCGGGCGTAACCAATTCCACAGCGTCCTGGTTCGGCGCGACCGGCACCGCGGGAGCACCATGTGACGGTTGGGCGAAACGAGGCAGAAGGAGGAGCCTGGTGCGGGCTACGACGATCTACGGCACCCGTGACATCCGCGTCGAGGACGTGCCGGACGCGGCGATCAAGGACGCGAGCGACGTCGTGGTCCGGGTCGAGCTGGCCTGCATCTGCGGCAGCGACCTGTGGGCGTACCGGGGCGTGGCCAAGCGCGAGGGCGGGCAGCGGATCGGGCACGAGTTCCTCGGCATCGTCGAGGAGGTCGGCGCGGACGTGAAGAGCGTCCAGGTCGGCGACCGGGTCATCGCGCCGTTCGTGTGGAGCGACGGCACGTGCGCGTACTGCCAGGCCGGGCTGCAGACGTCGTGCCTCAACGGCGGGTTCTGGGGTGCGAAGGGGTCCGACGGCGGGCAGGGCGAGGCCGTGCGGGTGCCGCAGGCCGACGGGACGCTGGTGCGCGTGCCCGCTGACGCGCCGGCGGAGCTGCTGCCCGCGTTCCTCAGCCTGAGCGACGTCATGGGCACCGGGCACCACGCGGCCATCGGCGCGGGTGTGCAGCCGGGCAGCACCGTGGCCGTGGTGGGCGACGGCGCGGTCGGGCTGTGCGGGGTGCTGGCGGCCAAGCGGCTCGGTGCCGAGCGGATCATCGCGCTGGGGCGGCACGAGGACCGCGCCAAGGTCGCGAAGCTCTTCGGTGCGACCGACCAGGTGGCCGAGCGGGGCGAGGCGGCGGTCGAGCGGGTCAGGGAGCTGACCGGCGGGCTCGGGGCGTCGGCGGTGCTCGAATGCGTCGGCACGGAGCAGTCGTGGGAGACCGCGATGGGGATCGTGCGCGACGGCGGCCGGATCGGGTACGTCGGCGTGCCGCACGAGATGCCAGGGCTGCCGCTGGGCAAGCTGTTCGGCCGCAACATCACCATCGGCGGCGGCGTCGCGCCCGCGCGCGCCTACCTGCCCGAGCTGCTGGCCGACGTGCTCGCCGGGCGGATCGACCCCGGTCCCGTGTTCGACCGGACGGTGCCGCTCGCCGACGTCGCCGAGGGGTACCGGGTGATGGACGAGCGGACCGCCCTCAAGGTCATCGTGAAGCCGTAGCCCGCTTGGCCGCGGTGAGCACGTAGTCCTCGGCGCGCACGCGCTTGGTCCGCATCCAGTACCGCCAGGTGAAGCCCGGCCAGACGGTGCGGTTCACGCCCTGCGCGTCGAGGTACCAGCTCTTGCAGCCGCCCTGGGTCCACACGCCCCTGGTGAGCTTGCCCTGCAGCTCGCGGTTGAACTCCCGCTGGGCCTCCGGCCGCACGTCCAGCTCCGCCGCGCGGTGCCGGTCGAGGAGCCGCAGGCACTGCGACACGTACCGGATCTGCGACTCGATCATGAACACCACCGAGTTGTGCCCGAGCCCGGTGTTGGGGCCCAGCAGGAAGAACAGGTTGGGGAAGCCGGACACCGTGATGCCGTAGTAGGTCTCGATGCCCTCCTCGCGCCACTTCTTGGCGAGGTCGACGCCGCCCCTGCCCTGGATGTCCAGGTAGTCGAACGAGTCCACGACGTGGAAGCCGGTGCCGTAGATGATGGCGTCGACCTCGTGCTCGACCCCGGAACTGTCCACGATGGACTTCTCGCGCACCTCGGAGATCTTGTCCGTCACCAGGTCCACGTTGGGCCGCGTCAGCGCCGGGTAGTAGTCGTTGGAGATCAGCACGCGCTTGCAGCCCATGGTGTAGTCGGGCTTCAACGCCTTGCGCAGCTTCGGGTCCGGCACCTGCTTCTTCATGTGCCGCAAGGCGATGCCCTGCGCGAGCTGCATGATCTTCGGGTTCACCGCGAAGCCCAGCGCGGACGACTCGCGGGTCCAGTACACGAGGTCGCGGTACAGCCGCTGGGTGAACGGCAGGGCGCGGAACAGCTTCTGCTCCCAGCCCCTGATCTCCCGGTCGGCCTTGGGCATGACCCACGGCGGCGTGCGCTGGAAGATCTTCAGCGAACCGACCTGCCCGGCGATCTTCGGCACGAACTGGATCGCCGACGCGCCGGTGCCCACCACGGCGACGCGCTTGCCGGTCAGGTCGTAGTCGTGGTCCCACTGGGCGCTGTGGAACGTCCTGCCGGTGAAGTTCTCGATGCCCGGCAGCTCCGGCACGTTCGGGATGTGCAACGCGCCGACGCCCGCGACCAGCGCCCGGGCGGTGTAGGTGTCGCCCTGCTCGGTCGTGACGTGCCAGCGCTTGGCGTCGTCGTCCCACCGTGCACCGGACACCTTGGTGTCGAAGCGGATGTGCGGCCGCAGCCGGTACTTGTCGGCGACCCGCCGCAGGTAGTCCCAGATCTCGCCCTGCTGGGCGAACATCCGCGACCAGCGCGGGTTCAGCTCGAACGAGAACGAGTACATGTGCGACGGCACGTCGCACGCGCAGCCGGGGTAGGAGTTGTCCCGCCAGGTGCCACCGAGGTCGCTCGCCTTCTCGAGCACCATGAAGTCGTGCTCGCCGCGCCGCTTCAGCTCGACGGCCATCCCGAGGCCGGAGAAGCCGGTGCCGATGACGAGCACTTTCGTCTCTCGGTGCATGGGGACACCCTCCACTCGCTTGGCTACTTCGCAGTAGGTTACTCGAAGTAAGTTACGAGCGGTAGACTCCGTTCCCGTGACCGCTCCACGGCGCCGCATGCCCAAGGCGCAGCGCATGGCCCAGATGCTGACCGTCGCCGAAGAGATCTTCGCGGAGCAGGGGTACCTCGCCACCTCGATGGACGAGATCGCCGAACGCTGCGGCGTCTCCAAACCGATGCTCTACGAGTACTTCGGGTCCAAGGAGGGGCTGCTGATCGGCTGCATCCACCGGGCACGCGCCGAGCTGCGGGAGAAGACCGCGCAGGCCATCGCGGGCGCGACGGGCCCGGAGGAGTTCCTGCGGCTGGGCCTGCTGGCGTTCTTCGAGTTCATCGTCGACCACCAGCGCTCGTGGGCGCTGCTGCGGCAGGAGGCGGCGATCGCGGTGCCGTCGGCGCAGGAGGAGGTCGAGGGGATCCGGCAGCAGCAGACCGACATGATCGGCTCGGTGCTGGCGTCGTTCGCGCCGGGCATCGACCCGCTGGAGGCCGAGGCGTTCGCGGAGATCGTGGTGGGCGCGTGTGAACGGCTGGCCGTGTGGTGCGAGCGCAGGCCCTCGGTGGGACCCGCGCTCGCGACCGACTACGTGATGGCCGTGATCTGGCCGGGTGTGGCGGAACGGGTCCTGTCACACCCCTGAAGCCCGGTCAGGAAGCCGCTTTGACCCGCTCGGAACGCATCTGCGTGACGGCGGGCAGGTCCAGCGGCGCGACCTTCGTGCCGGTGGCCCACTCGATCAGCATGTCGGCGAGCTGCGGGTTGCGCGGCAGCACCGGGCCGTGCAGGTAGGTGCACACGATCCGGCCCTGCACCGCGCCCTCGACGCTGCCATCGTTGCCGGTGCCGACCTTCACGTGCGCGAGCGGCCGCGCCGACGGACCGAGGACCGTGCGGCCCTGGTGGTTCTCGAAACCGGTCAGCACGCCGGAGAACAGGCCGTCCGCCGGCTCGGCCAGCACCTCGCCGATGGCACGGCTGCCACCGGCGTGCGAGGTCGAGTCGATCAGGCCCATGCCGGGGTGCGTCACGTTGTCGGCGCGGGTGAAGCTCTCGCCGAAGATCTGGATGCCCGCGCAGACGCCCAGCACGACGGCGCCCTTCGTGACGGCGCGCTGCAGGCCGGGGTGCTCGCGCAGGTGCTTGACCGCCAGCGTCTGGGCGGTGTCCTCGCCGCCGCCGACGACGTAGATGTCGCACGAGTCGGGCACCGGCTGGCCGTAGTTGATCGGCAGGATCTCGGCCTTGATGCCGCGCCACGCCATGCGCTTCTCGAGCACCACGGCGTTGCCGAAGTCCCCGTACGTGCCGAGGAGATCCGGCAGCACGAGTGCGATCTGGACGGTCGACTCACTCATCAGCGGCAGCCCTGGCATTCAAGTCGCGGAACGCGGTGTAGTTGGCGATGACCTCGACAGCGCCGGCCGGCAGCTGGTCGATGGCCTTCAACGGGTCTTTGACGATGGTGTGCTCCACCTCGGCGTAGGTCAGGCGCACGGCCAGGTCGCTGGCACGCTCACCGGACGCGATCACCCGGCGGCCCTGGAGCTTCTCGAACGGGACGTCCCACAGCCAGCTCAGGTCGCGGCCGTCGGCCTCCTGGGCGTTGATGACCAGGACGGCCGGGTGGTGGGCCTCCCTGACCACGGTGAGCGTCTCGCTCCAGCCGGCCGGGTTCTTGCTCAGCAGCAGGCGCGCGCTGCGGCCGTTGCGCTGGATCGTGCGGTACCGGCCGCTGACGTTGCTCACGCCACGCAAACGGCGCACCGCCTCGTCGACCGGCACACCCAGGGTGTGCGCGGCCGCGGTGGCCATGACGGCGTTCGCCTGGTTGAACTTGCCCGGCAACGTCAGCCGCAGCTCCACCTTGCGGTGCTCCGGCGTGATCATCGCCTCGTCCGCGGTGATCCACGTCGGGTGCGGCCGGGCCAGGTCGCAGTTCGTGCAGTGCCAGTGCTCGCCCTGCCAGCGGATCGGGTCGCCGCACCGCGGGCAGCTCGCGCTGTCCTGGTGCCAGCTGGTGCCGGTCGCCACCCAGATGACGTTCTTCGCGTCCTTCGCGGCGCTGGTCACCATCACGTCGTCGCAGTTCGCGACGATCGTGCAGTTCTGCAACCGGTTGATCGAGTCGCGGATGCTGCGCTCGATGGTCCGCACCTCGCCGACCCGGTCGAGCTGGTCGCGGCTGAGGTTCAGGATCATCGCCACGGCCGGGTGGCTGGCACCGGACACGGCGGGGAAGTAGCCCTCGTCGCACTCCAGCACGGCGTACGGCGCGTCCGGCTGCTTCGACAGCGCCGTCACGTGGCCGTCGGGCATGTTCGCGCCGCTGTGGTTCGTGGCGACCTCACCCAGTGCCCCGACCGCGCGGGCCAGCATCATCGTGCTGGTCGTCTTGCCGTTCGTGCCGGTGACGACGGCGACCTTCCGGCCGGCCGTGAGGCGGTTGAGCGCCTGCGGGTCGAGCTTGAGGGCGACTCGGCCACCGATCATGCCGCCTGCGCCGAGACCCATCTTCTGGGACAGCGTGGAGCTCAGGTTGCCCAGCTTCACGGCGGCCGCGGTGCGCAGGGGGAGGCGGGCGGGGGAATCGTTCACCCCGGCGATGCTACCGGCGTGGCCGGGTAACCCTTCCCGGGCGGTGGTTTCGGTGAGGTGAACCGGGTTCGGTACAACGAGCGGATCGCGTTCACCGCGTCATGGACCGCAACGTGCGGAGCAGGTCTGCCGCCGGCAGCTGGCAGAGCTGCGCCATGTTGTCCAGGGCGGCCAGGTCCAGGTGCACCTCCGGCGAGGCGCCGGGGGGCAGGGCGTGCAGGCGGCCCGCCGCCCAGCGGCGCAGCGGAGCCAGGCGCGGGTTGTCCGTCGCGGCCACCAGGGACAGGTTCAGCGTCACGTGGCCTGCCGGGGTGTCGCCGAAGAAGCGTTCGTGCACGCGAGCCAGGACCTCGTGTGCGGGGACGTCGAGCGCGTGGCAGATCTCGACCAGGCGGACCACCGAGCACTGGCGGGTGCCCAGCTCGTAGGTCGCCAGGGTCTGCAGGGAGATCTCCGTCTGCAAGCGCTTGTTCAGTTCTTTCCGAGTCCAGCCGCGCTGCTTGCGAAGGCTGCGGATCTCGTCACCGAGCACGCGCTGGTACGCGGCTGTGTCGATGTGGCCTGTCGCAGTGGTCACCGGTTTCCTCCACCCCATGAGCGGGTCTCACGGTGATGGAAGGCGCCAGTGCTTCGCCGCTTACGCAACTTACGGCCAACATCCCCCGAACGGGGTATAGATCTCTACTCTGAGTATCAGTTCACGCAGCGCACGCCGTCCGCGGAGATGGGTGCGGGCTGCTGGGCCGGTTGCCGGCGGGCGCCGTCCAGGGCGAGCAGCGGGGTGCCGGTGAAGCCCTGCGAGCCGGGGCCGGAGTAGTCCGAGCCGAGGAAGACGCGGACGCGGCCGGTGGGGAGGTTGACGTCCTCCTCGGTCTCCAGGCCGCCGAGGGCCTGCTCGACGGCCTTGGCTGCGGCCTCGCCGCCCTTGGCGTAGCGGACGACGGAGGTGGCCAGCGAGTCGGAGTTGCCCGCCTGGCCCGCCACGAAGCCCTTCGCGGTCAGGGACTGCAGGACCTGGCCCGCGAGGCCGGGGACGCCGGAGGCGTTGCGGACGTCGACGGTCACCGAGGCGTTGTTGATGCCGGGGTCGGGGGCCTCGGAGGTCGTGGGGGCCTTGCCGAGGGCCTTCACGAACTTGCGGACCTCGTTCTCCTTCACCTCGACCGCGCTGCCGTCCTCCGGGGTCTGCAGGTCGGGGTTGCCGGTCGGGATGGTCTGGAACGTCATGTTCCCGCCGGTCATGTCCTTCATCTGCAGCGCGAACTTCGTGATGTCCCAGCCGTTGTCGAGGACGATCGCGCCGGACACGGCCTTGATCATGTCGTTGCGCTTGGTGCTGTCGGTGAGGACGCCCGCGGAGAGCATCTTCTTCGCCAGGCCCGCCATGAACACCTGCTGGCGGACGACGCGGTCCAGGTCGCCCATCGGCAGGCCGTGGCGCTGGCGGACGAACGCCAGCGCGTTCTTGCCCTCGATGGTCTGCGGGCCCGCCTTGAAGTTCGCGCCGGAAAAGCTGTCGCGGACCGGGCCGTTCAGGCACACGTCGATGCCGCCGATGGCCTTGGTGATCTCGTAGAAGCCGACCAGGTTGACCTCGGCGTAGTGGTCGATCTTCACGTCGGTCAGGTTCTGGATGGTCTCGATGAGGTTGTTCGCGCCGGTCTTGCGCGACTCCATCTCGACCTCGGCCGCGCTCTTGCCGCTGCCCTTCAGCTTCTCCGCGGCTTGACCCTTGGCGTAACCGTAGGCAGAGTTGATCTTGTGCCGGCCGAAGCCACCCGCGATCTTCACGTAGGAGTCGCGGGGGAACGACACGGCGTAGGCCTTGCCGCTGTCGTTCGGGATGTGCAGCAGGATGAGGGTGTCGGTGTTGAAACCGCCGTCGTCGCTGCCGCCCGCCTGCAGCTCGTTCAGGATGTTCTGCGGCAGCGGGTTGCCCTTGGAGTCGGTGCGGCTGTCCATGCCGACCAGCAGGATGTCGACCGCGCCGTCGGCGGGCTTCTCGCCCGCGTCGGCCAGGTTCAGGTCCTGCTTGGTGAGGCCGTCGGTCAGCGCGTTCAGGTTCTTCCAGGCGATGCCCGTGACCAGCAGGACGATCGCCGACAGCAGGCTCACGAAGACCTTGGCGCCGGTCGACGCGCCGCGCTGGGTGGCGCTGGGCCTGCGTGCGGGCGGACGCGGGCGCTGGGCGGGTCGCTGCGGCGGCTTGGCGGCCGCGGCGGGCTTCGCCGGGGTCGTGCGGACCGTGGGGCGGTCGGCCACCGCACGCGGGCGCGGACCGGACGACGTGGCGCGGCCCGGTTCGAGCCGCTGCGGCTCGGCGCGGCGCGCGGGCTCGCCGCGTCCGGCCGGCGTGCCGCGCCGCGGTGGTTCCGCGCGCGGGGACGGCTCGGTGCGGCGGGGTGGTTCCGGCCGCTTGGGCGGTTCCTGGCGCTTCACGGCGTCGGGCCGCTTCGGGGGCTCCGCCCGGTTCGGCTGCGGGCGCGGGTCCCTGCGGGGCGGTTCGGAGCCGCGTGGCGAGTCCTGGGGGCGGCGGGGCTGCCCCGCGGGCGGGCGCGGGGTGGCGCTGGGTCGCCGAGGAGACCTGTTCGGCTCTCCTGGCCGCGGCGGCCGGTTGTCCACACCCACTCCTCTCGGCACATGCGGGTACCCCAAGTAGACGTGGTGACTCCCCACCTGGTTGTGCGTAGCGTGACACAGTGGCGAACGCCACCCGATGCAGGCCCCGTGACCAGGGGTTTTGTCCGCTTCGTAGACTTGCGGCCGTGTTGACGATGCAGGACGCGCTGCTCGCGCTGACCAAGTACTGGACCGATCGGGGCTGCCTCGTCGTGCAGCCCTTCAACACCGAGGTCGGAGCCGGGACGCTGAACCCGGCGACCGTGCTGCGGGTGCTCGGTCCCGAGCCGTGGCGCGTCGCGTACGTGGAGCCCTCCGTGCGCCCCGACGACGCCCGTTACGGCGAGAACCCCAACCGGCTGCAGACCCACACGCAGTTCCAGGTGATCCTCAAGCCCGACCCCGGCGACCCGCAGGAGCTCTACCTGGGCTCGCTGGAGGCGCTGGGCATCGACGTGCGGGCCCACGACGTGCGGTTCGTCGAGGACAACTGGGCCTCGCCCGCGCTCGGTGCCTGGGGCCTGGGCTGGGAGGTCTGGCTCGACGGCCTGGAGATCACCCAGTTCACCTACTTCCAGCAGGCCGGCGGCATGACGCTCGACCCGGTGTCGGTGGAGATCACCTACGGCATCGAGCGGATCATGATGGCGCTGCAGGGCGTCGACCACTTCAAGAAGATCGCCTACGCGCCCGGCATCTCCTACGGCGAGGCGTTCGGCCAGTCCGAGTACGAGATGTCGCGGTACTACCTCGACGACGCGGACGTGGAGGCGAACAAGCGCCTCTTCGAGGAGTTCGCCGCCGAGGCCCGCCGGATGCTCGACGCCCGGCTGCCCGTGCCCGCGCACAGCTTCGTGCTGAAGTGCTCGCACATCTTCAACGTGCTCGACGCGCGCGGCTCGATCTCCACGACCGAGCGCGCGCGTGCGTTCGGCCGGATGCGGGGCCTGGCCCGCGAGGTCGCCGGCCTGTGGGCGGAGCGCCGGGCCGAGCTCGGGCACCCGCTCGGCGTGGCCGAGGCACCCGCCGCCGTCGCCAAGCCGTCGTCCTTCGCGGACGTGACCGCGCCGGCGACGCTGCTGTTCGAGATCGGCACGGAGGAGCTGCCGCCGGCCGAGGTGCTGCGGACCGTGGACGCGGTGCGCGCGGCGGTGACGGCGAAGCTCGGTGCGACGCGGCTGACGCACGGCGAGGTGACCGTGCACGGCACGCCGCGCCGGATCGTCGTGCTGGTGCCCGAGGTGTCGCCGCGGGAGCCGGACGCCGAGCGCACGGTGCGCGGCCCGCGGGTCTCCGCCGCGTTCGACGCCGAGGGCAACCCGACGAAGGCCGTGCAGGGCTTCGCGCGCGGCCAGGGCGCCGAGGTCTCCGCGCTGGGCCGGGTCGAGGAGAACGGCGTCGAGTTCGTGGCGCTGACCAGGACCGATGCGGGCCGCGGTGCCGTCGAGGTGCTCAGCGGGCTGCTCGGCGAGGTCGTGTCCGACCTGCGCGCCGAGAAGAACATGAAGTGGAACGACCCGAAGCTGTCGTTCACCCGGCCGATCCGCTGGCTGCTCGCCCTGCTCGGCTCCACGCCGGTGCCCGTCGCGGTGTCGGCGCTGGCCTCCGGCACGGTCACGCGCGTGCACCGCACGGCGGACGCGCCGGTCGTGGAGGTGTCCACCGCGGACGGTTACCCGGAGTTCCTGTCGTCGCACGGCATCCAGGTCGACGCGGCGGCGCGCTCGGCCGCGATCGTGGCGGCGGCGCAGGAGCTCGCGGCCTCGGTCGGCGGCGTCGTCGAGGTCGACGGCCTGCTGGACGAGGTGACGAACCTGGTCGAGTGGCCGACGCCGATCCTCGGCTCGTTCGAACAGCGGTACCTGGAGCTGCCCGGCCAGATCCTCACCACCGTGATGCGCAAGCACCAGCGCTACCTCCCGGTCCGCTCCGCCGACGGCGCGCTGCTGCCGCACTTCGTGGCCGTGGCGAACGGGTCCGTCGACGCGGACCTGGTCCGCGCGGGCAATGAGGCCGTGCTGCGCGCGCGGTACGAGGACGCGGCGTTCTTCTGGCGTGCGGACCTCAAGACGCCGCTGGAGGAGATGAAGGCGGGCCTGGCGAAGCTGACGTTCGCGGACAAGCTCGGTTCGATGGCGGACCGCGCGGGCCGCATCGCGGCGCTGGCCGGCCGGTTCGCGTCGGTGGTCGAGGTCGACCGCGAGACGCTGGAGCGCGCGGGGCAGCTCGCGAAGTTCGACCTCGGCTCGCAGATGGTGATCGAGCTGTCGTCGCTGGCCGGTGTGATGGCCAAGGAGTACGCGGCACGGGCGGGGGAGACCCCGGAGGTCGCGCAGGCGTTGTGGGAGATGGAGCTCCCGCGCTCGGCCGGTGACGCGCTGCCGTCGTCGGTGCCCGGCGCGCTGCTCTCGCTGGCGGACCGGTTCGACCTGCTGGCGGGTCTGTTCGGCATCGGTGCGCAGCCGACCGGTTCGTCCGACCCGTTCGGCCTGCGCCGCGCGGCCCTCGGTGCCGTCACGGTGCTGCGCGCGTTCCCGGACCTGCGGGCGATCACCCTGCCGGTCGCGCTTTCCCTTGCGGCCGAAGGCCTCGACGTGTCGGCGGAGGCGCTGGAGACGGCACGGGAGTTCGCCGTCCGCCGCTACGAGCAGGCGTTGCTCGACGCCGGTCACGAGCACCGGTTCGTGCAGGCGGTGCTGCCGCTGGCCGACTCGCCGGTGCTGGCCGACGAGACGCTCGCGCAGCTGGAGTCGCTGGCGGGCAACGAGTCGTTCGACGCGCTGACGGCCGCGCTGCAGCGGGTGCGCCGGATCGTGCCGCCCGCCGTGGCGCCCTCCTACGACGCCTCGGTGCTCTCCGAGCCGGCGGAGGTGGCGCTGCACGAGGCGTTCGCCGCCGTCCCGCGGGACGTCACCGGCCTGGCGGCGTTCGTCACCGCCGCCGAAGGGCTGACCGGGCCGGTCAACACGTTCTTCGACGAGGTGCTCGTGATGGCCGAGGACGAGCACGTGAAGGCGGCCCGGCTCGGGCTGCTGGCGTCCATCCGCGACTTCGCGGCGCCGGTGCTCGACTGGACCCAGCTGTAGGAGCCCAGCTGTAGGAGTTCAGCCGTAGGGGTTCAGCAGGGCGGGGCGGGTGCGCCGGGTTGCAGCGTCACGCTGCGGACCCGGGCGGCCGCCCCGTTCTGCTTCTGCGGCAACGGGCACACCCGCACGACCGGCGGCGGCGCGCCGACCCGGTTGCCGTCGTTGTCGAACATGATCGGCCCGCCCGCGCCCAGCACCGCGGTCTCCGGTGAGGAGACGAAGCTGATCTGGGTGTTCACCTGGCTGCGCTGCACGGGTTTGGTGACCGGCAGCTTGTTCACGGCCTCCTCGATCACGGACATGGCGTCGTAGCCGTTGACCGCCCAGCCCGCGTCGGTGTGCGCCACGTCGAACCCGATCCCGGTGAACCGGCGCTCGAAGTCGGCGAACCCGGTGTCGCCGGGCCCCGGCTTGTCCGCCCCACCGACCAGGGTCGCCACCAGGCGCAGCTTGCCGGAGGTGAAGGCGGGCGAGGACAGCGCCCGCACGCGCAGGTCCTCCAGCCGCGGGTCGAGCTCGGCGGCCCGCACGCGCTGCCCGTCCGACGTGCTCACCACCGTGATCGAGCTCGCCGAGCAGTGGCCCTGGGCGAACTCCTGGTCGAGGCTGTGCAGGAACAGCGCCAGGTCACGGCCGCGGGCGATGTAGCCGACCGTCACGTCCTTGGACACGTTGCAGACCCGGCGCGCGGTCTGGGACACCGTGCTCGCCTCGTCCGGGTCGAACTTGACCTCGGTGATGTCGCCGCCGAACTGCTTGTGCATCAACGGCAACGCGGTGCACGTGTACGGGTCGGTGCCACCGGTCGGCACCATGATGAAGTCCAGCCGGGTGCCCGGCAGCGCCGCGCCGAGCGACCGGATCTGCTCGGAGCCGCGGAAGGCCACCCGGTAGTAGTGGTCGCGGCCCACGCCGTTCTGGTAGGTCGTGTCGGGCTCGCAGCCGCTGTAGTCCGTCTCCCGCGCGGTGGAGCCGCTCTGGTCGAACCCCTCCGCCGTGACCAGGTCCGACACCATCGGGATCTTCTGCGCCGCCAGCAGGTCGGCGATCTCGGCGGAACGCTGGTGGCTCAGCCCGATGCCGGCCACGGCGACGACCTCGGGGTGGCCGGCGAGCCTGCGCGCGACCTCCACGGCCTCCTGCTGCGGCCCGTACGCGCCGATGTTGCCCACCAGCAGCCGCATCGGGTGCAGGCAGCCGGTGCCGTTCGCGCGGGCCTGCCCGGCCGCCATGCCCTCCAGCTCGTGCACGGCTCGCGCGCCGGCGTACTGGTCGGTCATCGTGAGCAGCACGCCCACGGTCACCGGGGTGCCGTTCGGGTCGCACACGTCGGTCGCCGCGGCGTTCTGCTGCTCGATCACCTTCAGCACGGTGGTGAACGCGTCCAGCTCGAACGCGTACGGCCCGGAGCTCAGCCCGACGCACTCGCCACCGGCCGACCACACGTCCCCGCTGGGCAGCCAGCCGTCCTTGCAGGACAACCGCTTCCACAGCCACGGGCCACCGACGACCAGCCCGGCCACGAGCGCGACGACCGCCAGCACGGCGACCGGGCGCACCCAGTCGGTCCACCTCGCGGGGTGGCGGATCGCCCGCGATCGGGGCCAGATCCCGAGGTAGAAGCGTTCGGTGAGCTTCACCGGTGGTTCCTCCCGAACCGTTCGTAGCGCTGTGCCCGCCTGAGCAGCGACGCCGGGTCCTGCGCGCGGTTGGAGAGCTGCCGCAGGGCCTGCTCCACGTGGACGGCGTAGTCCTGCAGCACGTCCGGGTCCGTGACGCACGGGTCGTGGTCGAACGCGGGCACGACGCCGAGCAGCCGGTGCACGTGCGCCAGGTCGCTGCCGCGTGCGGCGGTGCCGATCGAGTCCGGCGCGGTCTCCCGCGGGTTCACCTCGGCGGTGACCAGGTCGAACAGGTCGAGCCAGTCCTTGGTCGCCAGGTCCGACAGCGACTCCAGCAGCTCCGCCGCCACCGCGGCGCGGTCGCCCAGCAGCAACGTGTGCCGCAGCCGGGGACCCTCGTCACCGGCGTGGTCGCGCAGCCGGCCGACCACCCTGTCCCACGACGCCTCGTCGGCGTCGGAGCGCGCGGCCAGCAGCCGCAGGCCGAGGTAGCGCACGAGCGGTGGCAGCCGCTGCTCGCCGGACTCGCCCGGCGTCCACAGCGTCGGCGACGAGTACAGCGGCGAGTCCAGCCCGACCGGGTCCGGCAGCAGCGGAGCGAGCGTCTGCGCCTCCAGCTTCGTGAGCGCCGCGGACAGCGTGACGAGGGCGTGCACGTGGTGCTTGTTCGCCTTGCCCCCGGCGGAGAACTCGCGCACGAACGGTTCGAGCAGGCTCGTTTCCGTGCCGCGCAACAGCTTGCCGGGGTCGCGCGTGCGGCTCGGTTCGTCGTGCAGCTTGCGCAGCAACGTGTCCACGGACTTCGGGTGGCCCCGGCTCAGCCGGTGCACGACCTTGCCCACGGTGCTCGCGGCGAGGTCGTTCGGCCAGAGGTGGCTCTTCGCGAGCTGCACGACGTCCTTGCTCGTCAGGTCCTCGGACCGGACCCGCAGCCACACCCGCGCGGTCGTGGCGAGCCGGTCGTCCACATCGGACTCGCTGAGCACCAGGGGTTCCGGCAGCTCGTCCTCGGCCAGCTCCTCGGCCAGCAGCCCGCCGCTCGTGGTCACGACGAGCAACGGGTCGGGCAGCGCGGGATGACCACCGCGTGCGGTGTCGGCGATCGCCCTGCGCACCCGCAGCAGCGCGCGCAGGAACGTCGTGGCGACCGCGATGTCGCCGTCGTCGAGCAGCATCAGCACGTTGTGGCGGCGGGTGGTGACCGGCGCGAGGCTGTGCCGCAGATCGGCCAGCAGTGCCGCCACGAGCAGGTCGTCGACGTCGCGGCGCACGTCGGGGTCCTTGCTGCGGGCCTGGGCGCTCAGCCGCAGCCGGGCCTGGTCGGCGTTGAGGGCGAGCCGCTGGTCCTGGTGCCCGAACCACTCCAGCGCCGCCCTGCTCCAGCGGAAGTTGGACGCCCGGCGCGAGCTCTCCAGCATGCCGCCGAGGTAGTCGGCGATCCGGTTCACCACCGGCGACGGGTCCACCGGCAGCTGGATCAGCGATCCGGCCGTGGCGGCGAGGTCGCGCACCAGGTCGCGCAGGTTGCGGTCGCGGTAGTTGTTCGTCTGCCGGTTGAGCTCGTCGAGCGCGGCGTCCTGGTCGAGGGTCCCCGTGTCGACGCGCATGGCGATCTGCGCGAGCAGCACCCGTTCGAACGACAGCGGATAACCTGGCACCTCGGTGCTCAGCCCCAGCAGCACGGCCGCGAGCACCGGCCGCACCGCGCTGTCCCACGCGGACTCCTCGTCGTCGGCGCTCAGCTCACGCGGCCGCACCAGCACGGCGGGCGTCCGGTCCTGCCACTCCAGCAACGCCTGGTGCAGCAGCGCGGTCTTGCCGGAACCCCCGCAGCCCTCGACGACGAGCACTGGCGTCGCACCCGCGCCCACGGCCCCGACCAGGCCCTGGACCAGACCACGCAACCGGGTGCGCCCTTCGAACACCGTTGGCCTCCTCCGAGGTGCGGGGATCGAAGAACCTTATGCACGCACGCGGTTCCTACGGGCACGAACAACGCAATCTGCCTGCGGTTTCGCCGTGTTGGCCGAACCGATCACCCGTTCGGCCGCACGGCGCAATGCGCTGCGTCGGAGCGCACCACCCGTTGGCACGGCGAAGGGCGCCCCGATCGGGACGCCCTTCGCCGGTGCGGTCACGAGATCAGCTGATCTCGAAGCTGTCGCCGTAGACCTTCCACTTGAGCGGCGTCTTCAGGTCGAAGTTGCCGGCCTTGAGCCACACGCGCTGCGCGGTCTCGATGCGGGAGACGTCCTCGTGCGCCGCCTCCTGCTTCATCGCCCACACGCGGGCGTCCATGAACGCGTTGAGCCACGTGGTCTCGTTGCCGCCCTGCGACGGCGGCTTCGCCTTGCCGAGAGCCCGCTTGCGGATGTTGCTGAAGCTCGTCTTGTCGCCACCGTCACCGTGCACGACGATCGCGTCGTAGTAGGCGAACTGGCCCAGGGCGCGCACGCCGTCGGCCTTGCCCTGCGCCACGGCCGGGTTGAAGTACACCCGGTCGCGTTCGGACTCCTGCGCCGCCTTGAACACGGAGTCCTTGGCCGCGGTCTTCCAGTCCTTGGTGAAGTTGGGGTCCAGACCCGAGTGCGAGTCGGTGCCGTTCACCTTGCGCAGTGCGGGGAGGTACTTCTCCAGCACGTTGCCCGGCTTCCTGGACTTGTACAGCTCGACCAGGTCGAGCATGTCACCGGTGCCGCTGCAGAACCCGATGATGCCCGCGGTGTAGCCGCGGCCGTCGTCGATGTCCTCGATGTAGCTGAACTGCGCCCTCCAGTTCGTGGAGGAGTTCTCCGCGCTGGACACGATCTGCATCGCGATGTCCTTGAGGCGCGGTTCGTCCAGGTTGGCCGCCGAAGCGGTACCGACCGTCGTGGTGAGGAGCGCGGCGCACGTCAGCAGTGCGGCCGCGATGCGACCAGTGAGTTTCACGGATTTCCCTCCGGGGCAGGGATGTTGGGGTCCCGGGCGGCGTGAGGACCACGGTAAGCGGTCCAGACCTTTATTGGCAAGAGTCTTTACTAATTCGCGAAACGGACAATTGCCGTGACCGGCCCAATCCGGTGGAAACGCTTGCCCCGCAACGGCAAGGGCTCCCGGCCGAAGCCGGGAGCCCCTGTGGTGCAACGGGAGATCAGATGAACTGACCGCCGCGGGTCACCGCACCATAGGCGTCGACGATGCCGTGGCCGTAGAAGCCGTTGAACTTCGCGTCACCCTCGCAGGTGGCGTCGAACTCGGCGGTACGACCCACGTTGACGTACGACACCGTGCGCGGGTTCGGGCACGCGCGCTGGATCGCGGTCTTGTAGAGCACCTTCTCGACCTTGTCGGGGTCGAGGGTCAGGCCGCCGTTCTTCTTGTCCTTCTTGCCGTACTGGCTCACGACCAGGGCGGCGACACCGGCGGCGTGCGGGGCGGCCATCGAGGTGCCCTGCAGGTACTGGTAGTAGCCGACCTTGTCACCGTCGACGGCCTTCTTGACCCCGGCGGCGAGACCCTTCTCGGTGATGTTCCCGGCGGCGTCGATGTTGCCCTCGGCGAGGGCGACGTTGCGCGGGTACGTCGAGAGGATCATGTTCTCGTTCGTGCGGTACCACGGCGTGCCGAAGTAGTCGCGGAAGTAGCCACCGGGGGCCGAGAGCGCCGTCTGCTCCAAGCCGTAGTTGGAGTAGTCGGCCTTGGCGGTCGACGGGCCGAGCGCCGAGATCGAGATGACGTGGTGGCCCTCGGTCGGCAGGTTGAGGCAGGTGGCGTTGTCGACCGGACGCGGCCGGTTGTGGCCGGGCGGGTAGTTCGGGCTCGCCGTGTCGGTCCGCGGCTTGCCGAGGTCCTCGTGGTTGTTGCCGCCCGCGCCGATCAGCGTGACGCCCTTGCGGTGCGCGTAGTCCAGCGCCCGCTGCACGGTCGAGATGATCGTGCGCTGCTCCAGCTGCTCCTCCGCCGTGGCGGTGGGGTCGTTGGCGCAGTTCATGTACCAGGGGTCGACGTAGAACGACATGTTGATCACGTCGAGGCCGACGTCGGCGCCGTAGGTGAGCGCGTCGACGACCGGCTGCAGGAAGAACGAGCCGGAGTCCTGGCCACCGCGGATGTTGACCAGCGACACGCCCGGTGCCACACCGGAGATGCCGAAGCCGTTGGCGGCGGCGCCGATCGTGCCGGCGACGTGCGTGCCGTGGCCGCCGTCGTCCCAGTTGGCCGGGTCGACGCAGCCGCGGAACTCACACGGTCCGTCGAACTCGCCACCGTCGGCGTCGTTCGGGATGTCGACGGTGAAGTTGCGCGACAGCTCGTTGTTGAAGTTCGGTGCGATGTCCGGGTGGGAACCGTCCACACCGGTGTCGAGGATGCCGACGTAGACCCGCTTGTCACCGGCCTGCTTCGCCCGCGCGATGTTCGAGCGGACGAGGTTCAGGCCCCACAGGTCGCCGTCGAGCGGGTCCATGCCCGCGGTCGACTTGGCCGCGGCGGGTGCCTTGTTCGCCGCGGTGGTGGTGTTCTCCTTCTCCACGTTGTCGCGCTTGACCTTGTCGGCCTTGTTCTGCGCGGGTGCGTGCCCGATGGGCTTGGCCCGCGCGGCGCCGACGATCTCCTTCGACCGCGAGACCTCCTCCACGAAGCCGTTCGCGGGTGCCTTCACGGTCAGCAGGCCGATGGCCCGGTTGTCCCGCACGACCTCGCCGCCCGCCGCGTGCACGGCGTCGATGGCGAAGTCGCGGTTGCCAGGGTCCTGCAGCAGGACGGTGTACTCCGTGTCCTGCTGCTGCCCGGCCGTGGCCGGCGCTGCCCCCGCCGCCGATGTGCCCGCGGCGATCAGCGACACCGTTGCCGCCACCGCCATCACGGTTCTGCGCGTTCTCACCTAGCTGTCTCCTCACACCCGGTCAGGGCTGGATCCAACACAGAAGGTACGGCCCCCGATTGCCGCCCAGGTCCCGTACCTTAGGTGGCAAATAGGACGAACATCAGACCCTTTCGTACGGAATCGAACTGTAGTCATTCGGAAGCGGAGCGTGATGGGTGCGAAGAAATCTTGACTTAACAACATTGAAGCGCTGAACTCCGCGTTTATGCGAAGACGGGTAATGGCGGCGTCGGCGTGCGCGCTGCTTCTTCTCACCGGTTGTGGTGAGGCAGGTCAGGGTGGTCCTTCACTGCCCGCGCGCGGACCCAAACCCGTTGTCGGTGTAATCCTTCCGGACCGAACGACGTCAACGCGCTGGGAAGAACAAGATCGGCCATTGTTGACGCAGGCGTTCAACTACGCCGACATCGATCCGTTCATCGAGAACGCCGAGGGCGACGAGGCGAAGTTCGCGCAGATCGCCGACGAGATGATCCGGCGCAAGGTGAAGGTCCTGGTGATCACGCCGTTGTCCGCGGCCAGTGGTCTCGCCGTGCAGAAGAAGGCGAAAGAGGCCGGCATCCCGGTCATCGACTACGACCGCGTGACGCTCGGTGGCCAGGCGGAGTACCACGTCGGTTTCGACAGCGTGAACGTCGGCCAGCTCCAGGCGGACGGCCTGCTCGGCTGCCTGGGCGACAAGCCGGGCGCGCAGATCATCGAGATCGAGGGCGCGCCCACCGACCACAACGCGACGCTGTTCGCGCAAGGCCAGAAGACGCGGCTGTCGGCCAAGTACGACAGCGGCGCGCTGAAGCTCGTGAAGTCGCAACCGGTCGCCGACTGGGACAACGTCCTCGGTGGACAGCTGTTCGAGGAGATCCTCAACGGCAACGGCGGCAAGGTCGACGGCGTGGTCGCGGCCAACGACGGCCTGGCCGGCGCGGTCATCCAGGTGCTCAAGAAGAGGAACCTGGCCGGCAGGGTGCCGGTGACCGGGCAGGACGCCACTGTGGAGGGTCTGCGGGCCGTGCTGCGCGGCGACCAGTGCGTGACCGTCTACAAGCCGGTGCGGGACGAGGCGGAGGCGGCGGCCCGGCTGGCCATCGCGGTCGCCCGCGGTGACCTGGACGGCGCCGATGACCTCGCGACGGGCAATCTGCGCGACCCCGTCTCCCGGCGGGACGTGAAGTCCGTGCTGCTGGGTGCCACGCTGATCAAGCGCGCCACGGTCCGCGCGCTGGTGACCGAGGGCGTGGTCAAGTCGCAGGAGCTGTGCGCGGGCGACCTGCAGGCCGTCTGCCAGCAGCAGGACATCCTGGGCAGCTGAGCGCCGGGCCCGCCGCGACCTAGTCGGGGAGGTCGTGGCGGCCCGAGATGAACTCCTGCACGGCGATCTTGGCCCGGATGATCGGCTGCCGGATCCGCGCCTCGCGCCGGTACGCGCGGGCGAGCTTGCGCGAGCCCTCCCGGTAGCGCCAGCGCGCCCACGGCGACCCCGGCCTGGCCAGCCGGAACGCGCCGACCGCCGGCACGATCGGCACCAGCAGGCCGAGCAGCCCGGTCCAGATCTTGCCCTTGAGCAGCGCCGCGATCGCGAAGCACAGGTTGATCCCGATCGCGATCAGCCGCAGCGTGAACGTGCTGGCGGGCGTCGTCTCCGGGTTGAGCTGCAGCACCTCGTCGTAGCCGAGCGGCCGCGCGCCGAGCAGGAACAGGCCGGTCAGGCCCACCGCGAGGAACACCGCGTCCACCGACAGCCGGCCCGACTTGGTCCAGTACACGTCGCGCAGGTGCAGGATCAGCGCGAACTCGTCGAGCACGAGCGCGGCCCCGACCCCGAGGCCCGCGGCGGCGGCCAGCCGCGCGCCGTGCAGGTCGTCCGGGATCACCAGGCTGCTCACGCTGGACAGGAGCAGCAGCACCGTGCCGAACACGACGTGGTGCACGTGCGTGTCCCCGTGCACGACGTTGCGCGGCCACCAGCGCACCTTCGCCCTGATCATCCGCACGCTGATGCGGATGAACACGAAAGTGGTCACCAATCCGACGAAGAAGAAGAGCAGTCGTTCGCTGCCGGTCAAGCACGGCCCCCTGGGTCCAACGACCCTCCAGGTTACCGTCTCCGGTGCGGCTTGCCGCCGAGGTGGATGTCGCCGCTGATGTGGCCCGCCTGGACCGCGTTGCCGCTCACGTTGCCGGTGATCATGTTGACCACTCCGCCGCCGTTGTTCGCGGCGTTCTGCGATGGCGTGCTGCCCAGCTGCGCGCGTAGCAGCGCGTAAAGGCCCGCACGCGCGCGCGGGGCCAGCGTCACGGTGATCGACATCGTCACCAGCTCGGGCACGGCCACCTCCACGTGCTCATTCGGGACCTCACGGTAGCAGCGCGAACGACGGCTCGACTGGGAGCGGGAGCTCATGGTTCACTGTTCATGGTCGTACGTTGCGTGTTCGTGCTTTACCACGATCACGGAACGAGGTTGTGAACGTGTCGATTCTCCAGGCTGCGGAGATGAAGCAGTTCCAAGCTTGACCCGGTGGTCGCGAGCGCGATCCGGCACCTGTTAGAGGAGAAGTAGCAAGATGGCAGTACAGGGCACCGTCAAGTGGTTCAACGCGGAGAAGGGCTTCGGCTTCATCTCCCCTGACAACGGTGGCGCCGACGTGTTCGTCCACTACTCCGAGATCCAGATGAACGGCTACAAGGCTCTCGAGGAGAACCAGCGGGTCGAGTTCGAGATCGGTCAGGGCCAGAAGGGCCCGCAGGCCCAGGGCGTTCGCGCCGTCTGAGTCTGATCGGTCAGCACATCTGATCTGACACGAGCCGCTTGTCCGGAATCGGACAAGCGGCTTTGTCGTCTCTTGTTCCCGGTTGTTTGTCGTCAGTGGCGTCGCCGGGCAATGGGAGGTGGCGTCGTCCCGGCTAGTACTCCTGGGGAGCCTCGATCAGGCCGAGCTGGTGCAGCACGGTCGCGGAGTCGCCGTAGACCCGCTCGCAGACGAGAACGTCCTTGTCGAACAGGAAGAAACCGGACATGCGGACCTTGAAGGTCTTGCCGGTCACGGGTTCGCCGGTCAGGCTGCCCAGGTGCGTGCCCTGCAGCTCGAACTCGACGATCACCGCGTCGTCGGCGTGGTAGACCTCGATGACCTTGTTCTTCTGGTCGGGGAACGCCGCCCGCGTCCGCTTCCAGTAGTCCCGCACCGCGTCGACGCCGTCGAGGACCTGACCGGTGGCCATGATCTCGAAGCGGGGGTGGTTGAAGGTGGTCAGTCCCGCGTCGAAGTCGTACTCGTTCTGCGACTCGATGAGCTCCAGGACGATCGCCTCGCGCAGCGCTCTGAGCGCCTTGGACTCGGTCATACCGGCCGACCCTCCTACGTACGCCGTACGTCGCACGGAAGCTACTCCAGGTCATATGGTCTTCGCCAGTGTCCCCACCACGTGAACCGCTGACCCGCGCCCGCATCGTGGATGCGGCGGTGCGGCTGATCGAGCGCGAGGGCGTGGAGGCCGTCTCGATGCGGCGCCTCGCGGCCGAGCTGGGCGCGGGCACGATGTCGCTGTACAACCACGTGCCGAACAAGGCCGTCCTGGTCGACCTCGCCGCCGAGCGGATCATGGCCGATGCCAAGCCTTACCACGTTGACAGCGACGACTGGCGCGACCACTTCCGGGCGCACGCGCGTGCGGTGCGCGAGCTCGCACGGCAGCACCCGCGGGCGTTCGTGATGCTCGCGACGCGGCGGCTGAGCAGCGAGGCCGGGTTCCGGACCATCGAGGCCGCGCTGATGAACTTCGCGCGCGCCGGCTTCCGCGGCAAGATCGCCGTCGGGATGATGCGGACGATGGTGTCGTACCTGCTGGGCACGGTGATGAGGGAGGTCGCGACCTCGCCGGAGCTCGGCGGGATCGCGCTCTCACCCTACGAGGGCGTCGACGCCGCGGCCTTCCCGCTGTCCGCCGAGGTGATCGACGAGCTGGGCACCTACGACCACGACCACGAGTTCGAGTTCGGCCTCGAACTCATGATCGCGGCGCTGGAGCGTTACCAGGAGGGCTAGGGGCGCATCTCGTAGCGGCCGGAGAGCGCGACCACCTGCTGCCAGACGGCGTCGAAGCGGGCCTGGTCGACGTGCGGCTTGCGGATCTGCCGCACCGCCCACTGCTGCTGGGCCTCGGTGCTGCTCGGCTTGCCGTGCAACGCGGTCGCGTAGCCGGCGAAGTCGCGGACCAGCACGTCGAAGATCTGGTCGACGACGTTCCGGTCGGTGCCGGTGATCTTGGCCTGCTCCAGGACCAGCTGCCCGTAGACCACCAGTGTGAACAGGTGGCCGAGGTTGAGCAGGAAGTCGAGGTCCTTCTGCTGCTCGGCGTCCGGTGCCGCGGTGGTGAGCAGGGTCTTGATGGCGCTCGCCTGCTCGTGGAACAACGCGACGTTGGGCAGGTCGGCGTGCTCGGTGTAGATCGGCTCCCAGTCGTGGAACTGGATCTTGCCGAGCCCGCGGGCCGGGCCCTGGTGCCAGAAGAAGTCGTCGTCGCTCGCGTCGTGGCGGGTCGGGACCTCGGCGTAGGCCTTGGGGTTGAACAGGTAGTTCGGCATGAACTTCAGCACCAGCGCCAGGTTCACGTGCACGGTGCCCTCCAGCTTGGGCAGCGCGCGGATGTCGGCCGTGGCGCGGGTGAAGTAGGTGTCCTTCTCGAAGCCCTTGGCCGCGATGACGTCCCAGAGCAGGTCGATGACGTTCTCGCCCTCGCTCGTGACCTTCATCTTGGTGATGGGGTTGAAGAGCAGGTAGCGGCGGTCGTCCTCGTTCGCCGACCGGAAGTAGTCGACGCTGCGGTCGGCGAAGAGCTTCATCGCGGCGAGGCGGGCATAGGCGTCGACGAAGTTCTGCCGCACGTGCGGGAAGTCCGTGACCGGGTTGCCGTAGAGGATCCGGTTGTGGGCGTGGGTGATCGCCTCGTAGAAGGAGTGCTCGCAGATGCCGATGCTGGCCGTGCACAGGTTGAACTTGCCGACGTTGACGGTGTTCAGCGCGGCGGAGAACGCGTCGGGGCCGCGGTGCAGGACGTCGGCGTCGGTGAGCGGGTAGTCCTCCAGGCGGAACTCGCTCACGAACATCTGGTTGTCGACGACGTTCTTGACCAGCTTGAAGTTCTCGTGCTGGCTGTCGACGGCGAAGAAGACGTACTCGTCGGAGCCGGCGAGCTTGCCGAAGACGCTGACCATGCCGGCGACGTTGCCGTTGCCGATGTAGTACTTGCCGCCGTTGGCCTTGTAACCGTCGCCGGTCGGCGTGACGATCATGTCGGTGCTGTAGACGTCGGCGCCGTGCTCCTTCTCGGAGAGGCCGAACGCGAACACCGCGCCGCTGTCGAGGAGCGCCGCCGCCTTCTGCTTGGCTTCCTCGTTGCCACTCATCCAGATCGGGCCGAGCCCCAACACCGTGACCTGCCAGGCGTACCAGTACTGCAGGCCGTAGAAGCCGAGCACCTCGCTGAACGCGGCGTTGCGCGCGGCGTCCCAGCGCTTGGTGCCGTCGACGCTCGCGGGCGTGCAGAAGGTGGCGAAGAGCTTCTCCTGCTTCACGAAGTCGAGGAACTCCGAGTACCAGACCTTGTCCTGCGCGTCCGCGATCAGCCGGCGCTTGCCGCGGGACTCGAACCAGTCGACCGTGGCCTTGAGCAGGCGGCGGGTCTCGTCGTCGAGGTGCGCGGGGTCGTAGTGGTTCGGGTCGAGCAGCACGGGGGAGCCTCCTTCACGTCTGCCCAGGACGCTACCAGTGAGTAACTTGCGGGTCTACGTGGCCTTTCACGCGCATCCGGAAATTGTCGGACCCCAGGCGTAACGTGCCCCGCATCACATCTTCGAGGAGGCGGACGATGACGGTGTTGCTGGCGATCGGCACGCGCAAGGGCCTGTGGCTGGCGCGCAGCGAGGACCGCGTGACGTGGCAGGTGGACGGCCCGCACCACCCGATGCAGGAGGTGTACGCGGTCGCGCTCGACACCCGTGGCCCCGGCGTGCGGCTGCTGGCCGGGGTGTCCTCACCGCACTTCGGCCCCGGCGTGTCCAGATCGGACGACCTCGGCGCGACCTGGGAGGAACCGGCGGACCCGCCGATCGCGTTCCCGGTCGACGCCTCACTGGAACGCGTCTGGCAGCTCCAGCCCGCCCCCGCCTCCCAGCCCGGCGTCGTCTACGCGGGCACCGAACCCTCCGCACTGTTCAAGTCCACCGACGGCGGCCGCTCGTTCGAGTTCGTCGAGGGCCTCTGGAACCACCCGCACCGCCCCGAGTGGGGCGCCGGCTTCGGCGGCCAGGCCGTCCACACGATCGTGCCCGACCCCGTCGACCCCGACCGCGTGCTCGTGGCGATGTCCACCGGCGGCGTCTACCGCACCACCGACGGCGGCAAGTCCTGGGAAGCCCGCAACAAGGGCATCAAGGCCTACTTCTTCCCCGACCCGTGGCCCGAGTTCGGCCAGTGCGTCCACAAGGTCGCCCAGCACCCGTCCCAGCCGGCCCGCTTCTACGCCCAGAACCACCACGGCGTCTACCGCAGCGACGACGGCGGCGACACCTGGCAGTCCATCGCCGAGGGCCTCCCGACCGACTTCGGCTTCGCGATGGTCACCCACCCCCACGACCCGGACACCATCTTCACGTTCCCCATCGAGGCCGACGGCCGCCGCTTCCCACCCGAGGGCAAGTGCCGCGTCTACCGCTCCCGCGACGCCGGCTCCTCGTGGGAGGCCCTGGGCTCCGGCCTGCCCGACGCCTTCTGGACCGCCGTGATGCGCGACGCCATGTGCACCGACAACGCCGACACCCCCGGCGTCTACTTCGGCTCCCGTTCCGGCGAGGTCTACGCGAGCCCCGACGAGGGCGAAACCTGGCACCAGGTCGCCTCCCACCTGCCCGACGTGATGTCCGTCCGAGCAGCCGTGATCCCCGCATGACCCCGCACCCCACCCGCCTCGCGCCGGCTGTGGTTGGCCGTCCTGCAGCCGCGTTGTCCACGCTCGCTGCCGCGTCGTCCGCCTCCACGTCGTTCGTGCGCGCGGTGCGTGCGTCCCTAGCGGCAACATCCGCTGCGGTGGCCGATCGAGAGGCGGTGCCCGCATGAAGGTCACCGTGCTGATCCCCGGCGTTCTGCGCACCGCGACCGACGGTGCTTCCCACGTCGACGTCGACGTCCCCGAGCCCGCCACCCTCGGCGGCGCCCTGGACGTCCTCGCCGCCACCTACCCCGGCCTGGACCGACGCCTGCGCGACGAGCGCTCCGCGCTGCGCCGCTACGTGAACTTCTACGTCAACGGCGAGGAATGCCGCCGCCTCGACGGTCCCGCCACCCCACTGCCACCCGGCGCGGAAATCCAAATCTTGCCCTCGGTGGCAGGCGGCTAGACCCGCGCGGCACCCAGGAGGTCCGTGCCCACGCGGATGGGCGGCGGACCTCTGAGCCTGCCCGCCTCGCCTGCCCGCCTCGCCCGCCTGCCCGCTGTGCCTGCCCGCTGTGCCTGCCCGCTGTTCTCCCAGCCTCGGCATCAGCGCACCCGTCGCGCCCGGTTCAGGCGTCGGTCGGCTCGGCCACATCGGGAGGCGGCGCCGCCAGGGCGCGGTAGGCCGGGCGGAGCAGGTCGACGAGGTTGTCGCGGCGGATGGTGATCGGGACGGCGTCGAGCTGGTCGAGGACGGCGTCCGGGCGCACCGTGGCGGTGGGGTCGCCGAGGGGGATGCCGGTGGCCGTTTGCTTGTGCCAGAAGGTGTCCAGGCACTGGGTGAGGGGCGCGGCTTCCTCGCGGGTGACGGTCGAGCGCGTGGTGCCGCGGAGGGTGCGGAGGCGGTCGAGTAGGTCCTCCCGGCTGCGGCCGCGCCAGGCGAGGATCTCGAAGGGGTCGTTGTCGAACGACTCGGCGAGCAGGTAGCAGGCCGCCGCGAGGTGTTTGCAGGGCACCTCCCAGTCGGGGCAGGTGCAGTCCATCGTCATCTCGCGCATGGAGGCCGGGAAGAGTTGCAGGCCCAGGCCCGCGAACAGGGTCTCGATGTCGCGGGGCATCTCGCCGGCCAGGAGCTTGGCGGCGTAGAGGGCCTGGCCGGCCAGGGCGTGTTCGATGCGCTGCCACTCGGGGGTGGTGAAGGACTTGATCGCGATGCGCGCCTTGTACGGGGTGGGGCGCGAGCCCTGGACGAGGGCGATGACCATGCTCGTGGACAGCGACAGGCTCAGCACCTGGCCCTGGCGCGCGTAGTTGCGGCCGCGGGTGAGGCGGCCGCCCATGCCGAACGACTCCAGGACCTCCAGGAAGCGTTGCGACCACCAGGTGGTGGCGATGTCGCCGCGCTGGCTCTTGGCCTTGATGCCGTGGTCGACCTTGATGGTCTTGCCGTAGCGGGAGCGTTCGCCGGACCAGTGCTCACTCACCGATGGCCTCCCCGGACAGCGTGAGCAGGTCGCGCAGCTGGGCGGTGGAGAGCTCGGTGAGCCAGTTCTCGCCCGCGCCCACGACGAGCTGGGCGAGTGCGCGCTTCTCCTCGATCATGGTGTCGATGCGTTCTTCGAGGGTGCCGATGCAGACGAACTTGCGCACCTGCACGTTGCGGCGCTGGCCGATGCGGAACGCGCGGTCGGTCGCCTGGTCCTCGACGGCGGGGTTCCACCAGCGGTCCAGGTGGATCACGTGGTTGGCGGCGGTCAGGTTGAGGCCGGTGCCGCCTGCCTTGAGGGACAACAGGAACAGCGACGGGCCGTCCTTGGCCTGGAAGCGTTCGACCATGCGGTCGCGGGCCTGCTTGCTCGTGCCACCGTGCAGGAACATCACCTCGGTGTCGAAGCGGGCCGCCAGGTACGGCACGAGCATGCTGCCGAACTCGGTGAACTGCGTGAAGCACAACGCCTTGTCGCCCTCGGCGAGGACCTCTTCGAGCACCTCCTCCAGGCGCGCGAGCTTGCCGGAGCGGCCAGCGACGCGGGAGCCGTCGCCCAGGAAGTGGGCGGGGTGGTTGCAGACCTGCTTGAGCTTCGACATCGTCGCGAGCACCAGGCCCTTGCGGCCGATGCCCTCCGCCTCCTCGATCTTCTCCAGCATGTCGTTGACGACGGCCTGGTAGAGGGAGGCCTGCTCGGTGGTGAGGTTGCAGAGCTGGCGCATCTCGACCTTGTCCGGCAGATCGCTGATGATGCGCGGGTCGGTCTTCACGCGGCGCAGCACGAACGGGTTCGTGATCTTGCGCAGGCGGGCGGCGGCGTCCTGGTCGTTGTGGCGTTCCACCGGCACGGCGAAGCGGGCGCGGAAGGTGTTGATCGTGCCGAGCACGCCGGGGTTGGCGAAGTCCATGATCGACCACAGCTCGGCGAGGCGGTTCTCCACCGGCGTGCCGGTCAGGGCGACGCGGTGGCGTGCCTTGAGCTGGCGGACGGCCTGGGACTGGCGGGTCGCGCTGTTCTTGATGTTCTGCGCCTCGTCGAGCACGACGCGGTCCCAGGTCAGGTCGCCCAGCGCGGTGGCGTCGCGGGCGGCGAGCGCGTAGGTGGTGAGCACCAGGTCGTGGCTCTCCACGGCCTCGCGCAGCGCGTCGCCGTCGAGGCGGTCGGCGCCGTGGTGGACGTGCACCGAGAGCTCCGGCGTGAACCGCTCCGCCTCGCGCTGCCAGTTGCCGACGACGGACATCGGGCAGATCAGCAACGTCGGCGGGCGTGTGCCGTGCGCGCGGTTCAACGCCTCCAGCGCCAGCAGCTGCACGGTCTTGCCCAGGCCCATGTCGTCGGCGAGGCAGGCGCCCAGGCCGATCTTGTCCAGGAACGCGAGCCACGCCAGGCCGCGCTGCTGGTACGGGCGCAGCACGGCGCCGAAGCTCGCCGGGGGCTCGACCGGTTCCAGCTGCTCGTCGACCTTGCCGGACAACAGGTCGCCCAGCCAGCCGTCGGCCTCCACCGACGTCAGCGGCAGCGGCAGGCTCTCGTCCTCCTCGGTGAGTCCACTGTGGAGCATCACCTCGGCCGCGGTCATCTGGCCGCCGCCGCGTTTGAGGAACGCCAGGCCCGCGGCGAGCCGTTTCTGGTCGACCTGCACCCACTGGCCGCGCACCCGCACGAGTGGCACCTTCGCCCTGGCCAGCTCGGCGAGCTCCGCGTCGGTCAGCGTGTCCTCGCCCAGGGCGAGCTCCCACCGGTAGTCCACGATGGACTTCAGGCCGATCTCGCTCTCCTTGGCCACGGTTCCCGCCGTGCCACGGCTCTTCGTCGTCAGCTTCAGGCCCAGCCGCACCCGCTGCTGCCACCACGACGGCAGCAGCACGCCGAACCCGGCCTGCGCCAGCACGGGCGCCGCCGTCAGGAACCGGTACGCGCCCTCCGCGCCGACCTCCAGCTCGGCCGGGTGCGCGCCGCGCAACGCCTCGTCCAGGTCGGGGTGCAGGCGGCTCGCGCGGCCGAGGTCGGCGAGCAGGTGCTCCTGCGGCGCCGGAATCCAGCGCCGCAGCACGGCGTCGTCGGCGAACCACACCTGGTGCGCCGGCACCAGCACGCTCGGCTCGTCGACGGCCTGCAGCAGGAACTCCACCGCCCACTCGTCGTCCCCGCGCTGCTCGGGGGAACGCAGCCGGAAGCACGTGCGCACCGGGCTCTCGTTGCCCGCGCTCCGCCGCCACCGGTCGAGCTGTTCGCGCAGCTCGTAGAGCTCCACCGGGTCCGCGTCGAACTCCGGGTCCCCGGTGAGCGCGGCGAGCCACGCCTCCGCCGTCGTCTGCTCCCCGCGCCGGTGCGGCGCGAGGGTCACCTTGCCGAGCCGTGCCCGCACCTGCTCGTCCACCGCGGTCGTGAGCGCGGCGCGCACCAGGTCGGCCGGCTCGCTGACGACCTCCTCACACCGGCAGGCGGGCGGCATCGCGGCCTGCAACGCGGCGAACCGCGCCGAGTCCGTGCCCGACAGCACCGGCACCCACCGCGCCCGCGGGCGGTCCGGCGCGACCGACGGCAGCACGCGCCCACGCGTGACGAGGTCCACCGCGAACGCGGCGACGTCGAACACGAACCGCGCCGAGTCGCTCAGCCGCACCTCCGCGCCGATCTCCGGCCTGTCGCCGAAGCGGATCGTGGGCACACCCCACTGCCTGAGCTGCACCTTGCCGCGCTGGGCCCGTCCCGCCGTGAGGGGGTCGCGCACCAGCTCCGGCGAGGCCATCGGACCCGACGCGTAGGACGGCAGCAACAACGCGCGCACGGTCGCTCGCGCATCGTCGATTCCCAGCGCCGCGGCGAGTGATTCCGCGGTCGCCGCGAACGGGTGCGGTGCGTCCCGGCGGCTGCTCTCACTGCGTGCGGGCAGCACGGAGTCCTCGGCCCACAGCGCGAGCGCGCCGTCGGTCGTGCACAGGCCATGCAGTACGAGCACCTGCGAACCCTATGTGTTCACATTGTCGCCATGGTCGATGACACCCCTGTCGTGCTGGACGGTCGGTCCCTCGGCGGCGACGACGTCCTGCGCGTCGCCAGGTACCACACGCCTGTGGTCCTGCACGCGGACGGAATCGGCCGCCTCGAAGCGTCGTGGCGCGCCAGCCAGCGCCTCGTCGTGCGACGACAGGTCTACGGCCGCACCACCGGCGTCGGCGCGAACCGCGACCAGATCGTCACCACCGAGGGCTGGTCCGAGCACGGTCTGCGCCTGCTGCGCAGCCACGCCGGCGGCCTCGGCGGCATGCTCCCCGAGGAACAGGTGCGCGCCATGATGGTCGTGCGCCTGAACCAGCTCCTCGCGGGCGGTGCCGGTGTCCGCGGCGCCGTGGCCGAAGCCCTGCTCGCCGCGTTGAACAGCGGCTGCTACCCCGGCGTCCACGAGTACGGCGCGATCGGCACCGGTGACCTCACCGCGCTCGCCGAGACCGGCCTCACCCTGATCGGCGAGCGCTACTGGCTCGGCTCCACGCAGACCCCGGACCCGATCGACCTCGACTCCGGCGACGCCCTCGCCCTGATCAGCAGCAACGCCCTCACCATCGGTATGGCCGGACTCGCCTGGCACGACGCGTCCGAGCTGCTCAGGGCGACGCAGGTCGTCGCCGCCCTGTCGTTCCTCGCCGTCGACGGCGCCGTCGAGGCCTACGCCGAACGCGTCCACCTCGGCCGGCCCCACCCCGGCCAGGTCGCCGTCGCCGCCGAGATGCGCCGCCTGCTGGGCGAGCCGTCCCGTCCGCCCGCACGTATCCAGGACCCGTTCGGCTACCGCTGCTTCCCGCAGATCCACGGCCCCGCCGTCGACGCCGCCACCGACCTCGGCCGCGTCCTCGACGTCGAGTTCAACGCCGCCGCCGAGAACCCGCTCATCGTCGCCGACCACTTCGGCCACGAGGACGACGCCGCCTACCACCACGGCGCCTTCCACAGCGCGTACCTCGGCCAGGCACTGGACCGGCTGCGGCTGGCCCTGCTGCACACCGGCCACCTCTCGACCGCCCGGCTCGCCACCCTCGTCGAGCCGAACTTCACCGGCCTGCAACCGTTCCTGGCCGAAGGCGTGCGTGGCAGCTCGGGCGTGATGATCCTCGAGTACAGCGCCAACTCCGCACTGGCCGAGGTCCGCACCCTGGCCGAGCCCGCCAGCATCGGCAACGCCGTCGTCTCGCGCGGCCAGGAGGAGAACTCCAGCTTCGCCTTCCAGTCCGCGAGCCAGGCCCTGCGCTCGCTGGGCGCGTTCCGCCTCGTGCTCGCCTGCGAGATCGTCGCAGCCGTGCGCGCCCTGCGGCTGCGCGGCATCGTGCCCGACACCGCGCCGCTGCGCGCGGCGTTCGAGATCGCCGAGGCGAAGCTCAACCCGGACATGACCGACCGTCAGCTCAGCCCGGACGTCGAGGTGGCCTCCGCCCTGCTCGACGAGTTCGCTTCCTGCTGATTCCCACCTCTCTCCCCCGCGGTCTGGCGATCTTCCCGGTCATGGCTTTGCTCGCACGACCTGCACGTCGACGTTGTCGAGGCCTGTCGCGCCGCGTCCGGTGTGGACACCGTGGACATCCTGCGCACACGGCCGGGGCGTCCATTGCGGTCAGGTATGCGCTGCGGTATCCCTCCTGCGTTCGGCACCTGGTACTGGTGACGCCGTCGTTGCGCTCGTTCGGGTGTGGCACCGGATCCCGCCGAACTCCAGGGCTGCGGCACGGTCCGACGTAGGTCTGGCGCGACGGCCTCGCGGGCGCGCTGAAGGCGGTGGGCGGCAGCACAGCCGCTGCGATCGGGTCGCGTTGGCTCCTCTCTACGACGGGCACTGCGATGTGTGGGCGCAGGCTTACAAGCGCCTGGCAGACGAAATGCCGGACGCGCCGGTGGCCGGGTTGGTCCCGCGGTCTGCGATGGTCGTGCAGCCTGGGGCGGGGCACTACCTGTGGACGGACGCCCTGGCTTTCCTCCAGGGCGTGGTTGAGGGGTCCTGGCGAGGTAGGCCTCGGGTGGGCTGGGGGTGTCCGCGTCGACGGCGGGCGCTCGCGGGTGCGTGCGGGATCAGGGCACGGAGGGTGTGCGGCGGGTGCGTCGGGGCGCGGAGTGGGCACTGTGGACCGGTGACGGGCGGGCGACCGAGGGGCGGCGGACTGCGGAGGGCCAGCGGGTTGTGGGCTGGCGGGGTCGACGCGTGGGCCGCTGGTCGGTCGGGCGTGTGGGCCGGTGACAGGTGTGCCGGGTTGGTTGCGGAACAAGGGGTGCCGACGGGTGAGGCGTCGGCTCGGCCGGTGGTGAGGCGGTGTCCGCGTGGACGGCGGGCGCTCGCGGGTGCGTGCGGGATCAGGGCACGGACGGTGTGCGGCGGGCGCGTCGGGACGCGGAGTGCGTGGCCTCGGAACCGAGGACCGGTGGGCGCGCGGGACCGAGGGGCGGCGGACAGCGGAGGCCAGTGAGCTGGCGGTCGGCGTGTGGGCCGGTGGTCGGTCGGGTGCGGGCCGGTGTGGAACGACTGCGGGGTCGTTGTGGGGCAAAGGAGCGCGTGAGGTCGGGCGGCTGCTGGAGGGCCCGCCCGGAGGCGTGGGCGGCGCGAGGCCGCCCACCTGGGTCAGTGGGGGGCTTTGGACCCCACGCGGCGGTTGGCCAGGACCGTGACGCCGGCGCCGGCCAGGCCGACCTGGAGGGCGAGCTCGATCCAGTCGATGCCCGCGGTGTCGGCGACGCCGAGGACGGTGGCGGCCGCGGTTCCGAGCAGAGCTGCCGCGATGCCGACGAGGATGGTCGTGAGCAGCGAGACGTGTTGCCTGCCGGGAACCACCAGGCGGCCCAGGCCGCCGATGAAGGCGCCGATGAGCAGCGCGCTGATCAAGCCGGTGATTTCCACGGTTACCCCCTGAAGACTCTGGTGCGTACTGCTCCAGGGTCCGCCGCCAGAGGGAGTGCGCGAATCAGGTCTTTCCCTGACTCGGCCCTGACATTGCCCCTAGTAGGGCGGCCGCCGTGGAGGAGAGCTCGCGGCCGGGGACGTCCGGGTCGCAGCCGACGCGGGCCAGGCGGGCCCTGATGGCCGTGGAGGAGCGCTGCATCTCCTCGCCCAGCGCGCGGATGAGGACGGCCGCGTCGTCGGTGGACGGGGCGAGCCAGGCGCAGCGGAGGTCGGAGTCGAGGGCTTCGGTCCAGGGCTGGTTGGCGTTGGCGTGGCGGGAGGGGCGGCTGCGCAGGCGCGTGTGGGCGCCCAGGACGCGGGACAGCAGCTTGCCGACCGCGGCGCCGCCTTCGACGGGCAGTCTCAGGCGGCCGTCCGCTATCACCTCTCCCGAGGGGGCGGACCCCAGCAGTTCGAGGACCACGGACTCGTCCGCGTCCGTCGTGGCGCTCAGCCGGTACGTGACCTCGCCGAGCTTCGTTTCGTTCTGGTAGGTGCTTGGCATGGGGTTGAGGTTAGGGAGGGGGTCTGACGGTTTTTCGCCCTTGTTGGCCTGGGATGGCCGGGGATCGGGGGGAGTTCACTCGAACGGGTTTGGGGGGCTCCCCGGTGCGGGTGGGCGGGTCAGCGGGGGTCCCGCTGCCCTCGGCCCGACGTCACGGAGCTCCGGCCGGTACCGAGGTCGGCGACGTTCGCCGCCGCACGCCCGGCGCCCCATCCCGCCGCCGACCGCACCGTCACCCGCGTGGTCCGCGTCCGCGTGAACATCTCCTCGAACAACGTGTCCACGGCCTTCTTGCGGTTCGCCAGCACCGGCAGCAACCGCTCGTCCGCCACCGGCTCGTCCGGCTGCAACCGCTCACCGATCCGGGCCGCGTAGGCGATCAGGAACGACTTGCGGAACGGCCGCGACCGCGCCTCGCTGCCCTTCGTGGCCTTCCCGCCGGCGGCCACCATCGCGCGCGTCGCCTGCACCAGCAACGACGTCGACAGCAGCTCCACGATCTCCAGGTCCACCTCGTCACCCACCAGTGCGACGAACCCGAACCCGTCGTACGCCACCGCACGGGTGCGGGAAGCCTCCGCCACCACGTGCACGAGCTGCGACTTCTCCTTGAAGTACGCCTTGTCGAGCCACATCCGCCGCGACGTGGCGAGCGGCGGCAGGTCCGCGTCGAGCATCGCCCGTTCGAGCGCGTGCCGGTTCATCAGGTCCTGCGCCTTGGCCGACAGCGCCTCGGCCTCCTCCGGGAACGACGTCGACTCGGCCTTCGCGAGCAGCCCGCGCACCCGGTTGAGCACCTTCGGGTCCACACCGGCGCGTTCCAGGCCGCTCAGCGCGTCACCGGGCAGCGGCAGGATCCGCGGCAGGGTCGGCAGCCGCGTGAGGAACGAGAGCAGCTCAGCGGCCGTGCGGGAGGCGTAGGCCCTCGTCTCGATGTGCCGCGCCGCCCACGCCTCCAGCAGTGGTCCCTCCCACCAGACGGTGGCGCCGATCTCGTCGAGCTGCCGTTGCCACCGCGGGTGGACGGTCGAGGCCGCGTGGGGCGAACAGGACAAAGCGATCACGTCCACCACGAGGGAGGCCGCCGACTCGTCGAGCGAACGCGACACCGCCTCGCGAACGTCGTACGGCAACCAGCCGCGCTCCCACAGGGCGTCGACCGCTTTCACCAGTTCCACGCAGGGCAGTATGAGACGTCCGCCATGTGCACAGTCCGGGGCCCGCCTGGTAGACACGGGATGTGATCGAGCTCCAGTTCCGCGGCCGGACCGTCGTCCGCGACCACGCGCTGGTGATGGCGATCATCAACCGCACCCCGGACTCGTTCTACGACAAGGGCGCCACCTACGCCGAGGACGTCGCGATGGAGGCCGTGCACCGCGTCGTCGACGAGGGCGCGGACATCATCGACATCGGTGGCGTGAAGGCCGGACCGGGTGATGTCGTCGACCCCGAAGAAGAAGTGCGGCGCGTTGTGCCGTTCATCTCCCGGGTGCGCGATGCCTATCCCGACCTCATCATCAGCAGTGACACCTGGCGGGCGGACGTCGGGCGGCTGGCCTGCGAGGCGGGAGCGGACCTGCTCAACGACACGTGGGCCGGAGCGGACCCGGAACTGGCCGTGGTCGCGGCCGAGTACGGCGCCGGATACGTCTGTTCGCACACCGGCGGTGTCAGGCCGCGCACGCGTCCGCATAGGGTGAGCTATCCGGATCTCGTGGCGGACGTCGTCGCCGAGACGACGGCTCGCGCCGAGAAGGTGGTCGCTCTGGGGGTGCCGCGCAAGAGCGTGCTCATCGACCCGACGCACGACTTCGGCAAGAACACCTGGCACAGCCTCGCGCTGGTGCGGCACACGGACGTGCTCGTCGCCACCGGGTGGCCGGTGCTGATGGCGTTGTCCAACAAGGATTTCGTCGGGGAGACCCTCGGCGTTGAACTGCACGAGCGCGTCGAGGGAACCCTCGTCGCGACTGCGATCGCGGCGGTGGCGGGCGCCGCGGTGTTCCGCGCGCACGAAGTGGCGCGCACCAGACGAGTACTCGAGTCCGTCGCTCGGCTGCAGCAGGAGGTATGAGGTGGACGACGTCTTCGCCCGGTTCTCGGACGACCGGTGGGACGACTTCCTCGACGAACTCGACAAGATCCGCGTGACGGTGGTGGATCCCGCGGAACGACAGCAGGTGAAGGTCAACGCACGCCGTGACGCACGGGAGGCGGCCGGTCAGCCGCTGCTCGTGCGGATGGCCATCGCCGACCACTACCTGAACCTGCTCGCCGTCGGCGTGTGGGCGGGCGACGAGAGCTGGCGCGCTGACCTGCGTGACCTGGTCATCTCTCTCGTGCCCGAGGACGACCAGACGCGCGACGACGGTCTGTTGAGCTCCGTCATCGCCGTGGTGCTCGCACAGCTGCTGCAGGACGCACGCCTGCGTGGTGGCTCCGAGGCGGACGTCATCGCGCGCACGGCGTGGGAGAAGGCGCAGGAGTGGGCGGCGTACGCGGAGGACCGCCACGTCGAACGCCTCCTGCACCACTCGACGGAGGCCGGCGCGCGCGTCGTGACGGCGACCGAGGTGCAGGAGGTCGTGGAACTGGCCACGGCCGCCGCCGACGACCAGCACGCGGAGACCATCGCGGCGCTGGAGGCCGAGGGGTTCACCGCGGAGCTGATGAACGGCGTCTGGGTGGTGGAGGGCGACTTCCGCAACCCGGTCCGCGCCGCGGCACGCGCGATCACCCTCACCGGCTACGGATGCGTGCTCGCACGGAACATCCGCCAGTCGGCGGTGATGCTGTGGCACGGCAACACGCTCGCCATGGCAGACTCCAAGGTGCCGCGCTGGCGGGTCTACCCGGTCCTCGCCCCGGTCACCCCGCAGTCGAAGTTCTCCGGCGGTGAGGGCCTGCCGTTCACCCGCGACACCCACCCGTTGGCACCCGCTCCGGAAGTCGTGCGCCGGTTGGCCGACGCCGTGGGCGTCAACCTGTCCCATCTGCTGGCTGCATTGCGGTGAAAGGGTGATCTTTGCCTTGCCGCAACCCGCAGTGGCTAATCTTGGCGGCATGCCCAGATTTGCCGAGTTCGATGTGGAAGGCCTGCGGAAATCCAGCGCCGTGGCGGACTTTCCCTGGTCAGAGACGTGGGTCACGTTGATCCGGGTCGACGCCAAGGGAGTCGTCCGGCAAGCCACCTCGTTGACCGAGAAAGTTTCCTTGCTGACCGTCGCGTCGGACAAGGACCTCGTCATCGCCTCCTGTCCGGAGATTTACGCCGTCGACGACCTGTCGGCGGCCCGAGCGGCCGTCAGGGCTTCGGTCGCACGCGAAATGTCGCCAAGCCTCGGATGAACGACTCCCGCCACTCGGGCTCAGCGGCGAGCACGAGTTCCGGGAACCGCCGCAGGAGCGTCCCGAGCGCGATCTCGCCCTCGATGCGCGCCAGCCGCGCCCCCAGGCAGTAGTGGACGCCGTGCCCGAACGTGACGTGTGGGTCCCGGCCCAGCCGCAACACGTCCGGATCGGGAAACCGGGACGGATCCCGGTTCGCCGCCCCGAGTGAGACGGTGACCTGCGCAGACCGTGGAATCGTGACCCCTCCGATCACCACGTCGGTCGTTGCCGTGCGAGAAACCCCCTCGGCGAGCGGCGGGTCGTAGCGCAGAAGCTCCTCCACGGCGTCCGGAACCAGCAGCGGGTCGCCGGCCAGCCTCTGCCTCATGACGGGATCGCGCAGTAACGCGAGCAGTCCGTTGCCGATGAGCTGCACGGTCGTCTCGTGCCCGGCGGTGATGAGCAGCACGAGGGTCTGCACGAGGTTCGGCTCGTCGCGCAGCTCGGTGATGACGTCGTCACCGGGCTCCTTGGTGTCCAGCAGGTGCTGCACGTACGCCGCGAACTCGCCGTAGGCCACGACCATGGTCTCCGGCGTGAGCAGCTCCGCGGTGAGCCTGCGCAGCTCGTCCCTGTCCCTTTCGGGCACTCCGAGCAGTTCACAGATGACCGTGATCGGCAGCAGGTAGGCGAACGTGGCGATCACGTCGACCTCGTCCTCGCTCTCCCACGCGTCCAGCAGATCGTTGGTGATCTGCTCGATGCGCGGTCGTAGTGCCTCCATGCGTCGCGTCGAGAACGCACGCGCGATGGGTTTGCGTAGTCGCGTGTGCTCCGGTGGGTCCGTGTGGTTCAACATTCCGCCCGGGATGATGGCGCTGCTGAGGCCGGGGTGGTCGAGCGCCTGCACGACGTCGTCGTAGCGGCTGATCATCCACGTCTGCCGGCCGTCCGGCGCCTCGACCAGCGCCGGGCCCTTCTCGCGCCACTCGTCGAAGTACGGGGTCGGGTCGGTGAAGAAGCTCATGCCGGCAGTCTTCGGGTTTGCGCTGTTCAGGGGATGAGTGAGTGACCACCCACCTCGACCGCGCGGATCACCTAGCCTGGTGGCGTGGGGTGGCCGTTCGTGGGGAGGGACGCCGAGCTCACCGCGGTCCGGCGTGCGGTGCGCGGTGCCGGGCTGATCGTCGCCGGACCCGCGGGTGTGGGCAAGACCCGGCTGGTGGACGAGGTGGCGTGCGACGTCCGGCTGCGCGCCACGGCCGCGCTGTCGGCGATCCCGTTGGGCGTGATGGCGCCCTTCTTGCCGTCGGTGGATCCCTCGCCGTTGGCGATGTTGAGCGCCGCACGGACCGCATTGGCCGGTCGTGTCGTGGTGGTGGACGACGTGCATCTGCTCGATGACGCATCCGCCGGCCTGTTGCACCTCCTCGTCGCGCACCGCGAGGCAGTGGTGGTGGCGACGCTGCGGTCCGGTGAACGGGCACCGGATCCGGTTGTCGCGCTGTGGAAGGACGAACTGCTGCCGCGCATCGAGCTCGAACCACTCGGGCGGGACGCGGTCGTCGAGGTGCTGGAGACGGTGCTCGGCGGTGCCGTGGACAGCGCCACCGCCGAACGGTTGTGGACCGCGTCCGCAGGCAACATGTTGCTACTGCGAGAGATGCACTTCGCGGCGCAGTGGGTGTCGCACGGCGGTGTGTGGTCGTTGGACGGTCCGCTGCCGTTGTCCGCCCGTCTGGTGGAGCTGATCGAGGCGCACCTCGCGGCGGTGCCGGACGATGACCGGCGGCTGCTGGAGCTGCTGGCGTTCGGCGAGCCGCTCGACCTGCCCGCTTCGGAGGCGTTGGACGGACTTGTCGTCGTGTCGGAGGAAGGGCTCCGGCTCGCACATCCGTTGTACGGCGAGGTGTTGCGCGCGCAGTGCCCACCTCTGCGCAAGCGCAACCATCAGCGTCACCTGGCCTCGGTGCTGGACGATCCGTTGCGTGTGGCCGTGTTGCGTCTGGACAGCGGCACGGCCGATGATCCGGCGCTGCTGCTCACGGCCGCTCGTCTGGCGTGTGCGACAGGTGACGTCGGTCTGGCTGAACGACTCGCACGCGCCGCATGGTCAGTCGGTGGTGGTGTGGAGGCTGGGCGGTTGTTCGCCGAGGTGCTGACCTTCAGCGATCGTCCCGAGGAAGCCGAAGAGGTCTTCGCGATGGTCGCCACCGACGACGATCCGGTCGAGGTGCTCGCCGTCCGCGCGATGAACCTCGGCTGGGGGCTGGGCCGCAGCGAGGAGGCCGCCGCGCTGGTCGAGATGAGCGTGGTGCGGGCGAACCTGCTGTTCGACGCGGGCAGGTACGACGAGGCCCGCGCGTTGCTCGACGGCACCGACCCGGCGGAAGCCGCGCTCCTCGCGTTGATCGACGTGGTCCAGGGTCGTTACGTGGGCCCGTTTCCGCTCATCGCGCCACGGCCGGGCATCCCGCTGGGCACGGAGACGGTCCGCACCGCCGAGGTGTTCGTGCACGCCGTGCACGGCGACCTCCGGACCGCGGAACGCCTTGCGCGGCAGGCACTCGCCGACTGCGCGGAGTGGCACTCGATGCGGTCGTCGTGGCTGGTGTCGCTGGGCTCGATCCTCCAGGCGCTCGGCCGGTTGGAGGACGCGCGGTCGGTGCTGCGCGAGGCCCGTCCGGCGCGGCCGTTCGTGCGGCTGTGCCTGCTCGCGTGCGTGGAAGCCCAGCTGGGCAACGACGCGCGTGCGGTGCTGGCCGAGGCGGAGGAGCTGGTGCCGCAGGGGATGATGCCGTACCGCAGCGGGTTGTGGCTCGCGCGGATCTGGGCGGGCGGTGCGTCGCCGTTCGACGCGGCGGCGGACGTGCGTGCGCGCGGGGAGCACGCCAGTGAGGCCGTGCTGCTGCATGAGGCCGTGCGGTTGGGGCGCGCGCGTGAGGCGGCAGTGCGGTTGCGGGAGCTGGCCGAGACGACGACCGGGTTGCTGGTGCCGCTGTACTCGCGGCACGCGGAAGCGCTGGTGCGCAACGACTCCGCGGCGCTGGCCGAGGTGGCGGCCGGGTTCGATGCCGCCGGAATGGTGCTGCACGCGGCGGAGGCGGCCGCGGCGTCGGGCGACAGGGCGTTGTTCGGGCGGCTGGTCGAACGGTGCCAGGGCGCGCGGACGCCGGCGTTGGCGGGGATGGCGGCTCCGGGGCTCACGCGACGGGAACGGGAGGTCGCCGGACTGGCGGCGCGGGGGATGACGAACCGGGAGATCGCGGAGTCGCTGGTGATCTCGGTGCGGACCGTGGACAACCACCTGTCGAACGCGTACGCGAAGCTGGGGATCGGGACGCGGGCGGAGCTGGCGGAAACGCTGGGGCGCTGAGGGCCGACAGGCCGGGTGTGGACGCGATGACGCGGATGGCCGGCCTGATCCGGCAGCGCAACCTGATCGACGCCGAGCTGGCCGCGTGCATCGGGCGGCCCGCGCTGCCCGGTCACCTGGGCGAGTGGATCGCGGCGCGGGTCTTCGGCATCGAGCTGGAGCGGCACGTGACGGCCAAGGGCGTCGACGGCCGGTTCGCGGACGGCCGGACGGTGGACATCAAGTGGTACCTCAAGCACGAGGGGCTGCTGGACCTGCGTGCCGGCGGCCCGGACCTCTACCTCGTGCTGACCGGGCCGAAATCGTCCGCGGCGAGTTCGCGCGGCACCACCCGGCCGATGGCCGTCGACGCCGTGTACCTGTTCGACGCCGCGGAAGTCGTGGCCGACCTCCGTTCGCGCGGCCGCAAGGTCGGTACCGCGTCGAGCGTGCGCACCGCGTTGTGGGACGCCGCGGAGATCTACCCGCGGCGGCATCCGGCGTTCGAGGTCACCGACGAACAGCGCGCGATGCTGGCACTGCTGGGGTCATGACTCGTCCGGCTGCAGGCTGTGGCCGTCCCACGTGAACCGCACGGTCGTGACCGCGTCGTCGCCGTCGGTCCCGGTCGTGAGCTGGTGGATCGCGATGCCGCTCAGCTCCCGGTAGTCGCACCACTCGTGGTCCGAGGTCAGCACGAGGTCGAGGTCGAACGCCACGAGCAGTTCCAGCAGCTGGCCGCGGTTCGTGGCGTCGACGCCGACGAAGACCTCGTCGAGCAGGATCAGGCGGGGTGCGGTCGGGGTGGCCTGGTAGTGGGCGGCGGCCGCGGCGAACAACGGCAGGTGCAGGACGATGGCCTTCTCGCCGCCGGACAACGCGCCGTGCACGCGTTTGGTGACGGGGATCCAGCCGTCGCCTCGGTCCACCTTCACGACGAACTGGTGCCAGGTCGTGTAGTCGAGGACCTGGGCGAGTTGTTGTTCCCAGCCCGTGGCGGTGCCGTGGGCGCGTGCCTCTTCTACGCGCTCGCGGAAGAACTGGTGCAGGGCCGCGCGTTCGTCGTCGGTGAGGCCGGACGGGTCGCGGAGGAGGAGGTCGCGGGCCTCGTGGGTGCCCAGGGGGAGTTGCGGGTCGACCTGCCACACGAGCCGCACGCGGATGTTGGAGGCGGTCTGCACGCGTTCGAGGCGCTGGTTCATGGTGCTGACGAGGTCGATGGTGGAGCTGATGCGCTGGGCGAGGTGGCGGCGGGTGTCGCCGGTGAGTAGCTGGTCGAAGAGCGCGCGTTCGCTGTCGGAGATGTGCGCGAGCATGCGGTCGCGGTCGGCGCGCAGGGTGGTCAGCAGGCCGGAGGCGCCGGTGCGCACGCCGTTCACGGTGGCGGTGAGGACGGTGACGTCGTCGTCGGGTTCGAGGGAGAGGTCGACGCGGCCGGCTAGTTGGTGGCGGGCGTCGTGCACGGTGTTGTTCAGGTGGGCTTCGGCGTCGCGGATCAGGCGTTGCTCGAAGGGGATGTCCGCGAGCTCTTCGACCAGCGCCGTGGCGTCCACCGCGGAGACCTCGGCGTCGGCGGGGAGGTGGCTGGTGACCAGGTGGCCGAAGCGGGCGTGTGCGGCCTCGCGGGCGGTGGCGGCCTCGAAGGCGCGTGCGCTGTCGGCCTTGCGGCGTTCCTCCCACGTGCCGAGCACGCGGGCCAGCGAGATTTGCTTGTGCCGCAACGCGTCCTGCGAGTCGAGCAGTGAGCGGGCCTGGGCGCGCAACGAGATGAGGCGCTGGTCGAGCTCGCGGTACTCGGTGCCGGAGGACCGTTCGACGGTCTCCAGGACGATCGCGAGGCCCTCGGCCTCCTGCTGCTGCGTGCCGGCCGACTCCGACGCCTCGTCGGCGAGCTCGCCGCTGGTGGCGGCACGCGCCAGGGCCTGGGCCGCCTGGGTTTCCGCGGCCGCGGCGTCGAGGCGGTCGTCCAGCCAGCGGTGGCCGGTGGTGCGGAAGGCCGACACCGCGGCCAGCACGGCGTCGAGGCCCTGCTCGGTGGTGGGCAGGTCGGTGGCCAGCGCGGTGACGGCACGCAGTGCCTCGGTGACGGCGAGGTCGGCCTCCGCGCACCGGGCCGCGGCAGCAGCGACGGCGTCTTTGCGTGCCGCACAACGCAACTGGGCCCTGGTGCGGTGTTCGCCGGCCAGTTCGAGCGGGTCGTGGGACGGCTGGCGGGCGATCTCACCGGCCAGCGTCGCGCGGCGGACCGAGAGCAGCGACAGGGCGGCGTCGAGGCCGGCCAGGTCGGTGGCGAGCTCCTCGATCGACGCGGTCAGCTCGGCGATGCGGCGGGCGCGGCCCCTTTCCCGTGCGGCCACACCGATGTAAGTGGGTTCGGGCTTGGTCCAGCGGCCGTGCGCCGCGGCCAGCCGCCACGTGCCGTCGGCGCCGATCGCCGCGGTGTGACCGGTCGCCGTCTCCCCGAACGCGATGCCTTCGAGCAGCTGGTGGACGCGCTCGTCCTCGGTGGCCAGCACCTCCAGCAGGGTGCGGCCGGGTGCGGGCGCGGCGAGCAGGGGTTCGGCGAAGCGGTCCTCGTCGCTCAGGCCGAACGAGTTGCCCGGGGTGATCCACGCGTCGAGCAGGCCGGACGCCTCCAGCGCCGCTTCAACGGTCCCGCGCAACGAGGTCGGCACGTCGTCGTAGAACTCGACAAGGCGCCACAAAGGCGTGCCCGCGGCGGTGATGCGGTGGTCGAGATCGCGCGTGTAGGGCGCCGGCGGCGGCACGTCGACCTGGTTGGCCAGCTTCTCGCGGATGGCGTTGTACTGCACGAGCTGGCGGTTCAGCGCGTTGCGGCTCTCGTGCAACGTCGCCTCGGCGCGGCTGAACTCCTCACGGGCCAGCGCGGCGGCCTCCACGACAGCCGCGGGCAGGATCTCGGTGGGATCGGCCAGCGACAGCTCGGTGCAACCACGCGCCCACGTCGCGAAGTCCTCCGCGTACCGCGCAAACGCTTGCTCCTGTGCTTGCTGCGCCTGCACTTCCGCCTGTTCGGCCTGCGCCAGCTCCTCGCGCGTCTCCTCCAGCCGCTGCTGCGCGGCCTTCTGCGCGTGCACGGCCTGGGCGTGCGAGAGCAGCACCCGCCGGATCTCCGCGACCTGCGCGATCCTGGTGTCGACGGCGGCGTCGAGCAGCTGCCGTTGCACGCGCACGTCGGTGCCGCGGTCGAGCTCGGCGAACACCGACGGCATGCCCGCGCGGTCGGCGGCGTGCTCGGCCTCGGTGGCGGACTTGCGCACGTGCTCGGCCAGGTCCGCGGCCGCGGACCTGGCCCTGGCAGCCAGTTCCGCGTCCTCAGTGGCACGGGCGCGCAGCTTCTCCGCGTGTGCGGCGGCGTCGGCGGCCCACGAGCTCGCGGTGTCGAGCTGGCGGCGCAGCCGGTCGACCTGCTTGCCCTTCTGGTAGGCAGGCAGCTCGGTGAGCCCGGTGATCTCGGCGTCCACCCCGCTCACCTCGGCGCTCAGCGCGGACAGCTGGTCCGCCGTCTGCTCGACGTGGACGACCTGCTGCCGGTAGCGGTTCTCGCTCTCCTCGGCGGCACGGGTTCGTTCGGCCAGCTCGGCCTCGGCGGTCGTCAACGCCGTGGCCGCCGCACGCAGCACGCGCTGGGCGTAGGTGCGTTGCCGGGAGGCGAGCACCTCCGCCGTGGCGATCTCCTCGTCGAGACGCCGCAGCTCCTCGCGCTGCCCGTCGAGCAGCTCGAAGCCCTCGGCGATCTCACCGAGCTCCTCGGCGTCCAGCGGCGGGAGTGCCTTGGACAGCAACGTCGACAGCACGCTCGGGTCGAGCCGTTCGGACAGCTTCGGCGTGCGCAGCTGGAGCAGTGCGGTGATCAACGAGTCGTACCGCTGCTCGCTCACGCCGGGGAACAGCGTCGTGCGGACCGTGTCGCGGTATTCGGCAGGAGAAGCGTGCACGGCACCGTGGTCGCCGATCGCGGTGGCGAGGTCGGAGCTGGTCAGCGGCCGCCCGGCCTCGTTGACCAGCGCCAGGTCGCCGACGCGCTGGTCGGTGGTGAAGTAGTGCGTGGTGACGTTGTCGGTGTTCGTCGTCGCCTGAAGCCTTGCGCCGCAGGTGAACCACCGCTCGCCGTGCCGGAACTCCAGCCACACGTACCCGACGCGCGTGCTGCCGTGCACGCCCTCGCCCATGAGGTTCCAGTGCATGGTGCGGTCCGCGCTGCCGAACGTCGACAGGCGATGCGGGCGCAGGTTCGCGTCGAACAGGTAGGGCAGCAGCAGTTCGAGCGCCTTCGACTTGCCGGTGCCGTTCGGGCCCCTGAGCAGCAGCCGGCCCTCGTGGAAGGTGAAGATCTCGTCGTAGTAGCGCCAGACGTTGATGATCCCGGCGCGGCTGGGTTGCCACCGGTCAGTCATGCGGCTCCTCGACGGCGTACCTGGCTGCGGCGGGCAGCCTGCTCACGTTGCCGTTCTCGGTGCGGGCCAGCCCGAACGCGCGCAGCAGCGCGAGCCCGTCCTGCGCGAGCCGCGCGGCGCCGCCGTCGGAACGGTATGCCTTGGCCCAGTTGGGGAACCGGGTCAGCAGCTGGTCGGTCTCGGCGACCAGGTCGTCCTCGGTCGCGTCGCCGTGCGCGAGCCGGTCGAGCAGGATGAGCGCGGCGACCTTGGCGAAGCTGTCGTCGTCGGGGAACCGCGTGTCGGTCGCGATCGCGTCGGCGTCGACGACCAGGAAACCCTCCGCGCGTTCCTCCAGCGTGCACCCGGCGATGCCGACGGCGGTGTGCACCAGCTTGCGGCCGCTCGGGGAGGCGAGGAACGCCCGCTGGTCCTCGGTGAGCTCGTCGCGGTAGACGACCGGGTCGTCGACGAGCCTGCGCAGCACCGAGTGCCTGGTCCACAGGGTGCGCTGGGCGGTGGAGCTGTCGTCGTACCGGTTCTCGCGCGTGAGGTCGGCCATGCTGTCCACTGTGGACGGCGCGGTCGGTGCGGCGAGCAGCCGGGTCACCAGGGTGGTGTCGACCCGGTACAGCACCTTGGCGCCGGGGTGGTCGAGGAAGCTCTCCGTCGCGCCGTCGACGGGTTTGGTGGCGCCGTGGTGTTCCAGGAACAGCAACACGTCCACGAACGCCGACCGCTCGTCACGGCGCGAAGGGTCGAACGCCGGCAGGCCCTCCACTGCCGTCGACCGCCTGACCCGGTCGGCGAGCAGCCCGATCGTGGTCGCCGGACCGGCCAGCAGCTCCGCGCACACCACGCACAGCAGCGTGTAGCGGCGGCGGTCGAACGGCGCGTTCCCCGACCTCGTCCGGCGTGCCGGACGCGTGGGATCCGGCCGATCCGTGGTCTTGGTGAGGCGGGCGTACCCGGCGCGCGGTTCGACATGCAGCCGCCAGCCGCAGTAGTAGTCGAACCACTTCGTGATCGGCTCGCGGCGGCGCCGGACCAGGTCGAACCCGTCGGGCTCGCGCGCGGCGGTCAGCAACGGGCTCGCGAGCAGCATCCTGATGCCACGCGCCACCTCCTCGCTCTCCAACCGGGCGAGCTGGTTTCCCGTCCTGCTCATCGGCGCTGCACTTCGATCACGTAGTCCGGACCGCTCAACGTACCCCTCTGGGTGGTGATCTTGGCCCACCCGCGGGCGTTGCGCAGCCTGATGTGCACCCGGCCGTCACTGGTGGAGGCGGCGCGGGTGCCGGTGCTGTCCGGCATCGCCCCGAGCGCGCGGCCGACCAGGTCGAGCAGCCGGTCGAACGTGTCGTGGTCGAGCTGCTGGAGACTGGAGATCCGGATCGGTCCGTCGGTCTGCAGCTGCTGCCACGCGAGCTCCAGCTCGTGGCGTTCCCGTTGCGCCTGCTCCCTGCGGGCCCGGCGGATCTGCTCGACGTCGCGGACCTTGCCGGTGGCGCCGATGTGCTCCTGCCTGCCGGTCCGGCGCAGCTGCGGCGACACCGGAACCGCCGGCGTGTTGTGCCACGGCTCGGCGCTCGGGATCAGCTCGCCGTCCGCGTGCTGCAGGTGCGCGTGCCGGGCCGGCCACAGCCCGAACGCCGCGTTGAACAGCTCGTGCGCCTCGTCGTCGCTGCTCGTGCGGGCGAACCAGCCGGCGAGCGCGCGGAAGTCGGCGGCGGTGTTGGTGGGCTTGCGGCGTTGCTCGCTGATCCGGTCGAGGGTGCGCAGGAGGTCGACGATCGCGGTGCGGGCGATCTCCTCCAACCGGTCGATCCTGGGGCCGTCGAACCACGCCTGGAGCGTTCGCCACCGGTCGGCGCGCTCCTGCCGCCACTGGCGTTCGTCACGGACGCCGGCGTTCTTGAGAGCGCGTTCATGCAGGTCGTCCGGGGAGAGTTTCGCGAGGGCCTCGCGGATGCGGTGCTTGCGCGTGTCGAGGTCGCTCACGAACGTCTGCAGGTGGGCGACGGTGTCGCGGTCGGCCTGGTCGTGCAGGCGGGTGAGCTCGCCGTGGAACAGTCGGACGCCGGTCTGGAAGGCGTCCAGGTGGCCTTCGAGCTCCATGAGTGCCGCGTACGTGCGGGTTTCGGCCGTGTGCAGCTCTTCGAGGCGGTCCGCGATGGCGTCGAGGGTGGCCGTGTCGAGCGAGCCGGTGCTGTTCATGACCTTCAGCGCGTGCCTGGTGGCGGCGACGGCTGCCTCGCCCGACCTGGTCAGGACGTGGCGGAGGTTCTCGCGCTCGTAGTCGGCCGCGGTCGTGTGGTGCGTGGCGTGACGCTGAACGGTGTCGACCAGACCCCACTGCCGAAGGCCGGCCAGCGCCCCGGTGAGCTCCTCGTCGCTGACCGGGCGGTGGTGCCTGCGCAGCTCGCGGTGGACGTCGTCGAAGGTGAGAGCGATCTCCAGGCGCTCGTTCGCCTCGCCGAACGCGTGGAGGACCGCCGTGTGCAGCTCCGCGTTCGGCGCCGTGGTGAAGCGGAACAGGTCCGCGGGCACCGTCGGAAACGTCGTCACCTGCACCACCGTAGCGGTTGTCCATCGCTCATCCGGGTGACCCGCCCGGCGCTGGTCAGGCCGGAAGCCCGTCCAGACGGTGCCGCCCCGGAATGTCCGCCTTGTGCGGGTTCGTGCAGGCCGGTGCCCTCCGTGCCGCACTCCGATCCGCACGTTCGGGCAACCGGTCCGGCTCCGATGTGGAATCCTCTGCTCTGTTCGGTCGAGTGTTGGGGTGGAGTGCTGGTGAAGACGCCCGAAGAGTGGATGCGGGACTTCGAGGCGAAGATCGCGCAGGCGCAGGCGAAAGCCGCCGCGGTCCAGGAGGGGCTGGCGCAGGCGGGCGGTTCGGCGTCCTCGAAGGACGGTGCCGTGACGGTGACGGTCGCGCCCAACGGTGCGCTGACCGGCCTCGAACTGACGGCGGACGCCATGCGGAAGTCGCCGGGCCAGCTGTCCGGGGAGATCCTCGAGATCGCGCGCAAGGCGCAGCGCGGTGCGGCGGTGAAGGTCGCGGAGACGTTCGGCGCGGTCGAGGGCGAGGGGTCCGAGACCTACCGCCTGATCACCGAGTACCTGCCGCCGCCGGAGGAAGAAGAGCAGCCGCAGGCGTCGGGCTACGCGTTCAACGAGGAGTACGAGGAACGCCCCGTGCCGCCGCCACCACCGGTCCGGCGTCCCGCGCCGCGTCCGTCCGTCGACGAGGACGAGGACTTCGGCGACAGCTCGATCTACAAGAACCGCTGAGCCGCACCGGGGGGAACCGTGGCAGAAGAGAACAGCACGACCACGTGGTCGTCCGGCGCCGGCGTGGTCGACAGCGTCGCCGGCTTCGTCGACTCGCTGACCTCCGAGTCGGAGGGTGAGGGACCCGACGTCATCGACGTCGCGCTCGGTGGCGCCGGTGTGGTGGTCGACCTGGTCGGCACGATGGCGAACCCGCTGGGCATGCTCGCGTCCGCCGGTGTCGGCTGGCTGCTGGAGCACGTCGACTTCCTGCGCGAGCCGCTGGACGCGTTGCTGGGCAACCCGGACGAGATCAACGCGAACACCGACCAGCTCAAGCAGGCCGCGCTGGAGATGAAGATGATCGCCCAGGAGCACCGCGAGGACCTGCGCGGCGTCTCCGACTGGGAGGGCGCGGCGGGTGACGCGTTCAAGCGCGAGATGGACCAGATGGCCGCCGAGTACGAGGCGCTCGGCAAGACCATGGACGGCACGGCGGCGATCTACGCGTTGTCCGGCGCGCTCGTCTGTGAACTGCGGTCGCTGGTGTTCGGCTGGATCTCCGACCTGGTCGGCGAGCTGATCGCGGGTGCGCTGATCGCCGCCGCGTCGGCGGTGGTCACGCTGGGCAGCTCCATCGCCGCGTACGCCGGGTACGCGGGCACCCGCGGCGCCATGATGGCGACCAAGATCGCGGGCAGGCTGTCGAAGCTGGCGTCGGCGATGGCGCGGTTCGGCGGCCGGATGGCCAAGCTCGCCCAGAAGATGGAAGGCCTGGTCAAGGGGCTTGAGCGGTTCGCGGAGTACGGCGGCTACGCCAAGTCCGCCTACGACGCGGTGAAGCCGTACGACGTGCCGCCTGCCACCGCCTGATGACCGGCCGGACTCGGGGGTCCTCCTCTCACCACGGCGGCAGCTCGCACAGCGACAGCGGCAGCCACAGCACGCCGTCACCCTCGTCGTCACCGGGCGGTGTGGGCGGCCGCGGCAGCCGCATGGACCCGGACGCCGTCGAGTCGCTCGGTGGCAAGATCACCAACCGCGGCGACCAGGTTCGCTCCAGCGTGGCGAGCAAGCTGAACATCAACGCCACCTCCGGCAGCGCGGGCGTGTTCGGCCAGGTGGCGATGCAACACGCCGACCGCGCGATCCAGACGGCCCGCGGTGGCGCCGAGAAGGCCGCCGCCGCGGCCGACAACGCGGGCACCAAGACCAGGGAGACCGCCCACACCGCGCGCAACGCCGACCAGTCAGCTGCGTCGTCGATGAGCCGCATCCAGTCGCAGACGCCGACCCAGACGTCGGGCAACTCGTCGAGCAGCACGCCGTCCTCCTCGACCGGCTCTTCTGCCGGGCGGACGTCGGCTCCGCCCACGTTGCCGGGCGGGTCGTCCGGGTCTGTGCGGCCGGCCGCTTCCGGCGTGCCGGGTGGGGTGGTGTCGCGCACGCCCGATGTGGGGTCTTCGGGGCGTGGTCCGGTGGGGACGTCCGCGGCTGGTGGGCCTCCCGGGGGCAGGCCTTCGACGGGTGTGGCGGCGGCCGGTGGGCCTCCGGGTGGCGGGCCTGCGGCTGGTGGGCCTGCGGCTGGTGGGCCTCCCGGTGGGCCGGGTGGGAGGCCGCCGGCGGGTCTGGCGGCAGCCGGTGGGGCATCGGGAGGTGGGCCTGGGGGAAGGCCTTCGACGGGTGCCGCCTCGTCTGGCGGACCTGCTGCCGGTGGTGGTCCGGCCGCAGGACGGGCTCCGGCTGGTGGGCCCGCGGCAGGCGGTGGTCCGGCTGCTGGGCGTGCTCCGACCGGTGCGTCATCGGCGGGTGGTCCGGCTGCTGGGCGCGCTCCGGCTGGTGGGCCATCAGCGGGTGGTGGTCCGGCCGCGGGTGGTGGCCCTGCCGCTGGGCGGACTCAGGGTGGTGGACCTGCGGCAGGGGGTGGACCGACGGCCGGGAGGGCTCCGGCAGGTGTGTCCCCGGCAGGTGCGCCCCCGGCGGGTGGTCCGGTCGGCAGGTCTCCGGCGGCGGGCGGTCCCGTTCCGGGTGCGGCTGCGGGTGGTGGCCGCCCACCGGGTGGTTCCGGCGTGCCCGGAGGCACCGGTGAACCCCAGGCCGGCAGGTCACCGGCTCCCGGTGGTCCTGCGGCCGGAGGCCCTGTGCCTGGCGGGTCTGCGCCTGGTGGATCTGTTCCCGGCGGTCCTGCGTCCGGTGGGCCGCGGCCCACCGGCGCGCCGATGACGTCTCCTGCCGCGGGTGGCCCGATGCAGGGTCACGCACCTGGTTCGCGTCCGGCCGGACCCTCCGGCCATCAGGGTGGGCCTCCACACCAGAACGCGCCAATGCCTCCCGGCGGACAGCACGGAGGACCTGGCAACAGCGGCCCCGGCCTGCCGCCGCGGAGCGGCACACCTTTCAACGGCACGGCGCCTCAGGGTGCCGGTGTGCCGCCGCGTGGTCCTGGCACGGTGCCGCAGGGGCCGCCGCCCGGCGCCGGCGCGGGGCACGGCCCGCAGGGTTTCGGTCCGACCGGCACGCCTCCCGGTGGACCGGTGCCGGGCGGGGCTCCGCGCGGTCCGGCCGGGCCGCAGGCAGCTCACCCACAGGTCGCGCCGACGCGCGGCCCGGCGCCACACGGCGGCCCGCAGCAGGGGTTTGGCCCGCAGCGGTCCGGTGCGCCGCAACACACCGGTACCCACCGACAACCTGGGTCTCACCAACAAACCGGTACCCACCAACGGACCGCACCTCAGCAGGGGCCCGGTCCACATCAGCAACCCGGTTCGCAGCAAGGCCCCGGCCCGCAGCAACAACGCGGTTCGCAGCAGGGTCCCGGTCCGCACCAGCAACCCGGCCCCCAGCAGAGTCCCGGCCTACATCAACAACCCGGCTCCCAGGGGCCCGGTCCGCATCAGCGAACCAGTCCGCAGCAAGGACTCGGTTCGCAGCAACGAACCGGTCCACTGCAGGGGCCCGCCCCGCAGCAGGGACCTGGCCTCCGCCACCGGGATCCGCTGCCGGGCGAGGCACCCGGTGTTCCCCCGCGCAGAGCCGACAGCAGCGTGCCGCCCACCCGCGACAGCGGGCCCGGACGGGACACCTCGCCGCAGAACAGGCACCCCGGCCAGACGCCGACCAGGCCGCACGACGTGCCGGACCACGGCGCACCCACCCGCCGGCCAGGCGACCACACCGCCGACCGGTCTCCCGGCCGTGCCACGGACCGGCCCCTCGACCGTCCTGACGGGAGGCCGGGACAGGACCGTGCCCACGACCGGCCCGGTCAACAGCGGCCTACCCATGACCGGCCTACCCATGACCGGCCTGCTCACGACCGGCCCGGCCACGATCGGCCCAGCCACGACCGGCCCACTCAAGACCGGCCTGCCCAGGACCGGCCCGGCCAGCACACCCCCGACGGGAACCCGCAGCACCCCTCGCCGCGCGACGGTGCGCTGCCCCCGGTGGCGCTCCAGCACGCCGACCTGTCCCACTACGCCCCGGGACAGCTCGTCCACCGGAAGGTCGACAACTTCCTGGCTGACGAGCACGCCCTCCACCGGGGCACCGGGCAGCACCCGGACCAGGTCAGGCGGGACGGCGGGTTCCGGCCGGCAAAGCCGAACCCGCGGCCGGACATCATCCAGCACATCCAAGGGGACACCAACGGGATCGTCAGCGCCACCAGCGACGTCAACGTGGCCATGACGTTCGCGGGTGGCAAGCCGACCGACACCAACACGCCGGCCGCGCTCAGGCCCAAGGACGAGGGCACCGAGTTCTACGTCTACCGGATCAAGGCGCCCGGCGGCATCCTCTCCGAGCCCACGCAGGACCGGTTGGGGGACACGGGGAACCGGCACAACGAGAAGGAGACGTTGTACGCCGGCGGCATCAACTGGAGGTACGTCGAGGGCTGGCACAAGGTCATCGTCGACGGGAACGGGGAGAAGAAGCTCGGCGAGTTCGTGCCGAACCCGGACTTCATCGGTGGCCCGCGCGAGACGGCGCCGAAGATCCCCGAGCACCTCGAACACCGGCCGCCCAAGGAAGTCGAGATCGACATGCGGCCTTCGTGGGTCCGCGAACGGGATGAGGCGGAGGCGGCTGCCCGCGAGGCGGCCGAACGGGGCGAGGCGCCGCCGGAGCCGAAACCGGAGCCGAAACCGGAGGCCGTGCCCGAGGAGAAGAAGCCGGAACGGCCGCTGCCGACCGCCGCCGAGATGACCGCGTCGATCTCGTCGCGGCTGGCCGGCGAGCCGCACGAGCCGGCGCCGAAGGCGTTGCACGGCGGGCACGGCGACGAGGCGAGCCAGCAGCGCGTGCTGCGGGAGCGGTTCCCGGGCATCGAGCAGGTCAACGCGCACAACGCGCACAGGGACGGCTACAGCACCAACTGCGTCGAGGCGATGATCGCCGACGAACGGCGGTACCACGGCGAGCAGGTCGAGGCGCGGCCGACGCGGCCGGAGGACGTGCCGGAGCAGGGCAGACTGAGCCGGGTCCGGGAGGCGCTGGGCGGGCAGTGGACCAGCCACCGGGACTTCGACGGCGTCACCAAGGCCATGGCGGGCACGCCGGAGGGCTCACGGGGCGCGGTCGCCTACCGCTACACCGACGACGACGGCCGCACGCAGGGACACGTCGTGCGGGTGGTCAACACGCCGGATGGCGTCGCGTACGCCGATCCGCAGACGGGCAAGCTCGCGGCGTTGCCGGACAACGCGACGGACGTGCGTCTTCTCTCGGAGGACTACACGGACGACACGGCGCACACACACGTCGAGGACGACGGCGGCTACGGTGCCACGCCGGAGGAACAGCGCGACGAGGCGGTCGACCGGGTCGCCGACGACCTCGGCATCACGGATCCGGAGAAGCGGCAGGCGCTCGCGGACACCTACGACGCGGCACGGGAGTACACGGCGCCGATCATCGTGGACGTCGCGGCACGGATCCACGACGACCTGAAGGTGCTGGCGGACAACGATCCTGACCACCGGGTGGTGTTCCTCGGCCGCGACGGGCACAGCCTCGCGCTCGCCAGCAGGGAGCTCGACCCGGTCTTCTTCGACCGGCACGCCAGCGAGGTCGTGCTGTCGCGTGCGGTCGTGGAGGCGGCGCTGCGGGACGTCGAGCGCAACGACCCGAGCCGCGATCTCAGTGCCATCGAGGAGTTCCGGCTGCACAAGAAGGTCGCGGAGGAGGACGTGCCGGGCGCGTACGACCGGTTGTCCGACTACCTCGACGCGGCGGGCGTGCCGATCCACTCCGACAGCGGCATCAGCCTCGTCGACACCAGCTACAAGGGCACCGTGCAGGAGATGCTGACCGCGGCGTTCCCGGATCCGGAGTTCCAGGGGCACTACGCCTTCCACGGCCAGTCGCCCGGCGACCCGCACCCGGACGCGAAGAAGGGCTACCTGGTCGACCTAGGGCCGGAGGACGGTGGTGGCAAACCGTTGCGGGAGCTGTCCGACGACCCCGGTCGCACGTTCGCGCACCAGGACGCGATCGGTGTCATCGAGGAGACGTTGCACGGCACCATGTCCAGCCCGCGCCGGATCGACGAGGACGGGCCGGTGCAGCAGCCGCAGCGGTTCGAGGAGGACCTCACCAAGGGCATCAACCCGGTCAAGATCGCCGAGCCGTTCCGCGACCCGGCGGTGCGCGAGGGCGCCAAGGCGATGAGCCTGCGCGCGGTGGTCGACGTCGCACGGGAGATGGCCGAGCTCAGGGCCGAGGGCGGTGCGTGGCGGGACGAACTGGCCGCGCGGGCCGAGCACGGCCGTGACCAGGTGCGGTCGTGGGTGGCCGAGGACGGCAGCGCTGATCCGAGGTTCCGTGAGGTGATGGACTCGTTGGTGCGCCGCGGTGACAAGGGCGCGGTCATCGCCGTCGAGGACGCCGTGCGCGACCTCCCGGCCGACGAACAACGCCGCGTGTGGACGGAGTTCGCCGCGTTGCCGGGCATCGTGGAACGCGACGAGTACGCGCGCCGGCTGCGGGAGGGGAAGTCATGAGCGAGGAGCTGAACCGCGAGCGCGCGGAGCTGGCCGGCCTGGCACAACGGTTCGGGCTGCCGCAGACGGTGTCGGGGGAGGCGTTCCCGCCGTCGCAGCAGGGCGCGCCCCTGATCATCGACACCGACGCGGGCGGTGACCCGGACGACGCCATCGCGCTCGTGGTGGCCGCCGCCGAACCGTCGCTGACACTCGTGTCCACTGTGGACGAGCTGGGAGGCCGCCGCGCCCGGTTCGTGCGGCACCTGCTCGACCTGCTCGGCCGCGAGGACGTGGTGGTGGTCGCGGGCGCGGACCTCGGCGACACGCGGATGGACTGCGTCGCCGGTCTGGTGCCGGACTCCGTCGCACCGCAACGCACCGACCTCGCCGAGGCGGTCGCCCAGGTCGTGGCGGGGACGGACGGCCCGGTGCGGTGGGCGGGCATGGGCCCGGTGACGAACCTCGCGGCACTGCTCACCGCGCACCCGGAGCTCGCGCAAAGGCTGGTCGTCACGCAGATGGGCGGTGCGTTGCACTACCGCGACCCGGAGCGCGCCGAACACAACTTCCGGCTCGACCCGGCAGCGGCGAACACGTTGCTGACCAAGGGAAAGCTGCCCAAGCTGGTGCTGTCGGACACCACCTTCACGCCGGAGATCGAGATCACCAAGGACTCCGGGGTGTGGCGCAAGCTCTCCGGACCGGACGCACCCGCGTGGGCCAGGCTCGTCGCCTCGCACATGGCGCAGTGGTTCGACCGCTTCCACCCCGGCACGATCCAGCACGACGCGCTCACGCTGGCCGCCGCGCTGCAGCTGCCGTTCGTGGCGCTGCGCCGGGAACGCGTGGTGCTGGACGACATCGGCCGGATGACCACCGCACCGGACGGGCACCTCGTCCGGCTCAGCGTCAAGGCCGACTACCCGGCGTTCAGGACGTGGCTGGGCGGGAAGCTGGCCGCCGCACTCGAAGGGACCCGATGAACCGCGAGGAAGTCCTCCAGAAGGCCTGGGACTGGATCGTGCGCACGCACGGCGCCGCGTCCGAGGGCTTCCGGATCCTCACCGACGACGTGGTGCTGGTGCGCGGCCAGTGGTACGTGCCGTACGACGCGGTGGACGACGTCCTCGTCCCGCTGCCCGCGGTCGAGGTGCCGGACGACGGCGGCGAGCCGCACGCGTACGTCCCCGCCGGCCCGCCGTCGCCGTGGAAGCGGGGCGTGCCGCGCGGAAACCCCGGACCCGGCCTGTCGATCGTGGACCCCGAGTGGGACCAGGAAGCCTTCGCGCACCTGGGCGTGCCGAGCTGCGCGATCCTCGGCTGGCTGCGCGAGGAGGGCTCCGACGAGTTCCGCCCCAACAGCGAGCACACCATCGGTCCCGGCGCCCGCGGGTGGCCGCTGCCGCAGACGCCGGCGGACAAGGTCTACGCCTACTACCAGTGCGGCTGGCTCGACGAGGACGCCTCGTTCCTGGCCGGCCTGCTGGACGTCGTCGTGTACACGGCGGACGAGGTCGGCCAGGACGAGAACGGCCGCACCTGGCTCGCCGCCTACACGTCGGAACGCCTCCTGCCACCCGGCATCCGGCGGTGGCGCGGCGCCGGCGTGCGGGAGCTGATCACCACGACCACGGCCGACGAGGTGCGGATCAACCCCGGCCACGCGCTGCAGACCCCGCTGGGCAAGGACGTCCCGCTCGACCGCTGGCCCGCACCGTTCGACCTGCCCGCCTTCGAACGCGAGGAGCAGGGCAGCCCCGCGCTGCTCCAGCGCGTGGACGAAGCCAGGGCGCACGAGTTCGTGTTCACCGACGAGGAACGCTCGACGCTGGCAGAAGCCCTGCGGTGGCACGAGAACGGCCGCCCGGACCCACTCCCGTCCGGTGTCCAGCGCACCTGGGACAGCGACGGCGCACCCGCCTGGCAGGTGCCGACGTTCGGCAAGGCGAGCGGCTTCCCCGCCACACAGCCGAACGGCTGGCCGTGGGTCGCGGGCGTCTACGCGGGCTTCGCCCTCGACGGGAACCCGCACGCGGCAGGCCTGTTCAAGCTCACCGACAACCTCGTCCGCGCCGTCGCACAACGGTCACCGCGCCTGGCCGCCGAACACCCGTGGCTCCCGCGCCGCGAGGACTGGCTGCCGAACGCACCGGAACCCGCACGCGAGGTGCTCGCGCTGGTGGCCGGTCTCGGCGCCGGACACCCCGCGGTGAGGAGCACCGGCTGGGACGACGAGATCAGCCCGGTGTTCGCCCGCGCGGTGTCCCGCGACGCGTTCTCCCGGGCACCCCACTACATCCTGCAAGAACTCGGCATGCCGTGGCCGGACTCGACCACCCCGTGGGGCCAGGCCGTGCGCATCGTGAGCACGTACGGCCACCACCCGGCCACCGCGCTGGAAATGGTCAAGGTGCCGCTGGTCCGGGCATTGGTCGGCGCACTGCTCGGAGCCTGGCACGGCATCCCCGGCCTGCCCGGGAGCGACGACCGCGACCTGGCCGAATGCGTTGCCACGGAAGCGTTCCTCGCGTTCGACCCGAAGTACGCACCCGTCGAGACGACGCATCCGGGCCTGCCCCCGATCTCGGACGGGATGCGCGCCGAGGCGCTGAAGTCACCGGGCGGCTGGCTGTACTGCGCCGACCCGGACATCGACCCGCGCTACATCGAGGGCGCACCGCTGCACACCCTGCTCGGCGCCTACGAGATCGGCGCCGACGGCCAGTTCACCGGCCAGACGTGGGTGAACGACGAGTACCGGCCCAGCCCGCGCCGGCTCGGCCTCCCCGCCCCGGAGAACGAGTTCGAGGAGGTCCTCAACCTCGTCACCGCGGGCTGGCTGCCGTACGAGGCGATCCTGTCCGCCGCCCTGGAGTCCGAACTGCTGGTCCCGCCCGCCCCGGACGGCGGCCTGGCCGTGCTCCGCGACGAGCAGGGCAACAACGTGCTCGCGGTCTACTCGTCACCGCGCTACCTCCCGGCCGACGCGGGGACGCCGGAGCGGTGGGCGTTGAAGGAGCTGCTGTCGGCGTTGCCGGGGCTGCTGGTGCTGGTGAACCCCGGCGGGCGGGTGGGGGCGGACCTGGTCGGCGACCACCTGGTGCAGCTGTTCACCGGCAGCACCGGCTGAGACCACTCGCCATGACGGGGTGAGCTGCCGCATCACCCCGTCAGCGATCGCAGGTGGTCCTGGGTCTCCTCGTCCTCGGAATAGACGCAGACACCGCGCATTCCCCTGGTGAGCAGCACCTTGTAGGTGTTGCGGATCAGCCGGGCGAAGTGGAGCTCGTCGGCCTTCTTCACCGCGGGGTCGTGCGAGTGCTCGCGGCACGCCTCCCAGTGGTCGCCGCGCCAGACGAAGTCCTTCCCGAAGATCACACCCGCCCAGTCGTACTCGAAACCCTGCGCGGTGTAGATGCAGCCGACCTGTCCGAACCCGCGCTCGTCGCTGGCCCAGAAGTGCGACGCCGGAGCGTCCGGCACCCGCTGTTCGGGCTTGGCGTTCCACGGCCGGTGCCAGTCACCGATCCGCACGTCCGGCACCAGCACCTTCGTCCCGTTCTCGGTGACGGGATCGCTCCACTTCCAGCAGTACCCGGCCGCGATGCGCGCGGTGCCACCCTCTTTGGCCTGCCGGTCGAGCAGCCACGACTCCATCTCGCGCGGCGACTCGGCACTGCGCACGACGAACTCGTCGTCGGTGCGCGTCACCAGCGTCGACCACCGCGCGGGCCGGCCCGTGATGCCGAGCAGCCGGGCGACCCACGCGTCGAAAAACTCCGAGCCACCGCAGCGGAACTGGCCGCCGAGCTGCACCACCTCAACGTCGCAACCTGCCGCCCTGGCAGCGGCTGTGATCTCCGCCAGCGAGCCCAACTCGCCGGGTCGCACCGCCTGGTTCTCGTCCAGCATGAACACCGGCACCTTTGCGGCGTCGATCAGTTCCTCGATCTGCCTGCGTGCATTCTCCCGCACCTCCTGCTTCGTGTAGCGGTTCACGCTGGACTCCCGGATGCGGTGCGCCTCGTCGCAGATCAGCACGTCGAGCCCCATCCGCTCAGCGTCGATGAAGTTGTTGAAGTATTTGAACATCGTCTGCACCCGACGGTTGCGTCGTCCCGCGTGCTTGCGCAGGGTGCTGGTGAACGAACTGGAGCCCGTGGCGTGGAGAACCGTTCGACCTTGGCGTGCGAGCTCCCCGAGCAGGTGCAGCGCGATGACGCTCTTGCCTGAGCCTGGCCCACCGACCACGACCACGACGGTCTGTGTGCGGGAGGCGCCTGCCTTGTCGACGGCCTTCATGACGAGGCTGCATGCGACTTCCTGCTCGTCCAGCAGTACGAACTGAGCATGTTCCTGGATCTCCTCGGCTGCCATGGTCAGTAGCGGCTTCGACGGAGTGTGGCGCGCACGGAGGAACTCATCGGCGGCCTGACGGGCACGATCTCTGGTGGCCGCGTCGCTGTCGAGCACCGCGCGGAGCCGATGGACCAGATTGCTCTTGCTATCGCGCGTGAAAAGTTCGCCGAAGTCGTCGACCAGGTATTGCGATATGCCTGAGATCCCGGCCTCGTGAGCGTTGTGCAGGTACGCCACGCCGTGCACGGAACCATGTTCTTCAGCGAGGATGGGCGTCAAGTCGACGAGGTACTCGCAGTACCTCCGCACCTGCTCTACCGGGTGCAACACCGGTTGCGCGGACTGGCCGATCCGCACAAGATCGTCGCCGCAGGAGTCCGCGTGCGACCACTGCTTGAGCGTGACGAGTACATAGGTCGGCCTACCGCTCCGAGGATGAGTACCGCACAAAACGACGTCTACCTGCTTCGGGCTGTGGGGGAGCCGGTGGTTCAACAGCACCTCGACGTGCCCCAGTCCAGCATCCACCAGGTCGGCTACCAGCTGCTGTACACCATTGCCCGAGGCGCTGAAGTGAGTGTCAAGGTTCAGGTAGAGCCGATCAGTCCGAACGTTCGCGTGCAGCTCGTCGGCGCTCAGCCGCAACCGTGCCATAGCGCGGGACGCCTGCCAGCCGGGTTTCTCATCAGCGCGGCTCAGCAGATCTTGGGCTTGGGGCGTCGGTACAGCCGGCGGCTCGGGCACTTTGCGGATCAGCTGAACAAGATCAAGCGCTAGACGAGCATGGCTGGACATAGCCAGTTCCGTCAGCGCTGTCCTGGACTCAGCGGACAGCTCGTTGGTGCGCGGGACGAAGATCTTCCAGCCGATGCCGGTACGCTGCGCGGTTGCTCGGGACACGTGCTGCCAGTACACCTGCCGGTCGAGGTGGTTGACCAGCATGATGAGCACTGGCATCGGGTACCGCAGCCAGTACTCGACGTTCCTGTGGTTCTTCGGACGGTAGAACCACCCCTCCGGCACCTGCTCCCTGAACTCGCTCAGGCCCGTCTTGATCTGCGCCGCCAAGTGCAGACCAGTCGCCTCGGCGGCCTCGACGATCTCGATCTGGCCGTCGATGCCGACATCGGCCTGCGAGATACCGCGAAAGATCCACTTGAGATCTGCGTGCACGAGGAAGCTGACCAACGCCTCGCCGGCCGCACCCGTCAACTGGTTGTCTGGCACACGCACTCCTACAGTGTGCCCGGTGGGTCTGACAATTTCCGGAGCGGCCGACTGCATGAAGCGCAGCTGCGGATTCGTTGCGTGCTGGAGTCGCACAGGGAGTTGTCGCCTGCGAACGCCGCTCCGGCCGGTCCGAGCGTGACCGTTGCCGGCACCTGCCTGACGAGTGATGGGCTCGCGGACAAGACCTTGGCCGCCCGCAAGACCATGTCGTCGAGGCGGCTGATGAACCGCAACCTTGAGCACGCTCGCCGGGCGGTGGTTGGCGACGTGGTACGCGTGCCGTGATCACGATGTGGTGAAACGGTGAGCGGCGTGAAGCCAGAAAAGCGTGCCGTTGCGCCGATCGGGCTAACCTCCCGGCCGTGTGGACGAGGCTGAACCCGGTGCAGCAGGCGGTCGTGGACGCCGGGCGTCCGTTGCCGCAGCTGACCGACCCGTTGGAGGTCGAGTTGCTGGTCAGCGCGTTCATCGGGCCGTTCGCACACAACGAGGAGCTGTGGGCGGTCGTCGTCAAGCACCTGGCTGAGCGGCCGAGTCGGCGCAGTGGGGCGTTGCTCACGGCGTTGGGGCACCTGTTGCCGGACCGGCCCGGGCGGTGGGCCCGGGAGGCGGCGCGGGAGCAGTCGGCGCCGCGGTGGGATCTCGGGCGGCTCACGTTCGGGGAGTGCTGGGTCGGGGATCGGTCGATTGACGCGGGATACCTCGCGTTGATGTGCACGTACGCATATGGCGATGAGCCGCACGCCATGGTTTTCATGATCGATGAAATCAGCGGCAGCCTCACGCGGCACGCGTTCCTGACGCGGCAGGTGCGGGAGACGTTGGTGCGGCTCAAAGAGCAGGTGCGGTTGCAGGCGATTCCACCGGAAGCGGCGCACTGGCTGCTTTCCCGCAGCTACGACCGGTTCGAGCGGCGGCCGGAGCTGGCCGTGAGTCCGGACGTGCACCACACGCGGCTGGTCGCGCGCAGGCGAATTGGCCTGGCGATGAATTAGGGCTGTGCGAATCGCAACGTGGTGATTCGCCCGACTGTGCAGATTGTCTGTAGCCCGATCGTGACTCCGCCATTACTGTCCGAGTTGTCGATCACTGGGGCGGAGGGACGATCATGGCCGCTCTTCTCGGGTGTGACGACCAGGCCCTCTCCCGTGTCCCCGAGCAGGCGCGGCACCCGTGGTTGTCGGTCGCGACCCAGCGCTTCGGGCAGTCCTCCGCGCTGAGCCAGTTGCTGCTCGGCGCGACCCTCGGGTTCGGCATGCGGTTCTGGGACGCGGTCCTCGCGTTGACGCTCGGGGCCTTGCTGCTCAACGGGATCGCGATTGCGGTCGGAGTGATCGGGCAGCGCGAAGGGCTCTCCACGGCGATCCTCAGCCGCTGGACCGGGTTCGGGCACATCGGGTCGGCGCTGCTCGGGCTCGTCATCGCGTTGTCCGCCACCGGGTGGTTCGGGGTGCAGACGGGGCTCGCGGGGGTCGCGCTCGCCGACGTCACGGGGGTGCTGCCGGCGCCGGTGTGGTCGTTGGGGTTCGGACTGGCGGTGACGGTTATCGCGGCCTATGGCGTGCGATGGATGGCGTGGACGGCCTATCTGACCGTGCCCGCGTACCTCCTCCTCGTGCTGTGGGTGGTTTTCGCGAACGTCGGTGACCTCGCGGCTGCCGTGTCGAGTGCGGCGCCGGGGCCGCGGATCGGCCTGCTGATGGCCGTCACGCTGGTGGTCGGCAGCTTCGTGGTCGGTGCGGCCATCGCGCCGGACATGACCAGGTTCAACCGGTCGTCGTGGGACGTGGTGAAACAGACCGTCCTCGGCATCACGGCGGGGGAGTGGGTGGTCAGCTGTGCGGGCGTGCTGCTCGCACACGGGCTGGGCACCGTCGACGTCATGGGTGCGGTCGGCCGGTCGAGCGGCTGGATCGGCGCGCTGGTCGTGGTCACGGCCGGGCTGAAGATCAACGACTGGAACCTCTACTCGGCCTCGCTCGGGCTGGTCAACTTCTTCGACGCGGTGTTCGACCTGCGGATCAGCCGGCCGCAGGTGACCGTCGTGGTGGGCTGCGCGGGCAGCTTCCTGGCCGCGGCGGGCATCGTCGGCCAGTTCACGCACTTCCTGGTGCTGCTCGGCGTGGTGTTCCCGCCGGTCGCCGGGATCATGATCGCCGAGTACTACGTCGTGCGGCGCTGGCGCAAGGAGATCACCTCCACCCGGCCGCGCGTACCGAGGTCGGCGCCCGCGTGGGTGCCCGCGACCCTGGTCATCTGGCCGGCCTCCGCCGTCGTCGGGGAGCTGGTGCCGTTCGGTCAGTCCAGTGTGAACTCACTGGTGCTCGCCTTCGGCCTGTACGTCTCAGCCGGCAGGTTGGACCTGCTTCAGGTGCGGTGTCGGAAGGCCACCAACCGTAAGGTGGTCGGGGAAGCGTCCGCTGCCTGAGGGGTTCGTAGATGCACATCGGTATCGACGTCGGCGGTACGAACACCGACGCCGTTCTGGTCGAGGGCCGGGAGGTCCTCGCCGAGTGCAAGAGGGCCACCACGGCCGACGTCACCACCGGGATCGTGGCCGCGGTCAGCGGGTTGCGGGCCGCGCGCGCGTTCGACCCGGTGTCCGTGCGGGCGGTCATGATCGGCACGACCCACTTCGTCAACGCCGTGGTCGAGGGCAGGGGGCTCGCCCAGACGGCGGCCGTGCGGCTAGGACTTCCCGCCACCAGGGCACTTCCGCCGTTCGTCGACTGGCCGGAGCGGCTGCGCCGGGTGATCGGCGGGCACGGGTACCTCTGCCACGGCGGCCACGAGTACGACGGCCGGGTGATCTCGCCGCTGGACGAGGGCGAGCTGCGGGCCGTGGCCGCCGACATCGCGGCGAAGGGCGTGCGGTCGGTCGCGATCTCCTCGGTGTTCTCGCTGGTCAACGGTGACCTGGAGCGCCAGGCCGCCGAGGTCCTCACCGCGGAGGTGCCCGGCCTGCTGGTGAGCTTCTCCCACGAGATCGGCCGGCTGGGCCTGCTGGAGCGGGAGAACGCGACGATCATCAACGCCGCGCTGCGCGAGCTGGCCGAGCAGATCGCCGACGGGCTCACGGAATCCCTGACGGCACAGGGCATCGACGCGCCGCTCTACCTCAGCCAGAACGACGGCACGCTGATGGACCTGGAGTACGCGCGCTGCTACCCGGTCGCCACGTTCTCCTCCGGCCCGACGAACTCGATGCGCGGCGGCGCGTTCCTGTCCGGGCTGGCCGACTGCGCGGTGGTCGACGTCGGCGGCACCACGACCGACGTCGGCATGCTGCACAACGGTTTCCCGCGCGAAGCCTCCTCCGAGGTGCTGATCAGCGGTGTGCGCACGAACTTCCGGATGCCCGACGTGCTCTCGGTCGGCCTGGGTGGCGGCAGCGTCGTGCGCACCGGTAACGGCGTCAGCGTGGGACCGGACAGCGTGGGGTTCCGCCTGGCCCAGCAGGCACTGGTGTTCGGCGGTGACACGGTGACGGCCACGGACATCGCCGTCGCGGCCGGGCTCGCGGACATCGGCGACGCCTCGCTGGTGCGCCACCTCGACCGCTCGCTGGTCAGCTCGGTGCTCGACCACGTGAGCGACCGCGTCGCCGGGCTGGTCGACCGGATGCGCACGGGTCCCGAGCCGGTACCCGTGGTGCTGGTCGGCGGCGGCAGCGTGCTGGTGCCGGAGAAACCGGCCGGTGTCAGCGAGTTGATCAGGCCGGAGCACCACGGCTTCGCCAACGCCATCGGCGCCGCGATCGCGCAGGTCGGCGGCGAGGTCGACCGCGTCTTCACGATCGACCCGGCACGCCGTGACGAGGTGCTCGACGCGGCCCGGCAGGAGGCCGTGGACAAGGCGGTGGCCGCGGGCGCGCGGGCGGACAGCGTGCGGATCGTGGAGGTCGAGGAGATCCCGCTGGCCTACCTGCCGGGCAACGCGAGCCGCGTGCGCGCACGGGCCGTCGGCGACCTCGTGCTGGAGGGCGTGCCGAGGAGGGCCCGTGCGTGAGATCGGGACCGAGGAGCTGCGGTACCTCGCCCGCGGCGCGGCGATCCTGGGCGCCGGCGGCGGTGGTGACCCGTACATCGGCCGGCTCGTGGCGGAGCGGGCGGTGCTGGAGCACGGGCCGGTGCGCGTGGCCGAGCCGCACGAGCTGCCCGACGACGCGCTGGTGGCCGGGGTCGGCATGATCGGCGCGCCGACGGTGATGATCGAGAAGCTGCCCGCCGGTGACGAGGCGCTGACGGCTTTCCGGATGCTGCAACGGGAACTGGGCCGCACGATCACGCACGTGCTGCCGATCGAGGTCGGCGGGATGAACTCGCTGGCGCCGTTCCCGGTGGCCGCCGCGCTCGGGTTGCCGGTGCTCGACGCCGACTGCATGGGCCGCGCGTTCCCCATGGTGCAGATGGTGGTGTGCACGCTCGACGGCGTGCTGGCGAAGCCGCTCGCGATCGCGGACGAGAAGGGCAACTCGATCGTCCTCGACGTGCGCGACAACCACTGGGCGGAACGGCTCGCGCGGTCGGCGGCGGTCAGGATGGGCTGCACGGCGTTGCTGAGCACCTTTCCCATGTCCGGCAAGCAGGCCCGTGACATCACGATCCCGGGCACGTTGACGCTGGCGGCACGGCTCGGGCGGCTCGTCGAGCAGGCCCGCCGCGAGCACGCTGACCCGTGCGCGGCCGTCGCGGACTTCCTCGGCGGCCAGGTGTTGTTCACCGGCAAGGTGGTCGACGTGCTGCGGTCGGCCGATCCCGGGTTCGCCAGTGGCGAGGCGCGGCTGGAGGGGTTCGCCGCGCACGACGGGACGAGCTGCCGGCTCGCGTTCCAGAACGAGCACCTCGTGGCGTACCGCGACGGCGCGGTCGTGGCGTCGGTGCCCGACCTGATCTGCGTGCTGGAGGCGGGCGGCGAGCCCGTTCCCACCGAGCGGCTGCGGTACGGGCAGCGCGTCACCGTGGTGGGCGCGCCGTGCCACCCGCGCTGGCGCACACCGGAGGGACTTGCGCTGGTCGGGCCTTCCGCGTTCGGCTACTCGCACGAGTACGTGCCGCTCGGGCCGCGTTAGACGCGCGGTCGCGGGAGCTTCTCGCCGGACGGGTGCGGCACTACTGTCTCGCGCATGCATCTGCTGCAGCCCGACGAGGTTGACCGGCTCGCCCTCGGCGTGGTCATGCTCGGCAGCGGTGGTGGCGGCGGCGAGCACGAGACACACGCCTTCGCCGCCATGCTGCGGCAGGAGATGCGGCAGAGCGGGCCGGTCACCGTCCTGTCGCCCGAGGAGGCGGACCCGGACGGGTACGGCGCGCGGGTCGGCCTGATCGGCGCGCCGACGGTGATGATCGAGAAGCTGCCGTCGGGCCTGGAGGCGGAACAGGCGCTGAACGCGTTGCAGGGGCACGACGACACGGCCGTGACCGCCGTCATCGGGTGGGAGGTCGGCGGGTGCAACGGCCTGCTGCCGCTCGTGCTGGCCGCGCGGCTGGGGCTGCCGTACGTCGACGTGGACGGGATGGGGAGAGCGTTCCCACGGATCGACCAGACGACCTACGACGCGGCCGGGCTGCCCACGACCCCGTTGGCCATCACCGAACCCAGCGGTAACCGGGCGGTGCTCGACGCGACCGGCATCGAGAAGCTCGCGCGCACGGTCATGGTCGACTTCGGCGGCTGGGCGATGATGGTCGCGAAGCCGTTGCGGCTGGGTGACGCGCTCGAAGCGGGCGTGCGGGGCTCGCTGACGCGGGCGCTGCGGCTCGGTGAGATCTGGTCGGGCAGGGCCGACTCCGTCGAGCAGCGGGCGGCGGCGTCCGGCGGATTCCTTGTCGCGAGGGGGAAAGTCGTCGAGGTGTGGCGCGAGTCGGTGGGCGACTTCCCGCGCGGAACGGTGGCGTTGCGCCGCCTGGACGCCGACGATGCTTATGTGCGCCTGGAGATGCAGGGGGAGTACCTCGCCGCGCTGGCCGACGGCGAGACGCTCGTGACGACACCCGACCTGCTGTGCTGCCTGGACGCCGAGTCGGGGGCACCGGTGTCGGCCGAACGGCTCACGTTCGGTGCGGTGATCGATGTGGTAGCGCTCCCATCACCGGAGCAGTGGCTGCGGCGGGAGGTGCTCGGGCGGGTCGACCCGCGGGCGTTCGGCTACGACCTCGACTACGTGCCGTTCCGGGTGAGCGCGTGATCGACGACGCCGACGCGCTGACCGTGCGCGACCTGCTGGAGATCGGCGTGCTCGGCGACGCCGGAGTGCTGGCCGGCCACCGCGGTCTCGACGTCGAGGTCGCCGACGTGCGGCTGGCGGCGGACCTCACGGCCGTCGAGGCGTGCTCGGCCGGCGACCTGGTGATCCTGACCGGGCAGCAGCCGTACCTCGTGGAGGTGGCGTTGCGCCGTGCCTACAGCGCGGACGTGCGCGCGGTGGTGCTGGTGCGGCCGGTGTCGGCCACCTACCACCCGCCGTCCGCCGCGACGCTGTCGTTCGCGAACCGGCTCGGCGTGCCGCTGCTGCAGACCAGCGCCGAAGACCCGCTGCTGGTCGCCGACGCGCTGCGCACGGCGGTCCGCCGCCCCGAGGTCGCCGCCGCCCGCCTGCTCAACGCCGTGACCGCGCGCCTGGGCCGCTCCCGGCCGGACCCGCGCTCGGTCATCACGATCCTGTCCGGCGAGCTGCACGTGACGTGCGCGGTGATCAGCGCCGACGGCACCGCGATCGAAGGTGTGGCACCACCCGGCCTGCCCGCCGAGCTGCTGATGGGCTCGGTCGCCACGACCGTGGAACTGGCCGAGGGCGTCGCCGTGGCCGTGCCGGTGGAGACCGACCGCACCGGCCACGTGCACCTCTGGCTCGTCGCGCACGCCCGCGGCCGCAACAAGCGCTGGGCCGAGACCGTGCTGCAGATCAGCCAGGTCGCGTCCTGGGCACTCGGCAACTGGGTGGCCGCCGAACGCCTCGAAACCGAACGCCGCGCCCGTTCCCGCGGCTCGCTGCTGACCGAGCTGCTGGCGTCCGGCGACGACGTGCCGCCGCTGCTGGTGCAGCAGGCCGTGCTGGCCGGCTGGCGCCTCGACGGCTGGCACACCGGCGTCTACGTGGTGCCGACCCCGCCCGTGCCCGGCGTGCACGACCCCGGCCACACCGAACGCCTGCGCGTCGAGCTCTCCCGCCGCGGCCTGCACGGCCAGCTCGTCGAGGGCGCCGAGGGCTGGTCGTTCTGGCTCACCAACGACTCCGAGCCGCCGCAGTCGCAACACCGCGAGCTGACGGCGAAACTGGCCGCCGCGCTCGGGTCGAGCCGGTGGGTGGCGGGCATCGGACGGCCGCACCCCGGTGCCGCCGGCGTGGGCCGCACGCTGGCCGAGGCACGCGAGGCGGCGGCGATGACCGGCTCCGCGAAGGTCGTGCACATCGACGAGCTCGGCGTGCGGCGGTTGCTGTCGATGGCGGCGGAGACGCCCGCGCTGGTGGAGCAGGCCACGCGGCTGCTGGAACCGCTGGTGGGCGTGGAGGACGGGCAGCTGCTGCGGACGCTGGCGGTGTACCTGGACGAGGAGTCGGTGACGTCGTCGGCCGCGGTGCGGTTGAAGGTGCACCGCAACACCGTGTCGCAGCGGATCAGCCGGGCCGAGCAGCTGCTGGGGGTGAGCCTGCTGAACCCGGACGAGCGGCTGGCGGTGCACCTGGCCTGCCGCGCGGCACGGGCGTCAGACGAGGGTTAGCTCTTCAACGAGTTTTCGTTGCAGGGTGCGGTGGATGAAGGCGTGGCCGTCGAGCTTGCGCTGGGTGATGACGCGGTCGTCGGTGTGGGCGAGGAAGGCTTCCAGGTCCTTCGGCAGCAGGTCCTTCTTCACCACCGCCCGCAGCGCCGCGCGGTTGCTCCACCAGCCGTACATGGACGTGCCGAACCCCGCGAGCCAGACACCGGTGGTCGCGGCGACGGTTGCGTACAACAGGATGGGACGGGACGGCCCTTCCACCCCGGCGACGAGCCAGGGCAGCGCCACCAGCACGGCGAGCGCGGCGGCACCCGCGCCGAGGCGGACCACCAGCGTGCGGCGCGCGGCGGACACCGGCCGGCCACGTCGGGCGACGCGGTCGCTCGGCCGGCCAGGCAGCGCCAGCACCCCGGCGGTGATCCCGGCGCACAACGAGGGCAGCAGTGGCAACGGCATCGTGTCGGTGATGAGGCTCAGCCACGCGGAGTTGCCCCAGAGCAATCCGCTGATGAGCAGACCGAGCGCACCTGCCCGCGCCGCCGCCGCTCGTGCCGCCGGCCAGTCGAACCGCCAGTGCGCGGACACGAACTGGGCGCTCTCCAGCCGGGACCGGCCCGTTCTCCTGTTCGGTCCCAGCTCCGTCAGCGTGCCGGCACCGAAGTACGTCAGCCACACCAGTGCGCAGACCGCGGCGGCATCCCGTCCTCCGGCCGACCACGCCATGCCGGTCAGCGCGGCGCCACATGCCGTGGCGGTGACCAGGTAGGCGAGGAACACGCCAAGGCTCGTGTCCCTCCTCAACCAGGACAGGTTCAGCGCGTCCACGGCGAAGCTGTCGTGGCCGGTCGACTCCAGCAGTGCGGCGAGCGATCGCAGGTAGTGCCGTGACTTCTCGTGGTCGTACCGGGTGTTGCTCGTCAGACCTCGTTGCCGCGGAAGGGCTTCTTCGAGGTACACCGACCACAGGTCTTCCAGCTGGTTCGCCAGCAGCTCGTCGACGGACCGGTTCCGGTACGTCAGCACGGCCACGGTCAGCGTCAGCGGCTTGTCCAGCAGCTTCGCCAGGGAGGGGTCGCGCCGACAGGCCTCGCGCAACGAGGCGAGGTCGGGGCCCGCGTCGCGCAGGTAGTCATCGACGTCGTCCGGGCTCAGCGGCATGATCTCGACCGCGGTGCCGAACGCGAGTCGCTGGTCGGACCGGAAGTACTCGTCGGTGCGGCTGCACACCACCATGCCCGGCTTGAGCCGGGACCGCAGCAGGGACAACACCTCGACGCACCGGTCGCGGGCCTCGGGGTCGTGGATCTCGTCCAACCCGTCGAACAGGAGCACGAGCGGGCTCCGGTCGGAGCACAGCCACCGTTCCACGTTCCGCGCCGGTAACCGGTAGAGCCGGCCGATCTCCCAGGCCAGCCACCGCACGGCCTCGTCGACGGTGCGCTTGATCCTGGCTTCCTCGCTCTCGTCCGGCGGCGTCGCCGGTCTGTTCTGCCTTTCGGCTCTGACCAACCGCAACCCTCTGCGCAGCCAGCCCAGCGTCAGCTTGTCCTCCTGCTCCTTCCACTCGCTGCCGTACAGCGGCACCACCACGGGGACGAGACCGCCGGGGGCGTTGAGGAGGTGTTCGGCGAGGCGGAGCAACTGGGTGGTCTTGCCGGCACCGGGCGCACCGAGCACGAGCAGGCTGCGTTCGGTGCGCGGGTCGGCGAAGACCGCTGCGATGTCGGTGGCCACCTCCGAGGTGCCGAGCACCTGCAACGGGCTGGTGATCGCGTCACGGCGTTCCTGGAAGCCGAGCCGCGCGTGCACGACCCGTTCGAGCGAACGGGACAGGAACTGGTCGATCCACCTGACCCTCACCCGCTGACGGAGGTCCTTGAGGAACCCGTCGGTGCCCGGGTCGAACGTCTGGTCGGGCGGGTCGTTCGCGGCCGGTTCGGAACGGGGCGAGCCCAAGATCCCGATCACCGCCATGACCAGCAGGAACAGGGTGGCGCCCCAGAAGGTGTTGTCCTTCATCCAGGCCTGACCGGGCAGCGGGTTCGCGGCCAGCCAGTCGCCCAGGGGCAGGAAGTACACGGCGGCCACCGGGCTGACGACGAGGGCCGCGGTCACCCAGCCGCGTCTCGCCATCGGTCACCTCCGCGCTTCGGGCAGCCAGCGTAGGTGTCGTTCGGCGTGGGCCAAACGTTTCCGGCAGATGATCACCCGAGCGGCCCAGGCGGGTCAGCTCGGCACGAACGCCGGCAGGACCGCGTCGACCTCGTAGCCGCCGTCGGAGGTGGGCCCCGCGGTCAGGGTGCCGCCGACCATCTCCACGCGGCCGCGCAGTCCCAGCAGACCGGTGCCGGGGCTGGTCAGCGCGTCCGGGAGCGCGGGCGGGGCGGTGTTGCGGATGATCGCGCGCACGGTGTTCGGACCACTGTGGACGGTGATGGTGGTCTCGGCGCCGGGGGCGTGCTTGTGGACGTTGGTCAGTGACTCCTGGACCACGCGGTACATGGTGCGGCGGACGGCGGGGGAGACGGTGTCGGCGTCGCCGTGCTCGGTGAGGGTGACGGTGAGACCGGTGGCGGCGACCAGGCTGGAGAGCTCGTCGGGCAGGACGTCGGGGATGCGGGCGGTGCGGCCCGCGCGCAGGACGCCGACCATGTCGCGCAGCTCCGCCAACGCCTTGAGGCCGGCGGCGCGGAGGTCTTCCGCGGCTTTGCGGACCTCGGCGGTCTGGGCGGCCACGCGCAGGGCTCCCGCGTGCAGCACCACCAGGTTCAGGCGGTGGGTGACGACGTCGTGCATCTCGGCGGCCAGGCGGGCGCGTTCGTCGGCGCGGGCCCGTTCGGTGAGCAGGGCGTGGTCGGCGAGCAGCGCGTGCTCGGCCTGGGTCCGCAGCAGGCGGCGGGTGCTCAGGTGCAGGCCGGTCAGCGCGGCGATGGTGATGAGCGCGGGGGTGGTGAGGTCAGCCGACCAGGTGCCGATCGACCAGCCCACGGGCAGCGCGGCGGCGAACCAGCGGTGGCGGGCGTGGGCGGCGACCGAGAACGCGGTCGCGAAGCTCGCGTAGGTCGGGGTGAGCAGGGACAGGAAAGCGATTGCCACGGCCGTCCGCAACGGGTGCTTGCGGCGCCACCACAGCGTGGCGGCGCAGAGCAGGTGGATCGCGAGGTAGCACGCGGCCGGTGCGGTCACCAGGTGGGGCGGCGCGGGCGGGGTGAGCTCGCGCCAGGCGCCCAGGGCTGCCACGAGCAGCATCAGTGCCAGGTCGCCCGCCGGTTTCACCTTCCTGACGATACTGCGCGGAAGTGGCCTGGATCACCTACGTCAGCAGGCTGTGGACCCTACTTTCGCAGGTGGCGAAAGAGGCTGTTTCCGCCTGTCGGACACCGTTGTCCGGCAGGCGGTGCGAAGTCCTGTGTGGACCTCAGCGGATCGTCCGCGCGAGGCCCGGAGGTGAGCGTGCCGTCCGGATTACGCTGGACCGCGCTACGACCTCGGGTCGGCGACTGTTCGGGGAACGGGGACATGAGGAATCTGCTGGTCTTGATCGCTGGTTTCACCACCCTGTCGGCGATGTACACGCCGTGGTCGCTCTGGGGCGACATCGAGTTCAGGCTGGTCGACCTGCCGTTCTGGTACGGCTACCCCGTCCTCGTCCTGGTGATGGTCCTGGCGGCGCGGTGGAGCCGCGTGGCGGCGGCGGTGTCCGGGGCGGTGACGCTCGCGGTGGCGGTCGCGCTGTACCTCCAGTACGACAACGCCGAGGTGCTGTTCCCCGGCGGCCCGGTGCCGGCGGTGGTGCCCGCGCCAGGGCCGGGCGGGACGATGGCGGTGGTCGGTGTGCTCGCCTTCTGGGTGCTGCTCGCCCTGCGACGAGCGGCACCGGCGGGTGCTACAGACCGCCCTCGCTGAGCCGCTTGCGGTAGCCGCGCGCGCCCTCGGAGCCGACGTTCTCGTGGTGGTCGATGCCGGAGGGGTTGGTCTGCACGTGGTAGTACGTGGCGCCCCACAGGTTCCCGGCGACCGAGTCGTCGAAGTGGATGAGGTTTCCGTACCTGTACCCCTTCTGGTACGGGGTGAGGCGGGTGGTGCGGATCGAGTACTCGGTGGCGATGACCGGCTTGCCCGGCCACTTCGCGGCGGCGCGGGAGAGGGTCTCGGCGTAGGTCAGCTCGTTCCAGTCGCCCTGGCGGGTGAAGCTGCCGTCGTCGGGGTTGCTGTAGAAGTGCACGCCCACGAAGTCGCACTTGGCGACGGCGTTGACGAAGTTCGGGTTGCCGTACCAGGTGTCGGGGTTGGTGCCCTTGTTCGGCGAGAGGGCGGTGCCGCAGATCTTGGCGCCGGGGAAGGTCTCGCGGATGCGGTCGATCGTGACGCCGAGGTTGTAGCCGTAGACCCACGGGTCGGTGACGCGGATGTTCGGTTCGTTGCCGAGTTCGATGATGCACCTGTCGGCGCCGGAGCGGAGGCGCTTGTACTCGAACCAGCGGGAGTCGCGGATCTCGGCGACGGCCTGGTTGGGGTCGATGACCTTGTCCGTGTCGCCGGTGGTGGTGCGGGCGATGAGGAAGTTCGTCGCGCCGCAGGCGGTCCACACGTGGTCGGGAAAACCGGCCCACGGGCCTGATCCGGGCATGCCCCAGCCGGTGACGACCTTCGCGAGGTTGGCGCCCTGGTTGGTGATCGCGTCGAGCCACGTCTGGTAGCCGTCGGTCAGCAGGGGGCCGTGGGCGCGGTAGAACGGTGCCGCCGCTGCCTGTCCCGGCACGGACGCCAGGCCCGCGGCGGCGAGCGCGCCCGCCGCCAGTTTGCCCACCGCACGGCGGCTGTACTGCTTCTCGCCGGCCATCGCCGGTCTCCCTTCGTCGAGGTACGCGGTGCAGCCAACAGCCGGCGGGTATGAGGACCGGTATGCGAGCGGTATGCGGGTTGCGCTCTCGTACGGTGTATGGGAAGGTCGTCCGGTGATCCTCTGACACCGCTTCCAGCACGCGTCCGCGGCCGATGCCCGGCGTGCACACCCTTTTCATCCGGGGGAGCAGGTATGTCAGGTCAGTTGACGTTGCGGCACATCAGCAAGAGCTTCGCGCACCGGCGGGTCCTCCAGGACGTCTCGCTCACGGTGCGGCCGGGTGAGAAGGTCGGCGTCGTCGGCGAGAACGGGTCGGGCAAGTCGACGTTGCTGCGGCTGGTCGCCGGGGTGGAGGTCCCGGACGACGGCGAGGTCACCGTGGTGGCAAACGGGATCGGTCACCTCGGGCAGGTGCTCGACCTGCCTGACGGCGCGACGGTCGGTGACGCGGTCGACGCCGCGCTGGCCGACCTCCGGTCGCTGGAGCGGCGGCTCGTGGCCGCGGCCGAGGAGCAGCGGCTCGGCGAGTACGGCGACCTGCTCACGGCGTTCGAGCTGCGCGGCGGGTATGCGGCGGACGCGCGGGTCGAGGCGGCCAGGTCGGCGCTCGGCATCGGCGGGATCGGCCGGGACCGCCGGCTCGGCACGCTGTCCGGCGGTCAACGGGCGCGGCTCGCGCTGGCCGGTGTGCTGTCGGCGGAGCCGGAGCTGTTGCTGCTGGACGAACCGACCAACCACCTCGACGAGGACGCGTTGCGGTGGCTGGAGAACCGGCTCCTGGCGCACCGCGGCACGGTGGTCGTGGCGACGCACGACCGGCTGCTGCTGGAACGGGTGGCGACCGCGATCGTCGAGGTCGACGGTGACCGGCGGACCATCGCCCGCTACGGCAACGGGTACGCGGGCTACCTCGCCGAGCGGAAGGCGGCCCGGCAGCGGTGGGAGCAGGCCTACGCGCGGTGGACCGGCGAGATCGGCCACTGGACCGAGTGGCGTGGCACGACCGCGCACCGGGTCGCACCGGGCCGGCCGATCCCCGACCACAACAAGTGCAAGTACAACGGCGACGGGCGGCGCGTGCAGGCGTCGGTGCGGACGCGGGTGCGCAGTGCCTCCGAACGGCTGGAGCGACTGCGTGCCGACCCGGTGCCGCGGCCGCCGGAACCGTTGCGCCTCACCGCTCCGCTCGACGCGGCGGTGCGCGAGGGCGTGGTGCTGGAACTGGCGGGCGTCGAGGTCGGGCAGCGGCTGCCGCCGACCGGGCTGACCGTCGAGGCGGGACAGCGGCTGCTGGTGACCGGTCCGAACGGCGCGGGCAAGTCGACGTTGCTCGCCGTGCTGGCCGGGGTGCTGGAGCCGGACCGCGGCACGGTCGCACGGCACGGCGCCGTCGGCTACCTGCCGCAGGAAACCGTGGTCACGCGACCACGGCAGCCGGTGCTGGCGGCGTTCGGCGGCAGCGCGGAACGGCTGGCGGCGCTGGGGTTGTTCCGGGAGGCCGACTTCGCGACGCCGGTGGGTGCGCTGTCGGTCGGGCAACAGCGCAGGCTCGCGCTCGCCAGGCTGTTGCGCACGGAATCGGACGTGCTGCTGCTCGACGAACCGACGAACCACCTGTCGCTCGCGCTGGTGGAGGAGCTGGAGGCGGCGCTCGCCGACTACCCCGGCGCCGTGGTCGTGGCCTCGCACGACCGGATGCTGCGGCAGCGGTGGAACGGTTACGAGCTCGGCATGGGCTCGTAGCAGTCGAACGTCTCGATCGAGGTGATCAGGCCGTCGGCGGTCTCGACGAACTGCGCGATGTGCGCGACCAGCTCGTCGCCGGCGCGGTAGGGGCCGGTGTCCCGGGCGATCACACCCGTCCAGGTCAGGCGGAGGATCGCCGTGGCGCCGGCCTCGACCGCGGCGTGCACGTCGTACTTCTGGCCGGCCAGCAACCCCGCGCCGGCAACGGATGCCGCGAGCATCTCGGCCAGGGCCAGGCGGCCTCCGGTGGGCCGCACGAGGTTCGGGTGCTCGACGGTCACGGCGTCGGGTGCGAAGTACCGGCGCAGCTCGTCGCCGGAGCGACCGGCTTCGAGCGCGCGGTGCAGGGACAAGGCGATAGCGGTGGGCGTCATAAGCACAACCATAGTTGTACAATCTTGGTTGTACAATGGCCGGGTGATCGATCCGTACGACATCGACCTGCCCACCCTCGCCTGGCTCGCCGGCAGCTCCGCGAACCGGGCGGTCCTCGCCGAGCTGCACGAGCTCGGTCACGAAGGCGTGCGGAACTCCCACGGGTACGTCGTGCAGCACCTCGTCGCGGGCAGCCCGACCGTCGGCGAGCTGGCCGAGGCGCTCGGCGTCACCCAGCAGGCCGCGTCGAAGCACGTGCTGGAGCTGGAACGGCTCGGGTACGTCACCCGCGTGCCCGACCCCGCCGACAGCCGGGTGCGCCGGGCGTCGCTCACCGCGGACGGACGGCGGCTCGTCGAGGACAGCCGCCGGGTCCGGGCCCGGCTCGACGAGCGGTTGCGGGCCACGAAGGCGGCCAAGGAGGCGTTGGTGCGCCTGCTCGACCTGACCGGCGGCATCGAGAACGTGCGACACCGCCGGGTCGGGCTGCCGGGCGACTAGCGCGCGGACCTCGGCCGAACGGCTGACCCGGCGCGAGGTTGCCGTCTGAACGGCCGGTGTTTCCCGGCCCGCCGACCGATCCGGTGCTGGCCGGGCCACCGGCATCGTCGTCCACATCGGACGGCGAGAGGTGCTGGCAGTGCTGGATCAGGCGGTTCCGCGGCTGATGGCGTCGCGTCTGGCGCGGACCGATCTCCGCTGGGTGTGGGCGGTCGTCGTGGCCGGGCTGCTGGTGTGGGTGTGCGTGCGCAGCTTCCACGGCGGGGCGCTGGACCTGCGGGTCTACCTCACCGGCGGGGAGGTGCTGCGGTCGGGCGACGGCCTCTACCGGCCGGACTTCCCCGGCCCGGACGGCCTGCCGTTCACCTACCCGCCGTTCGCCGCGGCGCTGTTCAGCGTGCTGTCGCCGGTGCCGCTGGCGGTCGCCGCGGTGGTGTGGACGGCGGCCGGGATCGTGCTGTTCACGCTCGCGTGCCGGGTGGCGGCGAGCCGGGTGAGCACGGTGCCGCAGGCCGGGTTCGGGCTGGCCGCGGTGTGTCTGCTGCTGGAGCCGGTGCGCGGCGGGACGGACCTGGGGCAGATCAACCTGGTCCTGCTCGGGCTGGTCGTGCTGGACTGCCTGCTGCCGCGCACGCCGTGGCCGCGCGGGCTGCTGGTCGGCATCGCCGCCGCGGTCAAGCTGACGCCCGCGATCTTCGTGCTGTTCTTCCTGTGCCGCGGGCGGTGGCGGGCCGCGGTGACGGCGGTGGCGGCGTTCGCGGGGTGCGGGGCGCTCGGCTGGGTGCTGGCGCCGGTGGAGTCGCGGGAGTTCTGGTTCGCCGCGGTGTTCGACCCGCACCGCGTCGGCGGGCTCGCCTACACCGCCAACCAGTCGTTGCGCGGGCTGCTGGTCCGGTTGCAGGCGCCCGAGGCGGTGTGGATCGTGCTCTGCCTGGCCGTGCTCGCGGTGCTGGTGCTGGTGGTGTCCCGGCTGGAGGACGACCTGACGGCGCTGGTCGCGGTCGCCGTGGCCGGGCTGCTGGTCTCGCCGGTGTCCTGGTCGCACCACTGGGCGTGGGTCGCGGTGGCGCTGCCGGTGCTGTCCGGCCCGGTCCGGGTCGCGGTCGTGGCGGTGTTCGCGATCGGCCCGCACTGGTACCTGCCGAAACTGGGGGACCGCGAGCTGGAGTGGACGTGGTGGCAGCACCTGGTCGGCAACGCCTACGTCTGGCTGGGACTGGCGTTCCTCGGGTGGTGTTGGATGCGATCACGCAAACTTGCGCGTACGCAAGAATGGCGACTACTCTCGGCGGCGTCGACCGACGAAGAGGAGCACGGCCATGCGGGGCAGGGGAATCGCGTACAGCACGGGGTTCGTGGTCAAGGGGGAGAACTCGCTGCCGGAGCTCGACCCGGAGGCGGTGCGGCGTGACCTGACGGTCATCCGCGACGAGCTGCACTGCACCGCCGTCCACCTGGTCGGGGGCGATCCGGAGCGCCTGGAGCAGGCCGCGCGGGCCGCCGCCGGGCTGGGGCTGGAGGTGTGGTTCTCGCCGTACCCGCTGGAGCTGACGCCCGCGGAGATCTCGGCGCTCTTCCTGGACTGCGCGCGGCGGGCGGAACGGGTGCGCGCGGACGGCGCCGAGGTGGTGTTCGTGGCCGGGGCCGAGCTGAGCATCATGAACAGCGGTTTCACGCCGGGCAGTGACGTCTTGGACCGCGTGGGGCAGCTGCTGGGGAACCCCGCGCGGATGGCCGAGGCGGCCGCACGGCTCAACGAGTTCCTCGCGGAGGCGGTCACGGCGGTGCGCGCGGAGTTCCACGGCCGGGTCACCTACGCGGCCATCCCGTTCGAGCGGGTCGACTGGGAGCTGTTCGACATCGTGTCGCTGGAGCTCATCCGGTCCGCCGAGGTCGCCGATCGCTACGTCGAGGGCGTGCGTTCCGTGGTGGCGCAGGGGAAACCGGTGGCGATCACCGGGTTCGGCACGGCGGCGTGGCGCGGGTCGGGTGCGGTCGCGCCGCGCAGCATGGAGATCGTCGAGCACGACGCGGGCGGGCGGCCGGTCGGGATCAAGGACGGCTACGTCCGCGACGAGGCCGAGCAGGCGGCGTACCTGCGCGACCTGCTCGCGATCTTCGAGGCGGAGGGCGTGGACAGCGCGTTCGTGTACCTGTTCGCGCTCAACGACTTCACGCACCGGCCCGACGACCCGCGACGGGACCTCGACATGGCGAGCCCCGGGATCGTGAAGGTCTTCGAGGACGGGTCGTGGGCGCCGAAGGAGGCGTTCGCGGCGGTCGCCGAGCACTACGCCCGGACCGCGGCCCCGGCCTGAAACTCGCTTGGCCGCGGCGAACCGCACGCCCACAATCGGCTCATCATGAGCACGAGGCTGAAGGCGATCGCCCGCGAGACGGTGGCGATCGTGGAACGCGGTTCCTACCGCACCGCAACGGGAACGGTCACGTTCGACGTCACCCCGGCGGTGACCGGAACCCGGTTGTACACCCCCGACGACGTCCTGGAGCTGCCCGAACAGGGCGAGCTCCCGCGCGTCGACGTGACCGACGAGTCCACGCTGGCGGCGACGCGGCGGCTGGGTGGGGACGTCGCGGCGCTGGTGTTCGCCTCCGCCCGCAACCCCGGCGGCGGTTTCCTGAACGGCGCGCAGGCACAGGAGGAGAGCGTCGCACGGGCGTCGGCGCTCCACGCCTGCCTGCTCGCGGCGGGTGACTTCTACGCCCACCACCGCGCCCACGACGACCTGGGCTACAGCGACCGGGTCATCCACTCGCCGGGCGTGCCGGTGTTCCGCGACGACTGGGGAGAGCTGCTGCCCGCCGCCTACCCGGTGTCGTTCCTCACCGCGGCGGCGCCGAACCTCGGCGCGATCCGGCGCAACCAGCCGGAACGCGCCGCCGCCGTGCCCGGCCAGCTGCGCCGGCGCGCCACCCGCGTGCTCCAGGTCGCGGCCGCTCACGGGCATCGGCGGCTCGTGCTGGGCGCGTGGGGCTGCGGTGTCTTCGCGAACGACCCCACGACCGTCGCGCAGGCGTTCCACGGCGCGTTGCGGGACTGCCGGTTCTTCGACCACGTGGTGTTCGCCGTGCTCGACCGGCAGCGGGACACCCCGACGCTGGCCGCGTTCACCAGCGTCTTCGCCGCGCGCTGAGCACGCGGGGAACTTCCCGAAGATCAGTGTGAACCGCCGCGGCCTCCCATCCGTGTAGGTGGCGTCGGGCCGCGAAGCCGGCCTCTGGACGAACCTCAGGGAGCAAGCCGATGCCGGCCACCACGTTGGCTCTACTCGCCATGCCCTTTTCCGCTGCCGAGCAGGGCGGGGCGCGGCGATGACCGATTACGACTTCGTCGTCGTGGGCGGCGGCACGGCCGGATGCGTGCTGGCCGCCCGGCTGTCGGAGAACCGCGCGCACACGGTCCTGCTCCTCGAAGCCGGCCACCACGACACCCCCGCCGCGCCCACGGCCCACGTCCGCGCGCACCGCTCCAGCTACGACGCGTGGGAACGGGCCGGTGCGACCGGCTGGAACTTCCAGAACCTGTTACCCCACCTCAAACGCGCCGAGAACGCCGCGGGCACGGACCCGCGCTGGCGTGGCCACGACGGCCCGGTGGTGGTGGCGCCGGCACCCGCGGCCGAGCCCGGTTCGTTCTACGACGCCTGCTACCGCGCGGCCGAGGAGGCCGGTGCGCCGTTCACCGCGGACGGCAACGGCCGGGTGGCCGAGGGGGTGGCCCGCACCGAGCTGAACCTCGTCGGGTTCACGCCGCAGAGCGCGTACGCCGCCTACCTGAAACCGTTGCGCCGCAGCAACCTCACCGTGCTGACCGGCGCACGGGCCCGGCAGCTGCTGTTCGCCGGCCGCCGCTGCACCGGCGTCGAGTACGTCGTGGACGGACGGCCGCGCATCGCGTTCGCTTCGCGCGAGGTCCTGCTCACGGCCGGTGCGGTCGGCTCGGCGCAGTTGCTGCTGCTGTCCGGCGTCGGACCGGCGGAGAGGTTGCGGCGCCTGGGCATCGACGTCGTGCGGGACCTGCCGGGCGTCGGCGAGAACCTCCAGGACCACCCCTTCGCGTACGTCACGTTCACCGCGCGGATGTCCGCCGACGACGGCCGGGTGCCCGACACCCCGCAGGTGCTGCTGCGCAGCGACCCGATCGAGGACCCGGACCTGCGGCTGGTGTTCACGCACTTCCCGCTGCCGCACGGCGAACCCGAGCACGGCTACTCGGTGCTGTTCTCGCTGCAACGCCCGCACAGCCGCGGATCGGTGCGGCTGACGAGCGCCGACCCGCACGAACCGGCGCTGGTCGATCCCGGCCACTACCGCGACCCGCGCGACCTCGGCCTCATGGTGACCGCGTTGCGCCGGGCCCGTGCGATGGGCGGGGCGCCCGCGCTGGCCCGGTGGCGGGCCGGCGAGTCCGCACCCGGCGCGGGACTGACGTCCGACGCCGAGCTGCGGGCCTACCTGCGCCGGGCGACCGGCACGTTCCTGCACTTCGCCGGCACCTGCGCGATCGGCAGCGTGGTCGACCCCGCGTTGCGTGTGCGCGGCGTGGACGGGCTGCGGGTTGCCGACGCGTCCGTGATGCCCACGATCGTCGCCGCCAACCCCAGTGCGTCCGTGCTCGCGATCGCCGAGCGCGCCGCGGCGATCGTGGCGCACGAGCTGGCGGCCGAGCACGTGGTGCGTGCGACCGCTTAGAGCCCGCCGGTGCTGGTGCGGCCGCGATCGTGGCGCACGAGTCGGCTGGCGAGCACGCGGCTGGCGGGCGACACGCACCAGGACCTGTCCCGTGATACCGCGCCCGGTCGCGACGGCCGCGCTGCCGCCGCGACCGGGCGCGAGTCAGGCGGCCGTCGACAACCCGGCCGCGCGGTCCAGCAGGTCGGTGTAGACCGACGGGTCGTCGGCGTCGATCACCGGGAACCCGACGCCGAACCCGCCGTTGACCCAGCGGGTGCGGATGCCGGGATTCGCCAGGTTCGTGCCGTCGTGCAGGAACACGTGCGGGCTGCAGTTCACCCGGCCGTCCTTCGCGGCGGCGTACTGGCTCATCACGGCCGAGCGCGCGCGTCCGTCGTCGAGGGCTTCCGCCAGCGAGTCGACGTCCACGGCACCGGTCGACGCGGCGACGTCCAGGATCTCGTGGCGCAGGGAGATGCAGCGTCCCTCCGCCCAGAAAGCCCGGCGCAGCGCCAGGTCCAGCTGTTCGGAAGCGTGCCAGCCCTGTTGTTTGGCCGCCTGCACGGCCTCCAGCGGCGGCAGCATCGTGACCGGGTAGGTCCAGTCGGGACCCTGCCACAGCCGCCAGCCCGCGTCCGGTTCCAGCGCGCCGATCACCGCGACCTCGGAGTCGACGCCGGGTCGTTCGTTGACGGTGCGGTTGAACAGCTCCAGCGGGAACGCCCGGTGGTCGAACCAGATCCGGCCCTCCAGCCCGAGCCGGCGTCGCGCCTCGTGCAGGCGGTACACGGCGAGGTGGGCGAAGGAGCAGTTGAGGTCGGTGAACACCGTGATCGTGTCGTGGCTCAGCGGGAGCCTGGGGTCAGTCGGCATGCGCGAGAACCCTTTCCGGGAACAAGCGGCACAACAGCTCGTACAGCAGGACCGCGGTGACGAACGGGACCACCGCGCTCAGGTCGATCCCACCCGCCAGCCCGGCCAGCGGGCCGGTGTACAGGGTGTTGCCGACGAACGACAGTCCCAGCAGGACGGACGGCACGAACGCGCCGACCGCGCGGAGGTTGAACCCGCCGGTGTACCAGTAGCGGCCCTGGCCGGTGGAGGTGAACGCGAGCAGGTCCGCGGCCGAGTAGCGGCCACCGTGCTGCCGGTAGCCCACCAGCATGATCGCGGCCCACGGCGCCACGAACACGAGCAGCACCAGCACGAACGCCGAGATCGAGTCGATCGCGTCGTACACCACCGCGCCGACGTACAGCGCGCTGACGCCGACCACGGACACCAGGACCGTCGCCACCGGCCGGGAGAGCCGCCAGAAGATCGACTGCGCCGACAACCCGGCCGCGTAGATGCACAGGCCACCCTGCGGCAGGGTGCCCGCGAGCCCGTAGGCCACCACGACGACCGCGAACCACGCCGGCACCACACCGGCCACGCCGATGATCCACGGCGTGCCGGGATCGGTCAGCAGCGTGGTGACGAACGCGCCGACGCCGAGCGCGACCGCGTTGCTCAGGTACATCGCGGACCCGTTCCACCACACGGCGGACCGGTCGCTCACGGACCTGGGCAGGTAGCGGCTGTAGTCGCCCTGGAAGGTCGAGTACGAGATCGGCACCGTCGCGCTGAACGTGACCGCGAGCAGCCACGTCCTGGTGAAGTCGCCGAGCGCGTACGCACCGCCCGCGTAGCCGGGGTCGAACTTCGGCAGCAGCACCACGACGAGCCCCAGCAGCACCGCGGCACCGATGATCGTCATCACCCGGTAGGTGGCCAGCAGCACGGCGTGGCCGTACACCGCGACGAGCACCACGACCACCGCCACGACCGGTGCGACCACGGCGAGCGCCGCGCCGTCCGCCGGCGTGCCGAGCAACCGCTGGCCCGCGAAGAGGATCGCCGTCGCGCCGGTCCACACGGCGATCGAGAAGAACCCGATCGCCGCGCAGACCGTGATGACGTTGCCGATGACCCGCCCGCGCACGCCGAAGTGCGCGCCGCTCGACACCGGGTCGTTGGCGCCGGTGGCCTTGCCGAACCGGACCAGCGGCGCGACCACCGCCGTGCCGATCAGCAGCCCGATCAGCAACGAGCTGATGCTCGCCCACCAGCCGAGCCCGAACGCCACCGGCACCGAGCCGAGCACGACCGTGCCGAGAGAGAACTGCGCGGAGTTCCAGATCCAGAAGAACTCCTGCGGCGACGACGTCCGCTCCTCGTCCGGGACGACGTCCACACCTCGTGTCTCCACCGCGACCTTCTGCGGAGTGCTCATCGGGCCTCCTCCGCCGCGGCCAGCAGTGCGCGGGCGGTGTCGGCGTCCGGCACCTCGGCACCGTCGGCCAGCGATGCCACCACGAGCTCACGGCACGGCGGCCCCGTGACCTGCCTGCCGGTGGTGAGGTCGAACGAGGAGAGGTGCAGCGGGCAGGTGATCCGCAGGGTGCGGCCGTTGACGTAGCCGTATCGCAGCCGGCCCCTGCGGTGCGGGCACTCGGACTCCGTGAGGATCCGCCTGCCCGCCACCTCCACCAGGATCAGGTCGTCGGCGAGCTGGCGCACCACCGGTTCGGCGGCGGGGGTGCTCATGCCGCCCTCGCCCGGTCGATCGCGGCCGCGGTCGCCTCGGCCACGACCCCGCTGGTGAGCGTGACGCCCGTCCACACCTTCGCGAGGTCGACCGGCCGCTCGTCGGCGAGCGCCTTGACCGCCCCCTGCATCTGCTTGCTGTGGAAGGCGTCGATGTACAGGTGCTCGTCGTAGTACTTGCGGTTCACGACACCCAGCCGCTCGCACGCCTGCGCGTAGCACCGGAACGCGTACAGCACGCTCGACTCGAAGTAGGTGTACGCGCCGAGGAAGTACTCCGGCGCGGGCGCCCGTTCGGCCAGCCAGTGGAACAGGTTGACGTAGGCGAAGCTCTCCTCGCCGGCCCGTTCCACGTACCAGTCGAGATCGACCGGCATGCCCAGCTCGGTGACGAGCTTGCCGTACAACGCCGAGTGCTCCTGCTCGTCGTTGCCGCAGCCGAACTCGTCGATCAGCACGCGCAGCACGGCCATCCGCGCCTTGTGCGGCAGCCGCGGCAGGATCCCGAGGTGCGACTGGGACTCCACGAGCCCGTCGACCGCGAACTCCCGCACCACCACGCGGAACTGGTCGAGCGTGGCCTCTTCGGCGAGGAACCGCTCGTGCTCGGACGGACCGGCGGCCTCCTCCTCCTTGAGGAACGCCTCGATCGCGTCCATCAGGTCGCGGCGGTCGGAGAACGCCGGTGCGGCGGCCTCCAGCTCGGCGGCCTTGGGCACCACCCAGCGGCTTTCGATGTCGAGCAGGTCGGCGTAGGCGTCCGCGCCGAGGACCGAGCGGTTGTGCACGTAGAGCCGCCGCTGCTCGCTCATGTGCCCACCACCCGGTCTGTCTTGATGATCCCGCGCTCGCGCAGGGCCGTCTTGACGTGGCGGTACCAGTCGTCCTCGAACACGCCGTACTGCTCGCACAGCGCGTTGATCTCGTCCTGGCGCTCCTGGGTGGGATCGGCGAGCATCTCCGTGCACACCTTCGGTTCCAGGTTGGCGAGCGGCCCGATGAACCCCGCCACGCCCCGCGCCTCGAGCAGCAGGTTCTCCCAGCCCTCGAACACCGGCAGGCCGGGGCACTCGGCGACCAGCTCGCGGGTCAGCTCCGCGGACCCACTGGACTCCTTGACGCCGACGACGTTCGGCAGCTGCGTGCAGACGCGCCGCAGCGTGGCGGGCTCGATGCTGTTGCCGGACACGGCTTTCTCGTTGTACAGGAAGAGACCGACGTCGAGCGCCTCGGAGACCTCCCGGTAGTGCTGGAAGATCTCGTCCTGGCTGATGTCCGCGCGGAACGGCGTCGTGACCACGACGGCCGACACGCCCAGCCGTTCGGCGAGCCGCGAGCGCTCGACGACCGACCCGGTGTCCGGCAGCTGCACGCCGGCCAGCACCGGCAACCCGCCCGAGTGCTCCACGACGGTGCTCACCATGTCGGTCCACTGCCGCGTGTCGAGCAGCCAGCCTTCGCCGGAGCTCAACGTGGGCATCAGCCCGGAGACGTTGCCGCGCACCGACTCCACCAGCCGCGCGACGCTCTCGCGGCACACCTGCCCGCTGTCGTCCAGCGGCGTCACCAGCGGCACGATCGTTCCGGAGTAAGCCATTCGTCCTCACACCCTCTCCGGAGCGACCCGCAGGGCCAGCGAGTCGGCGTAGAGCCGTTCCAGCGGTTCAGGGAAGTCCACCGCGGAGTCCTGCGCGGTGTTGAGCACCGACACGACCGCGGCGGGCAGGTCGGTGCGGCCGGTGAGCCGGCTGCTGGCCGTGTGCACCACGGCGCCGAGCCGCGTCGCCATGGCCAGCAGCAGCCGTTCGTGCCAGGGCAGGTCGGGCGGCCACGCCGTGTCGAGCGCGAACTTCAGGTCCGTCTCCTCGTAACCGATGCGGTCGATCCGCATGTCCGTGTGGAGGACGTCCATGAACGGGTAGTAAGCGTCCTGCTCCGCTCGCGGGTAGGACCACACCAGGTTGTCGCAGAACCCCACATGTTCCAGGCTCATCGAGACCCGGCCCGTCAGCCGCTGCGCGAAGAAGCTCTTGCAGCGGCCGCGGACCGTGTCGTCGGTGCTGTGCATGCCCATGAACAGCGAGGCGTCGATCATCGCCTCAGCGCTCATCGGACAGCAGCACCTCCCGCATCTTGCGCGCGGCGCCGGCGAAGTGCTCCGGCTGCCGGGCCAGGGCGATGCGGACGTACCGCTCGCCGCGGCTGGGCTCGTTCCAGTAGAAGAACGTGCCGGGCAGCACGTAGACCTCGTGCTCCAGCATCGTGGCCTGCAGCTGGGTGGCGGTCACCTGCTCGGCCTCGATGCGGAACCAGGCGACGCTGGTGTCCACGACCGGCTCGACGTAGGACAGGATCGTGCCGTCGAGCGCCTCTCGGATGGTGGCGCGGTTCTCGCTGATCACGTCGCGCACCGACGCGAAGTCGTCCGCGATGGAGTCCTCCACGTACTGGGTGAGGACGTTGAGCACGAACGGCGAGACGTTGAGCAGCACCGCCGTGTGGATGTTGTAGACCTCTTCGCGGATGTTCTCGCTGACCGTGATCATCGCGCACTTGGCGTCCTGCACCGGCCAGGTCTTGCCGGTGTCCTCGATCGCCATGTACGTGACGCCCGAGTCCTCCAGCAGCTGGTAGACGTCGAAGCGGTCCATGCCCTGGTCGCACAGCGCGAAGGAGGCGAAGCAGAAGTCGATGACGAGCAGCTTGTCGTGGTCGACGCAGTAGCGGACGACCTCCTCGAAGCCGCTGCGGCCGTCCTTGAGCAGCGTGAAACCGGTCGGGTTGTTCGGGTCGACCAGGTAGATCGCGTCGGTCTCGACGACCTTGAGGTTCTCGTAGATCGAGCCGACGTCGTGCAGCGTTTCCTCGGCGAGCGGACGGGTGTCCACCCGCATGCACTTCAGCAGGTCCACCAGGTTGTCGAAGCACGGTTCGACCAAAGAGACGGACATGTTGCGCTGCATCATGTACATGGCCGCGACCATGGTCGAGACGCTGGCCGAGTAGGAAAGCCAGGTCTTTCCCATCGACGCTGCGGTGGGCTGTTTGTGCAGCCGGAAGAAAGCCTCGATGAACTTCTGCTCGAAGTGGGCCTGCTGGTCGCGTTCCGCCTCGTACCACAGGTCAGGTAGCCGGGAAACGATCTTGTCCTGGCTCGGTGACTGGTACTGGTGCGTGTGCGCGTCAGCCAGGTTGAACCTTGTTCGGAGAGCCAGCAGTTCGTGCTGTGTGAGGTCGACGAAATCTTCCACAGCATTGTTGTTACTCACAGTAATTCCCCCGAGGAATTGTTGTGGGTTGGTTCGCGAACTCCCCAGCCGCGATGGGCCAAAGCTAGCTGAATGGCCCGAGAATCGGTGTAACAGAACGGTAACGGCGATATTTCTGCAAAGTTGCCTATAGTCTTTATGACCCGCTTTTCCGGGAACGCCGAAATGGCGCGACCCCGAAAGGGGTGCGCCAGGCCGGTTTCTGGTGTTCTGCTTGGTATTTAGCGGAGGATGGTTAAGTTTTTTCCGGGGTGGGCAGCGGTCAGGCCGCGGAACGCTTCAGCAGTTCCTCGTAAACGGTCGCGTCGTCGGCTTCCACGACCGGCCAGCCGACGCCATAGCCGCCCTCCCAGCGCACCTGGATGCCCGGGTTGGCGTGGTCGGTGCCGTCGGGCAGGAACAGGTGCGGGCTGCAGTTCACGACGTCCGTGGCCGCGATGGCGGCCTGGTCGGCCAGCGTGCGCCGGGCCCTGCCGTCGTCGAGCGCCTCGACCAGCTCCGCCACGTCGACCGCACCCGTGCTCTCGGCGCAGTCCACGATCACCCCGCGGTTGCTGATGTTTCGTGACTGCGCCCAGAAAGCCTTGCGCAGCGCCAGGTCCAGCTGCTCGGAGGCGTGCAGGCTCTGCAGCTTCGCCGCCTGCACGGCTTCGAGCGCGGGCAGGACGGTCGACGGGTACAGCCAGTCCTGCACCTGCCACAGCTGCCAGCCGGCGCCGGGTTCCTGCGCCGCCATCCGGCCGACCTCGCTGTCGGTGCCCGATCGCGGGCTGGACGCGTTGTTCAGCAGCTCCAACGGAAACGCGCGCAGGTCGAACTGGACGCGGTCCTCCAGGCCGAGGCGTTCCCGCGTGGTGTGCAGGCGGTGGATCGCGATGTGGGCGAAGGAGCACCAGATGTCGGAGAACACGACGATGGTGCCCTGCTCCGGCGTCAGGTCTGCTTTGCTGGCGGTGGTCACTGCGAGCTCCTCTGCTGTTCTGCTTCGTACTGGGCGAGCACCGACTCGACCTCGACGTCCTCGTCGGGCAGCCACGGCTCCATCGACGGCACCGCGCGCACCGTCTCCAGCAGCCGTTCGGTGCGGTCGGTGGCCGTCGGGCCGTGCGAGCTGAGGATCCGGCGCGGCCGCAGCCGGCCGAGGTCGTCGAGGTTGCGGTCCCACTTGGCCTGGTCGACCAGCGCCGTCCACGGGGCGTTGGCCCGCGTGAAGAGCGCCATGCCGTCCAGATAGTCGTTCTCCTTGGCGTCCACGGCGTCGTCGACGAGCTCCGGCAGGATCGTGCCGAAGCTGTCCGCGCTGAAGAACGCCTCCTCCCGGTGCTCGTAGACGGCGAGCGTGGAGGGCGAGTCGTAGGAGGGCGGCCGCAGCAACGTGATCCTGCGGTCGCCCAGGTCGAGCGTCCGGCCGGGGTTGACCGTGCGCACCCGGTTCGGTGGCACGTCCCACTCCTCGCCCAGGCGCGCGACCGCGAGGCCGTTGGTGAGCAGCATGGCGTTCGGTGCCGCCATGAGGACTTCCTTGAGGTTCCCGGCGTGGTCGCGGTCGTCGTGGGTGAGCACGATCCACCGCAGGTCCACCGGATCGACCAAAGACCACAGCGACTCCAGGAAGTCGCTGCGGTCGATGCCCATGCCGGTGTCGACGAGAACGGGTTCCCTGGCGCGGATCAGGTGCGCGTTGACGGGCAGCAGGCCCGCGCCGGGGATGGGTAACCAGGACGGGAGGGTGAAGATGTCGGGAGCTGCGCGGTAGGGCTTGCGCATGTTCGGCGGCACGGGATTTCCCCCCAAGGGCTCGGCGGGTCAGGTGAGTTGGACGAGCGCGGACCCCACGACCAGAAGCGCGAGTCCGGTGATGCGAACCGAGGTGAACGGCCGGCGCGGCATCTGAAACAGGCCGCGGCTGTCGATCAGCGCGGAGGCCAGCTGCTGGCCGGTGACGGTGAGCGCGACCGTGGTGGCGGCGCCGATCTCCGGGATGAGCATGAACGTCGCGGTGACGTAGGCCGCGGCACAGGCACCGCCGAGCCAGCCCCACCACGGCATCGTCCGCAGCGGCGCGAGCTTCGGCGCCGGGGTGCGGTTGAGCGCGCGCATGACGAGCAGCACCACGGCGATGGCGAGCGTGGCCACGATGAAGCTGATCATCGCGACGGTGATCGGTGCCTTGAGGTCGGCGCGCAGCTTGGCGTTGACCGCGCCCTGGATCGGCAGGACCGCGCCCGCGACGATGCCGAGGACGATCCAGCCGGCCTGCTTCACGCCGGTGCCGGTCGCGGCCTTGGTGGCGGTCGCGGTGCCACCACCGGCCGGTGCGGCGGCGGGAGCGGGTGCGACGGCCTTCTGGGCCTTGAGCTGACCGCGGATGATCACGGTGATGCCGGCCAGCACGGCGATGGCGCCGACCGCGATGCCGATGGTGAGCGGCTGCCGCGGCACGCCGAACAGCCCGAACAGGTCCAGCGCGAGCGAGGCGAACATCTGGCCGGTGACGAAGAGCCCGACAGCGGCCAGTGCGCCCAGTCGTGGGAACAGCAGGATGCCGCTGGTGATGTAGAGCGGGCTCGCCAGGCCACCGAGCAGGTGCCACGGCTCGACGTCGGGCACGAGGCCGACGGCCCCGATCGTGCCCACCGCGACGGCGAGGACCGCGAGCAGTGCGGTGGCCACGCTGAGCTGCAGCGTCGAGGCGCCGTACGGCGTTCCGACCGCCTTGTTCAGCTGAAGGTTCACCGACGCCTGCACCGCGAGCAGACACCCGACCAGCAGCGCTGCCGCCAAGAGTGCGAAGTACACGGGACTACCCCCAACCTGCATAAGTGGACAGCGTGTCCATATGTCGTGGTCAGCCTAAGGGGGAAGTGGACGCGCTGTCCACTTCCTCGTGGTGCGCGTAGGATCCGGGTATGGCCATCAGGGGCGGACAGGGTGAGTCCCTGCTCGCGGTGACGACCGGGCAGCCGGAGGTCAGGGAGCGCGTCGACGCCGCGCGCAACCGTGCGCGCGTGCTCGCGGCCGCGGAACAGGTGTTCGCGGCCAAGGACGCGCGCCAGGTCACGATGGAGGACATCGCCCGTGCGGCCGGCGTGGGCAGAGCGACGCTGTACCGGCGTTATCCCGACCCGGCGTCGATCGCCGCGGCACTGCTGGACGAGCACGAACGGCAACTGCAGGAGCAGTTGCTGCGCGGTGAGCCACCGCTCGGGCCGGGCGCGACGCCGTCCGACCGGCTCGCGGCGTTCTACGGCGCGATGACCGCGTTGCTGGATCGGCACCTGCACCTCGTGCTGGGGGCCGAGGTCGGTGACGCCAGGTTCGGCACGGGTGCCTACGGGTTCTGGCGGATGCACGTGCGGGCGTTGCTGGTCGAGGCGGGCGTGCGGGAGCCGGACGGCCTGATCGAGGTGCTGCTCGCCCCGCTGGCACCGGAGGTCTACCAGGAGCAGCGCCGCCGTGGCGTCACCCAGGAGCAGGTCGCGGACTCGCTGACGTGGCTGAGCCGCCGCCTGCTCACGCCGTGAGCCACGCTGAGCCATCGCGAGTCACCGTGTCTCATCCTTCTGACCTGCGCTGATCTGCTCACGGCGTGATATCTGAGCCATGATGATGCCAAACTGAGCCAAGAAGGCTTGTAGATGGCACCACCGTGTGCCATAGTGGTGCCATGGATCTGACGCCGTATGTGGCTTCCCTCGGCCGCGAACTGCTGACCGCCGCCGAGCTGGGCGGTGGCGAGGACAGCGCGCTGGTCGAGCGGTTGACCGTGTCGATGGAGTCGGCGATCCGGCTGGCGCTGCTCGAAGCGCTCTCCGCCGCGGCCGACGAGATCACCGCGGACCTGGCACCGGACTCGGTGCAGGTGCTGCTGCGGGGCCGTGACCCCAAGTTCGTCGTGAACCGCCGGCCGGTCGAGCCGCAGCCAGCCGAGGCCGCGCCGGAACCGGCACCCGCCGAGGACCCGTCCGGCTACGAGGACGGCGCCACCGTGCGCATCAACGTCCGCCTGCCCGAACAGCTCAAGGCCGCGATCGACGAGGCCGCCGCCAAGGAGGGCCGCTCGGTCAACGCGTGGCTGGTCCGCGCCGCGACCGCGCAGCTGGCTCCCAAGCGCGAGACCGCCGCCGAGTCGTGGCTCGGCGGCGTCGCCCAGTCACAGCGGTTCACCGGCTGGGTCCGCTGACCCTGCCCCGTTCCACTTCACGTCTCTGACCTGCGGAGACGGTTTTCCGACACCTTCTGAGGGGACAGCCATGCCTTCTTACGACACGCCAGGGCCGATTTCGGTGCTGCTCGACATCTACGCGGGCCACGTCGAGGTGAGGGCGAGCGACCGCACGACCACCTCGGTCGAGGTGCGGCCCTCCGACCCGCGCGACAACTCCGACGTCGAGGCCGCGCAGAAGACCCGCGTCGACTTCGCCGACGGCACGCTGACCGTCCGCGGCCAGAAGCGGACGTTCGACTTCTCCAAGAAGACCAGGAGCGTCGACGTGGTCATCGAGCTCCCGACCGGTTCGAAGGCCGACCTCGACGTGACCGCGGGCGGCATCCGCACCACCGGTGTCCTCGGGGAGACCGCGGCCGACATGTCCGCGGGGCACGTCCACCTCGACCGGACCGGCCCGCTGAAGGTCGACACCGGCGCCGGCCAGATCACCGTCGGCGCGGCCGACGGCAACGCCGACGTCAAGTCCGGCAGCGGCAGCATCCGCGTCGGCACGGTCTCCGGGTCGCTGACGGTCAAGAACTCCAACGGCAACACCGAGATCGGCACGGTCGGGGGCGAGCTGCGGGCCCGTGCGGCCAACGGCGACATCACCGCCGAGCGCGTGGGCGCGTTGCTGGACGCCAAGACCGCCATGGGTTCCATCACCGTCGGCGCAGTCGTCCGCGACGCCGCCACGCTCAGCACCGCCATGGGCAGCATCGAGCTCGGCATCGCCGCGGGCACCGCCGCGTGGCTCGACGTCAAGACCGGGTTCGGCCGCGTCACGAACACGCTCGACGGCAGCGACGGCCCCGGCAACTCCACCGAGACCGTCAAGGTCACCGCCAACACGTCGTTCGGCGACATCACGATCCGCCGGGCCTGAGGAGCAATCCCGATGAACGCGATCAAGGCAACCGGCCTGCGCCGCTCGTACGGTGACACCGAGGTGCTCAAGGGCGTGGACCTGACCGTCGCGCGCGGCACCGTCTTCTCGTTGCTCGGCGCGAACGGCGCCGGCAAGACCACCACGGTCAAGATCCTCTCCACGTTGATCCGCGCCGACGGCGGCAGCGCTTCCGTTGCCGGGCACGACGTCGCGGCCGACCCGGACGCCGTGCGCGCCGCCATCGGCGTGACCGGCCAGTTCTCGGCCGTCGACAACCTGATGACGGGCAGGGAGAACCTGAAGCTGATGGCCGACCTGCACCACCTCGGCAAGGCCGACGGCAGGCGCAGGGCCGAGCAGCTGCTGGAGCAGTTCGACCTCCTCGACGCGGCGGACCGGTCGGCGTCGACCTACTCCGGCGGCATGCGGCGCCGGCTCGACCTCGCGATGACGCTGGTGGGCTCGCCGCAGGTGATCTTCCTGGACGAGCCGACCACCGGGCTGGACCCGCGCAGCCGCCGCGCCATGTGGCAGATCGTGCGGGAGCTGGTGGCCTCCGGCGTCACGATCTTCCTCACCACCCAGTACCTGGAGGAGGCCGACGAGCTCGCCGACCGGATCGCGGTGCTCGACCAGGGCCGGGTCGTCGCGGAGGGCACCGCCGACGAGCTCAAGCGGCGCATCCCCGGCGGCCACGTCCTGCTGCAGTTCACCGATCCGCGGCACCTGGAGTCCGCCCAGCGGCTCGTCGGCGACGCCTCCCGCGACGGGCTGGCCCTGCGCGTGCCCAGCGACGGCAGCGTCGGCGCGCTCAAGGCGTTGCTCGACCGGCTGGACGACAACGCCGTCCCGGTCGACTCGCTCAGCATGCACACCCCCGACCTCGACGACGTCTTCCTCGCCCTCACCGGCAACCCCGACAAGGTGGCCCAGCGATGACCCACGCACTGACCGACTCGGCGACGATGGTGCGCCGCAACCTCAAGCGGATGGTCCGCTACCCGTCGATGACGTTCCAGCTGCTGATCATGCCGGTCGTCTTCCTGCTGCTGTTCGTCTACGTCTTCGGCGGCACGCTCGGCGCCGGCCTCGGCGGGCCGTCCGGCGGCCGCGCGGAGTACCTGAGCTACGTCACGCCGACGATCATCCTGATGTCGATCACCGCCGCGGTGCAGGGCACCACCATCTCGATCGCGATGGACATGACCGAGGGCATCGTCGACCGCTTCCGCACCATGAGGATCGCACGGGTGTCCGTCCTCACCGGACACGTCGTCGGCAGCCTCGTGCAGACCGTGCTCGCCATGACGTTCGTCTTCGGTGTCGCGGTGGCCATCGGGTTCCGGCCGCAGGCGAGCGTCACCGACTGGTTCGCGCTGGCCGGGTTGCTGGTGGGCATGGCGTTCGCGCTCATCTGGTTCTCCGCCGCGCTGGGCCTCGCCAGCAAGTCCGTCGAGTCGTCGAGCAACGTCGGCCTGCCGTTGATCCTGCTCCCGTTCTTCGGCAACGGTTTCGTGCCCACCGACTCGATGCCGGCCGTGCTGCGCTGGTTCGCCGAGTACCAGCCCTTCACCCCGTTCATCGACGCGCTGCGCGGCCTGCTGATGGGCACGCCGATCGGCAACAGCGGCTGGATCGCGCTGGGCTGGTGCGTCGTCATCGGCACCGGCGGCTACCTGTGGTCCAAAAAGCTCTTCAACCGCGAATCCACCCGCTGACAAGGAGAACCGACCATGTTGCACGGCCTTCCCACCGACCGCGACGTCACCCCGTTCGTCCCGCCCAGCGCCATCACGGCGGTGCGGTCGACCCGTCCGGTCAGCCCGATGCTCTTCCCCGACGGCCACGAGGGGTGGCTGGTCACCGGCTACGAGGCCGTCCGGCAGGCGCTCGCGGACACCAGGTTCAGCTCGCGGCAGGACCTCGGCATCCTGCACGTGCCGTACCCCACGCCCGGCATGCCGGAGCAGACCGAACCGTCCCCGCAGGAGCCGGGCATGTTCCTCAGCATGGACCCACCGGACCACACCCGCTTACGCCGCAAGCTCACCGGCGCGTTCACCGTGCGGCGGATGAAGGCGCTCGAAGAGGGCATCGTCGCGATCACCGAACGGCAGCTCGACGCGCTCGCCCAGCTCACCCCGCCGGTCGACCTGGTCGCCGAGTTCGCGCTTCCCGTGCCGTCACTGGTGATCTGCGAGCTGCTCGGCGTCCCGTACGCCGACCGCGAGACGTTCCAGAAGAACTCGTCGAAGTTCATGGAACGGGACGTGACGCTGGAGGACAAGATCGCGGCCTACACGGCGATCTACACCTACCTGTCCGAGCTCATCACGGCGAAGCGCGCCGACCCTGCCGACGACCTGCTGTCGGACCTGGCCCGCGACGAGGAGCTGAGCGTCCCGGAACTGGTCGGCATGGCGTTCCTGCTGCTGCTCGCCGGTCACGAGACGACGGCGAACATGCTGGCGCTGGGCACGTTCGCGCTGCTGGAGCACCCGGACCAGCTGGCGGCGCTGCGGTCTGAGCCGGAGCTCGTCCCCGGCGCCGTCGAGGAGCTGCTGCGCTACCTGGCCGTCGCCGACGTCTTCTTCCGCTACGCGGCCGAGGACATCGAGTTCCACGGCGAGACGATCCCGAAGGGGTCGACGGTGATCCTGTCGCTGCTGGCGGGCAACCACGACCCGGCGCGGTTCGCCGGCGCGGACCGGCTGGACGTGCACCGCAACGCCCGCGGGCACCTGGCGTTCGGGCACGGCATCCACCAGTGCCTCGGCCAGCAGTTGGCCCGCATCGAGATGCGCGCCGGGTTCGAGGGGCTGCTGCGCCGGTTCCCGGCACTGCGGCTGGCCGTTCCCGCGAACGAGGTCCGGCTCCGCACGGACATGAACATCTACGGCGTGCACGCCCTGCCGGTCACCTGGGCGTGAACCGCGGCCGGGTGCGCCATGGGCACCCGGCCGGCGGCCTGGAGCAGGTCAGGCGGTGAACCCGCCGTCCGCGTTGATGGAGGCACCGGTGACGTACGCACCGGCGTCCCCCGCCAGCGCCACCACCACCTCGGCGATCTCCGCCGCCTCCCCGTAGCGCCCCAGCGCGGTCAGCCCGCGGATCGTGTCCGCCATCGGCCCGTCCGCCGGGTTCATGTCCGTGTCCGTCGGACCGGGGTTGACGATGTTCGCGGTGATGCCCCGCGGCCCGAGCTCACGCGCAAGGCCCTTCGTCATCCCGATGAGCGCGGTCTTGCTCGCCGAGTACAACGCGAAACCGGGGAACGGCGCGTACACCGCGACGTTGCTGCCGATGCTGATGATCCGGCCACCGTCGTGCATGTGCCGTGCCGCCGCACGTGCCGCGAGGAAGGGCGCACGCACGTTCACCGCCATGGTGTGGTCGAACTCGTCGGGGCCGATCTCGTCCAACGGTCCCACGTGGAACACGCCGGCGTTGTTCACGAGCACGTCGAGCCGGCCGAACTCCGCGGCGGCCGAGTCGACCGCCGCGACCACCGCGTCCGGGTCGGCGCTGTCCGCCCGGTACGCGATCCCGGTGTCGGGCTTGGTGTTCTGGTAGGTGACCGCCACCCGCGCACCCAGCGCGGTGAGCCTGGCGGCCACGGCCGCCCCGATCCCGCGGCTGCCGCCGGTGACCAGAGCCGCTTTGCCTTCGAGTGATCCCATGCGGCAAAGACTGGTCGAAGCGGCGCCGCGGGTCTGGCGGGAATCAGACCGCGGGTTCGGCGCGCAACGGCGCCGAGACCTCGTGCAGGTGCTCCAGCACGTGACCGTACGAGCGGAACAGTCCGCATTGGGCGTAGGAGATGCCGTTCTGCTCGCAGAACTTCTGCACGATCACCTGCGCGTGCCGCAACGCCGGCCGCGGCATGCTCGGGAACAGGTGGTGCTCGATCTGGTAGTTCAGCCCGCCGAGCAGGAAGTCGACGAACGGGCCACCGGTGACGTTGCGCGAGGTCAGCACCTGCTTGCGCAGGAAGTCCAGCGAGTGACCGGCCGACAGCACCGGCATGCCCTTGTGGTTGGGGGCGAAGGAACACCCCATGTACAGGCCCCACAGGCCCTGGTGCACCAGCACGAACGCGATGGCGTACGCGGGGGAGAGCACCCAGAAGACCACACCGAGGTACACGACCACGTTCGCGATCATCAGGTACCGCTCGCGCCCGGAGTGCCGGATCGAGTGCCAGTGCAGCGCATAGCCTTCCAGCAGCAGCAACGGGAAGAACAGCACGGCCTGGCGTGCGGCGATCCACCGCAGCGCGCCGCTCTTGGCCGCGCCCTGCCGCTGGGTGAACGCCAGCACCGAGATGTCGACGTCCGGGTCCTCGTCCTCGTGGTTGGGGTTGGCGTGGTGGCGGCTGTGCTTGCCCACCCACCAGTCGTAGCTGACCCCGATCAGTCCACTGTGGAAGTAGCCGGTGATCTCGTTCCAACGCCGGGACGCGAAGATCTGCTTGTGACCCGCGTCGTGGCCGATGAACGCCAGCTGCGTCGTCATGACCGCCAGCACGACCGCCACCGCGAGCTGCCACCAGGAGTCGCCCAGAACGCCGAACGCCGCCCACGCCGCGGCGTAGACCAGCAGGTTCGCGCCGATGCGGAGGTAGTAGTAGCCGCGCCGTCGCCGCAGCAGGCCGGCCTGCTTGATGAGGACGGACAGCTGGGCGAAGTCGCTCGCCTGCCGAAGCACCATTTGTGCAGTTTGACGTGCTTCGGCGGCAAGTCAATGCACAACCGGTGAAGGAGCCGCAAAGGCCGCGCAACCGCCGCCTGCCCGGCCTCGTTCCGTGGCCGGAGTCACAGCACCGGATCGCCGGGCCGGTGCCGGTCACCGTAGGTTACGCCCTGTTCTCAGCCGAGCGCGCCCGGCTCGCCCTCGCGGGGTGGTGTTCGTCGCGTCACGTTCGCCCGGCTGTACTTCGCCGGAATCGACCTCGAATGGGCGTTCTGAAAGAGGCGGATCTGAGAACTCCGCTGTCCGGCAGAATTGCCGCGGTGGTGTTGTTCGGGTGGTCGTCAATCCATTGCGAAAAAACATCCGGAATGGTTTTTCGGACCTCGCGGATGTTGATCTTGAAATCACCCGGTGTGCGTCCGGAGGTCCCCACCCGGCTCGGGCTAGGCTGTGCGTCTGGTCCGTGCTGGGTCCAGCACAGTCGATGACCACGATGTCGGGAGGTCTCCGCCTTGTCTGGGCAGTCGTTCGTCCACCTGCACGTGCACACCGAGTACTCGATGCTCGACGGCGCGGCCAAGGTGGCCCCGCTGTTCGAGGAAGCCGAGCGGCTGGGCATGTCCGCGGTGGGCATGAGCGACCACGGCAACATGTACGGGGCCGACGAGTTCTACCAGACGGCGACCAAGACCGGGATCAAGCCGATCATCGGCATCGAGGCCTACCTCGCGCCGCACAACCGGCTGCACAACAAGCCGGTGTTCTGGGGCGACCCGTCCCAGCGCGGCGACGACATCTCCGGTGCCGGCGCCTACACCCACATGACGATGTGGGCGAAGAACGCCGTCGGCCTGCGCAACCTGTTCCGGCTGCACACCGAGGCCAGCAAGACCGGCTACTACTACAAGCCGCGCATGGACCGCGGGCTGGTCGCCGAGCACTCCGAGGGCATCATCGCCACGACCGGGTGCCCGTCCGGTGAGGTGCAGACCCGGCTGCGGCTCGGCCAGGTCGAGGAGGCCTACAAGGCCGCCGGCGACTACCAGGACATCTTCGGCAAGGAGAACTTCTTCCTGGAGCTGATGGACCACGGTCTGAGCATCGAGACGCGGGTCCGCGAGGACCTGCTCGCGATCAGCAAGAAGCTCGGCATCCCGCCGCTGGCGACGAACGACAGCCACTACGTCACCAAGGAGCAGGCGGACACGCACTCGGCGTTGCTCTGCGTGCAGTCCGGCAAGATGCTGACCGACCCGAACCGGTTCAAGTTCGACGGTGACGGTTACTACCTGAAGTCGGCCGCGGAGATGCGCGAGGTCTTCAAGGAGCTGCCGGAGGCCTGCGACAACACGCTGCTCGTGGCCGAGATGATCGAGTCGTACGAGGACGTGTGGACCCCGCGCGACCGCATCCCGAACTTCGAGGTCCCCGAGGGCGAGGACCAGGCGTCCTGGTTCCGCAAGGAGATCCAGCGCGGCCTGGAGTGGCGGTTCAAGGGCGAGCCCGTCCCCGACGAGTACATCAAGCGCTGCGACTACGAGGCCCAGGTCATCATCGACAAGGGCTTCCCGGCGTACTTCCTCATCGTCGCCGACCTGATCAGCTACGCCCGCAGCGTCGGCATCCGGGTCGGTCCCGGCCGCGGCTCCGCGGCAGGTGCCGCCGTGTCGTGGGCGATGGGCATCACGAACATCGACCCCATCCCGCACGGTCTGCTGTTCGAGCGGTTCCTGAACCCCGAGCGCACCGCCATGCCCGACATCGACATCGACTTCGACGACCGCCGGCGTGGCGAGATGATCCGCTACGCGAGCGAGAAGTACGGCGCGGACAAGGTGGCGCAGGTCATCACGTTCGGCACCATCAAGACGAAGGCGGCGTTGAAGGACTCGGCGCGAGTGCACCACGGCCAGCCGGGCTTCGCGATCGCCGACAAGATCTCCAAGGCGCTGCCGCCACCGATCATGGCGAAGGACATCCCGCTCAAGGGCATCGTCGACAAGAGCCACCCGCGCTACGGCGAGGCGGCCGAGGTCCGGTCGCTGCTGGAGACCGACGTGCAGGTGAAAGAGATCTTCGACACCGCGCTCGGCCTGGAGGGCCTGATCCGCAACGCCGGTGTGCACGCGTGTGCGGTCATCATGTCGAAGGACCCGCTCACCGAGTCGATCCCGCTCTGGTACCGCCCCGACGGCTCGTTCATCACCGGCTGGGACTACCCGTCGTGCGAGAACATCGGCCTGCTCAAGATGGACTTCCTCGGTCTGCGGAACCTCACCGTGATGGGTGACGCGATCGACAACATCAAGGCGAACCGCGGTGAGGCCGCCGTCCCCGACTTCGACAACCTGTCGCTGGACGACCCGGAGACCTACGCCCTGCTCGGCCGCGGTGACACGCTCGGCGTGTTCCAGCTCGACGGTGGCCCCATGCGCGACCTGCTGCGCCGCATGCAGCCGACGACGTTCGAGGACATCGTCGCCGTCGGCGCGCTGTACCGGCCCGGCCCGATGGGTGTGAACGCCCACAACGACTACGCCGACCGCAAGAACGGCCGCCAAGAGGTCAAGCCGATCCACCCGCAGCTCGAGGAACCGCTCAAGGAGATCCTCGGCGAGACGCACGGCCTGATCGTCTACCAAGAGCAGATCATGTTCATCGCCCAGGAGGTCGCCGGTTACTCCATGGGCCGCGCGGACGTGCTCCGCAAGGCGATGGGCAAGAAGAAGGCCGAGGTCCTCGCGAAGGAGTTCGAGGGCTTCCAGGCGGGTATGCGGGCCGACCCGCGCGGCTTCTCCGACGAGGCCATCCAGGCGTTGTGGGACACGATTCTCCCGTTCGCCGGCTACGCGTTCAACAAGTCGCACGCGGCCGCGTACGGCCTCATCTCGTACTGGACCGCCTACCTGAAGGCGAACTTCCAGGCCGAGTACATGGCCGCCCTGCTCACCTCGGTCGGCGACAACAAGGACAAGTCCGCCGTCTACCTCGCCGAGTGCCGCCGCCTGGGCATCAAGGTCCTCCCGCCGGACGTCAACGAGTCGGCCCTGCGCTTCAGCGCGGTCGGCACCGACATCCGCTTCGGCCTCGGTGCGATCCGCAACGTCGGCGCGAACGTCGTCGAGTCCATCATCAAGACCCGGCAGGAGAAGGGCGCCTACACGTCCTTCACGGACTTCATGGACAAGTCCGAGCTCGTGGTCTGCAACAAGCGCGTCATCGAGTCGCTGACGAAGGCCGGTGCGTTCGACTCGTTCGGCCACCCGCGCCTGGGCATCTTCCAGGTCCACGAGGACGCGGTCGACGCCGTCGTGCCGATCAAGCGCAAGGAGGCGGAGGGCCAGTTCGACCTCTTCGGTGCCGACAGCGCCGACGACGCCGACGACAGCACCTCGCCGCTCGCGCACCTCAAGATCGGTGCCGACGAGTACCCGCGCAAGCAGATGCTCAGCTACGAGAAGGAGATGCTGGGCCTCTACGTCTCCTCGCACCCCCTCGACGGCGCCGAACGCATCCTGCGCAAGCACGCCCCGCGGCCCATCGCCGTGATCCTGGACGACCCGCCCAAGGAGGGCGAGCTGATCGTCTCCGGCATGATCTCGTCGATCGAGCGCCGGGTGAACAAGAACGGCCAGCCCTGGGCGATCACCGTGATCGAGGACCTCGACGCCTCCATCGAGGTGTTGTTCTTCCCGAAGTCCTACGAGGTGCTCAAGGACGACCTGGAGCTCGACTCCGCCGTCTGCGTCAAGGGCCGCGTCAACTGGCGCGAGGACAAGATGGCCATCTTCGGCGACGGCGTCATCCCGCTCGACATCAGCGACGCCGAGCTCAACCCCGACGCCGACCCGCCGATCGTCCTGGGCCTGCAGGCGAAGAACCTCACGCCGGAGATCGTCGAGGAGCTCAAGCTGACGCTCAAGTCGCACGAGGGCCACGTCGCCGTGCACCTGGAGGTCCAGCGCCGCGACAAGACGAAGGAGCTGCTGGTCGTGGACAACTACCGGGTCCAGCCGACGCCGTCGTTCTTCGGTGACCTCAAGACGATCCGCGGTGTGACCGTCCAAAGGTGACGGTCCACCGCTGACACCGCACCGCTGGAGGGGACGGCCGCTGCCACGCGGCCGTCCCCTTCACCGTTGATGGAATGCAACCTGCCGGGCCCCTCCTGGAGTTGTGTCCAGGTGAGCGGTTGACACCGTCTCATCACCTCTGGGGAGGACACGTGCGCAAAGCACGCTGTTTCACGGTCGCCGCGCTCGTCGCCGGGCTGCTCAGCCCGATGGCGACCGCGCAGGCGGCACCGGAACCCGCCGGGTCCGGAGCAGGACCGGCCGAGGTCATCACGCTGATCAGCGGTGACGAGGTCGTCGTGAACGAGAGGGGCGAGCTGGTCAGGGTCGAGGGGCGGCCCGGCATGACGTTCGCCCAGTACGTGCGGAACGGCCACCAGTACGTGGTGCCCGCGGACGCGGTCGGCGAGGTCGCGCAGAACCGGGTCGACAAGCGGTTCTTCGACGTCACCGCGTTGCACGCCTACGGCTACACCGACGCCAAGACCGACCGGATCCCGTTGCTGGACAACGGTTTGCGGACGGCCGGGGCGGTGCGGAAGAAGGAGGCGGCCCAGCGCTGGACGCAGCGCGCCGCCCGCACGTCCGGCGCGGGGAAGCTGTGGCTCGACGGCAAGGCCCGCGTCTCGCTGGACGTGAGCGTCCCGATGGTGGGCGCGCCCGCCGCGTGGGAGGCGGGGTTCGACGGCACCGGCGTCACGGTCGCGGTGCTCGACAGCGGCTACGACCAGCAGCACCCCGAGCTCAAGGACGTCGTGCGGGTCGCGAAGGACTTCACGGCGAAGGGCATCCAGGACGACGTCGGCCACGGCACGCACGTCGCGTCCATCATCGCCGGTCACGGTGAGAAGTACCGCGGTGTGGCCAAGGGCGCGAAGCTCGCGGTCGGCCGGGTGTGCGAGAGCGACGGCTGTTCCGAGAGCGCGGTCATCGCGGGCATGGAGTGGGCCACGCGCGAGGTCGGCGCCAAGGTCGTCAACCTGAGCCTGGGCGGCTACGAGAGCGACGGCACCGACCCGTTGTCGCTCAAGCTCAACCAGCTCACCGCGGAGACGGGCGCGTTGTTCGTGGTCGCGGCGGGCAACTACGGCGGCTGGCAGAAGGTCAGCACGCCCGCTGCCGCCGACGCCGCGCTGGCCGTGGCGAACCTGACCAAGTTCGGCGAGGTGCACGAGTCGTCGTCGCGTGGTCCGCGTGCCGGTGACCTGGCGATGAAGCCGGACATCGCGGCACCCGGTGAGGACATCGTGGCGGCGCGGGCGGCCGGCACCTACCCGGACGCCGCCGTGGACGACCTGCACGCGCGGCTGTCCGGCACGTCGATGGCGGCGCCGCACGTGGCGGGTGCGGCGGCGATCGTGTTGCAGCGCGACCCGTCCATCAGCGCGGCGGAGCTGAAGGCGCGGCTGATGTCGACGGTGAAGCCGCTCGCGTTCTCGCCGGACGACGGCGGCACCGGGCTGCTGAACGTGGGCCGCGCGGTCACCCAGCAGGTGACCGCGGACGCGGGCAGCCTGTCGTTCGGGCTGGTGACCTGGCCGCACGCCGAACCGGTGACGAAGAAGGTCACCTACCGCAACGCCGGTGACCAGCCGGTGTCCCTGACCCTGCGGCACGACCTGGGTGCCCGGTTCGCGGTCGCGCCGTCGGTCGTCGTGCCCGCGCGGGGGTCGGCCACCGTTGACGTCGTGCTGGACCCCGGCAAGGGCCTCGGCGCGTTCACCGGACGACTGCGTGCGACCGCGGCCGGTGTCGAGCTGACCACGTCCGTCGGCGGCACCGTCGAGCCGGAACGGCACGGCCTGTCGCTCAAGGCCACCGGCCGCGACGGCAAACCCGTCGGCAACGGCTGGGTGGTCCTGGTCGACCTGGCCACGAAGAACTCCTCGGTGCTGGAGCTCGGCCAGGACGGCACGCTGTCGGCACGCCTGCCGGTCGGCGACTACGCCGTGCTCGCCCGGTTCGCCGAGGGCGCGCGGACCCGCACCTGGTACGCGCCGGCGTCGGTGACCGACGTGTCCGGCCGGGTGTCGATGACCGCGGACGTCGCCGTGCACCTCGACCTGCGCCAAGCGCGCCCGATCTCGTTCGAGCTGGACGACCACCGCGTGACGCCGCTGTACCGGCAGACGATCATGAAGGTGCCGGTGAACCCGGCGTTCCGCGACTCGATCTGGTCCAGGATCGACGGCCGCGTGCCGGTCTACGGCCTGTCGTTCGGCGAGCCGCTGCCCGACCTCGCCTACGACACCGTGCTCGTCGCCGCCCAGCCGAAGATCACGGCCGTCGGGGGCCTGCCGGTGAACTACTTCGCCGACAGCCCCTACCTGCCGCAGGGCGACCACAGCTACGACGTCGTGGAACGCGGCAGTGCCGACGTGCGCGGCAAGATGGTGCTGGTGCGGCCCACCGACGAAATCCCGTTCATCGTCGCGAGGGATCTCAAGCAGGCCGGTGCGGCCGCGGTGCTGTGGGCGAGCCCGGTGTCGATGGCGTTCGGCGACCGCACCGAGCTGCCGGTGGTCACGGTGGCCGAGCACCTCGAAGCGCAGGTGCCCGCGAAGCTCACGTTGCGCGCGCTGACCACCTCCCCGGTGTCGTACACCGTGCACCAGGGGGAGAAGGGCGGCTTGCCGGCCGGGAAGACCTACCGCGTCCAGCGGTCCGCGCTGGCCGAGGTGCGGGCGCGGTACGCCACGTCCGGCGCGGACAGCACGGTGACCACCCGCAACTACCCGGTCGTCGACGGCGTGCTCAACCCCGACCTCTACGTCGACGAGCCACTCGGCTCGCCCGCCACGCGCGTCGAGTACTTCTCGCCGGGCCGCTGGTTCAACGAGGGCGTCGTCGGCCGGTTCGCCGACGACGGTGACGACGCGCTGACGCACTCCTGGGCCAACCTGCGCATCGACCGGTTCGAACCGGGCCGCAGGTACGAGCGCTCGGCCCTGCGCGGGGTCGCCGCACCGCGGCTCGGCAGGTCGGACGCACCGTGGCCGCAGGGCGGCGGCGTGTTCCGCGAGCACCCGCACCTCAACGCGAACATCTCGCCGTTCGGCCTGACCACGTCGGTCGAGGGCCGTGTGCGCAACAGCAGCGTCCTGATGGAGCTCAAGCGCGACGGCGTGTCGCTCGGCACGGACTTCCTCTACAACAGCCGTTTCTACGCACCCGCGCGGGACGGCCGCTACACGCTGGACCTGCACGCGACGCGTGCCGCCGTGGCGCTGTCCACGGACGTGCGGGCGACGTGGGAGTTCTCCTCGCCGGCCGACGGCAAGCTGCCGTTGCTGGAGGTGGACTACGCGCTGCCGCTCGACCAGCGCAACAGCTGGAAGGCGGGCGTGCCGATGCCCGCGAGGTTCACCGCGGCCCGGCAGGCCGGGGCAGGCCGGGCCGACGTGCGCGACCTGCGCGCCTACGCCTCGTTCGACGACGGCGCCACCTGGGTGCCCGTCACCGGTCTGGTGCCCGCGGGCGGAACGGTGGGCGGGTTCGTGTCGTTGCGCGTGACCGCACGCGACAGCGACGGCAACACCGTCGACCAGACGGTGCTGCGCGCCTACCGCCTGAGGTAGTCCTCATCGGCGGAGGAGCAGGCACGCCCTGCTTCTCCGCCGGTGCCGGCGGGCAATCCGGTCAGCGGCCCGCTCCGAACCACCGGTGTGAAGGCAACACGAACCATCCTCATCGGCCTGGTGTCGGTGGCCGCGGCGCTGGCCGCGGGGCATCTCGTCGCGGGGCTCGTGAGCCCGCTGGCGTCTCCGTTCCTCGCGGTCGGCAACACCGCGATCGACCTGACGCCGCACCCGGTCAAGGACTTCGCGGTCCGCACGTTCGGCGAGAACGACAAGCTCGTGCTGCTGGCCGGCATGGCGGTCGTGCTCGCCGGACTCGGCGTGGTCGCCGGGCTGGTGTCGCGCCGCAGCCCGTGGCCGGGCACCGTCCTCGCCGGGGCGCTCGGCCTGCTCGGTGTCGCCGCGGTGCTCGCCAGGCCGACGACGACCGGCTGGTCGGTGATCGCCCCGCTGGCCAGTCTCGTGGTCGGCGTCGCGGCGTTCCGCTGGCTGTGGTCCCAGGCGCCCGCGGTCGCGCCGGGCAGACGACGGTTCCTGCTGTCGACCGCGGCGGTCGCCGCCGGTGCCGGTGTGGCCGCGGTGGGCGGCCAGTGGCTCGCCGGCCGGGTGGACGTGGAAGCCTCGCGGCGCGGCATCACGTTGAAGCCGGGCGACACCGCGCCGGAGATCCCGTTCGGCGCCGACTTCGCCCGCGAGGGCACACCGCCGTTCATCACGCCGAACGACAAGTTCTACCGCGTCGACACCGCGCTCAGCATCCCGCGCCTGCGCGCCGAGGACTGGCGCCTGCGCCTGCACGGCATGGTGGACAACGAGATGGTGCTCACCTACGACGACCTGCTGCGGCGCCCGCTGGTGGAGAAGACCATCACGCTGGTGTGCGTGTCCAACGAGGTCGGCGGCCCGTACATCTCCACGTCGAACTTCATCGGCATCTCCCTGCCGGACCTGTTGCGCGAGGCCGGTGTCCGCCCCGGCGCCGACCAGCTCGCGACCCGCAGCGTGGACGGCTGGACGTGCGGCACCCCGGTCGCCTCGATCATGGCCCCGGGCTCGAACGCGATGCTGGCCCTCGGCATGAACGGCGAACCGCTGCCACTCGAACGCGGCTTCCCGGTCCGCATGGTCGTTCCCGGCCTCTACGGCTACGTCTCCGCGACGAAGTGGTTGGTGGACGCGGAACTCACCACCTTCGCCGCGTTCGACCCGTACTGGGCCCAGCGCGGCTGGGGCAAGAAGGCCCCGGTGAAGGTGATGTCCAGGGTGGACCGCCCGAAGTCCTTCGAACGCGTACCGGCCGGCCGCTTCGTCGCGGCGGGCATCGCCTGGGCCCAGCACACCGGCATCGACCGCGTCGAGGTCCGCGTCGACGGCGGCCCGTGGCAGCAGACCACCCTGAGCACCGAGGTCAACGTCGACACGTGGCGCATGTGGCGCATCGAGCTGGACCTGGCGCCGGGCAACCACACCGTGGAATGCCGCGCCACCGACCGCAAGGGCTACACCCAGACCAACGACCGCGCCGCCCCCATCCCGGACGGCGCCACGGGCTGGCACTCGATGGTGTTCACCTCGGTCTGACCCATCCGTTGTTCCGGCGCCTCACGCCCGCCTGACCAGCGCGCAACTCCGGGAACAGCACCGCTGTTCCCGGAGTTCTCCGTGTCTGAGGTTTCCGTTTCAGGCCAGGACGATGCTGACGACCGGAGCACTCGTCGGCCCCGGAGACCCACCCGCGGGCTCAACGGTGACGAGCGCTTCGCCGACCTCACCGATCCCTGCCACGAGCAGCGAGGCCGCCACACCGTCCGACCGCAGCGTCCCGGCCGACCGCGGCCCGTGCCCGTCCACCAGCCACAGCTGGTAGACCCGGCCACGCGGCAACGTCCGAAGCCCGTTCGCCAGGAACAGCATCTCGTTACGGCTGCGGGACATCGCCGCGGTCACCGCCGAACCCCCCGTGGTGACGAGCCGCAAGTCCTGCGCCGCCAGCAGATCACCGACCCGCGTGCGCGGCACCACCACCGGCGCGATCGTCGAATCGCTCAGCACACCCTGCACACCGCCCACGGCCCCAGCAACCACACAGGCCACCGCGACAACCACCGCAGCCCGCCGAACCCCGCGCCGCCGCGACAACGCCGTCCCGACCTCGGACACCGGCGGCACCTGCCACACCCGCCGAACCCCGGCCAGCACCCGCGGCCTCAGCGCACGCGGAACCACGTGGCCGACCCCCATGCCCAGCCGGGCCACGGTCTCCCGCAGCTCGGCCACCTCGTCGCAGCAGCTGCGGCACCGGCCCAGGTGCGCCTCGAACTCGGCTTCTTCGGCGTCGGGCAGCGCGCCGAGCGCGTGAGCACCGGTCAGCAGGTGCGGGTTGATCGCACGTGTTCTCCCCGGTTTCACGCTCCTACTTCGGCGCCGGGCGATCAGCGGATTGCCCGTGCGACCCTTCGGCGGCTTCCGGCTCCACCACGGCCGTCGAGAGCCCGGATGCAACGTTGGGGCTCACTTCTTCCTCAGGGGGTGGGCAATCGACAGGCTCGTCGATCGAGAGTGGTCGCCTGCGCGGCTGTCACCGGCGGCGGTTTCCGCTCGCGATGCAGGCGAGCGGAAACCGCCTTCGCGGTCGCGATGACCTCAGGACGCTTCAACCAGTGGCTTAGCGGGCTGTTGGCCGTTGCTGCGGACGCGGCGCCAGACGTCCTGGGCCGATTCCGGTGGCCCGACCAGCGGCCCTTGGATAAGAGTCGCTCCCATGGTCTGGGCCGCTTGGACCTGTTCATCGGTGGAGACTCCTTGCAGGGTCACGTTGAGCTTGAGCGCTTTCGCCATGGATATGAGCGCGGTGGTGATGTCACGGGAGCACTTGTGTCCCGGACTGTCTCCGCCGAGCCCGGAAGTGAGGCCGGGTGGGATCGCGATGCCCTCGAAAGTGACCTGGGGGAGCAGGTCGAACCGCTGGAAGCTGCTGCCGAAGTCGTTGAGACGCAGGGAGATGCCGAGCGCACTCAGTTTCATCAGGTGCTCTGCTCGCACTCCGTGCGGCATGGGTGTTCCGGTTTGGTTGAGCGCCAGGCGGAGGTGTTCGGGTTGAGCACGAGTGGTGAGTAGTACCTGACGCACATCCTCGACGAGCTGATCACCGTGCACCAGGCACCGTGGGACGTTCACGACGATGTACGGCGCGGTGGAGCCGAGCGACTGCGCCCACTTCCTGGACTGCTCCGCAGAGTGGTTCAGGATCCACGATGTGAGCGCGAGGTCCAGTCCGATCTCGTCGGCGAGGACGAGCAGGTGGTCTGCTGAGAAGAGACCGCGGGTGGGGTGCCGCCACTGCACGCTCGCTTCCACGCCCATCACCCTGCCGGTGCCTGGATCTGTGATCGGCGCGTAGGCGAGCTCGAGCTGCCGACCGCGGACCGCGGCAGGAAGCTCTGCGAGCAGCTGGTTGTGTCTTCCTTCGTCGGATCGTGTCGCCACGAACACTCCGCGGTGAACCGGTTCTGCCGACTGTCGCAAAGCCTGCTCCGCGCTTCGCAGCAGTTGTCCGGACGTGACGGAGCTGTGAGACGCGCGGACGATCCCGATTCGCGGCTTGACCGCCAGGTCGTACTTTCCCATGTGGACGGTCTCGCCCAGCCAGGAGTCCACGTGAGCCACCAACTCGTCCATCCGGTTCCACACGGCGGGATCGGTGACGACCGCGCAGAACGTGGCGCTGTCATGGCGTGCCACCATGTCCACGGCGCCGCCGACCGCACCACGCAGCCGGGCGGCCAGCAGGCGCACGAGGTTCTCGCCGACCTCGGAGCCGAGCTCCTCCGAGATCTTGTCGAGCCCGTCCAGGCCGACGACGCAGAGTCCCACGGTGTCCGTCGGTCCCGCTCCGTCCAGGACGTCGTCGAGCCGGCGCTCCAGACACTGCCGGTTGGGCAGATCCGTGGTGTCGTCGCGGGATCCGACCTGGTCGAGCCTCAGGTGCCGCTGGTGTGAGGTGGTGACGTCGGCCAGCACCACGTGCGCGTGTCCGGTGTCGCGGTCGTGCTTCGACATCCACCGCACGGTGACGCTGACCCATCGCGGCACCGGGTCGTCGCGGCGGCTGACCTCGATCTCGTCGAGCACCGTGGTGTGCAGATGGGCGGCGGCGTCGTGGCAAGCCTGTTCGACCTCCCGCGCCTGGGCGTCTTCGGGCACGAACGCCCACAGTGGCTGCCCGACTATCAGGTCCTCCGGTCGGCCAAGCAACAGCCGCAACGCCGGATTGGCTTTCGTGATGACGCCGTCGGCGTCCAGCAGGCACATCCCGAGTTGGGAGTCCGCGAACTGCTGCTCGAACCGGGCTTCGCTCGCCGCGAGCTTCTCGTGTTCAGTGCGGCGGGCGCGATCCAGCGCGACGGAGAGTTCCTTCTGCTCGTCCAGGATGCGCCGGCGTGCGCCGTCGGTGAAGCCCTCGGCCAGGCCGCCGAGCAGGCGTGCTCTTTGTTCTGGGGCTGAGCCGCCGAACTCCTCGTGCACCTGCTCGGCGAACGGCGCCAGCACCTCCAGTGTGTGGCGCAGTGCCGGCGTCGAGAGTTCCAGGTCGTGGGCGAGTTGCCGGCCGATCAGTTCCGGGGACAGGCGGGCGCTGACCGGGTCGAGCAGCCACCGTGCCAGTTCCCGGGTGAAGTCGGCGAGCCGCGTGCGCAGCAATGTGCGGTCGGTCGCGACGAAGCTGCTGCGCAGGATCGCTGCCAGCCAGGCATCGGTGGTGCGATCGAGGTACTCGGTTCCCGGGATGGGTGCGGCAGGCGCCGGAGGTGGAGGAGCGTCGTCCTGTGCGAGGATCGCCTCCAGCACCCTTTCCCGCCTGGCCTGCTCTTTCGCCTCGCGGATCCGGGCGGTGTACACCGCGAGGTGCACGTCGAGCCTGCGGTGCGCGTGCGCCTTCGTACCCGGAATCCGTCCCAGCAGTCGTCCGATGAGATCCACGAGTCAGTCCTCCTCGTCTTGGTCGTGCCTGGGCTTGGGTTTCATCGCACCGGGGTCTTCGCGTGCGCCGCGCTGCCTGCGATGAACCGGTGTGCCGAGGTCTTTGGCCATGAGACCGCGCGCCCGCGAGAGGTACTGGGAGACGGATGTGACGGTGCAGTCCATCTCACGGGCGATGCGCTCGTTGTCGAACTCGTTGAGCTTCATGCGCATCGCGGTCTCCAAGTGCGCGGGCAAGCGGTTCAGGGCGTTCTCGACCCGCCGCACCATGGCGTCGTCCGGGTCGTCCGAGTCAACCGGAATTTCCGCACTGATCAGTCGCAGATGTATCTCGGCCGGCTCCAGCAGGAGTTCGCGAGGCTTTCTGTACTCGTCCATCACCAGGTTTTTGGCGGTGGCCTTCGCATACGCGATCCATTCGCCGGAGATCTTGTCCCGGTACTGCCACACACGTTTGAGGGTCTCGTCGACGATCGACGTCGCATCGACATGAGGCCATTTGTGGCGCACGTAGCCAAGCAAGTCGTCGTACTTGGTGGAGTAGAACTGGCGGAACTCAATCACGGCGCGGTCTTCCTGGCCCGGCCGTCCATCACCGGTCACGCCGCGTTGTCCTCATCCGGATCGCCGCTGAGAGACAGCCCCCCGCCGGGCGTGGCGCCGACCAGCCGCACGCCGTGATCAGTTGTCACGGTGGCGGTGCCCATGCCTGCCAAGTCCGTACCCCCTTATGAATGCTGGTTATGTCACGGGCTCGACGGTGGAGCCCGCTCTATCTCCAGCACGGGAAACAAGGCCTCGGATTGACGACATCGTTGCCCTATTCACTCGATCGAGCGAACGTTTGGAAGGATTCCTTCGTGTATGGACAGAGACTCCGAGTACTGGGCATCAGGAGGAACTCCGCCCGTCCAGCGGAATACGAAGGCCGACCGGCTCGATACGATGATCATCAACGGACGAGGGAGTGCCCGTGGCCGGACAGAGCGATCCCACCGCCGACCTGGCCCGGGCAAACGCTGCGCGAGTGCACGACTGGTTGCTCGGAGGCTCCTTCAACACGCCGATCGACCGCGTGGTCGCGGCCCAGATCGAGTCGATCTGGCCGTCGCTCCGGCAGATCCTCCGAGCGAGCCGAGCGTTCCTGGGGCTCGCGGTGGAGCACATGCTCGAACGTGGCGTTCGGCAGTTCGTGGAGCTCGGTGCGGGCTTGCCGATGAGCGGGCACGTGCACCACCTCGTGCGAGATCAGGACGAAGCAACCGTTGTGTATGTCGACAAAGACCCGGTGGTGGCCGCGCACGGCGACTCCGCTCTCCGTGGAATCCCTGGAACCGCCTACATCCAGGCCGATATCGCCGCACCCCAGGAAGTGCTCGCGCACGAGGCCACCCGTCGACTGATCGACTTCGAACGGCCCGTGGGCGTGCTGATGATCGAGATCCTGCACCTGCTGCCGGATCAGGCTCGTCCTGGTTCGTTGGTCAACTCCTACCGCGAGTGTCTGTGCGCGGGGAGCGGCATTGCCCTCAGCCACGTCACCTCGGAGTGGGCGCCGCAGATCGAGCTGCTCAACACAGTGCACGGCGATCTGCTCGGACGGGCGACACCACGCGATCGTCCTGACCTGATTCCGTGGATCTCCGGGTTGTCACTCGTCGAGCCTGGCCTCGCCTCGTTGTCCGACTGGCCACTCCCGCACGGCGAGGACCACGGACAGACCGAGCCGCTGCGCAACACACTCGCCGCGATCGGCTACACGCCGTGAGGGCAAGTGGGGAGTGTCGTCGCCGGGTCGGCGAGATGCTGAGTCAGGCTCTGCGCGGGCTCCAAGTGCCGGAGACTGGGCTGCCCGCATCCTGGCTTTGATCCCAGGGAGGTCCTCGGGCGCACAAGTCATGATCCACAACGCACACAGGGGAGATCTCAGATGACTGCCCGAAAAGCAGAGAAGCAGGTAGAGACGAATCTCTACCTGCTTCTTTCTCTGGAGTACGCCGCCAGGGACTCGAACCCCGGACCCGCTGATTAAGAGTCAGCTGCTCTAACCAACTGAGCTAGCGGCGCTTGTTTGTGTGCCGGTGTCCTGCTCGTTCCGACGGGAAGAACATTAGCACACACCTCCGAGCCCCTCTTCACGCGGGCTCCCCTCCACCTTGCTCGAACCCGGTGTGCAGCAGCCACTGCGCGGCGGCGTACGTCGGCATCACCCCGGCCGACGCGATGCGCGCGGCGCGTCCCTTGAGGACGAACCGGCTCGCGCCCAGCAGGGCGTCCGAGGCCATGAACAGCGCCGCACCACCGAAAACTCGCCGTGCGCCGGTGCCGCGGGCGGTGGAGGCGGCGGCGACCATCGTGCCGAGGGTGAGGGCGTAGAGGGTGACCGGGCGGCCCAGTGGGCCGGCCGCGCGGCCGAAGAGGACGGCGGCGAGGGTGGAGGCGGTCACGATCGGCAGCACGGCGCCGCGGGTGCCGGGGCGGGAGCGGCGGGCCAGGGCTGTGGTGTAGCCGACATGGGCGGCCAGGAAGGAGAACAGGCCGGTGCGGAAGGCGCGGTCCGAGTCGCCGAGCAGGGCCACGTCGCCTGCCCACGAGCCGGCGAGGCCGAGGGCCATGCCGGGGTCGCGGGGTGGGGTGGCGACGGCGAGTGCGGGCATCAGTGCGGTTTTCGTCACCTTGCGCGCGCGGGTGGAGCGGCGCGCGGCCGCGATCGAGTCCACGACCGCGGCCAGCGCGTAGGCCTGGTTCTTCATGCGCCACAGCCTAAAGCGGCCGGGGAGCGGTCAGGCGACTGTGATCACCATCACCGGGTCGGTGGTGGGCGTGGGCGAACCTCCTTGTGGCTCAACGGTCACGGCGACGCGTTGCGCGTCGGGCACGCCCGCGGCCAGCAGTGGGGCCGAGCCAGAGGGGAGGACGCCGGCCGAGTGCGGGCCCGTGGGGTTGATCAGCCACAGCTGGTAGACGTGGTCGGCCGGCGGGGCGGGCATGGCGCGGGTCACGAACAGCACCTCGTTGCGGCTGGGGGAGATGACGGCGGTGGCGGTCGAGCCGCCGGGGCCGTTGGCGCTCACGAGGCGGGCGTCCGGTGTGGACAGCAGGTCGGAGAACCGGCCGTACTCGCTCGCGAGCTGGGTCAGCCGGCCGCTGTCGGGCTGGGTGACCTGCACGGTGAGCACGACCGCGGCGACCAGGCAGGCCGCCGCGAGCAGGGCGCCGCCCGCGGGACGCCAGTTGCGTGCGGCGCGCGGGGTGCGTGGCGGGAGTTGGCGGGTTTCGCCGGCCGCGGCCAGCACTCGGGCGCGCAGGTGGGGTGGTGGCGGGAACTCGACGGCGGTGCCCAGGCGGGTGGCGGTGGCGGCGAGCTCGGACACCTCGGTGGCGCAGCTGGTGCAGCGGACCAGGTGGGTCTCGAACGCCGCGCGTTCGGTTTCGGACAGGGCGTTCACGGCGTAGGCGCCGGTGAGCGTGTGCAGGTCCGCGGACGTGGTCCTCATCCGGTCACCCCCATGCAGTCGCGGAGCCGGATCAGGCCGTCGCGCATCCTGGTCTTCACCGTGCCGAGCGGCAGGCTCAGCAGGCTCGCCACCTCGGGGTAGGAGTAGCCCTGGTAGTAGGCGAGCAGCACGGACTCGCGCTGCAGCTCGGTCAGGAAGCTCAGGCAGCGGCGCACCTGGCGTTGTTCGAGCCGGCCGGAGACCTGTTCGCTCACCTCGTCGAACGGCCGGGTCTGGTCGAGGCGGGCCACGTGCTCCTCGCGGTTGGTCGCCGCCTGCGCGGAACGGACGCGGTCGACGGCACGGCGGTGCGTCAGCGTCATGATCCAGGTGTTGGCGCTGCCCCTGCCGGGGTCGAACCTGGTCGCGGTCCGCCACACTTCGAGCATCACCTCCTGGAACACCTCCTCCGACTGCGCCTGGTCCCGCACGACGCGCCTGATCAGGCCGAACACCGCGCCGGACACGACGTCGTAGAGCCGTTCGAACGCGGCCTCGTCGCCTCGCGCGACCAGGGCCAGCAGGTCGTCTGCGGACGGCTCGGCCGTGCGGGCGGCATCCGGCGGAAGGCTGTGCAGCGGCCGCTCGAGCTTCGGCATCCTGCGTCCTCTCCTCAACGTTGTCCCCTGGTGTTCGCAGCGGGAGCGCCGATGGATCGGTTTCGGACGCACACCACACCAAGGGGGCGTCTCCAGCGCAGTGGATAACGGATTGATAACCCCACCCATCCGTCTCCGGGAGGGCGGCGAATCACCGGCAGCAACCGGTCGACCACTCCTTGGAGATGTCCTGTCATGAACAAGTCCGTCCGCAACACCGCCCTGGCCATCGGCGCCGCTTCGCTCGCCCTGTTCGGAGCTGCGTGTGGCTCGGGCGACATGGCGAACAGCAGCAGCTCCACCACCGCCACCACCCCGGCCACCACCTCGATGGCCCCGTCGTCCTCCGCGATGGCGGACCCGGCCCGTGACCTCGTCGGCCCGGGCTGTGCCGACTACGCCAAGCAGGTCCCGTCCGGCTCCGGTTCCGTGTCCGGCATGGCCGCCGACCCGGTCGCGGTCGCCGCGAGCAACAACCCGCTG
>NZ_LGDY01000094.1 GCF_001279525.1 Nocardia sp. NRRL S-836 | reverse complement strand
CGTGGGGGCAGCGAGGTCGACGCCGCGGTGGCCGGGGCCGAAGGGGGAGGTCGGGGCGAGGAACGCGCGCACGACGGGGTGGGGTGGGGGTAGGGGCCAGGAGTAGCGCGTGGTCGGCGGGGTCAGGAGGGCCGTCAGCAGCAGGGTGGTGGGGAGGAGCATGGGATCAGCGTCGAGGAGGGCGGCCTTGGGGACCACCGAGGATCTGGGAACTGTGGACAACTCGGTGGTTGTGGATAACTTCGCCCCTCGCCTACCTGCCGATTCGAAGTTTGTCGGGGGTGGGGCGTAGACTTTCGGGCGCGTCCCGTCTACGTGCGGGACGACTTCGCGTGCCAACGCAGATCCGACCGGCTGTCCAGCAGGGTCGAGTCACGACGTCCGACGGTCCTGACGGTGGATGAGAGTCCTCCGCGGGTGCGGACGCCGGCAAGGCACCAGGGCTGACGGCCGACCCGGCCGGAAGCGGCAACCGAAACGACGCGCACTGGCCAGACCTGGCGCGTCCGACAGATGAGGTGCGAACCGGCCATGGCCGTCGTAACCATGAAGCAGCTGCTCGACAGCGGCGTGCACTTCGGGCACCAGACCCGGCGCTGGAACCCGAAGATGAAGCGCTACATCCTCACCGAGCGCAACGGCATCTACATCATCGACCTGCAGCAGACGCTGACCTACATCGACCGGGCTTACGAGTTCGTGAAGGAAACGGTCGCGCACGGCGGGTCGATCCTGTTCATCGGCACCAAGAAGCAGGCGCAGGAGGCCATCGCCAACGAGGCGCTCCGCGTCGGCATGCCCTACGTGAACCAGCGCTGGCTGGGCGGCATGCTCACCAACTTCTCGACGGTCCACAAGAGGCTCCAGCGCCTCAAGGAGCTCGAGTCGATGGAGCAGACCGGCGGTTTCCAGGGTTTCACCAAGAAGGAAATCCTGATGATGAACCGCGAGAAGGACAAGCTGGAGCGCACGCTCGGCGGTATCCGCGACATGTCCAAGGTGCCCAGCGCCGTGTGGATCGTGGACACCAAGAAGGAGCACATCGCGGTCGGTGAGGCTCGCAAGCTGAACATCCCGATCGTCGCGATCCTCGACACCAACTGCGACCCGGACGAGGTCGAGTTCCCGATCCCGGGCAACGACGACGCGATCCGTTCCGCTGCCCTGCTGACCAAGGTCGTGGCCGAGGCCGCCGCCGCCGGTCTCATGCAGCGCTCCGGTGGCCGCCGCGACGCCGCTGACGGCCAGGACAAGCCCGCCGCCGACGAGCCGCTGGCCGAGTGGGAGCAGGAGCTCCTGACCAGCTCCACGCCCACCGAGGCTCCGGCCGAGGCGGCCCCGGCCGACGCAGCTCCGGCCGAGGAAGCTCCGGCCGAGCAGCCCGTCCAGTCCTGATTTCCCCCACGCGGCGCCCGCACACCAGCGGGCGCCGCGTGACTCAAGCGCGTACATCGCAGAAGGAAAACGATGGCGAACTACACCACCGCGGACGTCAAGAAGCTCCGCGAGCTCACCGCCGCCGGCATGATGGACTGCAAGAAGGCCCTGGACGAGGCTGACGGCGACTTCGAGAAGGCCGTCGAGATCCTGCGCATCAAGGGCGCCAAGGACGTCGGCAAGCGCGCCGAGCGCACCACGTCCAACGGCCTCGTCGCCGTCCAGGACGGTGCGATGGTCGAGCTGCGCTGCGAGACCGACTTCGTCGCGAAGAACGCCGACTTCATCGCGCTGGCCGACGAGATCGTCGCGATCGCCAAGGCCAACAAGGTCGCCGACGTCGACGCCCTCAAGGCGGTCGAGGTCGACGGCAAGACCGTGGACGCGCTGGTCCAGGAGTTCTCCGCCAAGATCGGCGAGAAGCTGGAGCTCGCGAAGGCCGTCAACTTCGACGGCACCGTCTCCACCTACCTGCACAAGCGTGCTGCCGACCTGCCGCCCGCCGTCGGCGTGCTGGTCGAGTTCACCGGTGACAACGCCGAGGCCGCCAAGGGTGCCGCGATGCAGATCGCCGCCATGCGCCCGAAGTTCGTCACCCGTGACGAGGTCCCCGAGGACCTGGTTGCGAACGAGCGCCGCATCGCCGAGGAGACCGCTCGCGAGGAGGGCAAGCCCGAGGGCGCGCTGCCCAAGATCGTCGAGGGTCGCGTCAACGGCTTCTTCAAGGACGTCGTGCTCCTGGAGCAGGCTTCCGTGACGGACAGCAAGAAGACGGTCAAGGCCCTGCTGGACGAGGCCGGCGTGACGGTCACCCGTTTCGCTCGGTTCGAGGTCGGCCAGAGCTGATCGCGGTGAGGGCGGGGTTGCGACGACACTGCGACCCCGCCCTTGCTATGTCCTGACCAATGGCGCTGAGGAGGACTGACCAGTGAGCGAAGAAGGTAGCCACGGCTACCGCCGGGTGATGCTCAAGCTCGGTGGCGAGATGTTCGGCGGCGGGGGCGTCGGTGTCGATCCCGATGTCGTCCAGACGGTCGCCAAGCAGATCGCGGCGGTCGTCGAGTCCGGCGTGCAGGTGGCCGTCGTGATCGGCGGTGGCAACTTCTTCCGCGGTGCCGAGCTCCAGCAGCGCGGCATGGACCGTTCGCGTGCCGACTACATGGGCATGCTCGGCACGGTCATGAACTGCCTGGCGTTGCAGGACTTCCTCGAACGCGAGCACGGCATCGACACCCGCGTGCAGACCTCCATCCAGATGACGCAGGTCGCCGAGTCCTACATCCCCCGCCGCGCGATGCGCCACCTCGACAAGGGCCGCGTCGTGATCTTCGGTGGCGGCGCGGGTCTGCCGTACTTCTCGACCGACACCACGGCCGCTCAGCGCGCGCTGGAGATCGGCTGCGAGATCGTGCTGATGGCGAAGGCCGTCGACGGCGTCTACACGGCCGACCCCAAGATCGACCCGGACGCGCTGATGTTCGACAACATCACCCACCGCGAGGTGCTGGAGCGCGGCCTCAACGTCGCCGACGCCACGGCCTTCAGCCTCTGCATGGACAACAACATGCCGATCCTCGTCTTCAACCTCCTCACCGAGGGGAACATCGCGCGCGCGGTGCGTGGTGAGAAGATCGGCACCCTGGTCAACACCCCCGGTGGTCGGCCCGCCTTCTAGACCTGGTGGGATCAGACCTGGACCGGGACAAGGGCACGAACACGCAGAGCAAGGAGCAGTCGTGATCGACGAGACCCTCCTCGACGCCGAGGAGAAGATGGAAAAGGCGGTTTCGGTGGCGAAGGAGAACCTCGCCTCCGTACGGACCGGTCGGGCGACTCCCTCGATGTTCAACCGCATCCACGTCGACTACTACGGTTCGCTGACGCCGCTCAACCAGATGGCCAGCATCACGGTCCCTGAGGCGCGCATGGCGGTCGTCAAGCCGTACGACGCGAGCCAGCTGAACGCCATCGAGAAGGCGATCCGGGACTCCGACCTGGGCGTCAACCCGAGCAACGACGGCAGCATCATCCGCATCGTCATCCCGCAGCTCTCCGAGGAGCGCCGCCGGGACATGGTGAAGGTGGCGAAGCAGAAGGGCGAGGACGCGCGCGTCTCCGTCCGCGGTGTCCGCCGCAAGGCGAAGGAAGAGATCGACCGCCTCGTCAAGGACGGCGAGGTCGGCGAGGACGACGGCGCGCGTGGTGAGAAGGAGCTCGACGCTCTGACCCACAAGTACACCGCGCAGGTCGACGAGCTCGTGAAGCACAAGGAAGCCGAGCTCCTCGAAGTCTGATGTCCCTGATGGTTCGCCCGGCCGAGTCGCCGCAGGCGTGAAGGCCCAGGCCGGGCGGAGGTCGTGATGGGAGCACAGGTGGCAGGCAGTCCCGCGGAGGTGCCCGCGTCGAAGCCGTCGCGGGCGGGGCGTGACCTGAGGTCGGCGATCCTGGTCGGCGCCGGCCTCGGTGCCGTCATCGTCCTGTCGTTGCTCACCGTGCGGCACACCTTCATCGGCATCGTCGCGGCCGCCGCGGCGGTGTCGACGTGGGAGCTCGCGAACGCGTTCAAGAAGGGCGGCATCACCGTCGCCCTGTGGCCGGCGCTCATCGGTGGCCAGGCGATCATCTGGCTGTCCTGGCCGCTGGGGCGCAGCGGCATGATGACCGCGCTGGCGATCACCGTGCTGGTGTGCATGATCTGGCGCTTCCGCGGCGGATCCGACGGCTACCTGCGCGATCTCAGCGCGTCGGTGCTCACCGTCGTCTACGTGCCGTTGTTCGCGGCGTTCGCGGCCATGCTCGTCGTCCCGGAGGACGGCGCGGGCCGCGCGTTCGCGTTCCTCATCGGTGTCGTGCTGTCCGACGTGGGCGGCTACGCGGCCGGTGTCTTCCTCGGCAAGCACCCGATGGCGCCGACGATCAGCCCGAAGAAGTCCTGGGAGGGCTTCGCCGGGTCGCTGCTCGCCGGTGTGGTCGGTGGGGCGATCACCGTCACGACGCTGCTGGACGGCCAGTGGTGGCACGGCGCGCTGTTCGGTGCCGCGCTCGTGGTCACGGCCACCGCTGGCGACCTGGTCGAGTCGCTGATCAAGCGAGACCTCGGCATCAAGGACATGGGCACGCTGCTGCCCGGTCACGGCGGCCTCATGGACCGGATGGACTCGCTGCTGCCGTCCGCCGTCGCCTCGTGGCTGCTGCTGCACCTGTTCGTGCCGTAGACCGCTGACGTTCTCCCCGCTCGGGCTAGTCGTCGAACGGGTCGTCCACCTCGGTGCGCGGCTCGGCCTCGATCACGCGGGAGGGGTCGATGACGGAGAACGCCATACCCGCGTGGTCCTCGACGACCGTGATACGCCCGAACGGCGTGTCATAGGGCTCCACGGTCACGCGCCCGCCGAGCTCCAGCACGCGGTACGCCACGGAGTCGATGCCGATCTCCGGCGCGGCGTTGAAGTACACCATCCAGTGCGAACGCTCGCCGTACGGGAACTCGCGGCCCATCTTCTGCCGGCCGATGACCTCGGTGCCCTCGATGGACCAGGACGCGTAGTCCAGCCGCTGCCCGTCGCCGATCTGCGTGATGTCGAAGTGGCACAGCTCGCCGAAGAACTCGTCGGCCGCCGCGCCGTCACGGGTGTTGAGCTCGGCCCACGCGTAGGCGCCGTGCCCGCCCGTGCCGAACCGCCAGTCCGGCGGAACGTGCCGGAACCCGACGACAGCGCCGGTCGGATCACTGATCACCGTGCTCTGCGTGTGGTCGGTCCCGTCCTCCGGGTTGCGCAACACCGACCCGCCGAGGTGGAACGCTTTTTCCGCGGTGGCCCGCGCGTGCGGCGTGACCAGGTACAACAGCCACGGCTCCGGCTCGCCCTGGGGCAGCCCGGCGACCGGGACGCCGTCGACCATGGCCACGGTGTAACCGGCGTCGTCGGCGTAATGCCAGCCGAAGAGCCCGGTGTAGAACTCGATCGTGGCCTTGAGGTCGTCGACGGAGCGTTCCACCCAGCACGGACTGCCGCCGAGTAACGGTGCGAGCTGAGGTGTGTTGGGCGCGATCGACACTGCCGCCTCCTGCAGGGAAGAGATGCGGCCACGCTACGCCGTGATTGGACGAATTCGTACGGTCGCGGTCAAATAGAGGTCTTACAGTGTCTTCGTGAGGGGATTCGTGCGGGCGGCGCTGGCAGCGGTGCGCCCGGTGGACGTGGTGCCGAGCCCGAACATCTGGCACTGGCCGGACGTCTACGAGGTGGAGAACCGCGCGCAGGACGTGCACGGCGCCATCTGGGCCGCGTTGGCCGAGGAATGCCCCTTCAGCTCGACGGACGTGGTCGACATCGGCTGCGGCGACGGCTTCCACCTGCCCATCTTCGCGCAGTCTGCGCGCACGGTCGTAGGCGTCGAACCGCACCCACCGCTCGTGGTGCGCGCACGCAACCGGGTGGCCGCGCTGCCGAACGTCCGCGTCGTCTCCGGTCCCGCGCAACGGCTGCCGCTCGACGACGGGGTCGCTGATCTGGTGCACGCGCGCACGGCGTACTTCTTCGGCCCTGGATGTGAACCGGGGCTGCAGGAGGCCGATCGGGTGCTGCGGTCGGGTGGCGCGATCGCGATCGTGGATTTGGACGGGTCGGCTGCGCCTTACGGGCCGTGGTTGTGTGCCGACGAGCCGCGGTATGACCCGGCTGCGGTGGAGAAGTTCTTCGCGGACAACGGGTTTTCGTTGCGGCGCGTGGTGGCGGAGTGGCGGTTCGAGTCGCGTGAGGCGTTGGAGTCGGTGCTGCGCATCGAGTTCTCGGCTGGTGTGGCCGAACGTGCGATTGCTTCGGTGGAGGGGTTGAGCTTTCCGGTGGGGTATCGGTTGCACGTGCGGCGGAAGCCGACCGGGTTGATCGTGTGACCGGGGAGCCGTGGCTCCCCGGTCACACGGCCTCAGCGCTTCAGTAGTCGCCATGAATCCGGACCACGTGTGGGAGTTGCAGCTCGGTGGCCCGGATGCCGCGAGCAACCTGCATATCCTGCATGCGGTCACGAACCAGGACATCGGCAGACAGATTCGTTCTCTCCCGGACTACACACCCATTCGAATCAACATCAAGGGGCCGTGATGATCTCAGTTGAGCTTCGTCAGGCTTTCGAGGCTGTGCGCTCGGCGGCCAAGCTGGAGCGAGAGTGGTCGATGATGAACTCTTTCCCCGAGGGCATCTCACGTGCCCCTGGCCTCGACGCCCCGACTGAGTATCTCGACCTGCTCACCTTTGTGGATGGACCAATTCTTGGGCAGGTAGTCGTCTACCGTTGCAAGGTTGTCGAATCCATGCAGGTGTATGCCGAGGAGGATGAGGGTGCTCCAGTTCGGCTGGGTGTCGAAAAGTGGTTCTGCTTCGGAAAGGCCAATGAGGACCCGCTCTTCATCAACAGACGAGACGGAACCGTCTGGGGATTCCCTGATCGAGGAATCGTATGGCAGGACAGTGAAGTTTTCGGGCAGTTCGCAGGCAGTCTGGGCGAGTTCCTTGAGACGTATGCCCTGGGGTCGAAGTACCTGACTCTTCCGGGTGTCGACGAGGACGATCAGTGGTGGCGTCTGCTGAAACACGTCGGACGGGTCTGATCGGACTAGGCTTCGGTTCGTGGAGAAGCGAAACGCAGGCAGGTTGGACCGCCAGGTCGGCGTCGTCGGGCTGGGGTGCTGGCAGCTCGGCGCCGACTGGGGCGAGGTGGACGAGAGCGAGGCGCTCGCGTTGCTGCACGCCGCCGCCGACACGGGGGTCGACTTCTTCGACACCGCTGACGTGTACGGCGACGGGCGCAGCGAGACGCTTGTCGGGCGGTTCCTCAAGGAGCGCAAGGACGACGACGTCTTCGTGGCCACCAAGATGGGGCGGCGGCTGCCGGCGCAGACCACGGAGGGGTACTCGCGGGAGAACTTCCTCGCGTGGAACGACCGGAGCCGCCGCAACCTCGGGGTGGACACGCTCGACCTGGTGCAGCTGCACTGCCCGCCGACGCCGGTGTACAGCCGCGACGAGGTGTACGACACGCTCGACGAGATGGTGGAGCAGCAGCGGATCGCTGCTTACGGCGTGTCGGTGGAGAAGGTCGAGGAAGCGCTCGAGGCGATCAAGCGGCCGAACGTGGCCAGCGTGCAGATCATCCTGAACGCGTTCCGGCTCAAGCCGCTCGAAGAGGTGCTGCCGAAGGCGGCCGAGGCGGGGGTCGCGATCATCGCGCGCGTGCCGCTGGCCTCCGGGTTGCTGTCCGGCAAGTACAGCAGGGACACGAAGTTCGGCGCGGACGACCACCGCAACTACAACCGCAACGGTGAGGCGTTCGACGTCGGCGAGACCTTCTCCGGGGTGCCGTTCGAGGTGGGGTTGGAGGCGGTCGAACGGCTGCGGCCGCTGGTTCCCGAGGGGGCCACCATGGCGCAGTTCGCGCTCAGGTGGATCATCGATCAGGCCGGTGTCACGGTGGTGATCCCGGGTGCTCGCAACGTGGAGCAGGCGCGGTCGAACGCGGCGGCGGCCGAGTTGTCCGGAGTGGACCGGGCCGCGGTGGCGGCGGTGTACGACGAGCTGATCAGGCCGCACGTGCACGACCGCTGGTGAGTCACTCCTCGGCGAGGATGGCGTAGAGCTTGCGCCGCAGCTCGTTGTAGAGCTCGACGGCGCGGGCCTTCTGCTCGGGCGTGCCCGCGTGGGAGATCTGCTCCATCGCGCTACCGAGGAGCCGGATGGACGACCTCAGCTCGCCGTCGACCGGGTCGAGCTGGAAGTTGATGTCGCGCCAGGGCGGGGCCGTGTGCTCCGTCCTGCCGTGGTCGGTGAGCGTGAACAGCTTCTTGCCCCCTTCTTCCTCGGAGGAGATCAGGCCTTCGTCGGCCAGCATCTGCAGCGTGGGGTAGACCGAGCCGGGGCTCGGGCTCCAGCCGCCGCCGGTGCGCCTGGCGATCTCCTGGATGATCTCGTAGCCGTGCATCGGGCGTTCTGCCAGCAGGGACAGAACAGCTGCACGGACGTTGCCGCGTCGTTGACGGCCGCCCCTGCCGCCGCCCCCGAACGGGCCGTGGCGGTGCCTGTGTGTGTGGTTCCTGTGGTGTGGTCGCATCATCATGCCGTTAACGATATATCGGAAGCTATCGCGATGCAACGGTCTTGTGTTGGTGAAGTTCGTGGGACACTGGATGTGCTATGACCTCGCTTCCCCTTGTCTTCGACGCGCCCAAGCGCGGCCTGCCGCCGCGCCACCTGGTCGACCTCTCACCGTCCGAACGCGCTGATGCCGTTGCGGCCCTTGGTGAGAAGCCGTTCCGGGCCAAGCAGCTGTCGAACCACTACTTCAGCCGCCTGACCGTCGACCCGGCCGAGATGACCGACATCCCGGCCGCCACGCGCGACAAGCTCGTCGCCGACCTGATGCCGCCGCTTTTCACGGTTGTGCGCAAGGTCACGACCGATGAGGGGACGACGGCGAAGACGCTCCTGCGCGCGCACGACGGCACGCTCATCGAGAGCGTTCTGATGCGCTACCCGGACCGCGCGACGCTGTGCATCTCGTCGCAGGCCGGCTGCGGCATGGCGTGCCCGTTCTGCGCGACCGGCCAGGGCGGCCTGCAGCGCAACCTGTCGACCGCGGAGATCGTGGACCAGGTGCGCCTCGGTGCCGCGGCGATGCGCGACGGCGAGCTGCCCGGTGGTCCCGGACGGCTGTCGAACATCGTCTTCATGGGCATGGGCGAACCGCTCGCGAACTACAAGCGGGTCATCGAGGCCGTGCACCGCATCACGGCACCGGCGCCGGATGGGCTGGGCATCTCGCAGCGCACGGTGACCGTGTCGACGGTCGGCCTGGTGCCGGCGATCAAGAAGCTGACCGAGGAGAAGCTGCAGGTCAGGTTGGCGGTGTCGTTGCACACGCCGGACGACGAGCTGCGCAACACGCTGGTGCCGGTCAACACGCGCTGGGACGTGGCCGAGGTGCTGGAGGCGGCCCGCGGGTACGCCGACCAGACCGGGCGCCGGGTCAGCATCGAGTACGCGCTGATCCGCGACATCAACGACCAGGGCTGGCGGGCGGACCTGCTGGGCAAGAAGCTGCGCAAGCACCTCGGGCAGCTGGTGCACGTGAACCTGATCCCGCTGAACCCGACGCCGGGCAGCAAGTGGGACGCCTCGCCGAAGCCGGTGGAACGGGAGTTCGTGCGCCGGGTGCGGGAGCAGGGTGTCGAGTGCACCGTCCGGGACACCCGCGGGCAGGAGATCGCAGCGGCCTGCGGGCAGCTCGCGGCCGAGGGCTGATCACACCTCGGTCAGCGCACCCGTCGCCACGTCGAACACGAAACCGCGCACCGAGTCCTTGACCGGCACGAACGGGTTGCCGAGGATGCGTGCGACCGACTGGCGCACGTCCTCTTCCAGGTCGCTGAACGACTCGGCCGCCCAGGCGGGCTTCACGCCGACGTCCTCCTGGATGGACCGCTTGAAGTCGTCGTCGGTGAACGTCAGCATGCCGCAGTCGGTGTGGTGGATGAGGATGATCTCCCTGGTGCCGAGCAGGCGCTGGCTGATCGCGAGCGAGCGGATCTCGTCCTCGGTCACGACGCCGCCCGCGTTGCGGATCACGTGCGCCTCGCCCTCCTGGAGACCGAGCACGCGGTAGACGTCGAGGCGTGCGTCCATGCACGCCACCACGGCGACGTGCTTGGCGGGCGGCAGCGGCAGCGGGCCGGAGAACTGGGCGGCGTAGGTGAGGTTGTTGGCGAGCAGCTCGTCGGTCACCGACATGATCAGGTCCTTTCACCGGAGCGGGTGCGGCTGAGCCAACTGCCGTGTGCGCATACCCGCAACAGTGCCCACGAGCTGGGAATGAGCCCGCTGAAGAAGAAGCGGCGGCCGACAATCTCCGTCACAGACGACAGAACCCGGACAGGGGACCGGTCGCCGCGGGGCTCCGGCTAGCATGCGGCGTCGTGGGGGAACCGACGAGGCTGGTCGCGGGCAGGTACGCGACGATCAGAGAGCTCGGCCGGGGCGGCATGGGGGTCGTCTGGCTGGCAGAAGACCGGGTCATCGGGCGCCAGGTCGCGCTCAAGGAGCTGCGGACCACCGAGACCGAGCGCGTGCTGCGGGAAGCCCGCACGGCGGGGCGGCTGAACAGCCCGAACGTCGTCGGCATCTACGACGTCATCGTCGAGCACGGCGTCACGTACCTCGTCATGGAGCTCGTCGAGGCCCCGACGCTCGCCACCGTCATGGCGCGCAGGGCGCTGAGCGAGGACGAGGTCGCCGACATCGGCCTGCAGACGCTCAACGCGCTCGAAGCGGCCCACGCGGCGGGCATCGTGCACCGGGACGTCAAGCCCAGCAACATCATGGTGCTGCCCGACGGCCGGGTGAAGCTCGCCGACTTCGGCATCGCCCGTGCCGTGGACGACCCCGGGCTGACGGCGACCGGCGGCATCATGGGCTCGCCCGGTTACATGGCGCCGGAGTTGTTCGCCGGCAAGCAACCGTCGCCCGCGAGCGACCTGTGGGCGTTGGGCGCCACCATGTTCCACGCGATCGAGGGGCGCGCTCCGTTCCAGCGCGACACGACCGCGGCGACCATGCACGCGATCATGTACGAGGAGCCGGTCCTCCAGCGCACGTACGGGCCGCTCGCCGACACGATCATGGCGCTGCTCACCCAGGACGACACCCGCCGGCTGACCGCCGCCCAGCTGCGCGAACGGCTCGGTGACCGCACCAAGGTCGTCCGGCCGCCCACGCCGTCGGAGCAGACGGTCGTCATCGAACCCGTCACCGCCTACGTCACGCCGCAGCCGCCGACGCGTGCGGACTGGGACGACAAACCCAGGTCCCGCAAGCGGATCGGCATCTTCGCCGGTGCCGCGGCGGCGGTGGTCGTGATCGCGCTCGCCGCGGTCTTCCTGGTCAAGCCGGAGACCCCCGGCAGGGCGGCGGCGCAGCAGGGCGCGAACGTCAGCGACCAGCCCACGTCGACGACCAGCGTCAGCTCCAGCGCGTCGTCCAGCAGTGCCGCACCGAGCAGCAGCAGCGCGGCGCCGTCGTCCAGCAAACCGGTCAGCAGCTCGAAGCCGGCCCAGGTCACGCAGTCCGTGCAGCCGACGACACAGCCCAAACCGCCGAGGGAAACCCTCGTGCTGAAGCGGTACATCAAGAACGGCACGCCGTTCCACTACAGCGGCACCCCACGCGTGAACGCACCCGCGGGCTTCACCCCCGAGGCCTACACCCTCGGCAAGCTGCTCGCGAACCCCGAGCCGGGCGCGATGCCGTTGTACGCCTGCCGCATCAACAACTCCGAGGACCACATGACCTCGGTCTCGTCCACCTGCGAGGGGCAGACCGTCCTCGGCACGCTCGGCTACGTCTTCCGGGACAAGCCGGCGGACGTGGCCACGCTCCCGTTGCACCGATGCCTCTTCCAGGGCGCCCACTTCGACTCGCCGAGCGCGAACTGCGAGGGGCAGACGGTCGAGTTCCAGTTCGGCTGGGTCGTCGCGTGACCGGCCGGCCGGTCACCGGGTCGTAGCGGGTTCCAGGCCGACGGGATCCGCGCTGTCGAACGTCTCGCGCGCCTCGGCGACCGAGTCGTAGTTCTGCTGCGCCCACATCCGCAGCGCCGCGAGGGGCTCGATCACGCTGCGACCGAGCTCGGTCAGCTCGTACTCCACGCGCAACGGCACCGTGGGGTACACCGTGCGCGTGACGAGCCCATCGCGTTCGAGCGCGCGCAACGTCTGCGTGAGCATCTTCTGGCTGATGCCCTCCAGTTCGCGCTTCATCTCGCCGAACCGCACCGGCCCGTTCTCCATCGCGCCGATCGCGAGCGCCGTCCACTTCGAGGCGACCATGTCCAGCAGGTCGCGACACGGGCACATCTTCGAGTAAACGTTCCTGATCACGGGTGGTTTCTACCAGGTACCTAGTGCACAAACTAGTGCCTGGTTGCGAACAGTGACCAGGTCTCGGAAACTGGGGGGCATGCGAGCGATCACCCAGACCGAGTTCGGTGGCCCCGAGGTCCTGACCCTCTCCGACCTGCCCAAGCCCGCGCCCGTGCCGACGGAGGTGCTGGTCAGGGTGCACGCGGCCGGGATCAACCCGGTCGACTGGAAGACCCGCGCCGGCGGTGGCATGGCGGGGCTGCAGACGTTCCCGCTCGTGCTGGGCTGGGACGTCTCCGGCGTGGTCGAGGAGGTCGGCTTCGGCGTCACGACCCTCAAGCCCGGCGACGAGGTCTACGGAATGCCGCGCTTCCCGCACGCCGCGAGCGCCTACGCCGAGTACGTCACCGCGCCGTCGCGCCACTTCGCCAGGAAACCGGCGGGGCTCACCCACGTCGAAGCGGCCGCCCTGCCGCTCGCCGCGCTCACCGCGTGGCAGGTCCTCGTCGACACCGCCGACGTGCAGCCGGGGCAGAAGGTGCTGGTCACCGCGGCGGCCGGAGGGGTCGGCCACCTCGCGGTGCAGATCGCGAAGGCCCGCGGCGCGCACGTGATCGGCACGGCGCGGGCGGCCAAGCACGCGTTCCTCAAGGACCTCGGCGTGGACGAGGTGGTCGACCACACGGTCGCCGAGTACGACCGCGCCGACGTCGACGTGCTCGTGGACCTGGTCGGCGGCAGCTCACCGGCGCCGGTGCGCAGCGGCGGGCTCTTCGTCGGCGTGCCGTCCGGGGTGGCGGTCGGTCCGCGTGACGACATCAGGACCAGCCCGATCCTGGTCGAGCCGGACCGGGCGGGCCTGGAGGCGATCACCGCGCTCGTCGAGTCGGGGCAGCTGCGGGTGCACGTCGACGCGACGTTCCCGCTGGAAGAGGCCGGACAAGCGCATGCCCTGGGCGAGAAGGGTCGCACCCAGGGCAAGCTCGTGCTCGAGGTCTAACGGCGCCAGGACGTCTTGCGGCGGGCCATGTCCCACACCAGGAAGCCGATGATCGTCACGCCGGTCGCGATGAGGTAGACGTTCTCGATGCGGCCGTGGTGGTTGCCGATCAGCATCAGGAAGCAGAAGATCGCGGAGAGCCAGCCGGCGATCCGGGTGCCCTTGGTCAGCGAGCCGTGCCAGCCCCACTCGTGCGACGGCTCCTCGTGAGGGTCGACGGCAGGACGCTTGTCCAGTTCCGAGGACGAAGCCACGGTTTCCTCCACTGCTCATCCGGTTACCTGGTCATCGTCGCACATGGAGACGCGCACGGATGTGTGAGGTCGCGCGCGCACGGCTTACCAGTGAGGTCGTGCACCGTTACCCTCAGCGCGGCCCACCCGTCCGATCTTGCGAAGGCGCCCCTACTTGACCGGCTTCTCTCCCGCTGAGGCCTCCACCCCGGACACGTTCGCCCCCGTCGAGATCGGTCTGCACGGGGTGCGCAAACGTTTCTCCGACCAGGTGGCGGTCGACGGAATCTCGCTCAACGTCCACGAGGGCGAGTTCTTCTCCGTGCTCGGCCCGTCCGGCTGCGGCAAGACCACGGTGCTGCGCATGATCGCCGGGTTCATCGACCCGGACGAGGGCCGCATCGAGCTCGACGGCAACGACATGGTGGGCGTCCCGCCGTACCGGAGGGACGTCAACACCGTCTTCCAGTCGTACGCGCTGTTCCCGCACATGTCGGTGTGGGACAACGTCGCCTACGGCCTCAAGCGCAAGAAGCTGCGCGGCGAGGAGCTGCGCAGGCGGGTCGGCGAGCACCTGGAGCTCGTCCGCCTGTCGCAGTTCGCCCAGCGCAGGCCCGCGCAGCTCTCCGGTGGCCAGCAGCAACGGGTCGCCATCGCGCGAGCGCTTGCGGCCGGGCCGCAGCTGCTCCTGCTCGACGAACCGCTCGGCGCGCTCGACGCCAAGCTGCGCAAGGAGCTGCAGATCGAGCTGATGCGCATCCAGCGCGAGGTCGGCACGACGTTCCTCTACGTCACGCACGACCAGGAGGAGGCGCTGGTCCTGTCGCACCGCATCGCCGTGATGAACGCGGGCCGCATCGAGCAGGTCGGCTACCCCGAGGACGTCTACGAACGCCCCGCGACCCGCTTCGTCGCCGGGTTCATCGGCACGTCGAACATCCTGGACGCGGAGGTGTCCGGAGTGGACGGCGGTTTCGCCGAGCTGACCGCACCCGGTGCCACCCGGTTGCGCGCGCGGCTGAACGGCAGCGCCGCGCACGGCCAGAAGGTCGCCGCGACCGTGCGCCCGGAGAAGGTGCACCTGTTCGACGAGACGGCTGAGCCGCCCACGGGCTGGTGCGTGCTCCAGGGCGTCGTGCGCGATGTCGTCTACACGGGCGTGTCAACGCAGTTCGTCGTGGACACCCCCGTGGGTGAGCTGGTCGCGTTCGTGCAGAACGCCCAGCGCATCGACGACGCGGGCGCGCCGGGACAGCCGGTGCGGATGGCGTGGGACCCCGAGTTCACCGTGCTGCTGGAGAAGAAGACTGATGACTGAGAAGAAGGTCCGGATCGCCCGCCTGTGGGACGTCGACTCCCCGCGGGTGACCCGGCGCGCGATGCTGGGCTCGATGACGTTCTTCGCGCTGGCCGCCTGCGGTGTCGGTGAGGCGCCGACGAACAGCGGTGGCACCTCGACCGCCGCGAAGGCCGCGAACCTCAAGAACGAGCCGAAGCTCAACTTCTACAACTGGACCGACTACATCGCGCCGGAGACGTTGCCGGGCTTCAAGACCGCGACCGGCATCGACGTCACCTACGACAACTTCTCCACCAACGACGAGATGGAAGCCAAGATCGCTTCCGGTTCGGCCGGGTACGACCTGGTGGTGCCCAGCGACAACTTCCTGCGCCGGTTTCTGCGCTCCGGCCTGCTGCAGCCGCTGGACCACTCGTCGCTGCCGAACCTCAAGAACCTGGAGAAGCGGTTCGTCGAGGCCGACTACGACGCCGGCAACAAGTACTCGGTGCCGTGGGCGTGGGGCACCACGGGTCTCGCGTACTCCAGGTCGCAGATCGGCGGTGAGGTCACCGGGTTCTCCGCCTTCGACCTGCCGAACGCCCAGGGCCGCAGCACGATCCTCGACGAGGCACGTGACGGCATGGCGCTGGGCCTGCTCAAGCTCGGCCACGACCCGAACACCACCGACGCCGGACAGATCGACGACGCGGCGAACTTCCTGCTGTCGTTGAAGAAGAAGCTCGGCCAGATCACCTCCGACGTGATCGAGCCGCTCACCTCCGGCCAGGTGCGGCTCGCGCAGGCGTACTCCGGTGACGCGTTCCAGGCACGCGCGGCCAGCGCGGACGTCGCGTACGCCATCCCGTCCGAGGGCGGTCTGTCCTATGTGGACCTGCTGGTCATCCCGAAGGACGCGCCGCACGCCGAGAACGCGCACCGGTTCATCGACTACGTCCTGGGCGCGGAGACGGGTGCGGCGCTGTCCAACGCCGTGCGCTACGGCAGCCCGAACGCGGCCGCCAAGCCGTTGATCGACAAGGAGCTGCTGAACGACCCGCTGGTCTACCCCTCGGAGGAGCAGCTGAAGAAGCTGCCGTTCACCAAGGACCTGGGCGGCGACGTCGAGGCGCGCTACGCCGACGCGTGGACCAAGGTCAAGACCGGCTGACCGGGAAGCTCGCCATCCCCCTGATCACCACCGACTCGCGGTACGTCACCGGGCCTGCCTGGCGCAGGTCCGGCAACCGCCGTGCCACGGCCCGCAGCGCCACCTCGCCCTCCAGCCGGGCCAGCGTCGCGCCCAGGCAGTAGTGGATGCCGCTGGAGAACGCCAGGTGCTCCGGCTTCCGCACCCGCATGAGGTCGAACCGCTCGGGCTCCGGGTACACCTCCGGATCGCGGTTCGCCGCGGCGAGCAGCAGGCAGACGCCGTCGTCCACGCCGATGTCGCGGCCGAGCAGCGAGACCGGCTCGTGCGCGAGGCGGGTGGTCAGGTGCACCGGCGGCGCCCAGCGCAGCGTCTCCTCCACGACGTCCGGCGCGATGCCGTCGTGTGCCTTGAAGAACGCCCACTGCGCCGGGTGGTCGAGCAACGCGCGCACGCCGTTGCCGATCAGGTTGACGGTGGTCTCGAATCCGGCGATCAACAACAGGGTCAACGTGCTGAGCGCCTCCGGCACGGTGAGCTTCCGGTCCTGCTCCGCAGCCACGAGTGAGCTGATCACGTCGTCGCCGGGGTTCGCCCTGCGCTCGGCGATGAGCCGCTCGAACAACGCGGAGATCCGGTCGATGGCCCGGTTCGCGGCATCGGTGGTCCGGCCGTCGAACGACTCGGCGACGAGCCGGCCGTAGTTCGCGAAGTCGCCGGTGTCGGCGTCCGGGATGCCGAGCAGCTCGCTGATCACCGCGATCGGCAACGGCGTGGCGAAGTCCGTCATCAGGTCGAACTCGCCGTCGACCCGGTCGAGCAGGGCGTCCGCGATCTTCTCGACGCGCGGGCGGTACCCGTCGATCCTCCTCGGGCCGAACGCGGGCGTGGCCAGCCTGCGCAACCGGGTGTGGTCGGGCGGGTCCAGCTCCAGGAACGACTCGGACACCGGGTTCGGCGTGCCCGGATACGTGCCGTCGGCGAACCGCACACCGAACCGCCGGTCGCGCAGGATCGTGTTCGCCAGCGCGTGGCTCGTCGTGACCCACTGGCCGCCGAGGCGTGTCAGCGGGCCCCGGGCGCGAATCCGCTCGTAGACCGGATGCGGGTCGTCATGGCCGTTCAGCTGCTCCAGCACCGCTTACCCCCTGGTAGAACGTCGTGAGCACGAGCCGGGGTGCGTCGAGGGGTGCCAGCCGGCCCGCCGCGATGCCCTCCCAGGCGCTGTAGATGCCGGCGTAGAGGATCTGGGTGATCCACCACGCGGGCAGGTCGGCCCGCATCCGCGTGCCCTGCAGCCGGGAGATCAGGTCGATCACCGGCTGGTCCATCGCGGTCAGCCGCACGCTGAGCCGTTCGTCGTCGGCGAGGTTCGGGAAGCGCAGCAGGAACTCGACGCGCGGGCCGAGCGGCACGAGGTTCGCGATGAGCTGCTCGACCGCGTCGTCGGTGTCGAGGTCGACGCTGCTGATCGCCGCGTCGACCAGGTCGAGCGCCTCGGTGGCGAGCGCGTGGATCAGCTCGGTTCGGGTCGGGAACCGCTTGTGGAGTGTGGTCCTGCCGACACCCGCCGCCTTCGCCACCTCGCCCAGCGACGCCGTCGGGTCCTTGAGCAGCACCGATGTGGCGGTCTGGAGGAGGTGAACACTCATGTTCACAACGGTACAGCAATGTTCACGTGGCATCATGTGCGCTCGTGTTGCGACGCTGGCTGAAGGCCAACGCCCTGCTCACGCCCACCGGGCTGTGGCTGGGGATTTTCCTGATCGCGCCGCTGGCGCTCGTCGTGCAGTTCAGCTTCGCGACCCGCGACACCGGTGTCGCCCGCGCGGTGCTGCCGTGGACGACGCAGGCGTACCTGACGGCACTGGACCCGGCGTTCCTGCCGATCTTCGGGCGGACGCTGGTGTACGCGGTGGTCACGACGGTCGCCTGCCTGGTGCTGGGCTTCCCGCTGGCGTGGTTCATCGCGCGGCACGGCGGCAGGTACCGGACCGCGTTGCTCGCGGCGGTGCTGATCCCGTTCTGGTCGAGCTACCTCGCGCGGATCTACGCGTGGAAGGCGCTGCTGGACGGGGAGGGGCTGGTCAACACGGTGCTGAGCTGGGTGGGGCTGGGGCGTGATGGCGGCTTCCTGCTCACGCACGGTGCGGTGGTCCTCGGGCTGACGTACGGCTTCCTGCCGTTCATGGTGCTGCCGCTCTACGTGGCGTGCGAGCGGTTCGACTTCCGGCTGGTCGAGGCGTCGTACGACCTCGGGCACGGGCGGGTGTCGACGTTCTTCCGGATCGTGCTGCCGGGTGTGCTCACCGGTGTGCTGGCCGGGTCGTTGCTGGTGCTGGTGCCCGCGGCGGGTGACTTCGTGACGCCGAAGCTGCTCGGCGGGGTCGACCAGTCGACGTTCGGGTCGGTGATCGACGACCAGTTCCGCGGCGGCAACAACTGGCCGCTCGGGTCGGCGATGGCGGTGCTGCTGCTCGTGCTGGTGGTGCTCGTGCTCGTGTTGCGCGGGCGGCGTGGGGAGGACGTGCTGTGAACCGTCGGCCGTGGGTGCTCGGAGCGGTCGCCGCGCTGGTGTTCCTGTTCCTGTACGCGCCGATCGGGTGGCTCGCGATCGCGTCGTTCAACTCGTCGCGGTCGCTCAGCCGCATCAGCGGGGTGTCGACGCGGTGGTACGAGGAGCTGTTCCGCGACACCCGTGTGCTGGAGTCGTTGCAGCTGACCCTGCAGCTGGCGCTGGCGTCCGCCGTGATCTCGACGGTCATCGGGACGTTGGCGGCGTTCGGGTTGCGGCGCGCGTTTCCCGGCCGCGGGGTGTGGACGGTGCTGCTGTCGCTGCCGCTGGTGGTGCCCGAGGTCGTCATGGGCGTGGCGATGCTGGGGTTCTTCGTCAAGCTCGCCGGGATCCCGCTCGGGTTCGGGGCGCTGCTGTTCGCGCACGTGGCGTTCTCGCTGAGCTTCGTGGTCGTCGTGGTGCGGTCGCGGGTGTCCGGGATGGACGTGCGGCTGGAGGAGGCGGCGGCCGACCTCGGGGCATCGCCGTTCGTGGCGTTCCGGACCGTCACGCTGCCGCTGGTGGCGCCCGCGGTCGTGGCGGGGGCGGCGTTCGCGTTCCTGCTGTCGTTCGACGACGTGGTGATCTCGTCGTACCTGACCGGTGTCGGGTCGACGACGCTGCCGGTGTTCGTCTACGCGCAGGCCTCCAAGCGGGGCATTTCGCCGGAGATCGTGGCGCTGTCGACGCTGATGGTGGCGGCGACGGCGGTGCTGCTGGTTGTCGGAGTCGTCGTGGCGTCGTGGCGGGCGCGCCGGGCGGGGTCCACCGCGCAGCTGGTCTGAGCGTCAACTTTCGTCGCTGGAACTCGATACCCCAGCGTGCCGCGCCACAGGTGGGACGTCTCGTAGCTTGGGGCGCGTGATTACTGCTGTGCGGGCCAGGGGCGAGGCGTTCCTCGCCGACGTCCTGGCCCGGTTCCGGGCGCTGACCCCGGTGCGGGTCGCCGGCGACGTGGTCGTGGTGGTCGCCGTCGTCCTGCTGGACCTGTGGCCGGGCCCGTGGGCCGAGCAGAAGGCGTCGGGCTGGCTGGTCGTCGCCTACGCCGCCGTCTACCTGGTGCTCCTGCCGTTGCGGCACGCGCTGCCCGCGGCGGTGATGGTCGTGGCCGCGGCCATCCCGTTCATCGGACCGGCGCTGATGGTCGTGCTGAGCTACACGGCCGGGCGCCGGATCGAGTCGTGGGTCAGGGCGGTGGCGTCGACGGCGGTCACGTTCGTGGTCGTGGTGCTGCTGTGGGACTGGGACGCGCGGCCGTTGGAGATCGAGCCCGTCTACGGGATGCTCATGCTGATCACGATCTTCGGCGTGGGCGTGGCGCTGCCGTTCCTCGTCGGCCGGTACCTGGCGCAACGCGAGGCGCTCGTGCAGGCGATGCAGGAGCGCGAGGCGCGGATGCGGGGCGAGCAGCGGATGCTGTCGCGGCAGGTGCGCCTGCGCGAACGCAGCCGCATCGCCCAGGACATGCACGACAGCCTCGGCCACCGCCTGTCGTTGATCTCCGTGCACGCCGGCGCCCTGGCGCTCGACCCGTCGCTGGGGGAGAAGCAGCGCGAGGCGATCGGGGTGCTGCGCGCGGCGGCGTTGACCGGCATGGGGGAGCTGCGGTCGATCATCGGCGTGCTGCGTGCCGAGGACGGTCCCGACGACGACCCCGCGACACGGACAGCGGAGTCCATCGACTCGTTGGTGGGCGACGCGCGCAAGGCCGGTGTGCTCGTCAGTCTCGTTCGTGGCGGGCAAGCGCACCCGTTGCCGTCACGTGTGTCGCACGCCGCCTATCGCGTCGCCCAGGAGGGCCTGACGAACGCCGCCAAGCACGCGCCGGGGGCGGCCGTGCAGGTGACGGTGAAGTACGAGCCCGACGCACTGGTCGTGGAGGTGCGGAACAACCCGTCGCGCAACGGTTCCCCGGACGGCGAGCCGGGCGTCGGCCTGATCGGCCTGGGCGAACGCGTGCGCCTGGCCGGCGGCATCCTGCACGTCGGGGCGCTGCCGTCGGGCGGCTTCCGGATCGCCGCCGTGCTGCCGTACGAGGAGACCCCGCTGCCGGACGAACCGGAGGACGAGCAGGAGGAGACCCAGTCACCGGGCCGGCTGCGCAAGTGGGCGGGCATCGGCTCCATCGCGGGCGCGTCGCTCGTGCTGAGCGTCATCATCGGCGGCTTCACCTACCTCGGCGCGCAGCCGGTGACCGAGGTCGTGCCGGAGCAGACCCTCGACCGGATCTCCGTCGGCCAGCCGGAGGCCGAGGTGATGGCGCTGCTCCCGGCCGGCGACGAACCCCTGGTCGGCGACGGTGAGCGCAAGTCGCAGGCCGCCCAGGAACCGCCCGGTTCCCGCTGCGTCTACCACATCACCGACGAGCAGTCGTACCTCGCGAAGGGCACCCGGGTGGTGCGCTTCTGCTTCAAGGACGGCAAGCTGGTCGAGAAGAAGATCCACGTGCAGAGGAACGAGCCATGATCCGGGTGCTCATCGCCGACGACGAGCCGCTGATGCGCGCGGGCATCAAAGCCATCCTCGGCACCGCCGACGACATCGAGCTGGTCGCCGAGGCAGGCGACGGCCGCGAGGCGGTGCAGATCGTCCGCGAACGCCGCGTCGACGTCGCCGTGCTCGACATCCGCATGCCACGCATGGACGGCCTGGCATGCGCGCGCGAACTGCGCGTCGTCGCACCGTCCGTGCGCGTCGTCATGCTCACGACCTTCGGCGAGGACGAGAACATCGTGCGCGCGTTGTCCGACGGCGCCGCCGGGTTCCTGCTGAAGGACTCCGCGCCCGAGGAACTGCTGCGTGCCGTGCGCGCGGTGCACAACGGCGAGGCCTACCTGTCACCCATGGTCACGTCACGGGTCGTGGGCATGGTCGCGACGTCCGGGCAGCCGAAGCGGCAGGAGGCGCAGAAGGCCGTCGCGGGGCTGACCGAGCGCGAGGTCGAGGTGCTCGCGCTGCTCGGACAGGGCATGTCGAACGCGGACGTCGGGGCGAAGCTGCACATGTCCGAAGCCACGGTGAAGACGTACGTGTCGCGGTTGCTGGCGAAGCTGGGGCTGACGAACCGGGTGCAGGCGGCGCTGCTGGCACGGGACGCGGGGCTGGCGAGCTAGCTGGGCTTCCAGAACATCACGTGACCGTCGCGGCTGGCGGTGACCATGACACCTGCCTGGTCGAACGACACGGACACCACTGCCGCGGTGTGCCGGCGGCGTAGTTCCACGGGGCGCCAGGTGCTGTCGGGAGCGCCGGTGCGGATCACGCCCTCGATGTCGCCGGTGACGAGCTGGCCATCCGGCGTGAAGGCGATCGCGGACACCCAGCCGGGGTTGAACACGGTGGCGACGGGGTGGCCGGACACCAGCTCCCGGAGGGTGACCATGCCTTCTTGACCGGTTGCCAACATCCCGTCCGGGCCCAGGGCGATGCAGTCCGCGAAGACCTCCAGGCGGTGCACCCGTTCTTCGCTGGGCAAGTGCCACACGTGCACCTCGGTGAGATCGAGACTCGCGAGCACGCGGCTGTCGAGGCTGACAGCGAGCTGCCGGGGTGAGAACCCTTCCAGGGGTGGCCGGTCGACCACCGGCCACCGGTCGTCGCGGTCGAGCAGCAGGATTCCGTCGCGCCTGCCGATGGCCACCAGGCTCCCGTCGGGGCTCAGGGCGACCGTGTCGGCCTCCTCGCGGGAGGAACCGGGGATCTCCTGGCCGGTACCGGCGTCGAACCACCGGATCGGGGTGTCCGCGGAGGAGACACCGCACAGGCGCTGTGGCTCCGCCGGATCGACCACGAGGCAGGAGACCAGCGCTTTCAGCCTGACCTCGCGCAGGAAGGTGAAGCCGGGGTCCCGCTGCAGCCGCGTGGACAGCGGTGGCGGTACCTCCACGACCACCGGCACGCGAGGGGAGTCCGCCGGAGGTGCCTCGCCCATCAACGCCAACGCCGCGCGGGCGGCCTCGTCGCCCTTCCTGGCCAGCGCGGACAGCTCCTGGACGCCGAGGCTCCGGAACCGCGGGTCCGCGCTGCGCAGCAACGCCCGTAGCTCAGGGGCCAGCTCCGGCGGCAGCCGCAGGACGTTGCGGTTGTAGGCGATGTGGAAGTCGCCGGACAGCATGTCGTTGCGCGTCGGCGTCTGCCCCGGCGACCGCGTCCGCACCCAGTCGTACACGAACGTGTACAGCTCGCTCGCGTCGACCAGCCCGTCCTCGTTGAGGTCCGCCGCCCCGGTCCGCAGGCCGCTCATGATCGCCTCGGTGAAGACCGACTGCTCCTTGTCGAAGGCGTACTGGACCTTCGTGGACGCCGTCATCACCGCGCAGCCCCGCCCGGAGTCGCCGGCCAGCTGGTCGATCGCGTCGACCGTCTCGGTCCCCTCCGGGGTGAACCCCGGAGGGAACGCGCCGCTGAAGCAGCAGTCCAGCCACACCACGACCCGCCGGGCCGCGCTGTGGTCGATCAGCTCGCGCACCCACGACGCCGCGATCGCCGACGAGCGCAAGCGGTTGCGGCGGGTGTCGGACAGGATGAGCTGCAGCTTGCCCGACTCGTCCTTCAGGCCGTGCCCGGACAGGTGCAGCAGGACGAGGTCGTCGCGGGAAGCGTCGGCGAAGGTCTCCTCCAGGAGGTCGCGGACGTCCTGGACGGGACGGTTGAGCAGCGTCGCGACCTCGAACGCGCCGATCTCGGGATCACCGAGGAGTGCGGCCAGGGCACGCGCGTCGGTGCAAGGGGGCCGCAGATCGGTGAACTCGGGGTCCGCGTACGAGTCGGTCGCGATCAGCAGCGCGATGCGCCGGTTTGCCAACTCGACCGCCTCCGGGGTCACCACCGTTCGGACCATGACGACGATAACCGTGACGCTCAGCGGGTCGCCGGTGCTGATCCAGCTCGGGCGGGTGCTCAGTCAGTTCGTGCGGAGTCCGGTTGGTCCCGGAAAGCACGAAGGGACCGTTCGGGTGTCACCCGAACGGTCCCAAACGTCATGTGCTGGCTAAACGCGGCTTCGTCGCCCGGTCACCAGACGGTAGATCCCGAGCAGGATCAACGATCCGACGATGGCGAGCAGCCACGTCCGCAGCTCGAAGAACGAGCCGAGGTCGGTCCCGAAGATCGCGGATCCGATGAATCCACCGAGGATCGCGCCAACGATGCCGATCAACATCGTGATGATGATACCGCCGGGGTCGCGACCAGGCATGATGGCCTTCGCGATGGCGCCGGCCAGAAGGCCGAGCACGATCCAACCCAGGATGCCCACGGAGAGTCTCCCTTCCATCCTACTTGTCGAGGAGGGAATGCCCTCGAAGTGGCGACTTCACACCTCCTAGACCACTCCGTTATCAAAGTGACGGGCTGTGCCGGGCTCTCAGGCACTCTCCGGAACAATGAGGAGCGATGAGTACTCCACGCACTGTCCTGATCCTGGGCTCGACCGGCTCGGTCGGTACCCAGGCGCTCGACGTCATCCGGCGCAACCGCGACCGCTTCCAGGTCGTCGGGCTCGGCGCGGGTGGACGTCAGCTGGACCTGCTCACGCAGCAGGCAGCCGAGTTCGACGTGCCCGTCGTGGCGGTCGCCAACGGCGCCGAGGTACCCGGCGTCAAGACGTTGACCAGCATGGTCGACCTGATCGAGGCGTGCCCCGCGGACGTCGTCCTCAACGGGATGGACGGGTCGCGCGGGCTCGAGCCGTCGTTGAAGGCGCTGGAGAGCGGTGCGACGCTGGCGCTCGCGAACAAGGAGTCGCTCATCGCGGGCGGGCCGCTCGTGCTGAAGGCGGCCAAGCCGGACCAGATCGTGCCGGTCGACTCCGAGCACTCGGCGCTCGCGCAGTGCCTGCGCGGTGGCGAGCCGCACGAGGTGCACAAGCTGGTGCTGACGGCGTCCGGCGGGCCGTTCCGCGGCAGGACCCGCGCGGAGCTCGCGGACATCACCGTCGCGCAGGCCATGGCGCACCCGACGTGGTCGATGGGCCAGGTCGTCACGATCAACTCGGCGAACCTCGTCAACAAGGGGCTGGAGCTGATCGAGGCGCACCTGTTGTTCGGGGTGCCCTACGACCGCATCGACGTGGTGGTGCACCCGCAGTCGATCATTCACTCGATGGTGACGTTCACAGACGGCTCCACACTCGCGCAGGCCTCACCCCCTGACATGCGGCTTCCCATCTCGCTCGGTCTCAGTTGGCCGCAGCGGGTGGCCGGCGCCGCGCCCGCCTGTACCTTTGACACGGCCACCTCGTGGACGTTCGAGCCGGTGGACAGCGTCACGTTCCCCGCGGTCGAGCTCGCGCGGCAGGCGGGCAGTGCGGGCGGTTGTCTGCCCGCGATCTACAACGCAGCGAACGAGGAGGCTCTCGCCGCTTTCGTCGCGGGTACGACGTCGTTCCTGTCCATCGTCGACACCATCGGCCAGGTCCTCGGTGAAGCGGGTGACTGGCGCAGTGACCCCGCTGACGTGGCGGAGGTGCTCGCAGCCGAGGACTGGGCACGCGCACGTGCCCGCGAGCTGGTCGGAAGGAACTGAGCTCACCGTGAACACATTCATCAACATCCTCGGGGTGCTGCTGTTCGCGTTCGGCATCGCGTTCTCGATCGCGCTGCACGAGTTCGGGCACCTGCTGACCGCCAAGGCCTTCGGCATGAAGGTCACGCGCTACTTCATCGGCTTCGGCCCGCGGCTGTTCTCGTTCCGCAAGGGCGAGACCGAGTACGGCCTGAAGGCGATCCCGGCCGGTGGCTTCTGCGAGATCACCGGCATGACGGCGCTGGAGGAGGTGCACCCGGACGACCGCAAGCGCGCCTTCTACAACCAGAAGGTGTGGAAGCGCGTCGTCGTGCTGTCGGCCGGCTCGATCACGCACTTCATCCTCGGGTTCATCATCCTGCTGGTCCTCGCGATGTCGCTGGGCCTGCCGAACAGCAAGGGCCTGCCGGTCCTGCAGGAGGTCACCCCCTGCGTGCCGGTCGCGAACGTCACCGACGGCTCGTGCCCGTCCGGCTCGCCGGCGCCCGCGAAGAACGCGGGCCTGCAGCCCGGTGACGAGATCGTCGCGATCGCCGGCCAGCAGACGCCGACGTGGCCGGACATGCAGCGGATCACCCGCGAGCGCACCGGCCCGACCGAGTTCAAGATCGTGCGCGACGGCAAGGAGATGACCGTCACCGTCGACGTCGCCAAGGTCACCCGCACCCTGACCGACGGCAAGGGCGGCAAGGAGACCAAGGAGATCGGCGCGATCGGCGTGCTGCCGAAGGAGTCGTTCACCTACGGCCCGATCGACGCGGTCCCGGCCGCCGTGGCGTTCACCGGCGACATGTTCGTGAACACCTGGAAGGGCCTGCTGCGCTTCCCCGAGCGCATCCCGGCCGTGGTGAAGGCCATCGGCGGCGGCGAACGCGACCTGGACACCCCGATCTCCGTCGTGGGCGCGTCGCGCCTGGGCGGTGACGCGGCGGAGCGGGGCCTGTGGGCGTTCTTCGTGCTGATGCTCGCGGGCCTGAACTTCTTCGTGGGTGTGTTCAACCTCCTGCCGCTGCTGCCGCTTGACGGTGGTCACATCGCCGTCAACCTCTACGAACGGGTGCGAGACTGGTTGAGGAAGCTGCGCGGGAAACCCGCCGGCGCCCCGGTCAACTACATGCGCCTGCTGCCGCTCACCTACGTGGTCATCTTCCTCGGCGGCGCCATCACGCTGCTGACCGTGACCGCCGACATCGTCAACCCGATCAGGTTGCAGTGACTTACGGAAAGGTGCACAACCCATGAGTGACGGCGTGATGCTCGGAATGCCGGCACTGCCGCCGCCGGTGCTGTCGGAACGTCGCAAGACCAGGCAGTTGATGGTGGGCAACGTCGGTGTCGGCAGCGAGTTCCCCGTCTCCGTCCAGTCGATGACGACAACGCTCACGTCGGACGTCAACGCGACGCTCCAGCAGATCGCTGAGCTCACCGCGGCCGGCTGCGACATCGTCCGGGTCGCCTGCCCCTCGCAGGACGACGCGGACGCGCTGCCCGCCATCGCCAAGAAGTCGCAGATCCCGGTGATCGCGGACATCCACTTCCAGCCGAAGTACGTGTTCGCCGCCATCGAGGCCGGCTGCGCCGCAGTGCGCGTCAACCCCGGCAACATCAAGAAGTTCGACGACAAGGTGAAGGAGATCGCGCAAGCCGCGCGCGACCACAACACCCCGATCCGCATCGGCGTCAACGCGGGCTCCCTGGACCCGCGTCTGATGGCCAAGTACGGCAAGGCCACCCCGGAGGCCCTGGCCGAGTCGGCCCTGTGGGAGGCCTCGCTCTTCGCCGAGCACGACTTCCACGACATCAAGATCTCGGTCAAGCACAACGACCCGGTGATCATGGTCCGCGCCTACGAGCTCCTCGCCGAACAGTGCGACTACCCGTTGCACCTCGGCGTGACGGAGGCCGGCCCCGCCTTCCAGGGCACCATCAAGTCGGCCGTGGCCTTCGGCGCACTCCTGCGCCAGGGCATCGGCGACACGATCCGCGTCTCCCTCTCCGCCCCGCCGGTCGAGGAGATCAAGGTCGGCCACCAGATCCTCCAGTCCCTCAACCTGCGACCGCGGAAGCTGGAGATCGTCTCCTGCCCCTCCTGCGGCCGCGCCCAGGTCGACGTCTACACGCTGGCCGAACAGGTCACCGCAGGCCTGGAGGGCATGGAGGTCCCGCTGCGCGTCGCCGTCATGGGCTGCGTCGTCAACGGCCCCGGCGAGGCCCGCGAGGCCGACCTCGGCGTCGCGTCGGGCAACGGCAAGGGCCAGATCTTCGTGAAGGGGCAGGTCATCAAGACCGTGCCCGAGCACGCGATCGTCGAGACCCTCATCGAGGAGGCCATGCGCCTCGCGGAGGAGATGGAGGCGACCGGCGAGTCGCCCGCGGTGACGGTCGGCTGACGTTCGCCCGGTCGGTTGGCTGGTTGTTCGGCTGGTCGTTTGTTTGTTCGCTTGTTCGTGTGGGGCGCCCTTCCGGTAGGAGGGCGCCCCTCACGTCGTCTTGGGGCCCGTCGGGGTTCACGGGCAGGCTTGCGCAGGGGTCCCCTTGGGTTTTGGCGCCCCCGCGACCCACGCTAGTCGCGAGGTCTGACAGTTCCGGGAGGTCGTCGCGGGGCCTTGGCCTTCGGGGCGAGGGGAGGCGGGCTCGACGTGGGGACCGGCGGGCTCGGCGTGGGGAGTACGGCACAGGCGCTGAGCGGGTCCGGCGCGGGACGGGCAGGCCCGACGTAGGGAGCGCGATACGGGCGCTGGGCGGGCCCGACGCGCGGGCTTGGCAGGTTCGGCGGCGGGAGGTGGGGCCTAGCGAGCGCGGGGCTCGCAGAGTTGGACACAACCGACCTCGGCGGGCGGGCGCAGGGCGGGCGTGACAGGCGTGGGCTCGCCAGGCGAAGGTTGAGGGTCGGTGCGGCCGGGTGCGGTGCGCTGGAATGGGCGAGCGCAGTCAGCCCACCTATGGAGCGAGGCAACACGTATCGCCCCGATCCCAGGCACGGCGACACCTGTTCGAGCGAAGCGAGACGTCTCTACCTGACCTCAGGCTTTCCGCACCCGTCGAGCGAAGCGAGGCGTTTCTACCTTCCCTTGACGGGTAGCGGTGACAGCCCCTTTGACCTGCGATTGGGGCTTGACTTTGAGGGCGGGGCGATATCCTGGTAGGGATCGGCCGGGCTCGCTTATGCCCGGCCTTTTGAGGCCGACTCATCGCCCCGCTAGAGGCTCGAAGTCAAGCCCCAATCGCAATCGTCGCGAAGCGGCGATGAACCCCGAACGTCGTCCCTGCCTGACCAACCACGCACCCAAGGCGACAGACAAACGGACCCAACCCAACCCCGGTGCCAAGGCGACAGACACACGGCCCCCCAGGCGACACGGACCCGAAATCCCCACCGGCCGTGTCACCCATCACCATCGGTGAATCCACAGGCGCACTGTTGGCTGATGCCACACCCAGGCCAAATCTGGCACCCTAGATGACGTGCTGAGGCTTGCCGGAGCGCGCGTGCTCGACGAGCGCGACCTGATCGACGTACGCGGGGTGCTCGACAGCGACCCCGTCGCTGCGTGCATGGTCGCGGCAAGGGTCGAGACCGCGGGGCTGGACCCGTGGCGCCTCGGCGGTGAGATGTGGGGGTCGGACTCCCGGCCGATGCGCGGCAAGGTCGACGGTCTGTGCTTCTCCGGGCCGAACCTGATCCCGCTCCGCGGCAGCGCGAGTGCCATGCGGATGTTCGCCGACCGGGCGCGGCGCAGGGGGCGCATGTGCTCCAGCCTCGTCGGGCCGGCCGAGCAGGTGCTGACCCTCTGGGACGAGCTGCAGGCCGACTGGGGGCCGGCCCGCGAGGTGCGTGGTGACCAGCCGTTGATGGCGCTGAGCCGCACGCCCGACGTCGCGCCGGACCCGTTGGTGCGGCAGGTCAGGCCGAGTGAGCTCAACCGGTACCTGCCGGCCGCGATCGCCATGTTCATCGAAGAGGTCGGCATCGACCCGTGCGCGGAGGACGGTGGCGCGGGCTACCGGGCCAGGGTCAGCGAGCTGATCGCCGCGGGCCGGGCGTTCGCGCGGTTCGAGAACGACGAGGTCGTGTTCAAGGCCGAGATCGGGGCCATGTCGAAGCGGGTCGGGCAGATCCAGGGGGTCTGGGTGCGGCCGGAACGCAGGGGTGAGGGGCTGGGGACCGCGGGGACGGCGGCGGTGGCCAGCCGGCTCGTGCACCACCTGGACCGCACGGCGAGCCTGTACGTCAACGGGTACAACCACGTCGCGCAGGCCGCCTACCGGCGGATCGGGTTCGAACAGGTCGGTCAGTACGCGACTGTCCTCTTCTGAACGGGCATACTCGCGGCCGTGCGCCTTCTCGCGATGATCACGGCGGTCCTGGTGACGGTGAGCGGCTGCGGGCTGTTCGCGGACGAGCCGGGGGCTCCGGAGATCACCAACGACTTCCTGGGCAAGCTCGCGTCGGGTGACGTGCAGGGTGCGGCCGGGATGACCGACGACCCGAACGACGCCAAGGAGGCGCTGGAGAAGTTCCGCGGCGCCCTCAAGCCGGAGAAGCTGACCAGCAAGGTCGACCAGCTCCGCAAGAACGGCGACACGGCGGCCGAGGCGTCGGTCACGCTCGACTGGGACCTCGGCAAGGGTCGGCACTGGTCCTACCCGACGAAGTTCGAGGTCAGACAGGAGGGCGACACGTGGAAGGTGCGCTGGGCGTCGTCCGTGCCGCACCCGAAGCTCGCCCCGCAGCAGACGATCAAGCTCACCGAGCTCAAGCCCGATCCCGCGCCGGTGCTCGACCGGGACGGCACGCCGCTGCTGGCGCCCGAACGGGTCGTGTCCGTCCTGCTGGTGCCCAAGGAGGCCGGTGACGTCGCCGCGGTCGCGAAGACGCTGGGCGAGGCGCTCACCCCGCTGGACAAGGCGATCACCCAGCAGTCCATCGTCGACGGTGCCGCCAAGACGCCCGACGGGCAGGCCTACCAGGTGGCGGCGCTGCGGGACCCGGACTACCAGACGGTGAAGCCGAAGATCTACGAGCTGCCCGGTGTCCGGTTCAGCTCGCAGACCTCCCTGCTCGCGCCCAGCCGCACGTTCGGCTCGCAGGTGCTGCCCGCCATCCGCAAGGCGGTCGAGGACGAGATCGCCGGCCACACCGGTTTCCGGGTCGCCACGGTCGACGCGCAGGGCAACGAGGTCGACGAGCTGCACCAGCAGGCACCGGAACCGGCCAAGGCGGTCAACACGGCATTGTCGCGGGTCGTCCAGACCGCGGCCGAGGACGCCGTCGAACCGGTGCAGCAACCCACGATGCTCGTCGCGATCCAGCCGTCCACCGGCGACATCCTCGCCGTCGCGCAGAACGACGCCGCCGACGCGCAGGGCGCACTGGCGCTGACCGGCCGTTTCCCGCCGGGCTCGACGATGAAGGCGGTGTCCGCGCTGGCCGCGATCCAGTCCGGCAAGGTCAACGCCGACACCCCGCTGCCGTGTCCCGGCAAGACCACCATCGCGGGCCGCCGGATCGTGCCGAACTCGAACGAGTTCGAGAAGGGGACCATCCCGCTGCGGTCGGCGTTCGCGTTCTCCTGCAACACCACGTTCGCGCAGCTCGCCGTCGACATGCCGCCCGACCTGCTCACGAACACCGCCCTGTCGCTCGGCCTCGGCGTCGACTTCGACATCGCGGGCCTGACGACGATCACCGGTTCCGTGCCGCCCGCCGACGACGTCGTGGAACGGGCCGAGGACGCGTTCGGCCAGGGCAAGGTGCTGGCCTCGCCGTTCGGCATGGCGCTGGTGTCCGCGTCCATCGCGAAGGGGTCCATGCCGACGCCGCAGCTGCTGCGCGGCAAGGACACCAAAGCCGACAAGCAGCCCGCTGCGCCCACGGCGCTCGACCCGGTGCGGCAGATGATGCGCGAGGTCGTCGACTACGGCACCGCACCACAGCTCAAGCCGTACGGAGACGTGCGGGGCAAGACCGGTACCGCTCAGTTCGGCGACGGCGTGCACTCGCACGGGTGGTTCACGGGATACCGGGGCGATGTGGCGTTCGCGACGCTGGTGCTCAGCGGGGAGACCTCCACCCCCGCGGTCGACGTCGCGGCCCGGTTCCTGAAAGCGCTGCCGTGATGACCGGTGCTGTGATGACCACCGCTGTGATGACCGGTGCTGTGATGAACCACTGCTGTGATGACCGGTGCCGGGCTCCGGGGCGGCGCCGCCGTCGCCCAGTAATGTGGGGAGCATGGCTGTTCGTGCTCCGCTGCAACCCGGTGTGCAATCCCCGCGTCGTCAGGTGCCCTCGCGCATCGTGCGTCCCGAGTACGTCGACAAGCCCGCGCCGCAGCGCGGCAACGACCCCTGGGTGCAGACGCCGGAGATCATCGAGGCCATGCGGATCGCGGGCCGGCTCGCCGCGCAGGCGCTGCAGGAGGCCGGCAAGGTCGTCGTCCCCGGTGTGACGACGGACGAGATCGACGCGGTGGCGCACGAGTTCCTGTGCGACAACGGCGCGTACCCCTCGACGCTGGGCTACCGCGGCTTCCCGAAGTCGTGCTGCACCTCGCTGAACGAGGTCATCTGCCACGGCATCCCCGACTCGACGGTCGTCGAGGACGGCGACATCGTGAACATCGACGTGACGGCGTTCATCGGCGGCGTGCACGGCGACACGAACGCGACCTTCCTCGCGGGCAACGTCTCCGAGGAGAACCGGCTGCTGGTCGAGCGCACGCACGAGGCGACCATGCGCGCGATCAAGGCCGTGAAGCCCGGCCGCGAGCTCAACGTCGTCGGCCGCGTCATCGAGGCGTACGCGAACCGCTTCGGCTACGGCGTGGTCCGCGACTTCACCGGCCACGGCATCGGCCGCACGTTCCACAGCGGCCTCGTGGTCCTGCACTACGACGAGCCTTCGGTGAAGACCGTGCTCGAGCCCGGCATGACGTTCACGATCGAGCCGATGATCACGCTCGGCGGCTACGAGCACGACATGTGGGACGACGGCTGGACCGTCACCACCCAGGACAAGAGCTGGACCGCCCAGTTCGAGCACACCATCGTCGTCACCGAGACCGGCTCGGAGATCCTCACAGTCTGCTGAGGACGGCCTTCAGCGCGGCCGCGACCGCCGAGGGCGACGTCGCGGCCGCCAGGTGGTGCGACTCGAGCCGTTCCACCGGCCAGCCCCGCTCCTCCGCGCGGTCGGCCTCGGCGTCGTAGGCCGCCGACAGCAGCACGTACCCGCACGGCCCGGCCCACTCCACGACCGGCCGCGTCTCCTTCAGGAACTCCCACGCCACCTCGGGTGCCTCGTCGCGCATCTCCTCGCGCAGCCCGGCGGGCACCAGCGTCAACGGGTCGGTGTCGAACCAGCGGTCCCAGCGCGGCAGCTTGCCGTCGCGGACCGTGGCCTTCACCTTGCCGACCAGCGCCGGGTCCACGGTGTCGCGCCACGCCCTGCCCGGCGTCGGCAGGTCCGAGTCGAGGAACACCAGCCCGGCCACGTCGATCTCCAGCGCGTCCGCGAAGGCCGGCAGCAGCGGTCCGGCGCCGCTGTGCCCGACCAGCACCAGCGGTCCCTCGACGCCCGAGTCGTCCAGCGCGTCCGCGAACGCCCCGATCAGCCGCTGGTGCACCGGCGCCTCGTTCACCGTCATCTGCAGGTCGACCAGCAGCACCGCCACCCCGTCGGAGGCCAGTTCGTCGGCGAGCGGACGCATGCTCGACGGGCCTAGGAAAGGGCTGTGCATGAGCACGACGGTGACCATGCCCGTGATGATGGCAGCATTGGCGTCCATGCGGGGTGCGATGTTGATCTGTGGGACGACCTCGGACGCGGGCAAGAGCGTCCTGGTCGCCGGTCTGTGCCGCTTTCTGGCACGCCAGGGCGTCGACGTCGTGCCGTTCAAGGCGCAGAACATGTCGAACAACTCGTTCGTCACACTCGACGGCGGCGAGATCGGCCGCGCGCAGGCCCTCCAGGCGCGGGCGGCGTTCAAGGCGCCGAGCGTGCGGTTCAACCCCGTGCTGCTCAAGCCGGGCGGCGACCGCACGTCCCAGGTCGTCGTGCTGGGCAAGGCCGTCGGCGAGGTCTCCGCGCTGAGCTACCGCGACCGCAAGCAGCAGCTGCTCGACACCGTCCTGTCCACTTTGGACGGACTGCGCCGCGACCACGAGGTGGTCGTCTGCGAGGGGGCGGGGTCACCGGCCGAGATCAACCTGCGCGCCAACGACATCGCGAACATGGGCTTGGCCACACGGGCCGGTCTGCCGACCCTGGTCGTGGGCGACATCGACCGCGGTGGTGTGTTCGCGCACTTCTTCGGGACGCTGGCGGTGCTCGACGCGGCCGACCAGGCGCTGGTCTCCGGGTTCGTGGTCAACAAGTTCCGCGGCGACCCGCGGCTGCTCGAACCCGGTCTGCGCCAGATCCGCCACCTCACCGGCCGCCCGGTGCTGGGCGTGCTGCCGTGGAGCGAGGACCTGTGGCTCGACGCCGAGGACTCGTTGTCCTACACCGCCGACGGCGTGATCGGCCGCCCGCGGCCGCCGGTGCGCGACTGGCTGCGCGTGGCCGTGGTCCGGTTGCCGCGCATCTCCAACGCGACCGACGTCGAGGCGCTGGCGTGCGAACCCGGTGTGTCCGTGCGGTTCGTGACCGAGCCGTCCCGGCTGGCGGACGCGGACCTCGTGGTGCTGCCCGGTTCCAAGGCCACCGTGTCGGACCTGCGGTGGCTGCGCGAGACGGGGCTGGCCGAGGCCATCGCGCGGTTCGACGGCCCGGTGCTCGGCATCTGCGGTGGCTTCCAGATGCTGTCGCGGCGCATCGAGGACGACGTCGAGTCCGGTGACGGCGTGGTCGACGGGCTCGGCCTGCTCGACGTCGACATCCGGTTCGCGCAGCAGAAAACCCTTGCCACGCCGTCGGATCTGGCGTGGGACGAGCCCGTCACAGGCTACGAGATCCACCACGGCCAGGTCGTGCGCACCACCGAACGCCCGCTGGTCGGTGACGAGGGCGCCGAGACCGACCGGGTGCTCGGCACGCACTGGCACGGCCTGCTGGAGAACGACGGGTTCCGCCGCAGGTTCCTGCGCTGGGCCGCCGAACGGGCCGGCCGCGACTTCGCGCCGGGCGAGGTGAGCTTCCAGGCCGCCCGCGAGGCCCAGCTGGACCTGCTGGGCGACCTGGTCGCCGACCACCTCGACACCAAGGCCGTCATCGACCTGCTGGAACGAGGGGCTCCGCGGGGCCTGCCGTTCGTGCCGCCCGGCGCCCCGCCAGCAGCGGAATAGCCAGACCGGCCAGCACGATCCCACCGGCCGCGGCCCGCAGCGCGGTCAGGTCCTCGCCCAGGAACGCCCACGCCGAGAACATCCCGAACACCGGCACCAGCAGCGAGAACGGCGCCACGACGGACGACTCGTAGCGGCGCAGCAGGAACCCCCAGATCCCGAACCCGAGCAGCGTCGAGATCCACGCGACGTACCCGATCGCGCCCACGCCCGCCCAGTCCATGCGCCCGAGCGCGCTCATGTCCTCGGTCAGGAACGCCAGCCCGAACAACGGCAGCACCGCCACGGCGCTCACCCACACCATGAACCGCAGCGTGTCCGCCGGCCGCGCGTAGCGCATCAGCACGTTGGAGACACCCCAGCAGGCCGCGGCCGCGATCACCAGCACGAACCCGAGCAGCGGCGACGACAGCCCGTAGTCCCACGCGATGATCCCCATGCCCGCCACCGCGAGCCCGATGCCGGTGAGCTGCACCGGCCTGGGACGCTCGCGCAGCACGACCGCCGCGAACACCGCCGTGAAGATGACCTGGCTCTGCAGCACCAGGCTGGACAGACCGCCGGGCATGCCCGCGTGCAGGCCGATGAACAGGAAGCTGAACTTCGCGACACCGAGCACCAGCCCCACGGCGATCACCCACCGCCACGCGACGCTCGGCCGGCCCACGAAGAAGATCGCCGGCACCGCCGCGGCGAGGAAGCGCAGCGCGGAGAACAGGATCGGCGGGAACTCGTCGAGACCGACCTTGAGCACGACGAAGTTGAAGCCCCAGATGGCGGCGACGAGCACGGCGAGCAGAACGTGGCGAGGATGCACGCTCCCAGCTTGCGCCGGACAACTATTTAGCACTAGTTCCAAGTCGTGGGGTGTTGGGTTTAGCATCGCTACATGCTCGACCTCGGACGCCTCCGCGCCCTGCACGCCGTCGCGACGTACGGCACCGTCGGCGCCGCCGCTGACGTGCTCGGATACACCCCGTCCGCCGTCTCGCAGCAGATCGCGAAGCTCGAACGCGAGACCCGCACGACCCTGCTGGAACGACGCGGCCGCGGCGTGGCGCTGACCGACGCGGCCCTGCTGCTCGCCGACACCGCCGGCCACGTGCTGAAGCTCGTCGAAGAGGCCGAGGTGGCGTTGGAGGAACACCGCGGCGCCGCCGTCGGCCGGCTGTGCATCGGCGCGTTCGCCACGGCCGCGCGCGGCCTGCTGCCGGACGTCCTGGTCGGCCTCGCCGAGCAGCACCCGGCGCTGGACGTGCGGCTGAAGGAGATCGACCCTCCGCTGGCGATCGAGGCGGTGGCGCGGGGTGAGCTGGACATGGCGGTCGTGCACGACTGGAAGAACACCCCGCTGCCCGTCCCGGAGTCGTTGTCGCGGGTGGCGATCTGCGAGGACCTCGCCGAGGTGCTGGTGCCGGCGTCCCACCCGCTGGCGGACAAGGAGTTCCTGGTACCGGCCGACCTCGTCGGCGCGCGCTGGACGTGCCAGCCGGAGGGGGCGATCTGCTTCGACTGGCTCGTGCGGACGTTCCACGGCGCGGGCATCGAACCGGAGCTGGTCTACCGGGTCAGCGAGTACCAGACGCAGCTGGCGTTGCTCGCCAAGGGGATCGGGGTGGCGTTGATCCCGCGGCTGGGGCGCGGCGAGGTGCCGGACAACGTGCGGGCCGTGCCGATGCGGCCGGCCCCCACCCGCACGCTGTACGCGGTGTGGCGGACGCAGGCTTCGCGGCGGCCGGCGATCACCGCGGCTTTGGAGGTGATCCGGCAGGCGGCGGCGGCTGAGCCCGGCGTGGTTGTCGGACCTGCTGAGTAGCGTGGGTTGTGAGGGGATCCCTGGGCGGGGGTACCCCTGCGTCAGCCTGCCGTCTCCACCACGTGCGCCTTCGTCGGCGCCATCACCTTCAGCACCGCCCTGGCCTCCCGGACGACCCCGGCCAGGTCCTTCTTCGTCGTCCTGGAGTACGGCTCGATCGTCAGCGTCGCGGTGTCCCTGGTCTCCACCACGTTCCAGGTGCCGCGCAGGAACCCGTCCACCAGGAACGTCGGCGGGAACACCCCGTTGCGCACCGCTCCCCAGCGCGACCGGGCCTCCTCGCTCATGATCCGGGTGCGGTCGGCGTGCCCGAGCAGCACGTTGTCGAACGCGGGCAGCAGCCGGGCGGGTGCGGGGGTGTCGGCGGGGACGATCTTGCCGTCGGGCACGTCGAGGAGCACCTTGCCGTCCTCGTTCTCGTACTCCACGAGGCCGAGTGCGGCGGCGTGCGCCTTCAGGCCGGTCAGCCGCGACCACGCCTGCATGTCCGCGAGGGTCGCCGGGCCGAACGCCCGCAGGTACCGCTCGACCAGCGCGGGCACGTCGGCCGACGCTGGGAGGTCGCGGCCGAGCCACGTGGACATCGCGACGTTCTGCGGCACGCCGCCGACGCCCCAGATGCCGCGCGGCGGGACCTGGACCATCGGCACCAGCATCTGGGCCTGCGTCGAGAGCTCGCGCGCCTTGGCCTCGGGGAAGTGCGCCTCCAGGTGGGCGCCGATCTCCGCGACCGTGCGCGGCTCGGTCTCGACGTACTCGTGAGTGATGCGAGCGAGCTCGTCGAGGTCGATCTCGACGCGGTGGGCGGGCGGGACCACGTTGCGCGCCCACTTGTTCAGCTCAGGCTGCAGGGCCGTGCGCATCAGGTGCACGTCGTCGGCGGAGATGAGGTGCAGGGTGCCGCGCCACAACGTCATCCGCACCAGCGAGCGGTCGGTGATGAGCTTGCTCAGCGCGTCGACCCCGTACGGCTTCAGCCGCGACCACAGCGCCAGGTACGGCGGGACCGGGGCCTGGGCCTGGAGGCCGCCGAGGTGTTCGACGGCGGCCACGATCGGCATGTCGGTGCGCTCCAGCAGCAGCTGCCGTTCGAGCAACGTCCGGTTGAGCGTGCGGTTCGAGAGTTTCACAGTGCTCCGAAGAACTTCCTGATGTCCTGGACCAGCAGGTCCGGTTCCTCCATCGCGGCGAAGTGGCCGCCGCGGTCGAACTCGGTCCAGTGCACGATCGTCGGGATCATCTTCTCCGCCAGCGACCGCACCGGCCGGCTGATGTCGTGCGGGAAGACGGCGACACCGGTCGGCACCGTGGTGGGTTGCTGCCGGCCCCAGGAGGCGGCCTGCTCCTTGTACAGCGCGGCGGACGAGCCGGCCGTGCGCGAGAACCAGTAGATCGAGACGTTCGTGAGGATGCGGTCGCGTGGGACGGCGCTTTCCGGGGTGCCGTCGTTGTCGGTCCAGTCGTGGAACTTCTCGGCGATCCACGCCAGCTGGCCGATGGGGGAGTCGGTCAGGCCGTAGCCCAGCGTCCTGGGACGGGTGCGCTGGATGTGCATGTAGCCGGAGAGCTCCTTCTGGTAGTGGTCCAGCGACTCCAGCGCGCCCAGCTCCTCCGGCGTGAGGTCGTTGACGCCCTGGGGGCGGAAGGTCTGCAGCATGTTCACGTGCACGCCGACGACGTGCTCGGGGAAGACGCGGCCGATCTCCTGCGCGATGCCGGAACCCCAGTCGCCGCCCTGGGTGCCGTAGCGGTCGTAGCCGAGGCCCTCCATGAGCTTCGCGAACGCCCACGCGACGCGCAGCACGTTCCAGCCGGTCCTGCGCACCGGGCCGGAGAAGCCGAAGCCGGGGATGGACGGGATCACGAGGTGGAAGTCGGCGGAAAGCGGTTCGACGACGTCCAGGAACTCGGCGAACGAGCCGGGCCAGCCGTGGATCAGCAGCAGCGGCAGCGCGTCCGGGTTCTGTGAGCGGACGTGCAGGAAGTGGATGCGTTGGCCGCCGATCTCCGTCGTGAACTGCGGGTGGGCGTTGATCCGCTCCTCCTGGGCGCGCCAGTCGAACCCGTCAGCCCAGTACTGCGCGAGCGGGCGCAGGTAGCTCAGCGGGATGCCGTAGGACCAGCCGACGCCCGGCAGGTCGTCCTCCGGCCAGCGCGTGTTCGCGAGGCGGGAACGGAGGTCGTCGACCTCGGCCTGCGGGACCTCGATGCGGAACGGCGTGCTCTCCATGGCCCCCACGCTATGAGCTCGTGCGGACGACTTCTGTCCGCGGTTCAGCAGAACTTCTCGATCAGCTCCTCGAAGAAGCCGCCCGCCTCGATCGCCGCCTTCTCCTGGTCACCGTCGCGGACCGCGTGCAGCAGCCCGGTGTGCGACACCTGGTCCTGACCCCCTGAGCTGGTGTCGACAGATGCCGCCACCGAAGCTTTGACGGCCTCGGTCAAGCCCCGGTAGAGCTCGGCCAGCAGCGTGTTGTGCGAGCACTGCACGAGCAGCACGTGGAACGCGGTGTCGTGCTCGATCACCTCGGCCCACTGCTCGGCCTCCATCGCGGCGTCGCGCTGGTGCAGCAGCTCGGTGAGCCGCGCCAGCTCGGCGTCGGTGCGGTGCTTGGCGGCCAGTCGTGCGCCCTCGACCTCCAGCGTCCTGCGGACCTGGAGGACCTCTCTCAGCTCGGTTCCGCACATGCGGCGCACGGCACCGGAGATCTCGCTGGTGGCGCGGACGAACGTGCCGTCGCCCTGCCGCACCTCCAGCAGACCGGCGTGCGACAGCGCCCGCACGGCCTCGCGCACCGTGTTCCGGCCGACCCCGAGCGCCGTGACCAGCTCGGGCTCGGGCGGGATGCGCTGCCCGACGGGCCATTCGCCGCTGGTGATCGCACCTCTCATCTGGTCGATCACCTGGTCGACGAGGCCCGTCCGTCGGGTAGTGGCCAACGGCACAGCGTCATCCTTTCATCCGAACATCCTATGTCTGCGATAGTGGTGCACGTGACGATCCAGCAGACAACCCGTGCCGCACAGACTGCCACCGATCGGGGTCGCAGGGTGACGGTCGTCAAGAATCGTCACGTTCCGCTGGTCGGGTCCACGCTCCTCGCGATCGGGGTCGCCCTCGCGGCGGCGAATCTCCGCCCAGCGGTGACCAGTCTGGCCTCGGTGCTCGGTGATGTCCGCTCCGCTCTTGGGGTTTCGGCCGCTTGGACCAGCGCGTTGACCGCCGTTCCGGCGCTGTGCTTCGGCTTCGCGGCGTTCGCGGCGCCGTGGCTCGGCCGCCGCCTCGGCATGGCCCGCGCGATCGGGCTGTCCCTGGGGGTGCTCACGCTCGGCCTGGTCCTGCGCGTGATCGACGGCCCGTGGGTCGTGCTGGGCGGCACCTTCATCGCCTGCGCGGGCATCGCGGTCTCCAACGTGCTCATCCCGGTGGTCGTGAAGGCGTCGTTCCCGAACCGCGTCGGCCTCATCACCGGTGTCTACACCGGAACGCTCTCCGCTGGCGCCGCACTGGCCGCCGCGCTGACGCCCCGGCTGGAGGAGTACCTCGGTTCGTGGCGGCTCGCGGTCGGTGCGTGGGCGTTGCTCTCGCTGGGCGCGGTCGTCGTCTGGTTCGCGGGCGCCCGGCACGGTTCCTCGGCCACGGTGGTGAAGCCGGCGACGACGGCCGCGCCGCGGTCGTTGCTGCGCAGCCCGCTCGCGTGGGTCATCACCGTGTTCTTCGGCCTGCAGTCGCTCTTCGCCTACACGGTCATGGGCTGGCTGCCGGCGATGCTCGTCGACGCCGGTGTGGACCGCAACACCGCCGGGATGCTGCTCGCCGTCTCGATGCTGCTGAGCGTGCCGGTGAGCCTGTTCGTGCCGCCGCTCGCCGCCCGGTTCTCCAGCCAGGGACCGATGGTGCTGGTGCTGGGCGTGCTGTCGTTCGCCGGGATCCTCGGCATGCTGGTGGCGCCCGCGGCCGCACCCGGCCTGTGGGTGCTGCTGATCGGGTTCGGGATGGGCATGTTCCCGTTGGCGCTGCTGGTGATGTCGCTGCGCACGAAGTCCACTTCGGACACCGCGCGGCTGTCGGCGATGGCGCAGAGCCTCGGCTACCTGATCGCGGCCTCCGGCCCGTTCGCGTTCGGCCTGCTGCGCGACACGACCGGTTCGTGGACGATCTCGCTGGTGCTGCAGCTCGTGCTGCTGGCGGCGCTGACCGCGCTCGGCTGGGTGGCCGGCCGTCCCCGCTACGTCTAGTCCCCGCATCTGGTCAGGAATCGAGAAGCGCGGCGTTCGCGCTGGTCATAGCGTTGACGGCATGGACATCACCATTCACGCGACGTTCCTCCCGCACACCGACCCGGAGGCCTCGCTGGCCTTCTACCGCGACCTGCTCGGCTGGGAGGTCCGCGCGGATGTCGGCCAGGGCACGCACCGCTGGATCACCGTCGGACCGGCCGGCTCCACGTCGTCGGTCGTGCTCGAACCGCCCGCGATGGCCGAGGGCCTCACCGACGCCCACCGCACCGCGATCGCCGAGATGATGGCGAACGGCAGCTACGCGTTCATCAACCTCGCGACGCCGGACCTCGACGGCACGTTCGAGAAGCTCCAGGCGGGCGGCGCGGACGTCGTGCAGGAGCCGACGTCGCAGCCGTGGGGTGCCCGCGACTGCGTGTTCCGCGACCCGGCCGGCAACACCGTGCGCGTCCAGCAGGCCTGACGGCGCCCTAGTTCGAGACGAACCCGCGGTGCAGCACCGTGAGCTGGTCGGCGAGGTAGCGGGCCCACGCCTGCGCCCGGTCCCAGTCCGGTGCCGCACCGCCGAAGCTCACCGGCCCGTTCGCCCCGAGCCGGCGCACCATCCTGGTGACGTCGGGCGGTACCGGTGGTCTTCCCCGGTGGAACAACCACACGGGCGTGCTCTTCAGGTCCGCCCTGTGCTTGCGCACGAACCTGCTCGCATCCCTCGCCGCCGCGTCACCCATGATCACGGCGCCGAACCCGTGCAGGCTCTCGGCGGCGGCGATCGGCAGGACCGTGACCCGCAGGCCGCAGCTCGCGAGCTCCATGCCGATGATCTGGGCGATTTCGTCCGTGGCGGCGGCTTTCGACGTGTACGCGACGAGAACTCGGTCAGTCATCAACGCATCTTCGACGGTGCCGCCCTGTCGCGGCACCGTCGGAAGGCCCTGTGGTGCGGGGACTTTCAGTCCAAAGGCAGGTTCAGAAGGGCGTTCTCGACCAGCTCCGGCATCGCGGGATGGATCCAGTACTGCCCGCGCGCCATGGTCTTCGCGTCCAGCCCGAAGCTCATCGCCTGGATGAGCGGCTGGATCACCGTCGACGCCTGCGGCCCGATGATGTGCGCGCCGAGCAGCTGCCCGGTCGCGGGGTCGGCGAGCAGCTTCGCGAAGCCCGTCCGGTCCTCCATCGCCCACCCGTACGCGATGCTCGCGTAGGCCTGGCTCGCGGTGACATAACGGATTCCGCGCGCCTTCGCCTGTTCCTCGGTGAGCCCGACGCTCGCGATCTGCGGGCTGGAGAACACCGCGGCCGGAACGAACCGGTGGTCGCTCTTGATCCGGTCGTCCGGGTGCAGCAGGTTGTGCTGCACGACCTTGGCCTCGTGGTTGGCGACGTGCTTGAGCTGGTAGTCGGAGCTGATGTCACCCAGCGCCAGGATGTGCTCCTGGCTGGTGCGCTGGAACTCGTCGACCTTGACCCGCCCGTCCTCGTGCAGCTCGACCACCTTGCCCGCGTCGAGCAGGTCGCTGTTCGGCTGCCGCCCGACCGCGATGAGGAGCTGCTGCGCCTCCACGGTCTCCTCGCCGTCGGGCCCTTCGAGGTGGAGCCTGACCCCGTTCGCGGTCTTCTCGGCCCGCGTGGTCTTGCGCTGCAACCGGACGTCCCACTTGGTCTTCGCGACCTCGGTGAACCGCTCGGCGACCTCCAGGTCCTCGTGCCGCAGCAGCAGGTTGCTGCGCGCGATCAGCGTGACGTCGACCCCGAAACTGCTGAAGACGTGCGCAAACTCGGAGGCGATGAACCCGCTGCCGACGATGATGAGGCTCTCCGGCAGCTCCTCCAGCCGCATGATCGTGTCGCTCGTGTGGAACCCGGTCGTGTCCAGGTCCGCGATGTCCGGAACCGTCGGCCGCGACCCCGCCGCGATGACGATCCGGTCGGCGGTGATCGTCTCGCCGGTACCCGTGTCGATCGTGTGCGCGTCGACGAACCTCGCCGTGCCCTCGTAGACCGTGACGTTCGCGTTCTCGTTCGCCCGCCAGTTCCGGCCGCCCTCGGCGATCGGGTCGATCCGCCCGAAGATGCGGTCGCGGATCTCCGGCCAGTGCACCGCGTCCAGGTGCGCGTCCACGCCCAGCTTCTTGGCGTTCGCCGGAGCGGCGGCCTGGTCTGCGGTGTGGACGAACATCTTCGTCGGGATGCAGCCGACGTTCAGGCAGGTGCCGCCGAACGTGCCCTTCTCCAGGATGGCGATCTGCCAGCCTGCCATGGCGTCGTTCGGGATGGAGTTGCCGGAGCCGGTGCCGATGATGACCAGGTCGAAGTGCCTCACGTGACGATCCAACCATTGATCGGGGGAGGGTGTTCCCGGGTTGGGGTTACGTGGGGCTTACGCCGGGGGTCCCGCGCGCACGTTTGTGTGTCGCCTTGGCACCGGGGTTGGTCAGGCAGGGACGACGTTTGGGGTTCATCGCCGCTTCGCGACGATCGCGATTGGGGCTTGACTTCGAGCCTCTTGCGGGGCGATGAGTCGGCCTTCACAAGCCGGGCATAAGGGAGCCCGGCCGATCCCTGCCAGGATATCGCCCCGCCCTCAAAGTCAAGCCCCAACCGCAGGTCAAAGGGCTTGTCACCGCTACCCATGGAGGGAAGGTAGATACGTCTCGCTTCGCTCGACAAGGCTTGCCCGTCCTGGCAACGGTTCCTTTCGGCTGGCCTGCGGCCTCGCCCGGATAGGAAGGTGGCTCGCCTTCGGCATTGCCTCGGGGGGCGACGTGTGACGTGCGCGGCGCAACGCTCCGCCGTGCTGCTCCACCCCCGGCCGAACAGTTTTGCGTGCTCCAGGCGGGTGCGCGCGCTTGACCGGCCTGCTCCACACCGCCAACGCGCCGTCCGGCATGCCCAGCGCGGGTCCGTGGGCCTGACCGAGCCGCTCCACCCCAGTCACGAACCTGCCCGGCGCCCAAGAACGGGCAACCGGGCAGGTGGAGGACCAGTGGCGGTCAGTGCTGGTAGGTCGGCGTGATGATCGCGCGGGCCAAGGTGTGGAACGCCAGGTTGAAGCTCACCACGGCAGGGGAGGCGTCGGAGTCCACGTCGAGGGCGTCCACGTCGACCGCGTGCACCACGAAGAAGTAGCGGTGCGGGTGGTCGCCCTTGGGCGGGGCGGCGCCGCCGAACGCGCGGGTGCCGTAGTCGGAGCGGACGTGGAAGGCGCTGCCGGGGAGGGTGTCGTCCGAGGCGCCGGCGCCGGTGTCCAGGGAGGTCGTGGCGGCCGGGAGGTTCACGGCCACCCAGTGCCAGAAGCCCGAGGGGGTGGGGGCGTCGGGGTCGAAGCAGGTGACGACGAAGCTGCGGGTCTCTTCCGGGAAGCCGGACCAGGAGAGTTGCGGTGAGGTGTTGCCGCCCTCGAAGACCTGGGCGTCGGGGAGCTGTTCGCCGTCGCGGACGTCCGTGGACGTGACGGAGAACGTGCCGACCGCGGGGAGCAGGGTGTAGGGGTCGGGAGCGACTGGACGCTCGAGGCTCATCAGAACTCCTCCTTTTTGTGATCCGCTCGACCCTATCCCCGTGCAACCATGAGGGCCTGCGCGGCGTCTTCCGCGTGGAGGGGGAACATGATGTCCAAGTTGCGGCTTTGTGCCGCATTCGTGCTGGTTGGCGTGCTCGTGGCGTGTGGTCAGCCGCCCGATGCTCAGCCGAGTGGGCCGGTGCTCACGACGGCGCCGACGACCACCACGGCCGAGCAGCCGAAGCGGATGTTCGAGCCGCCGTACACGTACGGCACGGTGCAGGCGCACGCGCCCGCGATCCACGACGGCATGGTGCCCGTTGTCACGCGCATCCAAACCGATAAGCCGTATGTGTTCATCACGATCGACGACGGCGCGGTGCAGCACCCGAAGGCGCGCGAGCTGATGGTGGAAGCGGGCGTGTGGCCGTCGGTGTTCCTCAACACCAAGTACGCCGAGGGCCACAAGGACTACTTCAAGAACCTGCCCGTCACGGTGCAGAGCCACACCACGAACCACCCGAACCTGCAGGGCAAGGGCTACGAGCTCCAGCGCCAGGAGATCTGCGGCAACGCGGACTTCCTCGCCGGCGACTACGGCAAGCGCCCGACGCTGTTCCGCCCGCCGTTCGGCAACTACGACGCGAACACCCGCAAGGCCGCCGCCAGCTGCGGGTTCAAGGCGCTGGTCAACTGGACGGCCGCGGTCAACGACGGCCGGGTGCAGTTCCAGGTGGGTGACCGGCTCAAGCCGGGGGACGTCGTGCTCATGCACTTCCGGACCACGTTCGTCGAGGACTTCACCGCGTTTCTGAACAAGGCCAAGGAGAACGGCCTCACGCCTGTGCCCCTGGAGGACTTCCTGGGGTAGTTGGAGAAGAGGGGGAGCAATGAAGCGTTTCGCAGCAGCGCTCATCGCCGTGGGGATGGCGTTGAGCATCGTTCCGGTGGCCTCCGCGGCCGAGTACGCGGAGCTCACCAACGTCCGGACCGGCAGGCACGCGACGTTCGACCGGGTGGTGCTCGACCTCACCGGCGGGCAGCCGCAGGACAGCGTCTCCGCCATCGCGCAGCCGGAGAACTGCGGGTCGGGCAAGCCCATCACGGCGCCCGGAGCGGCGTTCCTCGAAGTGCGCCTGACACCGGCCGACGCCCACGGGTACACCGGGTCGCGCAACTTCACGACGCCCGACCTGACGAACGTGAAGAGCGTCGTGTTCACGTGCGACTTCGAGGCCGACCTGTCGATCGCGATCGGTGTGGGCAGGGCGAACCCGAGCTACCGGGCGTACTTCCTGACCAGCCCGCTGCGGTATGTGGTCGACATCGACCACTGACGCAACTGTGGCCCGCGTCACGCGTCTTGTAGGCATCTGAGTCGCCCTGGAAAGGGGGCCAACGATGAACAAGCGCCTTGCCGCCGTCGTGCTGGCGGTGCTCGCGGTCCTGACGGTCGTCCCGGTCGCGTCAGCACAGAGCACGCCCACGCTGTCGAACATCAGAACCGGCCGCAACGCCGGGTTCGACCGGGTGGTGCTGGACCTGTCCGGCCTGCCGGCCGAACACCGCGTCCGGGAGGTCACCGAGGTCTCCGGTTGCGCGTCCGGGATGCCCGTCCCGGTGCCGGGCAACGAGGTCCTCGAGGTCGTCCTGGTCGGCGCCGCCGCCCACGACGACGCCGGGAACCCGACCTACACCGGGTCGCGCAACTTCCCGACGCCCGGCCTCGCGAACGTCCGCGGAGTCGCTCTCACGTGCGATTTCGAAGCCACGCTGGGGGTTGCCGTCGGATACGGCAACACCGCGTCGTGGCACCGGGTGTTCACGCTGACGAGCCCGGACCGGCTCGTCATCGACATCGGTCAGTGAAAAGCCTCGTGGGGGCAACAGTCGCCGCTGCTGCCCCCACGAGGGGTCCATCGGAAGCCGCTACGCCGCGACGGTGGTGGCCACGACCTCCGGCGACAGCGCGTGCTGGAGCACCTCGGACACCTCCGAGACGAAGTGCACGGTCAGCTGCTCGCGCACCGACTCCGGCACGTCCTCCAGGTCCGGCTCGTTGCGCTTGGGCAGCAGCACGGTCGTGATGCCCGCCCGGTGAGCGGCCAGCAGCTTCTGCTTCACGCCACCGATCGGCAGCACCCGGCCGGTCAGCGAGATCTCACCGGTCATCGCCACGTCCGACCGCACCGGGCGGCCCGACAGCAGCGACGCCAGCGCCGTCGTCATCGTGACGCCCGCGGACGGCCCGTCCTTCGGCACCGCACCCGCCGGGACGTGGATGTGCACACCCCGGTCGGCCAGCGCCGCGGCCCTGTCGTCGTGCGAACGCAGGTAGGACAACGCGATCTGCGCCGACTCCTTCATCACGTCGCCCAGCTGGCCGGTCAGTGTGACGCCGGCCGCGCCGGTGTCCTTCGGGGCCAGCGAGGCCTCGATGAACAGCACGTCGCCACCGACCCCCGTGACGGCCAGACCCGTTGCCACGCCGGGCACCGACGTCCGTTCCGCCGACTCGGGCGTGTTCTTCGGGCTGCCCAGGTACGACTTCAGCGACGGCTGGCCGACCTCGACGGGCAGCTCCGAGTCACCCAGGGCCACCTTCGCGGTCACCTTGCGCAGGATCCGCGCGAGGGCCCGTTCCAGTTGCCGCACACCGGCTTCCCGCGTGTACTCGCTCGCCAGCTGGTGCAGCGCGGCCTCGTCGACGGTGACGTCCTCCGCCGTCAGACCGGCCCGGTCGAGCTGGCGCGGCAGCAGGTGGTCGCGGGCGATCGTGACCTTCTCGTCCTCGGTGTAGCCGTCGAGCTGCACGAGCTCCATGCGGTCGAGCAGCGGCGCCGGGATCGACTCCAGCACGTTCGCGGTCGCGAGGAACACCACGTCCGACAGGTCGAGCTCGACCTCCAGGTAGTGGTCGCGGAACGTGTGGTTCTGCGCCGGGTCCAGCACCTCCAGCAACGCCGCCGTGGGGTCGCCGCGGTAGTCGGAGCCGACCTTGTCGATCTCGTCGAGCAGCACGACCGGGTTCATCGAACCGGCCTCGCTGATCGCGCGGACGATCCGGCCCGGCAACGCGCCGACGTACGTGCGGCGGTGCCCGCGGATCTCGGCCTCGTCGCGCACGCCGCCCAGCGCGACCCGCACGAACTTGCGGCCCATCGCCCGTGCCACGGACTCGCCCAGCGACGTCTTGCCGACACCGGGCGGACCGACGAGCGCCAGCACCGCACCGGAGCGACGGCCACCGACGACACCCAGGCCGCGGTCGGCCCGGCGCTTGCGCACGGCCAGGTACTCGGTGATGCGCTGCTTCACGTCGTCCAGGCCCGCGTGGTCGGCGTCGAGCACCTCACGCGCCGCCTTGATGTCGTACGACTCCTCGGTCCGCTCGTTCCACGGCACTTCCAGCACCGTGTCGAGCCACGTGCGGATCCAGCCCACCTCGGGCGACTGCTCGGAGGTGCGCTCCATCTTCTCGACCTCGGCGAGCGCGGCCTTCTCGACGTTCTCCGGCAGGTTCGCGGCCTCGACGCGGGCCCGGTAGTCGGCCTCCTCGGACGCGGGCTTGCCGTCGAGCTCGGCCAGCTCCTTGCGGATAGCGGCCATCTGCTGGCGCAGCAGGAACTCCCGCTGCTGCTTCTCGACGCCTTCCTTGACGTCCTTGGCGATCGTCTCGTTGACGTCCAGCTCGGTCAGGTGCGCCTGGCCCCACTCGACCAGCTTCTCCAGCCGCGCCGTGACGTCGGCGGTCTCCAGCAGCCAGATCTTCTGCTTGTCGTCCAGGTAGGACGCGTAGCCGGCGAGGTCGGCCAGCGCCGACGGGTCGCTGATCTGCTGCACCGAGTCGACCATCTGCCACGCACCGCGCGTCTGCAGGATGTTCGTCACGAGCGCGCGGTACTGCTTCGCGAGCTCACGGGTCCGGTCGGTGATCGGGGACTCGTCGGCGACGGTCGCGTTCACCCACAGCGCGGCGCCCGCTCCCGTGGTCCCGGTGCCGATCCGGACGCGCTTGGTGCCGCGCACGACGGCCGCGCGCTCACCGCCCGGCAGGCGCCCGACCTGCTCGATCTCGGCCAGTGTGCCGACCGCGGCGTACTTGCCGTCCAGACGTGGGACGAGCAGCACTTGATGATTCGCTGCGGTCGTGGCCGCGTCGACGGCCGCACGGGCCTCCGCGCTCGCGTCCGCACCGGAGATGCGGATCGGCACCACCATGCCGGGCAGCACCACAACGTCGTCCAGCGGCAGCACCGGCAGGGCCAACGTCTCGCCCATCAACATCACCCTCCAAAGTTGAGTCTGTACCGCTCAACCAACCTCAGCCCGGTGGTGTTCCCCCGGCCCGTTCGCTGTGAGCGAGCGGGCGACACGACCGCCGTTCGCACGCGTGGCGGTGGACACCCGTGTGGCGGGGAGCGAGGATGCGCGGGTGATGGAAGAGCTGAAGTGGGTGCCCTCCACCGTCGACGTCACCCGTCCGAGCGTGGCGCGGATGTACGACTACTACCTGGGCGGCTCGCACAACTTCGAAGCCGACCGCGCCGCAGCCAAGCAGGTGGAGCAGATCTTCCCGGGCATCGCCCAGAGCGCGGGGGCCAACCGTTCGTTCCTGCGCAGGGTCGTGCGCCACCTGGTCGCGCTGGGCGTCGACCAGTTCATCGACCTGGGCTCCGGCATCCCGACCGTCGGCAACGTGCACGAGATCGCCCAGCAGGACAACCCGTCCGCGCGCGTGGTCTACGTCGACTTCGAGCCGGTCGCCGTCGCCCACGCCAACGCCCTGCTCGCCGACAACCCCAACGCGACGGCACTGCAGGCCGACCTGCGCATGCCCGCCAAGGTGCTCAGGAGTGCCCGCGACGTCCTCGACTTCGACCGCCCGGTCGCCGTGCTGATCATCGCGGCCCTGCACTTCGTCCCCGACTCGGACGACCCGTACGGCGCCGCCGCCGAGTACATGGCGGCGTTCCCCTCCGGCTCCTACCTGGCGATCACGCACGCCACACACGACGGCCTCACGCCGCAGGAGAAGACCGAAGCGGCCCAGGTCATGGCCGTCTACCGGAACACCGACAACGCCATCAGCGTCCGCACGCACGCCGACGTCGTCCGCTTCTTCGACGGCATGGAGGTGCTGGAGCCGGGCGTCGTCCCCGTCAACGAGTGGCGCCCGGACTCCTACGAGGACCGCATCAGCATCTACGGCGCCGTCGCCCGCAAGCCCTGAAGCAGCCGGTCCCTCAGCTCGTTCGTCTCGCGGTCGGTGAGGGTGCGTTCCGGCGCCCTCATCGTCACGCGGATGAGCACGTTCTTCTGCCCCGGTCCCGCGCCGAGCCGTTCCCGCACGTGCTCGGGCAGCTCGTGCGCGGGCGTCTCGCTGAGGATCGCGATCTCCTCGACCAGGTCCCGCGGGTCCAGCGCGCGGATCCGGTCGCCCAGCGTCTCGGCGTCGGCGTTCTCGTCGGCCACGATGGAGATGTCCCTGGTCGCGGCCGGGTGCCGGGAGATCGGGCGGTACGGCGTCAGGTCCTGCAGCTGGCTCGCGATGCGCGGGTCCTCGGTGCGCAGCAGGCGGATGTCCGGGACGCCCTTGCGCAGCATCACCAGCCGGTCCAGGCCCAGCCCCATGGCCAGGCCGTGCGGGTGGTCCTTGAGGACGTGCCGCGCCGCGTACCCGCACTCGCCGATCTCCACCCACTGACCGTCGTGCCACACGTCGACCTGCCGCCCGTCCGTGGTGTACGGGTGCTGCGCTTCCGTTGTGCGGTAACGCTTACCCGGCAGAACCGTGCTCACGACCGTGTGGATCAGGTCTTCGAGCCGCTCCGCATCCCGCGTGATGCGCCAGACTTCGAGCTGGTGCGGTGTGCCCGTGTGCAACCGATCGACCGTGTCACGGCGATAGACCAAGCCGGGGCACAGGAGCGTGACGTCGGGTTGTGCGTGTTTGAGCGCCGACGGGATCATCGCCGTGGTGTGGCTGCGCAACATGCACGTCTCGCTGACGTACCTGGTGTAGCGGGCATCCCTGGTGACGGCGTCTGCCGGATAACCGAGGTGCTCGTAGTTGTGTTCCACCGGTACGAGCGGATGGTGGCGCACTTCTTCTGTGTCCGGCAGTGCGGCCTTGAGGTCGGCGATCAGCAGCTGCATCGCGTGCGGGCCCTGCGCGGGATCGGTGAGATCGCGGACGTTCAGGGCGCGCACGAGTTCATCGGTGCGGTACATGGGGTTTCCCGTTCGGGTCGTGGGGTGTGGTTCGAGGTCCCCCGACCGACGGGAAGGTGTTCAGGCGCGCGCCACCGCCGCAGGTCGGGGGTGGCTAAATCGGCGCGTCATGTGCCCGAGGTTAGCGCGTTCACTCCGGTGGTGTCAGCCGCAAATCCGGATCCACCGGCGGCACCCCGTCGAACGGCCCGTCCCCGGCGAGCCGGCCGACGTGGTCCAGCGCGACCATGATGTCCTCCCGGTACGGGTCCCCGTCCACCGGCGGCGTGCGGAACCACTCGTGCAGCGCCTCGGGGATCTCGAACCGGTCGAGCAGCCCGGCGTAGAGCTCCTCGCGTTCCTCGGCCTGCACCCCCAGCTCCTGGTACTCGCGCAACGCCATGCGCAGCCGGATCCAGCGGTAGCGGTCGGTGTTCTGCTGCTGCGTGAACCGCTCCCGCAGCAGATCACCGGCCTTCTGCCCGCGCTGCGCGAGCCTCCTGATGGTGTCGGGTGGCATGAACAGGTTCGTGCCACCCTCGTCCTCGGCCTGCCGGACGTGCGCGATGCGCCCCCGGTAACCCGGCATCGCCGACTGCATCGTGTCCCGCCAGCCGAGGAAGGTGTCCAGGATGGACATCAGGAACCGCGGCATCGACGTGAGCTGCGAGTACGGCGCCCCCGCGGCCGACGCGTCCTGCTCGGGCAGCCACACCTCGGCCCTGTCGCCGTTCGGGTACGACTGCAGGCTCAGCCCGAACGTGGGCCAGCGGGGGAGCAGCGCGTCGAAGAAGTGGATCGGGAAGTTGCTGGTGATCCCGCCGTCGGAGAACCAGTGCACCTTCCCGCCCCGGCACAACGGCACCGCGGCGATCAGCCCGGGGAACGACAGGCTCATCCGCACCGCGAGCACGACCGGAAGCCGTTCCCGCGACGGAAGCTCCCTGAGCGGCATGTGCTCGTGCAACGGACACCTGCCCTCAGCCGGCGCACCGTTCATCTGCTCGACGACCCGCCGCGGAACCACGTAACCGAGGCACTCCTCGCAGTACTGCCACCCCACCGCCGACGGCAACCGGTAAGGCCGTCCCTCGGACAGATCGGTGGTCATCAGCACGAGGTTGACATCACCCAGATCCCCGAACGTCAGCGCGTGATCGGTCCCCGCGATGTCGTCCAGCCGATCCGCCAGCCAGTCCGTGAGCGGCGGCACCCCGGTCGACCTGGGCACCCCCGCCAGCCGATCGAGCCACGACGGCGTGAAGTCACCCGTTCCCGGCACAAGTCCGAAGTGGATGCCGCGCGCGTTGTTCTTCATGTACCGCTGCATGGCATACGCGTACGTGGCGATCAACGCACTGACCATCGCCAACGTCAGCACCAGCCACACCGACAACACAACCGCCGCAGTCGCGTAATGCCGTGAGAACACCAACCCCAGCACCAACGGCACCGCGACGAACACCCAACCCTGCCAGGGCAAAGTGCTCCGCAACGGCCACAACACCAACGGCAGACAGGCCACCGCCAGCACGACGACCACCGCCGCCACCCACGGCAGGTACTCCGCAGGCGCCAGCCCCGCGGACCACAACACCGGCCCACCGAGCCACAGCAACGCCATCAGCCCGAGCACCGCCTTGGCCCGCCACCCGACCGCCCCGAGCAACGCGAAGAACAGGCACGACACCGCACTGCGCCCGGTCGTCTCCCGCTTCTGCATGGTCGCAACGACAATCCGGTACAACGCCCGCGTCTTCTCGTTCGGCTGGAACAGCTGCGCCAACCGCCACCGGTCCGCCCCGCTCCCACCTGTGAACCAGTCGATCAACCCGGCGAGCTTCTCGAACCCACCTCCGTCGCGCCCCCGCTCCGCCGCAGCCGCGAACGCCGCGGCAATGGCCCCCGCAGACGCACCCCCGACCTGCCGGAACCGGTAGTGGCGCGCCAACGACGCGACCGCCAACGGGTACACGACACCGCTGGTCGTGCCCCCACGCATCGTCAGGTCGCAGTAGCGGTCGTACTCCATGTGCCCATGGTCGCCTCGGCGGCACTGTGCGTCACGGAAGTTCACTCATCCGCCACCGAACCGAGCCCTGCCCGTTTGCTCGGCCGGTGGGCGCGCGCGGGGATGGGCCGGGGCGATAGCTCGCGTGGCTGAGGGAGTGCTGGTTCCGGTCGTGGTGGCTTGCTGGTCCCGGTCGCTCGGGGCGTTCCAGCCGCTTGGATCGCCTGGGTCGTGATGGAGGTGGTGTGGCTGCGCCGGTTCGCGCACCCGTCTCCGCTTCACCGGCAGGCTCGCGCAGGGGTCCCCCGTGGAATTGGCTCCCCCGCGACCCAACGTACTCGCGGGGTCCGACAGTTTTCGGCGGAGCGGCGGGCGGGGCTGTGCGCATCGAGCGGGGGCGAGCCGCATCGGGTGAGGCGACCCGCATTGGCCAGCGCGCTGCATCGGGCGGGCGAGCTGCATTACCGGGGGAGCCGCATTGGCCAGCGCGCCGCATCGGGCGGCTGCATTACCGGGGGAGCCGCATTGGCCAGCGCGCCGCATCGGGCGGGCGAGCTGCATTACCGGGGGAGCCGCATTGGCCAGCGCGCCGCATCGGGCGAGCAAGCTGCATCTGCAGGGGAGCCGCTTCGCGCGGCGAGCCCACCGCGTGAGGCGAGCCGCATCGGACCAATCCCCGGCAGGTGCCGCGATATCGAGCGAAGCGAGACGAATCTCCCTCACCTCAGGCTTTCCACACCCGTCGAGCGAAGCGAGGCGTTTCTACCTTCCCTCGATTGGTAGCGGTGACTAGCCCGTGGTCTTGCGATTGGGGCTTGACTTTGAGGGCGGGGCGATATCCTGGTAGGGATCGGCCGGGCTCCTTTATGCCCGGCTTGTGAAGGCCGACTCATCGCCCCGTTAGAGGCTCGAAGTCAAGCCCCAATCGCGATCGTCGCGAAGCGGCGATGAACCCCAAACGTCGTCCCTGCCTGACCAACCACGCTGCCAAGGTGATCGACGAGTTGCCTGCCCAGCCACGGTGCCAAGGCGACAGACAACGGACGCAACCCAACCCCGGTGCCAAGGCAACAGCCCACCGGACCCAACCCAGCCACCCACCCCAAGGCACCAGGCAAACGACCCCAAGCCCCCTCACCCCTCCACCAAAGCCGCCAATTCCCCAGGCGTCCCCGCCATGATCACCCGCACATGCTCCGTAACCTTCTCCACCGGCCATTCCCACCAAGCAACCCGCTCCAAAACCTCAACCTCCTCCACCCCGTACCTCATCTTCACCACCTTCGCCGGATTCCCACCCACCACCGCATAAGCAGGCACATCCGAAACCACCACCGCTCCGGCCGCAACGATCGCCCCGTTCCCGATCCGCACCCCGGGCATGATCACCGCCGAATACCCGATCCACACGTCGTTCCCCACCACCGTGTCCCCGCGCGACGGCGCCCCCAGCGCGAGGTCCAGCGTCTTCTCGCCCCACGCCCCGCCGAAGATGGTGAACGGGAACGTCGACACCCCGGCCATGTTGTGGTTGCCGCCGGACATGATGAACCGCACCCCTTCGGCCAGTGCGCAGTAGCGGCCGATGACCAGCTTCTCGGGGCCGAAGTTGTAGAGCACGTTGCGGTGCTCGAACTCTTTGGCGTGCAACGGGTCGTCGTAGTAGGTGTACTCGCCGACCTCGATCTGCGGGTTCTTGACCAACGGCTTGAGGAGCACCGTGCGGGGGAAGTCAGGCAACGGGTAGAGGTTGTCCGGCGAGGGAATGGTCACGGGGCTCCGATCGGCTCTTCGCTGAACTGGGTGCGGTACAGCTTGGCGTAGTGGCCTTCCAGGGCCAGCAGTGACTCGTGCGTGCCGCGTTCGACGATCTGGCCGCGGTCCACGACGAGGATCTGGTCTGCCGCGCGGATGGTGGACAGGCGGTGGGCGATCACCAGCGAGGTGCGGCCGGCCAGGGCTTCGACGAGGGCCTCCTGCACGGCGGCCTCGGAGCGGGAGTCGAGGTGGGCGGTGGCCTCGTCCAGGATCACGACGCGGGGCTTGGCCAGCAGCAGGCGGGCGATGGTGAGGCGTTGGCGTTCGCCGCCGGACAGGCGGTAGCCGCGTTCGCCGACCACCGTGTCGAGCTGGTCGGGCAGCGAGGCGACCAGGTCGGCGAGGCGGGCGCGGCGCAGGGCGTCCCACAGGTCCTCGTCGGTGGCGGCCGGGGCGGCGAGGCGGAGGTTGGCGCCGATCGACTCGTGGAACAGGTGGCCGTCCTGGGTGACCATGCCGACGGTGTCGCGCAGGGAGTCGAACGACAGGGCGCGGACGTCCACACCGGACAGTCGGACGGCGCCGGAGTCGGTGTCGTACAGGCGGGGCAGCAGGGCGGCGATCGTCGACTTGCCGGCACCGGAGGCGCCGACCAGTGCGATCAGCGAGCCGGGTTCGGCGGTGAAGGACACGCCGCCGAGGATCTCCTCGCCGCCGCGGGTGTCGAGGGAGGCGACCTCTTCGAGCGAGGCCAGCGACACCTTGTCCGCGGCCGGGTAGGCGAAGCGGACGTCCGCGAACTCCACCGAGACCGGGCCGTCCGGCACCGCGACCGCGCCGGGCCTCTCCTCGATCAACGGCGGCAGGTCCAGCACCTCGAAGACGCGCTCGAACGACACCAGCGCCGTCATGACGTCGACGCGTGCGCCGGCCAAGGCGGTCAACGGGGCGTACAGGCGGGTCAGCAGCAGTGCCAGCGTCACGATCGTGCCGGGGGCCATCTGGCCCGCGAACGCGAAGTAGCCGCCCAGGCCGTAGACGAGCGCGAGCGCCAACGACGACACCAGCGTCAACGCCACGAGGAACAGCCACTGGGCGATGGCGGTGCGCACGCCGATGTCACGCACACGACGGGCACGCGCGCCGAACTCCGCGCTCTCCAGGGCGGGCCGGCCGAACAGCTTGATCAGGGTGGCGCCCGGCGCGGAGAAGCGCTCGGTCATCTGGGTCGTCATCGCGGAGTCGAGGTTCGCCGCCTCGCGGTGCATCGACGCCAGGCGCCGGCCCATCCGCCGCGCGGGGATGAGGAACACCGGCAGCAGCAGCATCGCGAGGACGGTGACCTGCCACGAGAGCGTCAGCATCACGACCAGGGTCAGCACCAGGGCGATGAGGTTGGTGACGACACCGGAGATCGTCTCGGAGAACGCCCGCTGCGCCGCGATCACGTCGTTGTTCAGGCGCGACACCAGCGCGCCGGTGCGGGTGCGGGTGAAGAACGCGATCGGCATCCGTTGCACGTGGTCGAAGACGGACTGCCGCAGCCGCAGGATCAGGTCCTCGCCGACGCGGGCCGACTGCCAGCGCTCGGCCAGCGAGAAACCGGCCTCCAGCACGGCCACGCCCGCGATCGCGAGTGCCAGCCACAGCACCAGGTCCAGGTCGCGGCCGCCGATGATGGTGTCGACCACCCGGCCGGCCAGCACCGGGCTCGCCACCGCGAGCACCGCGGCCACCGCGCTGGTGGCGAGCAGGGCGAGCACCGCGCGCCGCTGGGGGCCGGCGAACCGGGCGACGCGCTTCAACGTCGCCCGGCTGACTCGGCGGTGCTCCTCGTCCTGCATCGCGCTCTCGAGCGCGTACCAGGCGTTGAAGTCGATGTTCATGACGCCCAGTCTCGAACCTCCACCTCTGTCGAGGTCAAGCCGTTTCGAGGAACGCGTCGACCTCCGCCAGCGCCGCCGCGCGCACCGGTTCCGGTGACAGGAACAGGTCGTGCAATCCGGCCTTGACCTCGACGACCCGCACCCGGCTGCCGATCTTCGGGCCCCACCTGCGCATGCCCTCGACGTCGAGCACCGCGTCGGCCTTCGAGACCTCCTCCGTCCACTCGCGAGCGTTCAGCACGCTGCGGTCGGAGTGCAGCACGAGCACCGGCACGCGCACGTCGAGCCCGGCGTGCACCTTCTCCTGCGCCAGCAGGACCGCCCGGATCCACCCGGCCCGCACCGGGAACCCGGCCAGCGGCTTCCACCGCACGTCGAAGTCCCACTCGCCGTTGCGGGAGGAGTGGATCGACGCGCCGTAGGCGTCACCCAGCCCGCGGCGGATCTGCAACGACGGCGCGACCTTGCCGAGCAGCCGCACCACCCGCCGCAGCGGTGGCGGCTCGACCACGTCCAGCCACGGGCTGTTCAGCACCAGCGCGTCGATCAGGTCGCTGTCACGGCGCTCGTGCGCCCACAACGACGTCGTGAGCCCACCCGTCGAGTGCCCCATCAGCACCACCCGCGAGTGCTCCTCGCGCACCACCGCGATCGCCGCGTCGATCTCCTCGTAGTACACCGCCATGTCGGCCGTGTAGTTCGGCACCTCGCCCTCGCGCAACGAACGCCCGTAGCCGCGCAGGTCCACCGCGTAGAAGTCGTAGCCCTGCGCGGTGAAGTGCGCGGCGACGTGCTCCTGGAAGAAGTAGTCGGCGAACCCGTGCACGTAGAGGATCGCGCCGCGCCCGGCCTGGGCGGCACGCCTGCGGACCAGGGTCGCGGAGGCCCCGCCGCGCAACGGCAGAACCGTGGTGTCTTCGTCGCTCACGGCGCCAGTTTGCCTCCCCGAACCGTCGAATCCGCGCACCCGCGTCCGGATCGTGTCTAACCTGGACGGCGTGACGGGGGATATCGAGCAGTCATCGCGCGTGCGCTTCCCGGGGATCAGCCCGCGCGCCTACGAACACCCGGCCGACCGGGGCGCGCTCGCCGTGCTCCGCGCCGTGCCAGCCGTGGGACCGATCATCAAGGCGGTCGCGGCGGCGTTCTCCGAGCGGGGCGAACGCCTGGTCCAGGTCGCGTCCTCGGTGCGCGTGGGTCCCAAGCAGTACCCGGACCTGCACCGGCTGCGCAACGAGGTCGCGGCGGCGTTCGACCTCGAGGAGGCACCCGAGCTCTACGTCCGGCACTCGCCGGAGGTCAACGCGTACACCCGCGGCATCGACAAACCGTTCATCGTGCTGAACTCCGGGCTCGTCGAGCGGTTCGACCGCGAGGAGCTGCGGTTCGCCATCGGCCACGAGACCGGCCACGCGATGTCGGGCCACGGGCTCTACAACACCATCCTGGAGCGCCTGCTCAACCTGCAGTACGCGCTGGGCTGGATGCCGGCGGGCGCGTTCGCCATGCGCGCGGTCATCGCCGCGCTCTACGAGTGGCAGCGCAAGACCGAGCTGTCCTGCGACCGGGCCGGTCTGCTCGCGTGCCAGGACCCCCAGGCCGCGCTGCGCGTGCACCTCGCGTTCGCCGGCGACATCGGCGGCCAGGTCGACATCGCCGCGTTCCTCGAACAGGCCAAGGAGTACGAGGGCGAGGACATCCGCGACAGCATCCTGAAGCTGCTGGACAACGAGCGCCGCTCGCACCCGCTGGCCGTGGTCAGGGCCGCCGAGCTGCAGCGCTGGGCCGCGAGCGAGGAGTACCGCGAGATCCTCACCGGCACCTACCCGCGCCGCGAGGACGACCGCCCGACCGACAACCTCACCGACGACATCTTGGGCGCGGCGCGCTCCTACCGCGACTCGATGAGCAACTCCGCCGACCCGCTGATCAAGACCATCAACGACATCGGCGAGACCGTCGTGGGCGCGGCGGGAAAGATGTGGAGCAAGTTTGCTCCAAATGGAGCAGCGGAGTAGCTACCATCTGGAGTCATGAAGCGACTCGCCGTTGCGCTACTGGCTCTGATCTGCACAGCGATCTGCACACCGGGTACCGCCACCGCCGCCGACGAACGGATCGTCGGCGGCGAGCGGGCCGACATCGTGACCACCCCGTGGGTGGTCTACCTGACCGACCCGAACGGCTACCAGTTCTGCGGCGGCACGCTCGTCGCCCCGACGAAGGTGCTGACCGCGGCCCACTGCGCCATCGGCCGCTCCGCGTCCTCGCTGCGCGTCGTCGCCGGCCGGGAGGACAAGAGGAGCACCGAGGGCGTGGTCGCCGTCCCGGCCAAGGTCTGGGTCCACAGCAGGTACGTGGCCGCAGACCAGGGCGAGGACCTCGCGGTGCTGACCCTGAAGGAGGCGCTGCCGTACACCCCGCTGCCCATCGCGGAGGCGGCCGACCGGGACCTCTACCAGCCCGGCACGCAGCTGCAGGCGTTCGGCTGGGGCCGCACCAGCGAGAACGGCCGGACCTCCCGCTACCTGATGCAGGCCACGGTCCCGGTGCTGCCCGACACCACCTGCTCCGAGGCGTACCCGCAGTTCGTGCGGGCGGACATGTTCTGCGCCGGCTACCCCGAGGGCAAGGTCGACACCTGCCAGGGCGACTCGGGCGGGCCGGTCGTCGCCGGGGGCAAGCTCGTCGGCGTCACCTCGTGGGGCGAGGGCTGTGCGCGCAGGGGCAAGCCGGGGGTGTACGTCCGGGTCGGCCGGTACGCGGACGACCTGCACCCGGTCCTGGGCGTGGTGCCGCCCGCGGTCGCCGAACCCAAGCCGTGACGTCCCGTGGCCGTCGTCCGGGTGCGTGACGGCCCGGCGGCGAATCCGGTCGTGGTGAGCTCCGGCGGTGTGCCAGCCTGGGCCGGTGGTGACACTGCGACGGGCCCGGCCGGACGAGGCGGGCGTGCTGACCGCGCTCGTGCGGGCGGCCAAGGCGCACTGGCCCTACGACGCGGCGTTTCTGGCGGCCGTCCGCGACGAGCTCACCGTCCGGCCCGGCGACCTGGAGCGGTTCGTGATCGCCGAGCGGGACGGCGTGGTGCTCGGCTGCTACGGCATCGGCGGGACGCCACCGGCCGGTGAGCTCACCGACCTGTGGGTCGCGCCGGGTGTGATCGGCACCGGGCTCGGCCGCGTGCTGTGGGACCACGCCGTGGCCTCGGCCGCCGGCTACGAGTACCTCGACATCGATGCCGACCCGTACGCCGAGGGGTTCTACCTGCGGATGGGTGCCGAGCGCATCGGTGAGTCGCCGTCGGGGTCGATCCCCGGCCGGGTGCTGCCGAGGCTGCGCGTCTGGATCAACGGCACGCGGCGCGCCACCGTGCGCTCAGACGACGAGGCCGATCGACATCGTGAAGAAGACGGCGGCGCACACCACGTCGAGCGCGGTCGTGACACCGGGCCGGCGCAACCGCCCGGCCACCCGTGAGGCGGCCAGCACGATCATCAGCTCCCATACGGCGGCCAGTCCGAGGAACACCACCGCCAGCATCGCGAGCTGCGGTGCCGGTTCACCTGATCCGATGAACTGCGGCAGGAACGCCAGCGCGAAGAGGATCATCTTCGGGTTCGTGATGTTGGTCAGGAAGCCCTGCCGGAACGGCCGGTCGCTCATGACCTCCTCGGGTGCCTCCGCGCCCCGCTTCACGAGTCCGCGAGCGATGGAAACCGCCAGGTAGAGCAGGTAGCCGGCGCCGATCCAGCGCAACGCCGTGAGCACCATCGGGTACCGCGCGAGCACCACGCCCAGGCCCGAGATCACCAGTGCGACCTGGGCGGCCGCGGCCGTGTGGATGCCGGCCAGCGCGAGCAGGCCTGACCGCACTCCCGAGCGCAGTGACGTGCGCAGGAGCAGGAACGCGTCGACACCGGGGGTCACGATGACGACCGCGCACGCGATGAGGAAGGCCGGAACCTGGCCGAAGTCGAACAACACCGTACATACCCCCGTGAGCTACACCACTGGCCGCAAAATCTTCGGCCCGACGGGACTCTAACACCAGAATCTCCGGTTTTGACGCCGTCCTGACGTGCTCGCTACGGTTGGTGACCAGTCGTCCACCTGGCGCAACGAGGAGTGGCCCGTGAGGGGTAAGCGGTGTGCCGTGCTCGCAGCGGCGATCACGCTGGTCAGCGGTGCGGCACCGGCCGATGCGATCGTCGGGGGGACACCCGCGCGGGTGGCCGACACCCCGTGGGTTGTGGCGATCACCACCCCGGACGGTCAGCTGTTCTGCGGCGGTGCGCTCGTGGCCCCCGACAAGGTCATGACGGCCGCGCACTGCGCGTCGGTGAAGGGGGTCGCCGGTCGCACCCCGCGGCCGGCCGAACAGATGCGGGTGGTCGCGGGCCGCACCGACCTGCGCACGACCGAGGGCGTCGAGGCGGCGGTCACGCACGTGTGGCGCCACCCCGACTTCAAAGAGGTCACGCAGGGCGACGACGTGGCGGTGCTGACGCTCGACCGCCGGCTGCCGTACCCCACGATCGCGCTGGGCGACGCCGGTGAGAGCGGTGTCGTGCTCGGCTGGGGCCGCACGTCGGAGACCGACCGGCCCGCGATGTCGTTGCGCAAGGTGACGGTGCCGATCCTGTCCGACGGCGAGTGCGCGGCGAAGGAGCCGGACTACCGGGCGGGCGCGATGCTGTGCGCCGGTCGCGGCGGGCGGGACGCGTGCACCGGCGACTCGGGCGGGCCGCTGGTCGTGAAGGGCCGGCTGGCCGGGGTCGTGTCGTACGGGCGGGGATGCGCGCGGCCGGACGAGCCGGGCGTCTACACGCGCCTGGCTCACTACCGGTCGACCGTCGGCTTCTGATATCCAAGGTCCGGTGCGAACCACACCGATTCCGGCCACCCTGCGCAGGCAGTGGGGGCTCGACCTGAGTCCCGCCCAGCTCTACGCGGTCCTGCGGCTGCGGCAGGACGTCTTCGTCGTCGAGCAGAACTGCGTCTACGCCGACGTGGACGGCCGTGATCTCGACCAGGGGACACGGCACTTCTGGCTGGAGGCCGAGGGAACGCACGAACCGCTCGCCTACCTGCGGCTCACCGAGGAACCCGGCGCGTCGTTCCGCATCGGCCGCGTGGTGACCGCGCGGATGGCGCGCGGCCGTGGCTTCAGCCGCCGCCTCATGCAGGCGGCGCTCGTCGACGTCGGCACCGCGCCGTGCGTGCTCGACGCGCAGACCTACGTCGTGGACTTCTACGCGTCGTTCGGGTTCGTGCCGGAGGGCGCGGAGTTCATCGAGGACGGGATTCCACACCTGCGGATGCGGCGCACTCCGTGATCACGCGCACCGCGCGCTCGATCTCGGCCTCGGTCAGGTCGGCGCGCGCGGTGAGCCGCAGCCGGGAGATCTGGTCCGGCACCGACGGCGGCCGGAAGCAGCCGACGACCACACCGGCGGCGCGACAGGCCTCCGCCCACCGGAACGCCTGATCCGGCGACGGCGCCCGCACGCTCACCACCGCGGCGGTCGGCGTGCTGACCGCGAACCCGGCCTCCTTCAGCCGGAAGCTCAGGTCGTGCGCCACCGTCAGCGCCCGCTCGGCGCGGTCCGGCTCCTCGCGCAGGATCTTGATCGCGGCGAGCGCGGCGGCGACGCTGCTCGGCGCCAGTCCGGTGTCGAAGATGAACGTGCGCGCCGTGTCGACGAGGTGCTTGATGACCCGGCTCGGGCCGAGCACCGCGCCGCCCTGGGCGCCCAGCGACTTGCTGAGCGTCAGCGTCGTGATCACGTCCGGCGCCCTGACGATCCCTGCCTCCGCGACCGCGCCACGGCCACCGGGACCCACGACACCGAGGCCGTGCGCGTCGTCGACCACGAGCGCGGCCCCGTTCGCGCGGCACGCCTCGTGCAGTTCCGCGAGCGGGGCGATGTCACCGTCCACGGAGAACACCGAGTCGGTCACTACGATCGCGCGCCGCTTGCCGCGCGTCTCCAGCGCGTGCCGCACCTTGCCGACGTTGCAGTGCTCGGCGACCACGACGTCCGCCTTGGACAGCCGCGTGCCGTCGATCAGCGAGGCGTGGATGTGCTGGTCGGCGACGATCGCCGTGCCGGGACCGGTGAGCGCGGTGAGCACGCCGAGGTTCGCCGCGTAGCCGCTGGAGAACACCAGCGCCGACTGGCTGCCGCAGAAGTTCGCGAGCTCGTACTCCAGCTCGGCGTGCAGCTCCGTCGACCCCGTGACCAGGCGCGAACCCGTGGAACCCGCGCCCCACTTGAGCGTCGCGGCGGCGGCCGCCCCGGCGACCCGCTTGTCCCGCGCGAGGCCCAGGTAGTCGTTGCTCGCCAGGTCGAGGTCCGTCGAGTCGGCCTGCCGCGGACGCAGGCGCCGTGCCAGACCCGCCTTGGCACGTGCCTCAGCGCGGACGTCGATCCAGTCGAACGTCGCCTCACCACCACTGGACAACGCCTCAGTTGTGCTCACGCTCACCGCCTGAGTCTCCCATCCGCCGACTAGCGTGCCGCTCGTGGACCTGTTCACCTTCACGCGCGCCGAGCTGACCGCACCGGTCCAGTTCTGCGACGGCCGCTGGGTGGTGTCGTCCTACGCCGACGTGCGCGCGGTGCTCGCCGACCCGATGACCTACCTGCCGGACAACGCCCTGACCGCCGTCACGCCGGTCGCGCCTGCCGCGCTGCGCGCCCTGGTCAGGGCCCGGTTCTCGCTCCCGCCGACGCTCGCGAACAACGGATCCGCGTCGCACGCTGAGCTGCGGCGGCTGGTCGCGTCGTTCTTCACACCGGCTCGGGTCGCCGCTGCGGAGCCTCGCATCCGCGCTCTCGCTCTGGAACGGCTGGGTGGCTCAGATCTCGTGGCGTCGCTGGCCTGGGACCTGCCGGCGATCGTGCTGATGGACCTCCTCGGGCTGGAGGACGTGGACATCCCGACGCTCAAGCGGTGGAGCACGGGGTCGCTGGAGTTCTTCTGGGGCGACATCACCACGGAGCGGCAGCTGGAGCTGGTCGACGACGTCGGCGCGTTCCACCAGTGGCTGGTCAAGCGGTACGAGGCCCGTGAGGGCGTGCTGTTCCGCGCGCTGGCCGACGCCGGTGTGTCTGCGGAGGACTCCGCCGGACTCTGCTACTTCCTGCTGATCGCCGGCCAGGAGACCACGACCCAGCTGCTGTCCACGGCGTTGCGGCGGGCGTTGCGGGACCGCGAGCTGTGGGAGCGGCTGCCGCTGCCGGGGGTGGCGGAGGCGTTCGTGGAGGACGTGCTGCGGACCGAGACGCCCGTGGTGACGTGGCGGCGGCTCACGGCGCGTGAGGTCGTGCTGTCCGGTGTGCGCGTTCCGGCCGGTGCGGAGCTCGTGTTGTTGTTGAGCGGCAAGGAGAACGACCCGAAGCACCTGGCGTTCGGCTACGGCCGGCACTTCTGCCTCGGCGCGGGGCTGGCCCGGCTGGAGGCGGCGGTGGTGCTGCGGACCGTGGCCGAGCGGGAGCCCTCACTCCGGCTCGCCGGCGACGAACCGGAGTGGCTGACCCTGCTGTCGTTCCGCGCGCCGAAGTCGGTCACGGTCGCGCGATGAGCTTGCCCGTCGTCGTCCGGGACTCCAGTGCCCTGTGCGCCTCGGCGATGGCGTCGAGGGTGTAGACGTCGCCCACCACCGGTTCGAGGCCCAGGCCGAGGGCCTCCAGCGGTGAGACGTCCCGCGGCAGGCCCAGCACGCCGACCCCCTTGCGGAAGATGTCGCTCGCCGTGACGTCGAGGGCCTGCCCGCTCGCGAAGCCGAACACGACCATCCGGCCGACACCGTCCCTGAGCAGCTCGAACGCCCTGCGGCCGACGTCGCCGCCGATCGACTCGAACACCACGTCCACCGGCTCCAGGCCGTCCCAGTCGTAGCCGATGCCACCCTTGCTGGACGCGGCCAGCACGGTGGCCTCCGCCCGGTGTGCCAGCTGGACCAGCAGGGTGCCCACACCACCGGCCGCCGCCTCGACCAGCACGCGGTCGCCCGGCCGCACCCGCGCCGCCCGCATGGCGGCGACGGCGGTGGTGCCCTGCAGGAGCAGGGCGAGCGCGGCGTGGTCGCTCACGTCGTCCGGCACCTCGACCGGGTGCTCGACCACGGCCTTCGTCGCGTAGCCGCCGTCGCGCGGGAAACCCATGACCCGGCGGCCGTCCGCGGTCGTGCCGATGACCTCGGTGCCGATGGTGGCCGGCAGCGCCGGCCCGGGGTACCAGGGGAACAGCTCGCGGCCCCGGCCGCTCCTGATCACCGTCTCGCCGTGGTTCAGGCCGATCGCGGTGACGTCGACCAGGGTGTCACCGACCGGGTCGGGCACCTCCTCCACCCGCAGCACCTCGGGCCCGCCGAACTCGTGGAACCGCACTGCCTTCATGATCTTCCTCCCGCAAGCGGATCATCGGTCCGGTTGCTACCGGAGCGCGGCATCGAGGACGTCTCGGTCGACGACGTCGCCGAGTTCGCCGGCACGCTCTTCGACCACGTCCTCGCCAACCTGCCGCTGGTGATCGCCGCCGAACGCACCGGCGCCCGCGGTTGCGAGGGCAACTTCCAGATCACCGTCGACCGGCTCACCGAGCACGTCGGGACGGTCTTCAAGGCCCACGCGCTGCTGGCCGTGCTGCGCGGCGAGCACATCGCGTTCCTGCTCGGCCAGGGCATGACCGCGGCCGAGGTCAGGGCGGGCGTTATCTCGCTCGCGGAGTCGCTCGCGGCCGGTGTTTGATGCCGGTGTGATGAACCGCCAGCTCTCGGGAGTCCGCAAGAAGACGCTGCTGGAGATGCTCGGCCCGGTGCCGGACGTCGACCCGGACCGCTACGGCGATGGCGGGCCGGTCGGCGAGCTGGAGACGCGGGTGGCCCGGCTGCTGGGCACCGAGGCGGCGCTGTTCGTGCCGACGGGGACGATGGCCCAGCAGATCGCGCTGCGGTGCTGGGCCGACCGCACGCACAACCCGATCGTGGCCATGCACCCGCAGGCGCACCCGCTGCACCACGAGGACGACGCGCTGACCGTGCTGACGGGGCTGCGGCCGGTCCGGGTCGGCGACGACGAGGTCGCGTCGTGCCCGGAGCCGTTCGGGACGCTGCTGCTGGAGGTGCCCGACCGCGAGGCCGGGTTCGTGCTGCCGTCGTGGGACGACCTGGTGGCCACCGTCGACGCCGCCCGCGACCGGGACGCGGTCGTGCACCTGGACGGCGCGCGGCTGTGGGAGAGCGTGCACGGGCTGGGCAAGCCGCTGGACGAGATCGCCGGGCTGTTCGACTCGGTCTACGTGTCGTTCTACAAGTCGCTGGAGGGCATCTCCGGTGCGGCGCTCGCCGGGTCCGCCGACTTCGTGCAGCAGGCACGGGTGTGGCGGCACCGCTACGGCGGCATGCTGTTCCAGCAGTGGCCGGCGGCGGTGTCGGCGCTGCACGGGCTCGACACGGTCCTGCCACGCCTGGGTGCGTACGTCGAGCACGCCAAGGTCGTGGCCGGGGCGATGGGGCTGCCGGAACCGCACACGCACCAGTTCGCGCTGCACCTGCCGGGTGACCCGGCCCGGCTGAGCGAGCTGAGCGGCAGGTTCCTCGGCCGGTTCTGGCGTGCGGGCACGGTCGCGAAGACCGAGGTCACGATCGCCGGACCCGCGCTGGAGTGGACGCCGGAGGAGGTGCGGGAGGCCTGGCAGCACTTCCAGGGCCTGCTGTGAGCCGTGCCCTCCGGCTGTGGGGACTGGTCGCCGTCGGCAGCCGGATGCCGGTCGCGATGGCCCCGCTGGCGCTGGTGTTCCTCGGCCGCTCGACACCCGGCGGGTACGTGCTCGGCGCCGCGGCGGCCGCGGTGTACGTCGTCGGCGAGATCGCCGGGTCCGCGGTGCTCGGTGCGCGGCTCGGCCGGTCGCGCAGGCAGCTGCCCGCCGGGATGGTCGTCGCGGCACTGGCGTTCGCGGTGCTGCCGTTCGTCCACGGGCCGCTGCTGCTCGCGGTCGTGTTCGTGGCCGGTGCCGCACCGGCCGCCGCCCCCGGAGGCACCCGCGCGATCCTCACCTCGCTCGTGCCGGAGGAGAAGGCGGCACGGGCGCTGAGCGCGGAAGCGGTGTTGTCGCAGGTCATCTGGGCCGGGGCACCCGCGCTGGTGGTGTTCCTCGCGCTCCAGGTGCACCCGGGGGTGCCGTTGCTGGTCGCGACGGTGCTGTTCGTGGCGGGCGCGGTCGTGCTGCGGTGGCTGCCCGCGCCGGAACCGGTCACCGCCCCGATCAGCCGCTCGCTGTGGCGGGCCTGGCCGATCTACCTCACCAGCACCGCCGCGAACGCCCTGTTCGCCGCCATCGAGCTGATGCTGCCCGCGATGCTGGAGCAGCGGCGGATCCCGGTCGGCTGGGCGGGACCGCTCCTCGCGTGGTTCGCCCTGGCCTGCGCGGGTGGCGCGCTGCTGTACGGCCTGCGCACCTGGCCCGGTTCGTTGCGGGCGCAGTGCCTGGTGCTGCTGGTCTGCATGTCCTGCTCGATCGCGCTGACGGTGTTCCTGCCGGGGGTGGCCGGCATCGCGGCCGGTCTGCTCGTCGCCGGCCTGTTCCAGTCCGGTGCGATGGTGTCGCGCAGCCTCACCCTGCGCGAACGCTTGCCCTCCTACGCCCACGCGCCCGCGTACTCGCTGATGTACGCGGCGGCCGGGGTCGGGTACAGCACGTCCGCCGGTGTCTCCGCGGTGGCGGTGGAGGTGTTCAACGCCTCAGTGGCCGTCCTCCTCGGTGTCGCGATCACGCTGGTGATCGTCGTGGTCAGCGCGGTGGGGGAGCGCCCTGTCGTGAAGGCCACCTGAGGGCGGGGTTGGACCACACCCGGCGAAGTGCGACGATGCCGGGGCTGTGAGGGGAGTGCGAGGAAGCCGGTGTGACTCCGGCGCCGTCCCGCGACTGTGACCGACCGCGTGTCGGAAGTCAGGAACTCGTCCCCCTCTTACTCGACCGGACCCGGGCGTGGACACCCGAGGAAGGACTCCCTGGAGCATGTTCCCCTTTTCGGCCGTCGTCGGACACGACGACCTCCGGCTGGCCCTGCTGTTGAACGCCGTGCACCCCGGAATCGGCGGCGTGCTCGTGCGCGGCGAGAAGGGGACCGCGAAGTCGACCATCGTGCGTGCCCTCGCCGCCCTGCTGCCCGAGCTCGACGTGTCACGGGGCTGCCGCTTCGGCTGCGTGCCCGGCAGCACGGACTGCCCCGACGCACCGCACGACGGCAGCGAGCGCAGGCCGGCCCGGCTGGTCGAGCTGCCCGTCGGCGCGACCGAGGACCGGCTGGTCGGGTCGCTCGACCTGGAGAAGGCGCTGACCGAGGGCGTCCGGGCGTTCCAGCCCGGTCTGCTCGCGGCGGCGCACCGCGGCGTGCTGTACGTGGACGAGGTCAACCTCCTGCACGACCACCTGGTCGACCTGCTGCTCGACGCGGCGGCGATGGGGCGGGCGCACGTGGAGCGCGAGGGCGTGTCGGTGTCGCACCCGGCGCAGTTCCTGCTCGTGGGCACGATGAACCCCGAGGAGGGCGAGCTGCGGCCGCAGCTGCTGGACCGGTTCGGCCTCACCGTCATGGTCAAGGCGGCACGGGACGTGGCCGTGCGCACCGAGGTGATCCGCCGCAGGCTCGCCTACGAGGCCGACCCGGAGACGTTCGCCGGCCGGTGGGCCGACGAGGACGCCCGGCTCAAGCAGCAGATCACCAACGCCCGCGCCGCGCTGGCGTCGGTGTCGCTCCCGGACGCCGAGCTGCGCCGGATCGCCGCCGTCTGCGCGGCCTTCGAGGTCGACGGCATGCGCGCGGACCTCGTGGTCGCCCGTGCCGCCACGGCGCACGCGGCCTGGCGGGGTGCCACCGAGGTCGAGGAGTCCGACGTCGAGGTCGCCGTGCGGCTCGCACTGCCGCACCGGCGCCGGCGCGACCCGTTCGACGAGCCCGGCATCGAGGAGCAGCAGCTCGAAGACGCCATGCGGCAGGCCGCCGAGCACGCCCAAGAGCCCGAAGACCAGGAACCCGACCCGACCGACGGCCCCGACGACGACGGGCCCGGCGGTGGCGAGCTGCCGGAACCGCAGGAAGGCCCGAAGGGCAACGGGAACGCGCCGAACGACCGGCCCGCACCCGAGCCGTCGCCCGCCTTCAAGGCACGGCTGCTGGAGGTGCCGGGCGTCGGAGAAGGGGCGCCGGGCAAGCGTTCGCGGGCACGGGCGCGCACCGGCCGGGTCGTCCGGTCGTCCACAGTGGACGGAAGCGGCCTGCACCTCGCCGACACCCTCGCCGCCGCGGCACCGCACCAGCGCGACCGCGGCCGCACCGGCGCCGGGCTGACGCTCGTGCCGGGCGACCTGCGCAAGGCCGTCCGCGAGGGCAAGGAGTCGAACCTCGTCCTGTTCGTCGTCGACGCCTCGGGCTCGATGGCCGCGCAGAAGCGGATGTCGGCGGTCAGCGGCGCGGTGATCTCGTTGCTGCGCGACGCCTACCAGCGCCGCGACAAGGTGGGCGTGGTGACGTTCCGCGGCAACCAGGCCGAGGTCGCGCTGCCCCCGACCACCTCGGTCGACGCGGCCGCGACCCGGCTCAAGAAGATGCGCACCGGCGGCCGCACGCCGCTCGCCGACGGACTGCTCAAGGCACATCGGGTGCTGGAGATCGAACGGTTGCGCGACCCGCGCAAGCGCCCGCTCGTGGTGCTGCTGACCGACGGCCGGGCCACGTCGTCCGGGCTCGGCGGCGACCCGTCCAAGGACGCGCTGAAGGCGGCCACGCTGCTGGCGCAGACCGCCGTCGTGGTCGTGGACTGCGAACAGGGCCACGTCCGGCTCGGTCTCGCCCAGAAGATCGCCGACGCGCTGGCGGGCACCTGCGTCAAGCTCGACCAGCTCAGCGCCGACCACCTCGCCGGCGTCGTCCGCGCCGCATAAGGAGAACCTCCAATGCCACAGGGACAACCCACCGAGGTGCCCAAGGACGGTCTCACCACGCGGCAGCGGCGCAACCGGCCGTTGCTGATGGTGCACACCGGTGAGATGAAGGGGAAGTCGACGGCGGCGTTCGGCATGGCGCTGCGCGGCTGGAACCAGGGCTGGGACATCGGCGTGTTCCAGTTCGTGAAGTCCGCCAAGTGGAAGGTCGGCGAGGAGAACGCGTTCAAGGCGCTCGGCCGCCTGCACGAGCAGACCGGCGCGGGTGGCGCGGTCGAGTGGCACAAGATGGGCGAGGGCTGGTCCTGGTCGCGCAAGCAGGGCACCGAGGAGGACCACTCCGCCGCCGCACTCGAAGGCTGGAAGGAGATCCAGCGCCGGCTCCGGGCCGAACGGCACGGCTTCTACGTCCTCGACGAGTTCACCTACCCGCTGCACTGGGGCTGGATCGACGTCGACGAGGTGGTGGACACGCTGCTCACCCGGCCCGGCCACCAGCACGTGGTGATCACCGGCCGGTACGCGCCGCAGCGGCTGCTCGACGCCGCCGACCTGGTGACCGAGATGACGAAGGTCAAGCACCCCATGGACGCCGGGCAGAAGGGCCAGCGGGGGATCGAGTGGTGAACCGGCTGGTCGTCGCCGCACCCGCCTCGGGCAGCGGCAAGACGACGGTGGCCACCGGCCTGATGGCCGCGCTGCGCAGGGCCGGGTCGCGGGTCGCGCCGTTCAAGGTGGGGCCCGACTACATCGACCCCGGCTACCACGGCCTCGCGACCGGCCGGCCCGGCCGCAACCTCGACCCCGTGCTCGTCGGGGAACACCGCATCGCCGGGTTGTTCGCGCACGGGTCGAGGGGCTGCGACATCGCCGTGGTCGAGGGCGTGATGGGCCTGTTCGACGGCCGCGTCGACACCGCCGGCGTCGGCTCGACGGCGCACGTCGCGAAGCTGATCGGCGCTCCGGTGCTGTTCGTGGTCGACGCGCGCGGACAGAGCCGGTCGCTGGCGGCGTTGCTGCACGGGTTCCGCGGCTACGACCCGACCGTGCGGCTCGGTGGCGTGATCCTCAACCAGGTCGGGTCGCAGCGGCACGAGCAGGTGCTGCGGTCCGCGTGCGACGAGGTCGGCCTCGACGTGCTCGGCGTGCTGCCGCGCGACCCGCAGTTCTCCCTGCCCTCACGGCACCTCGGGCTCGTGACGGCAGTCGAGCACGGTCCGGAGGCGGTCGCCGCGGTCGACGCGATCGCGGCGGCGGTGGCCCAGCACGTCGACCTCGACGCGGTCCGCGCGCTGGCCTCGGTGCCGTCCATGGCTGTGGCGCCGTGGGAACCCCAGGTCGAGGCGGTCCGCGACGAACCGGTCGTCGCGGTGGCCGGTGGGGCCGCGTTCACGTTCGGCTACGCCGAGCACGTCGAGGTCCTGCGAGCCGCGGGTGCCGCCGTCGCCGTCGTCGACCCGCTGCGCGACGAACGGCTCCCGGCGGGAACGGCCGGGCTCGTGCTGCCGGGCGGGTTCCCCGAACAGCACGCGGAAGCGTTGTCCGCCAACGTGCCGCTGCGCGAGGCGATCGCGCGGTTCGCCCGGTCGGGCGCGCCGGTGCACGCCGAGTGCGGCGGCCTGCTGTACCTCGCACGGTCGCTCGACGGCCACGAGATGTGCGGCGTGCTCGACGCGGACGGCGTCATGACGCCGAGGCTGACCCTGGGCTACCGCGACGCCGTGGCGGCCACCGGTTCGCCGCTGCACGCGCCGGGCAGCCGGGTGACCGGCCACGAGTTCCACCGCACGCAGCTGTCCACACCGCACTCGGCGCCGCCCGCGTGGCACTGGCGCGGCGTCGACTCCCGGCCGGTGGCCGAGGGGTTCGTGGCCGGCGGCGTGCACGCCTCGTACCTGCACACGCACCCGGCCGGTGATCCGGACGCCGTGGCCAGGTTCGTGCGGGCCTGCCACCCGTTCGTGGCGGGTTCGGCAGGCGGTACGGTCTTCGCCTAAGCCTTTCGTCCTACCCCTGTGGAGCTGTCGTGACGACGACCGGTCGGGTTTGTTTCGTCGGCGCCGGTCCGGGCGCCGCCGACCTCATCACCATCCGAGGCGCGCGCCGCATCGCGGAGGCCGACGTCGTCATCTGGGCACCCAGCGCGGTCGACGCCGAGTGCGTCCGCGAGCACGCCCGCGAGGGCGCCGACCTGGTCGACTTCTCCCGCGTCACCGCCGAGGAGATCACCGACCTGTACCGCAGGGCCGCCGCCTCACGCCTGAAGGTCGTCCGCCTGCACACCGGTGACGCCGCGACCGGCGGCGGCGTGCAGGAGCAGTACGACCTGTGCCAGCGTCTGGGCCTGGAGGTCGAGGTCGTGCCGGGCGTGTCGGTCGTCGCCGCCGCTGCCGCCCGGATCGGCCGCGAGATCACGCTGACCGAGGCGTCGTCCGCGGTGTTCCTCTCGCCGGAGAGCAGCGAGGGGGTCCGCGAGTTCGCCGCGCTGGGGACCACGATGGCCGCCACGGTCTCGGGCGCGCGCACCGGCCAGTTCGTGGAGGAGCTGCTGGAGGGCGGGTACTCCGCCGAGACGCCGGTGGTCGTCGCGTACAAGGTGAGCCAGGCCGACGAGCTGGTCGTGCACACCACGGTCGGCGAGCTGGAGTCGGTCGTCAAGCAGCACAAGCTGTACCGGCCGACGCTGTTCCTGGTCGGCAGCGCGGTGAAGGCGACGGCCCGCCGCCAGTCCTCGACCGCCGCCGGCACCGACGAGCCGGCCCGCGCCGCCCGCCCGACCCGCTGGTCCCGCCGGGCCGCCTCGCGCATCGCGACGCGTGTGGACGAGCCGGTGCCCACCGCCTCCGGTTCCCCTTCCGGCGAGCCGAACCCGGCCTGGAACGCGGTCGAGGAGCTGCAGCAGTCCGTGCGCAAGCCGGTCGATGAAGCGGCCCAGAAGGACGCGGCCCAGAAGGACTCGTCCAAGCCGAAGCCGAAGCTGACCGTGGTCGCGGCCGCGATGCCGAAGCCGCCGACCGTGCAGGCCTCGGTGCCGCCCAAGCGCAAGCCCACCGCCCGTAAGCCCAAGCGCGCCAACTGATGACAGCACTGGTGGAGCAGCTGCGGGAGGCGGCGGGCCGGCCGGACGTCGAGGTGGTCGACGCCGCCGACGGCCTGCGGCCCGCGCTGAACCTGTGCCGTGCGCGGTCCGCCGTGATCGTCAAGGTGGCGCCGGGAGCGGGCCCCGCCGAGATCGGCGCGGGACTCGCCGGCTGGCGGCGCACCCTGGTGGTCGCGGACGTCGGTGAGCTGTCCACTGTGGACCCGAAGGACGCGGTCACCCGGCGCTGGATCGCGCCGGAGGCGGTGTTGTGCCTGGCGGACACCGAGTTCCTGATCGGCGCCGAGTGGGCGTTACCCGACGACGCCTTCGCGAGCCGGACCACCGTGCTGAGCGCCGAGGTCCGCGCGTTCGTGCTGGCGGTGCTCGCGCCACGGCCGGGCGTGCTGGTGTGGGACGTGCTGGCGGGGTCCGGCGCGGTCGGCGTGGAGTGCGCCCGGCTCGGCGCCGCCGTCGTCGCCGTGGAACCGGACCCGGTGCAGTGCGTGCGGATCATCGCGAACGCGTCCGCGCACGGCGTCGACGTGCGGGTCGAGGAAGCGGAGCTGGACACCACGTCGCTGCCGCGCCCCGAGGCGGTGTTCGTGGGCCGCGGCTCGCTGCCGGAGGTCAGGGCGAGTGCCGCGGTGAACGCCCGGCGCGTCGTCGTGGTGGCCGAGCGGGTGGACGAGATCGTGCCGGCGCGCGACGCGTTGCGGGCGGCGGGGTACGAGGTGGAGGGCACGCAGCTGACCGCCTCCCGCCTGCTGGAGTCCGGGTTCGCCGCCGCGGCGCCGGTGACCGTGCTGTGGGGAACGAAGAAGTGATCGGTGTGTTCGCGGGGGTGGCCCAGCGCGGTGACGCGGCCGACCTCGCCGGGCTGCTGGGGTCGGACGCGGTCGTGCCGGACGGGCCGATCAGGCCCGCGGTGCAACGGCTGTGGGACCGGCTCAGCGCGGTGGTGCTGTTCCTCGACGCGGGCTCCGCGGTGCGGCTGATAGCGCCGTTGCTGCGGGACAAGCGGACCGACCCGGCGGTGGTGTGCGTCGACGCGGACTTCGTGGTGGCGCTGGCCGGTGCCGCCGACACGTTCGCCTGGCGGATCGCGGACGCGTTGAACCGCACGGCCGTCGTGACGGCCGGACCGTCGATCGACTCGGTGCTGGACGAGCTCGTCGAGCAGCTGGACGCCACGGCGGACGGTGACGTCGCCGCGTGCGCGGCCGCCATTGAGGCGGGCGAGAAGGTCGTGCTGCGCAACCCGTTGAACTTCCCGTTGCCCGCGCTGTCGGCGAACGTGGTGTCGGCCGGTGAGGACGCGGCCTGGGTGATCGTCGTCGACGACCGGGCGGCCGCGCCGAAGGACAACGTGCTGCGGATCGTGCCTCGCACGCTCGTGGTGGGCGTGGGCTCGACGCGCGGTGCCTCGGCGACGAGCGTCGGTGCCGCGCTGGCCGAGCTGGACGCGCAGGGCGGCCTGGACCTGCGTGCCATCAAGGCGTTCGCGACGGCCGACGTGAAGGCGGACGAGCCCGGCATCGTGGACGCGGTGGAGGACTGGGGTTTCTGGCACGGCGACACCGCCGAGCTGATCACGTTCAGCGCCGAGGAGCTCAACGCGACCGGCGTGCCGAACCCGAGCTCGGTGGTGCGCAACTCGATGGGCACGGCGAGCGTGGCGGAGGCGGCCGCGCTGTGCGGTGCCCGGCAGATCTCCAACGGCGCCCCGGTCGAGCTGGCGGCCGAGAAGTTCAAGCGCGACAACGTGACCGTGGCCGCGGCACGGGTGCTGCCGCGTGGCCGGCTGGCGCTCGTCGGCCTCGGGCCCGGTGCCCCCGAGCAGCGCACGCCGCGTGCGGAGGCCGAGATCCGGCGCGCCTCGGTCGTGGTCGGCACACCGGAGGCCGTGGACGCGGTCGCCGTGCTGATGCGTCCCGGCACGCAGACCCGTGCGGACGGTGCGCGAGAACTGGCCGAGGGTGGCGCGGCGGTCGCGCACGTCGCGTTCGGAACCGGACCAACGCTGGACAATCCGGTCGAAGCCGACGTAATTGTTGTTCCCGGAGTGTGGGAACGCTAGCGTTTTTCCTTCTTTCGTAGGATCTGCCGCGAAGATTTGCCGATTAGCGTCGCCATGCACATGGCCCACCCTGCGGGGCCCGGATGCACTGGAGAACGACATGAGAGCCCGTCGTCTCGTCGCGGTGGCCTGCACCGCAGGCGTCGCCCTGTCCATGCTGACGATCACCGCTCAGGCCGCGGCGCCCAAGGAGGGCCTGCGGCTGCTGGCGGTGCGCGACTCGCTGACCGCCACGCACACCTGGTACGAGCAGACCTACGACGGCAAGCCGGTGCTGGGCGCGTACTACGTCGAGCACGTCGACAAGGTGACCGGTGCGAAGACCGTGGACGACGGCCGTCTCGCCGTGGGTGCCGTCGACCTCACGCCGGCCGTCACCGAGGAGCACGCGAAGAGCAGGTCGGCCGGTGTGCCGGAGGGCGCGAAGCTGACCGTCCTGCCGGGAACGGGCCTGGTCTACGAGGTGATCTCCGACAACGGCAAGGGATCCGAGCGCACCCTGGTGCACGCGGAGACCGGCGCGGTCGTGCGGACCGAGAGCCTGGTCAAGCACGTGGACGGCACCGGCAAGGTGTTCAGCCCCAACCCGGTGTCCTCGCAGCAGAACCAGAACCTGGTCGACGCCGACGACGCGGACTCGGCCGTGCCCGCCGCGGCCTACCGGTCGGTCACGCTGTCCGATCTGGACGGTTCCGGCTACCTCAAGGGCAAGTACGCGCAGCTGACCGGCGCGAAGAGCAAGCTCGCCTACAACAAGGGCAACAAGTTCAGCTATACGCGCAGCAACGACTTCTTCGAGCAGGTCAACGCCTACTGGGGCGTGACGGAGGCGCAGAAGTACATCCAGGGCCTGGGCTTCAAGAACGTCAACAACGAGGCCCAGAAGGTCACCACGATCGGCCTGACCGACGACAACTCGTTCTACGACCCGGCGAAGGACCAGATCACCTTCGGCACCGGTGGCGTGGACGACGCCGAGGACGTCGAGGTGGTGTGGCACGAGCTCGGCCACGCCATCCAGGACGCCCAGGTGCCCGGCTTCGGTTCCACGACGGAGTCCGGCTCGATCGGCGAGGGCTTCGGCGACTGGTGGGCGTTGATCATGTCCTCCCGCGACGCCAAGGACACGGCGACCACTCCGCTGGCGTGCATCATGGACTGGGACGCGACGGCGTACACGACCGAGACGCCGCACTGCCTGCGCCGCACCGACACCGACCTGAAGTACGCCGACCGCAAGGGTGAGGTGCACTTCGACGGCCAAATCTGGTCGCGGGCGCTGTTCGACGTCTTCACCGCGTTCGGCCGGGACAAGTCGGCGAAGATCGTGCTGGAGGCCCAGTTCTCCTACTCGCCCTCGGCGACGTTCGCTTCGGCGGCCAAGGCGACTGTGGCCGCGGCGAAGAAGCTCTACGGCGACAAGGACGCCGCTGTCGTCCAGGCCGCGTTCAAGGCCCGTGGCATCGCATAGTCAACTGTGAAGCGACCGCTGTCCGACTTGTGGCGGTTGTGCGGTTGATTCCCTGACCGTGACGCTGTGTGTGCCGCTGCTCGACACCCTGCACACACAGCGTCATCGGGAAGGACCGGCACATGGCGAAAACCCTGCGTCGCCTGATCTTGTCCATCGTGGTCACCGCTCTCGCGAGCATCTTCTTCACGGCTCCCGCGGCCAACGCCGGCGACGTCTCGCCGATGATCGTCGGTGGGACGCGGGCCAGCACGTCGACGTACCCGTGGGTCGTCTACCTGGCCTCCACCTCCGGTTCGCAGTTCTGCGGAGGCACGCTGGTGAGGGCCAACAAGGTCGTCACCGCCGCGCACTGCGTGAAGGGCCGCACTGCCGCCAGCACGCGCGTGGTGCACGGCCGTGACGACAAGCAGAGCACTGCGGGCACGGTCGCGAACGTGACCGCGATCTGGGTGCACCCGAGCTACACCACCGCGACCGCCGGCTACGACGTCGCCGTGCTGACGCTCGACCGCAGCATCAGCTCGGCCACCCTGCCGCTCGCCACGCCGTCCGACACGGCGCTGTACGCCGCGGGCAACTCCGCGCTCATCCTGGGCTGGGGCACCACCTCCTCCGGCGGTTCGGCCTCCCGTTACCTGCTCAAGGCCACCGTGCCGCTGACCTCGGACGCGACCTGCAAGACCGCGTACTCGCAGTACAGCAACAGCTCGATGGTGTGCGCGGGCTTCCCGCAGGGCGGCGTCGACACCTGCCAGGGCGACTCCGGTGGCCCGCTGGTCTACGGCGGCAAGCTCATCGGTGACACGTCGTGGGGCCGCGGGTGCGCCGGTGCCGGCTACCCCGGCGTGTACGGCCGCATCGCCACGTACTACTCGGTGATCACCGCTCAGCTGTAGCGACGACTCCGACCGCGCACCCGGCGTCCACTGTGGACTCGGGTGCGCGGTCGTATGCTGCGCGCATGGCTGATCTGGAGGCTGTGCCGGAGGACTGGGCGAGCGCGCTGGTCGTCGTCGCCCACCCCGATGACATGGAGTACGGCGGTGCGGGCGCAATCGCGCGTTGGACCGCTCAGGGCAAGAGGATCGCGTACGTGCTGGCGTGCCGCGGCGAGGCGGGCATCGACTCGCTCGAACCGGCCGTGTGCGGGCCGTTGCGGGTGGAGGAGCAGATCGCCTCCTGTGCCGCCGTGGGCGTGACCGAGGTCGAGTTCCTGGACCACCCGGACGGCATGATCGAGTACGGGCTGCCGTTGCGGCGCGACATCACGGCGGCGATCCGGCGGCACCGGCCGGAGTTCGTGATCACCGGTAACTTCCGCGAAACGTGGCCGGGCGGGAACCTCAACATGGCCGACCACATCGCGGTCGGACGAGCCGCCGTCGACGCCGTGCGCGACGCGGGCAACCGGTGGGTGTTCCAGGACCTGGGAATGGAACCGTGGAACGGCGTCCGGTACGTGGCGGCGGCGTCCTCACCCATGGCCACGCACGCCGTGGACATCACCGAATCGTTCGACGCGTCCGTGGCGTCATTGCGTGCGCACAAGGCTTATCTGGAGGCTCTGAGCGGCGACATGGCCGAGCCGGAGCCGTTCCTGCGCGGCATGGCGGAGTCGGTCGGACAGCGGTTCGGCGGCGTGCTGGCGACGTCGTTCGAGCTGTTGCGCCTGTGACCATGTTCCCTTCGGCTGGACACGGCCGATCTCGTGTGGATGCTTCTACGCATGCCCGTTGAACAGCACTACCTGGTTGGCCTCGATCTCCGGGGCCGGCGCGTCCTCGTGGTCGGCGGAGGCACCGTCGCCCAGCGGCGCCTGCCCCGCCTGATCGCCTCCGGCGCCGTCGTCGAGCTCGTGTCGCCGTCCGTGACCCCCGCCGTGCAGGGCATGGTCGACGCGGGCGAGCTGACGTGGCACGAACGGCGCTACGAGCCGGGTGACGTCGAAGGCGCCTGGTACGTGCTGGCGTGCACCTCGGACGTCGAGGTGAACGCGCAGATCGGCGAAGAAGCGCATGCGCAGCGTGTGTTCTGCGTGCGCGCGGACATCGCTGTCGAGGGCACGGCGGTCACACCGGCCGTGGGTTCGCACGACGGCATGGTCGTCGGTGTGCTCGCCGGTGGGGAGCACCGCCGTTCAGCGGCGGTGCGCGACGGGCTCGTGGCGGCGTTGCGCGACGGCCGGATCGCGGACCAGAGCGCTCCGCCGGTCGGCGTGGCCCTGGTCGGCGGCGGTCCCGGTGACCCCGAGCTGATCACCGTGCAGGGCAAGCGGTTGCTGGCCCAGGCGGACGTTGTCGTGGCCGACCGCCTGGCACCGCGCGAGCTGCTGGAGGAACTGCCCGCGCACGTCGAGGTCGTGGACGCCGCGAAGATCCCCTACGGGCGTGCGGCGACGCAGGACTTCATCAACCAGACGCTGGTCGACCGCGCCAAGGAAGGCAAGTTCGTCGTCCGGTTGAAGGGCGGCGACCCGTACGTCTTCGGCCGCGGCTTCGAGGAGCTGCTCGCGTGCGCCGAGGCGGGCATCCCGGTGACCGTGGTGCCCGGTGTGACGTCAGCGTTCGGTGTGCCCGCGTTGGCCGGTGTGCCGGTGACGCACCGAGGGGTGGCGCACGAGGTCGTCGTGGTCTCGGGTCACGTCGCACCCGACGACCCCCGTTCGCTCGTCGACTGGCCCGCCATCGCACGCCTGCAGGGCACCGTCGTGCTGATGATGGCCGTCGAACGCGCCGGTGCGTTCGCGACGGCGTTGATGGAGGGCCGTCCCGCCTCCACGCCCGTCGCCGTCGTTCAGGAGGGCAGCACGTCCGCCCAGCGCGTGTACCGGTCCACTTTGGAGACCCTCGGCGCGGACGTGGTGGCCTGGGGAGTTCGTCCGCCGGCGATCATCGTGGTCGGCCCGGTCGCCGGTATTGCTTCCGCAAATAGTTAAGTAACTTTCTTTACAAAAGCCGCTCGACCGGTGGACTCTGCTTGCACGCCGCCCAGTCCACCGGTTCCTGCGGAGGCACACATGAAACGCGCCCTGTCTGTGGCGGCAGGCATCCTGCTCGTGATGTCCGGCCTGCTCGCTCCCTCATCGGCGAGCGCCGCACCCCAACAGGTCTTCTGGACCTTCTACGGCTGGTACGACAACACGCCACCCGGCGGTGACATCGCCTACCCGCAACTCCACGACACGGCCGGCGGCAAGGGCACGTGGTCCGACCCGATCACGTTCGCGACGTCCAGCAAGGAAGCCAAGCCGGGCACGAAGATCTACTTCCCGCGGGTGAAGAAGTACTTCGTCATGGAGGACTCCTGTTCGTCCTGCGAGCAGGACTGGAACGGCAACGGCCCCAACGGCGGCCCGAAGCTGTGGCACTTCGACGCCTGGATCGGCGGCAAGGGCGGCAACGCCATGAACGCCATCGACTGCGAGGACGCGCTGACCCACTACCAGGACGACGGCAAGCCGGTGCTGGAGGAGACCGTCCTCAACCCGCCGTCGAACCTCGCCGTGGACCCGGCGCCGATCTTCAACACCTCCACCGGCGAGTGCTACGGCGGCGCCAAGCCCAAGACCACCAACGGCGAGTACAAGAACGTCGCCACCGGCAAATGCCTGCAGGGCGGCACTTCCGGCGCACAGCTGACGACGGCGGCGTGCAACGGCTCGGCCGCGCAGCAGTTCAAGTTCCACGGCGCGTTCATGGAGCAGGGCTCGCCGCAGCAGTGCACCACGCTGTCCTCGGGCAAGGTCCTGCTGAAGAAGTGCGACGGTGGCCCGAACCAGCAGTGGTCGATCAACCCGAACAAGACCATCTCGGACATGCAGTACAACACCAAGTGCTACCGCGACGCCTCCGGCAAGGTGACCGCGGCGTCCTGCTCCGGTGACGCCGCCAAGTGGACGTTCACGGCGGCACCCGCGAAGTAACCGCGCACCGGCCGCAGGCCTCACCGCCGCGAACCACGCCACCTGCGGCCCGAGGTACCCGGCCACGACCCCGCCCAGCAGCGCGCCGACCGGCTGACCACCCCAGGTGACCAGCGTCTGCGCGCTGCTGACGCGGCCGAGTAGCCGCCGTCGTCACGCCCCACACCGCCGTGCGGAACGAGCTGACCACCGCGAACACCGCCGTCGTCACCACGTCATGCGCACCGTCGCGATCCCCAGCCACATCACCGGAACCAGCACCACGGTCGGGTGAAGCCGGGTGAGCCAGCGGGCCGGCGAACGACGAAGGCCGCCTCCCCGGAACGGGAAAGCGGCCTTCGTCGTGTCTCAGTGCGTCAGTGCTGTGCCGCGGGCCGGCGCGGACGACCGGTGCTGCCGGTACGGCGCGCACCACCGCCCTCACCCGCGGGGCGGCGCGGTCCGCTGCGGAACTCGCCACCCTCCGAGCGACGACCGGAGCCGCCGCGGTACTCGCCGCGGCCGGCGGTGGCCGGGGCGCCGAAGCGACGGCCGCTGCCGCCGGAGCGGCGTGCGGGCTTCTCGCGTTCGATCACCGGCTCGCCGCTGGGGATGCGGGCGCCCGTGATGCGGATCAGGTCCTCGTCACCGGGACGGACCTTGGTGCTCTCCGGACGGATGCCGGCGCGGGCGGCCATGCCCTGGACGGCGCGGCGCTGGTCGTGCGTGACCAGCGTGACGACCGTGCCGGACTGGCCGGCGCGCGCGGTGCGACCCGCGCGGTGCAGGTAGTCCTTCGGGTCCGCCGGCGGGTCGACGTGGACGACCAGCGAGACGTCGTCCACGTGGATGCCGCGGGCCGCCACGTCCGTCGCGATCAGGACGGGGGTGGTGCCCTCGCGGAACTCGCCGAGCACGCGGGTGCGGGCGCTCTGCGCCTTGCCGCCGTGCAGGGCGCCGGCGTGGACGCCGACCGAGCGGAGCTTCTTGGCCAGGCGGTCGACGTGGTGCTTGGTGCGCACGAACATGATCGTGCGGCCCTCGCGCGCGGCCACCTCGGTCACCACGTTCTGCTTGTCCTCGGCGGACACGAACAGCAGGTGGTGGTCCATGGTCGTGACGCTCGCGGTGGACGGGGCCACCGAGTGCGTCACCGGGTTGTGCAGGTACTGGCGGACCAGCTTGTCCACGTCGCCGTCGAGCGTCGCGGAGAACAGCAGGCGCTGGCCGTCCTGCGGGGTCAGGTCGAGGATCGCCCGGACCTGGGGCATGAAGCCCATGTCCGCCATCTGGTCGGCCTCGTCCAGCGCGGTGATCTCGACCTGGGACAGGTCGCAGGTGCCCTGGCGGACGTGGTCGGACAGGCGGCCCGGCGTGGCGATCAGCAGGTCGACGCCGCGGCGCAGGTGTTCGATCTGGCGCGGGAACGACGTGCCGCCGACGACGACGCGGCACCACAGGCCCAGCGAGCGGGCGTGCGGCATGAGCGCCGTCTCCACCTGCATCGCGAGCTCGCGGGTCGGGACGAGGATCAGGCCGCGCGGCTTGTGCGGCAGGGAGCGGCCGGCTGCGAGGCGGGTCAGCATCGCCAGGCCGAACGCCAGCGTCTTGCCGGAGCCCGTCTGGCCGCGGCCGAGGATGTCCTTGCCCGACATCGCGTCGGGAAGGGTGGCCGCCTGGATGGGGAACGGCTCGGTGATTTCGTTGGCGACGAGCGACTTGATCAGCGCGTCGGCCAGGCCGAGCTCAGCGAACGAGGGCAGCGGGCCTTCCGGCAGCGTGCTCTCGAAGTGCTCGGCGACGATCGGTTCCTCGACCCGCTGCTGCGGACGCGAGGAGTTGCCCTGGCGACCCGAGCGACGCCGCGGTGCCCTGCGGCTGTTGGAACGCTCGGAACGACCTTCGGACATTGTTGGCAAAACAAACCTCCGGGACATGGCACGTCTCGAGGCTGCCCCGCGCGCTACCGCGGTGCCGATCACAAGGACGAGCCCGGCGTGGTGGTCACGCCGCTGATGAGTGGGTGGAAACACCGGTCAACGGCGGTCAAGCCTTCATCGGTGTACAGCACAGTCTAGCTGATCAGTGGCCAGGGCTCGCGCGCCCGGCAGTGTCCTTGGACACGGCCGGGCGCGCAAGGTGCCTCAGCCCATGCCCGCGACCTCCAGCAACGTCGCCACCAGCGCGGACGGCTCGCCGATCTCCGGCGGCAGGCCGCGCGCGGCGAACCAGCCGGTGATGTTGCGGACGTCGCGGTCGAGGAACTCCACGCCGCGCGGGTTTGCGACGAGGTCGACCACCTGCGGCAGGTCGATCATGATCAGCCTGCCCTCGTGGACCATCAGGTTGTACGCGGAGAGGTCGCCATGCGTCACGCCCGCCTCGGCGAGCGTCATGAGCGTCGCGACCAGCTGCCGCCACAGGTCGAGCAGCTCGTCCTCGTCGGGACGGGTCTGCGCGAGCCGCGGGGCCGCGTTGCCCTCGGCGTCGCCGATGAACTCCAGCAGCAGCTCGGTGCCGCTGCGCTGCACCGGGTACGGCACGGGCGCGCCGATCTGCCACAACTGGGTGAGCGCGGCGAACTCCGCGACCGCCCACTGCTCCGCGATCAGGTTGCGCCCGAACGAGGTGCGGTTCTGGATCGCCCGCATCTCGCGGGACTTCTTCATCCTGCGACCCTCCAGGTACCCCGCGTCGCGGTGGAACATCCGGTGGTCGTTGCTGCGGTAGCGCTTGGCGGCGAGCAGGCAGGCCCGGTCGCCCAGCGCGCGTTCCAGCAGGAAGACGTCCGCCTCCTTGCCGGTCTTCACGATGCCCAGCTCGCGGTCCACCGCGGCCAGCTCCGTGACGAGCCAGTCCGGGTGCGGCTTCGGCCCCTGGTCGGCGTCGCCCCAGGTGGACCAGCGGTCGCCGTCCTCCGGGGTGTCGGCCGTGCTGAGCTGGTCCTCGCGCAGTCGCGCGACCCGCAGCTTTTCTTCCTCTGTCATGCGGCCGCGACGCGTCGGTTCTGCGTCGTCGGCTACGCGCTTACCGCGTTTTCCCTTGCGCCGCATGGTGTCGGCGTCGGTGAAAGTGGATTCGAAACGTTCGTAGAGATCGTGCTCGCGCACGGTGGGGTCTCCTGTAGAGAGAAAGGTGACCGCCCCACTGGCGCTCTGCGATCAAACGCTGCTGATCAGGCGCGAAGGGCGGAGGGACGGGTCGGTGCCACGTCCACAACAGGCTCAGACACGACGCACCTCCTCTTTTCCGCTCCGTGTTACGCGTCGGGTGCAGCTTGCCCTGTGTTCAACAGGGCGCGCAACCGATTTAATCCGTGATCAGGTCGGCGGTCCGCTCACCGGTCGGCACGAGCCGCATCCCGGCCTTGCTCGCGAGCCTGACCAGGCCTTTCAGGTCACCCGGCTCGGTCTTGGCGGCCGCGATCGTGCGGGCCAGCAGGCCCTTGTGCGCCTTGTTGAAGTGGCTCACGACCTTGCCCTCGCTCGTGATCACCCGGACGACCACGGCGTGCGAGACCTTCGCGAGGCTGGAGTACGCGCCGGAGCGCAGGTCGACGACGAACTCGTCGGCCCCCTTCAGCACCGGCTCCAGGGCGGGCTTCCACAGCGTGCGCAGGCTGCCGTGCGCGGGCAGCGTGCTGCCGCCCGACAACCGGTAGGCCGGCACCGGGTCACCGCCGCGGACCACCCCGAACAGCGCCGACGCCACCGCCAGCCGCCCGTAGGCGCGTTCGCGTTCGGCCTTCTTGAGCGTCGGGAAGTCCAGCGCGTCGTAGAGCACGCCGGTGTACCTGGCCAGCGCGGGCGTCGTCGCCGAGGTGCGCACCACCGCGTTGCGGTGCACCTCGTCGACCTGCCGCTCGGAGAGGTCGAGCGCCGCCAGGCTCGCCGGGACGTCCCGCGCCAGGTCGGCCAGCGCCGACACGAGCTTGTCGCGCACCGGGTTGAGCTCGGGGAACGACAGCGCGTCGAGGTCGAGCGGCGCACCCGCGCCGCCGATCGCCTTGGTCTCCGACGGGGGAAGCAGCACCAGCACGGTGGCCAAGCCTAGGCCAACGGTGGAAAACCGCTGGACCTGCGTGGTGATCTGGAACGGTGGACGCCCTGGACCGCTTGTACAGCTCGCTCGACGCCCGGCCACGCCCCGAGGAGGTGGCCGTTCTCGTCGGCGAGGCCAACGCGTCGTTGACGCGGCGCGACCGCGCGGTGATCAACGACGTGGCGGCGCACGCCGGCCGTTGGCAGGGCCTCTCCGGCATGAGCGACGACTACGCCCGCCCGGTCGGCGCCACGCAGCAGGTCGCCGCGGTCCGTGCCGTGTTCGGTGTGGACGGTCCGGCCGTCGACCCGGACGACCCGGTCTCGGTGCTGGAGTTCGCGTCGCTCGTCGGAGCGGAGATCGGCTGGGACCCCGAGCACACCGACTTCCTCGCCGACCGGCTCGACCGCGACGCCCGCGCCGCCGCCGGCATCGAGCTGTCGAAGCGCCGCTACAACCGCCGTTTCCGCATGCTGCGCCGGCTGTCCGCGAAGGCCGGCCGCCTGGAGCGTGCCGTAGCGCTGCGCCGGATGACCCTGCTCGGCTCAGCCGGGTTCGCCCGCGCGATCGACCGCGACCGCTTCCGCGCGGACGTCGACGCCGCGTGCTTCATCGCCTACTACACCGCCCGCCGCAAGCTGCGCCGCGAGTTCACCCTCGCCAGCCGCGAGAACCCGTTCGACCAGGTCGCGAAGGTGCTGCTCGACCGCTGCAAGGCCCGCGCGGGCACCGACTGGGCGATGATCGCCCTGGCCTGCCCGACCCAGGAGGTCCTGCGCCGGCTGACGCCCGCCGAGCTCGGTGAGCTGCTCGGCCGGTGGTCGGCGGCGACCAGGACGGTGGCCGGAGCACTCGCGTCGCAGTGGCGGTCGGCCGGCATCGACCGCACGACCATGGTCGTGCGGCGCGGCGTCGACTCGTCGACCTGGAACGCGCTGGCGGGCGCCTACAACGCCGCACGCACCGGCTGGATCGCCTGCCTGCACGCCGCCGGCCTGACGGAGCTGGCTTCCCCGGCGTGGCCGGGCAAGGCCATGCGCGTGATGGCCGGCGACCTGGCCGGCTGGCACCAGGCGTCGGGCGGCGGCCTGCACCCGGACACCGCGGTGTGGGCCCGGCTGCCGCTGCCGTGGGAGGTGCTCGACGGCACGGCCACCTGCACCCGCCACGACGTGGAGGCCGCGTGCCGCGAGCACGGTGTCGACCCGGAGGCCTCCGGGTGGACGGCACCGCGCACGCACCGCTGGATCACACGCTTCCGGCCCACCCCGGAGCTCGTCCACGGCGTGTCCGTCTCGGACCCGGTGTGGGCCATGGCGTTGCGCAGCGCGGGCGTGTTCAGCGGCAAGCCGTTGCGCACCTGGGTATTCGGTGGACAGGACGCGCTCGACTGAGCATGATCCACCTCGGTGTTCGGCTGTAGTTCAGCGGTAGAACGCCCGGCTCTGGACCGGGTGGACGCCGGTTCGAGCCCGGCCGGCCGAACACCCCGGAACGCGTAGTTCAGTGGTGGAACGCCTGGCTCTCACCCAGGTCGTCGCCGGTTCGAGCCCGGTCGCGTTCGCAAGGCCGCGCCTGGTTGCGTTGGTGTGGTCGGGCCCGGTCGCGTTCGCGGGGCTGAGCCCGGTCGCGCGTCAAGGCCGAGCCCGGTCGCGTTTGTGGGGCTGAGCGCGGTCGCGCGTTCGTGAGGTCGTGACCGGCACGTCCGCACGATCGAGCCCGGCCGCATTGCCACGGTCGAGTCGGCATGTCCGTGCGGTCGAGCCCCGGCCGCGTGAGCACGGTCGAGCCCCCGGCCGCGTTTGCGAGGCCGAGACCGGCCCGGTCCCGAACGCCTAGGGCGCCTGCAGCGTCAGGTAGGCGAGGCCCATCACGCCGCGCCAGCCGTGCAGCCGGTAGTTGCGCTGCCGGTCGGCCCTGGCGCGGACCTCCTCGGCGTGCGGGGAGTCCGGGTTGGCGCGCAGCCAGCGTTCCCAGGCCAGGCCGTGGCGGTTCTCGAAGACGTCCCACTCGTCGCGGCTCGCCTGCTCTGCCCCCAGCAGCCGGTAGCCGTGCTCCAGCGCCAGGTCGACCAGCCCGGCCAGCGAACGGTACTGCTCGCGGGGGACCGGCATGGCGGCGAGCTGCGCGCCGGTGGGTTCCTGCTCCCAGAAACCCTCGCCCAGCAACAACCTCCCGCCCGGACGCATCAGCTCCCTGGCCGCCGTGAGCGCGTTCGCCGTGTGCTGCAACGGATCTCCGCCCCACACCTGGCTGGCGCCGTTGACGATCACGGCGTCGGCCGGCCGGTCCGGCCGCCACTGAGCCACGTCCGCGACCTGCAGGCTGACCCGGCCCGCCAGCCCCCGTTCCTCGGCGTTGGCGCGGCCGTGCGCGATGTCGACCTCGTTGCGGTCGACACCGGTGCCGGTGGCGGTGGGAGCGGCTTCGAGCGTGCGGAGCAGGCACTCCGCCCACCCGCACCCGAGGTCGAGCACGTGGCCGCCGTCGAGCGGCAGCAGCGAGTCGATCAGGCGGGCGGCCCGTTGTTCGGACAGCGGCCCGTGGAACGTGACGTCCGCGTGCAGCGGCGTGATCCCTGGAGTCGTCATCGCCGGGCAGCATGGCCCTGTGCCCTGTTCCGGGCAACGCGTTATTCGGTTGTCGGTGGCATCACCTCCGCGTAGCTTCGGTTGGCGTGGAACTCGTGTGGCGCGCACTCACCACCGCGGACATCCCCGCGGTCACCGCGCTCTGCACGGCGGCCGAGGCAGCCGACGACACCGGCGAGCTGCTGTCCGAAGAGGACTTCGCCCGGTCGTTCGCCGAGGCGGACCTGCCGTCGGTCTCACTCGCCGTCCTGGCCGGCGACGAGCTCGCCGCCTACGGGCTGCTCAAGCCGCGTGACAACCCCTTGGGCACCAACCGCGTCCAGCTGGACGGCATGGTGCACCCGGCGTTCCGCCGCCAGGGCATCGGCCGCTCGTTGTTGTCGCGCATGGTGTCCATGGCCCGGACGCTGCACCTCGCCACCCACCCGGCCATGCCGCTGGTGGCGGCCACCATGGTCGAGAGCCGCTCGGCCGGCCACGTCGCACTGTGCGCGTCACGCGGCTTCACCGCGGACCGCCACTTCCACGAGATGGAGGTGGCACTGGGCGAGTCACTCGCCCAGCTCCCGGTCCCGGCCGGCTACTCGCTCGTGCCGTTCACCCCCGACCGCTCGGAAGAGACCCGCCAGGTCGTGAACGCGGCCTTCGCCGAACACTGGGGCTCGACCGCACGCACGCCGCAGGAATGGGCAACGTCCTTCACGGACAGCAAGAGGTTCGTGCCGGACACCTCCTTCCTCGCGCTGGACGACGCGTCCGGCGCGGTGGTCGGTTTCGTGCTGTCACGCCACTACCCGGCGGTCGAGGAGCAGACCGGCGTCCGCGAACTGTGGATCGGCGACGTCGGAACCCTTGCCGCACACCGTGGACGGGGACTGGCGTCCGCGATGGTGAGCCGGACGTTGACTCACGCGCGGACGCAGGGCTACCACCGGGCCGGCCTGTCCGTGGACACCGCCAACTCGACCGGGGCGCTCGTGCTGTACGAGCGGGCCGGGTTCGAGGTGGCGCGGACGTGGGTCGACTACGGGGTGCCGGTCGAGCTCGCTTGACCGGGGCTGGACGGGTCGGACTGTTTCGAACGCGACGGATCGACGGGTAGTGCGCAGCCGGGCCGGACGGGACCGGGTGAAGCGGCCGACAGGCTGAACCGGCGGGTAGGGCTGCACCCGGTTGAGGTGGACGTCCTCGACGGTGACAGGGCTACCTGGCGGTGGGGTGCGGCCACTTCCGCCCGAGCGCTCGGCGTGCACGAGCGCGGCGGGCGGCATCCACGCGGACCTGGGGCAACCACGTGCTCCCGGCCGAGTTGGCCGAGCCGAGTTGGCCAGGCGAACCGGATCGGGTTGACCCGACCGGGTTGACCCGACCGAGCTGACCCGACCGAGCTGACCCGGCCAAGCCGCTTCAGCCAGGCCGACCCAGCCCGCTACGCCGCTCCAGCCGAACCACCTCGGCCCGGCCGCCTCACCCAGGGGCGATCGGGCGGCCCTACAGCTCCTCGCCGGCCTGACCGACGCAGAACTGGTTGCCGTCCGGATCGGTCAGCACCGACCAGACGAGGCCGGGGATGCTGTGCACCCCGATCTCGGTGGCACCGAGCGACACCAGGCGGGCGACCTCGGCCTTGCGGTCCGGCACGTGCGAGTCGAGGTGGACGCGGTTCTTGCCCGGCGTGGCGTCCGGCACCTGCTGGAGGGCGAGGGCCGGGGCGCCGGCGGCGTTCGGGGCGAGGACGATGAACTCGCCCCAGTCGTTCTGGACCGTGGTGCCGAGGGCGGCGGTCCAGAAGTCGGCGAGCTTGCGCGCGTCGCCGGTGTCGATCGTGATCATGGCGATGGTCAGGGACATGGCGGGAACGCTACTCAAGGGGTCTGACAATCCCGAGTTCTCGCAGGTCAGGCGCCAGAACGGCAGTACCAGGACCCGGTGCGGCCGCCGGCCGTGCCCGTACGCACACCGCTGCGCTTTCGTGAGCAGGGCAACCAGTACGCTGCTCCGACAGCCCGTGAACGAGGAGTACCCACCGTGATCACCAGGATGTCGTCGTTGTTCCTCCGCACCCTTCGCGAGGACCCGGCGGACGCCGAAGTGCCCAGCCACAAGCTGCTGGTGCGCGCAGGCTACGTCCGCCGCGTCGCGCCGGGCGGGTACTCGTGGCTGCCGCTGGGGCTGAAGGTGCTGCGCAACATCGAGGCCGTCGTCCGCGAGGAGATGGACGCCTTCGGCGCGCAGGAGATCCAGTTCCCCGCCCTGCTGCCCAAGGAGCCCTACGAGGCGACCAACCGGTGGGAGGAGTACGGGCCCAACCTGTTCCGGCTCAAGGACCGCAAGGGCGCCGACTTCCTGCTCGGCCCCACGCACGAGGAGCTCTTCACGCTGACCGTGAAGGGCGAGTACAGCTCGTACAAGGACTACCCGGTCACGCTCTACCAGATCCAGACGAAGTACCGGGACGAGGCGCGGCCCCGTGCGGGCATCCTGCGCGGGCGCGAGTTCCTGATGAAGGACTCGTACTCGTTCGACCTGACCGACGAGGGCCTGACGCAGTCCTACCGGGACCACCGCGACGCCTACATCCGCATCTTCGACCGGCTGGGCCTGGAGTACGTGATCGTCTCCGCCACGTCCGGCGCGATGGGCGGGTCGGCGTCGGAGGAGTTCCTGGCCGTCGCCGAGACCGGTGAGGACACCTTCGTCAAGTCCACCGAGTCGGGGTACGCGGCGAACGTGGAGGCCGTGCGGACGCCCGTGCCCGCCGCCCAGCCGGTCGACGACAAGCCCGCGGCGCAGGTGCACCACACGCCGAACACGCCCACCATCGAGAGCCTGGTCGACTTCCTCAACGCCAACACCGACCGCAAGTTCACCGCGGCGGACACGTTGAAGAACGTCCTGATCAAGACCCGCCAGCCCGGCGGCAAGGAGTGGGAGCTGCTCGCCGTCGCCGTGCCCGGTGACCGCGAGGTCGACTTCAAGCGCCTCGAGGCCGCGCTGGAGCCCGCCGAGGTCGCCATGCTGGAGGAGGCCGACTTCGCGAGGAACCCGTTCCTGGTCAAGGGCTACATCGGGCCGAAGGCGCTCCAGGACAACGGCGTGCGTTACCTCGCCGACCCCCGCGTCGTCACCGGCACCGCGTGGGTGACGGGTGCGGACCAGGCCGACCACCACGTCGTCGACCTGGTCGCGGGCCGTGACTTCACCCCCGACGGCGTCATCGACGTCGCCGAGGTGCGCGAGGGCGACCCGTCGCCCGACGGCAAGGGTGTGCTGGTCGCCGCGCGCGGCATCGAGATCGGCCACATCTTCCAGCTGGGCCGCAAGTACGCCGACGCGTTCTCGCTGGACGCGCTGGGTCCCGACTCGAAGCCGGTCCGGATCACCATGGGCTCGTACGGCATCGGCGTCTCGCGGCTGGTCGCGGTGATCGCCGAGCAGTCGCACGACGAGCGCGGCCTGATCTGGCCCCGCAACGTGGCGCCCGCCGACGTGCACGTGGTCGTCGCCGGCAAGGACGAGACGCTGACCGCCGCCGGTGAGGACTTCGCGAAGCAGCTCGACGCCAAGGGCGTGCGGGTGCTGCTGGACGACCGCAAGGCGAGCCCCGGCGTCAAGTTCGCGGACGCCGAGCTGATCGGTGTCCCGACCATCCTCGTGGTCGGGCGCGGCCTGCAGAACGGCGTTGTCGAGGTCAAGGACCGCAGGTCCGGCGAGCGCGTCGAGGTGCCGGTGGCCGAAGTCGTCGACCACCTGGTGGCACTCGTCAACAGCTAGGACGACCGGATGCCGGGCACCCGCGCCGCGAGCGGGTGCCCGGCATCCGGCATTTCCGGCGGCAAGCACGGAAAACGCGTGGATCGGCAGGTGCGTCCCGCCTTACGGTGACGCCATGGTCGATCACCCCGAAGCCCCGCAGGCGCCCGTCGAAGCCTTCGAACCGCCCTACTACCTGGCCGTCTTCACCACGATCCGCACCCAGGAGCAGAGCGGCTACCGCGAGACCAACGCGCGCATGGAGGAGCTGGTGCGGGACATCCCCGGCTACCTGGGCATGGACCACGCGCAAACGCCCGGCGGGCTGGGCATCACCGTCGGCTACTTCCGCGACGCCGACGCCCTCGCGCAGTGGCGGTCCAATGCCGAGCACCGCGCGGCACAGCAGCGCGGCCGGGCCGACTGGTACCAGCACTACACGCTGCACGTGGCGAAGGTGGAGCGCAGCCACGGGTTCACGCGTGCGGAGACCACCGGCTGACCCGACGGCTCCGCGGGGTCAGTTCGTCGGCTCCAAGGAGTCGATCATCTTCTGCAGTTCGCTCTCCTTGAGCAGTGGGGGCTTGTCGCCGCCACCACCGCCCTCCAGGTCGCCGTTGACCACCAGCGCGTGCAGCTTGCTCGTGCCGTTGAGCAGCACGACCTTGACCATGCCCTTGGACGCCAGGCACTTGTTCGCGGTCTGCGTGACGGTGGCGTCGACCTGCACGCCCTCGACGACGATCTTCTTGCCGTCCTTCTGGGTGTGCTGGATCTTCACCGGCTTGGGCTGGGTCAGCGTGACCTGGGGGCTGCCGCTGGAGGAGTAGTACTGGGTGGCGACGGCCCTGGTGAAGTTCGTGGCGACCGTGTTGATGTCGCCCTTGTCCAGCAACGCACCGCCGTTGGTGCCCTTGGTGTACGCCTTGGCCTCGCAGGTGTAGTCGCCGTACGAGGTCACGCTGGACAGCTGCACGCCCGCGAAACCCTCGACCGGGATCCGGTCGTCGACCTGGATCCAGTCCTTCGGCACCTGGTAGGTGTAGCCGAGCGTCGTCTGGACGCACTGCCAGGTCTCGTCCTTGCAGGTGGCGCCGCCGTTGGGCTGCTGGGACGTGGTCGGCGGGTTCGACGACGTGGTGGGCTGCGCGTCGGTGCGCTCGCTGGACCTGTTCGCCAGCACGTAGGCCGTGACGCCGCCACCGGCCAGCAGCACGAGCGCGACCACGCCGAGCACCAGCCACAGCGTCTTCTTGCTCTTCTTCGGTGGTTCCTGGTCGAAACCGCCGTACACGCCCAGGCCGCCGTACCCGCTGTAGCCCTGCTGCGGGAAGCCGCCGGTCTGCGGGTGGCCACCGGGCGGCGGTGGGTAGCCGTCGGCCTGCGGGTAGGCGCCGGTGCCCTGGTAGCCGCCGGTCGGGTAGCCACCGGTCGGGTAATTGCCGCTCGGGTGGTCGCCCTGCTGCTGACCCCATCCGGGCTGGTCGTTCCAGCCGCCACCCTGTCCGCCGCCACCTGGGTAAGTCACGCGGCAAACGGTACCTGGTGACCCTGACAGTCCTTAATTCATCAAGCGTTGACTTGCGCCGTGAGCCCGGCGTACCGTCCTGCCCATCGAATTCAACGACTGATGAACTTCTTGGAGGCCGTGATGCGCACCGCGCTGGTCACCGCCGTCGCCGGCGCGGCGGTGGCGTTTCTCCTGGGGCTGCTGACGTTCGGCGTGCAGGCCACGGTCCACCCGCACGACGTGCCGCTCGCCGTCGTGGCACCGCAGCCGATCGCGCAACGGGTGCAGGCCGCCGACTCGCCCGAGGTCGACCTGCGGGTCGTCGGCGCCGACGAGGCACGAACGCTGCTGGCGGACAAGGAGGTCTACGGCGTCCTGGAGATCACGCCGGGGCAGGCCACCGTCCGGCTCAACCCGGCGGTCAACCCGTCCGGCACGCAGGTCGCGCAGCAGGTGCTGACCGGCGTGGCCCAGGGCGCCGGCCTGCCGGTGAAGGTCGAGGCACCGGCCGTGTCCGCGGCCGAGCGAACGGCGCCGCTGGCCGCGTCGGCGTTGCTGTGGATCGGCGGGATGATCGCCGGAGTGCTGTTCGTGGTGCTGAAGGGCGGCCGCTTCCGGCTCGTCTCCTCACTCGCCGCCGCGGTCCTGACCGCCGGGTCCGTGTCCGGTCTGCTCACGTGGTGGGGCGTCGGCCTGAACGGTGCGGCGGTCGCGTTCCTGTTCGCCGTCGCCGGGGCGTTCGCGCTGCTGCAGGCCGGGTTGTTCAAGCACCTGGGCATCCGCGCGATGGGCGTCCTGGGCGTGCTCTACCTGACCGCGCCCGCGGTGGCCGGTCAGGTGCCCGAGTTGCTCAACCCGGTCTACCGGGCGGTGCTGTGGTCGTGGACGCCGTTCCGGTTCTCCACCGAAGGCCTGCGCACGCTGCTGTACGACGGGTCGATCGGCACCGGGTGGTGGGTGTTCGCCGGGATCGCCGTCGCCGGGCTCGTGCTGGCGCTAGCCGGCGATGAAGCTCAGCCGGACCGTGCGGACCGGGTTGTCGATGTTGGTGTCGACGAGGCAGATGGACTGCCACGTGCCGAGCGCCAGCACACCGCCTAGGACCGGGATCGTCGCGTAGGGCGGCACCAGCGCGGGCATCACGTGGTCACGGCCGTGGCCGGGGGTGCCGTGCTTGTGCCGCCACTTCACGTCGCGGGGCAGGATGCGTTCCAGCGCGGTCAGCAGGTCGTCGTCGCTGCCGGCCCCCGTCTCGATGACGGCGACACCGGCGGTCGCGTGGGGGACCCACACGTGCAGCAGGCCGTCGCCGTTCTCCTCCTGGAGGAACCGCTCGCACTCGCGGGTGAGGTCGTGCACGACCTCCTCGGCACCGGTGCGGATCTGGATCTCCTCGCTGCGCATGACCGCAGATCTTACGAACGATCCGCGCGGGGCCGCTTGTCGTGGCACGGCTAAGTTCGCCGCCATGCGCCTGCTCTTCGCCAGCATGTCCACGGTCGGGCACACCTACCCGTTGCTGCCGTTGGCGATCGCCGCGCGTGACGCCGGCCACGAGGTGCACTTCGCGGTCGGCACGGAGATGCACGAGGTGCTTGCCACACTCGGCCTGCGGCCGTTCCGGCCGGGACAGGTGTTCGGCGAGATCTACGCCGAGGACATCGCGCCCGAGCTGGAACGACTGCTGCCGGACCTGGTGATCAGCGGGTGGGCGGTGCCCGAGGTCGCGGCGGAGGCCCGGCGGCGCGGGTTCCCGGTGCTGTGGCACGGGTTCGGGCGGATGTTCGCGGACGGCATCGGGCTCGTGAAGCCGAACGGCGGCCGGCACCTCGACATCTGCCCGCCCTCGTTGCAGGACCGTGAGTTCCTCCCCGCCGACCGGATTCCGGTGCGGCCGGTGCCGTTCTCGCCGCCGGGTCCGGTGCCGCGCCGCGATCGGGAGACGTTGATCTACCTCACGCTCGGCACGGTGTTCGGCAGGCAGGAGGTGCTCGCGGCGGCCGTGGAGGGACTTGGGCGGTTGGACGCGCAGGTGGTGGTGGCGGCGCCACACGTGCGGTTGGACGGACTGCCGGACAACGTGTCGTTGCACCCGTGGCTGTCTCAGGCCGAGGTGATCCGTCAGGCCGATGTCGTCGTCCACCACGGCGGGAGCGGCACGATGCTCGGCGCTCTCGTGGCCGGTGTTCCGCAGGTGGTGCTGCCGCAGGGCGCGGACCAGTTCGGCAACGCCCAGGCGCTCGTCGAGGCCGGCCTGGCGGCCCGGCCGGAAGCGCTCTGTGCCGACGCGATCGCGGAGGGCGCGCGACTGGTGCTGCGAGACCGCGCGTACCGCGAAGCCGCAGCTCAGGTGGCCGAAGAGATACGTCACATGCCGTCGCCGGAGGAAGTTGCGGACAGTCTGGCAGACGTTGTGTAACACTGTTTTTTATGAAGGCAAGCCGCCTGCGCCGCGGGATGAACCTGTGGCCGCCGTTCCTGTTCGCCGGTATCCGCGTCGAAGAGATCTCACCGGACTACCGGTACGCACGGGTGCGGATGCGTCTGCGCCCGTGGAACCGCAACTTCTTCGGCACCCACTTCGGCGGCTCGCTGTTCGCGATGACCGACCCCTTCTGGGTGTTGCTGCTGTTCAACCAGCTCGGCGGCCAGCACGTGGTGTGGGACCGGGCCGGTGAGATCGAGTTCCTCGCGCCCGGCCGCGGCACGGTCCACGCCGAGTTCCGGCTGTCCGACGAGCACGTCGAGCAGGTGCTGGAGCGGACGGCCTCCGGGAGCAAGGCGCTGGTCTGGTTCGACACCGACGTCGTGGGGCAGGATGGAACCGTGATCGCCAAGGTGCGGAAGCAGGTCTACGCGCGACGCAAGCGCGACAAGCAGCTCGCGCATGCGTGAGGCGTTCGGGGCGGTCTTCGACGTCGAGCCGGGCTACCTCAACACGGCGTCCATCGGCGTGCCGCCGCGGCACGTCGCCGACGCCGTGGCCGCCGCGCACGAACGGTGGCGGCGCGGGCAGGACACGTCGTCGTCGTTCACGGAGGCGGTCGAGACGTCCCGTGCCGCGTTCGGGCGGCTGATCGGGGTGCCCGCGACGTCGGTCGCGTGCGGAGCCACGGTCTCGCAGTTCGTGTCCCTGGTCGCCCAGTCGCTTCCTGCGGGGTCGAAGGTCTTCGTCCAACCGGGTGAGTTCACCAGCGTGTCGTTGCCCTTCGTCGCGGCCGGTCACCGAATCGTGTCCACGGTCCGGGAGTGCGACCTCGCGGCGGTCAGCGTCGTGCAGTCGGCCGACGGCGCGATCGCTGATCTGGACGCGTTGCGCACGTCGGGCAAACCGGTGCTGCTGGACGTGTCGCAGGCCGCCGGGTGGCTGCCGCTGTCCGTGGAGTGGGCCGACTTCGTCGTCGGCGTGGCCTACAAGTGGCTGATGGCACCGCGCGGTGCCGCCTGGCTCGCGGTGCGGCCGGACCGGTTCGAGTCGCTGCGGCCGGTGGCGGCGAACTGGTACAGCACGGGGGAGAACTACGGCACCGAGCTGCTGCTGCGCCCGGACGCACGGCGGTTCGACCTCTCACCCACGTGGTTCGCGCACGTCGGTGCGGCGGTCGCGTTGCCGTGGGTGGCGACGCTGGACCTTTCGGCCGTGCGCGCGCACTGTGTCGGACTGACCGATCGGCTGCTCACCGGATTGGGTCTTCCGCCCAACGGTTCGGCGATCGTGTCCGTGGACGTCCCACCCGTCGAAGGCGTCGTTTCCTCGGTCCGCGCAGGTCGGACCAGGTTCGCCTGTCACCTGTACAACACGCCCGAGGACGTTGACCGGGTGCTCGCAGCGCTGGCCTGAACGCCGTCCGTTACCGTGGGTCCTTGTGTCGGAACCACGCGAATCACCCGAAGAGGTGACCCAGAACCTGCCTCGCTTTCCACCGAGGCCGACCGACACCGCTCCGCTCTACCCGGCCGACGAGCTCGTGAAGCTCCAGTCGATCATGGACAACCGCAGCGGCCAGCAGCAGCAGGCCCCTGCGGCCACACCGCCCCAGACCCCGAAGCGGATCTGGATCGGCAGGGCGATCGCCCTGGTCGGCGTCGCGGTGGTGTCCGGGTTCGTGTGGTGGGTGCTCCAGCCGACCGACCCGGTGGACAAGCCGGTCGCGGTACCGCAGAAGACCGCGGGCGAGTTCGAGTTCACCACCTCCCAGCAGCTGCCGGAGCCGGTGAAGGACAGCGACTGCGCGGCACACGCCACGAGCAAGACGCAGGCGTTCCTGAAGACGACGCCGTGCCTGCAGCTCACGCGGGCGCTCTACACGGCCAAGCTGCCCGACGGACGGACCGTGTACTCGTCGGTGTCCGTCGTGCGGATGAAGACCGCGGACGAGGCCAGGCAGCTCAAGGAGATCACCGAGCAGAACGGCACCGGCAACGTCAAGGACCTGGTGCTCGACAAGGTCGTCAGCGTGCCGCCGCTGAACACGCTCGCCAACGGCGGCTACGCCTCCGAGGTGCGCGACCGCGAGGTCGTGATCGTCGAGTCGGACTCGCCGGTCAAGGGCGACGACGCGCTCGCGCACAACAAGGAGATGAAGAAGGTCTCCCAGGACGCGATCCGCCTCGCGTCCTCGATCGGCAGCTGACGCCACGCGGGGCCCCCGCGTGACTTCCGCGGAGCGGAAACGGCGGTCAGCCGGAGGCCACGCCCGGCATCGTGATCGACGCCGGCGTGGTCCCCGCGGCCTTACGCCACCGTGTGGCGCGCACGGCCGCCGTGGTCAGCGCGTCGAGGGCGCTGGTGCGCAGTGCCGTGTCGTCGGTCCGCTCCAGCACCCCGCGCCAGGCGGCGCACGTGTCCTGCTCGACGGCGACCAGCGCCGCGATCGCCGACGCCCCGTTCGACACCGGCGCCGGCGGCAGGTAGGCGGCGGCGGGCGGGTTCGGCGTAGCGCCGTGGTCCTTCAACCACCGCTCCGTGGTGTCCCTGCGTGCGCGGTGCGCGTTCGCACCCTCGGTGACCGCCGGGTTGTCCAGGAACGCCGACACGAGCCCGTAGGTCCACACCGCGGCGTGCTCGGTGCCCAGCGCGGTCTGCACGGCCTCGACGCTCACGCCAGCACCTCCCGCAGCGAGGCGCACCCGGCCGCCACCGAACCGACCAGACCGGCGCGGTGCGACGGCAGCTTCGGCACGGCCTCGGACGCGGCGCGCACCGCCTCGTCCAGCGCCGTGCGCAGCGCGGCCACCGGGTTCGGTGGCTGCGGCGGGGTCGAGGGCACCGGCGGGACCGTGGAGGACAACGGCGGGCGCTCGCGGTCGACCTCGGCCTGCAGCAGCTCCGCGTGCGTCCCGCGGGCCTTCGCGACCTCCGCGGCGGCCGGCACGGCCGTCAGCAACGCGGCCAGCGCGGCGTCCGAACGTGCCTGCGCGGCCAGCGCCGACAACGGGTCCGGCGGCGGTGGCGCCGGAGGTTCTGTGGTGCACGCAACGGCCAGAGGCGCGGCGGCCACCGCGAGCAGCACACGGCGGCGGCTGACCGATTCGGAGATCACGCGAACCAATCTTGCCAGCGGACGGCGAGGCGGTGGCAGGCGGGCGAACGAGATAGTCTGGGCCTCCACGGCCGCCGAAACACCGTCGGCCGGGGTTTCCATGCGTTCGATCTGAAGGAGACACCACGTGTCCAGCCCGCCGCGCGGAGAGCTTGCCGCGCAGCTAGCACCCGTTGTGCGGGAAGCGCTCGAAGCAGTCGGCTTCGACCTCGACGCACTCGACGTGAATCAGGCTGGGCGCCGCCGTCTGGTCAAGGTCGTCGTGGACGGCGAGGACGGGATCGGCCTCGACGAGGTCGCAGAGGCCAGCCGCGTGGTCTCCGCGGCGCTCGACGCGCACGAGCACCTGATCAACGGGCCGTACACCCTCGAGGTCACCTCGCCGGGTGTCGACCGGCCCCTCACGCACCCGCGCCACTGGAAGCGCGCGCACCTGCGTCTCGTGAAGGTCAAGCAGCCGGAGCAGGTCGAGTGGTTCGGCCGGGTCGGCGAGTGCGACGAGACCGGGGTCGAGCTGCTGCACCAGGGCGAGCTGAAGCGCGTGGAGTACCGCCACATCGAACGCGCGGTCATGGAGATCGAGTTCAAGCAGCCGCCGGTCGAGGAACTGGCTCGGCTCACTCGGAAAGCACCGGAGGAGGAGCCGAGGTGAACGTCGACATCGCCGCCCTGAGGGCGATCGAACGTGAAAAGGACATCCCCTTCGAGACGGTCCTGGAGGCGATCGAGTCAGCACTGCTGACCGCCTACAAGCACACCGAAGGGCACCACTCGCACTCGCGGGTGGAGATCGACCGCAAGACCGGCGTCGTGCGCGTGCTCGCGCAGGAGCTGGGTCCGGACGGCGTGGTGCAGGAGGAGTGGGACGACACTCCGGAGGGCTTCGGCCGCATCGCCGCCACCACCGCCCGCCAGGTCATCCTGCAGCGCCTGCGCGACGCCGAGCACGAGCGCACCTTCGGCGAGTTCGCCGCCAAGGAGGGCGAGATCATCGCCGGTGTCGTGCAGCGCGACGCCCGCGCGAACGCCCGCGGCATGGTCGTCGTCCAGGTGGGCGACACCGAGGGGGTGCTGCCGCCGGCCGAGCAGGTGCCGGGCGAGCAGTACAACCACGGCGAGCGGATCAAGTGCTACGTCGTGAGCGTCTCCCGTGGCGCCCGCGGCCCGCAGATCGCCCTCTCGCGGACGCACCCGAACCTCGTGCGGCGGCTGTTCGCCCTCGAGGTCCCGGAGATCGCGGACGGCACCGTGGAGATCGCCGCGGTGGCACGTGAGGCAGGTCACCGTTCGAAGATCGCGGTGAAATCCACGGTTGCCGGAGTGAACCCCAAGGGCGCCTGCATCGGCCCGATGGGCGCCCGTGTGCGCAACGTGATGCACGAGCTCGGTGGCGAGAAGATCGACATCATCGACCACTCCGACGACCCCGCCACTTTCGTCGGGAATGCTTTGTCACCAGCGAAGGTTGTGTCCGTACGGGTGCTCGACGAGCGGGCCAAGACGGCCCGTGTCGTGGTGCCCGACTTCCAGCTGTCGCTGGCGATCGGCAAGGAGGGGCAGAACGCCCGTCTGGCCGCCCGCCTGACCGGCTGGCGCATCGACATCCGCAGCGACGCGGAGGCTCCGGCTGCCGGAGCGGTCACATCCAGTTCGGCTGAATGAGCTCCAGGGGATAGAATTATCAACGGTTCAACGTCGGGATCGGTTTCTCAGCACATCGGCCCTGTTCGCACGTGTATTGGGTGCCGGGCCCGGACGTTGCCCTCTGAGCTGCTGCGTGTGGTCGCGGTGGGCGGTTCGGCTGTACCGGACGTCCATCGACGGCTTCCTGGTCGGGGTGCTTGGTTGCATTTCGATCTCGAATGTCTGCGCAACGCCGAGCGGCGACGAGCGTTCTCGCGGGCCCTGCGGGTCCAGGGGGCACTCGACGTCGCGTTGTTGCGCGAGCACTTGGAGCAGCGCGGAACCATGGCCCAGGGACAGCCCCTGGGCCGGCAGGAAACAAGGAAGCAGGTCGACCCGTCATGAGTCAGCCGTGAAGCTGAAGACATGAACGCGCGACGTTAAGACGAGGTCGATGGGACTTGCCCGCCGGCCTCACGACCAAGGAGAGCAGTGGCAGGCAAGGCCCGCGTGCATGAGCTCGCGAAAGAGCTCGGTGTTACGAGCAAGGAAGTTCTGAACAAGCTCGCCGAACAGGGCGAATACGTGAAGTCCGCGTCGTCGACCGTCGAGGCCCCCGTGGCCCGCCGGCTTCGTGACGCCTACGAAGCCAAGTCGAAGCCGTCGGCTCCCAAGCCGTCCGCTCCGAAGCCCAAGGCTCCGGCACCCGCTGCCGCCGCCGCGCCCGCCGCACCGGCGGAGCAGAAGCCGGCAGCAGCGTCCGACAACAGGCCCGCGGCGCCGAAGGCCTTCCCCGGCCCGAAGCCCGCCGCACCGCGCCCGCCGGCGCCCAAGCCCGCTCCGGCAGCCCCTGCCGCGCAGGCCCCGGCTCCCGCGCCCGCACCCCAGCAGTCCCCGGCCCCGGCCGCCGCACCGGCACCCGCTGCTCCGGCAGCTCCCGCCGCGTCGGCCCCGGCCGCTCAGAAGGCTGCCCCGGCTCCCGGCTCCAAGCCGGGTGGCGGACCGCGTCCGGGCCCGCGCCCGGCTCCGCAGCAGCAACAGCCCCAGCAGCCGCAGGCTCCGGCCGCGTCCGCTGGTGCGCAGTCCCCGTCCGTGGTGCCGCCGCGCACGCAGTCTTCCAAGCCCGCCGGCCCGCGTGCCCCGCGTCCGGGCAACAACCCGTTCGGTGTCGGTGGCGGCAACGCTCCCGCGCCGCGTCCGGGGCCTCGCCCCGGCCCGCGTCCGGAACAGGGCGAACGCCCGTCCGGCCCGAAGCCCGGCGACCCGCGCCCGGCCAGCCCGCGTCCGAGCGGCGCGCCCGGTCAGGGTGGCCCGCGTCCGGCTGCCGCTCAGGGTGGTGGCCGTCCCGGCCCCGGCCAGGGTGGTCCTCGTCCCGGTGGCCCCGGTCAGGGCGGTCCTCGCCCCAACCCGGGCAACATGCCCCCGCGCCCGAACCCCGGCATGATGCCGGGTCGTCCGGCCGGTAACCGTCCTGGCCCTGGTGGCGGCGGTGGCCGTCCCGGCGGCGGTGGCGGTGGCGGCGGTCGTCCCGGTGGGGGCGGCGGCGGTGGCGGCTTCCGCGGCGGTGGCGGCGGTGCCGGTGGCGGTGGCGGCTTCCGCGGTGGCGGAGGCGGCGGCGGTGGCGGCGGCTTCCGTCCCGGTGGTGGCGGTGGCGCCGGTGGCGGCTTCCGTCCCGGTGGCGGTGGCGGCGCTGGTGGCGGTGCCCCGGCCGGTGGCGGCGGTTTCCGCGGTCGTCCCGGTGGTGGCGGCGGCGCTGGCCGCGGCGGTACCGCCGGTGCCTTCGGTCGTCCGGGTGGTCCGGCGCGTCGTGGACGCAAGTCCAAGCGGCAGAAGCGCCAGGAGTACATGGACAACATGCAGGCGCCTTCGGTCGGTGGCGTCCGCCTGCCCAAGGGCAGCGGCGAGACGATCCGCCTGCCGCGCGGTGCCTCGCTGACCGACTTCGCCGACAAGATCAACGCCAACCCGGCGTCGCTCGTGCAGGTGCTGTTCCACCTGGGCGAGATGGTCACGGCGACCCAGTCGGTGTCCGACGAGATCCTGGAGCTGCTCGGCTCCGAGATGAACTACGTCGTGCAGGTCGTGTCCCCCGAGGAGGAGGACCGCGAGCTGCTCGAGACGTTCGACATCACCTACGGCGAGGACGCCGGCGACGAGGAAGACCTGCAGATCCGTCCGCCGGTCGTCACCGTCATGGGTCACGTCGACCACGGTAAGACCCGACTCCTCGACACCATCCGCAAGGCGAAGGTGGCCGAGGGCGAGGCCGGTGGCATCACCCAGCACATCGGTGCCTACCAGGTGCGGACCGAGCTCGAGGGCAACCCGCGGCTCATCACCTTCATCGACACCCCGGGTCACGAGGCGTTCACCGCCATGCGTGCCCGTGGTGCGAACGCGACCGACATCGCGGTCATCGTCGTCGCCGCTGACGACGGCGTGATGCCGCAGACGGTCGAGGCGATCAACCACGCGCAGGCCGCTCAGGCGCCGATCGTGGTCGCGGTGAACAAGATCGACAAGGAGGGTGCGAACCCCTCCAAGATCCGCCAGCAGCTGACCGAGTACGGCCTGGTCGCCGAGGAGTACGGCGGCGACACGATGTTCGTCGACATCTCCGCGAAGCAGGGCATCAACATCGACAGCCTCCTCGAGGCCATCCTGTTGACCGCCGACGCCTCGCTGGACCTCCGGGCCAACCCGGACATGGAGGCCCAGGGTGTCGCGATCGAGGCCCACCTCGACCGCGGTCGCGGTCCGGTCGCCACGGTGCTGGTCCAGCGCGGCACGCTCCGCGTCGGCGACTCGATCGTCGCGGGCGACGCCTACGGCCGCGTCCGCCGCATGGTGGACGAGCACGGCGACGACGTGCACGACGCGACCCCGTCGCGTCCGGTGCAGGTCATCGGTCTGACGTCGGTGCCGCGCGCAGGTGACTCGTTCCTCGTCGTCGACGAGGACCGGGTGGCCCGCCAGATCGCCGAGCGTCGCCAGGCCCGCACCCGCAACGCCGCCAACGCCGCGAAGCGCAAGCGCGTCAGCCTGGAAGACCTGGATGCGGCGCTGAAGGAAACCAGCGCTCTCACCTTGATCATCAAGGGTGACAACTCGGGTACCGTCGAGGCCCTCGAGGACGCGCTCATGAAGATCGAGGTCGGCGACGACGTCGAGCTGCGCGTGATCCACCGCGGTGTCGGTGGCATCACCGAAGGCGACATCAACCTCGCCGTGGCCGGTAACGCCATCGTCCTGGGCTTCAACGTCCGGGCCGAGGGCAAGGCGACCGAGCTCGCGAACCGCGAGGGCGTGGACGTCCGCTACTACACGGTCATCTACCAGGCGATCGACGAGATCGAGGCGGCCCTCAAGGGTCTCCTCAAGCCGGAGTACGAAGAGGTCCAGCTCGGCCGCGCCGAGATCCGCGACGTCTTCAAGTCCTCCAAGGTCGGCACGATCGCGGGTTGCATGGTCCTGTCGGGCGAGATCCGCCGCAACGCCAGGGCGCGTCTGCTCCGTGACGGCAAGGTGATCGCGGAGAACCTCCCGATCAGCTCGCTCAAGCGGTTCAAGGACGACGCCACCGAGGTCCGCGAAGGTTTCGAGTGTGGTCTCACGCTCGGCAACTACAGCGACCTCAAGCTCGAGGACATCATCGAGACCTACGAGATGCGCGAGAAGCCGCGCGCCTAGTCGGACGATGAGGGGTGCGGAGCCGTTTTAACCGGTGGCTCCGCACCCTTTTCTTCTGGAGGATCTTTCCCATGTACGTGGGGGCTCTGGAACTGGACGTGCTCTTGGGCGACGTCCACTCGTTGAAGGAGAAGCGTTCCGTGGTGCGGCCCGTCGTGGCCGAGCTGCGCAAGCGCTTCGAGGTCGCTGTGTCCGAAGCGGGTCATCTCGACCTGCACCGGCGCAGCCTGATCGGGGTGGCGGCCGTCGCCGCTGACCTGGAGCACGTCAGGGACGTGCTCGCCAGCTGTGAAAGGCTGGTCGCGGGACGTCCCGAACTGGAACTGCTCTCAGCACGGACAAGGCTTGTCGGACCCGACGACGAATGACCGCGGGGCAGACTCGAACCGCACTGTGCTCATTGCCTTTCGGGCCCGCACGCGGTTCGTCGGGCCGGAGGACGACTAGGAAGGGGAGGCTCGTGGCCGACACGGCACGTGCCCGCAAGCTCGCCAAGCGGATCTCGCAGATCGTGGCCTCCGCACTGGAGCACGAGGTCAAGGACCCGCGCCTGGCCCGCGTCACCATCACCGACACGAAGGTGACCGGCGACCTGCACGACGCGACCATCTACTACACGGTCCTCGGCGAGCGTCTCGACTCCGAGCCCGATCTCGCCGGTGCCGCCGCGGCACTGGAGAAGGCCAAGGGCGTGCTGCGCACCATGGTGGGCCAGCAGACGGGCGTCCGGTTCACGCCGACGCTCACGTTCATGACCGACACCGTGCCCGACACGGCGCGGAAGATGGACGAGCTGCTCGCCCAGGCGCAGGCCGCCGACGCCGAGGTCGCACGTCTCGCAGCGGGCGCCTCGCCCGCCGGTGAGGCCGACCCGTACAAGGCGCCGCGGACCGACGAAGACGAGGACTGACGGATCGGACGGTCTCCGGCGCCGCCGGGGACCGTCCACTTCGCACCGCCCCGGCCAGGCTCGTCGCCGCAATCCCGCACGGGTGTGGGTGCCTTGTCACACGCCGGCCGGGTGAGCGGTTAACGTCTTCCTGTGGCAGACGACCTGAGCACCACCATTGCCGAGGCTGCGCGGCTACTGGCAGACGCCCGTGATGTGACCCTGCTGGCTCACATCAACCCGGACGCGGACACGCTCGGCAGCGCGTTGGCGGTGGGGCTCGCGTTGCACCGGCGCGGTGTGCGGGTGCGGGTGGCGTTCGGTGACCCCGAGGTCGTGCCGGAGTCGTTGCGGGCGTTGGACACCGCCGGACTGCTGGTGCACCGCTCCGAGGTCCCGCCCGACCCGGAGCTGCTGGTCGTGCTGGACACGGCGAGCCTGCAGCGGTTGGGCCCCTTGGCAGACCGCGTCGCCGGCGCCCGCGGCCCCGTGATCGTTCTCGACCACCACGTGTCGAACACGCGCTACGGCACCGTTCACTGCGTCGACGAGCACGCAGAGGCGACCGTGCTGATCGTGTTGAAGCTCCTCGACGAGATGGACGTGGAGCTCGACGAGCCGCTCGCGCGCTGCATCTACGCCGGCCTGGTCACCGACACCGGCGGCTTCCGCAACGCCGGACCCGCCGCACACCTGACGGCCGCGCGTCTGCTGGAGACCGGTGTGGACGCGTACCAGGTGACACGGCCGTTGATGGACGCACACCCGTTCGCGTACCTCGGCATGCTGTCGCGCGTGCTCGCCCGCGCCGAACTGGACCGCGGCGCCGCACACGGTCTCGGACTCGTGCACGCGGTGGTCGGACTGGACGACGCACAGGGCGTGCGCAGCGAGGAGGTGGAAAGCGTGATCGACGTCGTGCGCTCCACCTCCGAGGCCGAGGTCGCCGCTGTGCTGAAGGAACTGCGCCCCGGCCACTGGTCGGTGTCGCTGCGCGCGGTCGGCCGCGTCGACGTGCGCCGGGTGGCACAGGTGCTCGGCGGCGGAGGCCACCGCCTGGCCGCCGGTTTCACGTTCGAGGGCGCCCCCGCGGAGGTCGTCGCCGCGCTCAAGGGCGCGCTGGAGCAGGTGGAGTCATGACAAGAACCGGAAGCCCGCGCCTGCTGCGGGAGATCAACGACCGCGCGGCCATCGAGACGTTGCTCCGCAGCGGCGCCATGACCCGCGCCGAGCTGGAGGAGGTCATCGGCCTCTCCAAGCCCGCGACCGCCCAGCTGCTCGCACGCCTCGAAGAGGACGGCATGGTCGTCCGCACCGGCCTGCGCGGCGGCGGCCGCGGCCCCCGCGCCCAGATGTGGGCCGTCAACGGCGCCGTCGGCCACGTGGCCGCCGTGGCACTGACCCCGGAGCTGATCGACGTCGTCATCGCCGACATCACCGGCACCCTGCTCGCCGAACACAGCGCCCCCATGCCCGCCTCCGACACCCTGCAGGCCTTCCGCTCGACCGTGCAGAAAGCCGCGGCGCTGGCCGGCCTGAAACTGGACGCGCTGTCGCACGTGGTGGTCGGCACCCCCGGCGCGGTCGACCCCTCTACCGGTTTCCTGGGCTTCGCACCCCACCTGCCCGGCCTGGTCGAGGTGGACCTCCCCTCGACGCTGCGCACCCTGCTCGGCACCTCGGTGTCGATCGAGAACGACATCAACCTCGCCGCACTGGAGGAGATGAGCTCCGGCAAGGCCGTTGGCGTCCGCAACTTCGTGCTCTTCTGGCCCGCCGACGAGATCGGCTCGGCCGTGGTCATCAACGGCACCCTGCTGCGCGGCGTCACCGGCGGCGCCGGCGAGGTCGACTCGATGCAGATCCCCGGCGGCCGCTACGGCGACCAGGTCGACAGCGAGGCCATCGTCGCCCTCGCCGCCTCCCACGGCATCGACGCCCCGTCCGGCCTCGACGCCGTCGCCCACGCTCTGCAGGCCGGCGCCGGCGGTCGCGCGTTTTTGTCGGACCTCGCTCGTAGGATCGCGTTCGGGTTGGCCAACGTGGTGTGCGTGCTCGACCCGGAGCTGGTGCTGCTGTCCGGCGGGGTGGCCCAGGCCGGTGGTGAGACCCTGTGCGAGCTGGTGTCGGAGGAACTGCTGAAGCTGGTCGTTCCGCGGACGCCGGTGCAGCTCGCCCAGATCACGTCCCATCCCGTGCGCTCCGGTGCGCTGCACTCGGCGTTGGCGGTGGCCCGCGAACGCGTGTTCGGGTTGCCGCAGCGGTCCTGACGGGCCTGACGTCACTCGAACGGGTGGATGTGGGGCCGTGGGTGTCCGGATCCGGTGGGGTGCTCGTCTTGTTCGGGTGTCCGGATGTTGTTGCTCGGCCGTCTCGCGTTAGGAGGAAGCGCGCGGGGGAGCGGGGTGGTGGGAGTGCTTTCCATCGCTAAGCAGTTTGGCGGGGGGCCTCGACCGCTTAGGTTCGGTGTGTGGAGGAACAGGGGCTGGGGAGCGGCGGTCAGGGTCGGGACGTGGGCCGGGGTGCCGCGGATCGGGATGAGGCGGCCGGCGCTGCGGGCTTGGGCTCGGACGTGGGCGCTGCGGATGCCGGCTCGGATGCGGGTGCTGCGGGTGAGGGCCCAGGCGTGGGTGCTGTGGGCGGCGGCTCGGACGTCGGTCCGGGTGTGAGCTCGGGCGCTGCTCGGCGTGGTGCGTCGGGTGGTGTCGGCACGGCGGGAGTGCCAACTGGTGACGGCGCGGCGGAGGCGCCGACCGGCGCCGGAGATGTGAGTGCGCACGCCGCTGGCCATGGTGCCTCGGCGGGTGCCGCCGTTGCGGGAGTTGGGGCCGGTGCCGGGGACGCCGCTGGGCGTGGCGGGTCGGCCGGTGGCGCTGCTGCGGAAGTGACGAATGGTGCTCTGAGCGTGGACACCGCCAGCCGGACCGCGACGAACGGCGGTCGGAACGTGGACACTGCCGACCGGACCGCGACGGAAGGCGCCGACCACGCGGACCAGGTGCCCGCCCGGCGGGTGATCGGCTTGGCCGTGCCCGCCCTCGGGGTGCTGGCCGCGGAGCCGTTGTACGTCCTGGTGGACACCGCCGTCGTCGGGCACCTGGGCGCGTTGCCGTTGGCCGGGTTGGCGCTCGGGGGTGTGCTGCTGACGCAGGTGTCGACGCAGCTGACGTTCCTGTCGTACGGCACGACTGCGCGCACGGCTCGGTTGCACGGGGCGGGGCGGCGTGGGGAAGCCGTGGCCGAAGGGGTGCAGGCGACGTGGCTGGCGTTGGCCGCGGGTGTGTTGGTGGTGTTGCTGGGGCAGGTGTTCGCGCGGCCGTTGGCGGAGGTTCTCGCCGGGGGCGGGGCGGTTGCGGACGCGGCGGTCGAGTGGGTGCGGATCGCGTTGTTCGGGGCGCCGTTCATCCTGGTCACGATGGCCGGCAACGGGTGGATGCGCGGGGTGCAGGACACGCGGCGGCCGCTTCGGTACATCTTGGTCGGCAACGGGATCAGTGCCGTCCTCTGTCCCGCGCTCGTCTACGGCGCGGGGTGGGGGTTGGAGGGGTCGGCGATCGCCAACGTCGTCGCGCAGGTGTTGTCCGCGGGGTTGTTCTTCAAGGCGCTGGTTGCGGAGCGTGTGCCGTTGACGCCGCATTGGGCGGCTATGCGCGCGCAGCTTGGCATGGGGCGTGATCTGGTGTTGCGGAGTTTGGCGTTCCAGGCGTGCTTCATCAGTGCGGCGTCGGTTGCTGCGCGGACGTCCATTGCGGCTGTGGGGGCGCATCAGGTCGTGTTGCAGTTGTGGACGTTCCTGGCGCTTGTGCTGGACTCGCTGGCCATTGCCGCGCAGTCGCTCGTGGGGGCGGCGTTGGGGGCTTCGCGGCGGCGGCAGGCTGAGCGGCTGGCGTGGCAGGTGACGCGGTACGGGTTGGTGTTCGGGGTGGGGCTCGGGCTGGTCTTCGCGGCTGTGGCAACGGTGTTGCCCAGGGCGTTCACGTCGGATGCCGGGGTCCTCGCGGAGATTCCGAACGCGTGGTGGTTCTTCGTTGCGCTGCAACCGATCGCGGGTGTGGTGTTCGCGCTCGACGGGGTGTTGCTGGGCGCCGGGGACGTGAAGTTCATGCGGACGGCGACGCTCGGGTCCGCGGTGATCGGGTTCCTGCCGCTCGTGTGGGCGTCGTACGCGTTCAGGTGGGGGCTGGCCGGCATCTGGACCGGGCTGTCCGCGTTCATGGTGCTGCGGTTGGTCGCGGTCGTGTGGCGGACCAGGTCGGGGGAGTGGGCGGTCGAGGGCGCGGTCCGCTGACGTCGCGGTGGTCTGATCAGCGGTTGAGCAACGGCTCAAGGGCGAGCTGAACGTCACGAACTTGACGTGTGGCGGAGTTCACGGCATGGAATCGTTACCAAGAAGGTTGTTTAGGCGATGTAACTAATGTTGCCCGCCTTCGACCTGGGGAGAGTGTCGCCTTGCCGGTCGTCCGCCAAGATCGAGACAACCGCGGCGTCCGTGCCGCGTGGCTGATCTGGACCACCGCCGTACTCGTCTACTTCGCCGCCGTCTTCCACCGCAGCACGCTCGGCGTCGCCGGGCTGGAGGCGAGCGAGCGCTTCGGGCTCGGGCCCGCGCAGCTCGGTGTGTTCACCGTGTTGCAGGTGGGGGTGTACGCCCTCATGCAGATTCCCACCGGTCTGCTCGTCGACCGCTACGGACCGCGACGGATCCTCACGGTCGCCGCGTTGCTCATGGGCACGGGGCAGGTCCTCTTCGCGATAGCCGAGTCGTACCCCCTCGGACTGGTCGCGCGCGCTGTGCTGGGCATGGGTGACGCGATGACGTTCATCAGCGTGATCCGGCTCGTCGCGGCGCACTTCCCGCCGCGGAAGTACTCGCTCGTCGTCGCGATCACGGCCGCGCTGGGTGGTGTGGGCAACCTCGTCGCGACGGTCCCCCTCACGCTGATGCTCGGCAGCATCGGCTGGACGTGGGCGTTCCTGATTGCGGGCGGCGCCACCGCGCTGTACTCCGCGGTCGCGTTCCTGAAGGTCCGTGACGTGCCGCACGGGACGACCGCGCCGAAGCCGGAAGTCGTGCCGTTCAAGAAGATCTGGCCGAAGGTGCGGCAGGCGTGGGGCGTCCCCGGCACCCGGCTCGGGTTCTGGGCGCACTTCAGCACAATGTCCACACCGGCCGTCATCGGGCTGCTGTGGGGTTACCCGTACCTGGTGCAGGCGCAGGGCATGTCACCGAAGGCGGCGTCGTCCACGCTCGGACTGCTGGTCATCGGCGCGATCGTGTCGAGTCCGATCATCGGCGCGTTGTTCTCGCGCAACCCCGAGTGGCGCATGCCGATCGCGGGCTGGTTCCTGGCGTTCGCGCTCGCGGGATGGGCGGTGCTGTTGTTGTGGCCGGGCGGGCACGTGCCGTCGCCGGTCATCGCGGTCGTGTTCGTCGTACTCACGATCGGCGGCCCCATCTCGGGTGTGGCGTTCGCGTTGGCGCGTGACTACAACCCGTCGCACCGGCAGTCCACGGCCAGTGGGCTGGTCAACGTCGGCGGCTTCCTCGCCGTCACGGTGGCGGCGCTCGGCGTGGGCGTCCTGCTCGACCTGCTCGAGAACGTGCTGAGCCCGCAGAACGCCTTCCGCGTGGCGTTCAGCTTCCTCGTCGTGGTGCTGGCGTTCGGCTCCTGGCGGATGCTGGTCTGGTGGCGGCGTGCGCGGGCGGCGGTGTTCGCGGCCGAGGAGCGCGGTGAGACGGTGCCGGTGCAGTTGCGGCGTCGGCGCTGGGACGCTCTGCGCGTCGCTTAGGATCAGCGGCCGTGAAAAGTTCTGTTGCACCTGGCCTGGTCGTCGTCGACAAGCCGGACGGCATGACCTCGCACGACGTGGTGGCACGGGTGCGCAGGATCCTCGGCACCCGCAAGGTCGGGCACGCCGGCACGCTCGACCCGATGGCGACCGGCGTGCTCGTGCTCGGCATCGAACGCGCGACCAAGCTGCTCGGCCACCTCGCGCTCGACAGCAAGGCCTACCTCGCCACGATCGTGCTCGGCGCGGCCACCACGACCGACGACGCCGAGGGCGAGGTGCTGTCCACTGTGGACGCGAGCCACGTCGCGGACGACGCGGTCGCTGCCGAGGTCGCCAAGCTCACCGGGCCGATCCAGCAGGTGCCGTCCGCGGTCAGCGCGGTGAAGATCGACGGCAAGCGCGCCTACGCACGGGTGCGGGCCGGTGAGCAGGTCGACATCCCGGCCCGCCCGGTCACCGTGCACCGCTTCGACGTGCTGTTCAGCCGCCGCGAGGACGAGAAGGTGCTGCTCGACGTGATGGTCGAGTGCTCGTCCGGCACCTACGTCCGCGCCCTGGCCCGCGACCTCGGCGCCGCGCTCGGCGTCGGCGGCCACCTGGGTGCGTTGCGCCGCACCAGGGTCGGCCCGTTCGACCTGCGCGTCGCCCGCACGCTGCAGCAGCTGGAGGAGACGCCCGGCCTGTCGCTCGACCTCGACGCGGCGGTCGCCACGGCGTTCCCGCGCCGCGAGATCGACCCGGTGGAGGCGTCCGCGCTGTCCCACGGCCAACGGCTGCGCGCCGGCGGTTTCGACGGCACCTACGGCGTGTTCGGGCCGGACGGCCACGTCATCGCGCTGGCCAAGGACGAGGACGGCCAGGCCAAGCCCGTGGTGGTGCTCAGCCCGGCCGGCTGACGAAACCGCGCCGCGGGCCCGGTGAGGCGGACACCGGCACGCCTGACCGGGGTCGTAGGCTGATCACGTGCAACGCTGGCGCGGACTGGATCACCTTCCCGGCGGCTGGGGCCGCTGCGTGGTCACCATCGGTGTGTTCGACGGTGTCCACAAAGGGCATCAGGCGCTCATCGGCCGTGCCGTCGAGCTCGCTCAGGAGCGCGGCCTGCCGGGGGTGCTGATGACGTTCGACCCGCACCCGTCCGAGGTGGTGCGGCCGGGCAGCCACCCCGCCCAGCTGACGACGCTGCGGCGCAGGGCCCAGCTGGTCGAGGAGCTCGGCATCGACCACTTCGTGGTGGTGCCGTTCAGCCTGGAGACCAGCCGCATGCCCGCGGACGAGTTCGTGCACGAGGTGCTGGTGGAGAAGCTGCACGCGGCGGCTGTCGTGGTGGGTGAGAACTTCACCTTCGGGCACAGGGCGGCGGGTAACGTTTCGATGCTGCGCCAGCTCGGGCAGCGGTTCGGGTTCGTGACCGAGGGGGCTGATCTGGTGTCCGCTGACGACGTGACCTACTCGTCGACGTACATCCGCGCGTGCATCGACGCGGGCGATGTGAAGGCCGCGGCCGAGGCGCTGGGGCGGCCGCACCGGCTGGAAGGGATCGTCGTCAAGGGCGACGGGCGGGGCAAGGACCTCGGGTTCCCGACCGCGAACCTGTCGACGCCGAAGTTCGCGGCGGTGCCGGCGGACGGGATCTACGCCTGCTGGTTCACCGACGCCAAGGGCAAGACGCTCAGGGCGGCGGTGAGCGTGGGGACCAACCCGACGTTCTCCGGGCGGGAGCGGCGGGTCGAGGCGTTCGTGCTGGACGTGGACGAGGACTACTACGGCCAGCGGGTGGCCGTGGACTTCGTGGAACGGCTGCGGGAGATGGAGAAGTTCGACTCCGTCGAGGCCCTGCTCGAACAGATGCACCGAGATGTAGACCGAACGAGGGAACTGCTCACCGAGTCGTGACCGTCAGATCGGGCGAAGTGGGCATCTGACGGCCTTCGTGCTGGCAGGATGCGGGTCGAAGCAGGCTACGGGAGAGGCCAAGGTGGAGGACCACAAGATCGTTCAGCGCAACCTGGCCCTCCAGCGGGAGTGGTACGGGGAGCCCCTGGGAGACCGGGTGCGCCGGTTGGTCGTGGCCTTCAACGTGTCCCAGGCGCAGCTCGCCGACGTGCTGGGGATCAGCGCGCCGATGCTCAGCCAGGTCATGAGCGGGCGGCGGGCCAAGATCGGCAACCCGGCCGTGCTCGCGCGGATGATCATGCTCGAACGCAAGGTGCTCACTCCGGACGTGGCGACCGGGGCGCCGGAGGCGTTGCAGCGCGCGCTTGACGACGTGCGCGAGTCCAAGCCGACGGTGTCGCGTGACTCGTTGCCGGTCAACGGCGACGAGAGCGTCGCGTACCCGGTGCTGCGGCGGGTCGCCGACCGGGTCGAGCTCCAGCAGGCCGCCGATCTCCTGCACGAGGACTTCCCGGCCCTCGCCGAACTGTTCCGCCGCGCCATCCGGGCCGCCGGCCAGCGGTGAGCTTCTTCACCGCGCTGTTCCCACCCCGGCACGTGGTCGAGGAGCTGGACGCGGTGCTGGACCGCTCCCTGGACATCGGGTGGACACGACCGGGGAAATGGCACATCACGCTCTGCTTCCACGGCGACACCCCCGACGAGGAACGCTTCCGGGCACTCGAAGGCTGGCCGGCGCCTGAACTGAGGGTGAAGAACTTCGGTCACTTCCGCGGCACGATCCTGTGGGCGGGAATCGACGGCGACCTAATTGGGTTGGCAAGAGCGGCGGGCGCGGACGACAATTGGAAAGCGCACCTGACGCTGGCCTACGGGTACCGTGGCCAGCCGATGCCGGGCTTCGAGAGCAGCCCGTGGACGCCGACCGAGGCAGTGCTCGTGAGCAGCGCCGACGGTGTGTACACGCCCGTTTCGCGGGTGGGGTTGCGCACGTCAGCGCGCCGCTGAACGCCGTGCCTGATAACCTTCCCAGTTGGGTCTGGCTGCGGTCCGTGGCGGCCAGTACCGGCTACCCCGGCCAGCAATTCGGCGGACGGGGCCGCACGGACCTGAACAAGTAGGAGAAGTACCTAGTGGCACTGTCCACGGAGCAGAAGAAGTCCATCCTCGGCGAGTACGGGCTGCACGACAGCGACACCGGCTCCACCGAGGCGCAGGTCGCCCTGCTGAGCAAGCGCATCGCGGACCTCACGGAGCACCTCAAGCAGCACAAGCACGACCACCACTCCCGCCGTGGTCTTCTGCTGATGGTCGGCCGTCGCCGCCGTCTGCTGAACTACCTGACCAAGGTGGACATCAACCGCTACCGCGCGCTGATCCAGCGCCTCGGTCTGCGCAGGTGACACTTGCCGAGGGGGAGTGACCGGCCGGTCACTCCCCCTCGGCGCACAACCGGGTGTATACACATCCCTGGTTGCAAAGAGGAACAAAACAGGACCCGCATCGCGCGAAGCAGTTATCGCCGGTCCTCGGTAGTGGCCCCCTGGTTGCCCAGGAAATGGTGGCAGCCCCAGGGGACTTCGATCGAAGACCGGCCTCGTCAGGCAAGCGTGCTGCGGTGTCCAAAAGACGAGGAGTAACACATATATGACGGACATCGAGGTCCACGAGGCGACCGCCGTTATCGACAACGGCAAGTTCGGCTCTCGCACCATCCGCTTCGAGACCGGCCGTCTCGCGCGTCAGGCCGCCGGCAGTGTCGTGGCGTACCTGGACGACGAGACCATGCTGCTCAGCGCCACCACGGCGTCGAAGCACCCCAAGGAGCACTTCGACTTCTTCCCCCTCACGGTGGACGTCGAGGAGCGCATGTACGCCGCGGGCCGCATCCCCGGCTCGTTCTTCCGGCGTGAAGGCCGTCCGAGCACGGACGCCATCCTCACCTGCCGCCTGATCGACCGTCCGCTGCGCCCGTCCTTCGTGGACGGTCTGCGCAACGAGATCCAGGTCGTCATCACGGTCATGAGCCTCAACCCGGCCGACCTGTACGACGTCGTGGCGATCAACGCCGCGTCCGCGTCGACGCAGCTCGCCGGCCTGCCGTTCTCCGGCCCGATCGGTGGCGTCCGCGTCGCTCTGATCGAGGGCCAGTGGGTGGCGTTCCCGACGCACGAGCAGCTCGAGAAGGCCGTGTTCGACATGGTCGTCGCGGGCCGCGTGGTCGACTCCGGCGACGTCGCGATCATGATGGTCGAGGCCGAGGCCACCGAGAACGTGATCGACCTGATCGGCGAGGGCGCCGTCGCCCCCACCGAGGAGGTCGTGGCCGCGGGTCTCGAGGCCGCGAAGCCGTTCATCAAGGTCCTCTGCGAGGCGCAGGCGCAGCTCGCGCAGGTCGCCGCCAAGGAGACCGGTGAGTACCCGACGTTCCCGGCCTACCAGGACGACGCGTTCGAGGCCGTCGAGTCGGCTGCGTCGGGCGAGCTCGCCCAGGCGCTGACCATCGCGGGCAAGGCCGAGCGCGAGAACAAGCTCGACGAGATCAAGGCCGCCACGCTGGACAAGCTGGCCGAGCAGTTCGAGGGCCGCGAGAAGGAGATCGGCGCGGCGTTCCGCTCGCTCACCAAGAAGCTGGTCCGCCAGCGGATCCTGCGCGACCAGGTGCGCATCGACGGCCGCGGTGTCACCGACATCCGCGACCTGGGTGCCGAGGTCGCCGTGATCCCGAGGACGCACGGCTCGGCGCTGTTCGAGCGCGGCGAGACCCAGATCCTGGGTGTCACCACGCTGAACATGCTGCGCATGGAGCAGCAGATCGACTCGCTGTCCCCCGAGACGCACAAGCGCTACCTGCACCACTACAACTTCCCGCCCTACTCGACCGGTGAGACCGGCCGCGTGGGTTCGCCGAAGCGCCGCGAGATCGGCCACGGTGCGCTCGCCGAGCGCGCCCTGATGCCGGTGCTGCCGAAGCGTGACGAGTTCCCGTACGCGATCCGCCAGGTGTCCGAGGCCCTCGGCTCCAACGGTTCGACGTCGATGGGCTCGGTCTGCGCCTCGACCCTGTCGCTGCTCAACGCCGGTGTGCCGCTGAAGGCCCCGGTCTCCGGCATCGCGATGGGCCTCGTCTCGGACGAGGTCGACGGCGAGACCCGCTACGTGGCGCTGACCGACATCCTCGGTGCCGAGGACGCGTTCGGCGACATGGACTTCAAGGTCGCGGGCACCAAGGAGTTCGTGACGGCGCTGCAGCTCGACACGAAGCTCGACGGCATCCCGTCCGAGGTGCTGGCGGCGGCGCTGGGCCAGGCCCGCGACGCGCGCTACACCATCCTGGAGGTCATGGCCGAGGCCATCTCCGACCCGGACGAGATGAGCGCCTTCGCTCCGCGCGTGACGTCGGTCAAGATCCCGACCGACAAGATCGGCGAGGTCATCGGCCCGAAGGGCAAGATGATCAACTCGATCACCGAGCAGACCGGTGCCGACATCTCCATCGAGGACGACGGCACGATCTACGTCGGTGCGGCGGACGGCCCCTCGGCCGAGGCCGCGATCGGCATGATCAACGCGATCGCGAACCCGCAGCTGCCGAAGGTCGGCGAGCGCTTCCTGGGCACCGTGGTGAAGACCGCGGCGTTCGGCGCGTTCGTCTCGCTGCTGCCCGGCAAGGACGGCCTCGTCCACATCTCGAAGCTGGGCAACGGCAAGCGCATCGCGAAGGTGGAGGACGTCGTCAAGGTCGGCGACAAGCTCCGCGTCGAGATCGCCGACATCGACCAGCGCGGCAAGATCAGCCTGGTGGTCGTGAACGAGGACGCCGCCGAGGCGCCCGCGTCCGACGCCGCCGAGGCGCCCGCTGCCACCGAGGCCGCTGAGGCGGCTCCCGCGCAGTGAGTACGACTGACAACAACGTGACGGCCGCGGGTGCATCCACCCGCGGCCGTCCGCGTACTCCAGCGCTGGGGCACCTGCAGAAGCCGGGCAGCACGCGGGTGCTCGAGAACTCGCTGGGGTCCGAGGTGCGGCGCAGCATGCTGCCCTCGGGCCTGCGGGTCATCACCGAGCGCATTCCCGGCGTGCGGTCCGCGTCGGTCGGTCTGTGGGTGCAGGTCGGGTCCCGTGACGAACGGCCCGAGGTCGCGGGTGCCGCGCACTACCTGGAACACCTGCTGTTCAAGGGCACCGCGCGGCGGTCGGCGGCGGCGATCGCGGAGGAGATCGACGCGGTCGGCGGCGAGCTGAACGCGTTCACCGCCAAGGAGCACACGTGCTACTACGCGCACGTCCTGGACGAGGACCTGCCGCTGGCGGTCGACCTCGTGACGGACGTGGTGTTCGAGGCGTTGTGCGCGCCGCGTGACTTCGAGACCGAACGCGGTGTCGTGCTCGAAGAGATCGCGATGCGCGACGACGACCCCGAGGACCTGCTGCACGACGCGTTCATCGAGGCGTTGTTCGGCGGTCACGCGCTCGGGCGTCCCGTGCTGGGCACCGAGAAGTCCATTCAGGACATGGAGCGCGACGCGCTCTACACGTTCTACAAGCGGCGCTACACGTTGCCGCGCATGGTGTTCGCCGTCGCCGGCAACATCGAGCACAACGCCGTCATGCGCCTGGTGCGCAAGGCGGTCGGCGACCGGCTGGCGCGGGAGGGCAGCGCGGTCGCACCTCGCACGGGTCGTGCGCGCATCGCCGACGCGCGCAAGCTGGTGCTGCACACCGACGACACCGAGCAGGCGCACCTGATGCTCGGCATGCGCGGCCTCGACCGCCACGACGAACGCCGCTTCGCGCTGAACGTGCTGAACGCGGCGGTCGGCGGCGGCATGAGCTCGCGGCTGTTCCAGGAGGTCCGCGAACGGCGTGGCCTGGCCTACCAGGTCTACTCGTCGGTCGGCATGTACGCCGACACCGGCACGTTCGCCGTCTACGCGGGCTGCCAGCCGGACCGGCTCGGTGACGTGGCCGGCGTGATCCGCGAGGTGCTCGTGGACGTCGCCCGCGGCGGCCTGTCCGACGCCGAGGTGGCGCGTGGCAAGGGACAGCTGCGCGGCGGCCTGGTGCTGGGCCTGGAGGACACGAGCTCGCGCATGTCGCGGATCGGCAAGTCCGAGCTGAACTACGGCGACCACCTGAGCGTCGAGGCGACGCTCGCGCGGATCGACGCCGTCTCCCCCGAAGAAGTGGCGCTGCTCGCACGTGATCTGCTGCGCCGTCCCGTCGCCGCCGCCGTGGTCGGGCCCTACGATCACGCCGACGATCTGCCGGACCAGGTACACGAGGTGATTGCATGATCCGCGTCGGTGTTCTCGGCGCGCGGGGCCGCATGGGCTCCGAGGTGGTCCGCGCCGTCGAGGCGGCCAAGGACATGGAGGTCGTGGCGGCCATCGACGCCGACGACCCGCTGTCGGCGTTGGTGGACGCGGGCGTGCAGGTCGTCGTCGACTTCACGCACCCCGACGTCGTGATGGGGAACCTGGAGTTCTGCATCGGCGCCGGAATCCACTGCGTGGTCGGCACCTCCGGGTTCGACCAGCCGCGGCTGGACGCCGTCGCGGCGCTGCTCGCGGACAAGCCGGAGGTCGGTGTGCTGATCGCGCCGAACTTCGGCATCGGCGCGGTGCTGCTGATGCGCTTCTCCGAGATCGCGGCCCGCTACTACGAGTCGGCCGAGATCATCGAGCTGCACCACCCGCGCAAGGCCGACGCGCCTTCGGGCACGGCGGCGCACACGGCCCGGCTGATCGCGGCGGCGCGGGAGGGCATGGACCCCATGCCCGACGCGACGACGCAGGAGGAACCGGGCGCGCGCGGTGCCGTCGTCGACGGCGTGCGGGTCCACTCGCTGCGGATCTCCGGGATGATCGCGCACCAGGAGGTCGTGTTCGGTGGCGAGAGCGAGACGCTGACGTTGCGTCAGGACTCGTTGCACCGCACGTCATTCATGCCCGGTGTCGTGCTCGGTGTGCGGGAGATCGTGTCGCGGCCGGGGCTGACGGTCGGACTCGACAAGTACCTGGACCTGTGAAGGTCCGGATCACCGTCGGGCTGCTGATCGCGGCACTGGCGGTCTACTTCGTGCTGCTCGCCGAGCGTGCGGTGGCGTTGCTGCGCACCGGGGACGTCGTCGCGGTGCTGCTCGGCGTCGGCGTGCTGATCCTGCCGCTGCTCGGGGTGTGGCTCGTGTACTCCAACCTGCGGTTCGGGTGGGAGACCGAGAAGATGGCCCGCGAGCTCGACGCCGACGGGCTGCTGCCGGATGTCTCGCACCTGCCGCGGCGGCCGTCCGGGCGGGTGGATCGGGACGCCGCGGACGCGTGGTTCGAGGAACGGCGGGCTGAGGTCGAGGCTTCGCCCGACGACTGGCGGGCTTGGTTCCGGTTGGCTTACGCGTATGACGTGGCGGGGGACCGGGGGCGGGCTCGGGAGACCATGCGGAAGGCGATTCAGCTGCGCGGCTGATCTTGTCGGGGGTGCTGAGTACGTTGTGATGTAGGGGTTCCCGGAACGGGGGGACCCCTGCGTCAGCATGGGCTGGGGGTTGCTGGGCTGCTTGGGACTGCTGGGCTGCGGGGTGCGGGGTGCGGGGAAAGAGCAACGCCTTCGGCGTTTCGGGGGGACTCCGTCCCCCTCGACCCCCTGACAACTGATCAAAGACTGGCCAGCGCCGTGTGTGGGTAGATGGCACGCCTGGTGCTTTGGGCGGCTTGCTGTTGCGTTGGTGCTTGCGTTCGGTGGTCAGTCCCGTCACGAGCAGCACCAGAGGCGGCCACACCAAGGAGGGGACGTCAAGTCCGAAAAGCGTGGACTTGACGTCCCCTCCTTGGCGCGGCAGGGCTTCGCCTGCGGCTCGTGACGGGACTGACCACCGGGCGGTTCGTTCGAAGGACGGCTCGGGCCTGCGGCCCTCGATCACCTGGACAGCCGGGCCTTCGGCCCTCCAATGCGGTTGAGAGTTGGGTCGGTGTGCGTCATTGACAAAAAAGCTTTGAACGTTCAAAGTTGTTTTTGCGATGAGAGACGTGATCTACCTGGATCGGATGGAGCAGGCCGAGACCCTGCTCAAGCCGCAGCGCGTGGAGGTGCTGCGGCAGCTCGCCGCGCCGCGTTCGTGCACCGAGGTTGCCGAGGTGCTCGACCAGACGCCGCAACGCGTGCACTACCACGTGAAGCAGCTGGTCAAGGCCGGGTTGGCCCTGCAGGTGGCCGAGCGGAAGGTGCGGGGGGTGCACGAGGGGCTCTATCAGGCGGTGGCGCGGTCGTACTGGCTGTCGCCGCGTCTGGTGGGGCGGATCGGGAGCAAGGACGAGCTGGCGCTCGGGCACCTGGTGGACCTGGCTGAGCAGGTGCAGGCGGATGTGGCCGCGCTGGACCGGGACATGGAGCTGCCCTCGGTCGGGGTGTCCGGGGAGATCCGGGTGCGGCCGGAGGAGCGGCAGCGGTTTCTCGCCGAGTTGCAGACGACGTTGCAGGACCTGTTCACCCGCTACGGCGGGGCTGAGGGTGACGCGTTCCGGATTGCCCTGGCCTGTTATCCGAAGGGAGACGAACGATGAGCACGGGAGTGGTGCGCGTCCGCACGCGGGCGTCGGTCGAGCGGGTGTGGGAGGCGTTGACGCGGGCCGAGGAGTTGCGCGTGTGGCTGGCCGAGCACGCGGAAGTTGACCTGGAGCAAGGGGTTTACGAGTTCTGGGGGCGGTTCGCGCCGGAAGGGGAGCGTGGGCGGCAGAAGTTGCTGGAGGTCGGCGAGGGCGCGGTGCGGTTCTCGTGGTTCTTGCACGGCACGGACTACACGGTCGGGCTCGGGGTCGAGACCAGGGACGGGGAGACCGTCGTCGCCGTCTCGCAGTCGCCGTACCCGGCGTGGGGTGAGGGCATCACGGACGAGGCGCACGCGGGGGTCGTGCAGACGTTCTGGCCGTTGGTGCTCGCGAACCTGGTCGAGCACGTCGAGGGGCGGCCGGTGTTCGGGTTCTGCGACTTCAGCACGCCGGAGCAGCGGCTCGAGGTGGACATCGCGGCGTCGGCGCGGGAGGTCCTCGACGCGTTGACGGACATGGACAAGTTCCAGCGGTACTTCGGGGCGCGGGCGTCGATCGAGCCGTTCGTCGGCGGGCGGTGGGCGATGGGGAGCTTCGAGGACGAGCCGAACCCCGCGAAGATCCTCTCGCTCGACGAGAGCCGGTTCGCCATCGAGTTCCCGGACGGGATGGTGTCGTCGTGGGAGCTCGCCGAGTCCGGAGGCAAGACGCACCTGACGTTCGTGCAGAGCGGGTTCGACTCCGCGCGGCCGCCGTACGGGTCGTGGATGGGGTGGCTCAGCGGGTTCGCCGACATGCGGCGGATGCTGGAGATCCCGGACTGGAAGCCGATGTGGCACTCCATGGAGCTGCCGGGGCTGCCCGAAGGGGTGCTCGTGCTCGAATGATCGGGTGTCGAACGGCGGGTGAGAGCCAGATCATCCGGCTCTCACCCGTTTGCGCGTGGCTTTGTCCGGTGGACGATCGATATTTTGACCCACGTGCTGCTGGAGACCCGTGTTGCGTTCGCCGCGCTCGTGATCGCCTTCTCGGTGGCGGTGTCGATCGTGTTCGGCTAGAACCAGGCCATGATCAGGCCGGGTGAGGCGCACAGGAAGCTGAACCTGGCGAAGCGACCGACCATGCCGGTGACCACGAACATCAGCGTGGACATCCCGGCCAGGCCGGCGAGGACGCTCGTCGCCATGAACGGCGGCAGGCCGACCAAAGCGCTCAACGCGTGCGTGCCGGCCATCCAGTTCGGGTGTGCCTTGCACTTCACGTGGATCCAGTCGGTCCAGCGGTGCATGCGGGTGCCCTCGCCGAACCAGCGCTGCGCGAGTGACGGCTTGGCGCGCTCCTTCTTCTTGCGGTGCAACCACTTCGGCAGCTGGATGTCGCCGCGCGCCGCGTAGAAGTACAGCAGCTTGCCCAGCACCTGGCCCACGGCCACGACGAGGCCGACGACCCAGAACGGGACGCCGGGCCAGCGCGCGCCGAGACCCACCACCCACGCTTCGACACTGATGAAGGGGAGGATCGCGGAGCCGAGCGCGACCCCGAAGGTGAGGCCAACCAAGCCGAACACCCAGCCGAGGCTACACAGGTCTCAGTGGTCGAGCCGGACCTCGAGAGGGCCGGACATCCGGACCTCGCGCAACGGACGCCCGCCCGCGTCCAGAGTGCGCACCGTGCCGTCGCCCGTCCAGCCCAGTCGCTCGTAGAAGTTCTGCGACGCCTTGTCGGCCTCGGGGATCCACGCGATTCCCCTGGTGGCGCCCGCAGTCACCAGTTCCCGGCACGCTTGCGCGACCAGGCGCGTGCCGTGGCCCCTGCGGCCCCAGCGCGGTTCGATGAGGACGCTGACGAGCGCGGTGGTGGCGGCGTCCTCGGGAAGTGAGCCGTCCGCTTTGGCCACCTCCTCGTCCGGTGCCCTGCTCGCCACGAGGAAACCGACGGTCCACCCGCCCTCGCTCGCCACGAGCACCGATCCACTGTGGACGGCCAGTGACCACGCCTCGTCCGTGTCGAGCGTGCTGAGCACTTCCTCCGGCAGCAGCTGCGCGTAGGCGAGGCGCCAGGTCTCGCGGTGGATGCGGATGATCTCCGGAACGTCGTTCGCGGTGGCGGTGTGCACGCCGGCGTCGGCCATTGCCGCACCTTATCGGCCGTCCGCCGGAGAATTGTCAGGGGTGCGTGGCAGCATCGGGGACGTGCAGAGGATGAGTGCGGACGTCGCCCGCCGGATCGCCCTGGGTGCGCAGGGCTTCACCGACGCGCGGCCGTCGGGGGCCACCCGCAGGCACCTGCAGCGGGTGCTGTCGCGGGTGCAGCTGTTGCAGATCGACTCGGTGAACGTGGCGGTGCGCGCCCACTACATGCCGTTGTTCTCCAGGCTGGGCGCCTACGAGCCGGGGCTGCTGGACGAGGCGGCGTGGACGCACTCGTCACGCAAGCCGCGGCTGCTGGTGGAGACGTGGGCGCACGAGGCGTCGCTGGTGCCGGTCGCCGACTGGCCGCTGTTCCACTCCGGCGCGAAGAAACGCGGCTGGTGGCAGAACTACCAGACGATCCTGGAGCGCTCGCCCCAGCTCGTCGACGAGGTGCTGGCCGCGGTCAAGGAGCTCGGCCCGATCGGTGCGGGCGCGCTGGAGAAGGCGCTGATGGGGGAGCGGGGCCGGGCGAAGGGTCCGTGGTGGGACTGGTCGGAGGTCAAGCGGATCTGCGAGGTGCTGTTCGGGGTCGGCGTGCTGACCACGGGCACCCGGCGCGGTTTCGAACGGCTCTACGACCTCACCGAGCGGGTGATCCCTGCGGACGTGCTGGCGCAGCGGTGGACGGCAGAGGAGGGCGCGCGGGAGCTGGTCACGCGGGCGGCGGTGGCGCTGGGCGTCGCCACGGAGCCGGACCTGCGCGACTACTACCGGCTCGACCCGCGGCGGTCGCAGGCGGCGGTGGCGGCGCTGGCGCAGGACGGCGTGCTGGAACCGGTCGCGGTCGACGGCTGGCGCGGGCCCGCGTACCGGCACGTCGACGCGAAGGCGCCGCGCCGGGTGACCGGGCGGGCGTTGCTGTGCCCGTTCGACCCGCTGATCTGGGAGCGCGCCAGGACCGAGCGGATCTTCGGCTTCCGGTACCGCATCGAGATCTACGTGCCGGAGCCGCGGCGGGTGCACGGGTACTACGTGTTCCCGTTCCTGCTGGACGGCGAGCTGGTGGCGCGGGTGGACCTCAAGGCGGACCGGGCGGCGGGTGTCCTGCGGGTGCAGTCGGCGTTCGCGGAGGAGGGCGTGGACCGGCCACGGGTGGCGGCGGAGCTGGCGGGCGAGCTGGCGCACATGGCGGAGTGGCTGGGGCTGGAGGACGTGCTGGTGATGCCGAAGGGAGATCTGGCCGGCGAGCTGCTCACGGCACAAGGGTGATCTGCGGTGCAACCGTCGTGACGGCCGAGGGCAGCAGCGTCGGACAAGTAGGGACTGACAGATGTTGAAATCTGTCAGTCCAAGGTGCATAGTTGAACTCATCCCGGAGATGAGGAGTTCGTCATGCAAAAGCGTCAGCTCGGCAGCACCGGTCCTGTCGTGTCGGCCATCGGGTTGGGCTGCATGGGCATGTCCAACGTGTACGGGCCGGCCGACCGGGACGAGAGCATCGCGACGATCCACGCCGCCATGGACGCGGAGGTCACGCTGCTCGACACCGGTGACTTCTACGGTCAGGGCCACAACGAGCTGCTGATCCGCGAGGCCATCCAGGGCCGCAGGGACGAGGTGCGGCTCAGCGTCAAGTTCGGTGGCATGAGGGACGCGGCCGGTGCGTTCCTCGGGTTCGACAGCCGGCCGGCGGCGGTCGCCAACTTCCTGGCGTACTCGTTGCAGCGGCTGGGCACCGACCACGTCGACATCTACCGGCCGGCGCGGCTCGACCCGGCCGTGCCGATCGAGGACACCGTCGGTGCGATCGCCGAGCAGATCGAGAAGGGCTGGGTGCGGCACATCGGGCTGTCCGAGGTCGGTGCGGAGACGCTGCGCCGGGCGCACGCCGTGCACCCGATCACGGACCTGCAGATCGAGTACGGCGTGCTCAGCAGGGGCATCGAGGCGGAGATCCTGCCGACGGCCAGGAAACTGGGCATCAGCATCACCGCGTACGGCGTGCTGTCCCGCGGCCTGATCTCGGCCACGCCGAACCTGGAGCTCGCGGCGGGCGACTGGCGCAGCCACACCCCGCGGTTCCAGGGCGACAACCTGACCCACAACCTCGGCCTGGTGGCGAAGCTGAACGAGCTCGCCGGGAAGAAGGGCGTCACCGTCGCCCAGCTCGCCATCGCGTGGGTCGTGGCGCAGGGCGAGAACGTGGTGCCGCTCATCGGCACGACCAAGCGTGCGAGGCTGAGCGAGGCGATCGACGCGCTCGACGTCGAGCTGACCGAGGCGGAACTGCGGGAGATCGACGCCGTCGTCCCGGTCGGGGCCGCGGCGGGCACGCGGTACGCCGCGGAGCAGATGGCGATGCTGGACAGCGAGAGGTGAGGACGTGGCGGAGACGTTGACCGGCGAGGCGATCCTCGTGGCGACCGAAGAGGTGCTGCGCAGGTACGGGCCGGCCAAGGCGACCGTGGTCGACGTCGCCAAGGCGCTCGGGGTGAGCCACGGCAGCGTCTACCGCCACTTCCCGACCAAGGCGGCGTTGCGGGAGGCCGTGACGCGGCGCTGGCTCGACGTGGTGCACGACGAGTTCGAGGCGGGTCTCGACCGGGAGGGCACCGCGGGCGACCGGGTGCGGGCCTGGTTGCAGGCGCTGTTCGAGCAGAAGCGGCGCTCGCACCTGGAGGAACCCGAGCTGTTCGAGACCTTCCAGGTGCTGGTCAGGGAAAGTGACACCATCCCCGCCTACCACGTCGGGAAGATGGTGGGGATCCTCGCGCGCATCATCCGCGCGGGAGTGGAAACCCAGGAGTTCGTGACGGACGACGTCGACGTGACGGCGCAGGCGGTGTGGGACGCGACGGACCGGTTCCACCACCCGTCCCACGCCGGGGAGTGGGGGAATCCTCACATCCAGGCCGAGTTCGACGCGGTCGTCTCCCTGGTCATCGCTGGACTGCGGTACAACCGAGGTCCGAGTACCACAGGCGATGCTTGAGGGTGCGGAGGTGAGCGGTGCCGCCTGACGAGTGGATCGACCTGCTGGGAGCGCCCGAACGGCGCCCGGACCCGGTCGACTGGGACGCGGTCAGGGCACGGGTCGGTACGGCGTTGCCGAGCGACTACGTGCACCTCGCGGAGGCCTACCCGCCGCTGGTGGTCGGTGGCTACGTCCGCATCCTGCACCCCACGGCCCGTGCGGCGTTCATGAACTGGATGGCGCAGGCGCCCAAGATCATGCGGGCGTTGCGGCGCCAGCCGGGCCTGCGGGTGCACCCGGACGAGCCGGGGCTGCTGCCGTGGGGCACGACGCTGAACGGCGACCACTGCCTCTGGTACACCACCGGTGCGCCGGACGAGTGGACCGTCGTGATCACGGACCTGCGGCAGAGCTGGTCCTACCGCGGCAACTTCTCGAGCTTCGTGCGGAAGTTCCTGACCGGGGAGATCCGCTGCCCGGTCTTCCCGGACGACGTCCCCGGCGGCTCGAAGCCCTTCCAGGAGCCCTGACCGACCGCGGTGAAGGTGTCACGCGGGGCCCCGCGTTCCCCTGTGGGCAACGCGGGGCCCTCGCGTGACCGACCGACCCCCCGGTCAGCTCGTGGCGGCGGTCACCAGCGCGGTGCCGCTGCCGGTGCGGCCCGTGACCGTCAGCGCGGCGTCACCCAGCGGCTCCGCGGAGACGTCGAGGTCGCTGCGGGCTCCCCCGGACGTGGACGCCAGGTCGATCCTGGCGAGCGTGCCGGAGCGGACGCCGACGCGGATGTTGCCGGAGCCGGTGCCGAGCTGGATCTCGCCGGCCGCGGCGTCGGCCACGGTCAGGTCACCGCTGCCGGTGCGCACCATGACGTCACCCTGCACCGCGCCCAGCCACACGTCACCGGTGCCGGTGATGAGCACGGCGTTGCCGCCCACCGACGACACCTCGACGTCACCGCTGCCGGTCTTGGCCTTGAGGCGCGCGAGCATCGTGCCGAGGCGGACCGTGCCGGAGCCCGAGTTCACCTTGGCCTCGCCGGTCGCCCGGTCCACGCTGACGTTGCCGGTGCCGGTGTTGAGGTCGACCCGGCCGGCCTCACCGGTCACCGACACGTCGGCGGCACCGGTCTTGGACAGCACGTGCGACCCCGCGGGTGCGGTCACGACGACCGACAGCGGCATCGCGCGCAACGGCAGCGCCTTCGACGACTCGATGCGCAAGCGGTTGCCCAGCAGCTCCACGCGGGCGTCCCGCACGGCCTCCTCCGGCCCGGCGGGCGCGGTGCCCCTGTCGGGGCCGAACTGGCCGCTGACCCAGCTCAGCACGCTGGACAGGCCCTCGGTCCAGGTGTTGCCCGCGCCGGGGTCGTGCCGCACCTCGACGTGCACGCCCGGCTCGTTGACGAGGTGCACCTGCACCCGGCCGCTGAGCAGCGAGACGTCGATCTCCGCGACGCCCGCGAGCTCGAAGCTCTGCTGGCGCACGACGCCGGTCGGTTCGTTCGGTTCGGTCATCCCGCTCACCCCTGCACCCATCCGCGGACGCGCGAGCCCGACCCCTGGCCGCCCTGTCCGCTCGACCCCTTGTGCTGCTGCTTCCAGTGCTCCCGGTGCTTGCCGTGCACCGCTCCGCCCACGGCCTGCTGGATGAACGAGTTCAGCGACACGCCCTGAGCGGCGGCGGCCGCCTCGGCCTTCGACTTGAGCTCGTTGATCATGCGCAGCGTGATGCGGCTGATGTCACCGGTGGCGTCACCGGTGCCGTACTGCGGCGGCACGTCCTGCTGCGGGCCGGGGTCCTGCTCCGGTGCCGATCCGGTGACGACCACCTGGACGTCCCGGCCGGCCAGCCTGACCTCCACGACCTGGCCCTCCAGCGAGGCGGTGACCTCGGCTGCCAGGTCCGACAGTGCGTTCATGATTGCCAGTCGCGCGGCTGGTTCGAGCGCTGCGGACAACGCGGCGGCCGTTCGACGGGTGTTCTCGTCCCCCGCTGATGCGGCCGTCGCCAGGTCCTCGCGCAGTGACGCGATGTACGGCGACAGATCCATGACACCACTATGACGTCACCCATGCTGTCACGCAACCGCCAGTTGGTGTCAGGACTAATGTCGGTGCCATGCCCAGAGTGCGTTTGGTGGCGAAAACCGAGTTCATCCCGCCGGACGACGTGCCGTGGACGACCGACGCGGACGGTGGCGCGGCACTCGTCGAGTTCGCCGGACGGGCCTGCTACCAGTCCTGGGACCGGTCCAACCCCATGACGAACACGAACGCGACGTTCCTGCACCACCTGCTCGACGTCGGGCACCTGGCCGCGTTCGAGCACGGCAGCGCCACGCTCTACCTGACCGAGCTGCCCCGCTCGCTCACCCACGAGCTGATCCGCCACCGGCACTTCTCGTACTCGCAGCTCTCCCAGCGCACCGACCCGACCGACGTGGTCGAGCCCTCGCTGATCGCCGAGAACCCCGAGCTGCACGCGCGGTTCGTCGCGGCCACCGAGGCGAGCCTCAAGGCGTACGAGGACCTCGTGCAGAGCCTGGAGCGGACCGTCAACGGGCGGCGCGCGCGGCAGATCGCACGGTCCGTGCTGCCGAACGCGACCGGCACCGAGATCGTCGTCACGGGCAACTACCGGTCGTGGCGGCACTTCGTGGCCATGCGCGCGACCGAGCACATCAACGTCGAACTGCGCGAACTGGCCGTGGCGTGCCTGCGTGAGCTGACGAAGGCGGCGCCCAACGCGTTCGCCGACTTCGTCATCTCGACACTCCCGGACGGCACGGAGGTTGCTTCCAGCCCGCTCGTCGTTGAAGGCTGACGTCATGAAGCGGCTCATCGTGGACGTCCAGCCGGGCGAGTACACAGTCACCCGTCTGGCGCTTGGCGCCCAGCTCCCCGCCGGGCTGTTCGACCTCACCGGCGTCCTGGTGTCGGTGACCAGGACGCCCGACGAGGTGTCGGTCATCGCGCCGTCGTCGTTCGCGCTGCCCGCCGAGTCCGCCGAGAAGGGCTGGCGGCTGCTCACCGTGCGCGGGCCGCTGGAGTTCACGCTCACCGGCATCATGGCCGCGCTGGCGGGCGAGCTGGCCGCCGCGGGCGTCTCGCTGTTCGCACTGTCCACCTACGACACCGACCACCTGCTGGTGAAGCAGGCGGACCTCGAACGGGCCGTGGTGGCGTTGCGTGCCGCAGGTCACGAACTGGTGGTAGCGCCGGAGGCCTAGGAACCGATCACCTGTTCGGCGGGTCTGAAGTACCGTCAACGCCCTTGGTGCCGTTTCGGTAGGAGAGCACGTTGCACGGACAGGCTGTGGAACCGCGGATCATCGCGGGCAGATACGCCCTGATGGCCGAGCTCGGCCGCGGTGGCATGGGCATCGTGTGGCGCGCACAGGACCGTCACATCGGTCGGTTCGTCGCCATCAAGGAACTGCACCTGCCGGACGGCATCGCGCACGAGGAACGCCGTGTGCTCGAAGAGCGCGCTCTGCGTGAGGCGCGCACCGCGGGCAAGCTCAACGATCCCGCCGTCGTGACGGTGTACGACGCGATCAACGAGAACGGCCTGACGTACATCATCATGGAGCTGGTCGAGGCGGCGACGCTGTCGACGTTGATCAGCACCCACGGCCCGATGCCGCCGAACCAGGTCGTGTCGATCGCGCTGCAGGCGTTGTCCGCGCTGGAGACCGCGCACGCGGCCGGGATCGTGCACCGCGACGTCAAGCCCGGCAACCTGATGGTCCGCCCGGACGGCAAGGTCAAGCTCACCGACTTCGGCATCGCCCAGGCCGTGGACGACCCGCGCCTGACCACCAGCGGCAGCCTCATCGGCTCACCCGCCTACATGGCGCCGGAACGCATCCACGGCCACGAGGCGGGCCCCGCCTCCGACCTGTGGGCGCTCGGCGCGACCCTCTGCTACGCCGTCGAGGGCTGGAGCCCGTTCGAACGCTCCTCCACCGCCTCGACGCTGCACGCGATCATGAGCGAGACCCCGCGGCTGACCCGCGCCACCGGCGTGCTGGGCGCCGTGATCACCGGTCTGCTCATCGCCGACCCGAACGCCCGGCTGTCCGGCCCGCAGGCGCGCGCCATGCTCGCCAGCATCGGCAACCAGCCCACGCCGCCCACCGGCATCCCGCCGGCCGCGACGCAGCAGTACCAGCAGAACGCGGTCGCCGCCGACCCCGCGAAGAAGAAGCGCAACCGCGTCATCGCGCTGGTCTCCGCCGCGGCCATCGCCGTCGCGGCGTTCGTGGGCGGCATCTACGCGCACAGCTGGTTCACCTCGCCCACGAGCAGCGGCACCACCGCGCTGACCTACGGCGAGGGCGGCGAGGTGCCCGTCTTCTCCCTGTACGAGAACTACTGCGGCGTGGGCGACGTCGCGCCCACCAAGCAGCTCGACTCCGACGCCCGCGAGGAGTGCGACAAGCCGCACGACTTCGAGGTGTTCGACGCGATCGACCTGCTGCCCGTGTCGTCGAACCTGCCCGACGCCGCCTATCCGGGCGTGGAGACGTTGAAGGACGTCGGCATCCCGCGCTGCCAGCTCATGCTCGACTCCCAGTGGATCAAGGACGGGTCGAAGCTCAAGATGTCCGTGCTGGTGCCCTCGCAGTCGGCGTGGGAGAAGGAGAAGGGCGGCAGCGCCCAGCGCAAGGTCTTCTGCATCGCCGGCAGCAAGGACGGCAGCAAGCTCGACGGCACCATCAGCGCGAAGAAGGACAGCTGACGGTGAGAAGACGCGTTGTTCCACTCCTGCTGGTCCTCGGCTGTGCGGCCACCATGACGGCGTGCGCGAGCAACGAGGACAAGTTCGTCTCCGAGCTCAAGGCCGCCGGCTTCGCCAACCCCGGCGAGCCCAGCACCGAGAAGGAGAAGAAGTCCAAGAAGGTCGGCAAGCGCACGGTCAAGTCCTCCGAGAAGACCATCGAGGTGGTGGTCCGGGTGAAGGGCTGCGACCTGGAGTTCGCCAAGATCTCCGGCCAGTCCGGCTACTGGCTGGACGAGCTGCACGTCAACGGGCAGGAACCGGACTGGCCGAACTACCCGGAGAACCTCACCCGCGACCAGACCGTCACCCTGCTGGCCGGCAGCTCCGCCAAGCCCGCCGGCTTCACCGGCTGCTACAGGCCCAACGACCCCTGAGCCGCCTGTGGTGCAATGGTGGTGTCGTGCCGATCTCGGCCAGGAGGACAACTGACGTGGGTCTCGCCCGCGACGAACGCAAAGCGCTCGTCGACCTGATGACCGAGCTCGGCCCGGACGCGCCCACGCTGTGCGGCACCTGGTCGACCAAGGACCTCGCCGCGCACCTCGCGATCCGCGAGCGGCGCCCCGACACCGCGCCCGGCATCATGCTGCCGGTGTTCGCGAAGTGGACCGAGAAGGTCCAGCAGGACTACACGCACAAGGCGTGGGGCGAGCTCCTCGACCTCGTGCGCACGCCACCGTTCTGGATCCAGCCGGTCGACGAGCTGATGAACACCGCCGAGTACTTCGTGCACCACGAGGACGTGCGCCGCGCACAGGCCGACTGGGAACCACGCCCGTACGACGCCGCACGGGAACGTGCGCTGTGGAAGGTGCTGCCGTTCACCGCCCGCATGACCTACCGCTCGTCGCCCGACGGTGTGACTTTGGTGCGCCCCGACGGCGCCCACGTCGTGGCCAAGCCGGGCGCGAACGGCGTGGTGATCACGGGTGAGGTGACCGAGCTGGTGATGCTCGCGTTCGGGCGGGACCAGGCCAGGGTGGAATACAGCGGTGATCCCGACGCCGTGGCACGTGTGCGGTCGTTGAACCGAAGTGTGTGACCTCGGGTAACGTTCCGCGCATGTCCGGAAGCCCGTGCGCTGCGCCGAACCGCCCGTTCGGCCGCGTTCTCACCGCCATGGTCACGCCCTTCGACGCGCGTGGCGAGGTCGACCTCGTCAAGGCACAGGAGCTGGCGAAACACCTGGTGGACTCCGGCAACGACGGGCTGGTCGTCAACGGGACCACGGGGGAGAGCCCGACGACCACCGACCGGGAGAAGGCCGCGCTGATCACGGCGGTCGTCGAGGCGGTGGGCGACCGGGCGAGCGTCGTGGCGGGTGCGGGCACCTATGACACGGCGCACAGCATCCACCTCGTGCAGCAGGCCGAGAAGGCCGGCGCGCACGGGGCGCTGGTGGTGACGCCGTACTACTCGCGGCCGCCCCAGGAGGGGTTGCTGGCGCACTTCACGGCCGTGGCGAACGCCGCGGAGCTGCCGATCATGCTCTACGACATCCCGCCGCGCGCGGTGGTGCCGATCGAGGTCGACACGCTCCTGCGGCTCGCGGAGCACCCGCGGATCCTCGCCGTGAAGGACGCGAAGGGCGACCTGCACGCGGGCAGCCGGGTCATCGCCAGCACGGACCTCGCCTACTACTCGGGCGACGACCCGTTGAACCTGCCGTGGCTCTCCGTGGGCGCGGTCGGGTTCGTGAGCGTCATCGGCCACCTCGCCGCCGACCGCCTCCGTGACATGGCCGAGGCCTACGAGAGCGGCGACGTGGCCAGGGCCAAGCAGATCCACGAGTCGCTGCTGCCGCTGCTGCGACCGTTCCGCCGGGTACCCGGCGTCACCTATACGAAGGCTGCGCTGCGCCTGCGCGGACTCGACGTGGGCGATCCACGTCTTCCGCTCGTGCCGGCCGCCGCCGAAGACATCGAGGCCATCGCGGCCGAACTGGGAGTCAACGCGTGACCCAATCGACCGAACTGCCGCCCGCACTGCCGGAAGGCGGCCTCCGCGTCGTCGCACTCGGCGGAATTGGCGAGGTCGGCCGCAACATGACCGTCTTCGAGCACGCCGGACGGCTGCTCGTGGTCGACTGCGGCGTTCTTTTCCCCGAGGACGACCAGCCGGGCGTGGACCTGATCCTGCCCGACTTCCGTGCCATCGAAGACCGTCTCGACGACATCGACGCGATCGTCCTGACGCACGGCCACGAGGACCACATCGGTGCGGTGCCGTTCCTGCTGAAGCTGCGCCCCGACGTGCCCGTGGTCGGTTCGCGCTTCACGCTGGCGCTGCTCGCGGCCAAGTGCAAGGAGCACCGCCAGAACCCGCGCCTGGTCGAGGTGAAGGAAAGCGAACGCCGCTCGTTCGGGCCGTTCGAGCTGGAGTTCTTCGCCGTCAACCACTCGATCCCGGACGCGCTGGCCGTCGCCATCCGCACCGCCGCGGGCCTGGTGCTGCACACCGGTGACATCAAGCTCGACCAGCTGCCGCTGGACGGCCGCCTGACCGACCTCGCCGGCTTCTCGCGGCTGGGCGACGAGGGCGTGGACCTGTTCCTCGTCGACTCGACCAACGCCGAGGTGCCCGGTTTCGTGGTGCCCGAGCGCGAGATCGGCCCGGTGCTGGAGAACGTGATCCGCAAGGCCGACCAGCGCGTCATCGTGGCGTGCTTCGCCTCGCACGTGCACCGCGTCCAGCAGGTCCTCGACGTGGCCGTGCAGTACAAGCGCAAGGTCGCCTTCGTGGGCCGCTCCATGGTCCGCAACATGGGCATCGCGTCCGAGTTGGGCTTCCTGAAGGTGCCGGACGGGCTGTTCGTCGACCTCGACGTCGCGATGCGGATGGACGAGAACGAGGTCCTCTTCGTCTCCACCGGGTCGCAGGGCGAGCCGCTGTCGGCGCTGTCGCGGATGGCACGCGGCGAGCACCGGCAGATCTCGATCCGCGAGGGCGACACGGTGATCCTCGCGTCGTCGCTGATCCCCGGCAACGAGAACGCGGTGTTCAACGTCGTCAACGGCCTGGCCAAGCTCGGCGCGACCGTCGTGCACCAGGGCAACGCCAAGGTCCACGTCTCCGGCCACTCACCGGCCGGTGAGCTGCTGTTCCTCTACAACGCCGTGCGCCCGTCGAACGTGATGCCGGTGCACGGCGAGTGGCGCCACCTGCGCGCGAACGCGGCGCTGGCCGTGGCGACGGGTGTCGCCGAGGACCACGTGGTGATCGCCGAGGACGGCGTCGTCGTGGACCTGGTGGACGGCAAGGCCGCCGTCAGCGGCCGTGTCGTCGTCGGGCACGTGTACGTCGACGGCCTGTCCGTGGGTGACGTCGGCGAGTCGACGCTGTCCGACCGGCTGGTGCTGGGCGAGGGCGGGTTCATCTCGATCTCGGTCGCCATCGACCGGACGACGGGCAGGGCCGTGACGGCGCCGACGATCTCCGGCCGCGGGTTCTCCGACGACCCCAAGGCGCTCGAAGCCGTCGTGCCGCTCGTGGAGATGGAGCTCGCGCGGACCGAGGCGGAGGGCATCACGGACACGCACCGCATCGCGCAGGCCGTCCGGCGCGTGGTGGGACGTTGGGTCGCGGAGGCCTACCGCCGCCGGCCGATGATCGTGCCGACGGTCATCCCGGTGTGAGCGCCGAAGCCGTGACCCTTCTGTGACCTGGGTCCCCCTCGTCCGATAAGGTTTGGTCCCAGACCTTGGACGAGGGGGACGCCCATGGCCGATGTCGTGTTCAACCCACCCGGCAAAGACGACGTCTTCTTGCCGCCGATCTTCACCTGGCACCACCCGTTCGGGGTGCCGTTCGATCTTGAGATCACCAAGCCGATGGTGCTGCTGGTGCTCTCCGTCGTGATCATCACGGTGTTCTTCCTGGCCACGACCAGGAACCTGAAACTCGTGCCGACCAGGTGGCAGTTCGCGGCCGAGTCGGTCTACGACTTCGGGCGCAACACCATCGCACGCGAGCAGATCGGCGCGAAGGAGTTCGCGCCGTACGTGCCGTTGATCGTCAGCATCTTCTGCTTCGTGCTGGTGAACAACCTCTACGGGCTGGTGCCGCTGGTCCAGTTCCCGACGATGACGCACATCGGGTTTCCGGCCGCGGTGGCGTTGATCATCATCTTCCCGCTCTACCACTTCGTGGGCATCAGGAAGTTCGGGCTGCGCGGCTACCTGCGCAACCAGTTCATCATCCCGGACGTGCCGAAGCCGGTGCTGTGGGGCCTGCTGATCCCGACCGAGGTCATCCTCAAGTTCTTCTTCGACCCGGTGAACCTCGCCATCCGGGTGTTCGCGGCGATGTTCGCGGGCCACCTGCTGGTGCTCGTGTTCACGCTCGGCGGCGAGTTCCTGTTGTTGCAGACCAACGTCTGGCTCAAGCCGGTGTCGGTGCTCGGGTTCGCGCTCGCCATCGCGATCGTGTTCCTGGAGGCGTTGATCCAGGTGCTGCAGGCGTACATCTTCGCCACGCTGTCAGCGCACTTCATCGGCCGCGCACTGGCCGAACACCACTGACCGTCAGGGGCGTTGGCACACCAGGTGCAGCGACTCCTCCGGCATGGCGCCGGGGTAGGACGGGGTGAACACCGGCCTGCTCCGGCGCACGACCCGCAGCCCGACCTCGCCGAGGTGCTGCTCGTAGTTCTCCTCGGAGAACGACGACACCACGATCTCCTGACCCATCCACGGCAGGGTCGCCTGCTCGACGTCGAACGCCACGGTGGCCAGGAAGAAGTGCCCGCCGGGACGCAGCCACGTCGACACGCGGCCCAGGACGTCGAGGATCTCGGCCTGCGGCATCTGCAGCAGCGAGAAGACGGCGCAGATCACGTCCCAGGAGCCGGGCGGTGACTCGAAGTCACGGATGTCGATCTTGTGGAACGCCGCGTCCGGGACCTGCTCGGTGGCGAGGTCGACCATGACCGGCGAGACGTCGAGGCCGGTGACCTTCATGCCGGCCTTCGCGAGCGTGCGGGCGACCGGGACACCGGTGCCGCAGCCGATGTCCAGCACGCGCGAGCCCGCGGGCTGCGTCGCTGCGAACCAGGCGAGGGTGCCGTGCAGGGCCGGCTGGTGCGACCAGGCGCGTTGGTATTCCAGTCCCAGCGTGTCGAACACCTCGGCCGCGTTCATCTCCGCCCCCTCATTTCGGCCCAATCCACCTGTTGTGAAGTGTGGAGAAGGCCTCTGCACGGACTCTGGATGGCCTCTGGACGAAATCTGACGGTAGGTTGCTAGGTGACTGCGGACAGCGACGAAGTGAGACAAAGGGTGCAGAACGAGTTGCGCGTCAGCCTGCTGGGCGCGCTCGCGGCGACGGTGGACGGCCAGGAGCTCACCCTCGGACCACCGAGGCAGCGAGCGGTGCTGGCGGTGCTCGCGTTGCGCGCCAACCACGTCGTCTCCCGCAGCGAGCTGATCGACGCGGTCTGGGGCGACGACCCACCGGCCAGCGCGGACAACGGCATCCACACCTACGTGGCCGGCCTGCGCCGGCTCTTCGAACCGGATCGGGCCTCGCGCGCACCCAGCTCGGTGCTGCTCTCCACGGACGCCGGGTACCTGTTGCGCCTGCCGTCCGACGCGAGCGACGTCGCGCTGTTCCGCACCCACCTGGACGATGCCGGGCGATTACGCCACAACCCCACGGCCGCTGTCAGCGCGTTCGACGCCGCGCTGGGGTTGTGGCGTGGCGTCGCACTGGACGGCGTGCCGGGACCGTTCGCCGCGGTGGAACGCGCGCGCCTGGCCGAACTGCGGCTCACGGCCGTGGAGCAGCGCGCCGCACTGATGTTGTCCGTGGGGCGTGAGACCGAGGTGGCCGCGGAGCTGACGACGCTGGTCAGTGCGCACCCGCTGCGGGAGAGGCTGCACGGCCTGCTCATGTCGGCCCTGTACCGCGCCGGACGGCAAGCCGAGGCGTTGGCCGTCTACACGGACCTCCGCCGGCTCCTGATCGAGGAGCTCGGCATCGAACCCGGCCCCGAACTGCGCCAGCTGCACGAGCAACTGCTGGTCGGCGGCCACGAACCCCAGCCGGAGCCCGCGGCCCCGGTGCTGGTACCGGTCCAGCTGCCGCACGGGATCCGCGACTTCACCGGCCGAGCCAAGGAGCTCGCGAAGCTCGCCGAGGTCGTGCCGCACGACCACTCCCCGGTGCTCGTCGCGATCACCGGCACCGGCGGCGTCGGCAAGACCGCCCTCGCCGTGCGGTTCGCCCACCAGGTCGCGTCCCGCTTCCCCGACGGCCAGCTGCACGTCGACCTGCGCGGCTTCGACGCCTCCGCACCGCCCGTCCAGCCCTCCGCCGCGTTGCACCAGCTGCTGCAGAGCCTCGGCGTGCCGGCCGAACGCGTCCCGGAGGACCTGTCGGCGAAGTCAGCGCTGTACCGCAGCGTGCTGGCCGGCAAGCGCGTGCTGGTGCTGCTGGACAACGCCCGCCTGGCCGAACAGGTCCGCCCGCTGCTGCCCGGCCGCTCGTCGTCGATGGTGCTGGTGACCTCGCGCAACCACCTCGGCGGCCTCGTCGCCCGCGACGGCGCGCACTCCGTGACGCTGTCGACGCTGACCCGCGACGAAGCCCTGGCCCTGCTCACCTCCGCGGTGGGCCCCGACCGCGTCGCCGCCGAACCCGACGCGGCCGCCCGCCTGGTCGAACTGTGCGGCCACCTGCCCCTGGCCGTGCGCATCGCGGCCGAACGCGTCGTCACCCGCCCGCACCTGACCCTGGCCGACCTGGCGAACGACCTCGCCGACGAACGCGACCGCCTCAACGTCCTCGCGACCGGCGACGACGAGGACACCGCCGTCCGTGCCGCGTTCTCGTGGTCCTACCTGGCCCTGAAACCCGACGCGGCAAGGATGTTCCGCCTCATCGGCCTGCACCCCGGCGCCGAGATCAGCCTCGCCGCGGCCGCCGCACTGGCCGGCGCACCCGAACCCCGCGCGCGCACCCTGCTCGACGTGCTGGCCGGCGGCCACATGCTGGAGGAGGTCGCCCGCGGCCGCTACCGCCTGCACGACCTGCTCCGCCTGTACGCCACCGAACTCAGCGCCACCGAGGAGTCCGCCGACGGCCGCGCCGAGGCCGTGACCCGCCTGCTGCGCTGGTACGCCGACACCGCGAACGCCGCCGGCCTCGTCATCGCCCCGCCCGACCACCCGTCGTTCCTGCTACCCCCACCGTCCACTCAGGACTTCACCTCGCACGACGATGCCTTCGCCTGGTGCCGCACCGAATCGGCGAACCTCCTCGCCGTCACCCGCCTCGCCGAGGACGAACACTCCCCGGCAGCCTGGCAAATCCCGGTAGCCCTGTGGAACTACTTCATCGTCTCCAGCGCACTGGACGAGTGGACCCGCACCTACCGCATCGCCGAACGCGCCGCCGCCACCGACGGCAACCAGGCCGCCCGCGCCTGGGCCATCCACGGCCAGGCCCTGGCCGCCTGCCGCGGCCAGCGCTTCGCCGACGCCCTGGAACTCTTCGACCGCGCACTGGCGATCCGCCGCGCCATCCCCGACCCCGTGGGCGCCGCGTGGAGCCTCACCGGCCTGGGCATGGCCTACGGCGGCCTGCGCCAGTTCGACCTCGCCGTGGACCGCTTCAGCGAGGCCCTGCACCAGCACGCCGCGGTCGGCTCGTGGTTCGGCGAGGGCGGCACCCGGCTGTTCCTGAGCGACATCCTGCGCTCCGCCGGCCAATACTCGGCTTCTCTCGAATCCGCCCGGACAGCATTCGAGATCATGGACTCGCACGGCGCCATGCACGGCAAAGCGATGGCGTTGGTGAGCATCGGGTGGGCGCAGCTCAAACTCGGCGCGCGCATCGAGTCACGCGAGTCGTTCCGGCATGCGCTGGAGTTCCTGCGGGTGCTGGGGGATCGGAAGAGCCTCGCCGAGGCGTTGCACGGGATGGGGGAGACGAGCCTCGGGCAGCCGGAGGTGGCGCGGATGCACCTGCTGGAGGCTTTGACGATCTACGAGGATTACGATCATCCGTTGACCGCCGAGGTTCGGGCGCGGTTGCACGAGCTGGCTTAGCTGGGTGGGGCGTGGGTTTCCCGCGTTGGTTTGGCGAGTCTTGGTGGGGCGTGGGTGCGCGCGTCGGCTTGGCGGGGTTTCGGCGGGCCGTGGTTGTGTGCCGGCTTGGCGGATTTCGGTGGATCGTGATTGCGCGTGCCGGCCAAGCGGTTTCAACGGGGCGGCTTCCTAGACCGGTTTGGCGAAGTCGCGCAGCGGTTTGCGCGGATCAGCGGGGCGAAGTCGCGGCGGCGGTTGCGTGATTGGCCGCGCCGAACCGTGCGGGGTCGCGCGGATCGGCGTGCGGAACCTCTTGCACGGTCACATGGCCGGTCGCGCAACCCAGGCGAGCCGACCGAACCGGAGTAGAAATGCGGCGTGCATTTCGTAGAAGTCGGCACGGGAATCCCGGTGCTCGCAATCCACGGCTGGACCCCTGACCACCGGCTGATGCTCGGCTGCCTGGAACCGGTGTTCGCGGCGCGGCCCGGCTACCGGCGGCTGTACCCGGACCTGCCCGGCATGGGCAGGTCGCCGGCGGGTGACGTGGCCTCGGCGGACGACCTGCTTGCCGCGCTTGAACAGTTCGTCGACGCGCAGATCGGCTCCGAGCCGTTCCTGGTGGTGGGGCAGTCGTACGGCGGCTACCTCGCGCGGGCGTTGGCGCATCGGCGGCCGGGGCAGGTGTCGGGGCTGGCGTTGTCGTGTCCGGTGGGCAAGTTCCTGCGGCGGTCCGAGAGCACGGTGCCGGAGTTGGAGGTGCGGTGGCCGGATGCCGGGGTCGAGGAGCTGGATCCGGTGCTGGTCGAGGAGTTCGTGCCGATGGCCGTGGTGCAGACGCCCGAGGTGGCACGGCGGTTCGCCGACGAGGTGCTGGTGGGGTTGCAGGTCGCGGATCTCGCGGCGATGGAGCGGGTGCAGCGGCGGTGGGACCTGAGCGAGGGGCCGGAGCTGGGGGTGTTCGAGCGGCCGGCGTTGTTCCTCACCGGGCGGCAGGACAACATCACGGGGTACGCGGATGTCTACGCGTTGTTGCCGCACTATCCCCATGCCTCCTTTGCCGTGCTGGATTGTGCGGGGCACAACCTGCAGATCGAGCAGCCGGTGTTGTTCGGTGCGCTGGTCGGGGAGTGGCTTGATCGGGTTGAGCGGGAGGGCCGGAACGGGAGGACTGAGCGGGAGGGGTGAGCGGTGTCGGGCTTGCGGTCGGGTTGGCTGGCTCGCGCGCTTCCATATACGCAGGCGAGCGAAGGCGTGGATCCGGACAAAGGTCACCCGTTCGGGTACGGGCGGTCGGCAGGTGCTCTGGTGTTGCCATGACCTGACTGACGAGGGCACGGGCAGATCAGGACAAGCGTCACCCGATCGTGTGGGACGGGTGCGGTGGGCAGGCGGAGGCGGGGCAGTAGGGGAGATCCCTGATGCGCGGTCCGCGATAAGTAGGCAACCTACATGTCATGGCGAAGCGCGCGAGGACTTTGGTGGTGTGGCTGCACGTCGTGACGTCGGTCGGCTGGCTCAGCCAGGCCGTGGCGTTGCTGGCGCTGAACCTCTACGGCATGAAGACGGGCGACGTCAGCGCGTTCCGGATGGCGCGGGTGCTCGACCACCACGTGCTCGCGTTCATGGGGGCGGCCAGCGCGTTCACCGGCATGATGCTCAGCGCCACGACGCCGTGGGGGTACTTCCGGCACTGGTGGGTCATGGGGAAGTTCGTGATCACCGTCGGGCAGCTCTACGTCGGCATCTTCATCCTCAGCGACAACCTGGCCGCGGCCGCGGAAGGGCGGGTCACGCCGTGGTTGCCGGTCGGGACGGCGTGCATGATCGGTGCGTTCTCGTTCCAGGTGTGGCTCAGCGTCGCGAAGCCGTGGGGGCGCACGCCGTGGGCGGACCCGAAGGTCAAGTTGCCCACGGCGAGTGCGAAGGCGTTCGTGCTGGCGTTGGTCGTTCCGGTGGCCGACTTCGCGGTCGGCGTCTACACGGGTAGTCCCGCGCCGTTCCTGATGTTGGTCACCGTGATCGCCTACTCGGTCAGGCGGGCCGCCAAGGGGAGGAACCGGTTGTCGGGCGGGTTGGGTCGTGGAAGCGAGGGGCGTCCGGTTCGTCCAGGCGCAGCGGCACCAGGTTCTCGGTGATCGCGCGCATGATGCGTTCGTGGGCGCGGCGGGCGTCGCCCGCCCTGTCCGCCGACAGGTCGCGCAGTTCCACCGGCTTGCCGAAGTGGACCTTGAAGGTCGGGCGTTTGCGGACGGCCGACAGCCACGACGTCAGGTACGGCAGCAGGTCCTTCCAGCTGTTCACGTGCAGGTTGCCCCAGTACACGGCCTCGTGTGCGCCCCACTGGCTGATGGGGATCACCGGGATGTCGCCGCCCAACGCCATACGTGCCACGCCGGTCTTGCCGCGCTCCGGCCACATGCCGGGGTCGAGAGTGATCTTGCCCTCGGGGTAGACGGCGATCGGATCGCCACCCTTCTGCAGTGCCTCCACCGCGCGGTGCATGGCCTCGCCGACGTTCGCGGACGCGCGGTCGACGCGGAGGTGGCCGCACGCCTTCAGGGCCGGGCCCATGACCGGGGCGTCGAGCAGGCCGCCGGCGAGCATGAAGCGCGGGTTGATCCCGACCTTGCGGCACGCCGCGATCAGCACGAACGGGTCGAGGTTGCCGATGTGGTTGGAGGCGAGCAGCAACGGCTTGCCGAGCAGCTCGGGTGGAATGTCACCGGAGACCTCGAGCTTCCCGGTGAGCGCGACGAGCCCGCGGTCGATCGACATGAGCACGCGCCAGAAGAGCGGTGTGGACACGCGGGGCAGCGTACGGCGTGTCGGAACGACACAGTGCACGATCCGGTGAACCATGGGATTTCGCGCGCGTCCCAGTTGCGAACGAGGCTGGTGAGACGCAAGGGACTACCTTATACACATGGCCGGGCGTACAGGGACTTCGAGAAAGACCACGTCACGCGGCAAAGCACCAGCCAAGCCGCGGGCGCGATCCACCGCGTCCAGAAAGCCCGCTCCACGCAAGAGCGGCGGCGTTATCAGCGCCGTGTGGGGTGGGCTGGGACGTGGTGTCGGTGGTGTCGTGCGCACCGTCAGCCGTACCAAGGACCTCGATCCCGAGCATCGCCGCGACGGGCTCGGACTGCTGCTGATCGCGCTCGCGTTCGTGACGGGCACCGGTGTGTGGTGGCAGGCGGGCGGGCCCGTCGGCCAGTGGGTGGACGTCGCCGTGCGCAGCTCCGTCGGGTTCCCCGCGGTGATCGTGCCGGTCGTGTTGCTGGGCATCGGCGTCACGTTGATGCGCACGGACCCGATGCCCGACGCACGGCCGCGGCTCATCATCGGCTCGTTGCTGATGATGATCGGCGTGCTCGGCATGTTCCACCTCATCGGCGGCCTGCCGATGGACCCGATCGAACGCCGCGACGCCGGTGGGGCGCTCGGTTATCTGGCCGGTGGGTTCCTCGCGCAGGGCCTCACGTCGTGGGTGGCGGGGCCGCTGCTGTTCCTGATCTTCGGCTACGGGCTGCTGGTCGTGACGCACACGCCGATCCGCCAGGCGCCCGAACGGATCCGGTCGCTGCTGCACCCGCGGCCGCGGACCGACGAGTTCGATGCCGTCGACGAGGAGGCCGAGGAAGAGCCGAAGCCGGTCAAGCTGCGGCGCCCGTCGCGCCGGCGCCAGGCCGCCGTGCCCGTGGAGGAGCAGCCGCAGGCCGAGCTGCCGGTGGACGAGCCGGAACCGGCGCCCAGGCCCGTGCCGAAGGAGCCGAAAGAGCCGAAGAAGGCCGCTGCCGCCGCTCCGGAGATGGCCGTGCGCGCCGTCGAGGGCGACTACCAGCTGCCGCCGCCGAACATCCTCAAGGACGGCGACGCGCCCAAGGCCCGCAGCAAGGCCAACGACCAGATGATCGAGGCCATCACCGGGGTGCTGGACCAGTTCTCGATCGACGCCCAGGTCACCGGCTTCACGCGCGGCCCGACGGTCACGCGGTACGAGGTCGAGCTCGGCCCCGGCGTGAAGGTCGAGAAGATCACCGCGCTGACCAAGAACATCGCCTACGCGGTCGCCACCGACAACGTCCGGCTGCTCGCGCCGATCCCCGGCAAGTCCGCGGTCGGCATCGAGGTCCCCAACAGCGACCGCGAGATGGTGCGGCTCGGCGACGTGCTGCGCGCGCCGTCGACGTTGAAGGACACGCACCCGATGGTGATCGGCCTCGGCAAGGACATCGAGGGCCACATGGTCACCGCGAACCTGACCAAGATGCCGCACCTGCTGGTCGCGGGCTCCACGGGTTCCGGTAAGTCGTCGTTCGTCAACTCGATGCTGGTCTCCCTGCTGTCGCGTGCGACGCCGGACGAGGTCCGGATGATCCTGATCGACCCGAAGATGGTCGAGCTGACGCCGTACGAGGGCATCCCGCACCTGATCACGCCGATCATCACGCAGCCGAAGAAGGCCGCGGCGGCCCTGGCGTGGCTGGTCGAGGAGATGGAACAGCGCTACCAGGACATGCAGGTCAACCGGGTGCGCCACATCGACGACTTCAACCGCAAGGTCAAGACCGGTGAGATCGCCGCGCCGCCCGGATCCGAACGCGTCTACCGCCCGTACCCGTACATCATGGCGATCGTCGACGAGCTCGCCGACCTCATGATGACCGCGCCGCGCGACGTGGAAGACGCCATCGTGCGCATCACGCAGAAAGCGCGCGCGGCGGGCATCCACCTCGTGCTGGCGACGCAGCGCCCGTCCGTCGACGTCGTGACCGGCCTGATCAAGACGAACGTGCCGTCACGACTGGCGTTCGCCACGTCGTCGCTCACCGACTCGCGGGTCATCCTCGACCAGCCGGGTGCCGAGAAGCTGATCGGCATGGGCGACGGGCTCTACCTGCCGATGGGTGCCGGCAAGCCGGTGCGCATCCAGGGCGCGTTCGTGGGGGACGAGGAGATCTCCCAGATCGTCGACTTCACGAAGAACCAGGCGCAGCCCGAGTACACCGACGGCGTCACGGCGGCCAAGGCCGGCGAGAAGAAGGAGATCGACGCCGACATCGGCGACGACCTGGAGCTGCTCGTCCAGGCCACGGAGCTGATCGTGACGTCGCAGTTCGGCTCGACGTCGATGCTGCAGCGCAAGCTGCGGGTCGGCTTCGCGAAAGCCGGTCGGCTCATGGACCTCCTGGAGACGCGGGGCGTGGTCGGGCCGTCCGAGGGCTCGAAGGCACGTGAGGTGCTGATCAAGCCGGACGAGCTGGAGTCGGTGATCTACCTGATGCGTGGTGGCGGACCGGCCGACGACGACTAGTCGGTGTTCTGCGGATCTTTTGCATGATCGTGTGCAGATGATGGTGTGTGGTCGGACGTGGTGAGCTGACAAGGCCTGGGCTGCGATCTCGCCGTTGCTGCCCGCGCAGAGCGGGCAGCGCGGTGGCCGGTGGCGCAGCCACCGGCAGGTGATCAACGCGATCCTGTGGAAGGAACGCACCGGCGCCCCGTTGGCGTGACCTGCCCGGACGGTGTGCGTCCTGAGCGGCGGTGACCGAAGGTCCGTCTGGAGCAATCTCGGTCGAGATGCCCCTCGGGACGACCCACGGCCTGCACCATGTGCTCACAGGCAACACGCGGAGCGGAGTGTTCGTGGCACCGGAACCAGGCAAGACCATCCGATTCACGATGGGTCACGTCCTGGAGGTGATCAGCGGCCCAGTGGTGACGGGCAACAAGAGCGCCATGCACTCGTTCACCCTCGAACGCCCCGACCAGGGCATTCGCACTGTCCGGCTCGTCTGCCCCACCTGCGGGCAGAACTTCCTGCTGGAACTCCGCAGCGCCGCGGCGGTCACGGCACGCCGGCGGAAGTTGCTCGCCGCCTCGATCGTGGTGGCGCTGCTGGTCGTCGGCGCGACGCAGGCGCCGTTCTTCTCTCCGTTCGTCAAGGCACTGATCGTCGTACTGCTCGGCTTGTTCGTCGCACTGCCGATGTTTCTGACCTCGTTCTCCTCCAAGGGCCACAGCGGCTTCCGCGCGGTCGACGCCGAGGGCAAGGTCGTGCGCGACCACACCGGCCACCGAGTGGAATGACACGCCACTGAACGGCCGCGGTGCCGGTACCGAAGCAGCTGATGCCGACGCCCGCGTTGCCCGCGTTCGGGCGGCACGCTCGCGTCCTGGACCACCAGGAGCGTCCCGGGCGGTCCTGGACGCGGATCGGCCAGGGCCAGTTCCCCGTCCACCAAGGCAAGGGTGATCTGGTGAGGCCCTGTCCTGTGGATCTTCACCGGAGGTGAAGGACGATGCAGGCCAAGATGATCTCGGCTCGGTGATAGGCGGCTCGTTGGGCGAACCTGGTTGCCAGGCCGCGGAACTGCTTGAGGCGGTTGAAGCAGCGCTCGACCACGTTGCGCATCTTGTGAAGATCCGCGCCGAAAGCCGGTGACCTGCCGCCGGCCGAGCCCTTGGTTTTGCGGCGGGCGATCTGGTCGACGCGTTCGGGGCACCGTCACCCGCGAACCGCCAGCCGACCGGTGTCGTGGGGTGCGGCCGGGTCTGCTCGATCGTGTTCAGCGACAGGAGTAACTCCCGCTCGGTGCCGCATTCGGGGCACTCCGCGCCGCCCGGTCCCGACGCGTACCAGAACGGCCAGCCGCCGATCTTGGTCACCTCCGCGACGTCCGGCCAGCCGTCGCGGGAGACGCCTTCCGGTGTCTCGTGCTTCGTCGGGTACTCGACTGCCCTGCGCGGGGTGAGCACGCACGGGCGGGCGCGGTGCATCGGTTCGACCAGCGCGGGCTCGGGCGGGGTGGTCAGCGCCGACGTGACCGCCGCCGAGTCGCGCCACACCAGGCGGACGGACGGCCTGCCCGGGGCTTCGGGCGGTGCGGTAGTGGTTCGAGGTGGTGCGGTGGTCATGGTCGGTCCCCCCGGACGCAGGATTCCCCGGGTTGGGAACCCTGCGTCCGACCGTACTCAGGGGGTCTGACAATCCCAGGCGCTCTACCTCAGGCCCGCCTCCTGCAGGGTGGCGGCGGTCGACGAGCCGGTGCCACCGAACTGGCGCACGGCCGCGTAGTACACGTCCGCGGTGCGGTTGCAGCTCCAGCTGCCGGCGCAGATGCCGTACATGTCGGACTTGAAGCGGTTGTCGATGCGCAGCCGGTTCTCCTCGCTGAACCGCGACTGCCGCTTGAAGTTGCGGTAGCCGAAGTCGTGGCGGTGGCAGGCGGGCAGGAACTTGAAGCCGAACGGCTTGTCCGGCGAGTACGAGCAGCCGTCCGACGACCAGTCGAGCTCACCGGCGTAGGGCTGCTGGGCGCGCAGTGTCGTGAACTGGCTGAGGGTCTTCGTGAAAACGTAGTCGTCGGTCACCGCGACGACGTCCACGGCCTGGGCCGGGACGCCGGTGAAGATCAGGGCCAGGGACGCCGCGGCGCCCACGAACGCCGAGCGCAGGGTCTTCGACATGGCGAGCTCCTCGGTGTGTGAGCGGGGTCTCGCTTTGTTGTAGCTGGTGATCGGGCGTCTTTGGTAGACACGATGCGGTGAACGTCAGATGAGCAGGTGACCGCATGCGATCGCGGTGGCCACGCGGAGGTCTCGCGGTAAGCCCAACGAGTGAAGAACCTCGTTGTCCGCTACGCCGCCGAGCAGGTAGCCGCCGAGTTTCTGCTGTGCCAGGCGGAGGCAGATGTTCTGGGCCGCCGCGCCGGCCTCGACCAGGCCGAACCGGCCGGCGCGTTCGCCGTACTTCGCGAAGACCTCGGCATCGGCCAGCACCAGCACGATCGTGAGCGGCGGGACGTCCGGCGTGCCGAGGATCTCGGGGAGGTTCGCGGGTGCCGCGCGGATGTCCTGCAGCGCGTGGCGGGCGATGTCGTACCGGACCGCGCGGCCGCCGACGAAGGCGTAGCAGCGCAACGGGTTCAGCCCGCCCGCCGACGGAAAGCTCGCGTCGCCCAGCGCCCCGAGGACCGTGCCGAGCTCCTTGCGGCTCAACGGGGTCGTGGCGAACTCACGGGTGCTGCGCCGGTCGCGGAACAGGCGTTGCAGGCGGTCGGACGGCCTGGGCAACGGCTGCGGCACGCTCGGCAGCTCCAGCGGGTCGACCAGTGGCGGCCGCGGGCGGAAGTCGCGCAGCTGGTCGCCGAGGCGCCGCTGGTGCAGCGGCGAGAACCGGCTCGCCGCCCAGAAGTCGTCGAACGTCACGGCTCACCCCAGCGGATGCGGTGCGGGATTCGGGAACACGCCGGGGGAAGCGTGCGGGTAGCGCCAGGCCACGTCACGGGTGCGGCCGTCGAGGTGCGGCCAGCGGTGGTCCGAGTGCAGGGGCGCGAGGTCGGGGGACAGCACGCGGACGCAGTGCAGTCCCACGGCCGACAGCTCCGGCGTGGTCAGCTCGCGGTAGGCGAGCCGGACACCGGCGGTGTCGAGCGCGTGCACCAGTTCGGTCAGTTCCGCCGCGGCACCAACGGTTTCCGAGCCGGCGGGCGGCTCGGTCACGGCGCCGTTCCACCACGGCAGCGCGTGCCACTCGGCGGGGCGGGTGGCGTAGTAGGCGGCGTGCCGGTCGAAGTCCGTGGCCTCCTCGACCGGCGCGGCACCGTTGCGCGCCAGCCACACCTCGATGAACACCGTGCCCTGCACCCACTCCTCGTACGCCTTGCGCAACGCGTCCTCGGTCCGCGCCCGGCACGCCAGGCCGAGCGTCGGGCGCGGCCGGCCGGCGACCGGCAGCGAGCCCATCACGGCGATCACCGGGTGCGGGCTGTAGGCGGGCGTGAGGTCGAAGGCCTGCGCACCGTGCGGCAGTTCCACCGCGATCCGGTGCGGTGCCAGGGAATGCAGCCAGGTGATCGTGAAGGCGTCCCGTTCGACCAGCTCCTGCGTGGCCCGCAGCAACGCGCTCGTGGCCGACGGCCCGGCCGCGAGACCGGAGGAGGTCGCGGGCAGCCCGTAGGACACGTCCAGCGCCACCAGCCCGGCGGGCACGCGGATGGGCTCGTTGCCCGGCAACGTCCATGCCCGCGTGTACTTCGTGTCGACGTATCCCTTGCGGTAGCGGTAGTTCCCGTGCACACGTTGCTCGACCGTGTGCAGGCTGAAGTGTTCCAACGGCCAGCACGGCCCGTCGGTCACGACCTCCAGCCGTGCGCGCGCGGCCGCATGCCGTTCCAACGCTTCCGCAACGGCCGCAACGCGATCCGTGCCGCCCGACGTGCCACCGGTGCCGAACGGCTCCGGCACCGCCGCCCAGCCCTTGAGGTCCACATCGGACAGGCTGTGCGGCACGGGTTGGAGCTGCGCCACCACGCCCTGCCGCCAGCCGACAGCCCGTTCGACCAGCGCTTCGGCGACCGTCTTCACGCCTTCCTCCGATAACGGCGGAGGAGGTGGTAGCCGAAGCCGAGCGCGCCGGCGACGTAGAGGATCGAGGCGACCGCGACGTTCGTGGCCGCGGCGACCACCCCCAGCAGCGGGACCGCGACGAACGGCTCCGCGCACCACAGCAGCGCCCAGCCGAACAGCCGCACCGCACTGGCCCACGGCTTCGGCGACCGCGCGAGGAACCCGGACGCGACCGCCCAGGCCAGCGCCACGCCGAACCCGCCGACCCACCACGCCCAGTGCAGGTCGAGGCTCTCGCCCATAGTCACGAAAGGCAGCGCCACGACCAGCAGCGGGTAGATCGCAGCGGGTGCGACGAGCGCGCCGCGCGGCCGTTCGAGCTCTTCGGTGTCCCGGCGGAGGGCCTCGGGGATCTGGACCGCCGCACCGACCGAGGAAACCGCGCAACAGCAACAACAACAGCAACACGTGGGCGTCGCCGCGGTGGTCGCGGCCGCTCCGGGTGAGAACTGGTCAGGTAACCGAACCGCTGTGGTCATGTGTCCCCCAAGGCAAAGTGACGCGCCCGGACCCCACCTCCGGGCAGATCTCGCAGCCGGCGGCGGGCAGCACGCTCTCGCGGGTCGTCGTGAACTCGTCGAGGTCGACCGTCACGACCGCGTCGAGCAGCGCCAGCGAGCCGCCGCGGATGTTCGCGATCGCCTGCCGCGCAAGCGAAAGCGGGAACTCGTACCGCAGTGCCCCCGGCTGGGGAGGCGGCGGTGGATCGCCCCACCGCCGCCCCGTCCGCACCGCGAGGCACGCCAGGCACGCACCGGTGCCGGGTACCACGAACGGCCCGAGCGCGACGGTGTGGTGGTAGGCGAGGTCGAGCAGCAGGTGCGGGACCCGCGTCTCACGCGCCACCTCCACCAGGTCGAGCAACGTGCCCGTGGTCCGCACGACGAGCAGCAGCTCCGGCTCGTCGTCGTGCGGCAACTGCTCCACCAGCCCGGCGGGTGCCGCGCCGACGATCCGCGTGCCGGTCCTCACCGGCGTCGCGGGGTCGGCGGGCAACCCGGCCGGGCGGAGAGCGCCCAGGTTCCTCAGCTGGGCCAGGTGCCGGCGAACCGGTTCCCCCAACCGGTTCTCGTCGACCGTCCGAGCCAGACCCCTCAGCACCGGCTCGAACAGTCCGGCCAGCGCCACGGCCGTAGCCCTGGGCAGGTCGGGAATCAGGTACGCGAGGTCGGCCCCGGCGTACACGACGAGTCCTTCGTCCCTCACCTGCGCGTGCCACGCGGGATCAGCGACCAGGTTCATCCTCGTCCCCCCTCAGCAGGAAGTTCTCGATCTCCTGCTCGCTCGGCAGGTCACCGGCCGGGTCGACGATGTTCTCGGCTATCGGCGGCAACGGCTGCTCGGCCCACGCGGGCTGGAAGTCGTCGCTGGGCAGCAGCCCGTGCCGCGACGCGAACTCCTCCGCCGCGTCGCGGATGGACTCCCTGAGCGTGCCGACCACGGCCGTCTCCGCCGTGAACGTCAGCTCGACCAGCAGCGCCCGCACGTTCTCCAGCTGGTTGTCGTCACCGGCCTTGCGCGCGAGCTCCGGCCAGAACTGCTGCTCGAACAACCGCACGAAGTCCGCGGCGATCGCGTCCGTGGCCGTGCGGAGCCTGGTGAAGCTGTCCATGACGTCGTCGCTGGGCACCCGCAGCCCCGCCAGCCTGCCGCCCGCCTCCAGCGCCCACCGGCGCGCGTGCGGCCAGCCGTACTTCCAGCGGACGAGACCCAGCCGCATTGCCCGGAGGAGGAGACGCGGCTGGACCTCACCCATGGGCACGAGGTGCTTGATGTCGCGCACCTTGATCCGCACCCAGTCGTCCGGCCCTTCGGTTTCACCCATGCCGAGGACCGTCGCGACGCTTTCGCCCTTCTCGCGCGCGGTGATCAGCTCAGCGATCGCGGGCAGCGAGAACCCCCGCTGCTGCAACCGCTGCACCAGCGTCAGCCGCTCGACGTGCGAGGCGTCGTAGTACGCCACGCGCCCCTGCCGTCTCGGCGCGTGCAGCACACCCTTCGTCTGGTACATGCGAATGGTGCTGCTGGGGAGCGCGACACGGGCAGCGAGCTCGTCGATGGTGAGCGATTCGGGCACAGCTGCGATCCTGGCCCCGCGCCGTTCTGCGAGTCAAGACTCTTCGAGTATTCACTCGAAGAGTTACAGCTCCAGGAGCATCCGGCTGTTGCCCAGCGTGTTCGGCTTCACGTAGCTGAGGTCGAGAAACTCGGCGACACCCTCGTCCACCGACCGCATGATCTCCTCGTAGACCTCGGGGCTCACCGGGGTGCCCTCGATCTCCACGAAACCGTGCTTGCCGAAGAACCGCGTCTCGAACGTGAGCACGAAGATCCGGGCCAGCTGCAGCTCCCGCGCGGTCGCGATGAGCTGCGCCACGATCCGGTGGCCCACGCCCCTGCCCAGCGCCATGGGGGAAACGGCGACGGAACGGATCTCGGCCAGGTCCTCCCACATCACGTGCAGGGCACCGCAGCCGAGCAGCTCGCCGTCCTCTTCGGCCACCCAGAACTCCTGGACCGCCTCGTACAGCGTGACCAGGGGTTTGGTGAGCAGGACCTTGCCCGCGTACCCGTCGATCAACGCCTTCATGGCGCGCACGTCGCTGGTGCGGGCGCGCCGCACGACTACCCCACTGGTCACGATCGTCAAGTATGGGCCGCGCCCTCGCCGGGGTTCTCGTCCGGTGCGGGATCCGGGGGCGGCGGGTCGGGCAGGGAGCGGCCGGAGGCGTCGAGCAGCAGGCGGAGCATCTCCACGTAGTGCTCGCGCTGGTCCTTGGACCGGGTGGCGAGCGCGTGCTCGACCACTTTCTCCTCCAGGCCGGCACGGCGGCGGGCGGGCGCGGACCGCACCCAGTCGCGGAGCGTCTGCGCGAGCCCCACCCACACACGCCGGGTGACCAGCGCGAACGTCAGCAGCAGCGCGGGTACCGCGTACCCCGACCTCAACGCCTCGACGAGCACGTGCGGCAGAGTGCACGCGGGGAAGCAGCGAGAAGTGGACAAATTGTGGATACGTGACACGCGGGGGCGTGGCCTGGCCTCCCGGCAGCGCGATTCCAGCGCAGGCACCCGGGGCGGTTACCCTGAGCGCCGTGTCTTCTCCCACCACTCCGCGACGCGTGTCGCTGCTGACCCTGGGCTGTGCCCGCAACGAGGTCGACTCCGAAGAGCTCGCCGGACGGCTCGGCGAGGGCGGCTGGGAGCTGGTGGACGAGGGCGCCGACGTCGTCGTCGTCAACACGTGCGGGTTCGTCGAGCAGGCCAAGAAGGACTCGGTCGACACGTTGCTCGCCGCGTCCGACACCGGGGCGAAGGTCGTCGCGGTCGGGTGCATGGCCGAGCGGTACGGCAAGGAGCTCGCCGACAGCCTTCCCGAGGCCGCGGCGGTCCTGGGGTTCGACCAGTACAACGACCTGGCCGAGCGGCTCAACGACGTGCTGCACGGCAAGCAGGTCGAGTCGCACGTGCCGGTGGACCGGCGGACGTTGCTGCCGATCACGCCGGTCAAGCGGCAGGAGGCCACCAGGGACGTGCAGGTTCCCGGGCACGGCTGGGGGCCGACGAAGGTCCAGCGGCGCCGGCTCGACGACGCGCCCGTCGCGCCGCTGAAGATCGCGTCCGGCTGTGACCGGCGGTGCTCGTTCTGCGCCATCCCGAGCTTCCGCGGCGCGTTCGTGTCGCGGCACCCGGACGAGGTCGTGGCCGAGGCGATGTGGCTGGCCGAGAACGGCGTGAAGGAGCTGTTCCTCGTCAGCGAGAACTCGACGAGCTACGGCAAGGACCTGCCGCGTGAGCAGGGGGCCCTCGAACAGCTCCTCCCGCGCCTCGCGTCCATCCCCGGCGTCGAGCGGGTGCGGGTGAGCTACCTGCAGCCCGCCGAGACCAAGCCGAGCCTCGTGGCCGCCATCGCGAAGACGGACAAGGTCGCGAACTACTTCGACATGTCCTTCCAGCACTCCAGCGAGAACGTGCTGCGGCGGATGCGGCGCTTCGGCGACACCGACAGCTTCCTCAAGCTCGTGTGGCAGATCCGCGAGCACGCGCCCGAGGCGGGCATCCGCAGCAACTTCATCGTGGGCTTCCCCGGTGAGACCGAGGACGACCTGCGGGAGCTGGAGCGCTTCCTCACCGAGGCGCGCCTGGACGCGGTCGGCATCTTCGGCTACTCCGACGAGGACGGCACCGAGGCGGAGAACCTCGGCGGCAAGCTCGACGCCGACACCATCGCCGAGCGGGTCACCCGGATCGGCAACCTCGTCGAGGAGCTCACCAGCCAGCGCGCGGAGGACCGGGTCGGCACCGAGGTCGTCGTGCTGGTCGAGCACGAGGAGGACGACGAGAGCGACTGCGTGGGGCGCGCCGAGCACCAGGCGCCCGAGGTCGACGGCGAGTGCATCGTGCTCGACGCCGAGGGTCTCCAGCGCGGTGACCTGGTCCGCTGCCGCGTCGTCGACTCCGAGGGCGTCGACCTCGTGGTCGAGCCGATCGAGGTCATCGCGACATGACCGAGGCCAGGAAGGTCCCGCTGCTCAACGTCGCCAACATCCTGACGATGGCGCGGCTGGCACTCGTCCCGGTCTTCCTGTTCTCCCTGTTCGAAGCGGGCGGCTTCGACACGACGTGGCGGCTGATCGCGTTCGGCATCTTCGCCGTCGCGAGCTTCACCGACCACATCGACGGCACGCTCGCGCGCAAGCACGGCCTGATCACCGACTTCGGCAAGATCGCCGACCCGATCGCGGACAAGGCGCTCACCGGGTCGGCGCTGGTCGGCCTGAGCATGCTCGACGTGCTGCCGTGGTGGATCACGATCACCATCGCGGTGCGCGAGGTGGGTGTGACGCTGCTGCGGTTCTGGGTGATCCGCTACGGCGTCATCCCGGCCAGCCGCGGCGGCAAGGCCAAGACGCTGGCGCAGGTCATCGCCATCGGGCTGTTCGTGCTCCCGCAGAACGACGTGCTGGAGCTCATCGCGTGGATGATCATGGCCGTCGCACTGGTCCTGACCGTGGTGACGGGAATCGATTACGTCATCCGGGCGTTCAAGTTGAAGGCAAGGGCAGGTCGGGCCGTCGCATGACGAACGTGGTCGAGCTGCTGAAGGCAAGGAACGAGACCGTTGCCACGGCCGAGTCGCTGACCGCGGGTCTGCTGTGCGCGACGATCGTCGACACACCGGGGGCGAGTGCCGTGGTCCGCGGTGGGTTGATCGTCTACGCCACCGAGCTCAAGCACGAGCTCGCGGGCGTGGACCAGCAGTTGCTCGACGAGCACGGGGCCGTGCACCCCGACGTGGCCGCACAACTGGCCGAAGGTGCCCGGAAACGGTGCAAAGCGGACTGGGGGATCGGGCTCACCGGCGTCGCCGGACCTGATCCACAGGACGGAGTCGCTCCAGGAACGGTCCACATCGGCTTGAGCGGGCCTGGAGTGTCCACAGTGCGGACAATCACTGTGAGTGGCGACCGGAAAGCGGTCCGTTCCACCGCCGTGGAGAAAGCCCTGGTCCTGCTGTCGGACCACCTGCTGGGCACGGATGACGGGAACAAACGATGACCAACCGTTCGTTCGCCCTTGGCGGACGTGTTCGGAAGTCACTGCCCGTTGTCGGTGTCGATCGGTAACGTAGGGACACGGCCGGCCGGAAGGAGGCGCGCGATGACCGTGCTGCTACGCGAGGCGATCGGTGATCGACTTCGCCATGCCCGCACCAACCAACGCCGCACGCTGCGCGAGGTCTCTCGGACCGCCCGCGTGAGCCTGGGGTACCTGTCCGAGGTGGAGCGCGGCCGCAAAGAGGCGTCCAGCGAGCTCCTCGCGGCCATCTGTGAAGCATTGGACCTGCCGCTGTCCGAGCTGCTGCACCACGTCGCCTCCGACATCGGCGCCGTCCAGCAGACGCCGGACACGGTGCCGGACACCGTTCCCAACGGTCGTGCGGAGCGCGGCAAGCTGGAGGGTGGCCGGGTGCTCCCGACCACGCTGTCGGACGACCTGTCCGACCTGCGCCTGCAGCCGATGCTCAGCCACCGCCTCACCAGCAAGATCGGCGAGCCGCCCAAGGCCGTCGTCGCTGCGTAGAACCCCCAAGTCGGACCGGCCCCGCTCCCCTCACGGTGAGCGGGGCCGCTGGCATGTGCGCGTGCTGAGAACCCGCTGAGACGCCGTGTGGCCGCCGCCACGTGACTCGCTGCAACAACACCGGGGCCTCACACGTTCAACTGACAACGACCACCGCCGGTTGAACGTGAGACAACGGCTTGGCCACAGCGGGTGGGGTCACCGCGTCCCGGGACGCGGGTGCGGGCAGGATTGCACGTCGTCAGGCGTGTTCTCCTAAGTCCCGGGGTGGGTCAGGGTGTTCCCGGATATCTCCCCGTGTCGGTGGATACCCCGGCGCACAATTGAGACGATGGATCCAACACCGGCACCGAGAAGGCAGGCGTAGGAGATGGCCAGTCCGTTCGTGAAGTTCTGGAAGTACCTGATGGCATCGTTCTCGTCCAAGATCGACGAGCACGCTGACCCGAAGGTGCAGATCCAGCAGGCCATCGAGGAGGCGCAGCGTCAGCACCAGGCGCTCTCTCAGCAGGCCGCGGCCGTGATCGGCAACCAGCGGCAGCTGGAGATGAAGCTGAACCGCCAGCTCGGCGACGTGGAGAAGCTGCAGGCCTCCGCGCGCCAGGCGCTCGTGCTCGCCGACGAGGCGCGCTCGAAGGGCGACGAGCAGAAGGCGCAGCAGTTCGAGAACGCCGCGCAGGGCTTCGCCACCCAGCTCGTCACCGCCGAGCAGGGCATCGAGGACCTCAAGACGCTGCACGACCAGTCGCTGCAGGCGGCCGCGCAGGCCAAGCAGGCCGTCGAGCGCAACTCGATGATGCTGCAGCAGAAGCTGGCCGAGCGCACGAAGCTGCTCAGCCAGCTGGAGCAGGCGAAGATGCAGGAGCAGGTCTCCGCGTCGCTGACCCAGATGAGCGAGCTCGCGGCGCCCGGCAACGTGCCGTCGCTGGAAGAGGTCCGCGACAAGATCGAGAAGCGCTACGCGACCGCGATCGGTTCCGCCGAGCTCGCCCAGAACTCGGTCCAGGGCCGCATGCTGGAGGTGCAGGCCTCGACCACGCAGCTCGCCGGCTCGTCGCGCCTGGAGCAGATCCGCGCGTCCATGCACGGCGGTCAGGCGAACACGCCGCCGCAGGTGACGGCGGGCAACAGCGCCGCGGCGCAGATCCAGGCCGAGATCGCGCAGCGCGTGCAGCAGGAGCAGAAGACCACGCAGCAGCAGGTCCCGCCGGCTCAGCACTGAGCGGGGCAGGAGGAGTCAGCAGGTGATCATGGAGCCCTGGAGAAACCGTCCCAACAACGAGATCGTCCGCAAGGTCGTCAACGAGTTGGGTGTGTCGCTCCAGGGCCACCCGCTGGCCGAGCAGGCGCGGTACCGCATCCAGAAGTGGAACGACCCGATCGCCAAGCTGGAACGCAAGCGCAAGCGCACCAGCGCCGTGCTGACGTTCTGGGCGATCCTGATCACCATGCTCGGCACGCTGGCCGTCTTCGGCTTCACCGGCGTGCTGGGCACCTGGGCCGCCGTCGCCGGCACGATCGGTGCGGCCGTGCCCGCCGTTCTCGCCGTGCGCAGCGGCTTCAAGCTGCGCGAGCTCGGCGCGGCCCGGCAGCGGCTGGCCCTGAGCCCGCCGCCACCGCCCCGGCCGCCGCTGCCCGCGCACATCTCCGCCGCGCGGGTGCCGATGGAGAAGCTGCACGGCGCCGAGGACACGATGTCCGAGCTGTTGAAGCAGCTCGACTCGCCGGCGCTCACGTCGTTGCCGACCGAGTCCGTCCAGCACGCCCGGCAGACCGCCCAGGAGGCGTCCGCTGCCATCCGCGCGGTGTCCGCGCAGCTGCAGGCCGTCGAACGGGCCCGCGACACCGCGCCGCACCTGGAACGCGGGGCGCTGGTCGAGGGCGTCCGGGTGTTGCGGATCCAGCTGGCCGACGGCGTGGACCGCTACTGCGCGCTGGTGGCGGCCGCCGGACAGGCGCTCGCGGCGAGCACCGCCTTCCAGAACCCGCGCTCCGTGCTGGACGACGCCACCGACCACATGGCCGGCCTTGCCTCGGCGATGCGCGACGTCTCAGGCTATTCAGCGCGCTGATCGTCACCCTGAGTGACCACGTACGGCTATCGGCGTGGAAAGCTAGAGATATTTGCGGCAATCGTGTGATTATCAGACCGTTATCTAGCCGTGGTCACTACATGGCGTGGCAGGATTCCGGGGCCGGGCAGCGGGAAGTCCGGCTGGGTTGCCGGGAGGCAGTGCGTTGGCGTTGTGGACCGTGCACGGGGACGGTCGGATCACCGACAGTGAGACCGTCGCACCGCAGGAGCGGGCGAGCTGGCTGCTCACCATGGGGTTCGGCGTGCAGCACCTGGTCGCCATGTTCGGCGCGACGGTGCTCGTACCCACCGCCACCGGTCTTCCCGTCGCCACCACGCTGCTGTTCTCCGGCCTCGGCACGCTGCTGTTCCTGCTGATCACCAAGAACCGCGTCCCCAGCTACCTCGGCTCGTCCTTCGCGTTCGTCGCACCGCTGGTCGCGGCCCGCGAACAGGGCATCGCCGCCCAGCTCGGCGGTGTGGTCGCCGCCGGACTGCTCGTGATCGTCGTCGGCATCGCGGTCAAGGCGCTCGGCGTGCGGCTGCTGGAGTCGGTCATGCCGCCGGTCGTCAGCGGCGCCGTCGTGGTCATCATCGGCCTGAACCTCTCGCACCAGGCCACCTCGCACTTCGCGGAGCAGCCGGTGCTGGCCGCGATCACGACCGGCGTGATCCTGCTGGCCGGTGTGCTCGCGCGCGGGCTGCTGTTCCGGTTCTCGGTGCTGGTCGGGTTCGTCGGCGTGTGGGTCGGCGGCGTGCTGTCCGGTGCGGTGCCGTCCGGGAAGTTCGCGGAGCTGCGCGACGCGGACTGGGTGGGGCTGCCGCAGCTGCACCAGCCGGAGCTGCGCCCGTCCGTCGTGCTGCTGATGCTGCCGGTGGTGATCGTCCTGGTCGCCGAGGTCGTCGGGCACGTCAAGGCGGTGGCCGCGCTGACCGGCCGCAACCTCGACGGCAGCGCGGGCGACGCGATCATCGCGAACGGCCTGTCCACGGCGTTGTCGGGCCTGGGCGGTGGCGTCGGCACGACGACGTACTCCGAGAACATCGGCGTCATGGCCGTGACCCGCGTCTACACGACAGCGGCGTTCGCGTTCGCCGGTGGGTTCGCCGTGCTGCTCGCGTTCTCCCCGAAGGCCATCGCGCTGTTCGGCACCATCCCGCCCGGTGTGCTGGGCGGGTGCACGCTGGTGCTCTACGGCCTGATCGTGCTCATCGGCGTGCGGATCTGGATGGACCGCGGCGTCGACCTCACCAACCCGGTCAACGCCATGGTCGGCGGGGCCGCGCTGGTCGCCGGTGTCGGCGACCTGACCATCGAGATCGGGTCGCTGCGGATGGGCGGCCTGGTGTGGGGATCGCTGCTGGTCGTGATCCTGCACCCGGTGATGCGCTGGCTACGCGCCGCCCGGCGTGCGTAGCGCCCGGTTGATCCGGCTCACGAGGCCGGGACCCTCGTAGATGAAGCCGGTGTAGAGCTGCACGAGGCTCGCCCCCGCGTCGATCATGCGCTGGGCGTCGTCCGGCGACGCGATGCCGCCCACGCCGATGACCGGCAGCTCGCTGTGCCGCGTGATGAACCGGACCACGTCGTTCGCGCGCCGGGTGAGGGGCCGGCCGCTCAGACCGCCCGTCTCGCCCCTGTGCGGGCTCTGGAGGCCCTCGCGGCCCAGGGTGGTGTTCGTGGCGATGAGGCCCTTGATGCCGTGGTCCACGCACACCTGGATGACCTCCGCGATCGCGTCGTCGGTGAGGTCCGGCGCGATCTTGACGAGCATCGGCTTCTCGGTCGCCCGCGTCATCGCCTGCACGAGCTCGGTGAGCGCGCCCTTGTCCTGCAGGCTGCGCAGGCCGGGCGTGTTGGGCGAGCTGACGTTGATCGCGTAGTAGTCGCCGTGGTCCTGCAGGGCGCTCAGCGAGTTCAGGTAGTCCTGCACGGCGTGCTCGACCGGTGTGACCTTCGACTTGCCCAGGCTGATGCCCAGCGGCGCCCTCAGGGTGGTCTTGTCGAGCTTCTCCGCGAGCGCGCGCGCTCCGGCGTTGTTGAAGCCCATCCGGTTGATGATCGCCTCGTCCTCGCGCAGGCGGAACAGCCGCGGCTTCGGGTTGCCCGGCTGCGCGTGCCACGTGACGGTGCCGACCTCGACGAACCCGAAGCCCAGCGCGGCCCACGCCGGCAGCGCCCGCCCGTCCTTGTCAAGACCGGCGGCGAGGCCGACCGGGTTGGGGAAGCGGACGCCGAACACGGTCCGCGGGTTGTTCTGGCCGCGCGCGAACCGCGCGAGCGGGCTCAGCCCGGCCATGACGGCCAGCGTGGTCTCGTGGACCCGCTCCGCGTCGCCGCCGTGCATGTTGAACAACGCCCTGCGAACCACCTGCTTGTACACCACGCGCACACCCTATAACGGCAGCTCAGGGCGGACTTGTGGGCCTCGTCGCCGGTCAGGACGGCTTGGGCACCTTCACGGTCGCCTGCTCGTCGAGCGGCACGGCCGGCCTGGACAGGAACCGCACCGGCAACGACCGCAGCCCGCGGCTGCCCAGCGACACCCGCCAGCCCAGCGGCTGCGCGGTGTCCAGCGCGATGCCCGCGCAGCGCGAGAGCAGCGTCCGGAACGCGACCTCGCCCTCCAGCCTGGCCATCGGCGCACCGAGGCAGAAGTGCATGCCGTGCCCGAACGCCAGGTGCTGCCGGTCGGCCCGCTCGATGTTGAGCTGGTCCGCGCGCGGGTAGCGGACGGTGTCGCGGTCGGCGGAGGCCAGCGACAGCAGCACCACGTCACCGGCCTGGATCTGCACGCCGCCGATGGTCAGCGGCCGCGTGGCGAAGCGCAGCAGGTGCGAGGTGGGGCCGTCGAACCGCAGGAGCTCCTCGACGGCGCCGGGCAGCAGCGACGACGACCGTTGCAGCAGCTCCAGCTGTTCGGGGTGGCGCAGCAACGCCAGCACGCCGTTGCCGACGAGGTCCACCGCGGTCGTGTACCCGGCCACGAGCAGCAGGAACGCCAGCGAGGCCAGCTCGCGCCCGGTCAGCGCGGCCGGGCCGGTGGCACGGGCGAGCGCGCCGATGAGGTCGTCGTCGCCGGAGGTCCGCTTGTGCGCCACCAGGTCCTGCAGGTAGCCGGAGGCCTCCGCACGAGCGGAGACCGCGTCACCGTCGGCGAGCCCGGTCACGACGTCCGCCCAGTACCGGAAGTTCTCCTGGTCGACGGCCGGCACCCCGAGCAGCTCCATCAGCAGGGTGATCGGCAGTGGCGCGGCGAAGTCGGAGACCAGGTCGCAGCGCCCGGCGTCGACGAAGGCGTCCACCAGCGACGCCGCCAGCTGCTCGGCGCGGGGGCGCAGCGCGGCGATGCGGCGCGGGGTGAGCTCGCTCGACACCGCCCGGCGCAGGCGCGTGTGGTCGGGGGCGTCGCTGTTCATCATGTGGTCTGACAGGTCGCCGAACCACCACGACGCGAAGTGCGGGTGCCCGCGCAGGGGCTCGGCGAGGGCGGAGCCGTGTGAGGACAGCAGGGGGTTGTCCAGTGCGGCCCGCACGTCGGGATAGCGGGTCACGAGCCACATGGGCACGCCGAAGTTCTCGACCCGGTGCACGGGACCGGCTTCACGCAGGCTGGTCAGCACCGAGTACGGGTCGTCGGTGAAGCCCGGGCGCAACGCATCCAGATTTACCGCCATGTCCAAGGACACGGCCACGGAAGCGCTGCGGTTCAACCGGACTGGCATTTGGGGCAGAAATACACGAATCTGCCGTCCAACTCGCCCGAACGGACCCTCGTGCGGCAGCGCAGGCACGGCCGGCCCGTGCGTTCGAAGACGTAGTGCTGCACGCGCAGGTCGCCCGTGGTCGTCTGCTCCGGCCGCCACTGGTTGGCCTGCAGCAGCTTCCGTGACAGCGCGACCGCCCGTGCGGGGTTCACGGCCGACACCGGTGCCGTCGGCAGAACGCCCATCAGGAAACACACCTCAGCGCGGTAGAGGTTGCCGACACCGGCCATGACGCGCTGGTCGAGCAGTGCGATCCCGACCGGCCGCTCGGGGTCCGCGGTCAGCCGCCGGACGGCCTCGTCGGCGTCGAAGTCCGGTGAGAGCAGATCAGGCCCGAGATGGGAGATGAGCTCGCCTTCACGTGCGGTCGGGAGGAGCTCCAGGTCGTGCAGCGCGAACCCGATGGCCTGCCGGTCGTCGACCTCGAACACCGCGCGGGCCTGGTGCCCAGGACGCTTCCAGCGCTCGCCGGGCCGGTACAGGTGCCACGCGCCGTCCATCCGGAAGTGGCTGCGCAGGCTGTTGCCGTCGGAGAAGCGGGTGAACATGTGCTTGCCGTAGGTGTGCACGCCGAGGACGTCGAGCCCGGCCAGGTCCACCGCGGCGAACCTGGGGTGTCGAAGCTCACCGCGCAGCAGCGTCTTCCCGGCCAGGGCCTCGTTCATCCGGTGGCCGGCCAGGAAGACGGTGTCGCCCTCAGGCATCCACCGCCTCTTGGATCTCGTCGTCGTCGAAGTCGTGGTGGACCGCGCGGCGGCGGCTGCGGGAGATGCGCTGGATGCGGGCCAGCAGCAGGTTGAACGCCAGCGCCACCTCACGCGCGCCCGGCGTGCCCCACTCGTGGATCGGCATGCACGCGCCTTGGGCCTGCTGCACCGCGAGCCGGTCAGGTAAGGCCACCGGCATCACCAGCGGGCCGAAGATGTCGCGCAGCTCCTCGATGCGGAACTGGTGCTCGTGCGAGCGCGGCCGCACCCGGTTCACCACGACGCCCAGCGGCTGCAGGTCGGCGTTGTTGCTCTCGCGCTCGTTCTGCACCGCCTCGAACGCCCGCTGCACACCGGCCACGGCGAACATCGTCGGCTCGGTGACCAGCAACGCGCGGTCGGCCGCGACCAGGGCGGACCGGGTCAGCTGGCCCAGCGAGGGCGGGCAGTCGAGCAGCACGAGCTGGTAGGGGAACTCGTCGTACATGTCGCGCAACGTGCGCAACGCGTCTTTGAGCCGGTGCAGGCGCGACTCGTTCGGATCGGGGTGGTTGAGCAGCTCGGCGTCCTCCGACCCGGACAGCACGTCGATGCCGTCACCCCACCTGCTGGGGCGGATCGCCTGTTCCAGGTTCTCCTCGGACGGGTCCTGCAGGACGTCGTAGATGCTCGCCTTGGACTCCTCTGGCTCCAGCGTCGACGTGGCGTTGCACTGCGGATCGAGGTCGATCACCAGAGTGCGGACACCACGGCGGAGGGCGGCAGAGGCCAGGCCGAGCACCACCGTCGTCTTGCCGACGCCTCCCTTGAGGCTGAGCACGGACACCGTATGCACAGACCTACTCTAGGGTCTCCTACGCTGTGTGCCATGCGACCGGACGCCGTACAGAGGGTGCTCGACGCCGAACTGACCGCTGTACGCGAGCGCAGGGGCGGCGAACCACCCCGTGTGCTCGACGTCGGCGGCGGTAGCGGTGTGTGGGCCGTGCCACTCGCCGCGGCGGGCTGCGTCGTCACGGTCGTGGAGCCCTCACCGAACGCGCTGGCCACGCTGCACACCCGTGCGCGCGAGGCCGGTGTGACGATCAACGCGGTGCAGGGCGACACCGACTCGCTGGGCGTTCCCGCCGGTGAGGCTGACCTGGTGCTCGCGCACGGGCTGCTGGAGATCGTGGACGACGCCGGTGCGGCGCTGACGGCGCTGGCCGCCGCGGTGACGCCGGGCGGCGCGGTGTCGGTGCTGGTGGCGAACAGGTTCGCGGCCATCCTGCACCGGGCGATCGCGGGCCGTATCGTCGACGCGCGCCGGCTGCTGGACGACGACGCGGGCCAGCTGGCGGGCACGCGTGACCCGCTGCAGCGCCGGTTCGACGTGGCCGGCCTGGAGAAACTGGTGCTCGAAGCCGGTCTTTCCGTCGAGTTGCTGCAGGGCCACGGCGTGGTGTCCGACCTCGTTCCCGGCGTCGTGCTGGACTCGAACCCGGGCGCGGCCGACGCACTGGCCGAGCTCGAACTGGCCGCTGCCACGCGGTCACCGCTGCGAGACGTGGCCGCCCGGTTGCACGTGCTCGCCCGCCGCACTCACTGAGTGTTTGCTTTCGGGACGAATGTTGTCCACGTGAGTGGTCCCAAACGACGTCGCGGCGAAAGATGTAGGCTCCGCCAGTCGACGTAGGGACCCGCGCCATGGAGAGTTCCGACCTGCTGGCCTCGCTGGTGAACGAGGCCGTCGCGGGTGACCGGCATGCCGTCGAACGGCTGCTGGCCTCCGTACGCCCGCTCGTGACCCGGTACTGCCGGGCGCGCGTCGGGCACGGTGAACGGGCGTACGCGTCGGCCGACGACGTGGCCCAGGAGGTCTGCCTGGCCGTGCTGACCTCGCTGCCCACCTACCGCGAACAGGGCAGGCCGTTCCTCGCGTTCGTCTACGGCATCGCCTCGCACAAGGTGGCGGACGCGCACCGGGCCTCGGCCCGCAACCGCGCCGAACCGGTCGCCGAGGTGCCGGACGGGCCGTCGACCACCGCCGACCCGGAGCAGAGCGCGCTGCTCGGGTCGATGTCGGCGCGGCTGGGGCAGCTGCTGCGGTCGCTGCCGGACAAGCAGCGCGAGATCCTGCTGCTGCGCGTCGTGGTCGGCATGACCGCGGAGGAGACGGCGGAGGCGGTCGGCTCGACGCCGGGCGCGGTGCGGGTGGCGCAGCACCGGGCACTCGCGAAGCTGCGGTCGTCGGTGGGGGTCGAGGAGCTGATTTGACCGGCGCCTTCTACGACGGGCTGGCCGGCACGTACGACCTGATGTTCCCGGACTGGGACGCGTCGATGGCCCGTCAGGCGGCGCAGCTGACCCGTTTCGTACCGGCTGGAGCGCGCGTTCTGGACTGCGCGTGCGGCATCGGTACGCAGGCGATCGGCCTGGGGATGCGCGGGTACTCCGTCGTCGGTGCGGACCTCTCGCCCGTGGCGGCTCATCGGGCCGGTGTCGAGGCTTCCGCGCGTGGGGTTTCCCTGCCCGTTGTCGCGGCGGACATGCGTTCGCTGCCGTTCGCGTCTGGTTCCTTCGACGTCGTTGTCTCGTTGGACAATGCGCTGCCGCATCTGCTGACCCCGGATGACGTGCTTGCCGCGTTGCGGGAGATGCGCCGTGTGCTGCGGCCGGGTGGCCGGTTGGTTCTGTCGACACGTGACTACGACGCATTGCGCGTGGATCGGCCGGTGTCCACTCCTCCGTCCGTGGGGCCCGGTCGGGTCGTGTGGTTCCAGCTGTGGCACTGGGATGGCGACCAGTACGAGCTGGAGATGTTCCAGCTGCACGAAGCCGACTCGTGGCGCGTCGTGGTGGGCAAGGCACGATATTGGGCTATTACCCGTGATGAACTCACCGATTTGGCGGAACGGGCAGGTTTCGGTCCCGCTCGTTGGTTCCTCTCCGCGTTTTACCAACCGCTCATGGTTGCTCCAAACGGGTGACGTTCGAAATTGATCCCTACTTTCCGCATAAGGAGTGACGCGGGGCACGCGTCTCCTCTGCGGGACTTCGAGAGGGGACACTCGGATGGAGAGTTCGGCTTTACCCGCGGACGTGGTCAACCTGGCGGTCCACGGCGACCGCAGGGCCGTTGACCAGCTGCTTCGCTACCTGCGCCCGCTGGTGGTGAAGTACTGCCGCGCGCGCGTGGGGCGTTCCGCGACGACCGCGGACGACGTCGCACAGGACGTCTGCCTGGCCGTGCTGACGGCGCTGCCGAAGTACCGCGAGCAGGGCCGGCCCTTCCTGGCGTTCGTCTACGGCATCGCGGCCCACAAGGTCGCCGACGCCCACCGCGCGCTCGGCCGCAACCGCGCGGAGCCGATGGCCGACGTGCCGGACCAGGTCTCGCGCAGCGTCGGACCCGAGGACTTCGCCCTCCAGGGCGAGCTGAACGGCGCCATGGGGGAGCTGCTGCGCCGCCTGCCGGAAAAGCAACGCGAGATCCTTGTGCTGCGCGTGGTGGTGGGCCTGTCGGCCGAAGAGACGGCCGAGGCCGTCGGGTCGACCCCCGGCGCCGTGCGCGTGGCCCAGCACCGCGCCCTGGGCCGGCTGCGCAGGGAGATCGCCGAGGCCAGCGTCCTGATCTGATGGGGAGCGCAGAGACGGCCGACGAGCACGTCGCCGCCGCACTGGCCGGCGACGACGGCGCCGTGGCGAAGCTGCTGGCGGCGATCAGGCCGATGATCGTCCGCTACTGCCGCTCGCGGGTACGTGCGTTCGCATCGGCAGACGACGTCGCACAAGAGGTGTGCCTGGCCGTCCTGACAGCGCTGCCCTCCTACCGCGACCAGGGACGCCCCTTCCTGGCCTTCGTCTACGGCATCGCCTCGCACAAGGTGGCCGACGCCCACCGCGCCGCCGCACGCGACCGCTCCGACCCGACCTCCGACCTGCCCGAGTCGGCCGACCGCACGGCCGGACCCGAACAGCGGGCGATGGACAGCGACCTGTCGCGGCGCATGGCCCGGCTGCTCGAGGTGCTGCCGGAGAAGCAGCGGGAGATCGTGCGGCTGCGCGTGGTGGTGGGGCTGTCGGCCGAGGAGACGGCGGAGGCGGTCGGCTCGACGCCGGGCGCCGTGCGGGTGGCCCAGCACCGGGCGCTGGCGCGGCTGCGCAGGGAGATCGACTCGGCCGGCGAGTGACCGGCGTTTGCTTTCGCGACTGTTTGTGACTCGTTGGGCCGGCTGCGTGGGATGGGTGCTCCCAAACGACATCTCCATTGGCAAAGGCACCAACACGCCGTCGCCTACGTAGGGACCCGGTGAATGGGGCGAACCCCAGAAGCAGCGCATGAGCGCGAACTGAGCGAGCCTCTGCTCTCAGTGGCAGACGTGGCGCGCTACTTCAGTTCTCTCGAAGCCGACCGGCTCCGCATGGACGACCTGCTCGTCCAGCACTTCCGTGAGGCGGGTTGTGACGGTCCGGTCTGGCTTGCCTTCCTCGACAAGCTTCTCGCCTACGGTCTCGAGATCGTTACCAACCTCGTGAAGTCCGGCGCGATGTTCGCCAGGTGTGACAGGCGTGAACGTTCGGTGGCGCGTCAGGAGGTACCTCTCCACGAGGCGGAGGACCTCGCGAGCGAAGCCGTGCTGGAGGGGTTCGGCCTGTTCCGCGACAAGGGCATCCTCGGTGGCCGGTGGTCCATCGAGCGCGGACCGTTGAAGGAGTACTTCGTCAACGCTTGCGTGCTGGCTTTCCCCAACGTCTACCGCAGGTGGCGCACCAGCAACAACGCCTGGCACGAACGGCATCTGCTCGACGCGTGGACACGCCTCGAACACGTCGCGGCCACCGGAGGACTGGAAGACGCGGTCATGGCCCGAGAGGCGGTGGACGCCCTGTTCGCCGAGCTCAGCGAAGACCGGCGAACGCTCCTCTTCCTGAAGGACCAGAACTACTCGCATGCCGAGATCGGGGAGTTCATGCGGATCTCGCCGCGCGCGGTCGAGGGGAAGCTGCGGCGTGCGAAAGAGGCTGCCCGCGAGGCGTCGAAGGGAGGTCGGTGACCACCATGGAGTTCTCAGCAGGTCTGCACCGCAAGGTTCCGGAAGCCGCCGTGTCGAACACCTCGGTCGGTGATGCCGCGTCCGAACAGCTGGCGAGCCGTGCGCGCGGTCCGAGGCTCGAAGCGTTGCTCGAACGCGCGAAAGCCGGCGGGCCGGCCGAACCGGTCGAAGCGCCCTCGGCCTCTTACGTGGCCCGCCGGCCGGACACCTTGGACGCGTATGTGGCTGAAGCCATCGCCGGTGATCGCCGTGCGGTGAACCGGCTGCTCGCCTCAATCCGGCCTCTGGTCGTGCGCTATTGCCGCGCGCGTGTGGGTCGTTCCGCGACCACAGCGGACGACGTCGCGCAGGACGTGTGCGTGGCCGTGCTGACCGCCTTGCCGTCGTACCGCGAACAAGGACGCCCGTTCCTCGCGTTCGTTTACGGCATCGCGGCTCACAAGGTCGTCGATGCGCATCGTGCGGCGGCTCGCAACCGTGCGGAACCTGTACCCGAGCTACCGGAAGCGACCGATGGCGGCGCCGGACCGGAACAACAGACGTTGCAGGGCGAACTCTCCAACCGAATGGGGCTTCTGCTGCGGGTCCTGCCGGAGAAACAGCGGGAGATCCTCGTTCTGCGGGTCGTGGTGGGGCTGTCGGCGGAGGAGACCGCGGAAGCGGTGGGGTCGACGCCGGGTGCGGTGCGGGTGGCACAGCACCGGGCACTGACGCGGCTGCGCAAGGAGATCGCGGCCCAGGAGGCGGTCAGGTGATCCGGCTCAACAACCGGTCCGCGTCGCTGGCCGTCCTGTCGCCGTTGGCGGCGTCGATGTACGTGGCCGGCATGCCCTGGTACGCGTGCGTTCTGCTGGGTGCGTTGGGCATGAGCGCATACGGCGTGCGTCATTACCTGCTCTACCGCCTAGGCAGCAAGGCGCTCGACAAGGCGGCCGTCGAGTGCGTTCCGGAGGTGATGCAGGCGTTGGCGGCCGAGCTCAACGACGCTCGGCCGTCGACGCCGAAGAAGATCCGCCGTCAGTGACGCCAGCGGGTGACGTTCGCGATGCCCTGCGGACTTGCGTCCTTGTACCGCTCCATCTCACCCCGCCGGACGTCCACGATCGTGCCCGCCAGCTCCCTGCCGAACGCTTCGGTCAGCACGGTGTCCTTCTCGAACTCCTCCACGGCCTCCCGCAGCGAGGTCGGCAGCCGTTGCGTGCCGTCGAGCAGCGCCGGATCGACGTTGAGGCCCTCCGGCAGGGTCGCGGTGGTCGCCAAGCCGTCCAGCCCGGCCGCGATCACGCCCGCCACGACCAGGTACGGGTTGGCGGTGAGGTCGAAGCACTTGACCTCCAGGTTGTCGCGGATGAGCCGGAGCGCGGTCTCGCGGTTCTCCTCGCCCCACGCGGCGAACGGTGCGGCCCACGTGTGCGGCACGAGCCTGAGGTAGCTCGCGAGAGAGGGGCAGCCGATGGCGCACAACGCGCGGATGTGGTGGAGGACGCCCGCGGTGAACTGCCGGGCCTCGTCGCCGAAGCCGTCGAACAGGTTCGTGCCGTCGCGCCAGATGCTGAGGTGGAGGTGGCCGCCGTTGCCGACGCCGCCGTTGACGACCTTCGGCGAGAACGACGGGCGCATGCCGTGGCGGATCGTGACGGCGCGGATGGTCTCCCTGACCAGCACGGCCGTGTCCGCTGCCGCGAGCGGTGCCTCGGGCGCGGTGGAGACCTCGAACTGGCCGGCGCCGTACTCGGGGTGGAACTGCAGCACCTCGACATCCTGCTGGTCGAGGGCGTTGAGCAGGTCGACGCAGTAGTCGGAGAGCTCGACCTGGCGGGCGTGCCCGTAGGCGGAACCGGTCGTCGCGGGGACCCAGTCGTCGGTGCCCGGCTTGCCGACGCACCACTCGATCTCGAACCCGGCCTTCGCGGTGAGGCCGTGGGCGGCGAGTTGTTGTTGTGCTTTCCGTGCCTGTAGCCGCTGGTCCAACGGGTACGGGACGCCGCTCTGGTAGTGGCGGTCGGCCGGCGCCCACGCCCAGCCGGGCTGGCCGGTGAGGACCGTGAGGCGGTCGAGGTCGGGGTGCAGGCGCAGGTCGCCGACCGGGCCGCCGGCGAACCGGCCCTGGATGATCCAGTCGTCGAACAGGAACACGTCGAACACCGGTGAGGCGCCCACGCCGTGTGCTGCCGCGTGCGCCAGCCTGCGCAAAGGCACGGACTTGGTGCGTGTGATGCCGCTGTTGTCCACCCAGGTGAGTGCCACAACGGTCACGTTGCGGGCGTTGAGCCCATCGAAGAGCTCCGTTGCGCGGTCGAACCGCTGGTCCCGTTCCGCAGAGTCCACGATCCTCAGCGTATGGGCATCCTGCCGTTCGTCGCCGAACTCGGCCTGATCGATCACCACTGCCACGGCGTGTTGCGCGTGGACAGCACACGCGACGAGTTCGAGTCGTTGTTGTTGGAGGCCGGCGGGGTCTCGCCGCTGGGCGGGACGTTCTTCGACTCGGCGGTCGGGTTCGCGGTGCGGCGGTGGTGTGCGCCGTTGCTCGACCTGCCGTCGCACGCCCCCGCGCAGGAGTACCTCGAACGGCGCAATTCGCTGCACATCACCGAGGTGTCGCGCACGTTCCTGATGGCGTCGGGGATCCACACGTTCCTCGTGGACGGCGGGTTCCAGGCGGACCGGCTGCTGCCGGGTGACGAGCTGGCGTCGCTGGCGGGGGCGGTGGCGCACGACGTCGTGCGGCTGGAGCACCTGGCCGAGCGGCTGCGCGGGGAGGTGTCGCCGGTGGAGTTCGTGGACGCGGTGCGGCGGGAGCTGGCGTCGGGGACGGCTGTCGGGGCGAAGTCCGTTGCGGCGTACCGGATCGGGCTCGGGTTGCCGGCCGAGCGGCCCTCGGACGCCGACGTCGTGCGGGCGGTGGAGGCGTGGACGGGGCGGCTGGCCGACCCGGTGGTGATCTCGTTCCTGGTGTGGGAGGCGTTGGACGCCCGGCTGCCGTTGCAGTTCCACGTCGGATACGGCGACTCGGACGCGGATCTGTCGTTGGGGGATCCGTTGTTGTTGACGCCGTTCCTGCGCGCGACGGCTTCGCTGGGCGTGCCGGTGTTGTTGTTGCACAACTACCCGTTCCATCGGCAGGCGGGCTACCTCGCGCAGGTGTTCCCGCACGTGTTCTGCGACCTCGGGCTGGCGACGCACGGGCTGGGGCACCAGGCGCCACGGGTGTTCGCGGAGGCGCTGGAGATCGTGCCGTACGGGAAGTTCCTGTTCTCGACCGACGCGTTCGGGTTGCCGGAGCTGTACTACCTCGGTGCGCTGCTGTTCCGGCAGGCGTTGTCCGACTTCCTGGCCGACGGGCTGCGCCGTGACGCGTTCCTGGAGGAGGACGCTCACCGGATCGCGCGACTCATCGCGTCGGAGAACGCTGCCCGTGTGTACCGGTTGTAAGATGTTCGAACAGGGGTTCGAGAGGGGTGTTCATGGGTCGCAGTGCGAACCTGCCACGCGGCCTGCGTGAGCGCTTTCGCGCGCGCGACGGTGTCTGGCCCGATGACACGGGCTGCCGGATGCTCCACGTGGACATGGACGCCTTCTACGCGTCAGTCGAGATCCGTGAACGTCCCGAGCTCGCCTCCGTGCCCGTCGTCGTCGGTGGTGTCGGTGGCCGCGGTGTGGTGTGTTCGGCCAACTACCTCGCACGCGAGTACGGCGTGCGTTCGGCGATGCCCACCGCTCACGCGCGCCGTCTCGCGCCGCACGCGGTGTACCTGCCGCCGCAGTTCGACCTCTACCAGGAGGTGTCGCGCGGGGTCATGTCGATCTTCCGCGACATCACGCCGCTGGTGGAGCCGCTGTCGCTGGACGAGGCCTTCCTGGACGTCGGCGGGGCGCTGCGGCGGCTCGGGATGACCCCTGGCGGCGTGGGGGAGCTGATCCGGTCGCGGGTGTTCGAGGCGCACGGCGTGACGTGTTCCGTGGGGGTGGCGCCGACGAAGTTCCTCGCGAAGCTGTCGTCCGGGATGTGCAAGCCGGACGGGATGATGGTCATCCCGGCGGACTCGACGCTCGAGTTCCTGCACCCGTTGCCGGTCGGTGCGCTGTGGGGAGTGGGGGAGAAGACCGCCGCGCGCCTGTCGCAGCTGGGGCTGGAGACCGTCGGTGACGTCGCCGCGATGCCGTTGCCCACGTTGCGCCGCAAGATCGGCGTGGCGCTGGCGGAACACCTCTTCGCGTTGTCGCGCGGCGTGGACGACCGTGCCGTGGTGCCCGAGTCGCGGGAGAAGTCGATCGGCGCCGAGGAGACGTTCGAGGTCGACCACCTCGACCGCGGGGTGCTCCGCCGCGAGCTGTTGCGACTGTCCGAGCGCACCGCGGGTTCGTTGCGCGCCAAGGGACTGCACGGCCGCACCGTCTCCATCAAGGTCAGGTTCGCCGACTTCACGACGATCACGCGCTCCCGCACGCTGCCCCTCGCGACCGACGTGACGCAGGAGATCTACCGCACCGCCGTCGAGCTGCTCGACACCCAGGTGCCCCCTGGCGCGGTCCGCCTCATCGGTGTCCGCATCGAGGGACTTGACAACTCCGACTCCGCCCACCAACTGATCTTCGACGCCCCCGAGAACGGCTGGCGCGAAGCCGACCAAGCCGCCGACCAGGCCCGTTCCCGCTTCGGCTCGCTCGCCATCCGCCCGGCCTCGCTGCTCGGCAAAGATCCACAAAGGACCGCGGAGTTCGAACCGAAGCCCGAGTGATCGCGACCTGTCCACAACCCGCGAGTAATCCACAGCTCCCCGGAACCCCGTGGCACCAGGCACCGCCTACAAGGCAACCTCAACCCCATGCGCCACCCCATCGACCTGGAAGCCCTCCACATCCTGTTCCGCCACCGCATCGCGCCGGTAGCGGCACTGATCCACATCGGACTCACCGGCACGATCATCGACCAGCGCTGCCGCCACGGCACCCCCTGGCAACGCCTCCTGCCGGGCATCCTCCTGCTCAGCAAGGAAAAACCCACCCGTGAGCAGTGGCTCCAGGCCGCCCTGCTCTACGTCGGCGACCAGGGCATGGTCACCGGTTTCGACGCCCTGTACCTCCACGGCCTGAAGTCGGCCCCGGTCCCGTCCACGGTCCACCTGCTCACGCCACGCCACTCCCGCGCCATCAGCTTCGGCCCCCTGAACCTGATGCGCACCGACCACATCCCCGCACCGGTGGTCCGCCGCGGCTTCTACACCGCCCCACTGGCCCGTGCCACCATCGACGCGGTCCGCTGCACCAAGTCCATCTCCGACACCCAGGCCATCCTCGAAGAGGCCGCCCACCTCGTCGGCCTCCACGCCCTGCGCACCGAACTGGCCTTCGCCCCACGCAAAGGCACCGCCCTGGCCCGCAAACTCCTCGGCGACTCCCCAGCCCGCCAACTGGAACACGCCGTGATGGCCCGCCCCACCCCTCACACCCCTTCCCGC